>NZ_JBHVSO010000003.1:0-631942 GCF_042885155.1 Brevibacillus sp. NPDC058079
AAGAAGAATTGAGGAATATATCCATTTTTACAACGAAGAACGTCTTCAACTGAAATTAAAAAAACTGACGCCTAGTGAATTTAGACGTCAGTTAGTGGCCTAACGGCCAGGGTGCCTGAAATCCACTTATCATCTAAAATTACAGACCTAGCTTTGATTGGAGCAATTGTTTGTTTCGCTTTTGTTTATCTTTGTTGGAGAGCCAAGAGCAATTGATTACCTTTAACCACGATTTCTATTTTAGAACGTGGTTATTTTTATTTCTCTCAGCTCTACAAAAGAAATATTGTGTTAATTACTGTAATCTCAGTTTCTAGTAGAACTACAACTCTTTTCCTTCAGATAAGTCAATTTTTGTCGGAAACAAACACTATAAATTGAGAAATATGAGTTGTAAGATTAAGTTGCCCATTGTAAAAACTTTCTTATCCGTTGATGGAACGCCGTATGCGATGAAAGTCGCCTGCACGGTGTAGGCTCGAATGAAAACCCTCAATGGAAGGGAATAAGTCGAGAATAGCTTGAATAAACCACCTGTAACTTATCCTGATGTAAATGGAATCTTATTCAGGACGGAGGGTCCTGCTAATGCGGGAGGGATTGCAATTAGCTTGACAAGTGGGGAGTTCCTTGACCCAAACGGAGACACGCTTACCTATACATTTGTATCGGATGATCCTAGGTATACAATTTCCGTTTTTCCCACTTATGCACTTGCGACTTTTCCCCAAAACCCAAAACCAAATATCGGAGACATAACAACTATTACAGTTACCGCTAACGACGGTAAAGGTGGTATAGCTTCAGGTAAATGGGTAATCAAGATTATTGAATAGAATATCTAAATTTCCATCGACGAACCTCTAGGGCAACCTAGAGGTTTTCTTTATTTCTCTTTTGTAAATACTATCCAGTCAAAAGTTTATTAACTTTCTGCCCATTGCTTAAAAAACTCAAGTATTTCATTGAGATTTTTCGGACCACCAAATGCCTCAAAGTATCCATCTTTCAATCTGCAACGTACCCAATCATTCTCGGTTCTTTCTACAACGTAATTCTCAAAAGGTCTTCTATTCTCCAAGAGTGTATCCTTTAGATTGACCTTTATATACCACCCTGGATTATCAAGAGTAGAGATCCTTATTCCATAACTATGCTCCCAGTCTCCATCGCAATTGGATGAGTAATAATTTTCTAACCACTTTATTATCTCCATTTTTAAATCCATCCCTTCCAAGATATTTCACACATTTAACCGTGATCGCATTTCCTTACCTTTTTTGTCACTTGGCATTTTTCCTGCTTTACATAGGTAATGTTTTGTAAAGAACATCCTACCCCACTGCGCCTGCAGTTTTTATGTCCATTTTTGTCACTTGCAAGCACTCGTCCAGTCAAGAGGTAAATTTTATTAATAAGTTATCTTAGATCGTTTTAAAGGAGGAAGTACCTCATGAAAAAGAAGAAATCTAATTCTAAGAAATTCGAGAAAGTAAAAGGTCACTTGGTGAGTTATCAACCATATGAATCATCTGGGCAATATGAATCATATAGGCAATATCAATCACGAGCTAGACGTTGTTTCCCGTGTTGCTGGGATGATGACTGCGGTTTATGTTGCCCTACCCGCCCACCAGTATGACCATCCTCTAAGATACCACGATCGTTTTCTTAAAAGAGAATGTCCAAGTATAATTCCAACACTAATTTTGGACTTCATGGACACTCCTTCATTATTCAAGGAGTGTTTTTTTATTTTCTTATTTATCAAATCGATTGTTTTGTTAAACTCCGTAAACATAATCACAGAAAGTTATAACTTTAGTTAGCAGCCTGTAGAAATTGAGTGGCGTAACATTATATTTGCCCGTTGTAAAACAATCCTTCTTATTCGCTGATGGAACGCCGTGTGCGATGAAAGTCGCCCGCACGGCGTAGGCTCGAACGAAAACCCTCAAGAGAAGGGAATAAGTCGAGAATAGCTATGAATTGGTTACCAGACCTAATGTCATTCCTCAAGTAGATGGGCTTTCGGCGAACCTAGTTAATCAAATAGTTAGGTTGGGAGAGTATACGTATTGGCCGTATACTACTTCCTCGAACGATTTGAAATTGATTGTCGTCGCATTTGATTCCAACAATCAGGAAGTCAAACGCTGGGAAGTACCGGGTTATCGGTATGCGATCGATATTGGTATCGATAACCAAAATAAAACAGTGGTGTTCTACATGTGGCAAAGGGTTGGAAACTATCCAACCGGCTCCTATCCTGTTACTTTTGGCTGGGATCAATTACAGATTGACTAGTCTAGATAAGGAATGGAAATGGCTCGGTATGAAATTCAATGTTTTTCCCATCAGCTGCCCTCGGATTAACCCGAGGGTATTTTTTATCGCCGGAAGGTCTGCATTCAGAACCCCTCCAATTCAACAAAACGTGTGGTTTGTTATTCCATGCCTTTCCATTTTTTAAACATCCTAACTTTAGTTAGGTCACTAAGGACAAGAGAATTAGTAAAATCTAATTGCCCATTGTAAAACTTTGTATTCTTATTCGGCTGATGGAACGCCGTGTGCGATGAAAGTCGCTCGCACGGTGTAGGCTCGTTATAAAGCCATAAGGTATAAGACGAGAATAGCCAAGGCAAGAATCTTGAGTACGTAAGATTATTTGATACGCGTATTGGCTTCGATGATTCTGAGTATTATGGGAGTATCACAAGTGTAAAATTGTATTCTGTCGAAGGAGCAGTGATTAATGAAATAAAGTCATTAAATGAAGAGTGGCCAGGTGGATACGACTACTACGATCCTGGTAGTGGAAAGGAGAAAACAATTGATATTTCTCCGTATTTATTTCCACAATCCAAAACTTATCAGGTTGTAATAAAGGCAAATGGATATGCTGATCTGGTTCTTACAATAGTAGGGCCAGTAGGGGCATAATCTTAATTCCAATTCTTCACAAAGCTTAGAATCCCAAAAGGGTCTGCCTCAAAAGGCAGTCTCTTTCTTTTTGGGCATAGGGGTCAAACACTTCAGTTCAGCAACCCTTTCACTTTTACCGTTGTGTTAAGCAGCCACTTTTATAGCAGCTTGGCAGTTCGCTATTGGTATAGACTTGCACTCCGAGTATTCGATGAAAATATAGTTTGGATTGAAGACAAATTACCCTAACGGACAGGATAGATTTATTCACTTCACGAATACCTTATTATGGGAATCGCAGTACGAAAATTAAGTGAAACTGCAAACAACCAGATTAGGAGGTCACCAAATGAAGAAGCCAGTAATAACTTTCTTTTTAGCCATGATTCCGAGTATAGCTACCATACTTTTATTGCTCGATTACTTTCCTTATACAGGTCTTGGTAGAATTGTAAGTATTCCAATAACATTAATTTTAAATATTGCTATTTTGTTATTTTCTCTGCTTTTCACTCAAAAATTAAAATCAAGAGAATCCAAAAGTTTTATTTGGATTGCAGCCATAACAATAAGCGTGTTGGTTGCAATTCTATTGCATCCACAAGAATACTTACCTAGCGTTTTAACGCAACTTCGAGAACTAATTTTTCCTGTAGCGCCTCAATGAAAAGCGAGAACGTTTCTGGCATCCTCGCTGGGTCGTTTGCTAGAATGCTATTAATTTTCTGCCTAATCTCTTCCTTGTTGGTTTCGTATCTGACCGCGTTTTGCTACACATCTTCGTCAAACTGACTTGGGTTAAACTCGTACTTACTTGCGCCCATTGCAGATGATTTTCTTGCCATATGACACTTCCTAACTATTAAGTTAAAAAATCCGTGTCACCCAATCTGTTAATATGATTGAAACTATTTGTTAACTTGTCCGTCTACGTTATAAAAGAAACTGATTGGAGATGTGGACAAATGCCATATATCAACCTTCAAATTACAAAAGGTGCAACCCGTGATCAAAAGGCTCAGATTGTGAAAGAGTTCACTGAAACTCTTGTTAACGTTCTTGGCAAAAAACCTGAATATACTCACATCGTTATTGAAGAGATTGATGATGAAAATTGGGGGTTCTCCGGTATTCTTACTGACGACTTCAGAAAACAATAGGTAGTTTTCAACCGCCCGGCTTTTTGCCGGGTTTTTTCATTCTAATGATGGTCAATATACCAAGTACACATTAAGTTAACTACTTACTACACAGTCATTATCAAGTTTGGCAGTACTTTATCAGAATTAAATGCATGAGATGATCTCATACTATACTTAGGAGGTGTTTAGATGAGCTGTAGTATAAGACATCCAGAGGATTGTGTACGTAAAGTACTACCAATAGTTCTACCAATAGTCCTACCGTTTGATCCCAATAATTTCGATCCCAGTAAAATAATCGAGCCGTTTTTAAACGATGATGTTCCTAACCCTTTCCCCTTCCCTATTGAGCCCATGCGTAAATTGTATGAGGACTTACCTCGTGATCAGCGAATACTGGTGGATCAATTTAAAATCTCAATTGAGAATCTTGGAATTAAACAAGAACATTGGATGGCCAATGCCTTACTAAAAACACATGAACTTATGAATGAATTCGACACAGATCACCAAGCTATAGCAAACAATTTGGCGGATCATTTAGCGAATTCTTACAAGGAAGATGCACGGGAAGTAGGGAAATTCATTGTTTGTACAGTTGTTGTTAGGGCAGCATTACTTCTTGTAGCTGTAGCCATAGCCCCAGAAGCACCTACTTTATCAGTTCTTATACTTGAGTCTGCCACCACTTTTTCGGCAGGTGCTTGTTTGGCTGCTTTCCCTGATGCGGCACCTTGAATTTTCTACCCAAGCCTTTTGGTTTGGGTATTTTTTTAATGAGCACTATGTTAATGTCGGCTTGATACCGTGTTGTTCTTCAAGTTGCTGATAATGCAAGCGATCTTCCATTATGCTAAGTTCGTCTGCTACTTCGCCTTGTCCATTCTTCCTGAGAAAAGTACGAATAGCCCATTTTTCCTTTTCCTCAAGAGTGAGGTAGAATGACGATCCATTTTCTCTAATCATTTCCCTTCCTCCTTATCTCCCTGAGCATTTTGTTAAATGAGCCCCTCGTTATGAAGTCCCGTCACAAAGCAATATGGAATGTCATCCTGCGCCCATTTGTGTTCGTCGTAGAAGTCCTTGGCGATCTGAACCACCCGTTTCAACGGAACCCCCATCCAAATCACGGTTCCTGGTATAGCCTCGGCAATGATGTCATACGACCTCTCTGATAACCCAAAACCGAATATCTCTTGGAACAACTCATGAAGTCCGACACATTTTTCTAGAAATGCCTCTTCATGTATCCGTTCGTAATAGGCATCGGCTTCACTAATAATCGCACTCGCGCGTGTGTTAACCTTGCTAATCGCATCCCCGGTGATGTGGCAATATACTTCGGATGCTGTATTCATCACCATTTGGTAATCTGATAGCTCTCTCTTCACCTGATCGAGATTAATGGAGCCGTCCTGATTGGTGCAGATATCTTTCCAAAACTCTTCCCAATTTTTCTCATAATCTGGTTCTTCCCTCATCGTCCCGCCTCCATCAATTTAAGATTGGGCTGTTAAGCAGAAATTGATCTCCGTTTCCAATTAGCTTTAATCCGTTTTTTTGCTCGGTTCAAGTATTCATCAAAGCAATGAATGAGTCTCTGTTCAACTCTGTCGCAAAATGCATCTTTTGTGTCAAACGCTTTTGGAACACTGATCGTCATTCCGCAAAGTGCATCAGTTATTCTGCCGTTATGGTAGAAAAATCTGTATCCCTTTATTTCAAAAGCAAGCTCTGCTTCAGTTTCGGTAAAAAATACCTCACCTGTTATGTCACCACGCACTCTCAACTTGATCCGCTCAATGCAACCGTGTCCTCTCACAAATTTCACCGCCTATTTAACAAAATTGAGCTTGTGTAACTACAAGCTAAAGTTGTCTACTGCTTCATCCATCAAGTCCTGATTGATACCGATGTACCGCAAGGTGATTTGAGGATGACTGTGATTAAAGATCATCTGCAAGGTAGCAATATCTCTTGTCCGCTTATAGAAGAAGTACCCGAACGTCTTCCGCATTGTGTGGAAGCCAATCTCCGTCAGCCCCAATATGGCAGCCGTTCCATTGATGATTTGATACGATCGCACTCGAGTAATTGGCTGCGGGCGCTTGGTTGATGCAAATAGGTACTCATCTGGTCCTTTTCCTGCAATGTACCTTGTTATTTCTTCCCGCAAATCGGCATTCAGTTTGAACTTCTTTCGTTTCTTCGTCTTCTTCTCGTTGATAAGCAGATGACTTTTCCCTTTTACATCTCGTACTTTCAAAGGCAACAGATCAGAGATTCGCAATCCTGTGTTGATACCCATCACGAATAAAAAGTAGTTCCGGTCCGATTGCTGTATAAGGAGTTTTTTCATTCCTTCAATCATTGCTTGGTCACGTATCGGCCAACGAAATTCATGCGATTCCCTCCCTAGTGCGATATGATTGAAAAAAGGAGTGTTTCGTATTGAAAAGTCGTTTTACTATTCGGTGCCTTGGTCTGATGTTGGTTATTTGAAAGAGACTCTACAAGCTATCGAAATACCTTTTGTGATAGAGCAATCATCTGATCGACTGGTACTAGCCCCAGGTGAAGTTGCTATCGTTTTCCCGGACATGAATGTTAGGATTTATAATCACATCCGGGAGTTATTTGACGGTCATGGTCGGGCTTATCCAAGATAACTCTTACGTTTCATAGCCCTGTCTGTCGTAATGCTCATGCCGATAATGCGTTCTTTCGGTCGAGGCTTTGGTATTAAATCTAGCCTCTTTCGTTCTTCCTCGGTCATTGGTCTGGTAATGCACACCGCCTCATCCCTTTTTCTTGCTCTCATATCAGTTCCAAATCTGCTTGGAGCTCTATGAAATCTGCTCATCTTCCACACTCTCCCTTTACCTAAGCTCATGCAGCTTCATTGCCCAAAAGCTTGTCCACAAGTAGGAGATAATCAAGTGCAGCACGCTTGGTCGTATTATAGTTTGTGGACTGGTCAGACGTAAATTACTAGGTATCTTATGACTAACCAGGATGTCAGCCTAAGAACTTTTCTGCTTACCTATACATGCCAACGAAGATGCTACGTGATGTGGCCATCTCTTACGACCAGCCGGTGGACATTGAGTTTGCGTATTATCGCTTGTCCCTAATCTTTCCTGAGAAAGCTGATGCTGTTGCGCGTTCTAAAGGTGGGTCTGGCTATATAAAGTGGCTAACAAATGGAAATTAAATACCAGATGATAGATTATCAAGCGTTTATGGAAAGTTTAGGAATTTACTAAGAAGGGAATATGAGTATAAGTACCTACAGTATATTCTTCTTATAAAGATTTGAAGGCAACTATTATTTGTTTTTTGAAGAGTTTCTGTATTATCGGCTTATCCTTGATTTTCCTAGAGAATGCCGAAGTAGTTGCACTGTAAAAGGCTAGGTCTAGGTTCATATGTATAAGAAAATCTTAATAGTGAGGCGTTTCAAGTGGAATTAACCCTAATAGTAATTATCACTGTTGTATTAGTTTCTAGTTATTTTTTCAATTACAACAAAAAAGGAGAACGTGTTGGTTCTTTAACAATCATTGTTACACTTGTTGCCCTATATGCAATATTAAACCCATTCTTAATCAAATTGTTTTATGGAATCTCAGCCCCAGAACTGTTAGGGCAAACTGGAGACTGGCTTGGTGGATCTAGTGTCCCTCTTCTTACCTTCGCATCATTCATTCTATTAATCGCAACTTTTTCAACACAAAAGAAGGAACTTGAGTTAACAAATGAATCACTTAATAAGCAACAAACAGAAATGGAATTGACCAGACTGACCCAAGAAAAACAAAGGGTTGAAAGTGCAATATTTCATGGGATCTCATTACATAATGAAATCGTGAATTCGATGGAGTTCATAGAACACGATGAACATTTCGACATGAACGAAGGTAAAAAAACACAATATTCAGTCACCTATAGAGGAAGAAACGTAATAAAAGAACTTTATTCAGTCTTAAGATCCAGATTATCCTTTGACTTAGGGAAAATAACAATTGAATATAGGCATTTACAAATTAAAAGTAAGTACAAACTTTGGTACGAAAAGAACGAACATTATATAGGACATTATTATCGTAATCTTTACCATCTTTTTAAAATGATTGACAACTCCATCCTAGATCCAAAAGAGAAAGAAAAGTACGCTGATATTGTCAGAGCACAGCTCTCATCTGCTGAATTGTTGCTACTTTTTTACAATGCTATTTCATTCTCAGAAAACAATAACTTCATTCCACATATCCATCGTTATAACATCCTCAAGCACATTAATAAGAGATTGTTAGCAACATCTTCTGATAAAAAATTGTTAAAATTACATTTCAACCTTTGACTAATATGACTTTATTGTTCTTTTGATCTGAAATAATAACATCATTTAGATACTTGAAAGGTTGAATGGGATGACTAGCACCGAATTATTGAATTTGTTTGATAAACTAGGTTTGCCAACCTATATTACAAGTGCAGTAGTTATTGTCTTGTTTATGATTTACAAATTTGATATTTTAACACTCTTTTCAGCCAGTAGCGTCGAGTTAAAATTACTCAATAAAGAGCAACGGATCACTAATAAAGTTTTCAGTTTTATTCTTACAAACATGATGCTTTCTTTACTCACATGTCTTTTGGTTATCGCATATATCGAATACGACATAATGCTGTTAGGCACTATGAATCAAATTATTGTTAGTTTCCTTTTTATTCTATCTGCAACACATGGTAGTCTCGCTTACATAATAACGGAGACCCCAACCTGGAACAGGCTAAAGAACAATAAAACTTTCCGTAAGATTAGTTTAGTCTTGGTTTTTTTGACATTTCCATATTTAAGTCTAATAATTGCTCCTATTACTGCCCAAACTGTCCATCTAAAGGGTTTAAGTATTAATATCATTTTAACTATGTACTTAGCTGCAAACATTCTCACACCACTATATTTAATCTATTTCATAATAATAAACAGGATGATGGTCCCCAAAAAGCTTTATTACATAGAACTAAACGCTGCAATTCCACCTTTAATTATTGCTGCTAATTCGTCACCAACAGTTCAAATGGAGAAATGGTACTTAATCCATCCACTTAATAAAGATCAACTGTTACTTGCCGCAAATCCGGATTTGACTGTTGCAAAAAAAGTAAAACTGATTACTAAAAGTGAACTCGCTCAATATGTGATTAAGGTTGAATAAAGCACAACACTTAGTATCGAAATAGAAATTTCAAAAATAGAAAAAGATTAAACGAATACTAAACTTTTTTAGCAGTTTAAAGGGACCATTTAGGTCCCCTTCTTCATATGACTACATCCATAAGCTCCCCTTTTGACTTTAATATCTCATTCTCAATACAACGCGCAGCATACGTAGCCAGCTTGGTGCCCTTATCCACCTGATAACTCTCGATTGCTTTGATCAGGCCGATGGTACCGATGGAAATCAGATCTTCACTGTCCTCACCTGTGTTCTCGAATTTCTTCACAATATGCGCCACCAAACGCAAATTGTGCTCAATCAGCTTGTTGCGGGCGTAAGGGTCGCCTTTGGCCATGAGTCGGAGGTACTTTTCTTCTTCGGTGTCCTGAAGCGGTTGCGGGAAGGCATTGTTCTTGACATAAGCCACGAAAACAAGAAGTTCTTTAAAAACAAGGGAAAGCGCCGCGATAATGCTGGACATGGCTGCCACCTCCACGTCTGGAATAGCTTACTTCTATCCATATGTGGGCGGTCGCCTATGCGTGCCTGTACGCAGGGAGTTGTTGTCGATTAATTCACTGTTGCTTGTATGGTAAAGGATTCACATTTGTGAATATAGAGTGAGGCTTAGAAAAAATGAGATATTTTGGTAAAATGAACAAAACGAACGATTGGAGTGATCACCCATGCTAGAATTTGGCGCTGTGTCGATCGAATGGGGTACTGTACTCTTTCAGCTCTTTATCTTCTTCATGCCTTTAGCACTTGTCATTGCCTGCTCCTTGTTCATCGTGAAACGCACGGCAACCAAGCAAAAAGCCATCGAGGAGCTGGAAAAACGCGTCGCAGCACTCGAGCAAGAAATAAAGCGTCCGAAATCATAACGGACGCTTAGCTTTTTCCCCTATTCAAATAAAGCCATCATCTCTTCGTCTTCTCTCTCTCGTGCTATATCGTAAGGTGTTTGCCCCTCCATGTCCTTTTTGTTAGGATTCGCACCTTTAGCCAGCAGTAACTCTACCACATCCACACGCTCCTCGCCATCCGCTACCTGCGTGTGCAGCGGGGTACTTCCATCATGAGCGCTGGCATGTATGTCTGCACCGTGCGCGATGAGCGCCTCTGCGACCTCTGGATAGAGCGCGATATGCAACGGGGTAATACCCTCATCGTTTTTCGCATGGACATCGGCTCCCTGTGCGACCAAATACGCAATGAGGTCAACATCGTCTGTCATCACAGCGCCATGCAGTACGGAAAACTCATACTCATCCTTCTCATGCAGCAATTCCGGCTGTTTCGTGACGATCTTTTTTACGAGCTCAATGTCTCCCAATTCAGCTGCATCATATAAATCTGCGAAATGGTAAGCCATATCTGTCTCTCCTTTCTTAGGCATTCCTCCCTGCTCCTTACCGCTCCTCTGTCTCAAATACAAGTTTGGCGAGCAGGACAACCGGTGCATCTTTTTCTTGCCCGCCCTCAGTGAGATTGAACAATTTTTCGTTAATCGGACCGTACCGCGATTCATTGCCGTACAGCAAAATGACATGTGGGTACTTGCCAATCTCCTCTGTTAACTGTTTGATTCTTTTCTATCCAGTGTTGCATTCATCGCATATTCGTTTTCCAAATACGTGAAAAAGTCCGCTCTTGTCTCTGCATCCTGTACCTCATGCACTTCAAAAAAGTCTTCGTCCACCCATTCAAGGCCAGACGCTGTTAAAAAGCCAGACGGTATCACATCCCCGTCCTCATCGTAAACCGGAGTCAGAAAATCTGCTAGTTCATCAGAAGACTGTAAAGCTGCTCCCCATACCGTTACCACATTTCTCATTGTCTTTCCCCCTCGCTCCATTCCCCTTGCACAAACACGGGTCAGTCCCTCTTCATCTAATGCTTTGCTGTTTCCAAGGAAGAGCGAATGCGATCTACACGCTCCTTTTCCTTGCGCAGAATGGCTTTTTCGTACGCTACATCCAACAACCGATTGATTTCTTGCCAATTCGCTTCACCAGAAGGAGACTCACCACTCGTCAGCATTTTCCCCCAAGCACTTAACGCAATCTGCCGTTGTGCTTCATTTCCGTCCAGCCAACGAATCAGATCACCCCATTGTGGACGTGACATCGCGAAAAGCTCATCCCAGCCTTCAATCGGGTACGCCACATGCGGTTCCATCCACAAAATGACTCCTCGGGCGCGAAAGTGATGCAAATGACTGTTGGCAGCATATCCTACCAGACATTCTTTTCTGGCAACGACTTCGTCCATCTCAGCCAAAACTCGTTGCAAGCCTTCTTCTTCCGGCAAACAAGCCCCCGTTACATATGCACGTAGACTCGAGCCTATGCGTTCATAATGTGGCCCGGACTCCCAGAGCGAGCGTACCCAGCTCTCTGCCTTCTTGCCTACTGTCTCGACAATGAGCTGGCACCAGAGCAGCAGATTGCTTGATGAGGTTTCCTGCTCGATTTGCGCTACCCATTTATGCAAAATCGGCTCCCAATCGTACTGAGCAAATGCTTCTTGGATACGTGAATCTCCCGTACCATGCATTTTGGCAAACAAGACCAGCTTCTCGAAATCTTGTGTTGCCTCTTCAAACGTTAGCGTCCGATAGGTTTGCAGCCATTCTTTCCACTCCTGTGCGATTTGCCCCTCAACATCGAGTCCCTCTGCACCTGCGAGCGCTTCATAATTCCAGCACTCTGCCCCAATACAGCCGAGCTCCGTGACTCGCTCTACGAACTCTGTAAAGCTTTTGCCGAGTAGTAGGAATTCGTCTGTCTCATGCCCCCAAGAATAGACGGGTGGGTCATCCGCGCCCGTCGACAAATCGATGAGCAGCATGTCGCCATTCCCGCCAACGTGAAAACAGAGATACCTTTTCTCGTCCTCACTCTCTTCGTCTCCACCAAAGTACGGCCACTCAAATGCATCCAATGACCATCCCAAATCTCCACTGAGTGAAAAAGGATCTAACGCTCGAGATGGCAACGACCAATTTATTTGAACTTGACTGCTGCCCGCAAGCAAAATTGTCCGGATCGTCGCAGGAAAGCTGACCCCGAGACTCTCCTCTCTTCTTTCGATTTCTTCCAGCCCAGCCGGTGGTTCTATAGTGAGCGGCCAAACCTGGGCACCTTGACGCTCCATATCATGCATAAGTAACTTCCACGCTTCAAACCACTTTTCCATTCGCTGCTGCATTGGCATAACGACCTCTCTCGTTTGTCGTTTTCTATCTTACGAATTCTATTTCTATTTTCTTTATCTAAAATTCGATTTCATATCCTACTAAAGGACCAATTATATCCATTTTTTTCATGGTAAAATTATCTACAAAGTCTCGAATTTTACCGATACTTGTAGAAAAAACACGGAAATGAGGACCTAGCTGATGACCACCATTGGAATTGATTTGGGCACGACGAACAGTCTGGTGGCCTACTGGACTGAGAATGGACCCGTGCTCATTCCAAACGCGCTCGGAGAAACACTGACTCCTTCTGTGGTCAGCGTCGATGAGAACGGCGAGATCTTGATTGGAAAAATCGCCAGAGAGCGCCTCTTGACTCACCCAGATCGTACTGCTTCTACCTTCAAACGATTTATGGGGACAGAAAAAAGATACCAACTGGGAAGATATTCCCTTTCTGCCGAAGACCTTTCCTCCTTTGTGATTAAATCTTTGAAGGCGGACGCTGAGGCTCATTTCGGGTACCCCGTTCACGAAGCGGTTATCAGTGTACCTGCTTATTTCAACGACACACAACGCAAAGCAACGAAACGAGCGGCAGAGCTTGCTGGACTGAAAGTAGAGCGTTTGATCAGCGAACCGACTGCCGCCGCGATCTCATATGGGCTCCATCAAGAGGAATCCGAGACACAATTCCTCGTATTCGATTTAGGTGGCGGAACGTTTGACGTTTCTATTTTGGAAATGTTCGAAGGTGTGATGGAAGTAAAATCAATCGCTGGAGACAACTTTTTGGGCGGCGAAGACTTTACCGATCTGATTGCCTCTTATTTTATAGAAGCCCATCGACTCGATTTCAACACACTGGACAGCAAAACGCGTTCTTCCATCCACAAACAAGCTGAGTTGTGCAAGCGCGCCTTGTTTTCCGAGCAAGAAGGGAAAATGAGTGTCAATATCCAGGGAGAGCTGGTTGAAACGACCCTCAGCCGGAATCAGCTGGAAGATCTCGCGTTTCCTCTGCTTCAACGACTACGTCAGCCCATCGAGCGTGCTTTGCGAGACGCATCCATCTCCCCTCGGGAACTGGACGCAATCGTGCTTATTGGCGGTGCGACACGGATGCCGCTTATCAAATCCATCGTGAGCAAAATATTTGGGCGACTGCCCTATTCCCATATTAATCCCGATGAGGCTGTTGCATTGGGAACAGCGATTCAAGCAGCACTCAAGGAACGCAACGAGGCGTTAAACGAGCTTGTTTTGACCGATGTTTGCCCATACACACTCGGTACGGGTATTGTACAAACCATGGCAAACGGCAAACACGAGGATGGCTACTTCTTTCCGATCATCGAGCGCAATACGCCAATCCCGGTTAGCCGGGTAGAACGGCTATACACCGTAGTCGATTTTCAACGCTCCATTCTCGTTGACGTGTATCAAGGGGAAAGCCGACGCGTCGAACATAACCTCAAGCTTGGCGAATTGAATGTAAAAGTTCCCCCTGCCAAAAAGGGCGAGGAATCTATCGATGTTCGTTATACATATGACATCAACGGGATTCTGGAAGTCGAAGTGACTGTCGTCTCTACAGGAGTCAAAAGCACGGCCGTCATCGAAAAAAATCCGGGCAGCCTATCAAAAAAAGAAATTGAGGAGCGTTTTCAGGCCCTTCAAAATATTAAGATCCACCCCAGAGAGCGAACCGAAAATCGATTACTTCTGGCAAAAGGCGAGCGTATGTATGAGGAAGCGTTGGGCGAAGACCGCATGATCATTGCGAATTACTTACGCCGCTTCGAAAGTGTCCTCTCTACCCAAAATGAAAGAGACATCGCCAAAGCAGCAGAGGAATTGAAGCAGCAGCTGGACATGTTTGAAGGGTGGAATGAGTATTAATGGGGATTTGGGAGATTCTCGGGATTGAACCGACGGACAATCCTGCCCAGATAAAAAAAGCTTATGCCAAAAAGTTGAAGGTGCACAATCCGGAAGTTGATCCTGAAGGCTTTCAGCGATTGCGAGAGGCGTATGACCTCGCCCTAAAGTACACACGCAATACCAAGCGGAATCGTATGTTCGAAGAAACGCCCCTACCTGAAAGAAGACAGACGAGACAACTGGATGAAGGCGAGAATCATGAATCGGAAGAAGAATCGGTTCCCCTTCAACCGCCACGGCAGCGCTATGAGCTGGCGAATACCGATTCCGAAGAAGAGGCGATTCACCTCCAGCCGCCGAGACGTCTTTACGAGCTGTGGCATTCTGAACCAGTAGAAGAAGAGCAGCCTAACTTCGATCCACCGCAGCGGCTCACACTGTTTGACAGGTTTTTAGAGGAAACAACGCAAGAAGTACTCTTGCAAGAAGAAATCCCCATTCCCAAGCGGTACGATTTCACGGAGAGCTACGATCATTCCGAGCGCTCCATGAACCCCGATGATATGGTGGAGCGTTTTTTCCACCGTACACAAGAGTTGTACGATAACTATCACGAACGAATCCAGCTTGAGAACTGGCGTGAGTTGCTGAATGACGAGGCCATGTGGAATGTCGGCTGCCATCAACTCATCGATACGCAATTTCTCCACTTTTTAGAAGAACACTATCACTTGCCTCACGAGGTGTGGAAGCTGCTCGATTCCCATTTTCAATGGCGGGAGAAATCGGAAAAGCTCGCAAGCCAGCTCTCAGGACGTTTTGTCGCTTACCTGAACGGCCAGCTCAATCAGACCTTCACGCTGCGTTACCACTCTTTTGAGAATCGCGAGGACTTGGATATTGAAGCGTTTCTAGAATGGCGCAGCGATGCGTTATTTGCCCTCATGGAAAATGATTGGGAAACGGCTCAGAGCTATCTGGCAAAAGCCCATGCCCTGTACGCGCTTGACCCCGATTTGATCCGTTTACAGGGCGAATATTTTTTGCGAACCGGGAATAAGAATCGTGCCTTTCATACCTTTGATCAATTAATACGTCTTGATCCAGATAACATCGATGCGTATTTGTATCGTGCCCGGCTTTTCCTTGAAAAAGGGGATGCCGCCGATGCGATCAAAGATTGCGAGGAAATCCTCACTCGCATGCCAGAACTGTGGGACGCTCGTAGCTTGCTGGGGAAAGGTTATCTTCAGCTAGGGGAATGGGAGAAGGCTCAAGAGGTTTTTCAGGAGATGCTTTCGCATAATCCCTCCGATATCGACGCGAAGATATGCCTGACACAAATACAGTCTCCCTTTAACAAGAGGACCGAGCCAACTGCAAACAAGCAAGCCAAAGCCGCTAGGAGAAAAAGCTTCCGCGCACTCGGGCTTCCTGGCAAGTTATCAAGGTTCAAGCAATTTTTTGCTATTTACATGAGACGTAACATTTGGACGATTATTTTTCTCCTTCTGCTCCATTACGCTATGTTTGCTGTTGTATCCATGAAGCTGGAGATGACTTCGGAGCAGATGTTTGACTCCTTGGTCAATCACTTTAAGCCTGTTCAAGTTAAGACGATGGACGAGTTGAAAAAAACTCCGCTTGGCTACCAAGTGGAATTTACATTGACCAAAGCTTCCTATATCAATATGCTCCGCGTCTATGACAAAGAGAAGCATCCCGAGCCAAAAGCCGAATTCATTCCTGCTGCTAATGCCGAAGAGCGAGATCTATTAAACTCTGACACCGGTTATGTAAATGTGGGTTATCTGGATCAACAAGCGATCATTGTCATTACGGACTATGACCATGCCAAAGAAATTCATGACAAACATTCCATTACGATGCGAGGAACGCTCAAGGAGATACCGGATGGTGAGATGTTGCCTGTCATTGTGAATGCTTTGGACAAACGCAAGCATCCGCACACTGCGGTTCTCATGACCGATACGTATATCAATGCCAAGCCTGACTTGGAAGAAAAAGGTTGGACGGGATCATGGCTTCTGGGCATTCTCGCGATGATTTCCATGTTGTATTACATCCGCATCATTCGCGAGATTCCCAAAACTCGCAAAGCATTGACATTCCACTAAAGGAGGCAGAGAGGAATTCCATGACAAAAGAAGCAGAAAACGAAAAAGAGATCGACCCAAAGTTAAGCCGCTACTTGCATGCTCTTTCCTCTGTTTGCTTAAATCAGAAGCGGCTCGCTTATTATTTGGCAATCCACGAATACAACCGCCTGCGCGATACGTTTTTGCGGCTTCGAATTGATAACAGATGGGATACGGGAGATGCTGCGAAAACACAAGAGAGATTGACTTGGTTTTTGGAACATGGGCGAAGAGCTGAATTTGATCAGCATCGCCACGTATTATCCGCACTCAGCGCTGGCAATCGTTCCAACTACATCGCCGCCTTAAAAAAAGGCGACATAGAGTCAGCCCGGCAGTTGATCGTGTACTCGTACATGAACAGACTCCCACATGCAGGCATTGCCGCCTTTGATTACGCTTGGTATCTCATTATTTGCAAAGCAGGCGCCCAGCAGTCCTATCTTCCCAAGGCAGATGCCGTAGAAAGCATGCTGGACGTAGCCAAGCGAATCCAACTCGCTTATTCGAGCTGGGAAGAGTATTTATTTGCGTATGCATGCGGCAATCTATACGACGAAGCAGGCGCGTCCAAAAATACGAGTAAAGCAACCGAAGCTCATATTTTGAAGCTCCTGACGGGTAAGTACAGCCCGATCCGTGAATTTGACTGGAAGTTTGATCTCACACCTTACCTGTCCTCACCTCAAGTAGAAAGCGTGCCCTCTTTTAGCAGCTAAGCGTACGAAAAAACGTTTCCCTCGGACTTTTAGTACTACGTCCAACGGGAAACGTTTTTTGTTCTTGTATCAAGCCCGACAGAGGCCTTCTTACGCCTTTTCCGATATGTCCTTCACCATATGGCTCAATTTATGCCCGCTTACGATCACTGTCCCATCCTCACGATAGCCGAGTGATTCATACAGCTTGCGCGCACGTGGTTTTTCCTCGTCAACGAGCAAAGCGATTCGGTCATGCCCGCGCTGAATCGCTTCTTTTTCAAAGGCATCCAGCAGAAGTGATCCGATCCCCTTCCCTCTGCATGAGGAATCAACCGCGACAGAATCCAAATAAAATTCGTCATCCTTTGCTTCTTTTACAAGCGTAATCGTCTCGCCAGTCAAACGTTGGACATGCTCAACGAAAGGACGATCGAGCACCTCTGTTTGGCTCCCATGATAAAAGAGCGCCAGTCCTACCGGTACATCTCCATCCATGGCAATCACCGCGTTTTCGTAGCTGAGTCGGTTATTTTCCTTCGCAAAAAACGCTTCCATCATGCGAATCGCATCCGCTGCCTCCGTTGCACCTGTCAGCGTATGCGCGATATCTCCAATGGCATCATAAATCAATGGCGCAACAAAAGCTGCATCTGTAGGTTCCGCTTTGCGTATCATGTGTTTCCTCCTTGCGTTTCGAGCATTCGCACGACACGACTCTTTTTGATTCTTTGTCTATCATGCACACTTTCATTGTGTCACAATCTGCCAAGCGGATCGAGCTTTCAAGACGATCGTTCACAGATCAGCAACAATGAAACCGCTCTCATTTCCCAAGAGCGGTTTCACCTTTTTCGCGTTGCCTTTCCTACCCAATCATTTTTTCAATCGTCAGCTTGCGATCATGCCGCAAATCGAGGAATTCTCCCTTTCTTCGTACCAACGGGCGCATCGGTTCATCCTGATGGATAAGAATCACTTCGACTTCTTCCCCGCTGCTCAACCTCGCCTTCGCGCCTACGTACAGCAAGGCAATGTAGCGGACAAACTGTGCAACGATCTCAACGTTCAATATTCCATTACAGGCTTCCTTCCACAGAAGCTGTGCCGCCTCGAATGGGGACGTTCTCCCTTTGTACACTCGATCAGAACAGATCGCATCAAACATGTCGGCAACGGCGAGCACCTGACATTCGATCGGAATGCTCTCTCCTATTCTTTGCTCCGGATAGCCAGATCCGTCGAGTCGCTCGTGATGAAGCAAGGCACACAATGCCAACAGCTCAGACCCACCCTTCATCTCACGGATCATTTCATAGCCGTAGACGGTATGCTTCTTCATGATCGCAAATTCCTCTTCACTTAGCTTGCCTGGCTTAAGCAATATTTCCTTGGGTACCCTCATTTTTCCAATATCATGCAAAAATCCCGCTGTCCCCATGAATGCTACTCGCTCTTCATCCCATTTCATCAAGCGAGCAATGAGCGAACAGAGAATGCCTACATTTAATGAATGTCGGTATGTATAGCTGTCTGCCCCTTCTAGTACGTACAAGTTCCGGAACAAACCCAAATGCTTCGTCGATTTTTCTGCTACCTCATAAAAGATGTTGGAAAAATGATCAAGGCCCGGTGCCACGCCAACTGTCAGTCCATCGAAGAGTAGTCTCGTTTTGTCGAGAGCTTGTACATAAGCAGCAACGGTCTCAGAATCTGCCTCTAGTTGGAATAGTTGAGAAGTAACTTCCTCACCGGTTCCCTCCGTCAGACTCTGTATAATGTCAACCTCACGGACTCGTTGCTTTTGCAATAGGATCACATGGGCAGGCGTGATCGTCGTGTTTTGTCCCAGCAGCAAAATTCCTTGTTCGGTGTACAAATCAGCCGCTAAAACTTGTCCAATCAGTGAGAGATCAACAGGTGCCAAAGGCATACAATCAACCTTTCCAGTCTCCGTCTTTTTAGAGGTTGTTCAAAAAGCCGACTTTTTGAACTCACACTTTTACTCAAATTATAGAAAGGAAGAAGGTGAGTTACAATCTTTTTTTCGACAATTCATAACTTTGCTGGACGCCGGGACATTTCATAATTCGCATACATATGATATCAAGCAAATGTCAGTGGTTTTATCAAGGAGGGACGAACGTCTCATGACGACGCTGTACATCACACCAAAAGCGTGGAAACAGATTGAGCAAGCCGTACGAAAAAAACCCTCGCTGGAAACAGGAGGGGTCATGATGGGATACCCACTTGGTGAGGATAGATGGGTCGTTACGTATGCAAGTGAACCAGGCCCAAATGCGATTCACCAGCCACATTCTATTTTTTTCGATGACACGCATCTCAATAAGCTCGTCCGCAAATTAAGCAGACATCGACAATGGAAATACATTGGTGATTGGCATAGCCATACGGTAAAACGTCTTTCTCCCAGCAAAGGTGACAAGAGAACCATTTGGGCAAAAGCGTCGCAATCCATGTACATGTCCTCCTCTCCCCTCATGCTGATCGTCGGGCTAAGTAAAAACAATCAAATTAACGCAAGAGGATTCATCCTCGGAAATACTCTTCGCGAGGTTGGGAAGATTGAGCTGTATGATCGGCAAGCTCAGCAACAGCTCGGTGAAAAAGCTCCATAGCCTGGTTTTTTCCCCAGCTCGGCTGATTTTCTGCCACGACACAAATGGCGTAACGCGGCTCTTCTAACGGGGCGTACCCGAGAAACCACAGGTGGTTGTTGCCATTCGCATCCCCGATTTGCGCAGTCCCGCTCTTCCCTGCCACCTGCCAAGCGGAATTCATGAGCATCTTTCCTGTTCCCTCTGTGACGACTTTGCGCATCATTTTTCGCAATTTATTGGCTGTGACGTAGTCAATTCCGTCCAAAGAGAGCTCCTGCTCGGGGAATGTATGGAACGACTGACCATTTCGGTATGCGATCTCTTTTACCAGCCTTACTTGAGAGCTTTGACCGCCACGCAAAATCGTTACCATCATGTTGGCCGCTTGCAAAGGGGATATTCGTACATCCCGCTGACCGATGGCGCTTTGAATCAGGACGCCTTCATCGTCGCGGGATACTCCCTCTGCAAAGACTCTACCCGGCTCTTCACCATCCAGCTGCTTGAAGTTTTTCAGTTTATACAGATTGGGCGTAACATGCCCCACTTGAGTGGTCAAGCCCAGCTTTTTTGCATATTCCTCCAACTTTTCTCCGCCCACCATCTTGGCGATATGGGCAATCGCAATGTTGCAGGACTGGGCATACGCTTCTTCCAGTGTCACACTGCCGTGACCTTCTTTTTTCCAGCAGGAGAATTGGTACTTCCCGTACTCCCCTGTACATGTGAAACGGTCAATTGGTGAAACGATTCCTTCTGCCAAGGCTGCTGCTGCTACCACTGTTTTATAGACAGAACCTGGCGGGAGTTGTTTGAATGCGCGATTCTTCCAGTCGCTTGCGTTTCCCGTGACATTCGTTTGATCATAGGTAGGGCGGCTCACAGCTGCAAGAACATCGGCTGTTTGTACGTCCAAAACGACGATACTGCCCTCTTTTAACCCTACTTGATCGGCTGTTGCCTCCATGCTTCTCTGGAGTGCTGCATCCAATGTAGTCGTTAATGACAACGGATAGTATTGATTCGACTGCTTCGTATAGCGAATATCCAACCCTCGGAGCGGTTGTCCGTGCCCATCTACATAATAGGACAAGACAGACGGCTCTACCCCCTGTAAAAATCGGTCAAAGCTTCGCTCCAGACCCGATGCTCCCAGCGTGCTCTCGGCATTCATTTTGCCGCTGGTCCATTCATCTGGATACAGCTTCTGCACCATGTCGGGATTTTTATGGATAAAACCAATCAGATGCTTGGCTACTTCATCCGCGCGGTATCGCTCTGTCACCGCCAAAGCCACAACTCCTGGGATGGCAAGTGCATTAATTTCCTCAGCCTGCCGCTCGGTGAGCATCACCAGCTTGCCGGAATCCTCTCGCATGAGCAGCGGTACTTTTGCCTTTTCCATGGTCTCCGACAGCCGTTCCTTGGATTCTCCGGTTATGTGAGCCAATCGCTGCAAGCCATCTGTACCTTGCAGGCTCCCACGCGCCAACGGGAACAAAATCAAGGCGAGATGCTCTTCTCCGGTAAAGGCGTACCCATTTCGATCC
Source organism: Brevibacillus sp. NPDC058079 (assembly GCF_042885155.1). Classification (NCBI taxonomy): domain Bacteria; kingdom Bacillati; phylum Bacillota; class Bacilli; order Caryophanales; family Paenibacillaceae; genus Brevibacillus; species Brevibacillus sp. NPDC058079. Next base: position 21,416 of record NZ_JBHVSO010000003.1, read on the forward strand.
ACGATATCGCCACGCCCGCTATGCAGCACGATGCTTTGCTGTCTTTGCTTTACTGATGCCTTTACCAAATCAACGCCATGCCGAGAAAATCGATGAGGCGATCCGAGTTGAATCCACCACAAGCGCGCGACCAAACCGAGCCATAACAACGACATGGACAGCAATACAAGAAAGTGACGTCTTTTGATTCGTCGATCCAGCTGCATCGAATTCCCTCCCTGGCTTTTTTCACCAGTATTGCCGGAATGTACGCGACAGAAACAACGAACAAAGAAAAAAGCACACCGTATGTCACGGTGCGCTTTTAGGTGTTTATGATTGATTGGCGAATTGTTGCTTCTCCAATAAAATATTGCTGATCTTCGTGGACAACAGATCCAATGCTACTCGGTTGTAGCCGCCCTCTGGCATGATGACGTCTGCATATCGCTTGGTCGGCTCAATAAACTGCAAATGCATCGGTCGAACGACATTTAGGTACTGTGACACCACAGAATCGAGGGAGCGACCGCGCTCTTCGATGTCACGTACGATTCGGCGTACAATACGCACGTCCGCATCGGTATCGACGAATACCTTGATATCCATCAAATCACGAATCCGCTCATCCTCTAGAATTAGCATTCCTTCCAGAATGATGACATCCTTCGGGTCGACCTGGATTTGCTCCGGCTTGCGGTTATGCTCCTTGAAGTCGTAGATCGGTTTTTGGATCGCTTTTCCTTGCATCAGCTCTTGCAAATGCGCAAGCAACAAATCATTGTCAAAAGCGAAGGGATGGTCGTAGTTCGTCAACGCCCGCTCTTCTGGGCTCAAATGGCTTTGATCCTTGTAGTAGGAATCCTGCTCAATCATCGTTACACTGTCATTTTGGAACTGGCGGTACAGCTCCTTTGCTACAGTCGTTTTTCCAGAACCACTGCCTCCCGCTACCCCAATCAATACGGGGTTACCCATGATTCATGTCCCCTTCCTCATGATGCTTTACACATGTACGACCCTATGTTTTTACTTCTTTTTCATACTGATGGCCAACCCGTCTCCGACCGGAATAAATGTCGTTTCTAAATCAGGCCGCTCCATCAGATGTGAATTATAAGAAAGCAGCTTGTCCACCATCGGGCGCTGGCGCTTGCCCGCTTCTTCAGGGGTCGCCACCAGCCCTCGGAACAGGACGTTGTCGCTGATTACCAAACCGCCTTCACGAAGAAGCGGTAGATACAAATCGAGGAATACTCGATACTGACCTTTGGCTGCATCGATAAATAAGCAGTCAAATTGATACGACTCCGGCAGCCCTAATGTGGCGTCACGTGAGAGTATTTCCACACGATCTGCACATCCTGCTTCTTTTATATTTTCCCGTGCTCTCACCAATCGATCTTCATCTATGTCCATCGTGACAATTCGCGCTTCCGGTGCAGCTTCTGCAAGCCAAATGGTGGAATAGCCAATTGCCGTACCCACTTCAAGAATCGCTTTGGGACGATGCAGCAATAACAACATCCGCATGACTTGAGCGGACGGGAGCTGCACAATCGGAATGTTTTCCTCTGCCGCCTCCTGCTCCAGTCGCTTGAGCAGCGGAGAACGCTCGGGAACCAGGCTTGACACGTAGTCGTCAATTGCCGGATTGGTAATCATGATTTCACTCCTCTTTCGTTACAACCGAACTATTATAGCACACCTTGAGAAAGCTTGGCTACGTCAAGCGTTGTTGATCGCATGCAAAAAAAAGAGGAAACTTGGTTAGTTTCCCCTGCTTTTCTTATCGTTTGCTTCATGCTCTTGCAGTGTTTTGGAAAAGTAATGCTCGGACGTTCCATCTTTTTTCGTCACGTAGAAAAAGTAATCGTGTTTCGCCGGATTGACGACTGCTTCAAGTGAAGCTCTGCCTGGGCTGGCAATCGGCCCCGGTGGCAATCCAGGATTTGTGTACGTGTTGTACGGGCTTTTTACTTTTAGGTCTTCGAAGGTCAGACGGTCCCGTTGTTTGCCGAGAACAAATTGGACGGTAGCATCAGCCTGCAACGGCCACTTATCGCGAATCCGATTGTAGTACACGCCTGCTACAAGTGGACGCTCTTTGTCTACTGTTACTTCACGCTCAACGATCGATGCGAGATTAACCGCTTTATCCAGTGTTAAATCGTGCTGCTTCAGCTGCTCTGTCCACTCTGGCTTCCATTCCTTTTGGAATTGAGCCAGCATACGCGAGACGACATCATGTGCCGTAGTGTCTTTGTCTACCTCATACGTTTCCGGGAATAGATACCCTTCCAGACGGTGTTTTCGGTCTGCATGCTTCGGAATGGCTGCGACAAAAGGATAGTCGGGGAATGCACCTTCATTTACTTCTTTTAAGAATGCCGCCTTCTCTACAATGCCTTCTTTATCGAGATGATCTGCGATCTGTTCGACATTCCATCCTTCTGGGATCGTAAATCGGTTCGCATTGATCACCGTGTTTCCTTCCACCATGGCAGTTAGTATCTCGTCAATGGCTTGGCCGGTCGTAAATTGGTATTCTCCCGCCTTAAGATCAGGGGCCACGCCTTTATACTTCACGTAGTAATTAAATACATCGGCATTTCGGATCAGGCCTTGTTCTTCCAGTAGTCGGCCGATTTTTTGTACGGATGAACCGGACGGAATCGCCACGTTTTTCACCGTCTGTTCACCTGCTACTGGCTGTAATTGCTGGTACACGTACCACGCTGCTCCCCCCGCAGCCAAAATGATCAACAACAATAAGGCAACCAGCCACATCACAATTCGTCCGCCGCGTCTGCGTCGATGCGTCATAGGGCGGCCAGGGTTAAAATCAGGCTTCGCTGACATTGGTTTCAAGCTAGAAATCCTCCCTTTAGGGTCTCTTTATCTCCATCCCATCCATTATACAAGAGGCTTATCCAACTGTCACTTCATGGGTGATTTTGGCGAAAAAAGTCATAAAAAAGAGCCCGCCAGTTGCGGACCCTTTTCTCACGAATCTATTAAATTCCGTCTTTCTCCAAATCAGCAATCAAAGTTTCGAAGGTAGCTTCTACTTGCTCCCACTCTTCATCATCTTCGATTGGCATGAGCATATCTGTACCATCATAACGCAGGAAGTGAACCTCGTACTCTTCTTCCTCTTCCTGATCTACTGGTACGAGCACCAAATAGCTGCGGTCTTCAATGTCAAAAATGTACATGATACGAAAATCTCGCGGTTCCTCGGTACCTTCTTCCGTTAGCGCGATCACATCGCCCACTTCGAACTCTTCCATCATCTCTTCACTCATTGTGGTCACCTCGATTTCGCGTCCATATATCCTTGGAGGATTAAAGTGGCCGCCATTTTATCTATCACTGTCTTTCGCTTTTGACGGCTGACATCAGCAGAGATCAGCATACGCTCTGCCGCCATCGTCGTCAAGCGTTCGTCCCACATGTGGACAGGAAGAGACGTGCGTTCCTCCAAAAGCTTGCCAAATGCTTGGCACATTTCAGCACGCGGGCCAATGGTTCCGTTCATGTTTTTGGGCAAACCAACGACGAAAGCCCCAATTTGATACTGCGAAACTAATTCGCTCAGGCGGGCAAAATCCTTTTCCTTGGATTGTCGCTTGATGGTCTCTACTCCTTGCGCAGTCCATCCCAGCTCATCGCTGACAGCCACTCCAATCGTCTTGTCGCCTACATCCAACCCCATCAATCGTGTCATCGTTAAGGTCTACTTGCGCTCTGACAAGTAAACGGTCACCAACTCTTCTATGATTTTGTCCCGTTCCAATTTGCCGATCAGGCTCCGCGCGTTGTTGTGGCGTGGGATAAACGCCGGGTCGCCAGAAAGCAAGTAACCTACGATCTGGGTGATCGGGTTGTATCCTTTTTCCTGCAGGGCTTTGTACACCTCTGTCAATGTTTCTTGCACATCCGCCGCATTCGCTTCCTTGGGCACCGTGAATTTCATGGTATTATCCAACGAACTCACAATCAACACCTCGATTTCCTTTGAGACTCTTTTGATTACCTACTCTTTTTTGTATTCGACTCGGATTTCGTTTACTCCTGTCGATTATACAAATTTCTCGTGCAATCGCACTATTTCGCTACTGCTTGACTCTTCACGAAGTCAACCACTGCATCCAGTGCTTCTTGCAGCTTGGATGGATCCTTACCACCGGCTTGTGCCATATCAGGACGTCCACCACCGCCGCCACCGCAACGAGTTGCGACTTCTTTGATGATCTTGCCAGCGTGAATGCCTTGATCCATGAGATCTTTGGTTACACCTGCAACGAGGTTCACCTTGTCGCCATCGACCGCACCCAACACAATGACAGCGGAGCCGAGTTTGTTTTTCAGCTCATCTACCATGCCGCGCAGGTTGTCCATATCGACAGCGGAAACACGTGCAGCGAGTACATTCATGCCGTCTACTTGTTGGAGTTTATCCGTCAGCGACGCTGCCTCGATGTTCCCCAGTTTTGCACGCAGGGACTCGTTTTCGCGCTGTACTTCTTTCAATTGTTGTTGCAGACCTTCTACACGTGCAGGTGCTTCTGCCAGTACCGGTGCTTTGAGTGCTTGCGCCACTTCTTTGAGCGTAGTGAACTGCTGGTTCAAGAACTGGTAAGCGCCGCGTCCTGTTACTGCTTCGATCCGGCGTGTACCTGCACCGATACCGCTCTCGCTAACCAGCTTGAACAGACCGATTTCAGCGGTATTGTTCACATGGCATCCGCCGCACAGCTCCAAGCTGTATTCGCCCACTTTTACAACGCGTACAACGTCACCGTATTTTTCACCGAACAACGCCATCGCGCCCATCGCTTTTGCTTCAGCCAATGCTTTGTTGGAAATCTCGACACTCAGGTTTGCCCACACTTTTTCATTCACGATCGCTTCGATACGCTCCAGCTCTTCTGGAGTAATGGAGCTAATGTGAGTGAAGTCAAAGCGGAGGCGCTCCGGTGCTACCAAGGAACCTGCCTGATTGACATGCGTTCCCAGGACATCCTTGAGTGCTTGATGCAGCAAGTGAGTCGCTGTATGGTTTTGGGTGATAGCCAGACGTGCTTCACGGTTCACTTCCGCGCGAACCTCATCGCCTTTGCGCAGGGTACCTGCTTCAACGATGACGGAATGTACATTTTGACCCATTGGTCCTTTTTGTACATCTGTCACACGTGCTTTCACGATATCAGAAATCAGGAAACCTTCGTCATTGATCTGACCGCCGCTTTCTGCATAGAAAGGAGTTTGGCTCAGAACGATTTGTACGGTTTGACCTTCTTCTGCTTCTTCTACCAGCTGGTTGTCCAAAATAATCGCTTCAACTTTACCTGTTGCTACCAATTCAGTATAACCAACAAATTGGCTCGTAACCGTCAAATCAGACAATGGACCACCTTGGATTTGCATGCTGTCTACATCTTGACGTGCTGCACGTGCGCGCTCACGCTGTTCTTCCATCGCTTGATCAAAGCCATCGCGATCGACCGTCAGCCCTTGCTCGTCTGCGAAGTCTTCCGTCAAGTCAACAGGGAATCCGTACGTATCGTACATTTTGAAGACATTTTGACCAGACAGTTGTGTCTTTCCGCTTTCTTTTGCTGCCTTTACCATGTCAGACAGGATCGCCAGACCGTCGTTCAGTGTCTCGTGGAAACGCTCTTCCTCGGCACGAATAACTTTTTCGATAAACGCACGCTTTTGGACAACCTCTGGGTAGAATTCGCCCATCATCGTGCCTACTGTCTCAGTCAAGCTGTACAGGAATGGCTTCTCCACGCCCAGCTTTTTCCCCATACGTACGGCACGGCGAAGCAGACGGCGAATGACATAGCCACGTCCTTCATTGGATGGAAGCGCACCGTCACCGATCGCAAACACAACCGTACGTGCATGGTCAGCGATAACCTTCAATGCTACATCCATCTCAGGGCTTGTTTTATACTTCACTCCGGAGATTTCTGTGGTCTTTTCGATCAGCGGGAACAGCAAGTCTGTCTCAAAGTTGTTGTCTACACCTTGGATGACTGACGCCATGCGCTCAAGACCCATCCCCGTATCAATGTTCTTCTTAGGCAGCGGCGTGTAGGTACCGTCTGGATTGTGGTTGAACTGGGAGAATACCAGGTTCCATACTTCCAGGTAACGCTCGTTCTCCCCACCTGGGTACAGCTCAGGGTCGCTCGGGTCGTTTCCGAACGCTTCTCCACGGTCATAGAAAATCTCCGTGTTCGGTCCGCTCGGGCCTTCTCCGATATCCCAGAAGTTGCCCTCCAGTCGGATGATTCGCTCTTCTGGAACACCGATTTTCTTGCTCCACAGCTCAAATGCCTCTTCGTCCTCTGGGTGAATGGTAACGGAAAGCAATTCTGGATCAAAGCCCATCCATTTTGGGCTCGTCAAAAACTCCCATGCCCATTCAATCGCTTCTTCCTTGAAGTACTCACCGATAGAGAAGTTACCCAACATTTCAAAAAAGGTATGATGGCGAGCAGTACGTCCCACATTTTCAATATCGTTCGTACGAATAGACTTTTGTGAGTTCGTGATGCGCGGGTTGTCCGGGATGATTCGGCCGTCAAAATATTTCTTGAGAGTCGCCACACCACTGTTGATCCACAGAAGGGACGGATCGTCGATTGGAACCAATGGAGCGCTAGGCTCAATGCGATGTCCTTTTTCTACAAAAAAGTCGAGGAACATCTGGCGGATTTGATTGCCTGTCAGTTTCTTCATCTACATTCTCCTCATCTAAAAATAAAAAAAGTCCCCATCCCCTCAGGGACGAGAACTGATTTTCTCGCGGTACCACCCTGCTTACAGGCTCGCTACACGTATCTGAGCCAAGGCCTGTCGCTTAAGTGGCGTCTAACGGTGCCAAGCCGCCGGGTTTTGCCCGGTCTTAGGAGTAGCCTTCTGCTGCTCTTCTTTTGGTCGCCCTCTCAACCATGGAGCGCCCTCTCTGTAAAAGGTCTGCAACATACTCGTTCCCTCATTGATTTCACATAAATCACTTTGTCCATATTATAAATATTTTACCTGATCACTGTCAACTTTCATGCATCATGACAGCGATTCGGCTGACGATCACTTTGCAAACGGCAAGAATCGGGACAGCAACGATAAGCCCGATGATCCCCCCTACAGTCTCCCCTACCAGCAGTGCCAAGATAATGAGAAGCGGGTGCAAATGCAAAGAACGACCAACGATGTTTGGGGACAAAATGTTCCCTTCCACGATTTGAATGATGAGATTGACAACGAGAACGAGTAATAGAGTCTTGGTGGAAATCGTAATCGCGATCACAACTGCCGGTGCCGCCCCAATCAATGGTCCGATGTACGGAATGATGTTGGTGAGACATACGAATGCAGCCAATACAAAAGGATACGGCATGCCGATCCACCAGTAGCCCAAGTATGCGAAAACGCCTACGATCAGGGCGACAATCATTTGTCCATGTATGTATTTCCCCAAGGATTCATTAATATCACGCAGGACGATCAGCACTTGCTTCCGATAAGCCTTTGGAACAATCGACATCCCCGTCTCATGCAATTGCTTCATATCCTTCAAAAAGTAAAAAGCGATAAACGGCACAATAGCAAAAGCGAACAGTTTTCCCATCGAATGCCGAGCATTATCCACGATTTTCGATACAGAATGAGACATTCCCTCATTCGACTGGATGATCACCCGGTCCACCCCCTTCGAGATGCTATCCGGCAAGAAATACTTTCGTGCCTCCCACTCACTCATCCATGTATAGTACCAATCCATCAGGCGGGGAATATCGTCTGACAGCTCCACCAATTGTTTCGTAAAAACAGGGATGGCGTTAATGATCGCAATAGTAATCACCAGTACAAATGAGCCATAAATGAGCAGGACTGCCATTAAGCGCGGAACTCTTCTTTGTTCTAGCAATTGCACGACCGGATGGAGCAAGTAAGCGATGACGAGTCCCAATATGACGGGAACGAGCACTTCTTTTATGAGCGAAAACAACTGTGACAGGACTGGTCGGAGCAGCCAAAGCAGATTGCCGATGACCAAAAGTGCGATGAGCCAAACAGCAGCAGCAAATAGACGACTTCGCCGAAGTTCATCCACGTTCCCCAACTCCTCCCTATTTGCATACATCTTTTTTAGCTTGTCTCATTCACATTAATTTCATGTAACCTATTGACACACAATTTCGTGTTCAGTAGTATGTAATTACAAGAGGATATCTCCAAAGGGGAGTAGCTTTTTCGCAACATAGTCGTCATTACGGGATTTTTCCCCGGCTATGTTGGCAACATTTTCGTAAATGTTGTAAGCAAGACCTTTGCCGACCAGGTAAAAGGTCTATTTTTGTTTTTCCAATGACCTTTTCCTGTCCCGGGAAAGGTCGTTTTCTTTTTCGCCCCTTTACACACACTATAGGAGGTATCAAGAAAACGGCCAGCGGATTATTCGCTTCCAAAATGGATTAGGAGGAGGAAGAGAAATGGATTTATTGTTAAGCCCTGAGTTTTGGACCGCATTACTTTCTATCGTTATCATCGACCTGGTGCTGGCCGGGGACAATGCCCTCGTCATCGGGATGGCGGCTCGTAACCTGCCTGCTCATCAGCAAAAGAAAGCTATCATCTGGGGAACGGTTGGTGCAATTGTCATTCGTGCATTGGCGACACTCGCTGTCGTTTGGTTACTGAAAATTCCTGGTCTGCTGCTTGTAGGTGGTTTGATTCTCATTTGGATCGCCCTCAAATTGCTGATTCAAGATAATGGTCATGAGAATATGAAGGCAAGTGGATCACTTGGAGCAGCGATTTGGACGATTATCGTAGCCGACACAGTAATGGGCTTGGATAACGTTATCGCGGTTGCTGGTGCAGCACATGGTGATTTCCTTCTGGTAGTTATCGGTTTGATCATCAGTGTTCCGATCATGGTATGGGGTAGCACATTGATCTTGAAGCTGATCGAGAAATATCCGATTGTTATCTATATCGGTTCTGCCGTATTGGCGTATACCGCTGCGAGCATGGTAACAAGCGAGAAGTTCCTCACACCATTCTTTGCCGCTTACCCTTGGGTCAAATGGGTATTCATCGTAGCTGTTGTGGTTGGTGTCTTGTTGATCGGACGTATGAAAAGCCAACAGCAAAAACGTTTGGCAGAACAATCTTAATGCAAAGCAAGGCTCCGTCGTTTCCGCGACGGAGCTTTTTCATGTATGTCGAAAAAAAAGCACCCGAACACAGTGTATGTTCGGGTGTTTATTTACGTTCCACTTCACATTTTGTGTTAACGAGTAACGGCACGCATCAGCTTGCGACCTGATTTCCACATACGCGTTACATCACGCATGGAGAAGGGCAACTGATTCCAATTCAATGAAAACCGACTGCGACGTCGCGGAGCCATCCAATAGCCAATGATCGCCACAATTCCGCTTGTGGCTAGAACCCGCAACAGGCCTCGAATGAACAAGCGTGCCACCTCCATTGGTTTTGCCGCTCAAATCCACTACATATTCAAGTGAGCGGTTACTGTCTGATCCTCAATAAACAGATCGTTGAGCGAATGCAAAGATCCATCTTCCTCAACTTGGTAGACAGAAGCGATCTGCTCATTGGAAACGCTCATTTCTATAAAGCAGTTCCAGCAATAGTATTGATTGGTTCCAATCTTTCCTACGTCTTTGGAACTGCAATTCGGGCATATGACACGCATCACGCTTTTCCTCCCTTTCACGCCTGGCCACGAACTAGTCCGGCACGATCAGGTTTTCTTCCCCGATGATAACGGATGCTGGTGCAGGGAGGCGCTTTCGTCCTTCCGTAATATCTGCGAGCCAGCCATTCGATAGTTCGTACCCTACAAGTTTCTCCCAGTTGGCTGAAAAGTAAACGTCTTCCAGCCTCCCCAAACACTCTCCGGATGCGGTTATCACCGCTTTTCCTTTTAACTTCATCTTTCCCGTCACAATGCCGACAGGCTCAAGTCCGGCGAGATTAGGTAAGGGCGTGATCGCGTCTTTTCCCGATACGGTAAGGCAGGACTCCCCGACCGCATGAATATGTTCGGTAGGAATATAGGTGCCTGATTGGAACCAGCCCTGTTCGCTCAGCAAGACTCCTCGTACATGCCAAGTGGAGTCGCAAAGAATGTCACGCACGGTTCCAATCGTCTCCCCTGTTTGTAGGCAAACAACTGGCAATCCGACTGCATCCATTGCCTTGCGCATGTGGGACATCCCCCTTCCGCCTTGTTAGTATCAGGCGAAATAGACACGTCCATTCGGCGCAAATGGTTCCAACTTCACTCTTGCTTTAGCCGTTCCTCTAGGTAACTGTACCGTACCCCCTCCTCATCAGACTCTACAGCAGCGCGGAACGCATCCGGCTCTCCACACATGATGAGGAATGATTTGCTCCGGGTAATCCCGGTATAGACCAGCTTGCGTCTGAGCATACGGTAGTAGCTTTTGACAAACGGCATGATCACAATCGGAAATTCGCTGCCTTGAGACTTATGAACCGAGCAGCAGTAGGCAAGCGTCAGCTGATGATAATCCGAACGCTTGTACACCACTTCCCTGTTATCAAAAGCAGCGACCAGCATCTCCTGGTTCTCCGCATTTTCATTCGGGAAAAAGATGGCGACGATCTCACCCATGTCACCGTTAAACACTTGTTCTTCAGCATTGTTCACCAATTGCAGAACCTTGTCTCCAGTACGGAAAGTCGTCTCTCCGAAAGTAACTTCACGCTTTTGCGGTGTTTTCGGATTAAACAGCTCCTGCAATTCTTCATTCAACCGGTTCACACCGGCATTACCTTTATAGATAGGGGCTAATACCTGAACATCTTTTGCCGTATATCCTTTTTTTACGGCTCCGAAGCAAATTTGTTTCACTGCTTCCGGAACTTCTTGTGGCAAACTTGTGAAGAATCGCCGATCCGGGGTGGTGTGAAGCAAATCTGCCGGTACATTCCCCTTGCGTACATCATGGGCCAAGCGAATAATGGTTGACTCTTCTGCTTGCCGATAAATTTCTGTCAGCTGTACCAGCGGTAGCAATCCAGATCGAATCATATCCAACAGGACGTTGCCTGGTCCTACGGAAGGCAACTGGTCAGGGTCACCTACCATGATGATCTGCATGTCGTCTGGGACCGCACGAAACAATTGATTTGCGAGCCAGATATCGACCATGGACATTTCATCCACAATTAATAGCCGGCCACGGATTGGGTGCTCCGCGTCATGCTCGAAGCTCTCCCCTTTGTAACCGAGCAAGCGATGGATGGTCATCGCTGGTAAACCCGTAGTCTCTGTCATACGTTTTGCTGCACGTCCAGTAGGAGCCACAAGAACGATCGGGAACGGATTTTCTTCGCTGTATTTTTTCAAGTCCAGAGACAATCCATGAAGCTGAGAAAAGACACGACAGATCCCACGAATGACTGTCGTTTTCCCCGTACCAGGTCCCCCTGTCAAAAGCATCAGACCTGCTTTGATCGCCTGTTCAATGGCATCACGCTGTGTCTGGGCATACGTAATCCCCAGCTCATCCTCAACCGCCCCTAATGCACGGTATAATTCTGATGTCGGGAACGTGCCGAATTCATCCCGCTCAGCGAAGTGACGCAGTCTTTTGGCAAGACCGAGCTCGGCAAAAAACAGCGAGGGCAAATACACCCGCTCATCTTCCCAGGCAATTTTGCTCGACACAAACAGAGCTTCCACGGCCAGTCGAATATCGTCTCCAGAAAAGACGTGCCCCCCGCACTCTTCGAGAAGGCCCAGCGTTTTTTCACAAAGCTCCTCCACAGGCAAATAAACATGTCCTTCTGAATACGAAGCCTCCTGTAAGACAAAGAGGGCCGCCGCCTTCACACGTTCTTCTGAGGAAGCAGCGATTCCAGTTGCTCGTGCAATGTCATCTGCCCGCTTAAAGCCGATTCCTACGACATCCTCAATCAACCGATAAGGCTCTTCCTTCAACACTGTCATCGTTTCCAGCTTGTAGGTCTGATAAATACGCAGTGCCATGTTCACACCAATGCCGAAGTCGTACAAGAAAACCATGGCACTTTCCAAGGAACGATGCTCGACTACTGAATCATAGATCGTTTTGGCACGTTGTTCAGAAATGCCTGGTACCTCAGCCAATCGCTCCGGGAAGTCCGCGATAATTGACAGCGCATCTACCCCGAGCTGCTCGACAATTCGTTTGGCCATCTTCTTTCCAATCCCTTGAAACAAGCCACTGGCTAAGTAGCGCTCAACCCCGGCCAATGTTTTTGGCGTTTCACGTTCATAGCGATTTGCTACGTACTGCTGCCCAAAACGAGGGTGTGTCTTCCATTCACCGTAAAAGGTGTACAGCTCATCTGGATGCGGGCGAGGAAAATTACCAACAATAATGACCTCCGATTCTTTAATCGATTCGGTAGTCTCTTCTATCTTAAGACGGATAACTCCGTACCACGTTTCTTCCTTGTAAAAAATTTCTTGAGAAACAAATCCTCTAATGAAGTTTTCTGCAAACAGCGAGATTGACTGCTGCTCGTCCATCTAAACGCCTCCTTACATAAAAACCGTTCCAGAAAGGAAAAATCCACTTCTCTTGAAAGTGGATTTCTCATATGCTCATCTTAAATTGTAAATCGTTTTACTTGTTCTGACAACTGCTCGGCCATTTTCGCAAGCGTTTCTGATGCTGCCGTCATTTCCTCAGACGTTGCTGACTGTTCTTCAGACGCTGCTGCCACTTCCTGCGTATCTCTGGCCGCTATTTCCGCAAGTCCAGCTATTTTTTCGGAGTGACTCACCAATTGAACTGTATCGCGATGAATCGCTTGGGCTGCATCGTTCATACGATGTACTTGCTGGCTGACGTCTTGAACGGCCACCAATATTTGCTGGAAGCTGTCTCCTGCCTGCGCCACTCCTTCGCGTCCATCCTGTATAGCGACTGCAGTCGTTCCCATTTCCGATACAGCCGCGAGAATATCTGTATGGATCGTATGAATCAAGCTTGCGATTTCTTCTGCAGCCTCACCCGATTGCTCAGCCAGCTTACGTACCTCTTGGGCCACAACCGCAAAGCCGCGTCCCTGTTCCCCCGCCCGTGCAGCCTCGATGGCGGCATTCAAAGCCAATAGATTCGTCTGGTTGGATATTTGACGAATGATCGTGATGATTCCGATGATTTGCTCGGATTGAGAGCCAAGCTCGCGGATAACCTGCTCCGTTCGACGGGCATGATCCGTGATTTGATCCATTTCTTGTACGAGCTCGTTCAGCTTGCCTTCCCCAACCTGTGCCATTCGATTTGCGTCTGTCGCGTCAGCATTTACTTGAGAGGTCGAGGCCGCAATGAGTTGGATATCTTCTCCGATGCGAGACAAAAAGCGTACTGTATCCGTCACCGTTTGTTTTTGTTGTTCGGAACCTGTAGCGATTTCCGAAGAAGCCATAGAAATCTGTTCGGAGGCACGGGCACTTTCTGTCGCACTCGCTGTTAATTCTTCCGAAGCTGCCGCGACCTGTTGAGCTACTCGCTGCACCTCGTTGACCATGCTGCGAAATACCCCCATCATCTCGTTGTACATCGACGATAATTCCCCGAGCTCATCCCGGGAACGTACAGTCACATGCGAGGTCAAATCTCCTGTCTCTGCACGCTTCATTGCCGATACCAACTCTTTTAGCGGTCGTACCAGCTTGTTGACAATAAAAATGCCTGTGACGAGCGCTAAGGTAGCACTCACCAGGTTGAGGAGAAACATCATCGGACGACTACTCTCAATCGTCGTCAGCAAATCATTCTCGTAGCTGCCAATGGCTAAAATCCACCCGTTTGGCAGCTGCTGATACGCCGCCACTTTGGTAGAGCCTCCAAATTCATATTCGATCCAACCGTTTTTTTGAGCGAGCATGACTTGCGTGAATTCTTCATTCGCCAAAGAGGTATTCTCGACTTTCGGGTCTGGATGAAAGATGGCAATTCCACTCGCATCCAAGATATAGGCGTAGCCAACCATACCATTTGGCTTGTAGTAGTGCTCGGCCACTTCACGTGTTAGTTCGTTAATTTTCTGTCTGTTTCCCTCACTAATCGTTGCATCTTGAGCGTAAACAGCTAGCTCGCGTGCCTTCATTTCCGTTATGTATTGCAAGTCAGATACAGCCAGCTTATATAGCGCGCTGCGTGCATTTTCAAATTGGATATAGCCGACGACCATTAATGGAAGCATGGTTAGGATGAGTATCGTAAACACCAGTTTGTAGCGAATAGAGTAGCGTCTGGCCAACATGAAAGTCCTCTCCTTATCGGATGATCCGAATTATAATAGTTCTTCAGGATTAGTACTACAGAATCATTCTACCATCCTCTTCCACAATTCACCACAAACTCCAATAAGAAACCCACTTTTGCTCAAATGAAAAAACCGCTTGGCTTCATCCAAACGGCTTTCATCCTTCTTTATTCGCGTACCAAACGCTTTACAATCGCAGCAATCGCTGTAGCAGCCTGCTTTGCCTCTTCCACTGTATTCGTAATCCCAAAGCTGAAACGAATAGCTGAATGAGCAATCTTCTCGTCCACATGCATCGCTATTAGCACGTGTGACAGCTCTAATGATCCGGATGTACAAGCTGAGCCACTCGCTGCTGCAATCTTGGCGATATCCAGATTCATCAGCATGGTTTCTGTATGAACACCTGGGAAGGACACATTTAAAATATGCGGCAATGCCTGCTTGCTATGTCCATTCAGGCAGAACGTAATTCCTGCTTCCTGCCAGACTGCGATCATCTCTGCTTTCATCTGCCCATACTTTTCAACCCGCTCGGCCATTTCCTCGCCAGCGACCTTTGTCGCTTCGGCAAACCCAACAATCCCGGCCAGGTTTTCCGTTCCCGCTCTGCGCTTGCGTTCTTGTGAACCGCCATGCAAAATGGGGGAAAACGGAACCTTACGCGCTAAATACAAAGCGCCGACTCCTTTTGGACCATTAATTTTATGAGCGGATACCGAGAGCATATCAACAGGCAGCTTCCGTGCATGGATAGGAAGTACACCAAAAGCCTGTACGGCATCCGTATGAAAAACAATCCCTTTTTCACGCAGGAAGGTACCGATTTCCTCGATTGGCTGGATCGTTCCTACTTCGTTGTTCCCGTACATAATGGACACCAGTACCGTATCCGGGCGAACCGCTTGTTTCAGGTCTTCCAAGCGGACCATGCCTGTCTGGTCAACGGGCAAGTATGTCACTTCAAATCCTGCCTGCTCCAAAAATTCACAAGCATGCAAGACTGCATGGTGCTCGATTTGCGAAGTAATGACGTGACGACCACGTTCGCGTTGTGCCATTGCAGCGCCGATGATTGCCATATTGTCCGCTTCTGTCCCGCCACTCGTAAAGATGAGCGCTTGCGGATCAGCATCCATAAAGTCGGCAATCGTGTCCCTCGCATGCTCCAGCGCTTTTCTCGCTTCGCGACCTGCACCATGGACACTAGATGGATTACCGTATACTTGAGTCAAATAGGGAGTCATAGCAGCAACTACCCGCGGATGGACAGGCGTAGTAGCTGCATGGTCAAAATACATTAGATCTGACACTGCTGTCACCTTCTACCAACTTATATTCTAGATATAAAACATATAATTATCGCCAGGACCATCGTCTTCAAAGCTGATTAAGTCCTGAAGGGATGTCGAATCCAGAACAGCAGAAATACTATCCCGAATGCGCAGCCATAAAAAACGCTTAGCCGGATCTTCTTCCTCTGCAAATTCCACGGGGCTGATCGGTCCTTCCAGCACGCGAATCACATCGCCAGCAGAAATCTCATCCGGCTGCTTTGCCAGAACGTAACCGCCATATGCGCCACGAATGCTTTTTACCAAACCCGCGTTACGCAGAGGTGCAATCAATTGCTCCAAATAATGCTCGGACAAATCGTGTTTTTGGGCGATGCTCCGCAGTGAAGTCGGCCCTTCTCCGCAACGGTTGGCCAATTCCATCATGATCGTCAGCCCGTAACGTCCTTTCGTCGAAATCTTCACGTTAACAACTCTCCTCTTTGTATCGGTAATACGCGCCGGCCCCCCTACATGTCCTCAGTATCGTGGGACACACTAACATCTTAGGGGGTGATATGCAGATGACGACGAACAAACGCTCGGAACGAGGTCGCAACCACCCGTCCGACACCTTGTACGACCAACCCGCAGGCACGATTGCTCACAAAGCCCGTTACGGTGCGAGTGAGCAGAGCAAACAACCGAATGAAAACGGTGATTTGCCCAATAAACCAGGCGGAAGTGTCCGCACGTAAATGGTAGCTCCCCCTATTATTCGGGGGAGTTTTTCCTTGGCAATCCACTTCCATCCATCTTCTGTCTTTCTTCCTGGAAGCGGCGAATGTGACGCTCATAGCCGTGGTCCTTTGGCTGGTAGAACGAGTAGTTTACACCGTCAGGCAGATACTGTTGAGGTACATACCCATAGGGATAGTTATGCGGATACAGATATCCCTGACCGTGTCCCAGCTTCGCAGCTCCCTTGTAAGCAGAATCTCGCAGATGAATCGGTACTTGCTTATGACCATCCGTTCGGATACGATCCAACGCAGAATTAATTCCGTTGTAAGCGGCATTGCTTTTGGGGGCGGTTGCCAGGTACGTCGTCGCTTGTGCTAAAGGGATACGCCCTTCAGGCATTCCCACCAATTCTACCGCCTGAAAGCAGGAAATCGCAACTGTGATCGCTTGCGGGTCAGCATTTCCGATGTCCTCTGAAGCCGAAATGACCAAACGGCGAGAAATGAACCGCGGATCTTCTCCAGCATCGATCATTCTCGCTAGCCAGTAAAGAGCTGCGTCCGGATCAGAACCACGAATGGATTTAATAAAAGCGGAGATTGTGTCGTAATGGTTGTCCCCACTCTTATCGTAGCGTACAGCCCTGCGCTGAATGGATTCTACAGCGACGTCCAGCGTCACGGTAATTCGCCCATCCGCTCCTGGTTGTGTTGTTGTCACTGCCAGCTCCAATGCGTTCAGCAAACGTCTGGCATCCCCTTCCGCGTATTGAATCAAATGCTCTGCCGCTTCCGGTTCTACGGTGACAAATAGCTCCGCCAATCCATTTTCTTCATCAGTAAGTGCCCGATCCATGACCTGCTTCAATTCCTCATGAGAAAGCGATTGAAGGGAAAACACTTGTGAACGCGACAAAAGCGCCGGATTCACCTCGAAAAAAGGATTCTCCGTCGTAGCGCCAATCAAAATGATCGTGCCTTCCTCCACGTAAGGAAGAAGGGCGTCCTGTTGCGATTTGTTGAAGCGGTGAATCTCGTCTACGAACAACGTTGTCCGCTGACTGTCCATGACGAGCCGCTCCTTTGCTGCATCCACCACTTTACGGATGTCAGCGACACCAGCCGTAACGGCATTTAACTCGGAGAAATGCGTGCGTGTGGTTCGGGCAATGACTTTTGCCAGCGTTGTTTTCCCTGTACCTGGAGGTCCGTAAAAAATGACAGAGGACACTTGATCTGCTTCGATCGCTCGTCGGAGGAGCTTTCCAGGAGCCAAAATATGCGATTGCCCGATTACATCCTGAATCGATTGTGGCCGCATCCGTGCAGCCAATGGCTTCTGTTTGCCGCCACCCTGCTGGTCGTAGGCAAACGTGAATAAATCATTCATGTTCCACTATCCTTTTACAGGCTGCCACTCCAAAATATCTCTTGCCACTACACTGGCCAAAATTAAACCAGCCACAGAAGGCACGAAAGCATTACTTGCTGGAGGCATCCGCACTTTGCTAATCGGTGAATTCGGGTTGGAAACGATCTGTTCGCGTACATCTACACGTACGGTTACGGGAATCTCACGGGAATATACAACTTTTACCCCTTTGTAGATACCGCTTTTCCGTAGCTCACGACGAATGACCTTTGCAATCGGATCATAACTCGTTTGGGAAATATCGGCAACCTCAAAACGGGTCGGGTCCATTTTGTTGGCCGCACCCATGCTAGAAATAATAGGGATATTGCGACGCTTTGCTTCTTTAATTACATGGAGCTTGGCGGACATGGTATCCATGGCATCCACGATGTAATCCAGTTCATGCTCAAACAGCTCATGCGCTGTTTCTTCATTGTAGAACATATTGAGTGTTACGACCTCGCACTCTGGATTGATCGTCGCAATACGCTCCTTCATGAGCTCAGCCTTTTTTTGACCGACTGTGTTCAGCGTCGCATGAATTTGGCGGTTGATGTTCGTAATGTCTACTACATCCTTATCTACCAAAATGAGCTTGCCTACACCAGTACGCGCGAGTGCTTCTACTGTAAAGGAACCGACTCCACCAATTCCTAATACAGCAACGCGGCTATTTTTCATTTTTTCCAAACCTTCGGGACCGAAGGCCAATTCACAACGAGAAAATTGATGAAGCATATTTCGTGTCACCTTTCATTCGCAAGCGAGATTATTAGGGTAGTTTAGCACTTACTTATAGTCAATCGGAAAAGTAGGATTGAAATAGAAAAAAGGAGCCCCATTATGTCGTGTTACTCCTTAGTTTTGAACCTGCTCATCGCAGGTGGGTGTCTTGCCGAACTGTTACAGACGTCCACTCTAAGGAGGCATGCCTTTACAATCACGGACGAAAAACTCCCTAAACAAACTTTGTGGCTCAAAACTATCGGATGTCACGAGCATCGCAGGGCTTTCATCATAGTATTACCAATGTATCAAAGAGCAATGCAGTTGCGCAAGTCGATTACGCTTCCACCTTTTCTTCTTCTGTGACAATTGTTGCAATGGACAGCTCTTTCAATTGTTTTTCGTCTACTACATCTGGAGCATTTACCATCAGGTCGCTCGCGCTTGCTGTTTTCGGGAATGCGATGACTTCACGCAGGTTAGTGCGGCCAGCCAAAAGCATGATCAAACGGTCCAAGCCAAGAGCGATTCCACCGTGTGGAGGTGTACCGTATTCGAATGCATCCATGAGGAAGCCGAATTGTTTACGCGCCTCTTCTAGTGTAAAGCCAAGTGTCGTAAACATTTTTTCTTGCACGTCACGCTTGAAGATCCGCATGGAACCTCCGCCGAGCTCGTATCCGTTGAGAACCATATCGTACGCTTGTGCGCGCATTTGACCTGGATCGGTGTCGAACAGGTGCAGGTCTTCGTCTTTTGGACGTGTGAACGGATGGTGCAGGGCAACGTAGCGTTTTGCATCCTCATCCCACTCAACCAGCGGGAAGTCTACTACCCAAAGGAATGCAAACTGGCTTTGGTCAATCAGACCGAGTTCAGCACCCAGCTTGGAGCGAAGAGCACCCAGTGCATCTGCTACTACTTTTGGTTTGTCAGCAACGAACAGGAGCAAGTCGCCTTCTTCTACCGCCAAGCGTGCTTTCATCTCGTTAAGTTCTTCTTCTTTAAAGAACTTCGCAATTGGTCCTTTGACTTCGCCGTCTTTGAAGCCGATCCAAGCCAAGCCTTTCGCGCCATAACGGGAAGCGAATTTACCCAGGTCGTCTGCTTCTTTACGGGAGTAGTGTCCGCAACCTTTTGCGTTGATCGCTTTTACTTGTCCGCCGCCAGCTACAGCTGCTGCAAACACCTTGAAGTCACTTGTCGCAACCAGATCAGATACGTCTGTCAGCTCCATGCCGAAGCGTACGTCTGGTTTGTCAGAACCGTAGCGCGCCATTGCATCCGCATACGTGAGACGAGGGAATGGAGTCGGTACGTCTACGCCAACCGTTTGCTTGAATACGTGAGCGACCATCTTTTCCATCATCGGCAGGATTTCTTCCATAGACAGGAAAGAGGTTTCAATGTCCACTTGGGTAAATTCAGGCTGACGGTCAGCACGCAGGTCTTCGTCACGGAAGCAACGAGCGATTTGGTAATAGCGCTCCAAACCAGATACCATCAGAAGCTGTTTGAACAGCTGTGGCGATTGCGGCAGTGCGTAGAATTCGCCTGGATGTACACGGGAAGGCACGAGGTAGTCACGTGCGCCCTCAGGAGTGCTCTTCTGGAGAATTGGTGTTTCTACTTCCACGAAGTTGTTCTCATCCAAGTAGTCACGGAACGCTTTCGCTGCTTTGCTGCGCAAAATCAGGGAGCGCTGCATTTCAGGACGGCGCAAGTCCAAGTAGCGGTATTTCAGACGAACTTGTTCATCTACTTCGATCTCGTCTTCAATCAGGAACGGAGGCGTTTTTGCATCGTTCAAGATTTCGATTTCAGAGATGTGCACTTCTACTTCGCCGGTTTTCAGCTTCGGATTGATTGCTTCTGGTGCACGGTTTACAACTTTCCCTTTTACAACCAGTACGTATTCGCTGCGAACCTTGTCAGCCGCTTCCCAAGCTTCTTTGTTGTACTCTGGGTTGAATACGATTTGGACGATGCCAGTGCGGTCACGGAAGTCAATGAAGATGACGCCCCCGAGGTCGCGACGCTTTTGTACCCATCCGTTCAGTACGACTTCTTGCCCAACGTGTGCTGTTGTTACTTCTCCACCATGTACGGTGCGATATTGCCAAGACATGATCATTTCCCCCAACAATTTGTTTTATGGATTTACTTTTGCAGCGAGTACCGAAACGAGTTCCTCGCGTTTCACTTCTTGTTGCTCGCCTGTTGCCATTTCCTTTAGAACAACCGTGCCATTTGCTAATTCAGACTCACCGATGATCGCCGTAAAACGAGCCTGTAGACGATCTGCTTGCTTCAGCTGTGCTTTCATTTTCCGATCCAGATAATCCAGCTCAGCCGCAATCCCTGCTTGGCGCAATTGGTCGACGAGTACGAAAGCTGTTGTTTTCGCTTCTGGTGTCTGCACCACTACGAAGCAATCGATGCCACCCGAGATCGGCAGTTGAACACCTTGCTTTTCCAGAGCCAACAGCAGACGCTCGATACTGAGTGCGAAGCCGATGCCCGGCATATCGTCGCCGCCCAGCTCTGCAACCAGTCCGTTGTAGCGCCCGCCGCCACAAAGCGTTTCTACCGCACCGATCTCCGCCATTTTGATTTCAAATGCGGTCAGTGTGTAGTAGTCCAAGCCGCGAACCAGACGCGGATTCACATGAAACGGAATATCCAGTGCGGTCAAGTAGTTTTGTACGGCTTCGAAGTGAGCCGCGGATTCTTCGCTCAAGTAGTCCAAAATGGACGGAGCGTCCATCGTCAGTGTTTTGCATTTTTCATTTTTGCAATCGAGCACGCGCAGCGGATTGCGATCGATACGAGATTGGCAATCCTCGCACAGCTCGGAGCGAACACCGTTCAAATGTGCGAGCAAATGCTCACGGTGATGCGCCCGGTCTTCTACCGTACCTACGCTGTTCAATTCCACAGAAAGTCCAGTCAATCCGAGCTCCTGATACAGACGAATCGCAAGGCCAATGACTTCTGCATCGATCGCTGGATCGCTTGAACCGATCGCTTCTGCACCGAATTGAACGAATTGGCGATAGCGGCCTGCTTGCGGACGCTCGTGACGGAACATCGGTCCCAGGTAGTACAGCTTGGTAGGCTGATTAGGCACACCGTACAGCTTGTTTTCCACGTAGGAGCGAACAACACCCGCTGTCCCTTCTGGACGCAGCGTGAGAGCATCCGTACTGCGCGGATTGGCTACACTGTACATTTCTTTTTCTACGATGTCAGTCGTCTCGCCAACACCCCGTTGGAACAACTCTGTGCTCTCAAACAGCGGCGTGCGAATTTCCGCGTAATTGGAGCGGCGACACAGATCGCGGGCCTTGGCCTCCACGTAGTGCCACAGCTCTACAGTACCAGGCATGATATCCTGCGTACCGCGTGGGATCTGGATTCTTGTCATTCCTCTCGAACCTCCATGTCTTTTCAAAAACTCGGGCTAAAGCCAAACCTTCAGGATCAAGGAACCTTTATTTATGACCAAATAAAAAAGTCCCTCGTCTCCTGACATTTAGCAAATCGCCGCATGTCAGGGACGAGAGACTGGTTATACTCCCGTGGTGCCACCCTGTTTGAATAGCCCTACATCATAAAAAGGCTATCCCACTTATTAGCCGTTAACGCCGGCACACGCCTGCCAGTTACTGGGGAAAGAGATTTCTTTCAGCCGTTCACTGCGGTCTTCAGGGATGTCATTCACCAAGCCGTTATACGAAAGCACTCTCAGCCACGGCGCTTTCTCTCTGGGTATCCGGTTCCTAGATACTTGTTCCCGTCATCAGATCATTTCTTATTCAATAAAAAAGCTTAATGTGAATCATAGCAAACCCGCCAACAGCCGTCAACAGGCGCTCAAATAAAACTTTTTTTATTAATAACAAGTATATCCATCACTTACTTGCCAGATACCTGTCCAGCCGTTCTCGCACCCGAATAGATTTCATCCAAATCACGGAGCTTGTTTTCAACCAGAACCTTGTACGTGTCATTGTACGTTTTCGGGTCCTTCGGATTCGGAAAGCGCGTCAGCTTTCCGCTTCCTGGGGCCATCAGCTTGGATACTGCACCACATCCGAGACCAAGGATGGTTTGTACTTCTTCCATGATCATGATGTTGTAGATGCTCTCCTGCCCTGGCTTGGCATATCCGACATTCTCCAGATTTCCCAAAATATTTTTCTGCCGATACAAATAGTATGGGTCATAGCCGTTCGCCGCTGTCCATTCGGAAGCCATCTCCATCATTTTGCTGATCTCATCCCGAGTGGCGACCTTGTAGCGGTCTTTGTTCTGCGTCATTTCTGATGCTCTTTTAAAAGACAGCGTATGAACCGTCAGCGAGGCAGGCATTAGCTTTTCTACCTCTTGGAGGCTGTACGCCAGCTCGGCTACGCCTTCGTTTGGTAGCCCGATGATCAGGTCCATATTAATATTAGTCAAGCCCATCTCCATAGCCAGATGGTATTTCTCAATCGTCTCTTCGACGGTGTGATGACGTCCGATTGCCTGGAGCGTCTCCTGCGTGAACGACTGTGGATTAATGCTGATCCGATCCACTTCCCACTGCTTCATCACATCAAGCTTTTCGCGAGTGATCGTGTCGGGTCTTCCCGCCTCAACCGTCAGCTCGCGCACATCTCCCATGTGTGGAAATGAGCGATGCATCGTCTCAAACAGCTGGTTCATGTCATCCGCGGTAATACTCGTAGGAGTTCCGCCACCGAAATAAATGGACGTGATCCGCTGGTCATTCGCGCGAAGCCACTCTCCCATCCGCTCCATCTCATAATGGAGACCTTCGAGAAACGGATTAACCGAAGCCGTATGACTGCGAATCGCGTAAGCAGGAAACGTACAGTACGCACACTTCGTCGGACAGAAGGGGATGCCGATATACACAGACAATTCGCGATCAATTTGATACAAATCAGGCACGACGTAGAGCTGCTTGTCTACGATTTCTTGCAAAAGCTTTAGCTTGTATGGACGCAAAATCACATCCTGCTGCAATCTCTTGTGTGCTTCCTGTCTGTCTACACCAGCGGCGTTCAACTGATGCAGCAGTTTCGTCGGGCGTATCCCGGTCAAAATACCCCAGCCTTGCTCCATGCCCGTGTATTCTTCCAGCATCAATAACAGCGCATAGCAAAGAGCTTGCTTGGCCGTCTTTTTCATCGCTTTTTCATCACGTGCTACGTAGTCTCGCTCCACCTGATGGGAAATGCTTCGTTTGCCATCGTATAGCTCTCCTGAAGCTACGACTCCATTTTCGTGCACGGTCAATGCCAGCTTGATTTTCAAATCAGCCTCACCTGTCCACTCGGGCACAAAAGTGAGCGCTGGGTCTTCATAAAATAACGCGAGAATTAAGGAGAGTTCCCGCTCGAATGCGTGTCCCTCACATATGATCTGTATCATGGAGTTCACCTGCTTTTTTCAAAAATGCCACTCCTCATCATAGCCGACGAGAATTACTCGGGTCAACTAGACAAGTTGTGGCATCGTGTGCAAGGTCACTTTCGTTTTTGCCGAGGGTGTTGGATATCCCGCAGGCCTGGATGAAAATCTTGGGCCATTTCTACATTTTGTAGTGACATTTCTTTCTCCAAATCGTCTTGAAAATCAACAGACAAAAACTGCCGATTCAATCCTTGCGCGAATGTTTCCTTCTTTGACTGTCTCACGATGAATTCCTCCTGAAAAGCTGCGTGCGCTAGCATCTAGTAAAATCTAGTATTGCCTTCCCAGATGAAAAGCAATCAGGGAATTCATGCAGAACTTTGTCGTATTTTGCAGGAAAAAGCAGGAGAAATAGCGAAGTGATTATTTTGGTAAAAACATGCAAGAGAGCAATGAATTCAAAAAGCTACGTATTTCGGAAAGGATGTCTATCGTGTTTGTTCGTCAAAAGATCCTGAGGAGTCTCCTGACTGTCGTCTGTGCCATTTCCCTCCCCGTTTCTGCAGCTTGGGCCGCCGGTTCTGTTCAGGTCACCGTGGACAAGCTCAACGTCCGTTCAGGTCCTAGCCTCCAAGACGCTATCGTCACTACACTGCCGAACAAAACCGTGCTGCCCGTCATCTCCACCAAAAATGACTGGATTCAGGTAAAACTTCCGAACGGTCAAAACGGTTGGGTAGCGAACTGGCTCGTCAGCACACAGCAACAGCAACAGCAACAGAAACCAGCAACTGCATCTGCCAAGCACGTGGAGAGCACCACAACGAATCTCAATGTTCGTTCTGGACCCGGTCAGACCTATGCAGTCGTACAAACAATCAATCCAGGTACGCGCTACCCCATCGTGCAACAGAGTGGCGAATGGTTCCAAATTCAACTCAACGCAGGAACAAAAGGCTGGGTCGCAAACTGGCTTGTAAAAGAAGTAGGTGCGGGACAAGCAGTTTCTCCTCCCTCTACTGGTAGCACACCCCCAACAACCAATCCTGTGGGCACAGGATCACAACCGAAGCCTCCTGCCGTACAAGGAGCCAGCCTAACCTTGGATTTCGCTCCGTACGTATACGCCACGCCAGATGCCAGTACACCTGCTATCGGTCAACTACATGCGGGCGAGAAAATCACGGTCTTGAACAGACAAAATGGTTGGATTCAATTTCCATACGACGGAGTCAACGCTTGGCTCTCCACCGATCAAACCAACCCTGACACAGGTCAACCGACTCTGCCCGAAAATGGAAATGGAAGCACGCAACCTCAGACTGGGCAACCATCTTCTTCAAGTCAAACCGCCACAGTAAAAACGGACGGATTGAATCTGCGCAGTGAACCGAACACAACCAGTACCATTCAAGCTACACTTCCAGTCGGAAGCAAGCTGACTGTTTTGGAAAAACAAGGAGACTGGTACCACATCAACACGGCGGCCGGAATAACTGGCTGGGTGGCAGGCTGGCACATTACGGTGAACCAACCAAGCATGCCTACACCGAGTGGCCCATACGTGACGATCATGAATCCAGATACCAATGTTCGTTCTGGTCCGAGTACCGATCACAATGTTATCAAACAGGTACAGCCTGGCGAGAAATACGGGATTGCCAATAAATCAGGCGAGTGGTTCCAAGTTAACTTCCCTGACGGCTCCACAGGCTACATTGCTGGCTGGCTCGTTTCTGCTAATGGTGCGCCAGCTGTGGTACGCAGTAATGAACTTGTCGGCAAAGTCATCGTCGTCGATGCTGGTCATGGTGGTACAGATGGTGGTTCGACTGGCTCTAGCTTCTCTACTTTAGAGAAAACGGTCAATCTGCAAGTATCCATGCTCCTGCGAAACAAGTTGGAAGCAGCAGGTGCCAAGGTCATCATGACACGGGCTGATGATCGCAAGCTGACCCTGCAACAGCGCGTCGACATCGCGATTCAAAATCAGGCTAATATTTTTGTCAGCGTCCATCATAATACGCATCCAAACTCAGCAACGAATGGCTCGATTATTTTCTACTACAGCCAAGGTAACTCTAGCAAGCTCGCCTCCCTGGTTCAAACGGAACTGGTGAAAGCGACTAGCTACAAGGATATGAACTATCGTTACGGAAACTATTTCGTTCTACGCGAAAACCCGGTGCCATCCATTTTGGCCGAGATCTCCTTCTTATCCAACTACAACGATGAGATTCGCGCACGTTCAGAGAAACAACAGGATCTTGCAGCGGAAGGTCTATTCAAAGGGATTGTCCAGTACTTTAATACACAAAGCAATCAGGGAGGCTGATCCCTCTCTTATAAAAAAACCCCCATGCGAAAGAAGCTGGCTTAAGCTCTCTCATATGGGGGTTTCTTTTATGGCGCACCCGATCGCATCAAGGCAAGTCAGGCAGGAATTCCAAGAGGATTTGCGAATATCATAAGGCATCGAAAGGAGTGATGACGGATGAAAATCAATCACAACATCAACAAACGCACGGTATGGACGCAGGTGATCACAAGTTAACCTTTGAAAATGGAGTGATTTCTATTAAAACGATGTTTGAGTACAATTGGATGGTTCGTGAAGAATGGCTGAAGTGGTGCAAGGATGTCCCAATGGAAGAATTGCTACGTGCGCGCATCGGTGGTGTCGGGGGTATTTTGCACACACTGTTCCATGTTATTGATGTAGAATGGAGCTGGATTCAAGTCATGCTGGGAAGGCCTGATTTTCAAGAAAGCTTCGACCTTCACAACCGGTTGGAAAAGGTTCGTGACCTGGAGGCGACTTTTCGCCCGGATGTGCTTCAATTTTTGCGCAATTGGGATGAAAGTATGGAAACAAGAGTCTTTCAGGACACGAAGCCAGACGGCAGTATCGCTACGTACACATGGGGTGAAATTATGCGGCACATGATCGCTCATGAAATCCACCATGTCGGGCAGCTATCGATATGGGCACGAGAAGTCGGGAAAAAGCCGATTTCCGCAAATCTGATCGGCAAAAATCTGATCCTCCCTGCAACCAATTTCATTCACTGACCCAATTTAGTACTGATACGACAAAAAACGATTGCCGGATGCAATCGTTTTTGTTTTTGTCTTCGCTATCTGGATTAATACGTCGGGCGTTTTTCCCACGGCTCGACCTGACCGACGATTATTTGCCGTTCAGTTGCTTGCAGAGCGTCAATCACCCCAACCGCAATTTCATCATTCGTCAGCCAGCGGGAATGCTCACCTGTACATGTAAACCCGAGGACGACCCGCCGATATATACAAACTTCTGATGTAGGTTCTATTGGTGGATTCCTCCAAGCACCGCTCCCACACACATGCAGCAATTGCCAGTGCTTCTCAGGACGCGACAGTTCTTCCACGATCACAGAGAGTGCATGCGGTGCAGTCGAATGAATCCACGCGACAACCACATCCATCGGCCCTCTCTTCTCTACGAGCACGGCCATAGCCTCCCGCAAGCTTTCTGTCTGGTGATAGTCTTGTGGCAGCATATGAAACGACTCTGGATGAGTTGAACCGTCTCTGACACTTCTTAATTTGACTGGATCACGGCCAAGCACGGTTACTTGATAACCTTGGCGAGCCAGCCAGCGGGAGACCTCTATAAGCATGCCACTCGCACCGATCACCAATGCTTCTTTGGCCATGTTTTCATCCCCCCATGGCTGTGTCTACGATTCCACAATCAGTGTGACAGGGCCATCATTTAACAGACGTACGTCCATCATTGCGCCAAAGCGTCCTGTTTCCACCTGGAGCCCTTTTTCACGCAGTTTGGCGTTAAACAGCTCGCACAGCGGTTCAGCCTGCTCTGGTCGTGCGGCAGCCATGAAGTTCGGCCTTCTGCCCTTTCTGCAATCGCCATACAGCGTAAATTGTGATACGGACAAAATTTGACCACCCTTATCTAAAACAGAGAAGTTCATTTTGCCTTCCTCGTCTTCAAAAATACGCAAGTTCGCAATTTTGTCTGCGACAAATTCTACTTCTTTTTCTGTGTCTTCATGTGTAATCCCTACCAGCAGCATTAAGCCGTGATCAATTTGTCCGACGATCTCTCCTGCCACGGTAACACTCGCTTCTCTCGTTCTTTGTACGACAACCCTCACACTGACTCATCCTTCCTGTTAGCTAAACAAGAACACCCAATCCACGAGGGATTAGGTGCTCAGTATCCGGCGAACCGAATAAATATCTTTGATGCGCTTGATGCGCTCTACTACTTTCAACAAATGATCCACATTGCTAATCGAAATGGTCATATGAATCGTTGCCACTCGGTTTTTATCGGACTTGCCACTGACAGCCGCAATGTTCGTCTTTGTCTCTGCCACAACCTGCAGTACATCGTTTAACAGTCCGCTCCGATCATTGCCCGTGATCTCGATCTCTACATGGAAATTATGTTTGAAATCGGTATCCCATTCGACATCAATCAGGCGCTCTGTACATTCGTCTGTTAGTACGTTCGGACAGTCCAGTCGATGCACCGATACCCCACGACCTCTAGTAATGAAACCGATAATCTGGTCGCCTGGGACAGGTGTACAACAACGAGAAATACGGACGAGCAAATTATCCAAGCCACGGACTTTGACGCCAGACTCACTCTTGGCAGAATGATTTGCTGGATTCGGTTTGACCTCAGGAATAGTCGGGTTTTGTTCTTCGCGCTCCCGACGGAGTTTGTCTAGGAGACGAGTCGCAATTTGCGAAGCCGTAATGCCGCCATAGCCGACTGCGGCAAACATGTCTTCTGCCCCTTGGAAATTAAACCGGGCTGCCGCTTCCTTCAGGTTCGTTTCTGTCATCGCTTCTTTTATATCAAAGCTGCGCGACTTGATCTCCGCTTCCACCATCTGCTGACCTTTGGCGACATTCTCTTCCCGCTTCTCTTTTTTAAACCACTGTTTAATTTTATTGCGAGCATGCGCGGATTTGGCCATCTTAAGCCAGTCCTGACTAGGCCCGTACGAATGCTTAGAGGTCAGGATTTCGACGATATCGCCTGTTTTCATCGCATAGTCGAGCGGGACAATCTTGCCGTTCACTTTGGCGCCAATCGTTCTGTTTCCTACCGCAGAGTGAATCCGATAGGAGAAGTCCAGCGGTACAGAGCCTTTTGGCAGCTCGACTACATCGCCTTTTGGCGTGAAGACGAAAACCGTATCGGAGAAAAGATCCTGCTTGAGACTCTCCATGAACTCTTGCGCGTTCGGAGCTTCTTCCGATCCACCTTCGATAATCTCCCGCAGACTACCCAGCTTCTCTGCAAACGATCCTTGCACGATGCTTTTGCCTTCCTTGTACGCCCAGTGAGCCGCGATCCCGATCTCAGCTGTCTGGTGCATATCCCACGTGCGGATTTGCACTTCCAATGGCTCACCTTTTGGCCCAATCACTGTAGTATGAAGAGATTGGTACATGTTCGTCTTTGGCATGGCAATGTAATCTTTGAATCTGCCTGGCATGGGCTTCCACAGTGTGTGCACGATACCGAGAACGGCATAACAGTCGCGGATGTCATTCACGATGATCCGCAACGCAAGCAGGTCATAAATCTCGTTGAACTGCTTATTTTGTCTCGTCATCTTTTTAAAGATGCTGTAGATATGCTTCGGACGTCCCGAAATTTCTGCCTCGATGTTTAACTCGCCCAGCTTTTCTCTGATCGTATCCGATGCTTCATTCAGGTAGGCTTCGCGCTCCACCCGTTTCTTTTGCATCAAATTCACAATCCGATAATACTGTTGCGGATTCAAATACCGAAGCGCCGTATCTTCCAGTTCCCATTTGACGGAAGCGATCCCCAAGCGATGAGCAAGTGGCGCAAAGATTTCAAGCGTTTCATCGGAAATCTCACGTTGCTTCTCCTCGGACATGTGCCGAAGCGTCCTCATGTTGTGCAGACGGTCTGCCAGCTTGATCATGATGACGCGGATGTCCTGTGCCATGGCAACCAGCATCTTGCGGTGGTTTTCGGCGAGCTGCTCTTCCTTGGACTTGTATTTAATTTTTTCCAGCTTGGTCACTCCATCTACCAGGAGAGCTACATCCGGTCCAAACTGTTCACGGAGATGATCAAGCGTAATCTCA
Organism: Brevibacillus sp. NPDC058079; assembly: GCF_042885155.1. Lineage (NCBI taxonomy): Bacteria > Bacillati > Bacillota > Bacilli > Caryophanales > Paenibacillaceae > Brevibacillus > Brevibacillus sp. NPDC058079. The sequence continues at coordinate 51,469 of NZ_JBHVSO010000003.1, forward strand.
GTATCTTCCACGACATCATGCAAAAATCCAGCCGCAATCGTAACGGCATCCATGTGCAGGTTTGCAAGAATCCCCGCCACGGCGATTGGGTGCATAATGTAAGGAACGCCTGATTTGCGTATTTGCCCTTCATGCGCTTTTTCGGCAAGCTGATAGGCACGTGTAATCAGGTCCATATCCGATTGTGATAAATAGGTGCTTGCTTTTTTTACTATCTCATCAATGCCGGTAATCATAGTTCCCTTCCCTTATCCTCTCAGTAAAATAACCTCGTTCGAGGCCTTCTCACGGAGGAGCGACCGCATTATAGCGGAAAGTTTCACCGAAGTATTGCCGGAAGCAGACGCTGAGGCACTTCGTGATGCGCTCCGGAAAGTTTAAGCCTGGACGCATTTCGCACTGTGAAGCACTTGAACTTTCCTATACGTCTAGAAAACTTGGGCTTTGCCAAGCATTTTGGCGCAGGCGAAGGCTTACTTGCACGTATCATGTCTGTCTATTTCATACTATTATCTTGTATGTCGTTCGTCTTGTAAAGCTGAATTCCCCTGTAAAGTATGTACAGCCCCAGAAAAAAGAAAAAAACGGGCATTTCACCCGTTTTTCCTTGTTGCATCAATTAATATTGAACCAGCGATTTGATAGGAATTTCACCTATTTTGCTACGTCCATCCAAGTAGGACAGTTCGATGAAGAAGGCTGCTCCTACTACTTTACCTCCGAGTTGCTCAATCAAATTGATTGTTGTCTCAATGGTTCCACCTGTCGCCAGCAAATCGTCTGCAATCAGAACACGCTGACCTGGTTGGATAGCATCTACGTGTACAGCCAGTGCATCTTTTCCATACTCCAGGTCGTAATCGGCCTTGATGGATTCATATGGCAGTTTGCCAGACTTGCGGATCGGTACAAAGCCAATTCCCATTTCGTACGACAATGGAGCACCTACTACGAATCCACGTGCTTCTGGACCCGCAATCACGTCTGCTTGTACTTCACGAGCGAAGACAGCCAAGTCTTGAATCGCTGCTTTGTAAGCAGGGCCATCCTTCAACAAAGTGGTGATGTCCTTGAAGCGAATACCTGGTTGTGGGAAATCTGGGATAACACGAATGTATTGTTTAAAATCCATGAAAAATTCCTCCTAAACGGTGGGTGGTTCCACCAATTGATGAAGCGCTTGAATCATTGCATCAGAAGAAGAGAGCAATAAATCCGTTGCAAGCTGTGCCTCTTCCTTCCAATTCGCGTAGAGCACAGAGCTCTCGAGTGGCCTTTTCGCAGAGTTGGCCTGGAGCGTGTACTGCTCGGCCTCTTCTACTAAAAACTCCAGCTCCATAAAGATGGCGATCATGCCGTCCAATAGATTTCTTTTCCATTGCAGCTTTTTGGCCAATGCATCCAAGTGGATTTTTTTAACAGTTGGCACCTGGACGAAAAACTGGTACAACTGTTTAAAATGATCCCGGCCCGGACAGGAAAGCCGCTCCATTCCTAAATCCGGATCACCAAACAAACAGTATATACGCTCCGCTTGTTTGAGCAAGACACGAACCACTTCCAATTCGGAACGTTGCTTCGGCAAGTCATACAAAATCACGTTGGAAGAGGCTGTGATGTTCGTCCCCTCTCGACCAACCACGAACAAGGAATTCACCTGATCGCTAAACGCTTTCGCTGCCAGTGGCTCGTAGCTTTCCTCGCGAAACAGGATGGTCACCGAATTTGACTCCGCCATCACTTGCTGCCATTTCTCTATCTTGTCACGACTGCCACGCCAGTCAAACACTTGCTGGTGTCCAACAGACAAATCACGAATCGTCAGCTGAGGCTTTCGATTTCCGTTCCATTCGTTTACAGACACTTCACCCAATACGTGAAAACGTGCCTTTGGCGTTACTCTCTTTGTTACATGTGCCCAGTTGAAGCCAATTGCATCCAAAGAGGTGCCCGCTTTGTTCAACGTACACTTCAAATGATTGTCATCGCGCCCAATAGTGCGCATACCTTGTGTTTCTACTTCTTCTAACAAAACGAGCGGTGTTGGATTCCCCATTCCATATGGGGCAAGCTGTTCGAGTTGCTCCGCCGCGGTCAAACTGATCTCTTCCATGCTCATCGCAACGTCCACTTTGGTCATCGGCGTGAAGTCTTCAGTGGACAACCACTCCCCAGCTAGCTCGTTTAGTTTTTGGCGTAATAGATCGAGATTTTCTACAGGCAAGGTCATTCCCGCTGCCATTGTATGACCGCCATAGTGCGGTAGCCATTCCTTGCAAGCTGTCAGACCTTCATACATATCAAAACCTGCAATGCTTCTTGCCGAACCTTTTGCCGTTCCTTTTTCCGGATCAATGCCAAGTACAATCGTTGGACGGTAAAAAAGCTCGACCAAACGGGAAGCTACGATCCCTACCACGCCCACGTTCCAGCCTTCTTTAGCCAGAACGAGAACATTGTTCTGGTCAGGCGGATACAGCTCATTCACCATCTGTACAGCTTCCTCAGTCATCGCTGCGACAATTTCCTGACGTTCGCGGTTTAAGTCGTCCAGCGCCTGGGCACATTTCTCTGCTTCGTCCATATCCGAAGTCGTCAGCAATTTCACAGCGGATTCAGCCGTCTCCAGCCTTCCACTCGCATTCAGACGCGGTCCTAGCGCAAAGCCTACATGTCCCGCAGACAGCTCGGTATCGGCCAACCCACAAACTCGGATTAAGGCTTGCAGACCAAGGTTCCTTGTATGATTTAAGCGCTTTAATCCTGCTCGAGCAAGAATGCGATTTTCATCTACCAACGGCACCAGATCCGCTATCGTCCCCAATGCAGCCAAATCAGCCAAATGCAGTGGCGGTTCTTTCAGCAAGGCATGCCCCACTTTAAAGGCGACCCCCACTCCCGCCAACATATCAAACGGGTACGAACAGCCGGGCTTCTTGGGGTTAATCACAGCAAATGCCTCCGGGATGATTGCCGGAGGTTCGTGATGGTCGGTTACAATGACGTCAAGACCTAACTGGTTCGCGTACGCTACCTGCTCCACTGCACTAATCCCTGTATCGACAGTGATAATCAGCTTATAGCCGCTATGATGCAGATGCGCCAATGCGTCTTTATGTAACCCATACCCTTCTGTAAAACGGTTGGGAATGTAGTAGTCAAAAACAGCGCCGAGTTGGCGCAGTAGATGTACCATTAGCGATGTGGAGCTAACCCCATCGGCGTCGTAATCGCCGTATATGCAAATCGGTTCTTGCCTTTGAATGGCTTGTTGAATGCGATGCACGCTTTGTTCCATTCCATCCAGCAAGAAAGGGTCATGAAACAATTCTGGACCGGCTTGCAAAAAATCACGAGCCTTTTGTGATGTGTCAATGCCACGTATCACCAGAAGCTTGGATACGAGCGGAGTAAGCTGGCAATCTGCGGCAATAGTAGCAGCAAGCTGCTCATCATAGGTGGCCAGTTTCCAGCGTGTTTTCGCTTTCAGCATGGGCTTTCCTCCAATCCTCATTCATTATAGTGGATGGAGCACAAGCCTGACAATAGTGAGGCTTTCTCCGGTAAAAAAAGGAGAAAACCGCGGGAATATCCCCGCGGCTTTCGGATTAGCTTTCGTTTGGAGCTGTTGAAAAGCGCTTCTTGTTCATTTCTCTCTTTTTCAAAGAGACCCAGATTTGCGCAGCGATAAAGATCGAAGAGTAGGAACCACTGAGCAATCCGAAAATCAGTACGAGGGAGAAGTTGCGAATCCCTTCGCTTCCCAAGAACACAATCGCAACGGCTGTCGCCAAAACGGTTACCACGGTAAAGACAGAGCGGCGCATTGTCTGCCACAAGCTCACGTTTACCAGGTGTTCCAGGTCTTCAATTGTCTTGGTCTTCATCACGCGTTCATTTTCACGGATACGGTCAAAAATAACAATCGTATCGTTCAATGAATAACCAACAATCGTCAAGATCGCTGCGATAAAGGTCAAGTCAACCTCGAGTCGAAACACGGAAAACAACGCGATCGGAATAAATACGTCGTGCAAGAGAGCAATCGCACACGCGACCCCGATCAAGAACTGGAAGCGGACCGCTACGTAGATGGCAATCCCAAGTGCAGCGAACAAAATTGCAAAACCCGCATTGCGTACCAATTCTTGTGCAATAATCGGATCAACTGTAGATTCTTGCTTGGTTACCTGATCACCATACTTGGCTATCAATGCCTGTTCAATCTCCGCCAGCTTTTCCGGTGGAATGGTTTCTTCAAAGCGTGTAAAAGCCTGTTTTTCCCCATATGCTGTCACATCTGAAAAAGATGTCTCTGGTAGCTTTTCCCGGACGATCGCATCAATATCAGTCGTCGAGAACTCTTTCCCGATATACATATCCAGACGTGTACCTGCTTTAAAATCAACCCCGAGATTCAACCCAAGAGTGAACATGGACAACAGGCCCAACGCAAGAATAATCCATGAAATCACAAAAAACTTCTTACGGTTTTTTACAATGTTGTACTTATCAGCGTACTCTAGTGCTCTATAACTCACCAATTTCACTCTCCTTTACCCCGAACCAAGACGGCTTCTTGAATAGGTTCGTACGGATCAACAAGCCGAGGAGGAAACGAGAGGCAAAAACGTTTGTAAAAATACTTACGATCGTTGTCAGCATCGAGATAATCGCAAAGCCTTGGATAGAGCTAGTCCCGAAGAAATACAATACCACAGCTGCGATCATAGCCGTAACCTGTGCATCCAAAATGGTGACCAAGGAACGTCGTTCACCTGCACGGAATGCAGATAGAATCGTCTTACCGGAACGAATCTCTTCCTGAATACGTTCGTAGGTAATAATATTCGCGTCCACGGCCATCCCGATTCCCAAAATGAAACCAGCAATCCCTGGCAGTGTAAGCGTCGCATCCATCCAATCAAGGAATAGCAAGGAGAGATAGATGAAAGCTACCAGTGTAATATTGGCAACCAGCCCTGGCAAACGATAAACCACCAACATGAATATAAGGATAAATGCTCCACCTATATATCCTGCATACAAGGTTTTCTCCAAGGACATCGCACCAAGTGTAGCGCCTACAGATGTTACCTGTTTCTCAATCAGTTTGGCCGGCATCGCACCGGAGTTAAGTAAGTCAGCCAATTCTTGAGCCGATTCTTGCGTATAGTCACCGGTAATTTGTGCACTACCACCGGAAATGACAGACTGAATCGTCGGACTGGTCTGCATGGTTTCATCTAGGAAGATTCCCATTGGCTTACCAAGATTTGCACGAGTCACGTCTTCTAGAAGTTTCGGTTCTTTAAATTTGACGGTAACTAACGGTCTTTTCAGTTCGTTGTAACCGACTGCTGCTCCCCCTGGAGCCAAATCGCTACCTTTCATCAACGTCTTGCCTTCTACGTCACGGAACGTAAGTACGGCTGGTTTGCCAATCAACTCACGAAGCTTTTCCTGATCAGCATCATGGGAGGCAATCCTCACACGGATACGGTCCGGCAGCTCGACGTTTACCTCTGGTTCGGTAACGCCACCGATATTCACCCGTTTTTCCACCATTTGCGCTGTTGCAGCCAATAATGTTGTATCGACCTTTTGTCCTTCATTCAAGGGCTCTACCTGGTACAAAATTTCAAAGCCGCCCTTCAAATCCAATCCTAGTGTGATATTGCTTGCTACTTGTCCAGTCGTGGTAAACAGACCGCCCAACAAGCCCACCACAACCAGGAACAATACAAGCCTGCTCCATTTAATCATGTAATACCCCTCTTTCCTAGCCGTGCCTCGTCGTCGACACGAAAACCAATATGCCCATTATAGCGAAGTAAGAAAAAACGTGTCAATTCATGCTGGAAAAGCGAACCATGGTAACCAACCCCTTATCTGCAATCCGCATTTTTACCTATACGATTTAGATAAGAAGAAGTTTCACTAAGAATTTTTGTACATTTGAATCATGAGGTAATTCATATACTTATTTGGCTTCAATGACAAAATGTCGTTGACAAGCTGGTGTATCGGCGGCATTTCTTTGTAGCCGTTCGTGACACATTCCCAAACGTCCTCAGCTGCCACATTGTCGTACCCCAAAAGAGCAAATTCCTCTGCCTTGCTTACACAAAGACTTGCGACTTGCCCATACCATTCCTGTTTTTGCGCTTGGTCCATCCCAATTTCCCCCTCAAAGTAGTCATGCCGACAGCGGCACGTCCATATTCTTTACTGAGTGAATTTATCCTTGCAAAGGAGCCTTCCATGAAACAATCCTTCTTTTACGGAACGGTCATCCTCATTATTGCTGGTGGCATTACCAAAGTGTTTGGCTTTGCTCACAGGATCGTGTTGTCGCGCATTATCGGAGCGGAAGGAATGGGGCTTTATCAGATGGTTGTGCCCCTTTTATACTTTCTGATTACTGTGACGACATTCGGACTTCCGGTTGCCATTGCAAAGCAAGTGGCAGAGACGGAAGCGGCTAATAATCCGCGACTGACTCGCCGGTTTCTGTTAGTAGCCTTGTCGGTCACAGGCGGGATTAGCCTCGTCATCTGTGTCCTGCTCCTCTTGTTCTCCCAATGGATTGCTGGAATGCTATTCGCGGACCCTCGTGCACACATTGTACTGCTTGCGGCCATTCCGGTCATCCCGATTTCCGGCATTTCTCTTGTCCTGCGAGGATACTTCCAAGGAAAGCAAAACATGATCCCTACCGCGGTCTCTCAGCTTGTAGAGCAGGTCGTCCGAATGGCACTGGTCGTTGTCATGACGATGTCGTTTCTTTCGGCAGGCATTGAGTACGCCACAGCAGGTGCTGTCGCCAGCATTATTTTTGGAGAAGCCGCCGGACTCTTGTACATTCTCTGGCAGTATCGCAAAGGCAGCAAAAAAGCAGCAGCTCAGCTTCTGGATAAGCCCCTGCTCATGACGGTTTCAGCTAGCAAAAAGAGCTTGTCGCAACTCATCCACGTCGCACTCCCTGTAACGCTAAGTCGCATCATCGGCTCCATTGCGTACGTGCTAGAGCCTATGCTCGTACCCTACGCGCTCGTCATTGCTGGTTTTACCACCTCGACGGCTACTGGTTTGTACGGACAATTTGCTGGGATGGCCGTTCCTTTGTTGCTTTTTCCCACTTTTTTAACGTATTCCTTGTCCGTTTCCCTCGTTCCTGCCGTGGCGGAAGCGGCCTATCAAAAAAATGCCCCACTCGTGCATCGCCGCATTTATCAAGCCATGCGGATTACACTCGTCATCGGAGCACCTTGTACTGTCTTGCTCACTATTTTTGCAGAACCTTTATGTGTCCTGCTTTACGGCAATCAGTATCGGGAGGTTGGCGTGCTGCTAAAAGAGCTGGCACCGTTCTCCGTCTTCCTGTTTTTCCAAGCACCGCTTGCCGCCGCCTTGCAAGGCCTCGATTATGCTCAGGTCGTCTTTCGAAATACGCTGATCAGTGCCATCATCAAAACTGTCGCCATGTTTTTTTTCACGGCACATCCAGCATTCGGCATTCATGGCGCTGTCATTGCACTTAATATTGGCATTACACTTGGAACATTATTGCATTTTGCTAGCCTGATCAAAAAAATTGGTTTTACGGTCGACCTTCGGGAATTCAGCAAAATCGCGATCGCCATGCTACTCATGGGTTATTCCGGTTCCTACATTGCCAAGCATTGGTTTATGGACGTATCGATTGGACAGCTATTGACTGCAAGCACCTTCATTAGCACCTTGCTGTACTTTGTCCTACTCGTCGCCATGCGTGTCTTGGGCAAGCAAGACGTGCGTCGCATTCCGTGGATCGGCGAACAACTCGCCGTGTTCTTCCCTCGCCGCTAGCATTTATTGCAGCGGCTTGTCTTTTTTGTCCAAATACATGATGCCACGTTCGTCAATGCTGCAAAAAGAAACTTCTCGAATGTCTTTGATTCCATATTTGCGGATTTCTCGTTTCAGCCAAAGCTGGTTTTGTCCGATCTTGTTCAGTGCCTCCGTTCTCACCTTGCCATCGAGAATCAGTGGGATGGGCAGACCTTTGTACGAGACAGGACCGACTTGCTGCTTCTTCATCAACGATAAATCTTCCCTCGTAATCTTTTCTTTTTGCTCCTTCAAAAACACACTCATCTGTCCGGTTGGCTCCAACAACGCAAATTCAACATCGGCAATGTTTTTTACGTCTTTTTGCCGCAGATGTACCATCAAATCATCCATGTTCAAGCGATTGCGACGCATCGCCTGCTCCCTGATTTGCCCATTTTCTATAATCAAATCGGCAGAGCCGTCCACTGTATCGCGGAATTTCTTGCTCTTTAATGACAGATAAGCGAAGGCGACTTCCAATAAGGCAATTAACAGCATCGGCAAATAAAACCGAAGAGCAGGCTTATCGACATCCTCAATCGCTAATGCAGCCATTTCTGCAAGCATGATCGAGATGACTACATCAAAAACGGACAGCTTTCCCAATTCCCGCTTTCCCATCAACCGCACTAAGATCAGGAGGAAAAAATACGAGAAAAGGGTGCGAAGTAACACCATTGTAAGATTATCCACTTTCGCTGCCCCCCAAAGAACATTTGATACTAGTGTTCAACAGGGGGCAGGGAAAGTATTAGCACCAATTACAGCCACTTTCGCTTGCGGAAAATGTGAAGCATAGTAAACGTCATGGCTAGCATAATCACGAGTGCCACGATCAGCATATACGGTTCGGCTTCTTCACCCAGCCATGCAAAAGTATTCATCCCGAATAGTCCGGTGATAAATGTCAAAGGAAGGATGATCGTAGAGATGATCGTAAGAACCCGCATCGTCTCCGTTGTTTTGGCGCTAATGATGGTGTAGTACGTATCCAACGCACCGTTAACCAGATCACGGAAGGTTTCCGTTGAATCCGAAATCCGCTCCAAGTGGTCTGTTAGGTCGGTGTAGAACGGAACGTTTTCCTCGGAAATATCGAAGGAGTAACGGCCGTTGACGTTCGCGAAAATTCTTTTTTGCGGCATGATCACACGCCTGATTAAAATAATCGTTCGCTTCAACGCCAGGAACTCTTCGGTAATTTCCTCCATCTGATGTTCATAAATCTCGTCCTCCAGCTCGTCAATCCGCACACTAATCCGATCAATAATGGGAAAATATTCATCGGTAATCCCGTCTACAATGGCATACAGCAAATAGTCAGGACCTCTGTTCAAGTAAGAAATGTTGCGGTGACACATGGCAGCGATCCTACCGATGGTATTCATCGGAGACTTGTGGATCGTCACGATGTAGTTAGGGCCGAGAAAAACGTTCAGTTCTACCGTTGTGATCTCGTCATCGCTTTCTTCATTGTAACGCAGGGCGTGAAAAACGAAGAAATAGTAGTCATCGTACTTGTCTACCTTGGCACGTGGACTGACGTGCAGGCAGTCCTCAATTGCCAGCGGGTGAAAGTCGAAAATCTTGGCAATATAGGGCAGTTCATTGTTTCCCACATCATACAGATCGATCCAGAGTAGATCCTCTGGTGATTTCAGCCATTGATCCTTCGTTGCCAGATCAACATCGTGAAACATCTTCTGTTCAGAGTGGTTATAAAAGTACGTTTTGATCAATCTTCCTCACCCCCGTCTCGTTCCCCATCCATCATACGAAAATTCCTATCAATGTTCAACGCGAAGATGAATACGTGAGCCAAGCCTCTCATATAGATGTACAAACACTTCCAATAAGGGGGTACATACCGTGCGAAGTGCATCTACCTCTGTACTGACAGGTCTATTGTATACGACATGTCTCGTTTTAATTGGAGCTTTGCTCGCGACCTTGCTCCTTAGCTTCACCTCGATACGGGAAGGCACGCTACCCTATTTTACGTACGTGATCAATGCCATCGCCCTCTTGATCGGGGGATTCGTTACTGGACGTCGGTGCGGCGGCAGGGGCTGGTACTACGGCGGACTTACCGGACTCACTTACTTCCTTTTCATCCTCTTAATCGGCTTCCTCGGCTTTAACGCCCCGATGCAATGGGGGACCTTCCTGTTCTTGTTCGGCGCTTTTGGAGTGGCTGCCTTAGGTGGGATTCTCGGCGTGAATTCGGCCAATTCCAACAACAAGCATAAAGGCGGTAAACCTAAAGTTATCAAGCCTCGCCGCTAAAGCAAGACAGAAAAAAGCAGGTGGATGACCCACCTGCTTTTCGCATGTATTATTTGGATTCTTCTTTTGTTTCTTCGCTCTTCGCTGGTTCACTCTTTGCTGGTTCGTTGCTGGAAGAAACCACGCTGTTGATCGCACCACGATCGAACGTAACGTTTACGTTGTGAGCAATACGCAAAGTGATAGTATCATCAGACAGGTCTTGGATCGTTCCATGCACTCCACCGATTGTTACGATCTTGTCGCCTTTTTTAATAGCTGCAAGCATAGCGTTGCGTTGTTTTGCCTTCTTTTGTTGCGGACGAATCAGCAAGAAGTAAAAAATCGCAAACATGATGATAATCGGTAAAAACTGAGTCAAGCCATCCATGAAAAAAATCCCCCTCGATTAAAAAGATCTATCTTCACCCAATCCATATTGAGCGAAAAACTGGTCGCGGAAATCTTGCAAGCGGTCTTCGGCAATCGCCTGACGCACCTGTTCCATTAACTTCACCAAGAAGTGCAGGTTATGGTAGGTAGTTAATCGGATACCAAAGGTTTCCTCCGACTTGACCAGGTGTCGGATGTAAGCACGTGTGTAATTTTTGCAGGTGTAGCAATCGCAATTTGGATCAAGTGGGGTAAAGTCGCGCGCGTATTTTGCATTGCGGATGACCAGTCTTCCCTGGCTTGTCATGCATGTCCCATTGCGGGCAATTCTTGTCGGCAACACACAATCAAACATGTCAATGCCTCGGATCGCTCCGTCGATAAGAGCATCTGGTGAACCAACCCCCATCAAATAGCGGGCTTTGCTTGTCGGAAGCAGTGGAACGGTGTGCTCCAGCACTTCATACATCAAAGGAAACGGTTCTCCCACGCTCAAACCACCGATCGCGTATCCTGGGAAATCCATGGAAACGAGATCGCGTGCACTTTGTGCGCGCAAATCGTTGAACATGCCACCCTGAACGATTCCAAACAACGCTTGTTCGTTTGGACGAGTATGCGCCTTCAGGCAACGCTCTGCCCAGCGGGTTGTTCGCTCCATTGATTTTTTTACGTAATCGTACTCCGCAGGATAAGGAGCACATTCATCGAATGCCATGAAAATATCGGCACCCAACGCGTTTTGAATCTGTGTAGCCTCTTCAGGACCAATAAACAGCTTTTCGCCGTTTAGGTGGGAACGGAAGGATACTCCTTCCTCCGTGATCTTGCGGAGGTTACTAAGGCTAAATACTTGAAAACCGCCGGAATCAGTCAGAATCGCACGGTCCCAATTCATAAAGCCGTGCAGTCCGCCTGCCTCACGAACAATTTCATGCCCTGGACGTAGAAACAAATGGTACGTATTACTGAGGATGATGCCCGCGCCTAACGCTTTTAACTCCTCCGGGCTCATCGTCTTTACTGTCGCTTGTGTACCGACAGGCATAAAGACAGGGGTGTCAATCGTCCCATGAGGTGTATGTAACTTACCGAGACGTGCACCAGTTTGTTTGCATGTTTTGATTAACTCGTAGCGTACAGCCAAATCTTTGCACTCCTCAAGCTATGTATGTAAGTCTTACCTATTATAGAAAAACTTCTGGACGAAGTAAACCCACCTGACTAATAAGTATACACTTATACAGGTGGGTTGTTCACATTTTTATAAAATTAACATCGCATCGCCAAAACTGAAGAAGCGATACTCCTCTTCCACAGCCGTTTTGTAGGCACGCATCACATTCTCTTTTCCAGCCAAAGCACTCACAAGCATGACGAGCGTAGACTTCGGCAAGTGGAAGTTTGTCAGGAGCCCGTCTAGGATAGAAAACGTGTAGCCCGGATAAATGAAAATATCCGTCCAACCAGAGGTTGCGACCAGCTTTCCTCCATTCGCGCGCCCTACTGTCTCCAATGTGCGGCATGATGTCGTCCCGACAGCGATTACTCTTCTACCTTCTGCTTTTGCCTGGTTCACCAGCTCTACTGTTTCCTCGGGAATCTCATAGTACTCCGCGTGCATGACATGCTCTTCCACGGAATCCGCTGAAACAGGGCGAAAAGTCCCCAGTCCCACATGCAGTGTTACGTAAGCCAGCTGTACACCTTTGGCAGCGATTTGCTCCAAGTACGGCTTCGTGAAATGGAGGCCGGCTGTCGGAGCTGCTGCTGAGCCGCGCTCCTTCGCATAGACTGTCTGGTAACGCTCACTGTCCTCCAGTTGTGCGTGAATATACGGGGGCAAAGGCATCGAGCCTAATTGGTCGAGAATCTCATAAAAAATTCCCTCGTACATAAAGCGCACGATTCGTCCACCCGTCTCTGTCACGTCTTCACAAACACAACGCAATAGACCGTTTCCAAAAACCACTTCTGTCCCCTGCTTCATCCGCTTCCCGGGCTTCACCAGCGTCTCCCAGCGATCGTCACCAAGTGATTTCAACAAAAGGATTTCTATTTTTGCACCAGTCTCAGCCTTTTCTCCAATCAATCTGGCAGGTAAAACGCGGCTGTCATTCATGACGAGTACATCCCCTGCTTGGAGGTGATCGAGTAAATTGGTAAATTGCTGATGAACGATATTGCCTGTTTGTTTCTCTAGCATGAGCAATCTCGATGATGTTCGGTCTTCTAGCGGGTGCTGGGCAATCAAATGCTCCGGCAAATCAAAATCAAATTGTTGCACGTCCACGAAATCGTTACTCCTTTTTGCGGTAGATCTTGTGGCAAACGACTTACTTTTCGATTGTCACATCCTGGTAGTAGTGTTGCAAGATATCTTTGTAGTCATACCCTTCCTCTGCCATCGCACGCGCTCCGTATTGGGAAACACCAAGTCCGTGCCCAAAGCCAGTACCTCGGAAGATGAATTGCGAGCCATTGACCATTTCTACTTCAAACTTCGTGCTGCGCAGAGGGGAGCCACCTTGTTGAAAAACAGAACGGAAAGCATCCGGTGAAGAAACGACGATCGGCGTGCCGTTTGCTTCCATCGCGATCACACGTCCAGATGGACCGCGTTCTGTCACTTTCAGGCTCGTTACGTTTCCTGAAATGCGTGGAGCTTTGTTCTTGTCATGCGCGGCATTGATCATGGCTGCAACCTCTGTAGCGGTAAACGGACCACGCGTCCACGAATACGCATTTTCTTCTTTTACTTCTGAGAGGATCGTTACTTCTGCACCAGTAGGGAGTACGGACAACACACGATGAGTCGTTGTACTTGGGCCTGAGCGCAAATTGGTATTCTCGGTCGAAATGACCGCCATTCTTTTTCCTTCTGAATTGCTCTGGCCTGTTTCCGTTACCAGATCATTTCTTACATAGCCGAGCGTTCCATCTGCTAAAGCCACGCGGTACCATACGCTCGCATTGTCCATTGGATATGTGTCTTTACTCTCGACAGATCGCAAATAAGGAACCGGATTGCCCCATACTTCTGTGCCGTCCGCCGTCATACCCCCTGCATTGGAGTAAAAGAGTGACTCCGCTGGCTTGCCTTGGTAGTAAATGATATCACCTTCTGTATCGTCGACGGCCTCACGTACATCATCAGACTCTTTTGTATAGCCATAATACGCCTGTTCGAAAACCGTGTCGGATACATTGGCAACTCCATACTTATTACCTTGCCACACAGCACGAGTTCTCGACAGAACTGCTTGTGTTTTCAATGCTTCCATCGGCCAGCCTGGAGCCATTTCAGAGCCAACGACTCCATACAGATACTCTTCCATTGGAAGCTCATTTACTAGCGTCAAGTGACCATTGTATTCCGATAGCTCCATCTCACCGCGATATGTGCGCTGCTCTCGTTCCACAACGCCAATCACCGATTCATCGCCTGCTTTATTCGCTTCGACAGTCAGCTTTACTTGAGGGGAGAATACATACTTCCAAATCACTTCATCCGGTGATCCGTATACATCCTGCTTCAATATAACATAAGATTGGCTGTCTGACTCCTGATAGGAGAAAGAAGGAAATGCGGCGTTTGCTCTTCGTTTCAATTCTTTCACAGCATCAGGACTAACCTCGTCACCGATCCATACCGCATATTTGACTTTATCCCCATCTGATAGCATCACGGGATAAGCAGGAATGCCTGCTGCTTCAAATGACGCTTGCCATTCTTGTGCTTCTTTTAAGCTTTTGAATTTACCCGCTTCAAGTCGATGTGGACCTTTTACCAGCGGATTCTGCCCGATTGCCTGGGCAACTGTTTTTGCCTGATTGGCAGCAGCCTGATACGTGTCATACGTTCCACTTATGACCTGATAGACGGTCTGACCGCTGCGCTTTGCCACCTGGATTGAGCCCTCGTATTTGCGTTGGCTCATTTGCTGTGCAATCTGCTGTGCACGATTCCAGTCACCAGTTTCGGCAACGATCAGATGATATTCATCAACTCGGTAACGAGCTGCATCTCCCTTTAATTCGGGTAAATCTGTCTTGCCTTCGGGTCCATTGAGTACGACTTCCATTCCATTTTCAGCAGTTAGCGTCACGGAAGGAACTATTCCCCGATAGCCTTGTCCCGTATCCACAAATAGCGCAACTCTGATATTGTCGCCGGCTGCCTGCGCTGGTACTTGTCCTCCTACGAGAACTACTGTTAGCAGGCCCACCGAAAGGACTTTCCCCATCCATTTCTTTCTCATGTCGTCCATTGTCCTTTCTCCACCTGATTTTCAACAAAAATTGGCATGTCTTCCCATGTTTTTCGACAATCGCAGGCTGATCTCCTGCCTTTTTCGTAAAATGAGACCAAACGCCCGCACGCAAAAAACCACCGGAACGATGAGCTCCGATGGCCTTCACACTTGCCTATTTAAACAGCCGGAATAAATACATGCCAAGAGACAAGACGATGCTAATCACAATACAAGTCACAATCGGAAAGTAGAACTTTACGTTTTCCTTTTCTACCACGATATCTCCCGGCAAACGCCCCAGCGGCAAAAATCTGCCTCCTACCTGCCACAAAAGACCGATTACGATTAAAGCAGCACCACCAATAATCAGTAGCTTGGCTACAGGATTCACGATTTCATCTCCCGCCCAAAGTGTTGGTACGCACTCGGGGTGAGAACACGCCCCCGCGGCGTCCGCTGCATGAAGCCAATCTGCATGAGGTATGGTTCGCAAACATCTTCCACCGTTTGCGACTCTTCTCCGATTGTTGCTGCGATCGTATCCAGTCCAACCGGTCCGCCGTCAAAGCGATCAATAATCGCTAGCAATAGTTTATGATCGATATGATCCAGACCGCAAGCATCCACTTGCAATCTTTCCAGCGCTTCTTTGGCAATCTCTGTCGTAATGACGCCTTCGCCTTTTACTTGAGCAAAATCGCGAACCCGCTTCAGCAAACGGTTTGCCACCCGGGGGGTTCCCCGTGAACGTCTGGCAATCTCCTCTGCTCCGCCCTCTCGAATGACGACCTGCAGGATGTCGGCTGCACGCGAAACGATAAAGGTCAGTTCCGGGACTGTATAAAACTCCAGGCGATTTACAACCCCAAAGCGATCGCGAAGCGGCGCAGACAGCATTCCAGCTCGCGTCGTGGCCCCGACCAATGTAAACGGCGGCAAATCCAAACGGACACTGCGAGCACTTGGCCCTTTACCGATAATGATATCCAGCGCAAAATCCTCCATAGCCGGATATAATACTTCTTCGACGCTTCGGTTGAGCCTGTGTATCTCGTCAATAAACAGGACGTCTCCTTCTTGCAAATTCGTCAAAATCGCTGCCAAATCACCCGGACGCTCAATTGCCGGACCAGACGTCGTGCGGATGTTTACACCCAGCTCATTTGCGATGATTTGCGACAGGGTTGTCTTCCCCAGACCAGGTGGACCGTATAGAAGTACGTGATCCAACGACTCTTTCCGCATTTTGGCTGCTTCAATAAAAATCTTCAGGTTTTCCTTCACGTGCTGTTGACCGATGTATTCGTTTAAATAGCGGGGACGGAGGCTCAGCTCCGCCGCCTCTTCTTCCCAATTCATATGCGTCGTGATGATCCGAGAATCCAAAATCCTACCCCCTCATGAGCAACGCAAGCCCTTGTTTGATGAGCTTTTCTACACCATCGCCCTCTTTTGATTTCTCAGACAGCGTGTTTCTGATTTTTTGCAGTTCACCATCAGAGTAACCCAGTGCAGTCAATGCATCGAGTGCTTCGTTCAGCGCAGACACAGCTTGCTCGCCTGCTGTCAAATCACCCGCTGCAATAGTCAAAATCGCAGATGGTGTGTATCCTACCAATTTATCCTTCAAATCGAGGATAATGCGCT
Source organism: Brevibacillus sp. NPDC058079 (assembly GCF_042885155.1). Taxonomy (NCBI): domain Bacteria; kingdom Bacillati; phylum Bacillota; class Bacilli; order Caryophanales; family Paenibacillaceae; genus Brevibacillus; species Brevibacillus sp. NPDC058079. Next base: position 67,905 of record NZ_JBHVSO010000003.1, read on the forward strand.
GGGCAGTCTTTTTCCCAATCCCCGGAAATTTCGTCAAATAGGTAACATTCTCCTGTTGAACCGCCATCACCAGCTGCTCAGGCGTCGCCGCAGCCAGAATGGCCAATCCGCCCTTTGGACCGATTCCGCTAACATCAAGCAGCTTGCGGAATAAATCGCGTTCGTCACGGGTAGCGAAACCGTACAACAGAATGGCATCCTCCCGCACATGGTGGTGGGTAAACAATTTGGTTTTGCTGCCTTCATACCGAACGAATTGGTACGGGTTTGGGCAAAACAGTCGATAACCAATTCCGCCCGTTTCGATAACTATGTATTCCGAATCGAGATAACTAAGTGTACCTTCTACAAAATCAATCATTTCTTGACCCCTTCCGAAATGGAAATGAACGCGCGAAACTGTGCGTGCGTAATAGCAATGCCCAATGCGTCCGCCACGTCGTCAGGCTTTGGTACTTCTTTTAACCGCAATAGGAGCTTCGTCATTTCCTGTATTTGCTTCTTCTCTGCTCCCCCGTATCCAGTCACGGCTTGCTTGACCTGCATTGGGGTATATTCATAGACCGGCACACCAGCCAGCTCTGCTGCAAGTATAATAACCCCTCGCGCTTGACCAACTGTAAAGGCCGTCGTCACGTTTTTATTAAAGAAAAGCTTTTCGACGGACATTTCATCGGGACGATATGTTTCCAGAAGGCTCTGCATTGCCTCAAAAATCTGTTTCAATCTAAGTGGCACTGGCAATCCTGCTTCTGTCTGAATGCTCCCATATTGGACGGGACGCAATTGGCTGCCCTCTTTATCCACAACCCCGAAGCCAACAATCGCAATGCCAGGGTCAATTCCTAAAATGCGCATAGTCCACTCTCCGTGAGCAAAGATTCTACTCTCTACTGTAACACAAAGCACCCAAAAAGCGAACGTGTATTTCCATATAAAAACCCGCTTCCTCGTAAAAGGAGCGGGTTATACGGTGTCTGTTAGTGTTTGTTCATTCCGATTGAATCTGACACATCATGCTGCATGTGGGCATAGTCGTCTACGCCACTCTGCATGTGCTCTTTGATCTTGTTGATCTGTTGGTAATTGAGCTTGTTGTGCCCCTGGTTCAACTGAACGTACAAACGCTGATGGAACTGGTCTTTGTAGCTACCTCTTGGCATGGTAGACATGGTCTAAAGACTCCTCCTTCGATCACCGTATGAAATCAGTATGGCGTAAGCGCAATGGTGTTATGATACCAAGATTTACGCCACATGAACCAGACATCTTATTGAAACGATAAGCAGTGGAGGTGTTGGTTGTTGCGAAGCAAAGTCCTTATTTTTTGTATATGCCTCTTCGTAATCGCACTGTCAATGCCGCACTCTGTGTTTGCCAAGGTCAAGAATGACATCACGGTCACCGTTTCGGTGTCCCCAGAGTCCTCCTTCCAAACGACTATGTCCTTCCGTGATCAAAAGCAATTTACGAAGCGGCTATTGGGCTCTACTACCGAAGTCGCCTCCTATAACCCGCACTGGGTACGTGCTACATTGACCGTAAAAAAACGAACGTATGTATATGATCATGATGGCCAGCTTTATGAAACAAAAATGCCTCGTCGTTATGTATTGGCAAACGATGTTCACCAAAGGATCGAAGAAATGGTCAAGTCCGTAGAGGCCGTCCATTTTGCGCAAGCCATTCCTTGGGAACAGGTGAAAAAAACGTTGAAACGGATGGAGTTCGGTACCGTGATTGATTTGGAGACAGGTCATCGTTTTGATGTCCAGCGCAGAGCAGGCAGTCGCCATGCCGATGTCCAACCGTTGACACGCAAGGATACACAGATCATGAAGAACATTTACCAGGGGAAATGGTCGTGGAAGCGCAGAGCCATTCTGGTAGAGGTAGACGGTACTTATTTTGCAGCATCCATGCACGGAATGCCGCATGGTGCTGGTGCGATTAAAGGAAATGAATTCCCGGGGCATTTTTGCATCCACTTTTTCGGCAGCTCTACCCATCGACGCACAGAGCCCGATCCCAGTCACAACATGATGATTCTCAAGGCCTCCGGAGCGCTTGCGACTACAATAAAAGGGGCGTCTCCTGAAGAGCTCGTCGGCTATTTCCTCACCGCTCTGCATGAGCACGACACCCATGCGATGCGAATGACAACGGACGGATTCTCACTTCCTGAAGGGCTGTCCGTGATCGAATCTGTGCGATCGTCAGAAATCGTCATCCCGTCAGACGAACGCGGTCCCCTCTTGATAGAGGTTCCTGTTCGGCTCACATACATCGCCCGGGAAGGCGGTAATTTTCGACGGACATGGAAATTTCTTTTGCGCCGCGAAGTACCGGGGGAACGTTGGCGAATCATTGCGGTTGAACTGAATCCATAGCAATGGAAACAAAAATCCCTTTCCAGTCCAATACGTGCTTGTTACACGAAAGGCTCGAAAGGGATTTCTTTTGGTCCAACCGTTTTCATTGGCCACTCCATTGGTATTCGCCATAGGTGGACAATACACTGTTATACTCTGCCAAATTACGAATGCGAATCCCCCGTTTCAGATTCTCCCATTCCTCTTTTGGCAGACTCGCTTCCATTTTCGCAGTATCGATTCGATAAAAGGTTTGCACGACATCTTGTTCAGCAGGCAGACCATGAAAGAGAGTAAGCATGCCGTCCGCAGCTATTCCGATATGTCCATTCTCCTTGCATGCTGGCGCTATATCCTGCTCGCGTTTCATTAAGATCATCTTGACAGGTTCTGCTTGTACAATTTCCCATCCATTATAGTTGCCCATGACGTCTGCCAGTTGATTGGTACGAACTGACACATGTTCTTCATCTCGCACCCCACACAAATAATGGCGAGCTAAAACCAGTTCATACGAATTACCTACGACTACATCCGCTTTGCCTGTATGGTTCAGTAAACGAGCCAGACCCGAATCGTTTCCGTCCTTTCCTACTAACAGGATGCCGACTACGACGCCCGTGGCTAATGCTGCACCCCACGTCGCGTAAACCATCCACTTTTTCTTCTCAGTCACATAGAACCCCTTCTTTATATAGGCTTTTCTTCCTATCATTACCACAAAGAAAGAGGGACATACGCGACCAATGGAGGATTGACGTTATATTTTTTTATTTTTGTCAATACAAAAAATTTATATACTATTTCATCTAGCTATCTTTCCAGCGTCTAAATCTAATGATAAACTATTTTTGCTTGGCATTATTGTAAACTTATGGAGGTCATTTCAAACATGAAAAAAACGAACAAAAAAATGCTGACTGCTTTCCTCCTCAGCACTTCTTTGGTTCTTGGCGCACTCTCATTTCCTCTTACTCCTGTAAGCGCGCAAACAGGTTCTGTCCTCAAGCTCCGCCTGTTGGAAACGACAGATATCCACACCAATATCGTTAACTATGACTACTATCAAGACAAAAACACAGATGAGTTTGGCCTCGCAAAAACAGCGACATTGGTCAAAAAAGCAAGAGAAGAAGCGAAAAACAGCATCCTGATCGACAATGGTGACTTGTTGCAAGGAAACCCATTGGGCGACTACGTGGCAAAAATCGACCCGTTGAAAGCTGGAGATACTCACCCTGCTTACAAAGCAATGAACCTGATGGACTATGATGTTGCTAACATCGGTAACCACGAGTTCAACTTTGGTTTGGAGTTCTTGGACACCAGCTTGAAGGGCGCGAAATTCCCTTACATAAATTCCAACGTCTATGTAGATGACAAGGACAAAAACCCGGACAATGACAAAAACATGTACACTCCTTACGAAATCCTGGAGCGTACTTTTAAAGATGAGAACGGCAAAGATGTAAAACTCAAAGTAGGCGTAATTGGTTTTGTTCCGCCACAAATTATGCAGTGGGACAAGGCTAACCTAGAAGGAAAAGTAATCGCGAAGGACATCGTGGAAACCGCCAACAAATTCGTACCTGAAATGAAGAAAAAAGGTGCGGACATCATCATCGCGGTTCCTCACTCCGGAATCGGCCCTATCGAGGGTGGTCCTCAATTGGAGAACGCTAGCTACCAGTTGAGCAAAGTAGATGGTATCGACGCGATCCTGTTCGGACACTCCCACTCCGTATTCCCTGGCCCTGGATTCGATAAAATTCCAGGCATTGATGCAGAAAAAGGAACGATCAACGGTAAACCAGCCGTTATGCCTGGCTTCTGGGGTAACCACCTCGGCGTGATCGACCTGACGCTGAAACAAGAAAAAGGCAAATGGAAAGTGGCTGAGTCCGCTACAAAAGTAGTTCCGATCTATGACAAAGCTAACAAAGCATCCTTGGCTGATGCAGACAAAGCTATCGTAGATGCAGTAAAAGAAGATCACGATAAAACAGTTGAATGGGTTCGTTCTGCTGTAGGGAAAACATCTTCCCCGATCTTCAGCTACTTTGCACTCGTACAAGATGACCCATCTATCCAAATCGTAACCAATGCACAAAAATGGTTCGTTGAGAAAAACGTGAAGGGTACAGAATACGAAGGCATTCCAGTTCTGTCTGCTGGTGCACCATTTAAAGCAGGCGGCCGCAACGGAGTAAGCTACTACTCCAATATCCCAGCTGGTACAATCGCTATCAAAAACGTATCTGACCTGTACATCTACCCGAACACATTGAAAGCGGTTCTGGTCGATGGAGCTACGGTGAAAGAATGGTTGGAGCGCTCCGCTGGACAGTTCAACCAAATCGATGCGAAGAAAACAGATGAGCAACCACTCATCAACGAGTCTTTCCCAACGTACAACTTTGATGTAATCGACGGTGTTACTTATCAAATCGATGTTACACAGCCATCCAAATACGCTGTAGATGGAAAAGTAGCAAGCAAAGATGCAAACCGCATCAAAAACCTGTCTTTTAACGGCAAACCAGTAAAACCTGAAGACAAATTCATCGTCGTAACCAACAACTACCGTGCAAGCGGCGGTGGTGCGTTCCCAGGTCTGGATGGCAAAAACATCGTAATCGATTCTCCAGATGAAAACCGTCAAATCGTAATCGACTACATCCTGAATCAAAAAAATATCGACCCAGCAGCAGACAACAACTGGTCTTTTGCTCCAGTAGATGCGAAGCTGAACGTTACGTTCACTTCTTCTCCTGACGCGAAACCATTCGCTGAAAAATTGTCCAATATCAAGTTCATCAACGTATTGGAATCTGGGTTTGCGAAATTCTCTATTGATCTGTCCAAGCCTGCTTCCAAGTAAGATTGTCAACAACACAAACATCCCTCTTTCGAGAGGGATGTTTTGTTTTATCCGACTATCCGACAAAATGGTAATGGCCCCATGGAGAGTGCTGGAAAATTCGTTCTCCATCGTTTAAAAAGCGTTGGCGATTCGCCATCACTTTGCCTTCCATTTGGATCAACTGCATGACGCCCTTCATGTGGTAGCCTGGGCGCTGACTATACAAGCCCGTTACCTCCCGCAAGAAATTATCCGGATACCGAAGTAATTGATGAACAGCCCAAATCTGGGTATCAGATAAATAGTTGACGTTACTATAGGCTTCCATCGCTTCCACAAAGGAATCCATGCGGTACTCTTGCATCAATAGCATCCGTGACATCAATTGTACCAGGTCAACAAGCTGAAGATCATGACCTACTGTATCAAGGTCAATCAAATAGCAATTGCCTCGCTCCGTAAGCAAAAAGTTATGACTCGCCACGTCTCTGTGCGCGAGTGTCCCCTTCTCCATGGCTAAAAACATTTCTGGCGTCAAAGGCAACTTGTAGGCAGATTGCAGCAGCTCCTTGCCATCTTGAAGAACGTGATCTGCCTGATGCGAAATGAGTTGCTCCAGTTTTGTCTGGGGTCCTTTCTGTTCAATCGACCACATCAACCGCTCAAAGTATTCCAAGCGGCTCTCCCATTTATCTAAAAGAGCCGGTTTTCCTTCATACGCATACGTATGAGCAATAGGAAAACCCTGAGCTGCAACATGAAAACGGGCCAATGTTTCGGCTGTTTTTTTAACATCGAAAAGAGAAGCGTTATCTGCTTCATGCCCATCAATCATTTTCATGATGGTGTAATGACGGTCTTCATATGCAAAAATTTTGGACCCTTCCTGATTCGCCACATACTGCACGGTATGATAAAAGCCCTTCTCATGCAGTGCATCCGCTAACTCTGTCACCCACACAGCTTTTTCGACCTGCTTATATCCTTTGAGTATCCAGTGGCCCCGGTCTGTTTTTAACAGGTTGACGTTTCGCTTCGGCTTCACCCCGTAGATTTGACAGCGAAAAGCCTTTTCAATGGTGGATAAGATTCCTTTGTTCATCCCATACCCTCTCAGTAAGAAGAGGAATCTTCATGCCCATCTCCCCAGTTCGGCCAAACCCCTTGTTCAGGCATGGAAGCCATACACGGGGAAGGCGGGAACATCATGTTATTGTGAATCTCCTGTGGAGAACGATTGTACTTGCCTTTTCGGCCTCTGTACTCCGGGACTTCAGAAGAACACTCACATGATGATGACTCCACTGGTTCCGGGCACACAGGCTTCTTCGCTCGTGGCCGCTTTAATGGCATGGGTGGAAATGGTGGTGGGCATGGATAAGGAAACGGCATCGGTCTAATCGGTGGTGGGACGATTGGAAATGGATTGATTGGTCGAATTTGTTCTGGACTCACAATCGGTCGTCGATTTGGATAAAACGGCCCAATCCACGGATTCACGAACGGTGGGCAAGGCGGAAATGGCGGGAATGGTGGTGGGAATGGTGGTGGGAATGGTGGCATGAACGGCGGTGGGAATGGCGGGAATGGACGCACCTGTGGCATTGGCCTGCGCTCTTGCTCTGGACTTACCCTCGTCGATGGCTTCAGCTTCTGTTGCGGGCTCACTTTTGAAGGTGGCTTGAGTTGCTGTTGTGGGCTCACCTTTGAAGGCGGCTTCTGCGGCCGCAACGGACTCACCCGTGGCGGTGGATAATTTGGCTGCATTGGTTGCAATGGACTTACTCGTGGTGGGTAGTTTGGCTGCATTGGTTGCAATGGACTTACCCGTGGTGGGTAGTTTGGTTGCATCGGTTGCAACGGACTTACCCGTGGCGGCGGATAGTTTGGTTGCATTGGTTGCAATGGACTTACCCGTGGCGGTGGATAATTCGGCTGTGGGCAAGGTGGGCATACATATGCTGGCGGTCGTGTAGGCTGTAATGGCAAGACCTGAGTCGGTGGTCTATATGGAATGTTGGGTACATTTTGATTCGGTGGAATCGCTGGTGGATAAATATACGGACTCACTCTCGTTGGAGGTGGAGTTGGTATGAGTGGACGTATAGGAACAGGTGGAACCGGAGGCAGGACATTTGGCTTCCCTGAAATGTTCGGTGGTTTATACGGTGTTGGCTTCTCGATTGGTTTTTCGATTGGTTTTTCGATTGGTTTTTCGATTGGTTTTTCGATTGGTTTTTCGATCGGCTCCGTTGGTTTTGGAATAGGCTGTGTTGGTGGTGGAGGTGGTAATGTTGGTGGGGCCGTTGGCCTGACTACCTCTGGTGAAACAGAAGGGACTGGTGGTCTTGGCATTTCTTTGGGAGGTCTAGGCATCTCCTTGGGTGGCCTCGTAGGAATGGGAGCCGGCGGTAGAGTAGGCCTGGTCTCCTCCCTAGATTCGATTTGTACCTCTCCTGATTCTTCCGGCTCAATGGGCCGCCTTTCGATTTGTTGCGGTACCTCCATCTCTTCCTCTTCCGTAATCGGTCTTTCTTTCACATAAGGGGCCGCCTCACTCATTGGATGGGGGGGCGTCGTTCTTTGTGGTGGTCGGACAGGAACTTGTTTCGCCGGAATCTTGATTCTCGCTCCAGGATAAATTGTATCGGGAGTTTTTAATTGACTATTAAGGCGTAACAGTTCTTTGTAATCGACGCCATATCTTTTGGCGATCTTCCACATCGTATCGCCTTTTTGGACGATGTGTATTCTCAATGTTTTTCTCCTCCCTTGCACCAAGCTCCCTAACATCGTATGCAGTCATGGGCGTTTTGCTCCTTGACGCCACTCCTTTGTTGGGAGGGAGCAGAAAAAGAAAAAACCAATCCCTCTAGGAATTGGTTTGATGCATATAAAATGGATACGTCCCGAGCTGACGAACTTGACAACCAATGGCTTCAATCTCCGCAAACGCTCCTGGCAACAAAACGTCGTCCATTTTCTGCTCAATGTCGACGACAAAATAATAGCTTCCGAGTGCTTTCTTGGTCGGACGTGATTCGATGCGAGACAAGTTGACCTTTCTCCAAGCAAAAGCCGCCAGTACTTGATACAATGCTCCCGGGAAATCTTCCGGCAGCGTTACCAGTATCGTCGTCTTTTCCTTTCGGGAAACCGGTAGATCAAGACTTTCCTGACCGACGAGAACAAAGCGCGTGTAGTTATTCGAATAATCTTGAATTTGTTCACGCGCAAACTCCAACGGATAAATCTCTACATTCAATCGAGTACCAACAGCAGCCCACGGCTCTTCTGGATGCTCACTCACCATTTTTGCAGCCAATGCCGTACTGTTTACCGTTTCAATTGCTGCTTCTGGCACATTCTCACGCAAAAAGTTATGACTTTGTGCAATCGCTTGAGGATGTGACAGCACTCGCGTAATCGCGGACAAAGGCAAGGGGTGCTCTCTTTTTGCCACCAGCAAGTTTTGCGTAATGGGCAGTGCAAGCTCCGCTAAAATAGGCAGATCTACTTCGTGAATGAGCCAATCCAGTGTAGAATTGACTGTTCCTTCAATGGAGTTTTCCATCGGTACGACACCGTATGCCACTTCCTTTTTGGAAACAGCGTTTAGTACTTCAATAATACTTGGGTACGGAACGAAAGATAGCTTTTGTCCGAGCGACAATATCCGCGCTGCTTCTTCGGTAAACGTTCCACGCGGTCCTAGAAAAGCAAGTTTCTTCTCCATGGCTACTCCTATCCACTATGGTCTATCTCTGATGGATTTCTACCTGTACGCCATTTTCGTCCGGTTGCAAGATCATCACGCGGTACGAGATGTCGTGCCCTTTCATCACTCTGTCCACAAATGCACGCAGCTTCTCTAATTCTTCATCCGAAGAGAAAAAGCAGAGGATCGTCGGTCCAGCGCCGCTTAAAGCAGCCCCCAGTGCCCCGTGTTCAGTTGCTTTGTCCAGGATTTCGTTCAAGCCAGGTACAAGCTTTGCTCGATACGGCTGATGCAACCGATCCGACATTGCCCGCCCCATCAGGTCGAGTCTGCCTTGTGCCAGTGCAGCAACTAGCAAACTACTATGACCCACATTATATACAACATCCTCTCTGCTGTACACCTGTGGCAAGACGTTCCGCGCTTTTTCTGTCGAGAGCATAAATTCTGGGATCACGACGAGAGTTTGCAATCCCGCAGGGGCAGAAAACCGCACATAAGGAATGGGATCTCCTGGTACTTCGGGCATCGTCGCAACAATGATACCGCCAAACATCGAAGCTCCCGCATTATCCGGATGCCCTTCCAGGCGTGTTGCCTTTTCAAACAATTGCTCACGAGTAAATGGTTCGCCAGCGAGATGGTTGGCCGCTACAAGTGCACCTACAATCGCAGCTGCACTGCTCCCCAAGCCCCTCGTCAGGGGAGCGTCACTGGAAGCACGGATCGCGAGCTCAGGAATGGCGAGACCTGCTTCTTGAAACAATCTCGCCGCAACCTTGTACAGAAGATTGTTTTTGTCCGTCGGTGTTCCTTGTAGCTCCTTGCCCATCATCTCTACTGTCGTATGATCACTGATTTCCATTTCTACGACAGAATACAACTGGAAAGCCATTCCCAGCGCATCGAATCCCGGTCCCATATTCGCTGTCGTTGCCGGTATGGTTACTTTTACACGTCGCCCGTTCATGATACAAATTCTCTCCCACTTTGACGAACCAGCTCCATCACAGCTTCATGTGTCGCTGGAACAGAGCGCGGCTCTTCACCTACCAGCTTCAAAGCGATATTTGGATCTTTTAGTCCGTTTCCAGTCAGCACGCAAACGATCTGACTGCCGGGTTGAAGCCTTCCAGCCTCATGCAGCTTGATAATGCCAGCCAGCGATGCTGCCGAGGCAGGCTCACAAAACACCCCTTCACTCTTCGCCAGCAAATGATACGCATGCAAAATTTCTTCGTCCGTTACACTATCGACGAGACCGCTTGATTTCGAAATGCCATTCAAAGCACCATCCTTGCTCGCCGGGTTTCCAATGCGAATAGCAGTCGCAATCGTTTCAGGGTTGGCTACTGGTTCGCCATGAACCAATGGAGCTGCTCCCGCTGCCTGGAATCCATACATCTTAGGTAAGCGACTCGATTTTTTGGCTGCGAAATATTCCTCGAAGCCCTTCCAATATGCTGTAATGTTACCTGCGTTGCCAACTGGAATGGCCAAAATGTCAGGGGCGTCTGTCAGCGCATCGCACACTTCAAATGCCGCAGTCTTTTGTCCTTCGATCCGGTAAGGGTTCACGGAATTCACCAGTGTAATCGGCTCTTTCGCTGTGATTTCACGAACGATATCCAACGCTTCATCAAAATTACCGTCAATCGCGATGACTTCTGCACCATAGGCGATAGCCTGTGCCAGCTTGCCCAACGCGATATTGCCGTTCGGGATCAGGACGATACAACGCAATCCTGAGCGTGCTGCATACGCCGCAGCTGCTGCTGATGTATTCCCCGTCGAAGCGCACATGATTGTGTTGCTTCCCTCTTCTACCGCTTTGGCTACAGCCATGACCATCCCTCTATCTTTGAAAGAACCGGTCGGATTGAGCCCCTCATACTTGACATATAGCTCCACTCCCAATTGTTGGGAGAGGTTCGGGGCGTGGATCAGGGGAGTGTTTCCTTCATGCAAGCTGACCAGCGGAGTTTTTTCTGTGATCGGGAGAAATTCCCGGTAACGTGCCAGGATGCCAGACTGTCGATCAGAAGCCATTATTTGTCTCCCCCTTCTACACGATAGCAGCTCTGCACAGTTGATACGATATCCATCTGCTCCATGTAAGCCAGTACCGCATCCATATCACTTTTTGAGGACAGGTGTGTAACCATGATAATCTCCGCTTCACGTCCGTTGTTAAACGGTTGCTGGATGACCTGCTCAAGGGAAATATTTTTGTCTGCCAACATCTGCGTAATTTGAGCAAGTACACCGCGTTTATCGGCAACTACGATACGCAGGAAGTATTTCGAGAATTTTTCGCTGTCTTCTTTCAATACTTTTTCTTTGTATGGAGCAACCATTCCGCGTCCATTCACTCCTAGCTTTCTGTTTTTGACGACAGTGACCAGGTCAGACACAACGGCGGTAGCAGTCGGCAATTCACCTGCGCCCGGCCCGTAAAACATGGTCTCCCCTACTGCTTCCCCATGTACGTACACGGCATTAAAGACGCCATTTACGGAAGCGAGTGGATGGGATTTCGGAACCAGAGTTGGCTGCACACTTACCTCAATCGCCTCTTCGTCACGACGAGCAAGTCCGAGCAGCTTGATTTCATAGCCCAGTTGTTTGCCATAGGCGATATCTTCCTTGCTCACGGAACTGATCCCTTTTACGTCTACATCTTCTAGCTTCATCGGCACACGGAAGCCCAACGTTGCCAGAATCGCCATTTTGCGGGCGGCATCAAAGCCCTCTACATCGGAGGTTGGGTCCTGCTCCGCATAGCCCAGTGCTTGCGCTTCTTTCAATACCTCGCTATATTCTGCACCCTCTTGACTCATTTTGGTCATAATGTAATTGGTCGTCCCGTTGACAATCCCCATCATTTTCGCGATACGGTCTGAGGAGAACCCTTCTACTAATGCGCGCAAGATCGGTATTCCACCTGCCACGCTTGCCTCGTAGAAAACGTCACAGCCCTTTTCTTGCGCCTTCGCTAAAATTTCGGCCCCGTGCAACGCCATCAGATCTTTGTTGGCTGTTACTACGTGCTTGCCTCGTTCGAGGGCACCCAAAATGTATTCCTTTGCAGGGTGAATTCCACCAATTACTTCTACGATGACTTCAATTTCTGGATCATCCAAAAGACTAGCAGGGTCAGTGGTCAGCGCGCCCTCCATGGATATAATGTTGCGAGATTTTTCCGCATCCTTAACAAGAATACGGGAAATCTCAATACTGAGGCCTGTTTGCTTTTGCAAATCCTCCTGATGCGCTTGAATAATGCGTACTACACCAGTCCCGACTGTACCAAAACCCATTAATCCCAATTTAATGTTCTTCTTCTCCATGTCTCTCTCCCCTGCCTTTTCTTTGATTGTTTTTTAGCTTAGCCTCTACCGACGATCATCGCTTTGCGAACGCCCGGAATCAGCTGCAAGCTATCCAAAAACTCCGTGCTAGATACGCGAAGATTAGCCATATCGACTGACATGGATATGGTAGCAATCCCTTGAAGTGGTATCGTCTGATTGATGGTCAATACGTTTCCACCTTGATCTGCTACATATGTGAGCACTTTGGACAAGTAACCTGACATGTGATCCAAAGAGAAAGTAAACGTCATGATTTTTTCGCTCATCATCGCATTGAACGGAAAAACGCCATCCTTGTACTTATAAAAAGCACTGCGGCTCAGTCCTACCCGTTCAACCGCTTCATTCACGGTATCCACTTCGCCGGATTCCAGCATCTTCTTGGCTTCAATCGTTTTGGCAATCGATTCTGGCAGGATGTCAGATCGAATCAAGTAGAATTTTTCTTCCTTTTTCATGCGTTGTGTCCTCCTGAGAAAAACAGTTGTTTCTTCATAGAGGACATTATAACGGAAAGCATGTAATGTGACAATCCTTATCCGTCACTTTTTTTCATCGGATCATATTTGGTTTACTTTGATTACATGAGGGGGAGCTTCTTCGCGCACAATAATGCGTATCGTATGGAGGAGGTGAAAGGCAAATGGCCGGACGTGGAAAGTCAGATAAATCGGAGCGCCGTAACAATCACCCAGCGGGTAAGCCAAGCAGTCTCGAACAGTTTGGCAATGACATGCGGGGCAAAAAGATGGCTCAATCCCCAAACGTGATTGAAGATCCGAGCGGAAACGGATAAACAAGCACAAAAAACCCGGGACCTCATGATCCCGGGTTTTCCTGATTCGATTAGTATGCCAAAGAGGACAGACCGTTAATATGAGTCAAGTAGCGAACGTTACTCGCTTCTTTCATCAAAGTTGCTGGCAAGCCTTTCAGCTTCAGCTGGCTCGCACCGATTGTTCCGATCGCGTCTTTACGGCCCAGGCTACCCAATGTACCGGAGAATACCGGTTTGAAGGTATCCATTTTGGTGCCGTTGAAGTGTGCGAAGAGATTGTGTCCCACTACTTCACCCATTTGCCATGCCAGTTGCGCAGTTGGAGGGAATGGACGACCTTCTGGCCCCATTACGACCGCACTGTCACCTGCGAGGAATACATCAGGGTGAGAAGTGGATTGCAGGAATTCTGTAACAGTTGCACGCCCGCGGTTTACTTCCACGCCGCACTCAGCTACTACGCGATTTCCTTGTACGCCACCTGTCCATACCATTGTTTTGGTTTCAATGGTAGCGCCATCTTTCAGGCAAACCGTGGTTTCTTTCATTTCCGTTACAGGTACGCCTGTCAGGAACTGAACGCCGCGTTTTTCCAAGCTCGTTTTCGCACGCTCAACCAGGTCAGGAGCAAAACCAGCCAAAATGGATGGACCTGCTTCTACGCAGTAGATGGATACGTCTGCAAAGTCTACGCCGTGTTTGTGGCACAGATTTGGCAACATATCAGCGAATTCCCCAACCAGCTCGATACCTGTCAGACCGCCACCACCTACAACGAAGGTAGCATCTGCTTTATTTTTGCTCGTCTTGTATTCAATCACACGCTCTTCGAGGTGTGCACGCAGACGGTTTGCTTCTTCTACAGACTTCAGTGTGAAGCTGTACTCTTGCAGACCTGGGATTCCAAAGAATGCGGTTTCACTACCCAGCGCAATTACCAAAGCATCGTATTTGATGGACTCGCCGCTCGCCAATGTTACGCGTTGGGAATCGAGACCAATATTTTCTACCGAGTCTACTACAAGGTTAATCTCTTTGCCACGCAGCAATCTTTCCAGAGGGAGCGCCACGTTTTGTTCAGACAGGTTTCCTACTGCCAAGCGGTGCAGTTCCGTAATAATTTGGTGAGTAGGAAAACGGTTTACCACCGTGATCGACGCTTCTTCAGCCGTCATGTATTTACGTGCAGTCAATGCGCTGAGCAAACCGCCATAACCGCCGCCTAGAATCAGAATATGCTTCGCCATGCCCAATCCTCCGTCCATGTCTTACAATCAATAATAAAAAATACTAGCGTTTTTGTTGTTGACGTTCTGCTGATACTTCCAGGAATGCTTGTGCGAAACGCAATGTTTTTTGTACTTGCGGATCCTTGAGCATTTTGAGAATACCGAACAATCCGATAGTAGACTCTTCTACATGAACACGGTCATTGGCTTCAATGGCTGCTTGCGCAATACCTTTCGCTTTGTCAGAGATCGGTTTTACGAACTCTTCCATTCCGCCTTTGATGTCGTCGATCAACACATGATCATTTGCTACTGTTTGTACCAAATCATAGGTTTTGGTCAAAAGAGTTGTTAGTTCTGCCAATTTAGGCAGGTTCGCCACCAATACGTTCAGTGACTCTTGAATTTCTGGTTTCATCAACTGATCGAGTACATCTTGTTGCTGCGCTGGTGCCAGAGTTGCAGTGCTTGCTACTTCAGCAGCAGCTTGAGCTTGTTGCGTAGTTGTTTGAGACATAAAAAAAACGTCCTCCTTTGCTTTGGAATAGAGGCCTTTCATTCTCGATGCCTGTTCATACGAGTAACGGCCGCTATTCTCCCTGAAAATCCGGTAAAAAATCGTTTGTACCATTTTTCACAAAATAAAGCAGACAACGGATTCGAATAATCAAAAGTGAATGATTTCACATGTATTTATTCAGGAAAGCGTACACAACAAATCATGAAGTGAACAGGCTCGATTTAGAACTCTATGTACCCTACTATATACCTTCTTCACAGGAACATCAAAGGAAAAAAACCGCTTCCTTAGGAAGAAGCGGTAGTTGAGAGCTTTTTATAGTAATCTTTGATGAGTTCATGGTGCTTTTCATTGATATCCGTAAAGATTAATTCAATGATCGATTGCTTGTCTTGGAACGTTTTTTCCACGATTTTCGCCATCATGACGATCTCCTGCGCTTGCTTCGGTATCTTGAAAGACAAGTGGAGAAAATCGCCCTTCGACACATAACCGTCTGTACCCAATACAAGACGGGTAGGAGAGAATTTCAGCAACACTGCCTCGCCTTTTTCTTCGATCGGTCTAGCTCCCATCACCTTGTAAGGGACAGAAATACCGAGATCTGGAGAGATGGGATCCTGCTTGCGCTTTTGTGTAATTTCTACCCCTACACTAATCGGAATCATCCCTAAAAGCTTGATCGGCCAAACCGTTTGCTCCGAAACTACTTCCAAATCAATCGTATTCACTGCCGCATCCGTCTCCCAACGAATGCGTACAGTTGATCCGAGAAGCTCTGCTTTCGTTTCAGGCTTCACCTCATAGGAAACTACGAGATAATTGCCCTTTGCATGTTCAACCAAAACTTGGACAGGTGTCTTCACCTGCTTGGAGATGATTAGCGGCAGCGTCGCACCGCGTTGGAGTCGTTTATCCCCCATAAATGGGTTCAGTGATGGGATATCAATCATGGTTTTTGTCACTCCACAAAGTCAAACTCTAATTTGCCGATCCGAACGGTATCCCCGTCTTTTGCTCCTTGCTTACGCAGGGCCTCATCTACACCCATGCTGCGCATTTGTCTTGCAAAACGTTGGGCTGCATCATAACTGGTGAGGTTGGTCATGCGTACGAGCTTCTCGATTTTTTCGCCGCTAACAACAAATACATCGTTATCACGCGTAATCTCGAATTCGTCTGGTTCTTTTTCTGCACGGAAGACGACACGCTCTTCCACTTCCACAACTTCTTCAACAGTAGGCTTGTCCGGAATGGTCGCCAACATATCCCCGATTGCATACATCAATTCCTGTACGCCTTTGCGGGTTGCAGCAGAGATCTCGTACACCTTTACATCTGGAGCCTTTTCCTTGAAAGTACGCAGGTTTTCCGCTGCTTCTGGCAGTTCCATTTTGTTCGCGACTACAATTTGCGGACGATCTTCGAGCTTCAGGTTATACATAGTCAGCTCGCGGTTGATCTGCAAATAATCCTCGTATGGATCGCGTCCATCTACCGCTGCCATGTCAATCACATGGACGATCAAGCGCGTACGCTCTACGTGACGCAGGAATTGGTGACCAAGACCCACACCTTCATGCGCGCCTTCAATCAATCCTGGCAAGTCAGCCATTACGAAGCTCTGCTCGCCCAAGTCTACAACACCCAGATTCGGTGTCAGCGTCGTAAAGTGGTACGCCGCAATTTTTGGCTTCGCCGCTGTTACACTGGACAGCAACGTGGATTTTCCAACACTCGGATAACCAACCAAGCCCACATCTGCAATCAGCTTGAGCTCCATGACAATGTAACGCTCTTGACCTGGCTCTCCGTTCTCCGAGATGTGTGGGGCTGGATTCGAAGAGTTGGCAAAACGAATATTGCCTCGTCCACCACGTCCACCTTTTGCGATCACAGCACGTTGGCCCTGCTCTACGAGATCGACAATCACTTCTTTGGTATCATCATCAATGACAGTTGTTCCCGGTGGCACGCGCACGACCATATCTTCCGCGCCTGCTCCGTGCTGAGATTTGTTGCGGCCATGCTCTCCGCGAGGTGCTTTGAAATGTCGTTGATAGCGGAAATCTACCAGTGTACGCAGACCTTCATCCACGACAAACACGACATCTCCACCTAGACCGCCATCTCCACCTGCTGGACCACCCAGCGGTACGTACTTCTCCCGGCGAAAGGAGACAGCTCCGTTACCACCGTCCCCGCCTTTTACATATACTTTTACCTGATCGACAAACATGGTGTCACCTCTTTCATTCCGCGAATGGGACCACCAATTTCAGGACCCATTCTTCTTCCGTATGTATCCACTCGGTGACCTCCACCGTACTCTGTTCGCTTTTACGTATCAGCTTTTCCAATTCTTCCATTCCGGATGCACGAAGTACACCGGCCAGGTCAAAACGAAAATGAACGCCACGCTCATCCATCTGCAAGCTTACCTGCATGCTGGCTGGTTCGTACCCGCTTTGGTCTACTTGATCGTTCACTGTGCATAATATCTCTGACACCAACTGAAACAAGTCTTGCTCGTCCAAAACTATTCGCGTGAGATCCACATGATTGCACACGTCTACTTCTAAAAGCAAATCCTTGTTCAGTGCGTTAAATGTCAAGAAGAAGACGGACAACAAGGAGCTATTCAAACGGGCAACCATCGATTCCTGCATCGCCATCTGAGCGATGCGCTTCAAGTGTGCCTCTCCTTGTTCAGTACGGTTCAAATGCAAATAGCCGAGCAGAACCTGAACGTGGTTCAACCAGTCATGCCGCTGCCTGTTCAGAACGGTCAGCAACTGGTCTGTCTGATGCGTAAACAGCCTCCGCTCGTCCCCCATCACATTCACCCAAGTCGATAAGAATATCTTTCCCCTCTATTGTACCATAAAAAAGAGCCAGACAAAAAGAAAACCCAGCTATATCGCTGGGTTTTTCTTAACAAATATTTACGCTTCGGAAGCTACTGGCTCGATCACAACTTGTTTGCGATCACGGCCCAGACGCTTGAAACGAACAACACCATCTGCAGTTGCAAACAGAGTGTCGTCTCCGCCTTTCATTACGTTCGCACCTGGGTAAATCTTTGTTCCGCGTTGACGAACGAGAATGTTACCAGCAGTAACGAATTGCCCGTCGCCACGTTTCACGCCCAGACGTTTGGAAATGGAATCGCGACCGTTCTTTGTGGAACCTACCCCTTTTTTCGATGCGAAAAACTGAAGGTCCAAGTTAAACAGCATGTTCATATCAGACACCTCCCTGCCATTTACGATCATTTACTTTTACGTATTTACCGTAATTCGCCTCAACTGACAAAAGAGCAATTACCATGCTCTCTGCCAAAAGCTGTTGTTTCTCGCGTGTAGCCTCATCATCCGAAGAAGAAAGACTCCACTTCAAGAACCCACCGCCTTCTTGTGCGACAGCGACATCAGGACTGATGCCGGTCAAAGGTTGAATGGCGTTTAATATACCAAAGCTGATGCCTGATACAGCAGAACAAACGATGTCTGCCCCATAGGCACCCGCATTGGCATGTCCGGAAATACTAATTTCATGGATACCGTGCTGCGCACGGCTCACGATCACTTCAATCATAACAAGTCACCAATTAAGCGTTGATCTTTTCGATCACAACTTTAGTGAATGGTTGACGGTGACCTTGTTTGCGACGGTAGTTTTTCTTGGCTTTGTATTTGTACACGATA
Source organism: Brevibacillus sp. NPDC058079 (assembly GCF_042885155.1). Taxonomy (NCBI): domain Bacteria; kingdom Bacillati; phylum Bacillota; class Bacilli; order Caryophanales; family Paenibacillaceae; genus Brevibacillus; species Brevibacillus sp. NPDC058079. Next base: position 86,466 of record NZ_JBHVSO010000003.1, read on the forward strand.
ATTTTTTTCGCTTTACCGTGTTTTTCTACTTTACCAGTTACCGTAACACCAGCTACTGTAGGAGCTCCTGCAGTAACTTTGCCGTCTTTGCTTACGAGAAGAACCTTGTCAAAAGTAACTACTTCACCTTCAACGTCAGCCAATTTCTCGATGAAGAGAACTGCTCCCTCTTCAACCTTGTATTGCTTTCCACCGGTTTCAATAATTGCGTACACTGTGTGCACCTCCTATACTCAGACTCGCCTTTACAGGTGCGTCGACGAGCGACGGCTTATGTACCTGATTCGTGCGGTTACAGTATGCACGAGGCATATCTGTATGACAACCATTAGGTTATCATAGCTACAATAGCCCAGTCAAGTTATTTCGATCGTAGACGCTCCGCCTCTGCCCGATTTCCGACGTATCCAATTCGAAACTCTTCCGGGTTCAAAGAAGGGACAAGCCGCTTATAGACATGGACAGGCCATGTAATTGCTTCTGCTTTTTCCCACTCCTCTATCATGTCCAACAATCTTGGCGGCATGTCCACGAGAACAGCCTCCGCATCTTGGCTCTTTGCCAATGCGGTGACTTCGGCGTACAAGCGCCGGAACAGCTCGTCTACTCGCCAAACTCTCCCTCGGCCCTTGCATGCCTCACACGGCTCCGTCAGCCGCTCCGACAGGCTCACACGCACTCTTTTTCGCGTCATCTCGACTAATCCAAGCGACGTCATCCCGAGAACAGTCGAAGGCACAGGGTCCTTCGCCAGCTCTTGTTTCAATCGTGAGATCACTCGCTCCTTATTGGTCTGCTCTTTCATGTCAATGAAATCAATGATCACGATGCCACCGATGTCTCGCAACCGCAGCTGCCAGGCAATTTCAGTTACCGCCTCCAGATTGGTCGCCGTCACTGCCTGCTCCCGCTGTTGCCCTCCCCCACCTGTAAATGAACCGGTATTTACATCGATGACTGTCATCGCTTCTGTCCTGTCGATGACCAAGGACCCTCCACTCTTAAGCGGCACTTGTCGTTCACGAGCACGAATCAGCTCCGCCTCGACACCCAAGAAGTCAAAGAGCGGCTGTTTGCCCTGATACCAGCGAAGCTTCTCTTGTACTTCCGGAGCAAAAGCTGCCAACGCCGCTTTTACCTGCTGATGGGTCGCTGCACCTTCTACCAACAGCTCATCCATACCGTTTGCCAAGCCATCTCGAAGCGCCATCTCAATCAACTCTGCATCCTGAAAAATCCGCCCGGTCGAGCGTAGTCCCTCCGCTGTTCGCAGCATGTCCTGCCAGCGATTGCGCAAATAGACCAGTTCGCTAATGAGTGTCTGCTCTTCTGCTTCCGCCGCTTCCGTGCGTAGAATACAGCCTTCTCCTTGCGTTACTGTCGAATAGATCACCTGTTGCAGTCGTTTTCGTTTGGTATCATCGGTTATTTTACGCGAAAGCGATATGCTTTCTTCAGTCGGAAGGTACACCAAGTAACGCCCCTGCAAGCTGATCCGCATCGTGATTTTTGGCGCCTTCATTTCCATCGCCTCTTTACTCACTTGAACCAATACCTTTTGCCCTACGTGAACACGTTCCGCAATACTTGGTTTCGCTGCTCCACCCGGCTCCACACCGACCGTGTCATCTACATACAAATAAGCATTTTGGCCTGTACCAATATCAACAAAGGCGGATTGGATACCAGGCTTCACATCCGCGATCCGTCCTTGATAAATGTCACCAACGCTTGCGTGTGCTCCCACATCCTGTGTACGCCATTCCTGCAATTTCCCGTTTTCCATGAATGCGATGCGGATGCTTCCACCTTGTGCACTGATCGCTACTTGTTTCACTGCCTTCACTCCTTATTCCCCGTGCAAACATTGCCCAAAAGAAGGATAACTGGGCTCATAGGAAGTAATCTAACATAGCTGCCAAGCTAAGGTAAAGGAGAGAATCCATGATTCATGCTGGTGATTTAAAAATAAGAGCCTTATCCCCCAATGATGCCACTCACTTAGTCAAATGGCTTTCTGACGAGCGCGTTTTGGCCTATTATGAAGGTCGCGATCGGCCACATGACGAGAAGCTCGTACAGCAAAGCTTTTTTCCGGAAGACGACGACGGTGAAACTCGCTGCCTGATCTTGTACGCGGACGAACCGATTGGCTATGCGCAATTTTATCCACTCGATGCCCCGGAAAAACAATTGTACGGGTATGCAAAAGACGACGTTGTCTACGGCATGGACCAGTTCATTGGAGAGCCTGTTTACTGGAATCGCGGTATTGGCACTCAGCTCGTTACAGCCATCCTCCATTATCTCCACACGGAAAAACGAGTACAAAAAGTAGCGATTGACCCACAAGCCTGGAATGAACGAGCCCTGTGTTGCTACGAAAAATGTGGCTTTCGAAAAGTAAAAGAGCTTCCTCTGCACGAATGGCACGAAGGAAGCATGCGGGATTGCTGGTTGATGGAATGGATCGCTCCTGCAGATTAAGGGCTAATGACTAAAGGAGCTTGCCCACTGCGGCGTTGTGCTTTTGCTCGAACAGAAGGGCATACAATAGCTGTTCCTCTGCCAAGAGACCCGCGCCTTGCACGTAGAAAAGATGGGAGCATCCCCGCCGCAGCTTGTGTGAGACAGCCAGTACTGTTTCCTCAGGATGCACCCGTATCGCTTGAACGGCAGCCTCTTCTTGCTGCCGCTCGTATTTCTCCACAAGAAAGCGAAAAAATTGATAAGGAAACCGCAAAAATGCCTGAATGTTCAACGTCAATAAATAAATCCCGATCACTGCTAAGTTGTACTTCAACTCCAAGCTGGACATCCCCACCATGATCCCCGCAAACAGCGTACTCCCCGTCATCGAAATCATCGTCGCCTGCCTATACGACATAAACCAGCATAGAACAGCCAACAAGATTCTCCCGCCATCCAACGGCCAGATTGGCAACAAGTTGAAAAGCGCAATCGTCAAATTACTTACCAAGAAAAAGCGGGCCCACTCTTCCGTCCATATCCCCATAAACCAAAACAAGTACGAAGCAGCCATCATCACCATATTTAAGAAGGGCCCAGCGAGTGCCACGACAATCTCATCCATTGGGTCCGTGGCGTATGAGTCTTCCATCGTCGCTACTCCACCAAAAGGCAGAAGCTGCACTTCTTTTACGGTCCATCCGAGCTCACGCGCCATCGCTACATGCCCCAATTCATGGATCAGCACAATGACAAACAGGGTAATGACCTCCAAAAAATGGCCTGTCACCACGGACAAGCCGATCACTGCCCAAAATAGCAGGTGAATACGAAACCGAATGTCGAGCCAGCCTCCCCTATTCAAACGGTATCACTTCCAAGGGATTAACAAATTGCTCATTCACTTTCGCCCCTACATACAAATGACGTGATGTCTGGTCCATTACCCGTGCGGTTCCAATGACTTGACCAGGTGTCAAGACCTCATCCTTCGTCACCCCTATACTATCGAGATTGCCCAACCATATCTCCCGCCCTTTGGTTAGACGAACAATCACTGTGGTCCCATAATCAGGCTTTTCACCGACAAACGCGACCCAGCCAGCTTCTCCGATCGTAATTTGATCGTTCATTCCCGTATTCAGGATCACATTTGCACTCTCTTGATCATAGGATTTTACGACTTTCCAGCTACTCGGGAGCTTCCACACAGCACCTGCGTTCTTTGTTGTGCTCGTTGCTGGCACGGCAGGGGGATTAGTAGGTATCGAGGGAAGCATCGTCGGAATCGGACCAAATCTTGCTTCATACCAGTCCGCTACCCCTGAAAAATTAAAGTCCCGTGTCATGACTTCCCTCGCAGAGCTTTTCCAAGAGGCTGGGATCAGAGTAGTTTGAAACAAAACATAAGCAGCACCAATCAATAAGACAGATGCTAAAATTTGCACGCCCCACTTTTCATGGGACGGTGGCTGGTCCATCACATCATTCTCGCGCGGCGAGTAACTGAATGGGTTCGGAGTTTCTTCGATGGGATCTTTCCAATCATCAACGTAGGGAGTATAGCTGTCTCGTGACTGTGTTCGGATTCGTTCTAAACGCTCCCTCCGTCTTTCTTTTACACGATCTACTCTTTCAAACATGTCCATCCCTCCGCAGGCCAAGCCTTTAGTATCATCCTATGACTTGTCTACCTGCTTTATGACGACCGTTGTCCCTCTCCAACTACCCAGCTTGTCGGTTGGAAACACGCAAAAAAGACAGTCTCCCCATTGAGAGACTGCCTTTGAATCTGTCAATTTTACAATTTAGATACGCTAGCAGCTTGTGGTCCACGGCTACCTTGAACGATTTCGAACTCAACCTTTTGACCTTCGTCAAGAGATTTGAAACCATCTGACTGGATTGCGCTGTAGTGTACGAATACGTCGTCGCCACCCTCAACTTGGATGAAGCCGTATCCTTTTTCTGCGTTAAACCATTTTACGATACCTTGTTGCATGAAACAAAACCTCCCTGAACATTACGCCCCACGAGGCGAAAGAGTGTAGCGTTAACCTCTTTTTTACAGATAAGCCTTTTGCGTCAAGGAAAAAAAGTCATAAGAATTGCGATTGACAATTGGTGACGTCACTCACAATACGTACGACTCCATACCAATCAATCAAACACTATAACTTGTAAAAATGGTTAACTTAGGATGATTTTAGCATAAGTATTTGCATTTGTCACGCATTTCGTGAATGTTCAAAAAGTCTTCTATTCATCACCGAGACAGCGGCGAGAACCAGAAGACTTTTTGAAAAACCTCATTTAGTCAAAACGCAACTTGTCCTTACGCATCCCAATATTGAGCACCACACCAACGATCAGAAAGTTGGTTAGGAGCGAACTCCCTCCGTAGCTAATGAACGGAAGTGGAATACCCGTAATCGGCATCAACTGAATCGTCATCCCAATGTTCTCGAAGATCTGGAAGGTAAGCATCCCTACGACACCCGCGACAACATAGGAGCCGAACGGATCTTTAGCCTCCATCGCAATGCGGATCATTCGGTAAATCAAGACGAAAAACAGAATCATCAGCAAGCCCGCTCCGACAAAGCCCAGCTTCTCAGCAATGACGGTAAAGATAAAATCACTTTCTCCTACCGGTACCCATCCAAAGCTCGCTTGCGTCGGCGTATCAATCCCTTTTCCAAACAATTGCCCTGAGCCGATGGCAATCAATGCTTGCTTGAGTTGGAACCCTCGTCCCATCGGTTCAAGATCTGGGTCCATCCAAAAGAGGATTCGATCCCACTGATACGGCTTGATAATCTTGAAAAAGATATCCTGCTTGTATTCATGCAGCAGCGTCATGGCGGCAAAGAAGCTGCCGACCAATCCTCCCATGTACAACACATGCTTCATCCGTATGCCACCCACGATTAGCATTGTGGCAAGCATCCCCGTAAAAACCATGGCCGTACCCAAATCGGGCTGAATCAAAATCAAAAGCAATGGTACACCAACCAAGGCCATGACGGGAATCAGCTTATAAAAATAGTAAAACCGATCCGCATCGCTTGCCCTCTTGGACAAGAAGCGGGCCACCGTTATGATCGTGAACAGCTTCATCGGTTCAGATGGCTGAACCAAGACAGGACCAAGGTCATACCAGCTCGTCGTATTGTTAATCGGCTTCGTTTGAAATACCCCGATCAAAAGAATCAGACCGAGTGCATATAAGACATAGGCCATGTTGTGGAATAGGCGATAGTCAAATAACAATGTCACACCTAGCACAATAAAGCCGATGACATACCAAAGGACCTGCTGATGCGCCTTATCTACACCTGCCGCAGAGCCGGAAATCCCGAGATAGCTAAAGATACCCAGCCCTGCCAAAATCAAAATGATGGTCCAGTCAATTGTTTTTAAATGACGTTTTTCCAGGTCCATCCGTTTCCTCCTAGAAAACGTGACTCCCCTCTATAGAAAGAAGGGAGCCAAGTATTACCTATTTTAATCCAAAGAATTTACGCATTTTATGGAGCACGCCCGCTTTTTCTTCCAATGGTTGTAATGGAACAGCTTCACCCAAAAGGCGACGAGCCACGTTCCGATACGCGATGGAAGCACGCGATTCGTGATTCATCACAGCCGGCTCACCTTGGTTCGCGGATTTAATGATATGATCATCATCCGGCACTACGCCAATTAAGTCAATGGCTAACAAATCCAAAATGTCTTCTACATCCAGCATGTCGCCATTTTTCACCATATGGGAGCGAACGCGATTGATGACCAGCTTAGGCATTCCGATTTTTTCTCGCTCTAATAGGCCAATAATCCTATCAGCATCACGCACAGCGGCCTTTTCAGGTGTAGTCACGACGATTGCTTGATCAGCCCCTGCCACTGCATTGCGGAAGCCTTGCTCAATACCCGCTGGGCAATCGATGATGACATAATCATATTCCCGCTTCAGTTGCGTAATGATTTCCTCCATCTGCTCAGGAGTTACTGCTGATTTGTCCTTAGTCTGAGCAGCCGGGAGCAATGCCAGATTGTCAAACCGCTTGTCTTTGATCAGAGCTTGCGGCAGTCGGCATGCGCCTTCTGCAACGTCTACCAGATCATAAATAATTCGGTTCTCAAGTCCCATGACTACATCCAGATTGCGCAAGCCAATATCGGTATCTACCATGACCACTTTTTGTCCCAACAATGCGAGCGCCGTTCCCAAATTGGCGGAAGTGGTCGTCTTACCCACGCCGCCTTTACCGGAAGTTACGACAATTCCAATCCCCACGTCCGTTCCTCCTCTTTCCCTCAACCCTCACGCTTTTTCTCACCCAAATCAGGGCGGATTCGCGACAAGTAGTTCATTTTCGCTACCAGCATGATCTCATTTTCCAGGTAGGCAAATTCTGTGCCTCCGGAATTATTCGTCCATTCCTCACCCGGCTTGCTGATCACATCTGCAATCCGCAACTGGGTTGGACTCATGACTGCAGCCGCAATAATTACCTGTGAGTCACCGGAAATACCTGCGTGCGCGTACCCTCTGAGATGACCCAGCACGTAGATGCTTCCTGTACTGCGAACCGTCCCCCCGGGATTGACATCTCCCAATAAGAGCAAATCACCGTCAAACTCCAGTACTTGCCCAGAGCGTACCGTATTTACCTGTATGGAAAAATGGGTTTTCAGGCGTTCAGCCATAGCTTCTTCCCGCGTGATCAAATCAGATTCGATTGTATGGATCACCAGGTTGCCCTTAGTTCGAATAATTTGAGTCAACTGCTCTTGTTGCTCGGGTGAGCAGTATCGTTTTCCCAATTTTATAGATACCCGAATGAGTGGCCCCGACAAAATCTGTTGGTGGCTATGCTCTATTTTTTCACGCATATCGGCCAGCAGTTCGTCGAAGGAACAAGTATCATCCATAAAGAAGACGAGACCCTCTTTAGTCCCTTTGATCGTGACCTTGCTTTTCACAGTCGTCACCGGTTTCACCTCGACCGATACCATTCGCCATACAGAAAGATTTTTCCTGCTCTGCGTGAAAAAATTGCCGAATTGGGTCAGATTGTGGCATTACAAGAGCTTGACTCCATTATTCTCTTGGGCTTGATTGCCCTGGACAACCATTGCGGTTACTTCGCGGACGGTGGATTTGGCTTCGGAACCCCACCAGTAAGGACACCTGGATTCAGTTCATTGTAAGCTTCGAGCAATCGACGCGAGATCGGACCAGTCGCATCAGAACTGGACGTACCGTCTCTCAAACTGTTCGGCGCAATGACGACGAAAACCAGTTGAGGATTTTCATAAGGCGCAAAGCCAACAACCAGTGCATTTTCTGCTGGCTGCGACGTTTGTGCCGTACCAGACTTGGCTGCAACAGTGAAAGGCAACCCATTGAATCGTTGAACGGTACCACCTGGCTGAGTAACCAACCGCATCCCTTCTCTTACCACCTGTATATGCTTCGGATCGATATCAACCCGGTTGAGCACTTGTGGTTCAATAACCGAGAGCGTTTGTCCTGGTTTCTTCGGATCGGTTGTTCCTTTACGTATTTCTTTTACAAGATGTGGGCGTACCCGATATCCTCCATTAGCAATGGTCGATACGTATTGCCCCAGCTGCATTGGCGTGAATAGATCGTATTGACCAATCATCACGTCCGCCAAGTTTCCGTAGTAAAGGTTCTGGTTTTCCCAACCGGTATGTTCATTCGGCAGATCCACTCCTGTTTTCACACCAAGACCAAACTGGGCATTGTAGTAATCATAGACAGAGAACTGCTTCTCCCAGCCTTCTTTCCCTTTTCGTGCTAATCGAATCGCCATTTCGTACATATACGTATTGTTCGACACCTGCAAGGCACGACGAGCGTTAACCGGTCCATGACCACTTGCCTTCCAGTTGCGTTTATACGTGTTACCAACATTCAAGCCGCCTCGGTCATAGATGACTTCGTTCGGTGTAGTCAGACCCTCCTGCAGCGCAATCATGACAGACAGTGGCTTGTAGGTAGAAGCAGGTGGATACGGCGTATAAATGAATCGGTTTGATTCGTTCGGCAAAATAAGCGAGGCGTAATTCTCGTTGAATTTCTTGCGGTCGTAATACAGATTCAAATTGTAATCTGGATAACTCGCCATCGCCAATATTTCGCCCGTATTCGGATTCATCACCAATACGTGTGCGTCCTTAAATTCTTTTGGCGTAGTCGGGCGCTTCTTGAATGATTCAAATTCTTCTTTCAAGATGGCCTCTACCTTGCTTTGATAACGCCAGTCCATAGACAAAACGAGATCGTTTCCTGGCTCAGGGGCTTGGCGCATCTTCTTCTCTACCGTCTCCGAATTTTTGTTCACGTGCACTTCCATAATCCCGTTTTTACCGCGCAAATAACGTTCATAGGAGCTCTCCAGACCAGTTACACCGACACGGTCGATAGCGTTGTAGCCTTGTGCCTGATATTCTTTCAAGCTCTCAGGACGAATCGCATTGATGTACCCGAGAAAGTGCGTACCAAATGCCGAACCATCCGGATCTTCGAAAATTTGGCGAACAGGCTCCAGCTCCACACTAATTCCCGGCAGTTCGGTGCGTCGTTCTTCGATTTGGAACATTTCCTGCTCCGTGATGTTGACCTTGACACGTCTAGGAATGTAGCTGGCCATCTGCGGTGAACGCATCTCCTGCAGCAAAGAAAGCTTGTGCCATTGAAATTGGCGTTGCTGCTCTGTCAACGGCAGTTTGATATCCATGTCGAACAACGAGGCATAGCGCAGCAAATCCATGTCGGACTTTTCTGCTAAGCCTTCGGGAGTTGGCAAAACTCCGATCTGATCCTTCACTTTTTTGGCGAGGTCATTACGATCTTCCTTGTCCAATTTGAGAGTGAGGGTCATATTGGCGTTTATCGCCATTTTTAACAGTTCGAAATCCGTAGTGTTCGCTTCCGTAATAGCGGGTGTACCCGGCTTGGCAGCATTCAGTTTCTTAATAAGGTCTACTCTCTCCTTGTCATCAAAAGGAGAACGAACGCGCATCCCGAGATACACAGCAGTTTTTACCAGCTCAAAGTCCGACATCTGATCGACGGTCTCTACTTTCGGAACAGCTTTTAACTTCGCCGCAACCTTTGCCTTGAGATCGTTTGTTTCTTGCGCATTGAAAGCAACAGGCAAAGTTGATCTCAGTTCAATCGTCTTCTTTAACAGTTCCTTATCCGTACCGATTTTGCCGCCATCGGGAATGAGGATTTTTGCCAGACGATCCGCGACTTTCTCTTCATCAATGTCCTGTCCTTGTTCTTCAACGTATTGAACCGTGTACACTGGCTTATTCGAAACGAGTACCTCGCCATTTTTATCCAAGATACGGCCACGAGGAGCGGAAATCGGCAGTTCACGAATACTGAACTTTTCCAATTCATGCTTGTACTGTTCGCCTTCCACCAGCTGCACAAAGGCTAGCCGTAAAATAATGGCAGCGAAGAACAAAAATACAATCACAAACAATAGATTGAGCCGAATAGGTATATCTGATTTCGGTTCTTTGACTTCTTCCACGAACTCTCCTCTCCTTTGCCCTTACTGCATGTGCATTTCCTTTTTCGCCAGAATCTTGTTGCATACATTCTTGATCGGAAAGTATACCAGTAAGCCAAAAGCGAGATTAAACAGCACACTAGGCAAAATTTGATGTGTCAAAATCCATTGAACATCGAAGGGGGCAGCGGAAAACAAGCGGAACAAGGAATACAAAAGCCACTCATGTCCGAACAAAATCAGGAAGCTGGTAATAAAAACCATCCCGAATCCTCTCTGGAACAAAAGAACGATCATCCCTGCAAAGTAGCTGGCCACCATCATGGACATGGTATAGATTCCAATTAGTTGCCCAAACAGGACATCTTGTAAAAATCCGAAGGCGATCCCGTAATACAAGCCCTCACGCCTGCCGAGATACATCGAAATAAAAACGCAGCAGACAAGCGCAAACCGGGGGACTATCATCCAAGACAGACCCCCAGCGCCAGGTGAAAATACTTGCATCACAGTTCCTTCCAAAACAAACATAACCACGACGCCCAACGTCAATAAAAATCGAGCCATTACTGACCACCCCCGCTAGCAGGTGGAGCCGGGGGCACAGTTGTCTGTGTTTGTGTCTGGCCAGTTGGCTGTTGCGGGATCAATTCACCATTGGGAGCGATTGTAAAATCTCGTTCCACAACCATGACTTCATTCAATTGTGAAAAATCAGCGCTTGGCTGGATGTAGGCCGTTTGAGTCAAGCCGTAATCATCTGGTTCTACGCGAACAATATAGCCGATCGGCAAATTAGGAGGTACAACTCCTCCCAAACCTGAAGAAATAACTTGCTGATCTTTTTTAATGGCCTGTCCCCAAGGGATTTTACGCATGACGAGCAATCTCTTTTGCGGGTCGTATTCCTCGATGACACCACTAATCTGACGGTATACAGGCTTGCCTTCGACCAGTTCCTGCGTCAAAATACCCGCAGAAATATGGTCCCGCCGTTCATAGCTTGTCAACAATTCAACTGTAGATGAAAAGTTGGCAACACTCTGTACGCGCCCAATCATTCCTTTGGCAGTGATGACCGCCATATCCTTTTTGATGCCACTTTTCAAACCTTGATCGATGGTAACAACGTTGTTCCATGTATCAGGGTTTCTCGCTACGACTTCCGCAAAGTGAAGCCTGTAAGATTTGAGTGAATCTTTTGCTCCCACCATTTCTCGAAGGCGCTCATTATCTGCCTTGAGTGTGTGTAATTCGGCACTGAGACGAGCATATTGATCCAAACTTGCCTTGAGTGCCTTGTTTTCTTCATATACGCCGTACGCTTCTTCAATTTCCTGAAAAAAGCCAGAAACAGCCTGGGCAGGGCGATAGAAAAAGCCCTGCACCACGCTGAAGGTATCTTTGAAGAACATTTCTGGCCAGGTCAGGCTAACCCGTTCACGAGAAGTGAAGCCCACGACGGAGATAAGCAGGACCAAGCCTACAAGTACAATGATAAGCCGCTTATTCCCGAAAAACGACATGCCCTACCCTCCGTTTATTTACCCCGTTTTAGTCGGGAAGAGGTGATGCCTTGCTTGGATTTGAACAGGTGAATGTTCTCCAATGCACGACCTGTTCCAATCGCTACGCAATCCAGTGCGTTTTCCGCGACATGCACGGGCATACCCGTTTCCTTACTTAACAGGCGATCCATGTTGCGCAAGAGCGCACCGCCACCTGTGAGTACAATCCCACGATCCATGATGTCCGCCGCGAGCTCAGGCGGGCTTTTTTCGAGTGTTACCTTCACCGATTCCACGATAGCAGAAATGGTTTCCGCCAATGCTTCTGCAATCTCTGTGCTGCTTACCGAGAGCGTTTTTGGCAATCCGGTTACAAGGTCACGACCGCGAATGTCAACGTTTTCGACCTCATCAGGAGCAATCGCAGAGCCGATCTCCAACTTCAATGTTTCTGATGTCCGTTCCCCGATCATCAAGTTGTAACGGCGCTTGATGTACTGAATGATCGCCTCGTCCATCTCATCCCCAGCCACACGAATGGAGCGGGATGTAACAATCCCCCCGAGAGAAATGATAGCGACCTCTGTCGTACCACCGCCAATGTCAACAACCATACTTCCAGTCGGTTCCCACACTGGCAGGTCTGCACCGATCGCTGCTGCAAACGGCTCTTCAATCGTATATGCTTCCTTCGCGCCAGCCTGCTTCGTAGCGTCCTCGACTGCACGCTTTTCCACCGCAGTAATTCCCGAAGGTACACAGACCATTACGTTTGGACGACGCGTAAACAGACCTTGATTTTTTTGTGCTTGATTGATGAAATAGCGCATCATTGTCGCAGTTGTATCAAAGTCAGCGATAACCCCGTCTTTCATTGGACGAACCGCTACGATATTACCTGGCGTACGACCGATCATACTTTTCGCTGCATTCCCTACTGCTTCAATGGAATTGTTATTCGTACGAATCGCTACAACAGAAGGTTCACGCACCACAATTCCTTTACCCTTCACAAAAACAAGTGTATTGGCAGTGCCGAGGTCAATCCCCAAGTCACGTGTAAATCCACCAAACATAAAAAAACTCCTTCCAAATATTAATCCAAATGACAAGCATAAGAGAACCTCTATCGAGGCCTCCCCTAGATAGAGCGACCGCGTTTTTGTGGAAGGTTTTCATGCGCACAAGAATTCATAGACGTATCGATGATAAATCTTGCACGTAAAAACATGTTACAAGTACCCTTGCTCTTTGAGACTAACGTACTTGCCTTCCCCGATAATAACATGATCCAACAATGAAATCCCTACCAGTTCACCAGCGTCACGCAATGTATGCGTAATCGCGATGTCTTCCCTGCTAGGTGTCGGATCACCGCTCGGATGGTTATGTAGGCATATCACCGATGCGCTGCTACGACGGATCGCTTCTTTAAAGACTTCTCTCGGGTGTACGATGGAAGCGTCCAGACTGCCTACAAAAATCGTCTGCTTGCCAATCACATGGTTCTTGGTATTCAGAAAGAGACAGACAAAATGTTCCTGTGTCAAATGAGCAAGCTCTGGCGACATCAAATCAGCTACGTCCCGTGGTAAACGGATAGAAGCCCTATACTCTCGAGGCACTCCCATCAATCTACGCCCAAGCTCAAACGCAGCATGCAATTCAATCGCTTTGACTGGACCAATTCCTTTTAGCTCTGTTAACTCAGCATGAGAGGCTTGGGCTAAACCACGCAGGTCTCCAAACCTGGCTAACAAGCGCTGAGCCAGCTGATGAGCCGTCTCTTGTTCCCTGCCTGTCCGCAGTAAAATGGCAAGAAGTTCAGTATCAGACAGATGGACCGCTCCTTCGCGAAGCAGTCGTTCACGTGGACGGTCATAGTAAGGGACGTTTTTTAACAGCATTTTGTTACAGGTATTTGTTGCCATTTTATATCCGCCTCCAGCCATATTCACATTATCGAAAACGGCTGACATGGAGATGTTCATGAGGCGTATGGCCGTCGCCGCTTGCTTCAAGCATGACAACTTTACAATATCGGCATCCCAAAACGTGTCAAAAGAGTAGACGTCAGGCCTAACGGAAGACCAACAACAGTGAAGTAGTCTCCAGTTATTCCTTCCACGAGCGTGGCTCCAATACCCTGAATGGCGTATGAGCCCGCTTTATCCATCGGCTCACCTGTCGCAATGTACGACTTGATTTCTTGCTCTGTTAAAGCTCGAATTCTTACGTGTGTTAGACTATGTGAGACTTCCGCACGGCCTGTCTCCACATCTATCAAGGCGACTCCACTATAAACGGTGTGCTCTTGCCCCTGAAGCATGGACAACATACGATATGCGTCCATTTCATCAACAGGCTTGCCCAGTATTTGGCCATCAAGAACGACTACCGTATCAGATCCTAAAACGACGCCTTCCGTCAAGCGAGAAGCCACTTCCTTGGCCTTGCGCAAAGACAATTCTTCTACTACTTCGCTCGCAGATAAATGCTCTGCTGTCGTCTCATCTACATCACTGGTGATAACGGTAAATGATAAGCCCAAAGCTTGCAGAAGCTCCCTTCGACGAGGCGAAGATGAAGCCAGAATGAGAGGAACATTTTTTTTCGTCATTTTTCAACCTACTTTATTCGTCGATGTATCCAAAATGCGAGGGCTAAGCCTCCGATACTGGCTAGATTTAGTTTTACCTGAAAGTTCAGTTCGTACTTCAAAATTTCTAAATCTGCCGCAGGCGACCAAGTAATCTCTTTACTCTTGGTCAAAAAAGGTAGCCAGGGACTTAAAATCTCCCCGATAATGCTGCCAAACAAAAGTCCACTCACCAACAGAAACACGAGAGTAAGCGTTTCTTTCCCCATTTTCCCAACTCCCTTTTTATAAGGGATTCTCTTTTTGCCAAACATAAGTTTAGCAAATGGGGAGAAGCGAAACAATCCCTGATTGCTCTTGGTAGTTACTGTATAGAAAGAAAAGGCCTCCTGCAAGAAAACCTTGCGGAAGACCATATAAACATGCACTTATGTGGATGAGCGTGCATTTTGAATCCAGCTCGAGTAGCTCTCGAAAAAGGCAAGGACACCCGCCTGTACTTGCCACGCATAGGATTCGGCGCTTTCCACCTTTTTTCCAGCGCTCGCTTCTGCCATTTTGTCCCTGGCCGCCAGCGCTTGATTCACCCCATTTACCATCCCATCTAGCAATGGCTTCCAGGCATCCTTGGCTTCCATTTTACGACTTTCCTCCAGAAATTGGCGGTGAATTTCTTTTAATTCTGCTGTTTCTTTTGCCGTTGGCGAAAGTTGACCCGTCGTAATAATCAGCCCTGATTGTGCTGAAAGTGTTTGGACGAGTTTGACTCCGTGGGTGAAAAAGGCACTCACGTTAGGGTCACCAGATGCGTTGGCGGCTTTTCCAACAGGGACAGACCCTTCAAAAGCCGGAAAGGAAAATTCTTTGACGTATATATCCATGCCTTTGTTTTTCAAGCTGGCGGCAAAGCCTAGCACAGCATCTCTTGTGGGAGCAGCAGCTGCGAACATATACTGCTTGCTTGCGTCCTTATAAAGCAGATGAGGAATCCCCGCTTTCTCCAGTGGTTCTACAGCTGTTTGCGGGGATGCATCCGGCTGGAATACTCCTGCCTGTGCAACGTACATGTTTACGGCTGGCAGTTGTAAAGCTATTGCTTTTTGACCCACTACGGTACCATTCGTCGGCGTCTCATGCGTTGGCTGGCTTTCATTTGGCAAAGCGGGACCTGCCACGCCATTTTTCCCAGCCGTTTGTTCAGTACCTGCACCCGGCGCTGTCAGTGTCTGAACCGTTTCACTCAGAATATTTCCGTACGACTCGGAAAACTCCTTTTGGGAAAAGACTGTCAAAACAAGAAATCCGAACAAAAGACCAATTGCTATAGCCCCACCCGTTGTTAATGTCGTGCGCCAAAAGGGCCCCTTTGGCCATAACGCTGCGAGCCGACTACCAGGACTACTCCTGTATCCCTTCTCTTCGGTATCCTCGAAAGAATAATCGGATTCAAAGGAGTCGTTTGTCGTCTGATCGAATTCAATGTTCGGCTTCGTTTCTTTCGCGACAGCTCCACGTAGCTGCATCATGCGTTCCCATGCTTCGTTGCCCTTCTCTTTAAACGGGTCAGTAAACGACAAGGGAGGCGCTTGAAAACGAACACGAGGCGTGTCATCCTTTGGAGTGCGCTTTCTACTTGCTTCCTTCGGGATGTCGTCCCGCTTTTCATCCCAGAACCTTCCGTTCATTTTGACCGTCACACGATTTTTATTTTGTCCGCTCATACGCTTGCCCTCCTAGCCACAGGCTCTTTGTACTAGCATACGTTTTGCTCGGACGGGTTATGACTTCTATCTAGTGATTCTATTAAATTTGTTTCTACTACTATTCCCCATGCCATTTCAAGAGGTTTCGCTCATATACAAAATGACGGCTAACCCAATCGTCACAAAAGGCGCAAACGGTACTTCGCATTTTATACTTACTTTTCGTATCAGCAACAAAGCGAGAGAGACGAGCATAGCTGCCAAGCTCGCAACCGTAAGAACGACTACAAAATCGTGAACCCCAAGTCCATAGCAGACTAAAGAGAACAACTTCACATCCCCCATCCCCAGCGCACGCGGCCTGTGCCAGCTGATCCATCCAAATACTAGTAAACAGATAATCGCAAAGATTCCAGCCATCAGCCATTCCCTCGGCGAAGAGAGAACATACTCCATAAAAGAAATCAGTACAAACCCTGCAACTAATGCAAGATTGGGTATTCGTCTATGACGAAAATCTACCCACGAGAGGTAAAGGCAGAGCCCGAATAATATCACAGCGTTTGCCATTTCTTCATCCCCCAAGTTGAAACTGTCCTTAAGATTACGCTTCTTTCCTGAGACAAAAAAACTGCCCAGAACGATTCTGGACAGCCTCTCGATTTATGAACATGGTTTACGGATTCCAAGTGAACAAAAGGCCAGCGTGGACGAGACCACCGCCAAACCCATACAACAAGATCGTATCCCCTGCCTTTACTTTGCCTTCCTTGATCCCCAAGGCGAGCGACAATGGAATGGTAGCCGCTGATGTGTTGCCATAGTGCGTCAGACTGTACAGTGTCTTTTCGAGTGGGAACTGGCTCTTCTCACAAATGGATTCGATCATGCGCAAATTGGCACTGTGCGGGATGAACCAGTCGACATCTTCGAGCGTTTTGCCCGCCCGGCTCACTACCTCCTGCATCCCCTTTGGAACAGTTGTTACTGCCCACTTGTACACTTCTCTCCCGTTTTGCACCATGCATCCATTCCCACTCAATTCTCGTCCGTCCATATGGGTAGACAAGCCCGATCGGTATACATGAATCCCTCCGTCCCCCTTTGAGCCTAAATAGGCGGACAAAAAACCAGGAGCCGTAGAGTCTTGCTCAACCAACACTGCACCCGCCCCGTCCCCGAACAGGATGCACGTCGTGCGATCCGTATAGTCGGTTACTTTTGTTAAGGTTTCTGCACCTACTACCAACACTTTGCGATGCAAACCAGAGCTGATGAGCGCATTTGCCATATGGAGCGCATACGTAAATCCTGCACAGGTGGCGGAGAGGTCCATGGCTCCTGCCTGCTGGACTTGAAAATGCGCCTGGATTTGGCTTGCTACACTTGGAAATGGATAGTCTGGCGTACTGGTCGCCACCAAAATCATATCGACATCGCGGATATCCTTCCCATAATTCGCGATCATATCGTGGATAGCAGCGATGGCCAGATCACTGGTAAATTCATCTTCTCTTGCCATACGGCGCTCATGAATACCTGTTCGTTGTAAAATCCACTCATTCGATGTCTCCACTAGTTTTTCCATATCTGTATTGGTAAGAACGCGACTCGGCACATACGTACCGATAGCGGTAATTCGTGACTTGAAGGGGCTTGCATTTGTCATCATCCGATCATCACCTTCCGTTTTTATGATCTGATTATAACACTAGATATTAGTATCTGGTACTATTTTTTAAAATCAATAATCTAATTCTGGTTTGAGTCAGCATAGTGGAGGAGAAGAAAAAGCACAGTTCTCTTCGACTCTGACACGCCAGCAGGGGGGATTCACTGACCGTCTCCACTACAAAAAGGGGACCGTCGAGCCAAAGCCACCCTACGGGCGGAAGTTTCTCAAGGGAGAAGTGTTCGACAAGCGTGGTCCCCTTTTTGTAGTTCCGACTGGGTAGGCGTTGTCAAGGTCTATGAGCCCTGTGCTTTTTCTTCTCACTAGCATTGTTGGTATATCGATACCTTACAAAACTTTCCGATAGTAAATAAAAAGACTTGAAACCCGTAGGTTTCAAGTCTTTTTACGTCTCTATCCGTTATTTTTCTAGCTTTTCAGCCAGCCAGTAAGCGGATTTCCAGATATCCCCTGCACCCATAGTCAACACGAGGTCGCCCTCTTGCAATCCTTTGAAGACATGCTCCTGCATTTGTTCCTTCGTCGGAATGTACTGCGCACGCGGGTGGCTGTTGGTGCGGATTTTTTGCACCAGCACCTCGGAGGTAACTCCTTCGATTTTTTCTTCGCCCGCTGGAGAGTAGATATCCGTGATAATCACTTCGTCTGCTTCTGCAAAGGCACGGCTGAATTCATCCATAAGGAAATACGTGCGTGTGTAGCGTTGTGGCTGAAACACAGCGATCACACGTCGGCCCGATGCCCTTGCCCCGCTTAGTGTGGCGATAATTTCCGTCGGATGATGCGCGTAGTCGTCTACGACCAGGACACCTCGTGCATCCCCGATAATTTGAAATCTGCGCTTGGCACCGCTAAAAGTAGACAGTGCCTGTGCAATTTTATCAAAGGAAAGGCCAATATCCAGGCAAACAATGATCGCAGCCAGTGCATTTGCAATATTATGCTTGCCTGGGACTACGAGACACAATTCACCCAACCGCTCATCCTTGTGATAAATCTGGCACGTGCTGCAACGATCTCCACATTCAATCAAAGTGGCAGAAAACTGTGCTTGTGCCACAAAGTTCGGATCGACTGCATACGTCACGACCGTTTTTTCGACGGACGGCATGACTTCACGCACATGTTGATCATCGATGCACAGGATCGCTTTTCCAGCCGGTTTTAGATGGCTCAAGAACTGGACGTACGCCTGTTTCAAATTGTTGAAGTCGCCATCGAAATGCTCCAGATGATCTGGTTCGATGCTCGTCACAATTTCATACATCGGTCTGTATTCCAAAAAGGAACCGTCGCTCTCGTCTGCCTCAGCAATGACATAATCACTGGTACCTGCCTTTGCGTTGGTACCAGCACTCATCAATTCACCGCCGATGATGAAAGTCGGGTCTACACCGCACTCTTCCAGCACGTGAGAGATCATCGATGTCGTGGTCGTCTTGCCGTGTGCTCCGGCTACTGCTACTCCTGTGCGTTCATTCAATATGCGAGCAAGCATTTGGGAACGGTGCATGACCGGAATTCCTAATGCTTGACCTGCGATCACCTCAGGATTGTCTTTGGAAATACTGGTGGAGTATACGATGCTGTCTGCTCCCTCCACGTGGGTAGCATTATGGCCAATATGAATGACCGCCCCTCTTGCTTCCAGCTTTTTCGCCAAATCATTCATGGCGACATCGGAGCCGGTTACCTTGTATCCAAGGTCGATCAAGACGCGGGCAATGGCACTCATGCCATAACCGCCGATGCCCACAAAGTGGACGTGTTGGGCCTGATCCACCCTATTCACCTGCCTCTTCTACTATAGTGGGAAAGAATGCGCGTACTTGGGCGATGAAGTAGAGCGAACCGCAGACGACCAACCAGTCATCCGCCTTCGCTGATTGCTTCTCCCGCATCCAAGAAAGGAGAAACGCCCGCCAGTCTGGGACTGCATCGAGAAACTCTTGCTCCCAGCCACCGGCTAAAAACGACTCTTGTAAGCTATTGGCTTCGGCTGCACGCGGGAAGTCAAAGGTTGTCACATGCAGCTTTTGGATTTTTGACTTTACTGGTACGAGCGACTCTGCCATTTTGGCAAGCGGCTTATCTGCCAATCCAGAAAAGAGCAAATGCAACTGTACTCCGTCCGGCAACAACCGATCCAGACTGCTTACAAGCGCCTCCATTCCTTCCTGATTGTGTGCCCCATCCAAGATAACCATTGGTCTTGGAGAGATGACTTCTAGACGACCAGGCCAACGCGTTTGTTGCAAACCGCGAAATATTTCTTCTTCCTCCAGCAAGAAAGAGAAGTAATTACGCAGGATATCGATGGTCATTAAAGCAACGGCTGCATTGGTTGTTTGGTGAATGCCATTCATGGTAAGACGGTAGGATGCTTCCGCACGACGGTGAATGCTTTTGTAACGAAACTGTTGGTCACCCAGCTGCTCCTCTACCTGCTCTGCCTGAAAATGTTCACCAATATGATATAGCGTACTCTTCGTTTGTCTTGTGCGCTCCTCAAAAATCGCGAGAAGTTCCGGCCTAACCTCACCTGTGACTACAGGAACACCCGACTTGATAATCCCCGCTTTTTCCTGGGCAATATCTTCCAAGCTTTCTCCCAACACTTGCGTATGGTCCATACCGATATTCGTGATGACCGAAACAAGCGGAAGGACGACGTTCGTCGAATCCAATCGCCCGCCAAGTCCTGTTTCCCATACGACTACCGCTGGTCTCGCCACTCTTGAAAAATAAAGAATGGCGATCAGCGTAATCACTTCAAATTCGGTAGGGGAACCGAACTCTGTTTCTTGTTCGCATCGTTGCACCCATACCTTGACTTCATTCACCAGCTGCAATAGATCTTCTTCCGTGATCATGCTGCCGTTGTAACGGATGCGCTCACGGAAGTCAACCAAATAGGGGGAGGTAAATGTACCTACACTATATCCGGCTTCCATCAGCATTTGCGTCAGGAATGCGCAGGTTGAACCTTTTCCATTGGTGCCAGCCACATGAATAAATGGGATTCTCCGCTCAGGATGTCCTACTTGCTCCAAAACCCACTGCATTCTCTCAAGCCCCGGCCGTTGACCGAACCTGAGCAGTCCATGCAGCCAGTCGAGCGCTTGCGTATATTCTACAAACCCTTCTTCTGCATGCATACCACAATGCTCCATTCTCAAAAATATGCGATGGTATGGCGGATCATTCGCCCTTCAATTCGGCAAGTCGTGCAATCACTTTATCCCGCTTATCCATGTAGTCTGCCATCTTCGCTTTTTCCTCTGCGACTACTTTTTCAGGTGCCTTGGCCATAAATCCGGCATTGTTGAGCTTTTTCTCAATACGCTCCACTTCGCCGTTGAGTGTCGCCACTTCTTTTTCCAGACGCTTCAGCTCTTGCTCGATATCGATCAAGCCTGCCAGTGGAAGGAACAATTCTGCTCCCGTGATCACAGCAGACATCGCTTTATCAGGCATAGCCAGATCCAGGCTGATTTCCAGACGCTCAGGGTTGCAGAAACGGCTGAGGTAGTGCTCACCACGTGTCAGACGCTCAGCGGACAATGCATCGCTTGGCTTGATCAGGAGCTCAATTTTCTTGGACATTGGTACGTTTACTTCTGCACGGATGTTGCGTACGCTGCGGATGATATCCATCAACTGGTTCATTTCGCTTTCTGCTTCAGCAAAAATCCATTGCTCGTTAACAGTTGGCCAAGGTGCTACTGTGATGCTCTCGCCTTGGTGCGGCAATGCCTGCCAAATTTCCTCCGTGATGAACGGCATGAACGGATGCAACAGCTTGAGTGTTTGATCCAGAACTGTAACCAGAACGGATTGGGTTGTCTTCTTCGCTGCTTCATCTGTACCATACAGCGGCAGCTTCGCCATCTCGATATACCAGTCACACAGGTCATCCCAAATGAAGTTGTAAAGCACACGGCCTGCTTCACCGAATTCAAATGCGTCAGACAGACGGGTTACATCTGCGATTGTCGCTTGGAGGCGGGAAAGAATCCATTTGTCTGGTGTAGACAGCTCACCGCTCAAATCGATTTCCTCGTATTTGAAGTCAGCCAGGTTCATCAAGGCAAAACGAGACGCGTTCCAAATTTTGTTCGCGAAGTTGCGGTTTGCCTCCACCTTTTCCCAATAGAAGCGTTGGTCATTTCCTGGGGAATTCCCTGTCGCCAATGTGTATCGCAGCGCATCCGCTCCGTACTTCTCAATCACTTCCATCGGATCGACACCGTTGCCGAGTGATTTGGACATTTTGCGGCCCTCGGAGTCGCGAATAATGCCGTGAATCAAGACGGATTCAAACGGACTTTTCCCGGTAAATTCAAGACCTGAGAACATCATGCGAGCAACCCAGAAGAAGATAATATCATAGCCTGTTACCAGGACATTCGTTGGATAGAAGTACTTCATGTCCTCGGATTCTTCCGGCCAGCCCAGGGTCGAGAACGGCCATAGACCAGAGGAGAACCATGTATCGAGAACGTCGTTGTCCTGCTCCAGCTTGTGGCTGTGGCAGCTTGGGCACTCAGTCACATCTGCGCGAGATACAATCGTTTCGTTACAATCTCCGCAATACCATGCAGGAATTCGGTGACCCCACCACAGCTGACGGGAGATGCACCAGTCGCGGATGTTTTCAATCCAACGCAGGTAATTCGTCTTGAAGCGCTCTGGGACGAATTTCACGCTCTCAGGGCTATTTGCATTAGCCAGTGCTTCGTCAGCCAAAGGTTGCATTTTTACGAACCATTGGGTAGAAAGGTATGGTTCTACGACTGCATCGCTGCGCTCACTATGTCCAACCTGATGAATATGCTCCTCAACTTTGAACATCACACCTTGCTTAGTCAAATCTTTGATGATTTGCTTGCGGCATGCGAAGCGATCCAAGCCTTTGTAGATACCAGCCAGCTCGTTCATCGCGCCCGTCTCATCCATGACAACGATTTGTGGCAACTGATGACGAAGACCCAATTCAAAGTCATTCGGATCGTGTGCTGGCGTAATTTTTACAGCGCCAGAACCAAACTCAGGATCAACGTAGTCATCTGCGACGATTGGAATTTCGCGTCCTACGATTGGCAAAATCACGGTTTTGCCGATCATGTCCTTGTAACGCTCATCTTCCGGATGTACAGCTACAGCCGTATCACCGAGCATCGTTTCAGGACGGGTTGTAGCTACTTCGATATAACCGGTGCCATCTGCCAATGGGTAACGCATGTGATGCAGCGCACCTTTTACTTCCTTGTAGATTACTTCAATATCAGACAGAGCTGTGCGGGCAGCAGGGTCCCAGTTAATGATGCGGTTGCCGCGATAGATCAAGCCTTTTTCATACAGTCGAACAAATACTTCGCGGACAGCTTGGGACAAGCCTTCATCCATCGTAAAACGCTCGCGGGAGTAATCCAAGGCAAGACCGAGCTTTTCCCACTGCTCACGAATATGCGAAGCGTAGATGTGCTTCCACTCCCATATTTTTTCCACGAATTTTTCGCGGCCCAGATCATGGCGAGAGACGCCTTCTTCACGCAAGGTAGCTTCTACGCGCGCTTGAGTTGCGATACCAGCGTGGTCCATACCTGGCAAGAACAAGGTGCTGTAGCCTTGCATACGCTTGGTACGCGTAATGATATCTTGCAAAGTCGTATCCAGCGCGTGGCCCAAGTGCAATTTACCAGTTACGTTCGGGGGTGGAATGACAATCGTAAACGGACGTTTATTCGGGTCACGTTCTGCCTTGAAAAATTGTTTTTCGATCCAATACGGATACCATTTGTTCTCTGCTGCTTTTGGATCATAGTTTTTCGGCAGCAATTGGTCGATGTCGGTTGTTGGCTGTGTAGACATGTACGACTCCTCCTATTAGCATAACTTGCTTTGCAAAAAATAAAAAAACCCTTCATCGCAAAGGACGAAAGGATTATTTTCGCGGTACCACCTTTGTTAACACACGATAAACTACATGCTTATGGCGTGTTCACTCTGACAAGATAACGGTTGCGAACCGGTCTCGGCTAGGCACATGCTTTCACCGAAAAAACTCCTGGGCGACCTTCAGCCATTCATGACCTTAGAGAATCTCGCAGCAACTGATTCTCCTCTCTGCTAAGGCGTCCTGACTTACTCTTCCCACTCATCGTTCATATCGTATGTAATTGTCGTATGGTTAGCTTTCACTATTATATACAATCACGCTGTTTGGCGTCAAACCCGGGTTTCGCCCACTTTTCCAACTGCAATGCCCAGTGCTTCGGTAAAACCGAGCACGCCCAAAATATCGAGAATTTCTTCTCGGACATTGACGATTTCTACCTGTTTGCCCATGGCCAACAGTTCTTTCGTGGTAAAAAACAGGCTTCCAATACCGGAAGAATCTACAAAGGAGACACCTTGAAAATCGACGGTAACGGATTGATTTCGCCCTCCATACTGCTGGAGCAATTCACCTACTCGATCTCCTACAGCCATGTCCAACTCTCCGACGAAAAACAATGTAGCCTGTCCGTTCGCCTCTGTTGCGCGGTAGTCCATGCTCAAACTCCTCTCAATAGGTATCGGTACACCCAATCTGCTCGTCCTTTTACTATATTACCCATTTTCATTCACTTGCAAACATTTGGCTTTTTGGAAATGGTTGCTTAACGTGAAAGGATACATTCTAAAATAAGCTTTGTGCCTGCCAGGGAGCTGCTCAAATAAACACGATCACAGTATTGCAGGATCACGTGAAAACCTGCCCCGAGCGAGTGGCGCGTAGAAAATCCTTGTTGTAGGGTAGCTCGCGGGATATCCTCGAGCAAAATTCCTTGTCCTTCATCATGGATCACAGCGCGGCACATCTGCCTGTCATTCGTTAGGTATAACGTAACCACACCGCCATTTCCGTGCTTCAACGTATTGGAAGCAGCTTCGTTGACCGCAACGAGAAACTGTAGCATTCGTTTATCAGAAATGCCTTGTGGTTCCAAAGCTTGCTTGAACAATTTACGCAGTTCTGCAAGCTGCTCCGGTAAACGGATATCGATTGCCAAGAGCTTATGCCCTTCCCGAAGCAAGAAAAATAATTCTTCATCACTAAGCAACAATAGCTTACCTTCTGTGACCACACCCAGAATATCTCTGTAGATCTCCCATTCCCGTCTTTTGCGTTTTCGTTCTTCTGCTATGACGGCGGTGACGTCAATCAAAGCGATTCCACAGGTCCGATCTGGCAATACAGATGTGTATAATTCAAACACCTTTGTGCCATCTGTGGTGACAATTTGCTCCCTTACAGGACCACCCGATCCAGCCGCATCTTCGACGAGTCGTTGCATTTCTCTCTCTACTTCCAAACTCGCACGAACGTCACCCAGCGGACGCACTTTCCCTTCATCGTAAAGATAGAGGAAAACGGTCTCGATCTGACGCAGTATGGATAACTTCTGAATCTCTTGTTTTATTAATCGCCCCCGCTCGTCGTCTCGATCCTTCCAATGTAACAAGACGTCTGCCGGGTCCAATTCGCCACTCATGTGCCATGTATGAAATTCTTCCAGGAGCAATCGCTCCAGAACGTCTTCCCGTCGCAAAACTTTTTCGATATCGATAATATGGTACGGATCACCTGCTATACCACGCAATCCGCTACCGATAATTCGGAAATCATAGGCGAGCTCTATTTCTATGCGTCCGTGCAAAGCATGATCAGAACTGCTTAACCCAATGGTCGTCCGGCTCACTGCTACCAGCTTCGCCTGGAACGATTCCATCGTTGCTAGGTTCGTCACCTTTACAGTGCGGGGCGGAACTACTTTGCTCGCTGCACCGCCAGAACGTAGCGCGACAAGGCAATTATCACAAGTGGGATTGTCCGGACAACGCTCACACAAAATCACAGTTCATCCTCCTATTCACGCGCAACTACACGAGGGCTATACTCTCTTCAGGCTCAAATTGAAGAATCAACACAGAAATATCATCCGTTTGGTTTCGCTGCTGTGTTATCTCCATTAAGTAGGCCTCAACTCGATTCATCGATTCCTGCTTACTATCACCAGGCATCTTTAATAAGGAGGATAGTTCTTCTAGCCAATGCCTACTGCCTCGACACACTTCTTTTCTCCCTGAATCCAGCAAACCATCTGTGTAGAGCAATAGCATGCCCTCTTCTTCTAAGGGTACCTCCTCCATTTGATACGTGCTATCGGGCAAAAGCCCTAGGCCGACTCCACCCTTGCTAGCTAAAATGGTTTGATTCGACTTGGACAAATAAAAAGGCTGTGGATGTCCTGCCCTGCTAAAACGAATTTTGTGTTCCACCTCGTCATAGACAGCAACCAGCATCGTAATGTAAGAACGGGTTTTCACTAAATCTGCATAAAGCAACTGATTGAGTCTTTCCAAAATCTCATCCGGCAAATAGCTGGACTGCAAAACCTGCCTTACAGCAATCCTAATCCCCGTTGCCCAAATACTGGCCAAAAAACCGTGCCCGGACACATCCGCAATGATAAAACAGGTGTAGCGATCATCGATTTGTCTATAGTCAATGTAGTCCCCGCCTACATAATCGACTGGCACGTAAACCGTTCTTGTTCGCAAACTGGTTAACTGTAATTCTTCTGTGGGAATGAGCTTCGACTGCATGCGTCTAGCCAGCTTCATCTCCATCTCGATTTCTCGCTGCCCTGATGACTGGTCCTGTTGACATCTGAGGATCAACGCCCGAATGTTCACGAGGAGTAGCCCATAAAAAGATTTCTCCAGTTCCTTTAGCTCACGGTCATTGACGTTACTCTGGACGAACAAGCGGACATAACGCGGTGTTTGAGCGGTGTCACACTGTTCCGAGACAACAATGCGCTCCTCTACTTCGCGCTGCACTTTTGCGCTCTCTTTGTTGCCACGCTCGATCCGAAAATAGACAGCACCTAGAGCCGATTCAAACGTGATCGACAAAAAGCACGGCTTGTCCATTTTCACGAACCACGTATCGACCAACTCTTCTATAAATGGCATGAGACTCTCGTAATTGACTTGGCGCTTGCTTTGCTCATTGCTGGTCATCACCAGATACTCGTAATTCTGTTTCAATTCCATTAGTTTGACCAATTGATGATTCATCCCCGAGCCACTCCCATACACACTTTAGCATAATTCTTTCTTTCGGGAATTGCGAAAAGGGTTATGGCAATTTTCAAAAACATTGTGATCACCTTTATTCGTTTCGTCCTAGCCTTCCTGCCCTACACCTTCCCTTTTCAGGCACCATTCAAACCACTATCTACTTCAATGAAAATGTTTTAGGCGTTTGCTCAAGGTTGTAGACACTGTCCAAAGTTGCCGCGCATATGCTGGAATGAGGTGATTGTGATGAATTTTCGTTGGAAGTATAACCCCACGTATTTACGGATCAAATACGGATGCAAACAGGTGCTCTTTCCGCTGTTGGTTTTTCAATTTATCCGAACGATTGTGTTTCCTACCTCTTTTGATGTCGTCCTTCTCGGTTTGTTAGCCATGCTCTATGTTGCCATCTCCCTTGAATGGTTATAAAAAAGAAAAACAACGCCCCACGCGGTGAGACGTTGCTCATTAAAAGGCTTGCTGGACCCAACGATGCAGGCGCATCAGACGGTCCATATCTTTTTCAAAACGTTGGACAGCGTAAAACTCGGTCCACTCACGGGGATGATGATAATAAATATCCAAGTCTCTCATGATCCTCTCTGGGAAGGAGAGAAACGAAGCCATCAGTTCAATTTCTTCCGGCCGCAGCGGAAATATCTCGGCATAGCGATGGAATAGTTGAGAAGCCCCAACCTCATCCCCCGCCATTTGAAAATAGGTACGATAAAATAGCGTCAAATCACGCACTGGTGTATCAAAGCTGGCACGATCAAAATTAAGCAGCCGTCCTTTTCCCGATCGATCTGGCACAACATGCTCAGGATTCGGGTTACCATGGATCAACGATAAGCGAAAATGAGCATGTGTCTCATGACGCTCTCGCCAATCGGTCAATAAGTCTGTCGCTGTTTGAGCCATTTCTTCAAGAAACTCCTTGTTAGCCAAAAACACCAGGTCAAAAGGGGAAGGATATTTACGTTCCTGCGCAAGTGTTGCCGCCTTATTCATTTGGTCTTGCCAATATTGCCAACGGTTCAGCAAGGAGTCGATAAGTGGCTCTACCTGTCTCGGATCATCGTAGCGATAGTTTTGTGTCAAATGATGAAGCTCCGCCAAACGCTCCAAGGCAGTGGGCGCCCAAGACAAGGGCTGCTCGGCCCATTCCTCACTTCCTGGCTGCCAAGGGGTTACGTAAAAGGCGGTGCTACCTTGTTGGACAAAAGGATCATCGTATTTCGTGTACGTAAAAGGAACCGCCCCATCCCATCCACGATGCTGCAATTGACGCAGCATATCGCTGACGAAAACAAGACGTTGAGCAGGTATTTGCGCTCGTTTGCATACGAAGGAGCCGTAGGGAGTCGTCGCCTTAAATACATTTGGCTCCTTTAAAACGTCAATGCTCTGGGCATACATGTCATACTCTTTGAACAAAGGAGCAATGTCATCAAACCGACTCATAGACTCCCTCCCTCCTCGAACGCTCGGCCCGCTCGGCAATATGCCGAAGCAGCAAGTCAACAGATTGTTGGCTCTGCAAGGCGTGCTCAATACCAGCGATCGACGATTCTTGATCCAGCGATACGCGCTTAACGTACGATTCGATACTCCTGTACACTTCACGAGGACGAGCCATAAAGGCGAGTATCAACGAATAGTTTCCATAGGTGAGTGGCTTGATTTCTTCATAGCCGTCAAAAAAAGCGTCAATCTGTTTCAGATCTTTGTGGGTCAAAAAGTGATCGCGCAAAAAAGTGGCAACGTCGCGTTGCTGGACTGAAATTACCGGCCTGAAAAAACCTCTCAAGTACAACTTCCCGTTTATCATACCCCAGTTGTCACGCAAAAGGTCCCGATGGGATACAGCAACCGCCTCCGGAGTAATTCGCTCATGGGCAAGCATCGCAGCGGAACGGTCCATTCTTTGCAGCATAGGGGTCATGAGTTCCGATACCCAACGATTCTCCTTAGAATTCCGCCCAGATTTGGCTCGAAATGATTCGACCAGCTCTTTGGCGCGTCTTCCTTTTTCTTCCACTCGCTGCTTTTCCTGCTTGAGCAAATCACTTCCAGACAGTAAAGGACTTTCCTGCTGAGACTGATGCATCATCGCGATCACGCGTCCGCATTGCCTCGCCATGTCATGGCCGGGCTGATAGTCTTCGAATTGTCGGTGATGATCGGTCATGGTAACGCCGCGTTTACCCAAAATCAAAAATGGCTTGGTGTCTCTCGTCCGAATAAACCGCTCCACTTCTCGAAACCCCTGACGAGCCAGTCGTTCGCGCCAAGCAAACGACCAGCGCATCACATCTACACGTGGCCAAACGTGGAGTTCTTTGGGGCCCCGGTTTGTCTCCAGTAAATAGCAATCATCTAGGGGCGTAATTCGGATTACGCGCGCCCGATATTGCTGGCAAACCTCGGAGAGATCAATTTTATCCACGGTCCCCCACTCCTCTATTGTGGGATGTACAGAATCTGCCCTGCTACAAGCTGCTCGGAAGCTAATCGGTTTACTTCCACGATTTTGGAAACAGGCAAGGAGTATCGTTGTGAAATATGCTCTAACGTCTCATCTCGCTGAATAATGCACATTTTCAGCTGACTGGAACGCTCTTCTTTTCTCCGGACAAACGACGTTAGATTTTGCATAGCCTCCACCGTAGAAGCGTTGACATTCGCCGCAGACCCATATCGCGAAGAGCTAGATGAAGATTCCGCCTCTAACGCCATCGCTTCCTGTTTGGC
This sequence comes from Brevibacillus sp. NPDC058079, assembly GCF_042885155.1. Lineage (NCBI taxonomy): Bacteria > Bacillati > Bacillota > Bacilli > Caryophanales > Paenibacillaceae > Brevibacillus > Brevibacillus sp. NPDC058079. Next base: position 115,883 of record NZ_JBHVSO010000003.1, read on the forward strand.
ACGACTCGCTTGTGAGAAGATGGAAGTAATGTTCACACGACTTCTATCTTCCTGGGAGGGTTTCCCTGAAATCGCCACTCGCACTTCTACATCTTCCGCGGCAGCCTCTGGTTGTGCAACGACTGGTTCTGCTTCCGGCTCAGGTTCTGACTCGGATACAACACTGGCTTCCACCGCTTCTTGCACGGCTTCCTGCGACTCCGCTTCGACTGATGACCCTGTAGGTTCATTGGAAACTTGCTGGTATGCGATTGCCTGTTGATCGTGGATAGCCAGTATAGGCTCCTCATGTCCTTGTTCTTTTTCGGCTATTTCTCTCATCTGCTCTTGCTCATCTGCCAATACTGACTGCTCGGAATAGGCGACAGAAGAATCGTACGAAGCAGATTGTTGGGAATCGAAGTCATACGAAATAGGAGCAGTCTCCCAGGACTCTGGAAGATTGGACTGTGCTGACTGTGCCACTTCCAGCACATCACCATATTGCTCGTAGTATTCATCCTCATCGGATTGAGCAATAGCCGGAGTATCGAACATGGAAGGAGATTCGGTTGATTCATAGGATGCTGGCAATGCCTGCCGCTCCAATTCCTCCTCCAGCGCACTCAGCTTTTGATCAATGTCATCGAGGGACGTCTGTTCCGTATATTCTTGCCCATCATCCCTAGCAGCAAAGGTGTATTCCCACGCTCCTTCGCCTGGACCTGCTGCCTGCGTTTCGATCTGCTCCGCTTGTTCTGCTCTATCCCCGAGGACTATCCCCAAAATCTTCAGATCGGCATCAATGAGCATTTGATGTGGTGATTCCAGCTTGTAGTCAAAGCTGTCCACAATTGCATAGATGTCTCCGATCTCGGTAATCCGATCCAATGGAATGGTGATGTTCAACGGAATGCGATGACCGATCTGTTCCTCCCAGCCATAAAAGGCTTGATCCGATGCTTCCTGGCGAAAGGGAGTAAAAGTCATGGCCTCAACCAGCGATTCTCCTTCGCCGCCTGTCGCTTCTGCGGCTTCCCTGATTGGCTCGTACTTCCCTACTAATTGCAAGCAACCCGTGATCGAGATGTAGGAATCGTTTTCCAACACTTCCACATCTGGAACCAATTCCAGCTCTTGCAATTCACCTATTCCAGCTCTATCGGATGAGAGGAAAATGGTCTCCTTGATGGCAAAAGAGAGTTGCCCATCCTGTAATGCCATTCGTGCTCCTCCTTTCAAGTGCAGGACATTTCCCTATACTATATGGACAGGACGAGCCGTTTAGCACCGAAAAAAAAGGAAAAACCGGGGTTATCTATCTCCCCGGTTTTACAGACGCGATCCATTCTGCTATTGCTTTTTTCCCCTGATCAATACAATCGGGTACACCTACGCCACTGTACGACGCACCTGCCACGATAACACCAGGGAGTTTTTCTTTTAATTGATTGTTCACATCCTGCACCCAAGCCTGATGTCCGACAACATATGGTATGGCATTTTGCAAACGTGATACGTTATAAAAATCCGGCTCTGCTCGAATCGTCATAATCTTGCGCAGATCGCGGAGGACAACCTCCAAAATTTCCTCGTCTGTCTGCTCCATGAAGGATTGCTCTCCTGCTCTCCCTATGAAGCTACGCAGCAAGGCTTTGTTTTTCGGCGTCGTATGCGGCCATTTGCGATGCGCCCACGTACAAGCGGTAATTTTTGCTCCAGAATGCCGCGGTACAATAAATCCTGTCCCTTCCATTCCTAAATCAATGGCTGACTCTGGAAACGCCATCGCGATGGTTGCAACCATATGCGGCTTCGCTTGTGGCAGAGTAGGAACTTGTACATAAGGACGGAACAACGGCTCTGCGACAGCATGTGGCAAGGTAAACAATACCGTATCCGTCTCAATCGTTTCCCCATTTTTCAATACCAATGTGTACTTCCCGTCTGGACGTTTCACCAGTTCTTTGACACCGGTATTCTTGGAGATGACTTCTTCAGGCAGACTCTTCTCGATTGCCTCCACTAAGGACTGCAAGCCGTTCTTCAACGTCAGGAAGATGCCTTTTGGCTTTTCTTGCGTTTTTACTTGCGGGCGAGAATGCTTCATCGCTACGATCAAGCTGCGATGCTGCTCCTCCATTTTGGCGAATTGAGGAAAACTCGCAAGCAAGCTGAGTTTGTCGAGATCCCCGGAGTATACACCGGACAATAAAGGCGCTATAAGATTATCAATAACTTCATTACCTAGCCTACGCCGAAAAAAGTCACCCACGGAGATATCGCCGTCTCCTTTTGATGCAGGAAGAACGAGATCCAAAGCTGCTCGAAGCTTGCCCGGCCAAGAAATAAGATCGGTCGTGACAAAGGGCATGAGCTTCGTCGGTACACCCATGACCGCTCCTTCTGGTATAGCTTTCAGGCGATCCTGATGCCAAATATAAGCTTGGCCTGTACTGTTGCGAACGAGATCATCCGCAAGCCCCAAGTCCACTGCCAGCTCAGCCGCACTCGTTTTCCGCTCGAGAAACGAATCGGGACCTTGCTCAATCACAAACCCTTCGTGACGCCATGTCTTGATTTTCCCACCAAGTCGTCCCTGCTCTTCAAGCAGTTGAAAACGGATTGGCAAGCCTTTTGCTTCGATTTCCTTTTGTAAGTAATAAGCAGCGGTTAACCCTGTGATGCCGCCGCCTATAATCGTAATATGATAGGTATTATCGCTCATATGATCGATCCCCTAATTCGCCAGCTTCTTTCCGACTGCATCAGCCAGACAGGAAATGAACGCAGGTCTGGCGTTAGGCATCGGTGGACGATTGTAATGTACCCTTAGCTCATCTGTAACCGCTTTGCATTCCACATCATTATCAAACAGAACTTCCAAATGCTCCGCAATAAATCCGACAGGACAGTAAACAAATGCTTGGTAGCCTTTTGCTTCGTACAGCTCTCTAGTCAAATCCTGTACATCTGGTCCCAACCACGGATCAGGTGTATTTCCGGCGCTTTGCCATCCGATTGCATAAGAAGTGACCCCTGCTCGCTCGGCAATGAGCTTTGCTGTCTCTTCCAGTTGCATTGGGTACGGATCACCTGACTTCAAGATTTTTTCCGGCAGGCTGTGAGCGGAGAAGATCACAACTGCTTGTCCACGCTCTTCATCCGTCATCGTAGCAAACGTCGCTTGAATAGCATCTGCCCAATATCCGATGAAGCCTGGTTCCAGATACCAGCTCTCAATGCTCTGGATGACAGGTCCGCCAATTGCCTCGGAATGCTCCTGTGCTCGTCCATTGTATTCTTTGACGCTGTAGCTGGAATAATGAGGCGCCAGAACAAGACTGATCGCTTCTGTAATCCCATCCCGCTTCATTTGCTCTACTGCGTCTTCGACAAACGGAGCGATATGCTTCAAACCAAGGTACCCTACAAATTCACGGTCTGGGTAGCGTTTGTTCATTTCCTGCTCGAGAGCGCGCACTTGCTCATCTGTAATGTCTGCAAATCGATTCAATCCATCTACAGCCTCGTAACGCGCCATCAAATCATCGAGCAGTTCTTGTGGTGGCTTACGACCACGGCGAATGTGCGTATAGTATGGTTCAATCTGTTCAGGACTGCGTGGCGTTCCATACGCCATTAACAAGAGTCCGATCTTCTGCTTTGACATGTAAGCGCCCCTCCTGATTAGATGTCCCTTTTGTAACTATGGATGAACTTCGTCAGTTGTTGCAGTGTTTCTACTTTGGCGTCAGGGAATACGCCGTGTCCCAGATTGAAAATGAAGCCTGGCTGTTTTGTGCCTTCATCCAAAATTTCCTTCGCCTTCGCTTCGAGCTTCTCCCAAGGAGCCAATAGCAGCGTTGGGTCCAAATTGCCTTGCAGCGACTTCGTCACACCCATCTCACGAGCAGTTGTAATCGAAGTACGCCAGTCCAGACCAACCACATCAACAGGCAAGCGGTTCCAATCCATCAAAAGATGACCAGCGCCGATACCAAAATAGATCGTTGGCACGCCAGTATCTTTTAGTGCATTGAAGATACGAGTCATGACAGGTGTAATGTACTCGCGGTAATCTTCGTCATTCAATGCACCGACCCACGAATCAAATACTTGCACAGCTTGTGCACCTGCTTTAATTTGCGCCTTGAGGTAGGTGATAGTCATATCGCCCAGTTTTTCCATCAGCGCCTGCCAAGCAACTGGCTCGGTATACATGAATGCTTTTGTCTTATGATAGTGCTTGGAAGGGCCGCCTTCGATCAAATAGCTAGCCAGTGTAAATGGTGCACCTGCGAAACCGATCAATGGAACAGATAATTGCTGACGCAAAATCTTAATGGATTCAAGAATGTACGGCACATGCGTTTCCGGATCGAGCTCAAGCAGACGCTCAACATCCTTCAAGGATTCGATTGGGTTCGCGATCACAGGACCAATCCCAGATTCGATATTTACATCCACACCAATCGGTTTTAGTGGCGTCATGATGTCTGCAAACAAGATTGCAGCGTCAACGCCCAGTTGCTCAACTGGAAGACGTGTCACTTCCGCGCAAACTTCCGGTATGTAGTTCATTTCAAAAAAGCTATGCTTCGCGCGGATGGCGCGGTATTCTGGCTGATAACGCCCTGCCTGTCGCATGTACCAGACCGGAACATGCTCTGTCGCTTCACCGCGACATGCTTTCAAAAACGTGTCGTTAAAAGTTTTTGCGGTCATGAATAAACCTCGCTTTGCACAATTATGTTTCCTTCAATATGATACCATTCGTCATTCGACAAGTAATGTCTCTTTTGTGTCAAAATCTTTTCGTTTCTTCCGTTTCCAATCCTATCCATCAGTGTTTCCAAACTTCTCCTATTGAATGCGAACGTCCCCGGTAGAACTTCGCACAGTCATTTTGGGTCCACCTGATCCAATCGATGCCTTCACTTTGTATTCCTCGTTCTTTTCATAGGTAAGGTTAGACCAGGTGGTTTCAATGCCTCCTGTATCTGTCGTTACTTCCAACTGTGCTGCAACAGGCTCCTTGGCTACTGTCACTCGAATATCCCCGGTATCCGTTCGAATAGAAACGTCATGGGTCAACTCTGGCATTGTCAGTTTATCAATCTCGCCTGTGGAGCTTTCAATGACAACGGCCGAGCGAACATTCGCCAGATTGATATCTCCTGTAGCTGTCTGGACGTCAAGTGCTTCTCCTTCATAGCCCGACACATCCACATCTCCATTGCTGGTGGATATTTTCGTGTTCTTTGCACGCAGCATTCCGCTCTTGATATCCCCTGTCATCGTTGCAAGCTGGACGTTCTCATACACTTTTTCTGGCAGGAAGAGCTCCAGCTTTACCTTTCCGTTGCGAGGATAAAACATATTGACGTGAGGGCGTTCACGCAGTTCTATGAGAAGCGTACCATCTGGTGAGACTACACTCTGAAACTCCAGTCGCTCCTGCTGTTGTTCGGATACTTCCCCGACCATCCGTACGCTCGCTTTTGGTTGCTTGCTTGCCATGATTTCCACATCAGCCGTTTCCGTCAGCAACTCAATCGCTTTTACCTCTTGTTCGATCATGCGCTCTTCATTGACTTGTTTTAACGAAAAGGAGAAATTTTCTTGCTTCGTAAAGAGCCAGATGATTCCACATACACCGATGATGAACAAAAGAAGACTTATTCCAAAGAGTCTTTTCCCCAAATTTCGCATCTCATTTCCCCCTGATCATCTTCACGTTGAACTGGAGATAACGCAAGAACTGGCGATACAGCCATTTCGTCAATCGTAGCAAGCCGATGGCAAACATTCCGCCCAATCCTACGGAAACCATGCTGGAGAACAACAAGAAAAGTCGCTCTTGAGACGGGGCAGGAATCCCGTAATCCAAGAATATTCCGACTGGCGCGACCAAAAGCGCCGCAGTCATCGCATACAACCCCATCAGTATACCAATCAGGCCTAAAAATGGCCCCAAAACAAAGACGAGATTGAAAAATCCCAAGCTGATCGTGGCGACAATCGCTCTCGTCATATTCCCTACCGATGCGTTGGACTGTGCTTGATCAATTCGGTAGCCAGCCAAAAGCTCGCGTGCCACTAGCTTCGGACTTCCCAATCCTTCTGCAATTTCAAACTCCGTCTTTCCTTGTTTCATTCCCGAGAGAAAATGCTCTGTATAATCGGCAAGGATGTCTAAACGTTCTTTATCAGGCAAAGCGCTAAGCAAAGCATTTAACTCATCCATAAACTCACGCCTTGTCATATCCGAGTCCCTCCTCTATGATCTCATTTACTCCGCGGTTAAATATTCGCCACTCCAAGACGAGGTCATTCATGTATTGACGACCCCGATTTGTCAGCTGGTAATATTTCCGTGGGGGTCCCTCTTGTGATTCCGCCAAATAGGTCGTAAAAAATCCTTCCTGGGTCAAACGGCGAAGCAAGGGGTAAACCGTTCCTTCAGAGATATGGAATTTTTCTGAGATGCTCGCAACTAGTTCGTAGCCGTATCTGTCCTGCTTAGCTGTCAAGACGAGAACACACAGCTCCAGAACCCCTTTTTTAAACTGTACGTTCATCAACATCACCCATGTAAAAGCTTACCAAATGGCTACTATATATTGCAAGGTACTTCATAATAACAAAACCTCTTTTTCGCAGCATATCAAGAAGGTGCGACCGCGTTTTAGAGGTAGTTTATTGTGTCCGTACAGTAAAAAATGGACAGGGAGGTTTTTCTCCACCCCTGTCCGGTCAAACCTTATTTTACTTCAACAATGCGGTCTTCTACTTTTGGATTGACAGTTTTACGCTTGATCAAGCCTTCTTCCACAATGCTGTACATGGACAAGCCTGTGTTGAAGAATGGCTTTTTCAAAGATTCGTAACCATCTCCGCCTGCTGCCAGGAAGTCGATCGTTGCCACTTTATACGTTTTGGTCAGGTCAAGCGCCTTGTCGCCAACTTTTACTTCTACTACGCGCTCGCCAGCTGGCTTGGATGGGTTGTACGTGAAGCTCATGCCGCTCACTTGCGGGAAGCGTCCTGCTCCCTCTTCTACCTTGCTCACGCCATTTTCGAGGGCTTTCTTCAGCTCTTCGCCTGTTACTTCTACGACTGCCAGTGTATTGTTCTCGAATGGCAGGAGCGTGTACAGACCTTTTTTCGTGATATCGCCTGCTGGCAACTGTGTACGGATTCCACCACCGTTAGCGAGTGCTACATCTGCCTCATAGCCTTTGATGGACTGCGTGCGCTCCAGCATGATATCTGCGATCAGGTTACCTACGTTTGTTTCTTTCGTACGTACCAGTGCACGGTCACCATCGAGTGGCACTTCGGATTTCGCAATGGTAACATTCATGACAGTATCGATCTTGCCCACGATTTCTTTTACCATCTTATCTACGTCTGGATCAGCCACAACTGCTTCATCGTACTCTTTCAAACCGCCGCTGAATGCTACCAGTTCTTTGCCGAGGTAGTAGAGGTCAGCGCGTCCGAGGGACTTGCCGTACTCCCAGTCTTGTACAATGTACGTGCCGTTTACGAGTTCAGGTGCTTTCAGCGGAGTATGGGAGTGACCACCAACAATCAGGTCAATGCCAGGGACGTTTTTCGCGATTTCACGGTCTACGTTCACTCCGATGTGGGAAACAACAATCACGTGATCTACTTCTTTTTTCAGCTCAGGTACAAGTACTTTCGCCACTTCTACCGGGTTTTTGAATGTCAGCCCTTTTACGTTGTCAGGGTGAGTCAATACAGGTGTGTCTTCCGCTACGAAACCAACAAAGGCGAATTTCTTCCCACCAATCTCTGCTTTGAAAACAGGTGGCAGCAATTCTTTTCCATCTGCCTTGAACACGTTAGCAGAGATAACTGGATGCTCGAGCATGTCACGCAGCTTGAGCAGTTGCTCATAACCGAAGTCAAACTCGTGGTTACCGGCAGCCATTACGTTGTAGTCGAGGCTGTTGAGGATCGGAACAACAGATTCGCCTTTGAATTGGTTCACGAAAACGGTACCTTGGAAGGTATCACCAGCGTCCAAGAGCAAGAAGTTTTCGTTCTCTGCACGCCATTCCTTGAGCAAGGTTGCGATTTTGGCAAAGCCGAATTCTTTTTGGTTCTTGTCTTCTTGAATATGACCATGTGTATCGTTGGTGTGTGCAATCGTTACATGCGTGGTAGCAGCATCACCCAATGCTTGGAAAAATTCACCGCGCGTTACAGTCGCTTTGCTGTCGAGCTTCATTTTGTAGCCCAATTTGTCAGCCATTTGTGTCAGCTTGGCAGACGTTACGGCTTGCGCAGGGTTTTTATAGTCGTCTTGTGTGAGAGCACCTTGGCTCTTTGCCCAGTCGAAGTAAGGAGTAGACCAATGAGCTCCCTTAGCGGCTGCTCCCAGTTTTGCCTCTTTCAATTTAGAAAAAACAACAGTAGCCTCCGCGAGAGTCACGGCACGATCCAAAGCAAGATCGCCATTTTGACCCGCTGATACAATTGCCTTTTTCACCATCCAGTCAGTGTGCTGTACGGGATGCAATGGTGCTGCAAATGCTGAGGAAGACATCAGCGATGCAAACACGATAGATGCAAACGCCGTCATCGTAATCCGACGTGCCTTTTTCATGATAATTTCCCCTCTCGTCTATGTATAAATAAATAGGATAACGTTTTCATTATAGCAAAATTTGCTAGGACTATGGTGTGATATTTGTTTACTTTCTGTTTAGAAAGCTCTTGAAGGCCTCTGCCATTTTCTCTGGTGCCTCTACCATGCCCATATGCCCAACATCAGGCAACAACACTTGCTCTACGTTATTTTTATCTACTGTAAAAGTTTTTTCAGAAGGAATGATCTGGTCCTCTGTTCCTGCGACTAATAGCACAGGTAAAGTCGTTTCTTGCAGCACATGATTGCGATCCGCTCGATCACGCATGGCGATTAATGTTTGGATGGCTCCAACCGGGTTCGTCGCAAAACCAATTTCTTTTGCTAGCTGGACTTCTTCTCTCATCGTCTCGACATGGGAAGGTGCGAACAGCTTCGGTACGAGGGCTTTGATAAACGGCTCCATTCCATTTTGGCGGATGTTGTCTGCGCCTTTATCCCGATTGGCTTTGGCAGTGTCGTCATCTGGATATGGCGTCGAATGGATCAAGCCAAAGCTCGCTAGCTTGTCCGCGTATTGATTTGCAAATGCCAAGGTCACATAGCCACCGAGCGAATGTCCAAACAGATGAATCTTCGCTAAACCCAGCTCATCTACAAACAAAGCCAGATCGTCTGCAAAGCGCTCCATCGAATACGATTCATCAGGCGCCGAGCTGTTTCCATGACCACGTAAATCGATCGCAATGACACGATTGGTTTTAGACAAGAGCGGAACTAGCTTATGCCAGTAATCTGAGCTCCCGCAAAAACCGTGGATCAAAACAAGCGACTCCCCTGTTCCTTCTTCTACATAGGCTATTTTGATGCCGTTACTCAGTTGGACTTCCTTTTTCATCGAATCATACTCCTTTAATGTTTGTTTACTTCTTGTCAAAAAGTGCTGCTGACCCTTACGATTGGAAAATAACCCCTGTTTCGAAGAACATGAAAGAGGTGCATATGTAGATGGTATACCCAAAAACAGGTTCCGTGATCGTCAGGGACGGGAAAGAAATGACGTACACGCACATTCAGGCAAATCAGACGCCATCTCGCTCCGTCTGTTTTTTCTTTCCCGGAGCCAGCTATTCGTTCGACAGGCCTTATCTGTATTATTCTACCATGCTTTTATTGAGCAAACAGATCGATCTCGTCCATGTACATGCAGAGTATGGACGAGACAATACGGATTTTTGGAATAGCTCCTTCGCCAAACGAAGTGCTTGGATCAGCGAGGAGATGCAAACGGTTGTCTCACATGTGCTGGATGTTCACGCGTATGAACGAGTATTCTTCCTCGGGAAGTCACTCGGTACGGTACCGATTACATGCGGATTGCTTAAGGAATCTCGTTTTGTCCGTTCATCGGCTATCTTGTTGACGCCATTACTGACTGAGGATGTGTTCCATACGGAATTGCTGACTCTCACTCAACAGGTCTTTCTCGTCTCAGGCACCGCCGATCATTACTACAATCAGGAAGTGGTTGATCAGCTTGCTACATCCAAACCAAACATTCAGCTCCATCTCCCGCAAAACGCCAAGCACTCCCTCGATGTTGATCTCTACGTCGATGATTCCCTTCAAGTGCTACAGTCTGTCATGGGCGAACTAGCATGTTTCTTGGACAAGCAAATAGATTGACAGCAAAAACAACACCTCTTGCCCGTACTAAAGAGAGGTGTTGTTCTCTTGTTTTTTACCGAAGCGGGATAAAGATTTCATACGCATTGTCGACCCGAGCAGACTCATGCACAGATGGAACATATCGTTGATCGTAGCGCTCCATGCGAAGAGCTTGCTCGTCCACCTGATGGCCATTCTCGTTGAGCCAACCAAACAGGCCGTGGTATGTATTTTGTACCTGTTCCATCGGTCCTGTGTGGGTAAAGCGGGCGTATGTCTTCGCTGGCATCGTGAACCCGATCATGCCCTCAGGGATATGCTCGAAACGCTCTACTTCCACCACAATGTACTCGGTATACATTTGATACGTCCGATTCTCTTCGCTGATGTCGTAACGAACATCTGGTGAAATCACGAGAGGAATCTCATCCTGGCGCTTCAAAAAAGTCTCCCACAGCTTTGGCATGTATTCCACAAGCATCGGAAATGCACCAGAGAAGCTAAGGCCAATCAGATGCTTTTGCGGTACGTGAACAATCATCCCTTCCATGTCTCCACCTCATCATCTGCATTTTCCTTCGTATTTTGACAGGGAGTGGAAAAATCCTGCAAAAAAAAATCAAAAAAGCACCTCCTGCATCAGGAAGTGCTTCTTCTTTTCATTCTTTATTCAAACGCTTTTTTCATCGCTTTGTAGCTCGCTTCAATCGTCCGTTCGATATTTTCATCAGTATGTGCCAAGGAAACGAACATACCCTCAAACTGGGACGGCGGGATCATGATGCCTTCCTCCAGCAGATAGCTAAAGTACGCGGAGAAACGCTCCAGATCGGATGTTTTCGCTGTTTCATAGTTGATAACCGGTGTCTCTGTGAAGAACAGGCAAACCATGGAGCCTACGCGATTGAGCGTGTGCGGAATGCCCAGCTTCTTGGCATTGTCAGCCAAGCCTTCAGCCAAACGAGCGGACATCTTCTCCAAGCGTTCGTAAGCGCCTGGTTTGCTGAGCTCTTGCAAGGTAGTCAAGCCTGCTGCCATTGCCAAAGGATTACCCGACAGCGTTCCTGCTTGATAGATTGGTCCTGCTGGAGCCACTTGCTGCATGATCTCCCGTTTGCCGCCGTATGCACCAACTGGCAAGCCACCGCCAATGACTTTCCCCATCGTTGTCAAATCCGGAGTAATGCCGTACAGCTCTTGTGCACCGCCCAATGCTACACGGAAGCCAGTCATGACTTCATCGAAAATGAGCAGTGTCCCATGTTTCTCCGTAATTTCACGCAGTCCTTCGAGGAAGCCTGGCTGTGGAGGAACGACCCCCATGTTGCCGCCGATTGGCTCCACAATGACTGCTGCCAGATCATCGCCAAACGATTCAAATGCCAGTTTGACGCTTTCCAGATCATTGTAAGGAACCGTAATCGTGTTGTGTGCTGTTCCTTCTGGTACGCCTGGGCTGTCTGGAAGTCCGAGTGTAGCCACACCAGAACCAGCTTTGATCAACAGGCTGTCTGCATGACCATGGTAGCAGCCCTCGAACTTCATGATTTTGTTGCGTCTGGTATAGCCACGCGCGAGACGCAGAGCGCTCATCGTCGCCTCTGTACCGGAGTTCACCATGCGCACGACTTCTACAGATGGCACGATCTCACAAACGAGCTTTGCCATTTCTGTTTCCCGCTCAGTCGGTGCGCCGAAGCTGGTTCCAAGCGCAGCTACTTCCGTAATCGCTGCGAGGACACGCGGATGCGCATGACCCAAGATCAATGGACCCCACGAGCCGATGTAGTCAACATAGCTGTTACCATCCACATCAAAAATGCGGGAGCCTTCTCCTTTTGCGATGTAAACAGGATTGCCTCCGACGCTCTTAAAGGCACGGACCGGACTGTTTACTCCGCCTGGTATGTAATGCTGTGCTTCTGCAAATAACTGAGTAGATTTTTCTCTATTCATCTCGTGCTCACCTCGCCAGCCATTTTGCAACATCTTTTGCATGGTACGTAATGATCAAATCTGCACCTGCGCGCTTGAAACCAACCAATGTTTCCATAACGATACGCTCTTCATCGATCCAGCCATTCAGAGCTGCCGCTTTTACCATGGAATACTCTGCACTCACATTGTAAGCCACGATCGGCAGGTTGAAGTTCTCACGCAGACGAAGGACCATGTCCATGAAGGCAAGACCTGGCTTCACGATCAAGAAGTCAGCGCCTTCTTTTACATCGGAAGCTGCCTCTCGCATTCCTTCACGTGCATTGGCCGCGTCCATTTGATAGCTTTTGCGATCGCCGAATTGTGGAGTCGAGCCTGCCGCATCGCGGAACGGCCCGTAGAAAGCAGAAGCGTATTTCACCGCATAGGACATGATCGGAATGTGTTCAAAACCAGCCTCGTCCAAAGCTTCACGGATTGCAATCACGAAACCGTCCATCATGTTCGAAGGTGCAATGATATCTGCTCCAGCTTTTGCTTGGGAAACGGCGGTCTGACCCAAAAGCTTCAATGTTTCGTCATTCACGACTTCGCCTTCATGAATCACACCACAGTGACCATGATCGGTGTATTCACACAGGCATGTATCTGCAATCACGAGCATTTCCGGATGGGCTTCCTTGATCAGACGCATCGCCTGCTGGGTAATCGCATCATCATTGTACGCCTCTGTTCCACATGCGTCTTTATGTGTTGGTACCCCAAACATTAAAACAGCTTGAATTCCCAGAGCTACGATTTCCTTCATCTCTTCGGCCAGTTTGTCCAAGGAGAGCTGATACACGCCTGGCATGGACGGAATCTCATTCTTAATACCGGTTCCTTCCACTACGAATAACGGATAAATCAAGTCTTCCACCCGTACGTGGTTCTCCCGCACCAGATTACGCATAGCCGCGCTTTTGCGAAGACGGCGATGACGGTCAAATGTTTGTGCCATGTCGATTCCCTCCCAGATTCTCTATGATAGCTACTAGTAATCCTTCCACGGTGTACTCACTCGCTACCACATGAACAGAAAGCCCGTTTTGTTTTGCTGTATCGGCCGTTATTGGTCCGATACAGGCTATCTGAACGTGCTTAAGCCAGTCAAACGATGCATAAGGCTCCATCGCTGCCATAAAATGGGTCACCGTTGAAGAGCTGGTAAACAAGATGATATCGATGAGACCTTGCTGGAGCTTTTCCGCTGCATCTGGAGCCTGCTCTGCATCAATGACAGTGTGATACACGTCTACCTCTGTCACAGCAAGTCCCAAGCGAGCCAACTCCTTTGGCAATGCCTTGCGGGCAATATCTGCACGAGGCAGCAGAACGCGCTGACTAGGAAGCAGTTGATCATACAAGCTCGAAAGCAAGCCCTCCGCCACGTAATCAGACGGGATGACAGCTACTTCGAGTCCGTGATGCTCAAGGGCCTGGGCCGTCTTCGGACCGACCGCAGCAATTTTGCCAGTGAACGCTTCAAGGCCTACCCCGACCTCGTGCATGCGCTCCAAAAAGAAGCGTACGCCATTCACACTCGTGAAGACCACCCAGTCGTATGTTGGCAACTGGATGATGGCTTCGTCGAGCTTGGCAGTGTCCGTCGGCGGCATCATTTTTAACAGGGGAAATGCGTATGCTTCTCCACCCAACCGCTCGATATGTTCAACGAGCTCGCGAACTTGACTTCTTGCCCGCGTGACCATGATGCACTTGCCAGTCAGCGGCTTGTGCGATCCGTGGACAATCATTGCTCATTCTCCCGCAGTACTTGCGCAAGTACGTCTCCCGCTCCTTGCGCCAGGAGAGCTTCCGCCACTTGAATACCCAGGGCTAATGGATCCTGGCCAGTCGCCGTGTTTTTGAACATTTGCTTCCCATCTGGGGAGCCAACCATTCCGGTCAAAGTAATTTCATTGTTCTCACCAATTGTCGCATATGCGCCAATCGGCACCTGACAGCCTCCTTGGAGTTTATGCAGGAAGCTGCGCTCTGCCGTTACCGCCAAACGCGTCAGTGCGTCATCAAACTGCTTCAAGAGAGCGAGTGTCTCCTCATCGTCTGCACGGCACTCGATGGCAAGCGCACCTTGACCGACAGCTGGCAAGCTGATTTCAACAGGCAGGAACTGCGAGATGTTCCCTTCAAAATTCACGCGCTCAAGTCCAGCTGCAGCTAGGATGATCGCATCAAAATTTCCTTCCTCCAGCTTGCGCATGCGCGTATCAATATTTCCACGCAGAGATTCGATCTGAATGTCAGGGCGATGTGCGAGAATTTGTGCAGAACGGCGCAAGCTACTAGTCCCTACCAAAGCTCCTTGTGGTAATTCATCCAATGTCTTGCCGTCCTTGGAAAGCAGGACATCACGGGGATCAACACGCTTTGGAATCGCGCCGATTACCAAGCCCTCTGGCAATTCAGCTGGCATATCCTTCAAGCTGTGTACCGCAAAATCGGTTTCCTTATCGAACAAGGATTGCTCGATTTCTTTAACAAACAACCCTTTTCCGCCTACTTTGGACAAGGTCACATCGAGGATTCGATCGCCTTTTGTCACGATTTCATGCAATTCAAAATCAGCCTCAGGTGCTAACCCCTTTAGTTGATCTATGACCCAATTCGTTTGGGTGAGCGCCAATTTGCTGCGACGCGTTCCCACTTTCCATTTTCCCATGACAGCCTCCTTGATGAACAGCCCCTACCACCAGTCGTGAAATGTAGAAGTAGTGAAGCCTAAAAAATTGATAAGCAGTAACAAAAACGCCAAGACGTTCCACTGCGCGAGTCTGCGCATCTGCACCGTATCCCGATAGCGTTGGTACAGCCATAGCGAATAAATCGCAAGAACCAGCATGGAGAGCACTACTTTTGAATCTAGCAGAAATTTCTCCGGCAAAACCATTTTACCCCAAATGATCCCTAATACAATCGAGAGCAAGAGCATCGGTACACCCAGCATGTTCATTCGGTACGCGTAGCCTTCCAATTGATCGAGGCTAGGCAACCGCCTGAGCAACGGGGACCAGCGTCTTTCCTTGAGCATTTTGTGCTGAAGCAAGTACATGGCCGAGAAGATCATGGAGAGCGAGAACGCCCCGTAGCTGAACATGGCCAGTGTCACATGTGTCAACAATAGCTCAGAGGTCAAGATACTCGATACAGCCTCAATCGGCGTTTCCGGCAAAAACATCGACATGACGAGCACGACGAACCCGATAATATTAGTAAAAAATACCAGCAAATCAATCCGAAAAAAATAGTGAATGGTAAGCGACAAGCCTACCAGCACCCATGAATAAAAAAAGAGCGTCTCAAACAGCGTAATGACTGGAAAATACCCCTTCATGACTGCTTGCGAGACAAAAAATGCGGTTTGCAAGGCCCAAACGACAACAAGCAACCCGAAAGCCAGACGATTGACTTTCCGGTTGCTTTGCAAGAAGTCGTTAAAATAGAAGAGAACACTTGCAGCGTAGAGAAAGATCGTCAAGTCGTAGATCCATCTCACCTCGGCCATGTACTCTCTCCCCCACTTTCCCAATCGGTTTCTAACAGTAGCAGATAGATTGTTAGGTCAGCTTAGTCAGGGAACCGGGAAGCCAATACTTGCTCCCGAGAAGAAGATGTCTGTTTATTTTTATCGTTAGACCAGATTGCTTCCTGTTCTTTTCGCTCCAGGATCTCCTCCAACGCAAACATTTTCTCGAAAATATCCAGTACTTCTTCCCCATCTTTGGTAGCTGCCATTTCTTTTAAACGCACGACCGGATCGTGCAACAATTGATTGACAATGCCCTTGGTTGTCTTGCGGATGATGTGCATCTCCCGCTCAGACAGGTTCGGCAGCTTGTTTTCGATTTTTCGCATCGCTTCGCTTTGGATCGTGTTTGCCTTGTCACGCAGTGCAGCAATGAGTGGCGCCACTCCAAGCGTCTGGTACCAGGTCGTGAATGCCACAATCTCTTCTTGAATCATGACATCCAGACGTTCCGCTTCACGAGAACGTTCTGCAACGTTACTCGCAACGATGCCTTCGAGATCGTCAATATCATATAAAAATACGTTATCAAGATCATGCAAGTCAGGATTCAGGTCGCGAGGAACTGCGATATCCACCATGAACAACGGTCGATGCTTCCGTTGTTTCATGATCGGAGCCAGTTCTTTTTTGCCGAGGACATAACCTGTCGCTCCGGTCGAGCTGATGACGATGTCTGCTGTGAGCAGTGCCTCTGGCAGCTGCTCCATCGTACAGGAGTCACCCTTGAACTTTTCTGCCAAAAGCTGCGCTCTCTCCAATGTACGATTCGCTACCATGACGCGTTCCGATCCATTTGTGTGCAGGTGCTTGGCGGTGAGCTCACTCATTTTGCCCGCTCCGACGATCAGGACAGACTTCCCTGCGAAGGAACCGAAGATCTTTTTCCCCAGTTCGACAGCAGCGTAGCTGACAGAAACCGCATTTTGTCCAATCGCTGTCTCTGTATGGGCACGCTTAGCGAACGTAATCGCTTGCTTGAACAAGGTGTTGAAGACAGTACCTGTCGTTTGACGTTCCTGCGCCAACAGGAACGCATCGCGGACTTGTCCGAGGATTTGTGTTTCTCCCATTACCATCGAATCAAGACCGGAAGAGACGCGGAACAAGTGCTCGATTGCCTGTTCGTTCTCTTTTATATAGAGATGATCCTTAAATTGTTCTTTCTCCACGCCGAACCATTCAGCCAAAAAACGGCGGGTATAGTCTCGGCCAATATTCGCCTGGTCGCAAACGACGTAAATTTCCGTCCGGTTGCACGTCCCCAGGATGATACATTCTGCGATACTCTTCGTCTGGGAGAGAAGATGAAGAGCGCGTGCTGTTCCATCGTCGCTGAATGTAAACTTTTCGCGAATTTCGACAGGAGCTGTTTTGTAGTTTAAACCCAGCAAAAGAATATCCATAATGTCCTCCCAGAATAACAAACCTGTTAGCGGCATATGTAAAATGCACTATTATTATATCATTATGTCCCGAATCGGATAAGAGTAATTGTGAAAAGTTTATTAACGGAGTGTACTTTGCGTATCTCCTATATAATCCGCTTGCGTTCCATCCTGGAATCCCTTATGATGTCGGCTATACATGAAAACAGAAGAAAAATTGCGAAAATGTCAGAAAGGAGAGGAAAGAAGCTTTGAGAAAACCTTGGATGGCAGACATAACGCTGCTCCTCGTCGCAGTTATCTGGGGAACTACGTTTTTGATCGTACAACAGGCAATCACATCGCTGCCTCCCAATACGTTTAACGCTGTTCGTTTTACCATTGCTGCGTTATTTTTATTGATCATCTATTTCATCCGCAATCGTCATCGTGGGCAGACCTCTGAATGGAGAGGGCCACTGCTTCGTGCAGGCGTCATCCTCGGCTTTTGGCTCTGTCTGGGATACGCCTTACAGACCGTAGGACTTTTGTATACTTCGCCGTCCAAAGCTGGCTTTATCACTGGATTATCCGTCGTATTGGTGCCGCTTTTCTCGTTTTTGCTCTTACGTGAGCGCGTCAAGCCTTTCGCTATCGTCGGTGTGATTCTAGCAGCATTCGGCTTGTATCTGCTGACGCAGAACCAGTCATTCTCCTTTAATCTCGGTGATGCCCTGATCTTCGTCGGTGCAATCTGCTTCGCCATGCAAATTGTCTCTACCGGTAAATACGCACCTCGTTTTGCAGCATTGCCCCTTGCCATCACGCAATTAGGCACGGTAGGTGTGATGAGCTGGCTGTACGCCTTTTTCTTTGAGGATTGGAGTCGTGCTTTTGATCCGGCGATCTTGTTCATACCCGAGGTGGCCTTTGGTTTAATCGTCACTTCTATTTTCGCCACGGCACTGGCCTTTCTCGCGCAGACGGCCTTGCAAAAACAAACCAGCTCGACGCGGGTCGCTCTCATTTTCGCTTTGGAGCCCGTATTTGCTGCAGTCACCTCATACGTCTTTATTCATGAAATATTGAGTGGAAGACAGTTAACTGGATGTCTCCTTATTTTCACCGGCATGATTCTCGCTGAGCTGCCGATTCAAGAATGGGTGCGGAGTTTCCGTCAGAGAAAACCAAATGACGGTCGTGAATCCGCCTGATACGAAAAGCAAAAAAGTTCCTTCTCCCCTGCGGGAAAGGAACTTTTTTTATGAGCTCTTCTTGACCTCTAGCATTACCGCATCCACAAAAAGCTGCATGACCGGTCCGCACACTTCTTGCGGGTAACGCTCCGTTCGTTTGAGCCACTGTTTGAGGCGGAGCAAGTGATACGCTGCTTGTGGCAGTCGCCCTCTTGTCCCATGATCGATGAGAGCGACTGCCGACAGACCGACCTTAGTCCACAGATGGAACTTCTCCACCCACGGCCTCGTTTCTTCTGCCAGCTTCTGATTCGTCATTCCTGCCAACAGCTTGTCTGCCGCAGCCTCCATCTTCTGAAAAAGAGCCGTCAAGTCAGCAATGGCTTTTTGCCGATCTCCCTGCAAAAAATGAAAGCGGAAGGTCAGGATAGCTTCTAGCAATCGCGGCGATTCCACCTCGCATAAAAACGAGCTTTGCACGTTATCCGCAAAGGTGAAGAACGCATCTGCATCCTTTTGTCCCGCTACTTCCTCTACGGCTTGTTTCCATACTCTATCAGGATCGTAGCCGATCGGATCTCGCAAATAAGCTGCCGTCGTAATCAAAGGAATCTTCGAGCATTCTGATCTAGACATCGCATTCGCCACATAGCCTGCTGCGTATTGCCACAGGTCAGGATCACGGTGACGCAATGGACCGATATGTAGTTCGTTCGCCATCGCCAAATCATTCACCGGGTAGTTGTCCCAATAAAATGGCTGATGACCCGTGTACTCCTGAAAGCGAATGGCATCCCCATCCGTCAGGTAGGGCGAGCAGACGAATCGTCCCGTCCAGAACAAATCGATTTCTGGCGGCAAATGCTGGCCGAGGTAAATGATGTACGCTTCTTTTCCAATCCCGTTGTATTGAGTAGGACAGACAACCAACTTAACTGATTCGCCCCAACTGCGTATCAAATCCCACACATAAAGTGTCGTACGGGCATGCGCCTCCGCCAAATGGGCAAACTCGGCTACATCCTTCTCATGCAACAAATGCATGGGGATATCATCGAACAATAACGCAAAGTAGCGCACACCGCGATCGTACAAATCCCGATACTTCCTACCTAACAGCGCCAAGTGCTGACGATTCGTATATTCCATGCTGAGCCCAGGACCCAAGCAATAAATAAACTGCATGTTGCGAGTCTTAGCCCGCTGGATCAGCTCATCTAACTGTTGATTGGCTTTCGCAGGAAGCGGCTCCATCCAGCGTTCCCGCAGATACTCGTCATCTTTTGGAGCGTAGAAATACGCGTTGTAATCATGTCGGTGCAAAAAGTCGATCATATCCAGCCGCTCTTCATGTGTCCAAGGTGTTCCATAGAAGCCTTCGATCACACCACGTACAGCAAAGCAAGCACTCCCGCTCACTCAGATGCTCCCTTCCCCACGACGAATTGGGTCTAAGAATTACTCATTGGCTGGAGCAGTCTCCTCAGCCTTAGTAGCCGTCTCCCTGGCCATTTCCTCGCCAGCACGGATACGACGCATGATTTCTGCCCACAGTTCATCCTTACCTTGACCTGTCTCCGAGGAAAATACGATGATCGTATCATCCCCGCGCAAATTCAGGCTTTGACGGATGATCTTCGTATGCTGTAGCCAACGCCCGCGAGCGATTTTATCACCTTTCGTCGCTACGACTACGGTAGGGATCCCGATTTGCTTACACCAATCGTACATCGCAACGTCTTCTTTACTCGGAGCATGACGAATATCGACTAGTTGAATAATGAAGCGAAGCTCTTCCCGATTTTTCAAATAGCCCTCGATCATTTTTCCCCATTGTTCCTTGATCGTCTTCGCTACCTTTGCATACCCATAACCCGGGAAGTCAACGAAGTAGAGCATTTGATTCACACGGAAATAGTTTAATGTCTGGGTTTTACCCGGACGAGAACTGATCCGGGCAAGCCCTTTGCGGTTCATCATTTTATTGAGCAAGGATGATTTTCCTACGTTGGAGCGTCCTACCAGCGCGATCTCATGGAGACCATCAGTCGGATACTGCTTTGGTCCAACCGCGCTGATAATAAACTCTGATGATGTTACCTTCATGCTTTGTCACCTACTGGCTGTTTAGTTAGAGCGTGACGCAGCACTTCATCTAAATGATCAACTGGATAGAATGTCAGTTCACCGCGTACGCTCTCCGGGATATCCTCGATATCCTTCTCGTTGTCTTTTGGCAAAATGATCGTGGTTAAACCTGCACGGTGAGCAGACATGCACTTTTCTTTCAGCCCGCCAATTGGTAGAACCCGACCTCGCAACGTAATCTCCCCCGTCATCCCCACTTCTTTTTTCACAGGGATTTTCGTGAGGGCGGATACGAGTGCGGTTGCCATAGTAATCCCAGCAGACGGACCGTCTTTTGGAATCGCCCCTTCTGGAAAGTGGATGTGGATATCGTTCTTCTCATGGAAGGACGGATCAATTCCCCACTGATCTGCATGGGAGCGAATATAGCTGAATGCAGCCTGTGCAGATTCCTTCATGACATCACCCAGTTTCCCTGTCAGGGTGAGCTTTCCTTTTCCAGGCAAAATGCTGACTTCTACATTCAGCGTATCTCCGCCTGCTTGTGTCCAAGCCAGACCCGTAACGGAGCCGACTTGATCTTTTTTCTCCGCCAGTCCATAGCGGTAGCGCGGTTTGCCGAGGAGTGTCTCCAACGTCTTAACCGTAACCACGACACGCTTCTTCTCACCGCTCACGATCAGCTTGGCAGCTTTGCGGCATACGTTGGCTGCTTCGCGATTGAGGTTGCGAACACCCGCTTCTCGCGTGTACAGACGAACGAGCTTCAGCATCGCATCGTCGTTCATTTTCAGCTTATCTTTGCCCAGACCGTGATCCTGCATTTGCTTCGGCAAGAGGTAATCACGCAAAATGTTCAGCTTTTCCAGTTCAGTATAGCTGGAAATTGAGATGACCTCCATCCGGTCCAAAAGCGGACGCGGAATCGTATCGAGACTATTTGCGGTCGTAATAAACATGACGTTCGTCAAATCATAGGTCTCTTCGATATAGTGGTCACTGAATTTATCATTTTGGTTTGGATCGAGTACTTCGAGCAGTGCAGACGCAGGGTCTCCGCGGAAATCAGACGCGAGCTTGTCGATCTCATCCAGCAAAAAGACAGGATTAATCGTACCAGCTTGCTTCATTCCTTGTATGATTCTTCCTGGAAGAGCACCTACATACGTGCGGCGGTGTCCGCGAATCTCTGCTTCGTCGCGTACTCCACCCAAGGAAATGCGAACGAAATTGCGCCCGATTGCACGCGCTACGGAACGGGCCAGAGACGTTTTCCCGACACCCGGAGGGCCTACCAGGCAAAGGATCGGTCCACGCATGGAGTTTACCAGCTTTTGTACTGCCAAATACTCCAAGACGCGCTCCTTGGGTTTATCCAAGCCGTAATGATCTTCATCGAGAACTTGCTGTGCATGATGAATATCCAGATTATCTTCTGTCGTTTTCGTCCACGGCAGCGCGAACAAGGTATCGATATACGTACGGATTACTGAGCCTTCCGCAGAAGTCGCCGGCATCTTCTCCAGACGCTCGAGCTCCTTCTCGATCTTCGTTTTGATCCGCTCAGGAGCGTCCGATTTTTCGAGCTGAGCACGCAGCTCATCTACTTCGCCTTGGCGTCCGTCCTTGTCGCCCAGCTCTTTTTGGATGGCTTTCATTTGCTCACGCAGGTAATATTCCTTTTGCGTGCGCTCCATCTGTTTCTTCACGCGGTTGCCGATCTTGCGCTCCAGCTCAAGTACCTCGCGCTCGTTGTTCAAAATGGTCAAAAGAATTTCGAGACGTTCCTTGATGTTGGTCGTCTCCAAAATTTCTTGTTTATCCTTCATCTTAAGCGGCAAATGCGAAGCAATCACATCCGCCAAACGTCCTGGTTCCTCAATGTCCTGCACAGAGGTTAGCGTCTCTGGAGAAACCTTTTTGGACAGCTTGATGTACTGCTCAAAGTGTCCCAGCAAGGAACGCATTAATGCTTCCACTTCGTTTTGCTCTGTTTTTTCATCTTGCAAATATGTAATCGACACGACGAAATAATCTTCCTGTTGAAGATACTCCTCGATCTTCGCGCGTTGCAAGCCTTCTACCAATACACGGATTGTCCCATTCGGCAGCTTCAGCATTTGTTTCACACGCGCAACGGTACCAATACTGTAGATTTGCTCAGCATCTGGCTCTTCTATATGGACCTCTTCCTGTGTCGCAAGCAAAATCTTGTTATCGTCTACCATGGCTTGCTCCAATGCGCGGATGGACTTTTCCCGTCCAACGTCCAAATGGAGTACCATTGTCGGATAAACAAGCAATCCTCGCAACGGGAGAAGCGGTAATTCTCGTTTACCGGAACGTTCGCCCAAGCGGATGCACCTCTCCTTGTTGATCTACCCTCTTACAAAGAGCCTTATAACAGACAAAAACGGCCCTCAAAGCCGTTTTTCTAACGCCCGCCCGGCCCCAAAAAACGAGACAAAAAAGATCATACGCAATCATTTTTTTGTGGAGCTCGTTTCAGGCCGGGCAAGGCCTCAGGCTCTTTGCAAGCAGAAGCTTTTTTCCATTGTAGCGCAAACACAATCCGATGTCTAATCCGCGAGCATACCCGACTGTTACAGGGATAGCGGAGAGGAAGCAAGATCCTCTGCTGGGATTTGCAAAGTAAATCCCGTCGCCTCTTCCTCTTGCATGGCAGCTTGCGGTACAGCTAGCTCGAGTACCTCAGTAACAGTTGACACTGGTATGATTTCGATCCCCTTCATGTCGGCAAAAATGCTTTGCCAGTTTTCCTGTGGAATGAGGACTCTGGTCGCTCCCGCTTGTTTGGCGGCCTCCACCTTCGCGACTACACCCCCAACTGGCTTTACCTTCCCATGAATACTCACTTCGCCAGTCATGGCCAGTAAATTATCGACAGGCTGATCCAAAATCGCCGAGTAGATCGCTGTAGCAATGGTAATGCCAGCAGAAGGCCCGTCGACAGGGATGCCTCCCGGAAAATTGATATGCAGATCGTAATCGTACGGGCGTACGCCCATTCTGTTTAGGACAGTCAAAACGTTTTCGATCGAACCTTTTGCCATCGACTTCCGTCGGATCGTCCGGCTACGGCTGCCCATCTCCTCTTCCTCAGCCATTCCTGTCATCGCCATTCGACCTTGACCAGGAACAGCGGTGGGTGAAGCAGTCACTTCAAGCTCCATCACACTGCCCATGTTCGGACCGTACACAGCAAGACCGTTGACCAATCCGACCTGCGGTGTATCATGCACCTGTTTTTCTGGACGAGGCGATTTTTGACTGCTGTGCATCACCCATTCCACATCGGCAGCCTGGATGTCTTGGCGTTCTTCCGTCAAGGCAATTCCAGCAGCAATTTGCAGCGTATTGATCGCTTCACGTCCATTGGTCGCGTAGCGCTCGATCACAGAAACTGCGCCGTCTTCTATATTCATATTCATTTTAGGCACGGCCGTACGCACGATACTCCCAATTTCTCCAGCCTTTAATGGGCGGAAAAAGATTTCCAGGCAACGGGAACGAAGCGCAGGAGGCAGTTCTTCTGGCAACCTCGTAGTCGCTCCAACCAGACGGAAATCAGCGGGTAAACCGTATTTGAAAACGTCATGAATATGCGAAGGAATTTGGTTATTTTCCTCGCTGTAGTAAGCACTCTCTAGCATGACTTTGCGGTCTTCGAGAACCTTTAGTAACTTATTCATCTGCACAGGATGAAGTTCCCCTATTTCATCAAGAAAAAGCATGCCACCGTGCGCTTTTGTCACAGCGCCTGGCTTTGGCTGCGGAATCCCCGCCTGTCCAAGCGAGCCTGCTCCTTGATAAATAGGATCATGTACAGAACCGATTAACGGGTCAGCAATCCCGCGCTCATCAAAACGAGCAATCGTCGCATCGATTTCAATAAACTTGGCATCAGAAGAAAACGGCGATAGCTGATTTTTCTTCGCTTCTTCCAGCACGACCCTAGCCGCTGCGGTCTTGCCTACACCAGGCGGCCCATAAATAATGACATGCTGTGGGTTGGGACCACACAAAGCGGCACGCAACGCACGAAGCCCATCTTCTTGTCCTACAATTTCTTCCAAAGTCGCTGGTCTTGTTCTCTCTGACAGAGGTTCCGTCAACGCAACCATTCTCATTTTACGAATGGAATCAAGATCCTTGCGCGATTCCTTTTCGGTTGAGGTTTTCGTGTTTCTCTGCGCTCGCAGCAAGTTCCAAAAGTAGGTGCCGATCACGATACCAACAACCACTTCAATGACAGCAATGACCAATGTCGTATAGTCCATATGCAGTCCCTCCCATGCGTCTTCGCTTGCGGTCAGCTTTTGTCCCCCGAAGAGAGGGAACACGTTCATGACCGTTTTGTGCATATGTAAAGCTTCTCTTGAACGATATCAAGTAGTATTGCCCCGCAAACGTAGACGTAAACCAACAACAAAAAAACCACCTCGCTTATCACGAGATGGTTTGTGTAGACAATGCTTATGCTGTTTCTTCGTGCAATTCCTGGCCTTCTTTGGTCAACAGTTGTGGCTTCACTTTGTCGCGAACCGTTTCTTCGGTAATCACGCACTTGTTGACGTCTTCTCTGGAAGGAAGCTCATACATCATGTCGAGCATGATTTGTTCGATAATCGCACGCAGTCCACGCGCACCAGTGTTGCGCTTAATCGCTTCTTTGGCGATTTGCATGAGCGCACCGTTATCGAACTCCAGCTCAACACCGTCGAGACTCAACAGTTTTTGGTACTGTTTCACCAAAGAGTTTTTCGGCTCTGTCAGGATACGCACGAGCGTCTCCTCATCCAGCGGCTCCAAGGTAGCAAGCACTGGCAAACGACCGACGAACTCCGGAATCAGACCAAATTTCAGCAGGTCTTCCGGCAAAATGTATTTCAGGTATTCTCCGGCTTTCAGATCGCCTTTTACGCCATCGCCGAAGTCTGCACCGAAACCGATGACTTTTTTACCCAAACGACGCTTGATAATCTGCTCGACGCCATCAAATGCACCACCGCAGATGAACAAAATGTTCGACGTGTCGATTTGGATGAACTCTTGATGAGGATGCTTGCGTCCGCCTTGTGGTGGAACACTCGCAACAGTACCCTCTAAAATTTTCAAAAGCGCTTGTTGAACGCCTTCACCAGATACATCACGCGTGATGGATGGGTTTTCCGATTTACGGGCTACCTTATCAATCTCGTCGATGTAAATGATTCCTTTTTCAGCCTTCTCAACATCATAGTCAGCAGCCTGGATGAGCTTGAGCAAGATGTTTTCAACGTCTTCGCCCACATAGCCTGCTTCTGTCAGAGAAGTTGCGTCCGCAATCGCGAAAGGTACATTCAGAATGCGCGCCAATGTTTGCGCGAGCAACGTTTTCCCGCTACCAGTCGGACCAATCAGCATGATGTTGGATTTTTGCAGCTCCACATCCTCGATCTTCGCCCCGGAATTAATCCGTTTGTAGTGGTTGTACACCGCTACAGACAAGGACTTCTTCGCCATATCTTGACCAATGACATAGTCGTCCAAGATTTTGCGAATTTCCACTGGCTTTGGAATTTCTTTCATATCGATTTCTTCTTCAGTGCCCAGTTCTTCCTGTACAATTTCATTGCACAGTTCGATACATTCGTCACAAATGTAAACACCAGGACCAGCTACCAGCTTGCGCACCTGTTCCTGGGACTTGCCGCAGAAGGAACACTTCAGTTGGCCTTTGTCGTCGTTAAACTTAAACATGCGCTTCACCTCACAACGGGTCAGTTTTTGCGTTCGATAATAGAGTCAATCAATCCGTAGGCCTTTGCTTCTTCTGCGCTCATGAAATTGTCGCGGTCTGTATCTTGCTCTACGCGTTCATAAGGCTGACCTGTCCGCTCAGACAAAATCTCATTCAGCTGGCGCTTCGTTTTCATAATCCATTCCGCATGAATGCGGATGTCTTCTGCTTGCCCACGCACACCACCGAGCGGTTGGTGAATCATTACTTCGGCATTTGGCAGAGCGAAGCGCTTGCCTTTTGCACCAGCAGCCAACAGGAACGCACCCATGCTGGCAGCCATGCCCACACAAATCGTGGACACATCTGGTTTGATGTACTGCATGGTGTCATAGATGGCCATTCCTGCTGTAACAGAACCACCTGGAGAGTTTATGTATAGCGATATGTCTTTGTCCGGATCTTCTGCCTGCAAGAAAAGCAGCTGAGCGACAACCAGATTGGCGATTTCATCATCAATCTCGGTGCCCAAGAGAATAATCCGGTCTTTCAGGAGGCGCGAGTAAATATCGTAGGAGCGCTCGCCCCTGCTTGTTTGCTCGATGACCATAGGGATTAGCATTATGTATTTTCCTCCTTTGCCGAAAAAAGTCAATGGTGGAAAAACAAGGCACGATACACTCGTGCCTTGTGGTCTTGACAGTCAGCGTCAGGGTTAGCCTGCCCACTGACCAATCATGCGTTCTTCTAAGCTTATGCTGTTACTTTGCTTTCTGCAACCAGCAAATCTACTGTTTTGCGAGTTTGCACATCGCGGTACAGAGCAACCATGCCATCTTGTGCAGAGAAGATTTTGCGCAGCTCATCAGCTGGGCGGCCGTATACGCCAGCCAGTTTATCCAGTTCTGCGTTTACGTCCTCTTCTGTTGCTTCGATGTTTTCTGCTTTGCCGATTGCTTCCAAAGTCAAGGAAGTGCGAACGCGGGATGTTGCGTCTGCACGCAATTGATCACGCAGTTGGCTCTCATCCATGCCAGAGAACTGGTAGTACAGTTCCAGAGTCATGCCTTGGTATTGCAGACGTTGACCAAATTCATTTACCATTTGATCCAATTCATGCTCAACCATTACTGCTGGCAGATCGATTTCAGCGCTTTCAGCTGCTTTCAGAACGAGCTGCTCACGAACATATTGATCTTTTTCTTGCGCTGTTTTTTCTTCGAGTTTTTTCTTGGTGTCTGCTTTCAGCTCTTCCAGCGTGTCGAACTCGCTCACGTCTTTGGCAAACTCATCATCCAAAGTAGGCAGGTTTTTGCGCTTCAGGCTGTTCAGCTTCACTTGGAATACCGCTTCTTTACCAGCGAGGTTAGGAGAGTGGTACTCTTCAGGGAAAGTTACGGTAATTTCTTTTTCTTCGCCGATGTTCAAGCCAGCTAGTTGCTCTTCGAACCCTGCGATGAAAGTACCGGAACCCAGTTCCAGAGAGTAATCTTCTGCTTTACCGCCTTCGAAAGCTACTCCGTCTTGGAAGCCTTCGAAATCGATTACAGCGATATCGCCTGTTTGTGCTGCGCCCTCTTCTACTGCTACCAGCTCAGCATGACGCTCTTGCATACGCTTCAGTTCAGCGTCAACGCTCTCTTCAGTTACAGAGAAGTCTTTTTCTTCGATAGACAGACCTTTGTAGTCGCCCAGCTTCACTTCAGGCTTCACAGTTACAGTCGCTTTGAAGATCAGGTTTTTCCCTTGTTCCATTTGCGTTACGTCTACTTCTGGACGATCTACTGGCTCGATACCAGCTTCACGAACAGCTTGTCCGTATGCAGTTGGAAGCAGAATGTCAAGAGCGTCTTGGTACAGAGATTCTACACCAAAACGGGATTCGAACATTTTGCGTGGTACTTTTCCTTTACGGAATCCTGGAACTTGAACTTTTTGAACCACTTTTTTAAACGCTTGATCCAATGCTGCGTCTACTTGCGTAGCATCTACTTCAATCGTCAGGACTCCCTGGTTATTCTCTACCTTTTCCCAATTTGCTGCCACGTAAACTTCCCCTCCTAAATCGAATAACAGAACATCGCCAGCCGCGCCATGGTATCTTCGCAGGCTCGGATGATAATATTCTAGCCATTATAACCATTCTAGTATAGCACAAATCTTTTAGTTTTCAAGAAGACCTCATTGGTCGACGAACAGAATAGTTCCCTCCCAATTGTGAAACCGGGTTGCCTAAATGATCATAAAACGCCACGGATATGTAAACTTCTGTCGGGCTCGTTCCTGTCTCTTCTAAAAGAGCATATGTCGGTACGTGAAAACCGCGCGGCATTTGCAGGCTGCCCGGATTCAGAAACAAGATGTCTCTCTCTACGCCACAGACAGGTACATGAGAGTGACCGAATACGACTACATTTGCTCCGACCTCTTCTGCACGGTAATGAAGGCGCAGAAGAGAGCCTTTCACTCCGAAAAGATGCCCGTGCGTTTGCAGGATGTGAAGTTCGCGCCATTCGGTCTCTTGCTCAGTCGGCACCTCTTGTGTCGAATCGCAATTGCCTCGGACAAGCGTCATGTTGGAAAACGGCTCGCGCTGATGGTCGACACAAAAATCGCCACAATGCAATATTTTTTCGACATGATGTCGGTTGACGACCTGGCTTACTTCCCGAACCAAGCCGTGGCTATCGCTCATGATGAGAATTCCCATCACGCCTCACTCTCCTGTTTTCTCTCTTGTCTACTTGATGATTTCAAGCAGTTGCTGCATGGCACGAGCACGGTGGCTGATCTGGTTCTTTTCTTCTGGCATGAGTTCGGCCATCATTTTGTCCATCGAAGGGATGTGAAATACCGGATCGTATCCAAAGCCGTTTGTCCCTTTTGGCTCACGCGCGATCACACCCTCACATGCGCCAGTGGCAATGATTGGCTCTTCGCCTGGAATCACCAATGCCAACGTACAACGGAAGCGAGCAGTGCGTTCCTGTGTCGACACTTCTTCCAGCTCTTTCAACAATTTACGCCAATTCTGCTCGTCTGTTGCATCTTCCCCGGCAAAGCGTGCGGAGTAAACACCAGGGCGTCCTTCCAGCGCATCTACTTCCAGCCCTGAATCGTCACCGAGGGCTGGCATGTTCAAATATGTAGAGATTTCGATTGCTTTTTTCAGCGCGTTTCCTTCGAAGGTGTCCTTGTCTTCTACTACCTCAGGCACACCATCAAATTCAACGAGGCTAATTCCTTCCCAGCCTGCCTCTGCGAACAGCCTGTTGAATTCTTTCACTTTTCCCTGGTTACGTGTTGCAAGAACGACTTTTTTTCGATTAGGCATGACTTTCCTCCGCTACTGATTGTGCAAAAGAGAGCGAAACATCAGCGAGCGCCTCTTTTTGACTGTTAATCAAGTTGTCAATGCCGACTTTTGCAAGGGCAATCATTTCTTGTAGCTGTTCAGGAGAAAACGGTGCATCCTCCCCTGTTCCTTGCAGCTCGACAAACTTTCCTTTTCCTGTCATGACGACATTCATGTCGACAATCGCTGTAGAATCTTCTTTGTAGTTGAGATCGAGCACTGCTTCCTCGCCAACTACCCCTACTGAGGTCGCTGCCAGGAAGTCGTTGAGCGGCAATTGTTTCCATGTGCCACCATCCACAAGCTTTTGCATCGCGTCTACCATTGCCACGAAGGCTCCGGTAATCGAAGCTGTCCGTGTACCTCCGTCTGCCTGGATGACATCGCAATCCAACCAAATAGTGCGTTCACCCATTGCTTCAAGGTTCACGACGGAGCGCAGAGCACGTCCGATCAGACGCTGAATCTCCATTGTACGTCCACCGACTTTTCCTTTGGACGACTCACGCGCGTTGCGGGTCGCTGTTGCTCGGGGAAGCATGGAATACTCGGCTGTGATCCAGCCCTTCCCGCCACCACGCATAAAAGGCGGTACCCGGTCCTCCAAAGTCGCTGTACAAATCACCTTTGTGTCTCCGACTTCAATCAGGCACGATCCTTCTGCGTGTTTAATGTAATTGCGCGTAATGGTTACAGGGCGCAATTGATCATGGGCACGGCCATCCACTCTCATTCCAAGTTCCTCCTAAATCGCTTTGTTACACTCCGCTCATTATACCAGAGGCGGGAAACGATCTGCCACTGCACAAACGCCTCTTCCTTATTTACGTTAATTGCAAATATTCTTGTCACTTCCTCCATGCTACCAGCAGCTACGCTTGCAGCAAACAATTGGCGAACAAAAACCACGCTCGTTATTACGGGCGTGGCTCGTTCATTACATCTGTATGGGATTGAGTTGAACTGGGCGGCTCACTGGCTTGGTGAACTCGCCACTGGCTAGCGGTTTTCCTTCCACCAGCAGCTGCACTTGCTTGGCTCCTGTCGTTTCTGTCAATGACAAGACGAGCGATTGCAGGGCTTCTGGGCTCGCTTCCTTGCCATCGTCATACTTGAGGATGTCACTGCTCAAATTGACCGTCACCAAATCTTTTTCCTGCTTCACATTCAGAACACGTGTCGTACGCAGCAAGGAACTAAAGAGCTGAGATCCTTGTTTCGGTCCTTTGATCAACTCTTCAACGGTTGCCTTGGCGATGTCAGCCGTTTCAGGAACCAGGCGAGTGACTGGGACATAATACGTACGTGTATCATCCAGCTGTCCTTGGAAATAAACCGTTACGCTGGAGGTATCTCCTGGTACCGCCCCATCGCCCAGTTCGAGATTGACTCCTTGATTCCGGTCTAAAAGCGTTATGGGTGTTTTGGCTGCTGGCATTTCCGTCAACGGCGTTCCATTCACCCAAATTTGCACAGTCTTGACGTTGCTAAACTCCGTCAACGCCCGGGTGACTGCATCGACAATTTTCTTCTCGTCTTTCTCCTCGTACGTTTTGAAGTCTTTGGAAAAATCGACAGTGGCTACGCCGTTTTTGATGACAAGTCCTTTTACTTCTGTCCCTTTCGGCAAGACAGCGGAGAAGCCACCCTGGAGCATGCTGTCTACCGGACCACCTTTTACCATGTAGCTCAATACTTGTTTGGCAGGACCTTCTGATTTCGGAAGAGTCATCGAGACAGGAACGATATATCCGTTAGCATCCTGCAAGTACACCATTCTCTCTCCAGTCTCCTGAACGACCGATTGTGCACCTTCTTTTGCAGCATCCGGGGACGGCGTGCCGTTTGGCAAATCCACTGATACCTCTGACTGTGGCGGTGCATCAATACTAATCGTTCCCTTTTCCGGGCCAAAGAGACCGCAGCCCGACAAAAGCACTGCGCTAACCCCCAGCACGGCCGTCATTTTCCCGATGTGCCTTATCTTCATTTCCCCAGCCTCCTCCAGACACTTTGTACTACCATGTATACGAGCTAGGCTTGGGTTTATGCGTTGAAAGTTTGTCTCGACAGACAAGGTCTTCCATCAGGGCTGGACGGATTTTTCCAATGAGTTGTGCTGGACGTTTACTTTGCAATCCAGCCATTCTTCTGCAATGGTCCGGAATTTGTGGGCGTCCCCACTCGTCACAAACAGATGTTCCGGGCGCTCTATTTGCTTACTTTCGGCGTCCGTCGCAATTTGCAGGGACAATTCTCGCGCTGTCTCTTCTGCGGAGTTAATCAAGCGTACTCGATCTCCCATCACTTCCGAAATGACTGGTGCTAGCAACGGATAGTGTGTACAGCCCAAAATTAACGTGTCCAAATCTTCGTGCAAGAACGGGGCGAGCGTTTCTTTTACGACTCTTCTTGCTTCCTCCGAGTTCGCCATGTGGCTCTCCACTAGTGGCACAAATGCGGGACAAGCCATGCCTGCGACGTACAAATCCGGTTGAATCCGTAAAAGCGCACGCTCATACGCCTTGGTACGTATGGTCGTTTCCGTCCCGATGACACCGACCCTTCCGTTTTTCGTCACTTGAACAGCCGCGCGTGCGCCTGGTTCAATCACCCCAATGACGGGCAGCGGCAAATCCTCCATCGCTTCCTCCAGCACGACGGCAGTCGCAGTATTACAGGCGATCACCAATGCTTTTAACGGTGTACGCATCACATAATCGATCATTTGAAAGCTGTAGGTACGAATCTCTTCCGGCGATTTGGAGCCATACGGACAACGGGCATTATCGCCTACATAAACAATCCGTTCTTCGGGTAGCTGACGCATGACTTCCTTCGCAACAGTTAATCCTCCCACTCCTGAATCAATAACGGCAATCGCTCGTTCTCTACTCATGCTAATGTGTCTCCCCTGTTGAAATGAATATAGTACAGCATACCACTCAAACATTTGTGCTACTACCATATGCCGAGATGAAATTTCTTGTACTCCGCAAATGTCGCACCTTCTCTAGGCGCCTTTCATAATGTGGGGAGAGATGATGTGCCCACGAGGAGGAGAATCTTTTGGTAGAAGAAGCCAAGAATTTACTGGACTGGAGCCAATGGGGCCGACAATGGATCGAGCATTTGCGTAGACATAAGACCCTCAACCGAGAACTCGAACGGCATCTGCACAAATTCGAAGAATCATTTACAGTGATCGGAAGGCAAGCATCGAAGCTTGGTTCAACACAAGAAAGCGACGAGCTCCCTGCTCTCGTCACTCGGGCAGAACAGGTGCAGGAGCAATTCCATCACTTTTTACGACTGGCTCAGTTGAGTGAAGATGAGCATTTGGAAGTAGAGGTGCGGGAACCTGTTCAGGAATCAATAAATGCACAGCCAGCGCTGGCGGAAGAAGTACTAGTGCCTGTAGTGCCAGAACCCGTATCCTACCCCGGTGCACGCGAGCCAGTCCGTGCAGCACGCCCCGTGGCTGTCGGCCGACATACCCTCCCTCCGCTCCCTTATGCCTACAACGCATTGGAGCCGTACATCGATGAAGCTACCATGCAAATCCATCACAACAAACTGCATCAAAAGTATGTAGACGATCTTAATACAGCAGAACGGAAGCTAGCAGAGGCTCGAGAAAGTGGCAACTTCGATCTCATACGCCATTGGGAACGCGAGCTAGCCTTTAATGGGGCCGGTCATTACTTGCACACTATCTTTTGGCCATCCATGAGTCCAAATGGAGGTGGCACTCCCTCTGGTGATCTTGCAGCGGCAATCAATCGGTATTTCGGTTTGTATGACGCCTTTAAGAGACAATTTAGTCAGGCGGCAGAAAAGGTAGAAGGTCCTGGGTGGGCGATCCTCGTTTGGTCCCCGCGAGCACATCATCTGGAGATTCTTACAGCCGAAAAGCACCAGAACCTGTCACAATGGGATGTGATTCCGCTACTGGCTCTGGACGTATGGGAGCATGCCTATTTCCTGGCGTATCAAAACCAGCGAGACAAGTATGTAGAAAACTGGTGGAATATCGTCAACTGGCCATATGTGGAAGAGCGATTCGAAAAAGCACGAAAACTGCGCTGGGAGCCATATTGACTTGTATCTCCTCTTCATAGACAAACCCCCTCGTCATCCCAAATGGCAGGAATAAGAGGGGGGTTTTTGCTTGCAAAACTTATTCGTTATACGGGACAAATTCGATTTTTTGCACCTTGATCGGATTTTGGATGGGCTTCGCATTCTCATCTGTTTTCTGGGCAGCGATCTTGTCTACCACTTCCATCCCGGCAAATACATGACCAAAAACAGTGTGGCGATTGTCGAGGTAAGCTCGTCCGCCAATTTCTTTATACTTCGCTTCTGCGTTCAACGGCAGCGCCGACAAATCGAGATACTCCTGATCTACCTTGGGGCTTTGTACAATGTAGAAATGGGTGCTGTTCGTATTAGGTCCAGCGTTCCCCATACTGAGCGCTCCTCTGAAGTTGAACAGATCCCGGCTAAACTCGTCTTCAAACGACTCGCCGTAAATACTCGGCAGCTCCTTGCCATCCGGCCCTTTCAAATCTCCCGCCTGAATCATGAAATCGTTGATCACACGGTGAAAAATCATATTGTTGTACTGCCCTTTTTTCGCCAATGTCTTAAAGTTTTCCACCGCTTTTGGTGCTTTGTTCGGGAACAGTCTCAGCTTGATCACACCTGAATCAGTCGTGATCACGCATATTTCTTCGCCTTTGCGTGGCTTCTCCAACTGAAACAGCTTCACATCTGACACATCGATGCCAGAGTCCTGCCAAATGACACCCCACGCCTTCCAGTTCACCGGGTCTGTCCCCAATCTGGCCAAGCCGAGATAATCCGTTTTTTCAATGGCCTTGTTATCTGCGGTATACCCGACGTATTTGAATTTCACAATCGCGCGGTAGTTATTATAAGCGTCCTCCTTCGTGACGGTGTACAGCTTGTCTACTTTTGCTTCGATCACCTGAATGTTCTTGTATTGCGCCAATCCTTCCATATAGGTTTTCATCGCAAAATTCGTCAAGGAATCATCTGCTACCAGCTTTGCTACCTCAGCAGGATTGGATCGTTGCTTCACCAAGGACGCTATGATATCATTCACTTCCTGCTTATCTCCCCCATGCGGGCGGAACTGGTTGACCTGAACTTCGTTACGATAATCATGAATAGCGTTTGCAGCAGCATGTTGGACAAAGGTCGGACTCAGTAACGGGATCGCAATACTTGCAACGACTGCCAGAGATACGAGTTTCTTCATTTTTTCCGCCCCCACTAAATTAGAAGATTTTTACACAAGAATAGTATAGCGTAATCTGATTTCAATTGACGATAATATTTTTAATATTCAGTTATCGTAATTGTGTGTATGTAGCTTGTCATCTATCCCTTTCAGATCCATTGTTTCCTTCATAGATTGGAATCATCATGCGAAAAAAAGGAGCCGAATGGAGTAACCATTACTCCAAATGGAACAAGAGTTTATGTGGCAAATCAATTTGATGACACCGTTTCCGTCATCACTACAACAAACAATCAAGTTATCGCTACAATTAAAAACCGTCGTATTTCGGTTAATCCGAGTTCGATGGTTTTTTCATTTTTTTCCTTAAAATCTCTTGCGTCTTTTTGCGGCCCTTCCCCGTCTAACCCATGTAAACTTCATGAAGCTACAACAAAAAAACAATCAATCATACCGGCAATCTGCCATATAAGGGAGAGACACACCATGAATAAAAAAACGATCACTGTATTTGCTGCTTCTATTTTGACTTACTCTGTTTTTGCCGGAGCACTCGGCACTACTTGGGCTAACCAAGCTGCTACCCCAGTCACCACGCAGCAAGAAACAAAAGTAAACGAAGCAGCTAAGCAAACTATGTTCCGGAATATCAAACTAGCGGAGCCTGCTCTCCTGTACACCTTACAAGGGGAAGCAAGTGTTTTTGAAGGAACGTACCAATACGCAGTCAAGCAAGGGAAGCACGTCTTGGCAAAAGGATTCGGCACAGCTTCAAAAGGTGGACCGGAATGGGGAACTTTTGCGCAAACGATTAAGATTCCAACAAGTGAGCTGATCGGAAACGAGCCATTGCTGCTCGAGATGTTTGAAATCAATCAAGAGAACGGCTCGATCATCAACAAGCTTTCCATTCCATTAGATAGCTCCGATAAAGTAAAAAACACCAACGTATTTCGTAACCTGAAGCTTGCCGCACCATCTGTCGTGTACACCGTATCCGGCGAAGCTAGCGTTTTCGAAGGCACCTATCAATATGCCGTGAAGCAAGGTGAACAAATAGTTACCAAAGGCTTTGGTACAGCATCGAAAGGCGGCCCGGAATGGGGTGAATTCTCTCAGGAGATTGTCATTCCGCTGAGCAATCTATCTAAAAATAAGCCAAGCACCCTCGAACTGTTTGAAATCGATCAAGAAAGCGGCGAAATGAAAAATAAAATGGTGCTTCCATTGAAGTAAGGATAAGAAGGATCTACGTTCCCGCAGTGTGTCTATCGCTGCGGGATTATTTTCGAGAAGAAAGGAAGAACCTAACATATTCAGTAAGGAGGGTGTGCAGCATCGTGAATCAAACTGAACTGGCACAAAAAGCCATTTCCGGTGATGAAGACAGCTTTACGCTTCTGATCCAAGAGAGTAGAGAAAAAATATATCGAATGGCTTTTACTTATTTAAGAAACAAGGAAGACGCGCTGGAAATCGTGCAGGAAACTGTCTACCGCGCCTTTATCTCCGTACACAAATTGAAGCAGCCGCAATATTTTCAAACGTGGCTGACCAAAATCGCCGTCAACTGCGCCTTGGATCATATACGCAAAGCAAAAAAAGTCGTTTATATGGATAAAGAACATGAAGGCAGCTATGTGCAGAAACCGCGGGAAGATGTCATCGACTTGCATGATGCCTTGGACCAACTCGATGAAAAATCTCGAACGGTCATTATGCTGAGATATTTCGAAGACATGCCCATCAAGGACATTGCCGATGTGCTAGACATACCCCTCAGTTCCGTAAAGTCGATCCTTTACCGCGGACTGGAGAAATTGAAAGTGAACATTGGGGAGCGTGAATCTCTTGGATAACAAGCTGGACGATTATAAACAAGCCTATCACGATATTGAAATTCCCGAAGAGTTGGCGGCCGTCACCGAGCAAGCCATCGAACGTGGGAAGCTGCATCGAAAACGTGCGAAAGCCAGAACGCGTTGGATGAAGCACGCTGGCGTAAGCGCAGCGGCAGTCTTTGTTCTTTTTACAGTCAGCGTGAACACGATGCCCGCTTTTGCAAGCGCTTTGGAAAACGTACCCGGTCTGGGGCAGCTGGTAAAAATATTGCAATTCAATAAAGGCAGTGCAGGCGGCGGTACTCCTCAGGATGCCGTAGATGTTAGCTTCATTACGTTACAGAAGCAAGGAGATCAGGAAAACATCATCTTGAACTTTACCCAGGATAATGAGGTACAGCAGAACGCCAGCTCCTTCCACGTGAGTTTTACTGAATATCCGAATACGATGACCTTTGCTGTTGGTGGTGCGAGAAGATTTTCGGCTGTCAAAGATTTCGAGATATTGAAGCAAAGTCCGTATATCGAAGATGCCTATGAGATCATTTCGTTGGACGATTCGCTTGTGCGGTTTAATGTGACCTTTAAGGAAGCAATAGCTTATGAGGTGAAAGAGTATAAGGAACCGGCACAGGTTGTGATTACGATTTCGCCAAAAGAAGTATCGCCAGAAGAGCAGCAGCCTGTGTACGCGGTGCGCACTGCTTCCGTGCCGTATGGAGAGACGCTCGGGGTTATGGAGGAATCTCTGTTGGTTGCGGACAATATGCGGGTTTTGAAGGACAAGCAAGGTGGATACTTTGTCGAGGCCGGGTATTATCAGACGGAAGCTGAGGCTCAGGAGAAAATGAAGCAGTTGAAGGATGAGTTTGACGTTGTAGAACCCTTGTTTGTGGAGAAGAGAGAGTATTTCGAGGTGCCTGGGGGGATTGTGGCGAGGTAGGGTCCCCCTCCTCCTTCTCTCTTATCAATCGTCAGATTATTCTGGGAGGATAGAAAAACTGTGAACACCATAGGAAAGTTCCTAGCGACTCTATATAATTAGCTCTCAAGAGCGCTCTTTTCTGTTTTTTAGTTTGAATCGGGAGGTTTCATGATGAATACCAAAACTGTTGTTTATGAAGCCAGCTATTGTGATCAATTGGTAGATATTTGGTATCGTGCTGTTTGCCGTACTCACCATTTTTTGACGAAAGAAGATATTGAGTTTTATAAAAACATGGTAAAAAATGAAGCTCTATCTGCTGTTGAAGTATGGATGGAACTAAACGAAAAGAAAGAGCCTGTAGGCTTTATTGGCCTTCATGGAACAAAAATCGAAATGCTATTCGTTGATCCAGAATACCACGGAAAAGGGATTGGCAGCAGATTACTCGAACATGCGGAACGCAAGTATGGCCCTCATTTGAAAGTAGATGTCAACGAACAAAACGAAGGGGCCCACGCTTTCTACAAACGGTATGGGTTTGTGCAAACAGGAAGATCTGAACTGGATGGTTCGGGAAGGCCGTTTCCTTTGCTTCATTTAGATTTACAACGTTAATTCTTGGTTTTTCAAAAAACAAGACTGTCTCCTGTAGTAGAATTCTCTACTTGCGAGACAGTCTTGCTCAAATGTTTAGACTGACATCGAAAGCGCTTTCCGAAATTTCAAGAAGTTATATTTTTGTCGCTTCTTCTACTATTCTCTTCTGCTGCTTCCATTTTGTTAATGAACGTCCCGAGTACCTTTAATACTTGAAACAAGACGACCAAAATCGCGATAACCGTCACCCATAATACCCCGAACCCAATCATCCAGCCTGTAGACATGTTCATCCCTGCCTTTTTCGCAAAATATGTTTGAACGTACTGAGTTCTCCACTAATAGCCATGAGAAGAGAGATGCACACACTCGAAAAGAAGATAGCCTTAACTCCGTTGGTGATTTCGAAACTGCCGGACACTAAATAATGGTCAACACTCGCCCAGCCCCCGCTCCATTGCCCCACATAGACGGCTAGACTGATGAATACGAGGTTACGCAAAACAAGCTTCCACGATAAAAAATGATTTCCCGCCATTCCGCCGCATCCGCATGAAATCTTCTCTCTACCTTTTGCTAGATTGATACTGATCGCAAGTGTGTACGCCCCCAGTAAAAAAATCGCCAGGGACAGTCCCAACGTTGTAAAAAAACCAAGCAGCAAGGAAATCACTACGGCGGCTTGCAACCCCAGATCAAGATACGTAAAGCTTTTTGACCACGAATAAGGTATGATCTGATAGGCTCGCACAATGGACAAATGCGTGCTAATATCGCTTATTTTCGAGACAAACGTGCTGAGAAATAAAAAGGCGAGAATCAGCCGAAACAGCAAACCAAGCTCCTCCATAACACCCCTCCTTCGTTACGCAAACCATTTCGCTTGCATGCGGTACATGCGCGAATATTCTCCGTTTGCATCCATTAACTCATCATGATGCCCCACTTCGATCAGCTGACCTTGCTTCATGACAAAAATCCGATCCGCCATTCGTGCCGCAGCCATCCGATGGGAAATAAAAATCGCCGTCTTGTTCTGTGTGAGGGCATCAAACTGCTGAAATACCTCCAGCTCTGCTTGCGGATCAAGTGCCGCCGTAGGCTCATCCAGAATAAAAATCTCTCCTCTTCTGTATAAAGCTCGCGCCAACGCGACCTTCTGCCACTGTCCGCCTGACAGGTCTTCGCCATCCTGTAGCGTCCGCCCCAAAATCGTATCGTATCCACTAGGGAGTTTGCGAATAAAGGTATCTGCACCGGTTTCAACCGCTACTTGCCTCATCTGAGCGGGATTGACTTCCTGCGTCACTCTCCCAATGGTGATGTTCTCTCCAGCAGTGAAATTGTACCGAATGAAGTCTTGGAAAATGACCGTGATATTTCGTTGCAGGTCGGAAATATCGAGCTCATGAATCGAC
The DNA here is from genome assembly GCF_042885155.1 of Brevibacillus sp. NPDC058079. Classification (NCBI taxonomy): domain Bacteria; kingdom Bacillati; phylum Bacillota; class Bacilli; order Caryophanales; family Paenibacillaceae; genus Brevibacillus; species Brevibacillus sp. NPDC058079. Next base: position 155,479 of record NZ_JBHVSO010000003.1, read on the forward strand.
TGATTGTCGAACAGAATATTTCCAGAATGGATCGGATAAAGCCCCATCAAGCATTTGACAAGCGTCGTTTTCCCAGAGCCATTATCGCCGACAATCGCAATACGCTCCCCTGGCTTGATCGTAAAGGAAACTTCATTGATCACATTGCGCTCCATTTTGGGATAGCAAAACGAAACCCGATCAAACGTAATACCAGATTGCAGCTTGGTGGGAAACTCCGCTTTGCCAGTGAGCTTCGGAATCGTTTTATCCTCATATTCCAGAAAGTCAAACAGATCAGAGATGTACAAGCATCTGTTGACGATATGTGCGAGGTTAAAGGTCATGAGCGAAAGTAGCTGCTGTGTATTCTGTACCGCTTGTGCAATCGCTACAAAATCCCCTACCTTCAGGGCGCTCGCACGAAGCAGCGATACGACCAATCCCAAGCAGCCAATATACATTGAGGAGGTAAAAATCCCTGAGAGAATCAGTGCTTTTTCCCTGCGATGGAGCAGACGAAGTACCTCCTTCATATTTTTCAAATAAAGTCGAGACCATCTGCCTAGCAAAAAGTCCTTTAGCTGAAACAGTCGGACCTCTTTGGAGCTGTCGCGCTCATTCAGGATCGAGCTGATGTAGGAGGCTTCTCGAATTTCCGGCGTCTGTAGCCTTGCGAGATAGTATTCCGACATACCAAATTTGATTTGGACAATTAACAGCGGGATCACGGCTAGCAAGCTCATCACAGCTAATCCCCAGTGAATGCTAAGCAAAAACACCGCATACGAAATCAGAGTAATCAGATTTTTACCAAGATCCAATACCCTTCCCACAGGATCCAGAAAGCGTTCCCCCATTGCCTCTGCCCGAATGCGGTGATGATGATTGTAAAATTCCGGATCATCGAAATAAGAGAGCGGAACAGATGCTGCTTTCTTTGCTACCATATGCTCCAAATGATATTCCAGTCGTTGCTCCGTATGGGCATCGAGAATACGCAAGACCGTTTCCAACGCATTCGTCACCAGCGTCACAGAAAACAATCCCGCAAGCAGCCAAAGCAATGGCTGGTAATCATCTGTCTGATCCAGCGCAATGACTGTAACCTCGTTCACCATTTCTTTCATGATCCAGATTGATGCCAACGGGGAAAATGCCAGGATGATTCTAAGAGCGATGGAACAAATGAGCCATAGCTTGCCATGTGCCCAAATCAATCGAACTGTTTTTGCAAAATAGGAGCGAGTCATGCTGGTTCACCTGCTAGCGCCAGGAGCTTCTTTTTGGTTTCCACAGCGGTTATTGGTTTGGCACGAATGACGTCCTGTTCGTCGATTACCAAAACGCTGGGGAAATGATTGATCTTGTAGGCTTCCAGCATGGGTTTGTTGCCGATCAAGACAGCGATGCCAGATATGTTGTTTTCTCGCAGCCATTGGGAAGTGGATATGTGCTCGGATTCTGTTGAGATGATAACGGATGACTCTGTGAGTACCTCTCCCTCTGACAATAGTTCGTGCACATGATTGGCACAGTGCCCGCAGCCTGTATGGGTGAAGTTTACGATTAGTGGGCGGGGCAGATGATTTAGTTGTTGTTCTTGACCGTTTAGTGTAAGGAATGGTAGTGATTGTAGTTTGGTGCCGATTGCTGGTCCGGTTTCTGGGATGAATGGGTGGAAGTGATGGACCTGTCTCTGGGTTTGTTTTAATAGGGTGAGAAGTTTTGCCAGTATGAAGGCAAAGATAAGTAGAAAGATCAGGTTTAAGGCTATGAGCAAATCTATCGATCTCCTTTCATGCGACTCGAGATTATACGAGAGGCGTAACATATTTTTACAGAGAAAATACCATAATATTCAAGTTTTGTCATTGTTTTATGTTTCAAATGAGTTTGTTGGTAGAAAAGATTTTGGTGGGTTGATGCTATTCCGTTATCTACGCCCTTAACATTAGATGTATACATTTGAAAACGTTGTTACTTGTTCATCTTATGTGACATAAAACGCGCTATTCGAGATCATGCGAACAAATTCGTGTTCATCACGATACAAAAATCCTATATATTTCTTTTGATACTGTGGGATGGTCAAAAAGAACCCCAAACGAGCCTTGATTGCTCGTTGGGGTCCAACAAGAAGAACATAAAGAAAATCTTGAAAAATTAAATCATCTATCCTTTTTCACATGTTTATCAATCATTTCGAAGAATTCATCTTTATTCAAATGAATAGAATCAGTATACTCCCAAAGAAAATATGGATTGAGAGATTCGGCTACTTCGTTCCAAGTTTCCCGCTCATGCTTTGATAGGATTTCATTAATAGTTTCAGTTATCAACTCAAAGTCTAATTTATTTACAATAAAATACCTCATGCCCAAAATTATTTTAGTATCACTTTTTAATTCTCTTTCTAAAGCTTTTGGAGTGATAATTGCAAAATCAAAATTATCCTCCCCAATAGAATCTTCTGTACCGATACATGCTGTACCCGATAAATGAAAATCATCACCAATGTCTTCCGTTTTTAAAAACTGCAATTTGCCGTAAATCTCAGGGTTTCCAGTAATAATAAGATCTTTCAAAATTGGTTTAACCAAATTTCCCACCTCATTGTATCTGATACTATTATCCTTCACTTTATATCAACGTGATAATTAGTTATTCTATTTCCTTCTTTCCTATCCCATTGCCAAGGATCTTTAAAAGTCTCAAAATTCGCCTCTAATGCATCATTCTTCCCTTTTTATTCATAACTCTTACTCATTTTGTACCATTTTCACTACAACGCCAAATATATCCTTTTTGCTTAAAGTACTATAATTGGGACCGACAAACTCTTTCGCAGTATCAGCCAGAAATCAGGTGTTCTTGTCTTCATTTGGTGTCCCTTCCTTTCGATTGTAGTACCCCCGTGGGGCGGTTTTGGGGTCAGGAAGGCGGCTAGCCTAAAACATTCCTTACCTGCTTCTATATAAACTGGCACGTTACCAGATTAAATTAATCTTTGAGCCTTACACTATAAATAATCGGGACATCCCCTCATTTTGTTGCGATAAATACCTTTTGACCGTCTCACAACCTATACATCGTTTTATATACGTACATTGTTGCAATCCTTTTTGAAAATCCACAAAAAAACGAAGATAACAAAAAACAGGTCAATCATGGTGGTATCTTACCATAATCAACCTGATTATCGTAACGGGAATGACCTCACTTGTACGCACCATAATTTAAGGAAAATATTATCCGGGGTTGATGAGGGTTAAGTTCTTTCAGTGCGTGCCCTCCGATTCATTCGGCACTGGGTGAAGTTTAACAAAAAAGACCTTGAGGACGATACCCCAAGGTCGAAAAATTACTTTTCTTTTGGTTTACTTCGAAACATATATTCATCATATGCTTCTTGTATTTTGGCTTTGCAAACCTTTTTCCACAGTGTCTTTGATTCAGCTACATTACCTTCTGTATATTTCTCTGGTTCCATTTCCCCACCAAAGCCTATCCAAGCGTCATCTTCTACTTCTCCATTATCACCTGAATAAGCAATTTCATGAGGTGCAGGAGCGTAACCAACATATTGACAATTATTTTTCAAGCAATGATAACCTGGGTGTTTAATCCCATACTTACAAAATTCAGGTACTGAACCAATTTCCTTGCTATCATCAATTCCATACAAACAATGCACTTCCACAATAACATGATTAAAAGGAATAAGAACCACCTTCTTTTTATTTTTGATGTTTCAAGTCGATTTCAGTAATTGTTATTTTTCCATCTTCTACTTTGTAATATATTCGTGCATTTCCTCGGCCCTGTCCAAAGCCTTTGAAGTCTGCTGACATCAATCCTTTTTTGTTACCAGTCAAAGCGTGTACATTTAATCCAGCAGTATCACCGCTAGCTAGCTGAGTTTTGATGCTCTCAAAACTCTCCTGTTGTTTAGCACTCAAACTTTTTAATTGAGACGTAACATTCTTCTCTTCAACTATTGTCTTCCACGGACAATTCGTATTATGCACCCAAATCCCAAGGTCGCTGACGAAGTAGGTATGGAACTCATCAACCGTCATGTTGTACACTGTGACGTTCTTGGGCAACAGTTCTATGCTGTCTATCTTCAGTGTATTCCCATCACTCTGAACAAGCAAGTCACCAGGCTTGAGGTCTTTGACGAACGTCCACCCTTTGTCCTTCACATAGAACGGATGGTTAAAGGTCGATTCAATCGTCTGACCGCCCACATGAATTTGGTAAATCCCATCCGTCTCATGGTTGAACGTTGCCGTAACCTCTTTGTAAGCTACCTCGCCAGTCTCTTCATTCTTCGAGAGAACCTTATCTCCGACTTTTATGTCTTCGATATTCTTCTCCCCTTCGTCTGTTTTAACCTTTGTACCCGCTGTAAAGCAATTGCAATTCGCAATATTAGTATTTGATTTGATAGGTGTGCTTTTTGTAGTGCTTTTTACAGTAGTCTTTGCTAAACGGGCTCCTGCGTATGATCCTCCCATTGCGGAGAAATCCCCTGCTTCTCGGGCCCATTTTGCAGCTCCAACCCAACCTACAATTGTTTTAACTTCTGCCTTATATTCCGCTGGGACAACTATGTCTACAGCATCATAGGGAACCATTCCTCCATGAGAATCTGCCCAATTAACTGTTCTTACTGCCCAATACAACGCAGAATCTTCAAATGAAGAACCTGCAGGAGGACCACCATATGCAAACCCCCCTGTCATTTCCTCTAAGTGTCCACTTGGATCAACATATCTCAAAGGATTATTACTAACATACGTATACCGATTCAACGTCAGCGGATTATCCACTTGCCCCTTATACGTATCCTCCGAGATAAACCGCCCTATCTTCGGATCATAATACCGGGCACGCAAATAATAAAATCCGCTCTCTTTATCGAACATCTCCCCCGCATACATAAACGGGTTGGAAATCGTTTCCTTGACTTTATCAGCGATTAAGTTACCCCAAATGTCATAGTCATACGTGTTCAGAACGTTGCCATTCGGGGCTTTGATCTTAACAACATCGCCGTGGCTGTTGTAATAGTAATTGCCTTCGAGATTCGACGCATAGTCTTTTCGCCAAATCAACTGGTTACCAAACACATTCCGTGCCTTGACCCTGCCATCCTGCGTCAGCTCTTCAATCACTTGCCCATCCAAATAGACGTAATGGGTCGTATCCGTCACGCTGCCAGTCTGTTGCTTCGACGCACGCAACCCACCTGGATAATACGTGTAAGTCGTTGTCCCTTTCTCATCCTTGTACTCCTGCAAACGATTAAACAAATCGTGCTTCATTTCATAGGAGCGCAGGATATCTGTCGGAGCATTTGCATAAACTTGGCGGTTACCACGTTTGTCATAAGCGTATTGCTTGACGTTTCCTTCGACTGATTCTTCCTTGATCCGGGAAAGCTTGTCGTACACAAACAATCCATAATTCGTACGGGAGCGCTTTTGACTGGTGATATTCCCAAGCAGATCGTAGCCATTTGTCTCATTCCAGCCGTCTGCGTGATTCATTGCCGTTATTTCTGCAAACGAGTTGACTGATTGTTGCATGGCTATCGGTTGCCCCGGATACGATATAGCATTGGTTTCTCCTCTGTTGCTGATATCGTACGTGTACGTAGTCGTTCCTACTCCCGGGATCGCCACCGAATTTAAGCGATTTGCATTGTCATAGGTGTATCCGACACTTAGAGATGGGGCTGAACCAGATACCGCCCCCCTTGCTGGGTATACGAGTGTATCTATCATATCGTCGTTGTCGGAATACAGAAGCTGGTAATCCTTACCCATCATCGTTTGGCGATTCTTCCGATGGAATCCATCGTAGCCATAGCTGATGGCGTTTCCTGTGTGATTATTTTCGCTCAAAAGCAGGCCAGATTGTGGATCGTACACCCGGTCTTCATAGAAAGAAGCGCCGGAAGAAACTTTCTTTAACTCTTGGAAAGGCGTGTAGTCGTAGTTGAATGTGACGCCGTTTTTGTCCTTAAAAGTTTTTACAATGCCACTTTTCTCATAGGTGTACGTCTCCGCTTTTGTTTCTGGATTCTTTTCGGAGAGCTTCCATGACAGGCTATTGTAGGTATACTCTGCCGTAGTCGTGCCATTCTCCAATACACTGGTGAGATTGCCTAGCCCATCGTACCCGTATACATTTACGTTATTTTCCGGGTCCTGCAAATAAACTAGGTTGTCGTTATGGTCGAAGCGCATACTCCACGCTTGGGAAGTTTTTCCGTCTGAGATTTCTTTATTGGTCACTTTCCCAAATCGATCCGTCTGGTAGTTCGTCACGCGATGGTGACTACCACTTTGGCTCGTCTCCTCTGTGCTTTCCACTTTTCCATACAAATCGCGGTAGGTAGTCGCGATATAGCCATTCGGAGAGAGCGTTTGTTCCGTCAGACGGGGTAAGTATCTTGTTCCATCCGAGTAGGCATTGTTTCGATGGTTCTTAGTGGTTCCTAAGGAATTCGTCGTTTGGTACACAAAACCGTCCCAGTCATACAGGTACGAGGTGCTTTGCTCCTTCTTCCCGTAAGGAACCGTGCGACTAATCTCCATGCCATCTGGCGTAAACTCGTTTTCGACCAAAGGACGCTTTGCACCCGTCGTGCCCACCTGTTCTTGATAGGCGGGATCTCCATATGGGGTGTAGTAAGTGATGAGTTTCGATTGATCCGGAGCAATTTTCTCAACGATGCCCGGTCCCTCTGTACTCGATCCAGAGGCTTCTCCGTCCCGATACACATACGTAATCGTTCGTTTTGCGCCTTGATTGTGAAAAGTCTCCGATAATGGTCGGCCTAACTCATCGTAATCGTACGTAGCCTTGCTTCCATTTGGATAGGTCTGGCTTTTGATTTGGCCTTTGTCATCGATTTCGTAGGAAAAATTCAATACATCCGATTTACCGCTTTCCAGCTCGACACCTGCGAGTGCAATCTGTGTAGGCTGAATGCCATATTGATCATAAGCGGTAAAGGTCTGCGTTCTGGTCTTACCTGCGCCAAAGTTTTCCGTAATCGAATAGAGCTGGTTATTGGTGTACTCATATGTCCGTTCGATCGATTGGCTCTTGTGATTATTGATTAAATTGGCAGGGAACGAGTTGATCTCCGTTTCCTTCCGAAGCAAATATTGATTGTTGTACTCGAATGTCGTATTCGAATAATACGGATCGCCCGAGGCGGAGGTCGATTGCGTTCTTGCTGCCTTTAGTACGGAGAAGGTACGGAAGCCCCATGGATTTACACCTTCTGCATCATATGTCCATGTACTTACAATCCCGTCCGGTGCAATCTGCTTACTCAGCTGTCCGTAATCGTTATATTCCAAATACGTCTCTTGTGCATAATTGTTGATCTTGGCTGCATACCGTGAGCGATTGGAAAGGTTCGGGTCTTTCAAGTAGGAATTGTAAACATCCAGATCGCTCACTGCCGATGTCGGTTCCAGGAAAACGTATTGATACGTCGGCTTTGTGTTCCGGCCGGAATAGGCATAGGTTGTGTACGTAGTTGGATTGTACTCGACCCGATACTTCGCGCCAGATACATTCGTTCCGCCTTTGCTCACGCCTGTTGTCTTCTCGCTTCGCAGCAACGTATTTCCGTCTTGATTGACCTTGTAGATTGAATTCTTCGTGTATCGGGATGCCTCAGATTCTGTGACTTGGATGGTATCTCCATGGCGTTCCGCAAAATTCTTCAATCTTGGCAGCTGTTCCTTTGGTACCTTCCATATCTCGCGGAGGTTGTCGTTATTAGCATAGTTCTTTTCCAGCTTATACGTATTGGTCCCTTTCGGCGTTTTCTGCGTATAGCTGTACGATACTTTATTAACAGGATGATAGGCTACATAGCTTAGTGCATACTTGTCTTGAAAAATCCGTACGAGACCGTCATTGAACGTCGTTTGACCTAGTTGATAGGGACGATATTCGTAGTTGATTTTTAATCCTTGCAACGGATAGGAAACTTCTTGCATGAGCAAGTAATCGATTTCCTTACGCTTCTTTGTATCCGATTCCCAATACTTTGCTGAATCTTGAAGGGCTTGATCTGTAGGCAGCTTTTCCAGCGTGTATTCTTTGTTCAAATTGAAATAAGCAATGCCCTTGGTAGTAGGATTATGATAGGAATAATTTGCTACTGTATAAGGACTGCTTCCACTCCCTGCTGTCGGCAGGACTTCTACTCGAACGAGCTGATGGTAACTTCTCAATGCGAACTTTCGTTCAAAGTGGTAGCGAATGTGCTTGAGCACAGTAGTCTCAGTTTTATCTTTGTAGACAATCAAGTCTTGCGTGGTATCGTTTTGCTTTCGTTTCAGCACCACATAACGACCGACACTGTCTTCGATGCTGACAGGCTCTCCGTCGCTGTTCAGGTTGTACTTGATCGTGTCCCCGTAAATATTGGATTTGACGACCGTTCCTCGACTCACATCAAATTCATATCTCAGATTACGGTAATACAACGTGTACTTCTCATTCACTTTGTCAGTGATGAACATGATGTCTCTATACGGATAATTCACAAACTTGTTGAACCGATATTCTAAGGATGTCCCGTCCTCTAAACTGATGTAATAACGATTCGACGTTGGACTCTTGTCTACGTTGGTAGAGTAAATTTGCAGGCCAGAATTATAGGGGTCGTCCCTTACCGTAGCTACCTGCTCCCGCGTGACGACATCCAGTCTTGGCATATTAAAATCCCAACCGGGTGCAAATTTCTCATTGATTAGGGCTTCATTCTTGTCTAGATCATCGTCCCAGCTTGGTACACCGATTTTACTACTCAGGGAGTGATATCTGCGCTTAATATCCAGATCCAGTCCATGCTTTCCTGGCAAGTAGAGATCTTGCTCCACTAGGTTCGCAGCGCGATATACATCATCTACGGATTGCTCTGTTTTTGAACGAGTAAAGCGAAACTCCTGATCTTTTTCTGTGTAGAGAACGTCTGGAGGAGTTGTATTCACTGCTTGAATGTCGAGCGTTTCCTCCAGACTCTTAAGTTCATTTACTTTCGATGCTACAAGGGGTGTAAGGCGATTTAAGAGGGCCTTATTTTCCTGACTGAGATTATCGAATTGAGAAATTAGCTGGTCACTAGTAAAAGTTTTGACTTCTGCTTGTTCTTCAGTTGAAAGCAGCTGCAATAGATCTGGGTAGAAATAGGCAGCGTATTTTAGTAAGGATCGGTCGAATGTTTGGTGTATTTCGATTGCTGTGTTTGCATCCAGCTGGGTCCATGTTAGTGAAGCGATGTCCTCTGCGTTATATGATGCGGGATTTTTTGCTTCTCTATTTTCTGGTAAAGGGTTGAGATTTTGCTCTGAGATGGATTGCTGGATTTCATTTATCGTCTCGTTTGGAGTTGATGATTCTATATTTTGAGTATTTGATAAGTCTCGGGTTGACGGTTCATTTGCCAGGATACTCACTGGTGGTATGATCGTCGTAAATAGGGAAATGCATAATATAAAGATTAGTGTTGATTTTGTCGACAGGAGTTTCATATTGCCTCCGAAAGAAATGTTGTCCCCCTTGCTTGGAAGGGGGATTTACTCGTAATGATTATGGTGCAATTTTGACTTTTACAGGTTTGGTATAGTTTTTAGTTGTTCCTTCTCCTAGTTGACCGCGATTATTATATCCCCAGGCGTATACTGTTCCGTCTCTCTTTAATGCTAAACTATGTGTTGCACTAGACCCACTTGCAATTTCGTCAATGTCTGTTAATTCTGGTACATTCACAGGAACATGCCTGTCCGTAATAATGCCATCACCAATTTGTCCTATGCTCCCACTGCCCCACGCATACACTTTGCCATTAAAATCAAGAGCCAAGCTATGCTTTTCTCCTGCAGCAACAGAGACAATATTTGAAAGTCCGTCTGTTTTAGTCGGAGAAGTAGCCCTTGTTGTATTGTTAGTGCCTAATTGACCATACGTGTTATCTCCCCAAGCCCAGACTGTGCCGTCCTTTTTAACAGCAAGACTGTGCTTTCCCCCACCTGAAATGGCCCTTACGTCTGTTAGTCCTTCTACTTTGATTGGTATTTTTGATTCGACAACCCCATAATTATATCCCCATATCCAAACCGTACCATCTTTCTTGAGGGCTAGTCCATGATGGTTTCCAGCAGCAATCTCTATAACATCTGTAAGGCCCACTGCTTGTACTGGTGTGGCACTATTTGTGTTTCCGTTATTACCCAACTCACCGTAACCATTATATCCCCAACCCCATACTGTACCATCAGCTTTTAAAGCCAAGCTATAGGTCATTCCTGCAGCAATACCCGAAATGTTTGTAATGCCTTTTACTTGGACAGGAACATTTTTATCAACAGTTGTACCATCTCCCAATTGACCGTAAGTATTTGCACCCCACGCCCAAACTGTACCATCACTCTTCAGGATGAGAGAGTGCTCATAACCCGCTGCACTACTCACTACATTACCCGCGGCCAAAGTCGTTTCTTTTGATAGAAAAAGAACTGCAAGCATTATCAGTAAAATATTTCTTATTAATTTTGACTTCATTAGATTTTTTTTCACCTAAGCTCACTCCATTTAATTGTCATTCGTTAATACTGGAACTGTGCTATTTTGTAGACTATTATTTCCTAGCTGTCCTCTTTCATTTTGACCCCATGCCCATACACTTCCGTTTTCTTTCACCATCAACGTATGTGCGCTACCTGCGGACAAGCGATTGACTTTCACTTTAGTTCCCTTGACTTCCACAGGGACCGTGATTGTTTTGTTATAGTGGCTCACTGTGATGTTCGTTGTCCCTATCGATACGGCTGTAATCACACCTGCTGCATCCACCGATGCAATCGCTGGATTACTGCTCTCATACGTCGACTGCGTCGTAACATCTTGTGTACTGTTGTTTGCATAGGTCGCCGTGATTTGCAATGGCTTGCTTTGAGACATCGGCAGCAACACCGTACCAGGACTCGCTGTCAGTTGCTGAACCGAAATCACCAGCATACTTTCTATTGGCGTCATCCGATCTTGTACCGTTCCATCTCCTAGCTGGCCTTTTTCATTCTGACCCCACGCCCATACACTTCCATCTTCTTTAACCATCAACGTATGTGCGCTACCTGCGGACAAGCGATTGACTTTCACTTTTGTTTCTTTGACTTCCACAGGGACCGTGATTGTTTTGTTATAGTAGCTCACTGTGATGCTCGTTGTCCCTATCGATACGGCTGTAATCACACCTGCTGCATCCACCGATGCAACCGCTGGGTTACTGCTCTCATACGTCGACTGCGTCGTGACATCTTGTGTACTGTTGTTTGCATAGGTCGCCGTGATTTGCAATGGCTTGCTTTGAGACATCGGCAGCAACACCGTACCAGGCCTCGCTATCAGTTGCTGAACCGAAATCACCAGCATACTTTCTATTGGCGTCGTCCGATCTTGTACCGTTCCATCTCCTAGCTGGCCTTTTTCATTTTGACCCCACGCCCATACACTTCCATCTTCTTTCACCATCAACGTATGTGCGCTACCTGCGGACAAGCGCTTTATCTTCTCTTCGTTCAATACTTGTTTTATTTTTACATTCACGTTTACCTTGGTTCCCAAATAGTCAATGGTTACTGAGGTGATTCCGTCTTTTATTCCCGTGAGGAGACCACTTGCAGAAACGGATGCTATAGATGGATCTGCGATTGTAAACAATGATTTATCCGCTACATCTACTTCAGTACCATCCGCAAGCTTCAATAGCACATTTAGTTGTTGTGTTGTCCCCTCTTGAAGAGTGATGTCTTCCGGTACAACCTTGATGTTCTGAACCGGAATTTCTGCTGTAACAACAACAGGCACAACCACACTCGCTCCCCCAAAGGAAACGGTGATGTTCGTACTACCTGCCTTAACAGCCGTAACCACTCTGTTCGAATCAACAGCTACCACTGTGGCATCTCCTGGCAAGTAGACTGCTTGCCCCGAAACATCCATGTTTTTGCCATCCTTATAGGTAGCTGTTACTTGCAGCTGCTGTGTCTTCCCAACCAACATGTTCAGGCTGACTGGTGTAACGGACAAGCTCTGCACAGGCTCTTGTGTCTCTGTAACCTGAACAGGAACCGTAACTACTTTTCCACCAAAAGATATGGTTACAGTGGATGATCCTACTGCCACCCCAGTAACGGAGCCACTTGCTCCAACACTGGCAATAGCAGGTTGCGAACTCTGATAAGTCGCCTGATTCGTTACAATCGTTTGGCTGTTATCACTGTAGGTCGCCTTCACTTCCAACTGCTGATTGGCTCCTTTGCCAATGCTCACTGTCGCTGGCGTAACAGCCAAAGACACGAGAGAGATGGCATTTCCTGAAACCGTAACAGGAATGATCGTACTTTGCCCACCGTAGCTTACCGTGACTTGCGCAGCTCCTGGCGAAAGTGCTGTTATCAGTCCACCACTATCTACTGATGCAACATTGGCATTACTACTTGAATACACGGCTTGCTTTGAAATATTTTCTTCGGCCCCGTTTGAATAAGTGGCCGTTACACTAAGCTGTTGAGTACCACCTGCAACCAACGACACTTGCACTGGGGTTCCTTTTATTTCCTGGATGGTAGCCCCTTGAACAGTTACTTGGCTGGATGCGCTTTTACCATCATAAGAAACGGTAATCGTTGCTGTTCCTGCTTTGATACCCGTTACGACACCTTGGCTGCTCACTTGCGCAACAGATGAATTCGAAGTGTCAAAGCTGGCAACGCTGCTGATATCCTTGCTGTTACCGTCTGAGTAATATGCGGATGCGTACAAGCGTTGAATCTGGCCTTCTGTTATTGTGGACTGCCCTGGTGTAAGACTGATCGATGTCAAATGAACAGAAGGTGCATCAACGGTAATGGTAAACGTCTTCGACTGCCCTCCGAAATACAACCTGGCCCGCGTCGTCCCGCCGTTCACCGCATACACAATCCCCTTGTTGATATAAGCAACCGAAGGATCCTCCACGACATATACAGCCTGCGCGCTTACATCTACCTGACTCCCGTTGTCCAATGTTGCCATGACCTTGATCGATTTGGAGTTACCGGGTGATACATCCACCTTCTCCAGATCAAGACTCAAGGCTTTGGCTTTCTGTGGTGTAGATGCGTTTTGCTTTACGCTTTTTGTAATATTTCCGTTCTCGTCATGAGAGAAAATGACGCTTTCGACTCCATTTTCTTTGATCGCCTTGATTCGATTGTTTTGATCGTATACATACTCGTAAACCGTTCCCCCAGCCGCTGGAGCAAAAACTGTAAATAATACATTGACTGGATTACTTTCTGTATTGGTCAGCTTAATCGTATAGGCACCTGCCGCCAAATCATAAATGACCTCCGCTGCACTTGGCTTCTCCCTTGGTGACACTAGAACTCCATTGGAATAGACCGTTACAGCAGGATACTTCTGACTTGGATTTTTCAATTGCGTAACCATGCGATACTTTCCAGGAATGATTGCATTCATGGCGATTTCTACCGTTTGTCCACCTGGAATCGTGATATCGTTTGGCTGATTAAAAACAAAGGCTTCGCCTCCTGGCTTTGCCAGAAGCGTAGCGTAAAACGTACTGTTTCCTACAATCTTCACATAATACGTTTTTCCGGCAACAAATACTGGATTCACTCTACCATTACTTCCTGAGGAGACCTCCTCATGATCCAGCAAGCCCGCCCCTTTATAAACGGATATATTTGCATCTGCCGCTAATCCCGAGTCGTTATTTAACGTGAACTGATAAACTCCGCTCGTTTTCGCTGTGATTTTAAAGTATTTTGCCTGATCGGCAGGAAAATGCATCCGTACCGGGTTATACTCTACCAACAGATTAAAATTGCTTTCTGCTGGTTTCGTTTGGACTACGAAGGGGCTGCTGCTATAGCTGCTAGTACCGGATGAATTGTACGCCCAAAGTATGATTGAATAAGCGGTCGCCGGTTGTAGGCCCGTGATGGTATGAGTGGATACGTTGCCTACCCGCTTGATCCCTTTGCCATCTACTTGAATGCCGTAGTCTGTTGCCCCTGCGACTGGACTCCAAAATACTTTAAGGGAATTCGTATCTGCCTCTACTTTAATAATGTTAGGGGCATCTGGTTTCTTCTCGATAGTCAAGCTTCCAGGATAAACCGCTACAAAACCGCCGCGATTGGATACTTCGATGTTCGGATAGGTGCCTTCTCCAAGATCCCTGCCCCTCCAGCTAAGGCTCCACTGACCTGAGCTACTAGTAGTAGTAAATTCCTGCGGATTTTTAAGACGATTCATCCTTCCAGATATGACATCGCCTGCTTGAAGATGGGTATAGACCCCTTCCAAGGTAAAGGTTTCATCAATGTCCATGACCCTCTTTGCCCCGGGGGTATAAATAACGATCTTCGGGAGAGCATCTACCAATCGGGATGAGTAATTCGTTGGTGTAGTCCATGCACCACGATTATCCTGAGCTTGAACCGTCCAGTAAACGGTTTGATACAACATTTCTTTTGTGATGGGGAAAAAATATCTGCCGGACGCATTCCCATTTTGGTTCGATTCGGAAATCGGGTCTTCTTTCTCACCCAGCTCGTTTCCGCCTGGAGTCAGTCCCACTCTTAATTTTGTTGATACGATTTTGTCTGAAACATCATTATCTCTAAGTGAATAATTAATTAACCCCGTTCGGCCACTATCCATGATGAGAAGCTCTGTATTTACGACTACAGGTGCTTGATTCGTGGCTAATAGATAGAACTCCAATTTAGCGGTACTGCCTTCAAGGATTTTCGGGGCATCGCTCTTCATTACCGCTTTTAGGCGCACATCAATGAGTGCGTTTTTTTGTATAAAGCTGGTATCAAATACATATGAACGGGCTGTACCTGTTAATTTGTCCCGTTTTACAGAAGTGACATGCCCACCCTCGCTGATATAAATGATTAATTCTTGCGAGGCTATATAGCTTGGATACCCTTTACCGTTGTAGTAGTCCCAATCCAATGTAATCGACTGCCCTTTTGGTATTTCTTGTCGATCTCTCGGATATTTCCAATCGGCAGAAATGGTTATCGGGTCCTTTTCAGCTTGCGCTCTCATATCCAAGCTAATATCGACTTTTTCGACGAGAGATTTACTGGATTTCTGATCGACTGCCCAGACACGAAGTGAGTAGAGATGATCTGGTTTCAAATTTCTGATGGGCAAGTTGTACGAAAATTCATTCGCGCTCTCAGACGCCGTAAAACGAGTCAGTTCATGAGGATCTTCTTCATCTAGCTGATACCAAATATGAACTTGGTCTCCGATGTTCGGATCCATCGCAATACCTGATATGATGATGACATCCTCTGAATTAACAGTAGTGACAGCCTTCCCTACCATTGGTGAGGTCAAATAGACTTGGGGAGCAGAATTATCGTTCACCTCGTTGGTTATGTAGGTGATTTCAGGTGTCCATTTGAGAAGATCCCCAACATTGTTTTCTTTCTGGTTGACCTGAAAAATCAATGCGTCTCCTTCTTCAATCGAAAGCTCCTCCTGAAGTTCCACACCAATCTCATCGTTAAAGTCAATCGATTGCCAGCCTGAGGAAGGCCAAATTTGAGCATCGTTTTTCAATAGCCGGACGTTGACTCCGTCTCCCTCTTCCACTTGGATTTTGGAAATCCAGCCGCTAACGTGAATTCGTCCTGAACGCGGCGCCTTCCATTTCAGGATTGGATCTGAGCTCCCGACTTTTATCCACGTATTTCCGATCGCGGTCTCGTTTTGGTTACTCTTCCATTCCTCGGCAGCTTTGTCCCATTCCAATTCCGTGAAGCGATCTCCGCTTATTTCCTGATAGGACCAGTTGTTCTGTCCTTGCTGATTAGAAAATTGTAGCCAAAAAGCATACGTGTCATGTATGGGTTCCACAATCGTGATTGTCTTCTCCATAGTGGTTTGCTTCCCGTCTTTTTCTGTAACCAGCACATGTAATTGGTGTTCCCCTACTTGCATCTGGTCAACTTCCAACAGATAGGAGAAACCTGGCTTTAGATGAGGTGCGTCTGGGTATTTGCGCTTCATATCTGGTCGTTCAAGCCCATATTTCGCCTCGCCCAGCTTATCTCCATCCATCAATACCTCGATTTTCTCCACTTCACCAGAAGAAACGAACCATCCCGTCATGTTGTAATTCCTACTGATCAGTTCGTTATCTTGTGGGGTGTCAATGGCGCCCCCTGTTACCAAGACGTCGCCTTTTACAGTGACAGGGTATTGCTTCACGATGCCAGCATAAGACACGGTAAGAACCGTACTCCCTGATGTGAGACCTGTTAGTACTCCTGTTGCATCTACTTTGGCAATAGCTGGGTTATCGATCGTATAGGTCACTTCTCCTGTTACATCCTTTGTACTCTTATCTCGATAAGATGCAACGACCGTGAATGCTACGCTCTTGTCTTTTTCTAAAGTAACTTCGGAATAATTAGCTACGATTCCCGTAACGGGACCAATGATGATGTTACTTTCCAGCACGAGACTCTCCGCGCCCGCTTTATCCGTTACTTTTATGGTTAGTTTGTGATTCCCTTCCGCAAACAAGGACGTATCCAGTAGATATTGAAAGCCAGCATTTGCATTCTGGTAGTGTGGGTACATGGATAAAATGTCTGAACGAGGTCCGCCATAAACGGCGGTTCCCTGTAATTGTCCATCCACCAAAACCTCGATTTTGGACACACCGCTTGGGTTCAGAATCCATCCCTGTATGGTTGTGGTTCCACCAATTACTGTGCTTTCTTTAGGGATATCGATTTGCCCTTTGGCAACAAGCGAGCCTGATTCTGATTCTGTGACAACAACTGGAATCACCAATGACTGATTCCCGTAATTCACGTGAATCTTTGTCATTCCAACCTTCAGACCTGTAACGATTCCCAGTGGACTGACATAAACGACATTCGGATCTTCTACTGTATAAACAGCTTCACCAGTAATGTCCTTTGGTTGTTGTCCTTCAAAATTGGCCGTAATCTGCAGTTTCTGCATAGCGTCTTTTGCTACGCTAATAGCTAGTTCTGCATTTTGCAGACTGATCGCTGGAGCAATATTTCCAATAACAAATTTCTTTTCTGGTAATGGATACTGCTTTCCTTCGCTATCGGTTGCGATCACAGAAACGGTATGATTACCCAGTTGCAGTTCGTTCAGATCAACGGTATAGCTGTATCCTGCTTGCGTATTTGTATATTCCGGATGAAGCAGTGCAATATCAGGTCGAGCAATGCCCGATTTTGCTTTCCCATGTTCGATCCCGTCAATGACAACCAGATAGTCAGAGATAGCAGAGGGATGTAAAAACCATCCTGAAATCGTATAGGTACCATTGACAGTAGCACCATTTACAGGCGTTTCTATCTCTCCCAAAGTTTTAAGTGCTTCCGCTTCTGTAACGGTAATAGGAATGCTGATACTTTGATCCCCATATTTTACAGTAAGACTCGTACTTCCTTGGGCTAGAGCCGCGACCAAGCCATCTGTGCTCACCTTTGCGACAGAAGAATTCTCTATGTTGTATAGGGCCAGCTTGGTGACATCATGACTGCTCTGATCCTCTAGTACTGCCATGACAGTAAACTGATGCGTTTTTCCTTGAGGAACGATTAACTCTGTAACGTTTGCCTTTAATCCTATTGCTGGTAGCAAGGTAACGACTTGTATCGTTCTGTTCCCCAGCATTACCTGATTTCCACCCTTGCCTGTTCCTCTAACAGAAAGAGTATGTGTGCCTTCCCGCAATTGTCCTGTATCGAGATTATAGTGGAACCCTACGTTTCCATCAGGTTTAGAAGCATCCATGATTTCTATTTCCGGACGAGAAATGCCATAGGTTGCTTCACCACTTACGGCTCCATCGACCAGTACTTCAATCTTTTCAACACCATTGGAGTCAATAAACCAGCCTGTGACAGGGTAAACACCGCTGATTAATGCGTGGTCTGCGGGACTGTCAATGCCTCCCCGAGCCAGACCCGCTACTGCTTTGACCCAGACAGGTATCGTAAGCGTTTGGTCCTGGTATTTCACGATGATATTTGCTTGACCGATTTCAATTCCCGTAACGATACCTTTATCTGAAATGCTAATGACCGAAGGATTCTCAACCGTATATTGAGCCTCTCTCGTCACATCTTTCGTTTGTTGATTCAGTAAAACAGCAGAAATGGATAATTGCTGTGTATTCCCTTGTATTACATCTACTTTGCTTATATTTGCCACAATACTTGTTGCTGGTTCTGCACGACCGATGAAAACAGCTCGCTCTGCTAGAACTTGCTCAGCGCCTTCTTTCGTAACAGCCGTTACCTTAATCGAATGCTGCCCTTCCATTAGCTGCGTTGTATCTAAACGGTACTCAAATCCGGCTTTAGCATTCTGATATTGGGGATAAGAAGATTCAATATCAGGGCGGGTATGCCCATAAGAAGCTTCCCCTACTACTGTTCCATCCACATGAACCTCTATCTTGGAAACACCTGATGGATCTAGGTACCAACCTTTGATGAGTGTGACGCCTGCCATCATGGAATTATTTGTTGGCGCCTCTAACTCCCAACGCGGTATCAGTGGCTCATCCTTTTTTATCGTAACGGGGATCATGATTGATTGACCTTCATATCGAATGGTAACAATCGCCGTTCCATCCCCCATTGCTTTTACAAGCCCAGTAGAATCTACTGTAGCGATGCTCTCATCTGATGAAGCATATTCAGTAAGACTTGTAACGTCTTTCAGGGTGTTATCTTCTAAAACCGTAGATACCACCAACTGATGTGAGCCTTCATTCGTTAATTCCAGCTTGGTGACATCGGCATGCAGACCATTCACAGGCTCCATGTTACCAATGTAAAATGTCGTTCCTTCTATCATGGTTTGTTGACCATTAGTTTCTTGAACTTCCACAGTAATCATATGAGTGCCTGCGGTTAAATTCCCAGTGTCCAGTTGATAGTGAAATCCAGCATTGCTATTCTGATAAGCTGGATATTTCGCTTCAATATCCGGTCTCGGGTCGCCATAAGATGCTTCTCCCACATTCATACCATCAATCAGGATACTGATTTTCGATACTCCCACTGGATTGAGATGCCATCCCTTAATGGTATACGTACCACTGATTAACTCGCCCTTTTCAGGGGTGTCGAGCCCACCTCTTGGTATCAGGGGCGCTCGCTCCGTCACAACTATCGGAATCTCAATCGTTTTGTCACCCAACGTGGCGATCAGTTGTGTGTCTCCCATTCCACTTCCGGTGACTAAACCTGAAGGTGTAACCGTAGCAATTTTTTCATCCTTACTCTTATAAATAACTTCCTTACTGACATCTCTGGTGTTGCCATCTGTCATGTTCGCCGTAATTTTCAGTTGATAATTCTCACCTTCGGAAAGTCGCAATTCGTTAGGCTTGGATTCCAATGAGATAATCTCAGCGGAGTCTTCATCCCCTAGTCCCAACGCTTTCTCTAGGTTTACAAGCCCTTTTCCGTAAAACCGCGATTCCCCTAAAGGTGTTGCATGATCGACTAAACTATCACGCACTTCGCGATTCGTGGCTCCACCCTTTTTTGACCAAATAACAGCTGCTGCACCGGCTACGTGAGGAGCTGCTAAAGAAGTGCCTGAACGTTGCTCATAGTCTCCATGGAGAGATGTACTTAGAATATCAACCCCAGGAGCCATCACGTCTAACCCACTACCAACGCTTGAAAAATCAGCCCGTTGATTGTCCTGATTAATGGCACCAATGGACAATGCCTCTGGATATTTCGCAGGATATAACTGGGTATCCTCACCCATTCCCTTATTTCCTGCTGATGCAATAACCAGTATCCCTTGTTGATTCGCTCTTTTAATCTGGTCGTGTAAAGCTTGACTGTCAATTCTACCACCAGCACTAATGGAAACGATGTTCATGTCATTCTGTATCGCCCATTCTATCCCCTGAATCATGCTGGAATAAGTACCGTGACCTTTTTCATCAAGGACTCTAATTGCATAGATTTCAGCTTCTGGCGCAACACCAACGATCCCAACATCATTATCTTTACCAGCGATAACGCCAGCCACCGCAGTTCCATGCCCGTGCTCATCATCAAAATCTGATTTTCCTTCTACATAGGAAATGCCTCCTTTTACTTGGAGGTCTTCATGATTGGATATACCTGTATCTATAATTCCAATTTTGATGTTTTGGCCTTTGTAATTTTTTTCGTGAGCTTGATTTGCCTTTATGTGTTCAATTCCCCACGGGATTTTCTGCTTTTCTGATAAGTTTGTTTCTGCTAACTCTATTTCACTATCTTCCTCAATATAGGCTACATTCTCATCCTGAGACATTACCTCCATTTCACTCTCTGTTAATTGAGCAACCATCACTTTCGTGCTAAGTTGCTGTACCGATGATCTTTGAATAGCCCTTACTTTTGCTTTCTTGTTTTCTTTAAAACCAATTAAATACGTCTTACTATTAGCGCTTGCGATAGCATGCTCAGGGACAAGTTGTAAAAACAGTAAAGCAAGCAGTAGGAATAGATTGAAACTACTGATTGAGCGGATGAATCTAGGGTTCATTCCTGTAACTCCTTGTCATAATTGTCATGAACTTTGGTATCATTCCCTTTTTAAAAATAATTCAACGTGCGCCAGTTACTTTTCATCTCCTTCCCAATAATAAGTACAGATAAAAAATGTAAATTTTACCTAAACAGCATTTAGAATTATAGTGAATTCCTTATATTGGAGCAATAGGAACTTACCTATAAGTTTTGACTAACAAATTACTAGTCAGCCAATATTGATGATTATCAGAAGTAATTTCCAAGTTAAAATATGTTTGGCTCTACCTAGTATTTTCTTCCTACTTACAAAAACAAGACTGTCCCTTGTAGTAGATACCTCTACCAACGAGACAGTCTTGCTCTAGTTCTTCAGCTCTATTGTTGTACGGTTAACCATTACTACTCATGATTCACTTCGGAAAGAGCTTTTTTGTTTGAATTGCTTAGCGTTTAGTTTGTTGGTCGTATTGTACGATCTTTTACCGAAAGTAAACCTAAGGCAATCGATTAATCGTAAGCAATAAATACCCTGGGAGCGTAACTTGTTTGCCAAAGCATTGGCATACAATTGGCGTAGAAAAACTGGTAGTCCTTGCCCATCATCCGGGGATTAAGGGCAAGTTCTTCGGTATGTGCAGCCCGATTAAATCAACACTGGTGGAGAAAAAAAACCTTGGGGACATGGCCCCAAGGCATAATTCCAATGACAATACTTATTTATACATCCCAAAATATTCATCTGAAAACTCACCATCAATTGTATACTCAATATCATAGTAATACCATTGAATCTCTGTTTCTGGATGAAGTAATTCAAGGCAAACTCTAAAAAACGGATATATTCTATCGTGGTTATTAATAAATAGCTGTGTGCACTTATAACGTATAATAAAATCTTTTAGTTTCATGTTAGTTGGTAATTTGTCTTCTTCTTCCTTCAGATAATTTGAATCACTATTTAAAATTAGTTTCTCCAGTAATTGGACAGACTTAAATTTTATATCTTCAAAAAGATATGCTTCATTAAAATTTTTCTCAATATCTAATAATTTCATTTTTTAACTCCTTTCTTTCCACTTGTAATGTAATCAACTAGTAAATTACCTTTATCATCTATCCTCACATTTACTCTCACATGATTGGCGGCATTGGCGGCTTTTAACTTATATGTGTATAAGTTACCTCTGTGTCTTACTTGTTCATTTTCTTTTGGAAATAATTCCATCATCATTTGAACTAGGATTAGCTAAACTTTTTTTATCGCTGTCTGGTTCATTCTACACTTGTGGAGGGGAAAGAAAAACCCTGAGAGATTTTCCCCTCAGAGTTATATAGTGTTAGTGTTTTCCTTTTAGCACATCGAATACCTCATCACAATATATCGGCTTGGCTATTATACCGATTGGTAAGTCGAATGTAGAATAAAACTTCTCTTTCTTTTCTTGAAACTTCTTTTTGCTTCTCATCAACTGAAGCTCATTTCCAAAATCCAGTATCTCTTGCAATTTCATATCTAAAACATTCATATCAAGTTTAATTGCTAATTCGTTACATATCTCTAGAGCCTTTTCAAATGTGCCCTCCGGATTACATACAGCAAACCTTACTGAAATTTCATCAACTTCTTCCGCCATTACTCCCAAGCCAATCTGAACTTCAATAATGCTAGTTTCATCACTATATGAGTAGTAGCATTCTGCATCGTCAGTCGCCCACATATCTTTTGGAGTGTAAGGAAGAAAATTTAACATAGAGTCTAGAACATTTTTCACATTAGTGAACAGAACTGACTCCTCACCAAATGTCTCCCAACCTTCATCAGTGAGGCTGGATTTGTTCTTTTTGGGGTAAAGTAAAAAATTATACGATTCTAACCCCATTTTATCTGCCCCCTGCTTCGTAAGTCTGTTTTAACAAATCATCAGGCGTTACTTTCCATGTATGTTTTAACTCTGCTTCTGTAATATATTCGACTGGCACATTTTTAAGCCCTGCATGTTTTGCCGCCGCCGCACGATGATGTCCATCAACGATAATTGTCTTTCCATCAACTACATACGCTTTGATTGGAGGACCGTCCCAACCATTTTGTTGCATTGATTTAGTCAACTTTTTAATTTGATTTTTACTCATTTCATCCCTAGTTTGACGTCCTATCAAATCAAATGGACTTAGTACATCACAACCAGTATTATGAACCCAAATGCCCAAGTCACTTACAAAGTACGTATGGAAGTCTGCAACAGTAAAGTTATACACCTTAACTTTTTCATCATGTTTAACAATGTTAATGCTGTCAATCCTCAAGGTATTTCCATTGCTCTGCTGTAACTTATCCCCAACCTGCAAGTCAGCCACGAGTACCCAACCTTTTCCTTCAACCCAAAACGGATGATTATCGGTAGTCTCAATGACTTGGTCTCCTACTGTAAGTTCATAGATAATTTTCTTATCATTTCGATACAGGTGCGTAACTTCCTTGTATGCCTGCTCACCAGTCTCTTCATTTTTCGAGAGAACCCTATCTCCGACTTCAATGTCTTCGATATTTTTCTCCCCTTCGTCTGTTTGAACCTTTGTGCCTGCTGTAAAGCAATTACATCCAATAAGGTTTTTCACTAACTTCGTCTCAACAGTTTTAACTCCTGCTTTTGCCGCTTTACTAGCTGTAGCTTTTACTACCCCACCAACACCAGTAACGTAAGTAAAAGGATCTTCATACCATTCTGGCTCTCGTGTGTTTCCATTAATTTCTAACCGAATTTCCTCTGGGACTTCATCAACAGAAGCATTCCTATAATAATCCCAATAGACATTACCTTTACCGTCGTGCGTCCTCAAAACACCGTTAGAGTCTTTCCGAATTCCACCGTTACCCCACGGTTCACTGACCGTCCGCCCACTTGGATCAACAAACCGCAACGGATTATTATGTGTATACGTATACCTATTCAAGCTCAACGGATTATCCACTTGCCCCTTATACGTATCCTCCGAAATGAACCTCCCTATCTTAGGATCGTAGTATCGTGCACGCAGGTAGTAAAAACCGCTCTCCTTGTCATACATTTCCCCTGCATACATAAACGGGTTAGAAATCGTTTCCTTGACCTTATCTGGGATCAAGTTACCCCAAATATCATAGTCATACGTATTCAAGACGTTACCGTTCGAATCCTTGATCTTAACAACATCCCCGTGGCTATTGTAATAGTAATTGCCTTCAAGATTCGACGCATAGTCTTTTCGCCAGATCAACTGATTTCCAAACACATTCCGTGCCTTCACTCTACCATCTTGCGTCAGCTCTTCAATCACTTGCCCATTCAGATAGACGTAGTTGGTCGTGTCGGTCACGCTGCCAGTCTGTTGCTTCGACGCCCGCAGTCCACCTGGGTAATACGTGTACGTCGTTGTCCCTTTCTCGTCCTTGTACTCCTGCAAACGATTAAACAAATCGTGCTTCATTTCATAGGAGCCCAAGATATTTGCCGGAGCATTGGCATACACTTGGCGGTTGCCGCGTTTGTCGTACGCGTATTGCTTGACGTTTCCTTCGACCGATTCTTCCTTAATCCGGGAAAGCTTGTCGTACACAAACAACCCATAATTGGTCCCAGCGCGCTTTTGACTGGTGATATTGCCAAACAGATCGTAGCCATTTGTCTCATTCCAGCCGTCTGCGTGATTCAAGGCTGTTTTTTCACCAAACGAGCTGACCGATTGCTGCATGGCTGTCGGTTGTCCCGGATACGATATAGCATTGGTTTCCCCTGTATTGCTGATATCGTACGTGTACGTGGTCGTTCCCACTCCTGGAATCGCCACCGCGTTCAATCTGTTCGCGTTGTCATAGGTGTATTCGACTCTCATCGATGGGGCTGAACCAGATACTGCACCTCTTGCTGGGTAAACAAGAGTATCCACCGTATCATCGCTGTCTGAATAGAGCAGTTGGTAGTCTTTGCCCATCATCGTCTGGCGATTCTTCCGATGGAATCCATCGTAGCCATAGCTGATGGCGTTTCCGGCGTTATTATTTTCGCTCAAAAGCAGACCAGATTGTGGATCATACACGCGCTCTTCATAGAAGGCAGTACCGGAAGAAACTTTCGTCAGTTCATGGAAAGGCGAATAGTCATAGTTGAACATGACTCCGTTTTTATCCTTGTAACTTTTCACAAGGCCGCTTTTATCGTAGGTGTACGTCTCTGCTCTTGTTTCCGGATTCTTCTCCGAGAGCTTCCATGCCAAACTGTTGTAGGTATACTCTGCCGTAGTCGTCCCATTTTCCAAAACACTAGTGAGATTGCCTAGCGTATCGTAGCCATATACGTTTACGTTATTTTCTGGGTCCTGCAAATATACTAGATTGTCGTTATGATCGAAGCGCATACTCCACACTTGGGAAGTCTTGCCGTCAGAGATTTCCTTGTTGGTTACTTTCCCAAATCGATCCGTCTGATAGGTTGTCACTCGATGGTGACTGCCGCTTTGGGTCGTCTCCTCTGTGCTCTCCACTTTTCCATACAAGTCGCGGTAAGTGGTTACGATGAAACCATTTGGAGAGAGCGTTTGTTCCGTCAAACGCGGCAAATATTTCGATCCATCTGAGTAGGCATTGTTTCGATGGTTTTTAATGGTTCCCAGGGAATTCGTAGCTTGGTACAGAAATCCGTCCCAGTCATATAGATACGAGGTGCTTTCCCCCTGCTTCCCGTAAGGAACCGTGCGGCTGATCTCCAATCCATCCGGCGTGAACTCGTTTTCTATCAAAGGACGTTTCGCACCTGTTGTGCCTACCTGCTCTTGATAGGCGGTATCTCCATATGGCGTGTAGTAGGTGATGAGTCTCGATGAATCCGGTGCAATTTTCTCAACGATTCCCGGTCCATCTGTCGTCGCCCCAGAACCTTCACCGTCCCGATAGACATACGTAATGGTTCGTTTTGCACCTTGATTGTGAAAAGTCTCCGATAGAGGTCTTCCTAATTCATCGTATTCATACGTAGCCTTACTTCCATTCGGATAGGTCTGGCTTTTGATTTGACCTTTGTCATCGATGTCGTAGGAAAAATTCAGCACATCCGATTTTCCGCTTTCCAACTCCACTCCAGCGAGTGCAATCTGCGTGGGCTGAACTCCGTATTGATCATAAGCGGTAAAGGTCTGCGTCCGTGTCTTTCCTGCGCCAAAGTTCTCCGTTATCGAATAAAGCTGTTTGTTTGTGTACTCGTAGGTTCGTTCAACCGATTGACTCTTGGGAGTATTGATTAAATTGGCAGGGAACGAGTTGATCTCCGTTTCCTTTCGGAGCAAATATTGATCGTTGTACTCAAAGGTGGTATTCGAATAGTAAGGATCACCAGAAGCTGCTGTTGACTGCGTTCTGGCTGCCTTCAAAACGGAGAAGGTCCGGAACCCCCATGGATTCAGCGCCACCTCATCATATGTCCATGTGCTCATAATCCCGTCTGGCGCAATCTGCTTGATCAGTTGTCCATAATGGTTGTATTCCAGGTACGTCTCTTGTGCGTAATTGTTGATCTTGGCAGCATACTGTGCGCGATTGGAAACATTCGGGTCTTTCAAATAGTGATTGTATACATCCAGATCGCTAACAGCCGATGTCGGTTCGAGGAAAACGTACTGATACGTCGGATTCGTATTTCGACCGGTGTAGGCGTAGCTCGTGTAGGTAGTTGGATTATACTCGACCCGATACTTCGCGCCAGATACATTCGTTCCGCCTTTACTAATACCTGTTGTCTTCTCACTTCTCAGCAAAGGATTTCCGTCTTGATTGACCTTGTACCGTTTATTTTTCGTGTAACGGGATGCCTCTGATTCGGTGACATGAATGGTATCCCCATGTCGATCCGCAAAATTCTTCAGTCTGGGCAGCTGTTCTTTTGGCACCTTCCATATCTCACGGAAATTGCCGTTATCTGTATAGCTTTTTTCCAGCTTATACGTATTCGTACCGCTCGGTGTTTTCTGCGTATAGCTGTACGATACTTTATTGACAGGATGGTAGGATACATAGCTCAAGGCATACTTGTCTTGAAAAATCCGTACGAGTCCGTCATTGAAGGTATTCTGACCTAATTGATAGGGACGGTAATCGTAATTGATTTTCAAGCCTTGCAAAGGATAAAACGCTTCTTGCATGAGCAAGTAATCGATTTCCGCGCGCTTGGCTACATCGGACTCCCAAAACTTCGCTGAATCCTGTAGGGTTTGATCTGTAGGCAGCTTTTCCAGCGTATAGTTTTTGTTTAAATTGAAATAAGCAATGCCCTTCGTTTTTGGATCATGATAGGCATACCGCGCGACTGTATATGCGCTGCTTCCGCTTCCTGCTGTCGGCAGGACTTCTACGCGAACAAGCTGATGGTAACCGCTCAATGCGAACTTTCGTTCAAAATGGTAGCGAATGTGCTTGAGCACAGTAGTCTCGGTCTTGTCTTTATAGACAATCAAATCCTGCGTGGTGTCGTTTTGCTTTCGTTTCAGCACCACATAACGGCCGACACTGTCTTCAATGCTGACCGGCTCTCCGTCGCTATTCAGGTTGTACTTGATCGTGTCCCCATAAATATTGGATTTGACGACCGTTCCCAACGTGACATCAAACTCGTACTTCAAATTACGGTAATGCAGCGTGTACTTCCGATTCACTTCGTCAATCGTGAAGAAGATGTCTTGATACGGATAATTCACAAACTTGTTGAACCGGTATTCTAAAGATGTGCCGTCCTCTAAAGTAATGTAATACCGATTACTCGATGGATCCTTATCTACTTTGGTAGAGTAAATTTGTTGACTTGGATTATTGGGGTCGTCCCTTACCGTTACGGCCTGCTCCCGTGTGACGATATCCAATCTCGGCATATTAAAATCCCAGCCGGTTGCAAATTTCTCATTGGCCTTCAGTGCTTCATTCTTGGAAAAGTCCTCATCCCAGTTTGGCGCACTGATTTTACTGCTCAGGGAGTGGTATCTGCGCTTTATGTCCAGATCCAGTCCATGCTTTCCTGGCAAGTAGAGATCTTGCTCGACCAGGTTCGCAGCACGGTATAGATCATCGACGGATTGCTCTGTTTTTGATCGAGCAAATCGAAACTCCTGATCCTTTTCGGTGTATTTTACCGGAGGAGGCGTAGTGGATTGGACCTCCATCTGCTCGTCCAGTTGCTTGATTTCATTGATTTTAGATAGAACGAGAGGGGTTAACCGCTGTAAAAGATCTTTGCTTTCCTGACTGAGATTCTCGAATTGGGAGATGATCTGCTCAGAGGAAAGGCGTTTGATTTCCTCTTGTTCTTCTGCTGTTAGTAATTGCAGCAGCTCGGAATAGAAATAAGCTGCGAATTTTAACAATGCTCTGTCAAAACTGCGATGAATTTCAATAACAGTGCCAGTCTCTAGCTGCGTCCATGTAAGAGAAGAAATATCCGCTTCCGTGTACTCGGTCGGATTTTTTGCTTCTCCTTTGTCATTGGTGATTGGCTCGCCCATGGATTGTTGAATCTCTTCGATTGCCGTGTCAGGAGTTGCTGCTTTCTCACCTGAGGTTACATGAGAGATGGACACGGGGGAGGATTCATTTGCGAACGTCGTTCCAAGCGGCAGCATCGTCGTACATAATGCAAGGCAAAGCACAACGATCATGAGTGATTTTATGGAAAAATGTTTCATAATGCCTCCGTTAGAGATATTCGTCCCCCCATGATGCGAAGGAGGGACTGCATGAACATGGATTAGGGTACAACCGTAATCGTTATCGTTTTAAACTGTCCGCCGTAAAACACCCTAGCCTCTGTTGTTCCAGGGTTCATCCCATGCACAACGCCTTTCACGATAAATCCAACCCTAGAATCTACCACCGAGTAAATGCCTTGTGCTGTTACATCCAGCGTACTGCCGTCCTCCAATGTTGCTGTGACCTTAATCGGTCGTGTGCTGCCAGCTCGTACCTCCACCTTTTCCATATCCACATGTAATACGGTTCCTTTTGGTGGAAGCGTCACTGCATGCTTGACACTTTTTAAAATGTTTCCATTATCATCATGAATGAACGTTACGGATTCTACGCCATTTTCTTTAATCGCCTTTATCCGATTGTTTTGATCGTAAACGTACTCATAAAGAGTTCCACCAGGGAGGGGAGCAAAAACAGTAAAGGAAACACTCACCGGATAACTTTCGGTATTGGTCAATTTGATCGTGTAGCTGCCCATCCCCAGCTCATAATTGATTTCGGAAGGAGTTGGCGTCTCTTTTGGTGTTACAGCATTTCCATTAGACAGTACCGTGACAACCGGATATTTATGTGTCTGATTTTTCAATTGTGTCACCATGCGATACTTGCCAGGAATGGTCGTATTCATGGCCATCTCTACCGTTTGACCAGGCTGAAGCGTAATTTCCTTTGGTTGGTTAAAGGTAAAGGCCTCTCCTCCCGGCTTTGCCAGAAGCGTAGCGTAGAAGGAATCCTTTGCGACAATCTTTACATAATAGGTTTTTCCTGCAACAAATACGGGGTTGACTCTTCCATTCGCTCCCGCCGCAATCTCCTCATGTGGCTGCAAGCTGGCCGCTTTATAGACGGAGAGCGTTGCATTTGCAGGTGAACCCGCATCGTTATTTAACGTGAATGAATAGCTTCCATTTATTCCTGCAACGATTTTCATGTATTTCGCCTCATTTGCAGGGAAATACATTCGCACTGGGCTATTCTCGACCATTCCGTTAAAATTGCCTTCTGCTGGTTTCGTTTCAACCGTAATCGAACTGCTGTAGCTGCTAATCCCGGCTGAAGTATACGCCCAAAGTCTGATGGTATAAACACGAGCAGGCTGAAGCCCCGTGATCGTATGGTTAGTGACGTCGCCCACTTTTTTGATACCGCCGCCATCGACTTGGACTCCGTAGTCAATGGCACCTACAGATGGGCTCCAATAGATTTTGAGTGAATTCGTTTCAGCCTCCGCGTTCACGATACTTGGAGCATCCGGCTTGTCTTCTACTGTTAAGCTTCCGTAGTAGTAGACTACAGTCGGCTCTGTCACTTGGATACTTTCGTACGTACCTGATCCGATTTCACGCCCCGTCCAGTTCAGCTCCCACTGACCGGCAGTTCCTGTTGTCGTGAATTTTTTGGCAGGATCAGAGAGGTCGACCTTTGCTGCAATCATTTCTCCGGAGGTAAGCTTCGTGTATGTTCCATCCAATGTAAAGGTGTCATCAAGGTCCATGACTCTTTTGGCAACCGGCGTGTAGATCACGATTTTCGGAAGTGCCTCTTCCAGTCGGACGGAATAGTTAACAGCTGGTGTCCAAGCTCCCCGGTTATCCTGCGCCTGCACTGTCCAGTAAATGGTCTGGTGCAGCATATCTTTGGTAAGGGGGAAGGAATATCTGCTAACAACCTGTCTGTTTTGGGAAGCCTCCGGGATCAGCTCTTCCTTTTCACCAAGCTCGTTTCCACCTGGCGTGAAGCCTACCCGTAATTTTGTCGCAACGATTTTGTCCGTGACATCATTTTCATTGAGCGTATAGTTGATGACTCCTGTAAGCCCTCTGTCCAATGTGACAAACTCCGTACTTTGTACGACAGGAGCTTGATTGGCAGCCAGAACACTGAAATTCAACTTCGCAGTTCCACCATAAACATAAACAGGCGTCTTCGGCATAATCGAGCGAATTCGTGCTTCCACTCGGGCATTTTTCTCGATCACACTTGTATCAAACACGTAGGAACGTGCTGTGCCTGTCAATTTTTCGCGGATCGTTGAGGTGACATGCCCACCTTCGCTAATATAAATGAGCAATTCTTGCGATTCGATTTTACTGGAGTGCCCACCGTAGCTTGCATATTCCCAAGTCAGTGAAACCTTTTCTCCTTTTGAAATTTCGGTTCCATCTTTCGGAGATTTCCACTTCGCGACAACCACAATGTCTTCCTTTTCGGCTTGCGCTCTCATGTCCAAGGTGAAGTCTACTTTTTCACTGAGTGATCTTCCGGACTTTTGATCGACTGCCCAGACACGGAGAGAATACAAAACATCCGGTTTCAGGTGATGGGTGGTCAAGTTGAACAAAAATGGTTGGTGCTTTTCCGAAGCCGTAAACCTCGTCAACTCTTGTGGATCTTCATCATCCATCTGGTACCAAATGTTTACCTGATCCCCCACATTCGGGTCCATGGCAAAACCTGAGATCGCAACAACATCTTTGCCATCGACGGTAGAGACTGCTGCTCCCACAGCGGGAGAGGTCAAATAGATTTGAGGAGCCGCATTATCCTTAACGGCATTACTCATGTAGGTAATTTCAGGTGTCCATTTTAGTAAATCGCCGATGCTATTTTCTTTTTGATCCACTTGAAACAAGAGCGCATCTCCTTGCTCTACCTCAAGTTCTTCTTGGATTTCCACACCAATTTCATCGTTGAATTCGATGGCTTGCCAGCCAGTAGCCGGCCAAATTTGATCATCGTTTTTCAGCAATCGGACGTTTACCCCATCGCCCTCATCGACTTGAATTTTGGAAATCCAACCGCTGACCTGGATTTTTCCTGATCGTGGTGCTTCCCATTTGATGACAGGGTTTGAGCTGCCAACTCTTATCCATGTATTCCCGATGGCCGTATCGTGATTACTCTTCCATTCTTCTGTTTGCTTGTTCCACGTCAAATCAGCTTGACGATCCCCTGACACCTCTTGATAGGACCAATTGTCCTTGCCTTGCTGATCTGAAAATTGCAGCCAATAGGTGTACTTGTCATGAATCGGCTTCACAATCGTGATCGCCTTTTCCATACTGGTCTGTTTCCCGTCTTTTTCCGTTACTAGCACAGTCAGCTGATGTTGACCCAAGTCGACATCATTCACTTCTAACAGATACGAAAAACCGGGTTTTACAGGGGGTGCCTCTGGGTACATTCGCAAAATATCCGGGCGTTCCAGTCCATACTTCGCCTCACCCAATGCAACGCCATCCATCAGCACTTCGATTTTTTCCACTTCACCAGGAGTCATGAACCAGCCTGTTATGTTATAGCTTCCACTAATCTGTTCATTCTCTCCTGGAGCATCAATCGCACCTGTCGTTATCAAAGCGCCGCCTTTTACATGAACAGGCACTTGCTGGACGATGCCAGAAAAAGTGACGGACAGAACGGTATTCCCTGACGCTAGGCCCGTTATCACACCAGTTGCGTCTATTTTTGCAATGGCTGGATCTTGAATCGCGTAGGTGACTTCGCCCGTTACGTCCTTCGTACTCTTGTCGCGATAAGACGCAACAACAGTGAGAGAAGCGGTCTTTTCTTTCTCAAGATCCATTTTGGAAAGATTGGTAGTAAGCCCTGTTACCGGGCCAACTGTTACTTCTTTATCGAAAACGAGGCTTTCTACTCCCTTTTTGTTGGTTACTCGTACGGTTATTTTGTGCTCGCCTTCATTGAAGCGCATTGTATCGAGCAGATATTGAAATCCTGCATTTGCATTTTCATAGCGCGGATACAGGGCAAAAATGTCTGGGCGAGGCCCGCCATATACTGCCGTTCCTTGTAGCTGCCCATCCACCAACACTTCTATTTTGGCTACACCGTCCGGATCAAGGAGCCACCCCTGAATCGTTGTGGTTCCTCCAATTTCTGCTTTGTCTATCGGAATGTCGAACTGTCCTTTTGCAACCAGTGGGCCAGATTCTGTTTCCGTCACAACCACTGGAATGGTTAGGGTCTGACCTCCATAGCTGACTACGATCTTGGTCATTCCCACTTCGAGTCCTGTGACGATCCCCAGTGGACTCACGTGGATCACATTGGAATTCTCGTACGAATATACGGCTTGGGTAGTCACATCTCTTGGACTTTGACCGGCTGAAGTTGCGGTAATCTGTAGCTTCTGCATCGATGATTTTGCTAAGCTGATGCCCGATTCCGTATGCTTCAAACTATCCGCCGGAGCTACTTCTCCAACCACGAAGCTTTTCTCTGGCAACGGGTACTGTTTTCCTTCGCTATCCGTCACCACGACAGATACCGTATGAGGGCCAGCTTGCAATTCGGACAGATCCACCGTATAACTGAATCCTGCATGCGTATTCTTATAGTCTGGATGCAGCAAGGCAATGTCAGGACGAGCTATACCCAAATTGGCTTGTCCGACTTCTTTTCCATCAAGGAAGACTTGATAACGCGAAGGCGTAGAAGGATGCAAAAACCAGCCCGCTATCGTATACGTACCATTGATAATCGCGTCATTTGCTGGCGTTTCTATTTCGCCGATTGGGCTTAGCACTTCTGCTATTGTAATGACGACTGGTATCTTGATACTCTGATTTCCGTATTTGATTGTAAGGCTCGTATTGCCTTGCGCCAGAGCCGTAACCACTCCGTCTGGACTCACCTTTGCAACAGTTGGATCTTCTATGGTGTAAAGGGCTAGCTTGGTCACATCCTGCTTGCTCTGATCCTCCAGCTCTGCTTTGACAGTGAGTGGATGTGTCTTTCCTTGAGAAAGCTGCAGCTCGGCGATATCTACGTGCAATCCAATTGCCGGTAGCAATTCGACCACCTGAACGTTTCTTGACCCCAGCATCGTTTGATTACCATCCTTGGCTGTTCCGCGAACAGAAATGGTATGCCTTCCTTTCTGGAAAAGGCCTGTGTCGAGGCTGTAATGAAATCCAACGTTGCTACCCGGTAAAGAAATATCGGTAATCTCGATTTCGGGACGAGGAACTCCATACGTGGCTTCCCCGATTACAACGCCATCCACCAACACCTCAATGCTCGAGACACCGCTTGAAGCGATAAACCAGCCTGTTACAGGGTAGACTCCGCTAATCGTCGCATTGTCGACAGGACTGTCCATTCCCCCTTGGGAAACTCCAGCAGCTGCTTTAACCGAGATCGGTATTGTCAGCACTTGTCCCTGATAGTCGACAATCACCGTGGTCTGTCCGATCCGAACACCAGTGACGATTCCATGCTCGGAAATGCTGGCAACCGTAGGATCCTCAAGGGTGTACTTCGCTTCTCTTGTTACATCTCTCATTTGGTCATTTTGCAAAACAGCCGAAATGATAAGTTGCTGTGTATTCCCTTGTGATAGTTCGACCTTGCTTACATTTGCAGCTATACTCTTGGCTGGTTGTGCACGCTCGATGGACACGGAGCGCTCTGCCAGGACTTGCTCTTTGCCTTCCTGATTCACAGCCATCACCGTAATAGTGTGCTGCCCTTCCGTTATTGGGGCCGTATCCAAAAAATACTGAAAACCAGAAGTAGCATTTTGATAAGCTGGATACGCCTGCGCAATATCAGGTCGCGGTTGCCCGTAAAGAGCTTCCCCGACTAATTTCCCATCTATATGAACCTCTATCTTTGATACACCTGCTAGATCTAAATACCAGCCTTTAATGAGAGAGGCTCCCGTCATTGTGGAATGATCAATTGGACTCTCTACTTCCCAGCGTGGTATAAGCGCGATTTTTTCTTGGATCGTGACAGGAATTGTGATGGTCTGTCCTTCATAGCGAATCGTAACAATCGCTGTTCCCATTCCTGTTCCTTTTACGAAACCAGCTGGAGATACCGTTACGATATTTTCATCCGAAGAAGTGTATGCAGCCAGCATCGTGACATCTTTTAGCGTTTTATCTTCGAGAATCGTAGAGACAACGAGCTGATGCGTATTCCCGGCCGTTAGCTCTAGCTTGGAAACATCAGCATGGAGGCCCTCTACTGGCTGCTTGTTGCCAATATAGAACGTATTTCCTTCGATAACCGTCTGCTCTCCATTCTTGTTTTGAATGGCAAGCGTAATCGTATGCAATCCTACGCTCATTTCTCTTGTATCTAGGTTAAAATGAAAACCTGCGTTTCCATTTTGATACGCTGGATACTTGGCCTCAATATCGGGTCTTGGGTCACCATAGATTGCCTCTCCAACCTTTATGCCATCAACCATGATACTGATTTGAGGCACTCCTGCTGGATCTAGGTACCATCCTTTCATTTCATACGTACCGACAATCAATTCACCATTTTCTGGAGTATCAAGACCGCCACGTGGGGTCAAAGGTACATTTTCACTAACCACTACTGGGATTTCGATCGTCTTGTCTTCAAACTTTACGATCAATCGCGTCTCACCAATGCCAGTCGCAGTCACCAGTCCTGTTGGCTTTACTGTTGCGATTTTTTCATCGTTACTGGCATATTTTGCTTCCTCGGTAATGTCTTTGGTCGTGTCATCTGTCATCTTTGCCTTGATCTTCAATGGATAGCTTTGCCCTACGGAAATAGCCAGTTCGCTACGAGAAGATTCAATCGACTGAATCCCGATAGACTCTGTATTTCCTAGATCCAAAGCTTTTTCCAGGTTCACCAGCCCTTTGCCATAAAAACGCGGCTCCCCTAGAGGTGTTGCACTCTCTACCAAAATATCCCGCACTTCATTGTTGGTTACCTTTCCCTTCTTCGACCAAATGACTGCTGCGGCACCAGCCACATGAGGAGCAGCTAAAGAAGTACCCGAGCGCAATTCATATCCTTTTTGAAGGGAAGTGCTTAAAATATCCACGCCCGGAGCCATCAGGTCCAAACCCGTTCCTACACTGGAGGTATCAGCACGCTGGTTATCCCGATCAACGGAACCTACCGACAAGGTTTCCGGATAATGTGCCGGGAATAATTGAGTATCCTCCCCGAGACCCCGATTTCCTGCTGCTGCAATGACCAGAATTCCATGCTCATTTGCCCTTTTTATTTGGTCATGCAACGCGCGACTGTCCACGGAGCCACCCGCACTGATCGAGATGATATTCATGTCATTCTGGATGGCCCATTCTATTCCCTGAATCATACTTGAATACTTGCCATGACCTTTTTCATCAAGAACTTTGATCGAATAGATTTCCGCTTCTGGCGCGACTCCTACTATTCCAAGATGATTGTCTTTGCCAGAGATCACCCCAGCCACAGCGGTACCATGACCATGGGCATCATCATAATCCGCTTCATCTTCTACATAGGAAATGCCGCCACTCACTTTCAAATCCTCATGACGAGAGATTCCGGTATCTAAAATTCCTATTTTGATATTTTTACCTAAGTAATTTCTACTATGCGCTTGAAGTGCACCTACATGCTCGACTCCCCATGGAATCTCCTGTTTTTCTGTCAGGTCGATCTCTGCTAACTCTATGTCACTATCTTCTTCTATGTACGCGACATTTCGATCTTGAGATAATTCCTCCCTTTCACTTTCAGTTAAGGTAGCGACCATCATGTTGGAACTGAGTTGTTGCACAGACATTCCCTGGATAGCGCTCCTTTTCGTTCGTTTACTGTCCTTGAAACCAATCAAGTATGTTTTGCTTTTTTCCGTTGCACGCACCTGCTCAGGAATCGTTTGCAAAAACAGTAAAGAGAGCAATATAAATACGTTGCAAATACTAATGGAACGGATGAATTTACTGTTCATCTCTAAGACTCCCTTCCCCGTACCGGTTCAAAACCGAAAGAAAATAAGTACAGGTAAAATTATTGAAATATTCCTTAAACACACAATTCGAATTATAATGAATTCCTTATATTGGATCAACAGGAAATAAAGACAAAAAAAGACGTTCTTAGACAAGAACGCCTTCCATCTTTCCTTATTTATCACCTCATCTGCCCCGCAATCGTCAAATGCGCCTCACCTGCTACACGAATAACAGGCTCCTCTCCAGATCGATCAACCGTTACATACAGCTTTCCTGCTCGACCAATCGCATGGCCTTGCCCTACGACAAGCTGTGTCACTTTTCCAGCAGGCAGCAACTCTTCCAATGCCAGATAGCCAGCCAGTGCCCCGTTTGCAGCACCTGTTACGGGATCTTCCGCAATCCCGATCGCAGGCGCAAAATCCCTTGTATACAAGTCATAGCCTTCAGGCGCATCCCACGTAAACAAATGGGTGGTTGTGATGCCGTGTTCCCTGTTCATTTCTGCTAGCGACGAAAACAATGGCTGCGCTGCATCGATTGCCCGACGGGTGCGGACTGGAACGAGTAGATGCCTATTGCCAGTGGAAGCGAGCTTCATCGGATAGCGATCGTCCAGATCAGCCGATGTTATGCCAACCAACCTCGCTACCTCTTCTCTGTCTAAATCAATCTCCTTCACAGAAGGCTTGATTTGGGTCATTTCCACTCGCTGTAACTGACCATCCTCCATCACCAATTGAACAGGAATCAAGCCGACGTTGGTCTCAAACACGATATGGCTACCCTTTTCCAACCATCCGCGCTCTGTTGCCAATAGCCAAGCAGAAC
The DNA here is from genome assembly GCF_042885155.1 of Brevibacillus sp. NPDC058079. Lineage (NCBI taxonomy): Bacteria > Bacillati > Bacillota > Bacilli > Caryophanales > Paenibacillaceae > Brevibacillus > Brevibacillus sp. NPDC058079. Next base: position 192,480 of record NZ_JBHVSO010000003.1, read on the forward strand.
TGACTGTCGCATGGCCGCAGAAATCAATCTCAACCGAGGGAGAAAAGTAACGAATACGAAAATCGGCTTCTGGATGGTCGGACGGCATCAAAAAGGCAGACTCAGGAAGATTCAACTCATTGGCAATTTTCTGCATTTGTTGTAAAGTCAAAGTACCTGCTTCCGGGATGACACCTGCGGGATTTCCTGCAAACGGCTCTCTCGTAAAGGCGTCCACATGGTATACACTCACATGATTCATGGTTGTTTCTCTCCTTTTGTTAAACGAATGCTTCTCATGCTTTTCATCTTAAAGTGATGCAACCGCGCTGTAAAATGAAGCTTTCGCATACCAACCATGATAAAAACTTCATGAAAGGAGGAGATCCATGACTTTGTTTCAAATGGAAGTCCTTGTGGCTGTCACGAACGCTGGCAATTTCACACGAGCTGGAGAACAAATCGGATTGAGCCAGTCGGGAGTGAGTCATACCATCGGCGCACTAGAGAAAGAGCTCGGTATTTCCTTGTTCACCCGAAATCGTAGCGGGGTTAAGTTGACCGTAGCTGGCGAAAAAATCGTCGCCTCTGCCCGGACCATATTGGAAAACGTCTCGCTAATCAAACAGGTGGCTGCCGAATCAAGCGAGCATTTGGAGGCAACGCTCCGGATTGCTTCTTTTCCCAGCGTAACCGCCGAGCTTCTGCCAAAATTGCTAAAGGCGATGCAGAGTCACTATCCGCATATACAAACAAAGCTATATGAAGGAAGCTATCAAGAAATAAAAGAGTGGGTTCGCTCAGGGGTTGTCGATGTCGGTTTTCATGTGTGGCCCGATGACGAGCTGGAAGGAATCCTGCTGACGACAGACGCCCTGCATGCTGTCGTTCCAGCTAATCATCCTCTGGCAAAAGAGCGCTCTCTTACCTTGGAGCAATTAGCCCGCGAATCGTTTCTCATGCCCATGGCGGGTTGTCACTTGTTGATTGGCGCGGAGTTTTCCAAGGCTGGGCTTACGCCGAATGTTTCCTATGAAATCGCCGACAATACAACGATACTGGCCATGGTAGAAAGCGGTGTTGGAGTGACAGTCGTTCCGTCACTGACTCTACCAGCACAACTACCCGATGTCGCTGTCAAAGAAATCACACCGCCTCTCTCTCGGCAAATCGGCTTGGCTGTACGCTCACTTCGTGAAGCCCCGCCTGCCGTTCAAGCATTTTTGCGGGAAGCAGAGCGCATTGCACCCACATTATAAAAAGGACGTGCTTCTTCGTTGAAAAAATGGCTCATTCTACTACTTGCTCTCTCCGTGATCAGCAGTGTGATTTTAGGAATTACCATTCAAGCCGGTACGTTGGTGCCATTGATTAACCAGAGCTTTTTAATCGGTCTTTTCCTATTGATCGTTGGGAGTATTGCCGTCGTTACACGTTCTGGATTTTTCACTATTTTTCTGCGTGGATTCAAGCAGTTGAAAGGGATGTTTTTTCGCAAGCCGCGCATGATGGACAGTGACATCGTTCAAGCTAACGACCCTGCTTTCGAGGAAAAGAAGGAGTCGTTCGTGCGAATCGGAACCTCGCTTTTTCTCACATCAGGCACTGGACTGATTGTCTTCTCAATTGTTCTTACCTGTTTCTACTATCTATAATTGCACAAGAAAGGGCTGTCCCACCGATCGGGAACAGCCCTTCTTCTACTCTTACGACTCTATCAAATGACATGCCACCCAATGCCCAGGTTGCGCCTCCTGCCACCTCGGCACTTCTTCCGCACAACGAGGTTGTACGAGTGGGCAGCGTGTACGAAAACCGCAACCACTCGGCTTGTTGGCTGGACTCGGCAAATCTCCCTGCAAAACAATACGCTCTCGCTTCACCGTCGGGTCCGGCACTGGTACAGAAGAGAGCAAAGCCTGCGTATAGGGGTGTAACGGACGAGCGTACAGCTCATAGCTCGATGCAAGCTCGACCATTTTGCCGAGATACATGACGCCAATCCGGTTGGAAATATGTTTGACCATGGACAGATCATGCGCGATGAACAAATAGGTCAATCCGCGATCATGCTGCAAGTCCTCCAATAAATTGACGACTTGCGCTTGAATCGAGACGTCGAGTGCGGAGATCGGCTCATCGGCAATGATAAATTCCGGTTCTACTGCCAACGCCCGCGCGATACCGATCCGTTGGCGCTGTCCCCCACTGAATTCATGCGGAAAACGCTGCGCATGATCCTTATGCAAGCCAACTAGATGGAGTAGTTCCGCCACACGCTCTCGTCTCATCCCGCGATTCAAATGGTGGATGTCCAAGCCCTCTGCAATGATGTCCTCTACGGTCATACGCGGATTCAGACTTGCTTGTGGGTCCTGGAAAATCATCTGGGCATCCCGATTGAACTGCCCCGCTTCTTTTCCCCGAAGCTGATGGACATTCTTCCCTTTGTACAACACTTCGCCATCTGTATGTTCATACAGACGAATAATCGTCCGGCCTAGCGTAGACTTCCCGCAGCCACTTTCGCCGACCAGACCAAACGTCTCCCCTTTGTTGATCGTAAACGAAACACCATCGACTGCTTTCAAATCAAATCCCGTTCCAACTGAAAAATACTTCTTCAAATCGCGAACATCAAGCAAAGCTTCTGTCATACTCCCTGCCTCCCTGCTGCCACCAGCTCCTCTATTCGCGGTGCCCGTGGATCGTGGAGCCAGCAAGCTGCCTGATGTCCACGCCCGAATTCGCTCGTCACGGGCATCTGCTGTTCGCATATCTCCATCGCAAAATCACAGCGGGCAGCAAACGGACAGCCGACTGGCGGATTGAACAAATCTGGAGGGCTGCCTTCGATGGGAATCAGCCGTTGCTTTTCACCCTCATCCAGACGAGGGAGGGAGCGCATCAGTCCCCATGTATACGGGTGACGAGGATTCGCAAAAACGTCCTCAACCGTGCCTGTCTCAACTACCATCCCCGCATACATGACAACCATACGATGAGCGATCTCAGCCACTACCCCCAAATCATGCGTAATAATCACGACCGATAACTCCTGTTCCTCTTGCAGTCGCCTGAGCAAATCCAAAATTTGCGCCTGAATCGTCACATCCAGTGCTGTCGTCGGCTCATCAGCAATCACCAGCTTGGGTTGGCAAGCAAGAGCAATCGCAATGACCACACGCTGACGCATCCCTCCGCTGAATTGGTGTGGGTACTGATCGATTCGCTTTTCCGGATCGGGAATTCCTACGAGTGAAAGCATCTCTATCGCTCTCTTTCGCGCTTCCTCTTTTGATACTTGGTGACTGCGAACGAACCCCTCTACGATTTGTGTCCCTACCTTCATCGTCGGATTGAGCGCTGTCATCGGGTCTTGAAAAACCATGCCGATCTGCGTTCCGCGAATACCCAGCAGCTCTTTTTTGGGCAGGTGACTGATTTGGGCTCCTTCAAATACAACCTTTCCCCCGACAATTTTTCCAGGTGGATTGGGGATCAATCCCATAATCGCTTGAGCCGTAACACTCTTGCCACATCCACTCTCTCCTACGATGGCAACCGTCTCCCCCTTATCCACGTAAAAGGAAACGCCCCGTACGGCTTGAACCTCGCCACCATACGTCTTGAAATTCACCCGCAAGTTATCGATTGTCAGCAAATGCTGATTCATCCTCATTCCCCCTGTCGTCTCTAATCGCGTAGACGCGGATCAAGCGCATCCTGCAAACCGTCGCCGAATACGTTGAAGGCGAACATCGTCAGCGAGATCATCCATGCTGGGAAAAACAGTCGCCACCAATCGCCCGTCAAAATAACGCCCAAGCCATCGTTTGTCATCGTCCCCCAACTGGCGACGGGAGCTTGTACACCAAGTCCAAGAAAGCTAAGAAAAGATTCCGCAAAAATCGCGGATGGAATCGTAAAGGTCAAATTGACGATAATGACGCCAAATGTGTTGGGAATCAGATGCTTTAGCAAAATTCGTGAAAACTTTGCTCCCAGTACTTGGGCAGCCAGAATGAACTCTTGATTTTTCAATTGCAGGATTTGTCCGCGCACCAACCGCGCCATGCCGACCCAACCAGTAGCAGACAGAGCAATAATAATCGTCAACATTCCTGGCTCCATCACGACCATGAGCAAAATGACGACTAGCAAATACGGCAACCCATACAAAACCTCGATAATACGCATAATGATCGTATCGATGCGATCCCCTCGTTTGCCTCGTCCTGCCATATAGCCTGCAATTCCCCCGACTGTCACTCCGATGACCAGGTCGATGAATGCCGCGACAATGCCAATCGTCAAAGAAATCCTCGCCCCATACCACGTACGGGCAAACATGTCTCGTCCCAGCTCATCCGTACCGAACCAATGCTCTGCGGAGATTTCCTGATTTTTGGTCAGCAAGCTCTGATCTGAATAACTATACGGCACGAGGTTCGGTCCAATGATCGCCATGCCAACCAAAGCGAGAATAATGAAAAGGCCGAGCATAGCCAGCTTGTTTTTCAGCAGCTTCCGAATGACCTGCTGCCCATTGCTGAGACTCGGTCGTGCAATGACATTCGCCTGCGTATTTTTCGCCATCGGGCGAAATAACGGGTCCACTTTGTGCTCCATCGCCACAGTTTATCTCTCCTTGTTGGTCAGCTTGATCCGCGGGTCAATCAGGGTGTATGAGATATCAATCAGGAAAATGGTAAAAATCAGAATCGCACTGTAAAAAATAGTCGTACCCAAAATGACCGGATAGTCACGGTTGAAAATGCCGTCTACGAAATACTTGCCAATGCCTGGAATTGCAAAGATTTTCTCCACGACAAAGGTACCCGTTATCAAACTGGCAATCAAAGGTCCGAGAAAGGTGACCACAGGCAGTATCGCATTGCGAATTCCATGTCTGACGACGATGATAAAAATGGGAATCCCCTTTGCCTCTGCTGTTCGAATGTAGTTCTGGTTCATGACTTCAATCATGCTGGCACGCATGTAGCGGGTAATGACCGCAACTGGACCAAAGGCGAGCGCCAGTGACGGAAGTATCGTATGCATCCAGGTACCCCATGTCGCAACGGGAAAGAGCGGCAGCTTGATCGCGAAAAAATTGATCAAAAGCGGTGCCATAATGAAGCTCGGGATCGCTACCCCCAATACGGCAAGCGCCATGGCAACGTAGTCAAGCCATTTGTTGCGATTGAGCGCTGCGATGATACCCAATGATATTCCGAAAAGGAGTGCGATCCCGATCGCTTGCACACCCAACCACGCAGATGCAGCAAAGCCGTCGGAAATCATGTCATTGACTCCACGAGAGTCTGATTTGATGGATGGGCCCAAGTCGAGCATTAACAGATTTTTCAGATATAAAACATATTGAACAGGTAACGGCTCGTCCAAGTTGTATTTGGCGCGTAAATTATTGAGAATTTGCTCTGGCAGCTGATCCGACTCGGAGGCAAACGGATTCCCCGGAATGGCATGCATCAAGGCAAACGTCAGCGTCACGATAATCCAGAGGGTGACGAACATCATCAAAATACGTTTTACCAGATAGTTTGACATAGAAGTCCTCCTCGTTTACTTAGCCAGCTCGTAAATGGCATGCGCGTATATCGCCATGGCACGCAGCAGGTCGTCAATCTCGGCGTATTCATCAGTCAGATGGGCCATGGATTCCTTGCCTGGAAAGAGCGGCCCGAAAGCAACACCATACGGCATGATTTTGGCATAGGTAGCTCCTCCTGAGGAAAGAAGGGTAGCTGGTTCTCCCGTGTGCTCCTCGTACACCTGCGACAAGGTTTGGATCACAGGATGATCTTTGGGTACATAATGCGACTTGGATGTCCGCAAAGCAGAAATCGTCCAGCCCAGCTCTACCGTCCTTTGCTTCAATTTCTCGACGTACTCCTCACAGGAGACAGTCGCCGGATAGCGTATATTGAGCCGAACTGTCCCCCCTTCGCTGGAATCGTAACGCAAAATCCCCGCGTTGACCGTCAGCTTGCCTGACACTTCATCCTCGCAAGCCATATGTAGATGGTGAGCAAAATAATCTTCATGCAGGACATCAGCCAACATCGTAAGAAAGGACAAACAGGAGCCACCAAACGGGTACGAGCGCAAAAAAGTAGCCAACACGGTTCCCGCATTCACGCCCTGGAATGGCGCCATCCCATGAGCTGGCTTTCCTGCGAGCGTGAATTGCAACTGTCCCAGCCCTACCAGTTCCATACGACCAGTTGTGTGGTTTTCATTCAGAAATATTTCCCACTCTTCCGCCAATCGAGAAAGGACGACCTCCTGCCGTGCCTGAGAGTCCAGTCGTACAAGAGCGACTGCTTTTTCAGGAACACTGTTGCCTTGATCACCGGAGACAAATGACGCTAACTGCCATGCTCCATTTCGCTCGATTGCTTCCATCACTGGAATCGTCAATGTCGGGTTGATCTGTCCCTTCTCTGCATGTGTCATCGGGAAGGAGGAATCTGGTGAAAAGCCAATCAGCGGGATACGATCATGCCGGGCAAAATGCTTCATGCACAACCAGCCGCTCTCTTCATCTGTTCCGATGATCATTCGCACACGTTTGGTCAGTAGCAAACCTGAATCCTTGACCAGCTTCAACGCATAGTAAGCAGCCATCGCTGGGCCTTTGTCGTCAATCGCTCCCCGCGCATAGATGCGACCGTCGCGAATGCTCGGTTCAAATGGTGGGGTCGTCCAACCTTCTCCCACAGTGACGACGTCGATATGAACGAGCACACCGATCTCTTCTTCCCCGTCACCGAACTCGATTGTCCCTGCGTAACCATCCAGGTTTTTGGTCTGGAAGCCATCCAGCTCACCGCGTGCGAGCATTGCTTCAAGCGCCGCTGCAACACCTTCGCCAAATGGCTTTCCTTCTTTTGCCGTCGTCATGTCTTCGATGCTGTTAATGGAAAGAAAGGATTTCAAATCATCCAGGTACTGCTCTTTTTGCAGAAGCGCTAGCTGCCTCCAGTAATCGCTCATATGCGTTCCCCTGCTTTCATCCGATGTAGATAGGCAAGAAACGATTCACCTTTCGAGGAAATCTGACTCCCTTGTCTTCCTTTTCCCACTTGAATCAGCTCATCCTGCTGCAAAAGCTTCAGGCGATAGCGCAGCTGTTGCAACGTAACCGAGTGACCTCTTTCTTGCAACTGCGCAAGTAGCGTATAGCGTCCACCGCTTCCTTGCCCCAGCTCCTGCAAAATAGCGATGATTTCATCCAGAAATCCTCGTTTTTTATATTCAGTGACGATGCTTTCACATTCGTTGTTTAGACCATCTACAGGCAACGGTGCTTCCGGTATTTCCCGCAGAAACGGCAAATGATACGGATACGCTTCATCCTCTACGACGTGTGCTAAATACTCGATCACATTTTCGAGCTCGCGAATATTTCCAGGCCAATCGTACTCATGGAGCGCCCGCATGGCTTCATTGGTCAACGTAAACGGTGGGCGGCGCAAATCATAGGAGTATTTCTTCATAAATTGATGGGCCAACCACGGGATATCCTCCCGTCTGTTCCGCAGCGGCGGCAAATGAATCGGCAAGATATTCAGGCGATAATACAAATCAGCACGGAAGGCACCTTCCGTAATCATCCGCTGCAAATCTTGATTCGTTGCTGCGATGACGCGAATATCTGTCGGGATGATCTTGCTGCCGCCTACACGCATAATCTGGCGTTCTTGTAATACACGCAGCAATCGATTTTGAATAGCCGCGCTGGCATCTCCGATCTCATCAAGAAATATGGTTCCTTTGTGGGCTAATTCAAACCAGCCGATATGTCCACCTTTACGCGCTCCGGTAAAAGCTCCTTCTTCATAGCCGAACAGCTCGCTTTCCAAAAGAGATTCCGATATGGCAGCAAAGTTGACCCCAACAAATGGCTCTCTTCGACGTGGCGAAGCATTGTGGATAGCCTGGGCGAGCAATTCCTTCCCTGTCCCTGTTTCTCCCAGCAGCAGCACAGTGGAGTTGCTTCTTGCGATTTTGCGAGCAATCTGAATAACTTTTTGTACAGGCGCACTCTCCCCATAGAAATCATCAAATTGGTATTTGGCTACCAATCCTTTGCTGTAAAGGCGCATGCGATAATCATGCTCCAGCTTTTCAATTTCTGCGGCCTGGCGAAACAAGAGCAGACTCCCGAGAAAGCTTCCTTCCATGACGATGTGCATTTTGCGGAAAAAGTAGGTTTTGTTCGCCCAATCTACCAAAACATCCTTGTTCTCTTCACACTGCCGGATCAACTGATAAAAATTCGCAGGCAAGCAATTGGACGCCCGCTCACCGACGACTTCATTCCCTTCCATCTGTAACGTATCGATTGCTTTCTGATTGACAAAACGGATGTTTTCTTTTTCATCCATAGCAATCACTGCGTCCTCGATCCGATTGACGATGGCCTCCAAATATTTGCTCAACAGATGCGCATGCTGAATCTCGTTGTTCAGCTCTTTGGTGATATCGACCAACGATTGCATGGCTCGTGCGGTCACCTTTTGAAAATTGCCGTATTTAAAATGAGAGTAGATGGCAAGCCACGTAGATAAATCGATGATCCGATACCCGATATCGACAACTTTACGAATATGCGGAGGGACATGCTCTGCCTCTCCTGGCGTTACCGCAATCTCGATGTCAGATGGATAGTCAGAACCTGGATAGTAGGGATACAGTTCAAAATCCATCCCAGAGGCACGCAGCAATTCCACATTTTCTTCAGCAGTCTCCTTGGTGTCACTGACGAGAAGTACTTTCACGCCTTTCGGAATCTCCAGCATGCCGCGCAAATTATGGTACGGCAGCATTCGCTTGGCAATGATGATGCTGGATTCTTTCGGCACATACGGTTGTACAAGTGGGACGATGCTTTTGGTAGATACAATGACGAGGGCACCAGGCGTGATCGGGCGTAGCGGAAGCTGGTCGACTCGCATCGCCTCGACATGGATATCATCGCCGATTCCCAATTCATGATACTGACTAACGACGGACTGTAGAAACTCATCCATTCTCGCAATAAATATGATCGATTTTTTGTCCATATCAGCCGCTCCAAGATGTAAAGTGAAGACAAGAACGTTTCGAATATTCGCTCTTGTCTTCACTTATTTTACTTATTATTTATTGCCGATTTCTACCCATTTGTAATCAATCGTGCCGACTGGATGGCGAATGATGCCTTTTATGTTTGGTTGCTCCATAAACACTTTTGTCCCGAAATAGATAGGTACGAGTGGCATATCATCCATGAAAATTTTCTCCGCGTCATGCATGAGCTTGAAGCGCTCTGTTTCGTCGGCAGTGTTGCGAATCTTCTCGACCAGGGCGTCATACTCTTTGTTGCTGTAGTTGACACGGTTTCCAGGATGGTCAGTCACGAACAGTTCAAGGTAATTGACCGGGTCTCCGTAGTCGGCAGGGATCGTCGAGCGGGAGAATTGAAGACTGCGGGCACGTTGTTCAGCCAGGAATACTTTCCACTCTTTGTTTTCCAGCTTCACATCTACCCCGAGATTTTTCTTGTACATTTCCTGCAAAACTTGCGCGATGGCCTTGTGCGCATCACTGGTGTTATACGTCATGGTGACAGGCGGGAGGGTTGTCCAGCCTTCTTCTTCCATCCCTTTTTTCAGCAGTGCTTTTGCTTGCTCTACATCGTTATCCTTGAAGAAATCCCCGCCCTTTGTGCGGAAATCCGCTCCGTCTGGCTCAGGGAAGCCCAATGGCACGTGAGCCATAGCAGGTGTTTGTTTCCCTTGCACGACATTGTCGATCAAGGTTTTGCGATCGATGGCCAGCGCAAATGCTTTCCGAATGTTGGCGTTAGTGAATGGAGGCATTGTAGTGTTCATCCGGTAGTAGTAGATGGACGCTTCCGTCTCTACCTTTGCTTCTCCAGAATCAATCAACTGTTTCTTCATATCATTGGGAACGGTCTGGATCATGTCGAGCTGACCTGTTTTGTACATTTGGAATTGCGTATTTTCGTCGTTGACCATGACAAACTCGATTCCCGCATATTTGATCGAATCACGGTCCCAGTAGCCGTCGTTTTTCACCAGCTTCACTGATTGATCATGAACCCAATCTTCCATTTTGAACGGTCCATTCGTCACGATGCTTGCAGCGCCTTCCGCCCATTTTGGATTACTCTCCACGACTTTTTTATTCACCGGGAAGAAGGTCGGCTGCGTCAGGATGTGGAGGAAGTAACCTGTTGGAGCCTTCAGCTTTACCTCAAACGTCTTCTCGTCTACGGCTTTTACCAGTACGCTGTCTGCATTTCCTGTTCCTTTGTTGAACGCTTCTGCTCCATCGATGTAATAGGCGAGGAAAGCAGAAGGGAATGCATTGTTCGGATCGACAATGCGCTTAAACGCAAACTCGAAATCCTGCGCTGTCACTGGTTCACCATTCGACCATTTGCTATCGCGCAGTGTAAAGGTATACGTTTTCCCATCCTCACTCACTGCCCATTTCTCGGCCATGGCTGCTTGCGGCTTGTGATCCTTGTCCAGTCGGACCAAGCCTTCCATTGTGGCATTCAACACTTCGTTGGAAGTACTGTCAAAGCCCTTTGGCGGATCGAGAGAAGGTGGCTCGGTCTTCAGGTTGAGCTTGAGTTTTGCAGCAACATTTGCTTGTCCACCTGTATCTGTGGACGCTTGACCTGCTGTCCCTCCCCCTGCTGGCTGTGTCGGCGTTGTCGACTGACTACAACCTGTAATGGCGAGGACAGTGACAAGTGCAGCGGTACTAAGCAGCTTCCATCCTTTTCGCATGTTCATTGCATGTGACCCCCTTTTCTTTTTTAAACAACAAGTAGCCTTTGTTGCTTTATGAATAAACGGCACTGCTGGGAATGCCATTTATACACGTAAAGAAAAATCTGTCTTGGCGAGACGGAAGGAAGTCTCGATCCGTCCAACAACGTTACCACTCATGTTTGTAATGGGCGGGTTGGTATATTCCCCGAGCGCATCCAAAGGACCGTCTAGGCCGATTCCCAGTTGACGAAGCACTTCATTGACGACCGGGTTGATCGCCCGTGGTCCTCCATCCTCGATTTTGATGGCAATGCCCAATCCTGTTTCTCTATCGCCCAGGCAATACACCGACTCAGCGCCCGCCTTCCCTACGATCCGACCACCAAAGGCTGACATGAGGTCTGTGCAATATCGATGCTCGCCTCCGACCATTTCGGGATGAGCGGTCATGGCATCCGTAATACGCTGAACGGCTTTTCGTCGCTCGGGATTCTCGATCACCTCAGGTCTCGCCAGCTTGGCGAATGCCCACGCGTAATGGGCAAGCGGCAACTGATGGACAGGAACTCCACATCCATCTGTTCCGAGGTTGATTTTGTCTTTGGGGTAGCCTGTTATGTCCTCGACTACTTCGAGAATCCGCTGCTGCACTGGATGCGTAGGCAAATGATAGGTAGTCACGTCCTCCCCCATATGTGTCGCGGTGGCAATCATACCGGAGTGCTTGCCGGAGCAATTCGAGAATATAGGCGTAAGCGGCTTGCCCTCCCGAATCAGCTGTTTGTAGCTCTCCTCATGACGTGGCACATGTGTCCCGCATTGCAATGCCGTTTCTTGCTGACCTGCTCGCGCAAGCATAGAGAGCGCCCGCGTGCGATGGCGTGGCTCTCCACTATGAGAAGCGCAACAGAGCGAAAGATCAGCCGGCTCAAGACCATACCGATCTGCCGTCCCCGTCTCGATTACCGGAATTGTCTGCAACGGCTTCATACTGGAGCGTGCATATGTAAGGCGATGGGGATCACCGTACGAATAGAGCAATGTCCCCTGCGAATCAACGACTGCGATATGTCCGAGATGTGAGCTCTCTACCTGTTCTCCCCGGTATACGTTGGCAACGACGTTCATAGCAAGTCTCCTTTGAGTGCGAAAGTTTGAATGTTTGTACTTTTCTAAATAAGCAAATAGTGTGCCAATAACTGAAAAAAGAACGCAACAGGCGGAGTTTGGCTATTTTCCAGCGAAAAAGATCAGCCCTTTCTCTAGTATGGAACAAGAACAGGCTAACTCGTTGAAAGAAATAGGTTCACCTTAAAAAGTAACAGGGTGATCATTTCCATTTTCATTTCATAAAGGAGTTTTGTCAGATCACTGCCATAAGTCTATGAGCCACCGCGTTTTAGCAGAAAGTTTTATATGTGCAACAAAAAAGAAAGACGTCCCGTAGGCAGGACGCCTCGTCACTCGGTCATAGACCTTTTGATGCCGCTATGCTTTTGCCACCCGCTGCATATCCGCTTCGACCATCATATGAATTAGCTTTTCCAGCTTTGTTTTCGGTGTCCAGCCGAGCTCTCTTTTCGCTTTTTCCGGATTGCCCAACAAAATGTCCACTTCTGCTGGCCGATACAATTCCGGGTCGATCACGACGTAATCTAGGTAGTTCAACCCAACATAATCGAAGGCGATTTTGCACATCTCTTCCACCGTCGAAGTTTTTCCTGTCGCAATGACATAGTCATCCGGCTTATCCTGCTGGAGCATCAGCCACATCGCTTCTACGAAATCGCCCGCAAAGCCCCAATCCCGCTTCGCCTGAATATTCCCCAGCCGCAGTTCCTTTTGCTTGTTCGCAGCAATTCTTGCGACAGCATGCGTCACTTTCCTCGTAACGAATTCCAGCCCACGTAAAGGTGATTCATGATTGAATAAAATGCCGTTGGTGCTAAACATCTGAAAGCTTTCCCGATAGTTTTTGGTCGTCCAGTAGCCAAACAGCTTGGAGACTGCATATGGGCTTCTTGGGTAAAAAGGCGTTTGCTCCGATTGCTGTGGCTCCTGGATTAATCCGTACAGCTCACTTGATGAAGCCTGATACATTTTGATGGCTGGGTCCGTTTCCCGAATCGCCTCCAGAACATGCAGGACACCCATTCCTGTTACTTGCGCGGTCAAAATAGGCTGTTCCCACGACGAACCGACAAAGCTCTGCGCACCTAAATGATACACTTCCTCTGGTTTACATGCCTTCAGTGCACGCGTCAACGACGACACATCCAGTAGATCACCGTCCTTGTACTCTACGTGATCTGCGATGTTCAAATACTCCAGCCGCCACCTGTCCACCGTGCTCCGGCGTGGTACTAGTCCTACCACATGGTACCCCTTCTCAAGCAAAAATTTTGCCAGATAAGCGCCGTCCTGACCTGTGATTCCTGTAAGGAAAGCTGTTTTCATCCGCTTCTACTCCCCTTCTTCAGGCTGTGCTGTAATGTTCATTCCGGTAAGTTCCCTTGAGCATCTCTTAAGCTTATGCCGGACCATGTTCATACGTTCAGTTGTCAGAGTGAGGGTCAAGAATAGAAGTCCGTAATAAACTAATGAAAGCAAACTGTTGTCATTGATCAAGGAGGAGGTAGACAGGTGACAGATCGTTGGATGCCAAGTCCACAAAAAAGCGGTGTGATTTGGCTTACCGGATTATCTGGCTCTGGTAAATCTACGCTGGCAGACGCACTGAAAGCGTCTCTTGATTCGCTGAGAATTCGCAGCTGCATACTGGACGGTGATGCACTGCGCAGCGGTCTCAACAAAGACCTGGGTTTTGGACCTCGCGACCGGCAAGAGAACATCCGTCGGGCTGGGGAAGTATCAGACAGCACGATCCCAAAGGGCTGTACCAAACAAAAGGCAGAAGCAGGACAGATCAATAACTTTACAGGGATATCCGCCCCGTACGAACCACCTCTCACTCCCGAATTAATCATTCCCACCCATCAGCTTGGCGTCGAAGAATGCGTGGAACGAATCTTGTCTTCTTTCTTATCTACCATTAACAAGCAATAAGGCTGGGAGTCAGGGATTGGAATCATCATGCTTACTTTGTTGACTCGATCAAAAACATGGATTCCGCTATCTAATGAGACATTCAGATGATGTCGTACATCTTTTTCATGGGCAACCGTTATTTTCTTGGTAACACTTTGACCAATGAATAGCACATCACCGGATATCTCCATCCCTCTGGTAAAACCATTACATCGGAAGATAGCCTCCTTGTCTTTTTTCACTTCGAATTCCAAGGAATTGCAGTAGTACAATCCATCCTCGCCAAGAATAACTGTATGCGGCTTACTCAGTTTTTGATTATGGATATGAGTGATTTGCCCTTTATCCAGGCAGTACTCCAGCACGACCCCAGACGGCCCCTCTGTTGATCTCCACTCTGTTTCCAAGGAAAACATAGATAGAAACAGCCTGTTCCCATGAATCCACAGATCGTTTATGTGATGGATATCCCGCTTCTCTTGGGAAAATCGGATTTCATCGTCTCTGGTTAATGTCAACGGATTGAATATCCCGATTGAGTTCGTCCTTGTTTCCACAATGTACGCTTTCTTGTTGTGGACGAACACTCCGTGGTAATCCAATGGGGTTCGCTGGCTGCGCAAAAGAATACGACCATTCGCGTCTACGAGATTGATTTCATCATAGGTCGCCATCACGAAGTGCTCTCCCCATCTCGCAATTCCCCTGCAATTGTTCGTCAGCAATTTCGTGAGCTGATAATTCTCTTCCTTTACATCTAGAACATACAGTCCTCCATTCACATTGCTACACGTGACGAGCAGCTTGCATTTCCCGATTCCAAAAATGGTACGCACCCTCTTTCTTCCCGCTTACATGTGTTTCTATGCTCGTTTGAAAATGACCAAAAGAGGTGTTTCGACCGCTATGTCGCGCATTACTGTCGTGATTCCAACCTATAATCGGGAAAAGTATCTTCCCACAGCCATCGAAAGTGTGTTGAACCAAACGCACAAGGAATGGAAGCTCCTCATTGTAGATGACGCTTCTACTGATCAAACGCATGCCATCGTAGAAAAGTATCTCGATGATCCCCGCATTCACTACGTGCTACTCCCTGAAAATTCAGGGATCGGTAAAACAATGGCTGCTGCTCTGGAACGTATTGACACGCCCTACTTCGTCTCACTTGACTCGGATGACTGGTTCGACGAAAAGACCTTAGAAATTTTGTTGGATGAAATGGAACGCCAGCCCGAAACCACGAACCTCCTGTTCTCCAACACCGTTTTTTGGAAGGAAGTAGGTGACACGCGAGAACTGTCCGAAATCATGCGGCCTCCGTTCTATGAAGATAAGTATTCTTACCTGGAAGCTCCGATGGTTTGGCCTCGTTTTTATCGGACACAAGCGGTTCGTGATGTAGGCGGATTTGAATGTGATGATCCGATGCAGGGAAGGTTTTCTCATGACAAGTACATGTTATTAAAATTGATCGGAACAGGTGATATTCACTGGGTCGATGCGAACCTCTATCATTATTTGATTCACGAGAGCAACAATTCCCACACAAAAAACTGGCCGCAATGGACAAAAGCAAGAAAGTACATCCTTACGAAAATCTTGAAACTGTGGGGAGACGAGTACGAGCCTATTTTTGTGTACACACCCGAGGGATGGATCTATGTGAACGAGCTCATTCCGAAAGAAAAGCACTCTTAACTATTCGGCGACAATCTGCTTAAACAAGGTCAATGCCCGCGCCACTGCTTGATCCATGTTGTAGTATTGATAGTCCGCGAGTCTCCCGGCAAAAAGTACTTGATCGCGGATTTGCTCCGCTTCTTGTTTATAGAGGCTGTACCGTTGGCTGTTTTCCTTGCGAGGAATTGGATAATAAGGCTCGTTTTCGCCAGGTGAATACGGCTGTGGATATACGAAGGATATGGTTGTATGAGGAACGACTTGGCCTGTGAGGTGCTTTTGTTCGAGGATTCTGGTGAAATCATACTCATTGGGATAATTGACAGTCCCCACTTCTTGGTACCAAGCCTTTTGATGCGTTTCAAAATGAAAGCGCAGGCTTCGATAAGGCAATCGTCCATGCTTATAGCCAAAGAAGGTATCGATCGGGCCTGTGTATATCATGCGTTTATACCTAATTTCATCCGCGATTTCTTGATAGTCCGTATTGAGGAGCACCTTTATATTCGGATGATCAAGCATGCGATGAAACATTGCCGTAAAGCCATGCAAAGGAATTCCTTGATACGTGTCCTGAAAATACCGATTGTCCCTGCTGACATACACAGGAACCCTTGCGGAAACAGATTGATCTAGCTCCTCCGGCTTCAAATCCCATTGCTTGATCGTATACCGATGAAAGACTTTTTGATAAATGTACTCAGCCAAAAAACCAAGCTCTTCATGAGCACTATCCCGGAGCTTCAGAATCGGAATCTTCGCTCCGAATCCATATTGACGGATCAATAAGCTCTCCAGTTTCTGCGCATATTGTGGGGAAAACAAAGCGGACAATGCATTCAGATTGAAAGGCAATGGTATTTTTATGCCATCGACATAGGCACGCACCTCATGGAAATACGGCCGCCACTGCGTAAAACGCGACAAATAGTCCCAGACCAGCTTGGAATTCGTATGAAAGGTGTGCGAACCGTATTTGTGAATCAGTACCCCCTGCTCGTCATAGCAATCATAGGCATTTCCTCCGATATGATTGCGCTCCTCTACCACCAACACTTTCTGATCAAGCTCATTGGCAATCCGCTCTGCGAGTGTAGCACCCGTGAATCCAGCTCCGACAATCAGCCAATCCACCTTCATGTTAGACTCACATCCTCCAGTCTTAATCACATCCACTCACTCACTTACCATTTTGTTAATACCCTAGTAAATGATGTCGTACTCTACACGCGGGAGTGAACTCTACATGAATGCAAACTGGCACGCACACTACACACGCTGGAACGAGTGTGAATCCCTCGATCCAGAGCTTCGTCAGCAGTTAACCGCCATGCACGCTGATGAAAAGCAGCTTGCGGATTGCTTCTCTGCTCCGATTGCATTTGGAACCGGAGGCATGCGCGGGGTCATGGAGCCGGGAATAAACCGCATCAACTTATACACGATTCGCAAAGCAAGCGCAGGGCTGGCTCTTTATTTGCTCGAAACATACCCGGATCTGGCCGTCAAAAAAGTTGTCATTGCCTATGATTCACGGAAACACTCACAGTTGTTTGCCAAGGAAACCGCCAAAGTTCTCGGTCAGTATGGGATTACTACATGTATATTCAAACAGCTGACTCCTACCCCTCTGCTTTCTTTTGCCGTGCGCCACTATTCTGCGTGTGCAGGCATTGTCATTACAGCAAGCCACAATCCGCCAGAATATAACGGCTACAAAATTTATGGCGCAGACGGGGGGCAAATTACGCTCGCGACAGCCGAACGACTGATGGAACAGATCGTTGCGTCCGGAAATGAACTCGAAATCACTCCGGCAGATGAGCAAGAGCTGTACAAAAATGGACTTCTCCACTACATTGACGATTCTCTCTTGCATGCGTATTTGGAAAAAGTAAAGCAATTACGCGTCCATCCAGACTTATCTCCTGCGATCCGAGAGCAAGTGAAGATCGTCTTTACTCCCCTGCACGGTACAACGCATGACTCGATCACACGCGGATTGGACTTGTTTGGGTATACACAAGTGAGTGTCGTGGAAGAGCAAGCTGTCCCCGATCCTAACTTTTCGACCGTAGCCTCGCCTAATCCCGAAGAGCCTGAAGCCTTTCAATTAGCGATTTCATACGCCAAACAGGTGGATGCCGACGTGATCATGGGGACGGACCCTGATGGAGATCGCCTCGGTGTGCTCGTCAAAAATCAGGCAAGAGACTACAGCATCCTGACAGGGAATCAGTTGGGTGCCTTGCTTCTTCATTACTTGCTGGATTCCAAACAAAAAAAGGGGGAGCTCCCCTCTAACGGCATTGTATTGAAAACAATCGTCACGTCTGAAATGGGCAGGGCCATCGCGGCAGACTTCGGCGTATCGACAGAAGACACTTTGACCGGCTTCAAATATATTGGCGAAAAAATCGAAGCCTACAAAACGAGTGGAGCGTATGTCTTCCAATTTGGTTACGAAGAAAGCTACGGATACTTAATCGGCGATTTTGTCCGGGATAAGGATGCCGTACAACCTGCCTTGTTGCTTGCTGACATGTGCGCGTATTACAAATCTCAGCACAAAAGCCTCGATGACACACTGAATGACTTATTCAACCGTTACGGTCATTATGCGGAAGAGCTGATTTCTTTTACCTGCAAAGGAGGAGATGGCATGCAAAAAATATCGGCCACGATGTCTTCCCTACGCAATCAGCCACCTTCCCTAATCGCCTCCCACCCCATCATAGCCATCGAAGATTATGCCAGCGGAATCCGCACAGATTGTCAAACACGTACATCCACACCACTCACCTTGCCCGCCTCGGATACGATCAAATACTTTTTCCACGATCAGTCTTGGTTTTGTGTCAGACCATCAGGAACGGAGCCCAAAATTAAAATTTATATCGGAGTGAAAGGAACCACCCAGCTCGATGCGCACGAAAAGCTTGCCGCCTTGAAACAGTCTGCTTTAAAAGAGCTCGGATTTAACACAGACTAAAAAAGAATAAGGTTCCCAAATCTGTCGTAGGGGGGCAGCTGCCGTTTCGTGGTAATCCACGGCACATATACTAGGAAAGAGTTTTTTCGCAGGAGCCTAGTAGGCATTTTGAAAGACAGAGGAGATGTGTATCGTGAGTTTACCCATCGTGTTTATCCACAGAGATAATGAAGAGCATGTCAGGATTTGTATGCAACAGGCCAAAACCAGCAACCCTTCTTCTCGTGTCATTTTGATTGGAAGTCCTGAAAACAAGCATCTTTGTGGCAATAACATTGAGCATTTCCTATTGAGTAAGTACAACCAAAGTGCCCAAACCTTCTCCACTCATTACAAGCACTCCTCCCACCTGACCAGCTTCGCTTATAATTTGTTCTGCTTTTTGCGCTGGTTCGCCCTACGTGATTTTATGAGGAGTCAAGGTATCGAGCGCTGTTGGTATTTCGACTCCGACGTGATGCTCTACACCGATATTAACCAGTTGAACGCCGCTGATCTCTCCAATTTTGAGATTGAGTACACATGGACAACGCCCTGCAATTTGAGCATGCTCGATCAATTATGCGATTACATGATCAAATTTTTCCGTGAGCATCTTCACTATCAAACCCTGCTTGCCTATGCAAAAGAAAACGGAGATGTGCCCGTGTCAGATATGGTGCTGTTTGTTCTTTTCCACAATCACGCCCTTCGTCGCAGCGCTACGTACGGACAGATTGCCGCTGGTTTTTTTGATCATAATCTAAACTGTCCGTTCCCTCCTTTCACCGCGCAAATCCACAGCCTGGATAATAAAAAGCAAATTTATCAAAAGGATGGTGTTCTTTATTGTAAATTCATTGAGAAGGAGGATTACATCAAGGTTCATACTCTACACTTTCAAGGACATTCGAAAGCATATATCCCCTACTTTCGCTCACAGGATATACCGAACACAGATGATTTCATGTATTTCGACTATCCGACCTGCAAATGGGTGCGAGCCGAGCCCTGATCCCAATAAAATTCCCTTTAGAAACGAGCTGTGCGCCGTGCCATTTTTTCACGTTTTTCCATATTCATAATATGTTAAGCTGTTCATCCTTCGCTATGAGCATCATGGACAGGGGGGATTCGACTCATGAAGGCATTGATTACCGGAGTAACAGGATTTGCCGGCAGTCACTTGGCTGAGTATCTACTGTCGCGGGGAGATGTAGATGTTTACGGCACATTCCGGTCCCTTACCAAAAAAGAGCAGCTGGGGCACCTGATGGACCAAGTGCATATGGAAAACTGTGAATTAAAAGATCCCCAATCTGTAAATGAACTCATCCAGAGAATAAAGCCTGATCTCATTTTTCACTTGGCTGCTCAAAGCTTCGTCCCCACCTCGGTGTCTTCTCCTGCAGATACGATGGTGAACAATATTGTCCCACAGTTAAATTTGTTCGATGCTGTACGTAACCATGCTGTTCCGTGCAAGATTCAAATCGCTTGCTCCAGTGAGGAATACGGTTTGGTCTATCCTGAGGAAATCCCCATTAAGGAGAGCAATCCCCTCCGTCCTCTCAATCCATACGCGGTCAGTAAAATTGCCCAGGATTATCTGGGGTATCAATATCATCACAGTTATGGTCTGGCGATCATCCGAACCCGTACGTTTCACCATACAGGTCCGAGAAGAGGCGAAAGCTATGTGACCTCTAATTTTGCTAAACAAATAGCCCAGATTGAACTAGGCCTGCAAGAACCAAAAGTAAACGTCGGGAATCTCAGTGCGATTCGAGACTTCACAGATGTCCGTGATATTGTCAGGGCGTACTGGTTGGCGCTTACTCGAGGCGAACCAGGCGATGTATACAACATATCCGCTGGTACTCGCTATACCATCGAGGACATGTTGAAGACGTTGCTGGCGCTGACAGATGTACAGGTGGAAATACATGTCGACACTGATCGACTAAGACCCTCCGATGTAGACATCGTATTGGGCGATTCCTCGCTGTTTCGAAAAAAGACTGGGTGGGAGCCCGAAATCTCCTTCCAGCAAACGATGGAAGATTTATTGAATTACTGGCGCTCTGTGCTACGCCAACATAACAGCTCTTGAAAACGTCGAGTGGATGTTTAGAAAAAATCAGGAGGAACCTCTATGTCCATGCAATCCCTTCCTCTCGTGAGTGTTATCACCCCTTCATACAACCAAGCAAAATTCATCAAACGAACAATTGATAGCGTACTGACGCAAGACTATCCCCATATTGAGCTTATCGTGGTTGATGGCGCCTCAACGGACGGTACAGTGGGCATCTTGCAGCAGTATAGCCATCTGCAAGACCGCTTCCGCTACGTTTCCGAACCAGATCGCGGTCAATCCCATGCCATCAATAAAGGATTGCAAATGGCACGTGGTGAGATTATCGGTTGGCTCAATTCGGATGACACGTATTTTCCCGGTGCCATTCGAAAGGCTGTGGCAGCCTTGCAGCAGCATCCTGATTGGGGTGTGGTATACGGAAAAGGGCTCCACATTGATGAGAATGACAAAGTAAAGTATCCGTACATTTGGGTAGAGTTTGACAGAAAAAAATTGTTTAATTTCAACATCATCTGCCAACCCGCTGCTTTCCTGCGCAAGCATGCCTTTGAAGCAGTTGGTGGTGTAAATGAAGAACATGACTGGTGCATGGATTACGATTTGTGGAACCGGATTTCCCAGCATTATCCGATTGGAACGATACCGGAATTCTTGGCTAACTCACGCTTATATGACGCATGCAAAACGTTTGTCTATGAATTGGAGCCAGGGTTTTCTGAAATTTTGAAAACAAGCGTGAAGCATCATGGCACCATCTCAAATGAATGGCTCTATCACTACACGCAAAAGCATTATAAGCAAGGAGCATTTTGGTTTCTCCACAAGCTGAAAACGTATCATGCATTCGGACCCTCTCCCCAAATCATTGCATCCAACCGCTACTCGGACGCATGGGCTCCCCAAAACCTGCGAATGACCATCGAAGCCAGCCATGGACCGATGCACGCTTTGCTTATCAAAGGAAGCAACCATAATACCGCCCCTCTCCTGCATTTTCATGTTATGAGGAATGGGAAACTCGTACACAATTTCCAAGTTACCCAGGCGCGTTTTCAAGTCGTGATTCCCATTACCTCAGAGGGCCAGCAATGTGAAGTGAGTATTTTTTGCAGCCAGCAGATCCTTCAGAGCCACCCCAACAATCCTAAAGTCAAACGATCTATCAGCTACCACTTAGAAGAAGTCCTCCCTCTCTCCTATGAGGAGTACCAATTTTATCAGGAGTTTACCAATGGCAAGGCCGATATCGAAAATTGGGTAAATCGCAGAGTCCCATCGCCTCGAACATGAATGCGGACGAGAAAGGCAGGTTGACACGAATTGAATCTGGCGAAAAAACGGATTGTGGTTACTGGTGGATCAGGATTTCTAGGAAGCCACGTCGTTCATCAATTGCGCAAGCTGGACTGTACGGACATCTTCATCCCTAGAAGCCATGAATACGATCTTCGCAAAGAACATGATGTAAACAAGATGTTGCAAGATTTCCATCCCGATATCATTCTTCACTTGGCTGCCGTCGTCGGCGGAATCGGCGCGAATCAAAAAAATCCCGGAAAATACTTTTACGATAATTTGATCATGGGGACCCAGCTTATAGAGCAATCCCGGTTATTCGGTGTCGAAAAATTCGTAGCCATCGGAACCATTTGCTCCTATCCGAAGCATGCGCCCGTCCCGTTCCAGGAAGAAGATATATGGAATGGTTACCCTGAAGAAACCAATGCTCCGTATGGCTTAGCCAAGAAAATGATGCTGGTGCAATCGCAAGCCTATCGCGAGCAATACGGGTTCAATTCCATTTATTTGCTTCCTGTCAATTTGTACGGTCCGGGCGACAACTTCGATTTGGAAACCTCACACGTCATCCCTGCCATCATTCGAAAATGTGTGGACGCTATTCGCAATGACGAGAAAAAGATCGTTCTCTGGGGAACAGGCAGCGTCACACGCGAGTTCATTTATGTCGAAGATGCCGCACAGGCAATTATTGCTGCAACCATGAGCTATGATCAATCTGAACCGGTCAATATCGGTTCTGGTCATGAAATCTCCATCAAAAGCTTAGCGGAGACGATCAAGCAGCTAAGCGGCTTCCAAGGGGAGATCGAATGGGATAAAACCAAGCCAGACGGACAACCGCGTCGCCTTTTAGATGTGACCAAAGCAAAAGAATTGTTCGGCTTCGTGGCACAAACTTCCTTACTTGCTGGCTTGGAGAAAACGATTGCTTGGTACATGGCACATCCTCACGCGCAAGGGAGGATCCCTACATGAGAGTCGGAATAAACCTGATGTCAGTGATTCCTGGCAAAATCGGCGGGATGGAACAGTATGTCAGGAACTTGCTGGCCTACTCGATGAATGCTGGGGACGGCCATCAGTGGTTTCTTTTTTTATCCTCTCACAATTTCCATACCTTTGAGGCGCAAAAAAATGTGCGCAAATTCATGGTCCCCGACCATGGTAATGCATACGCGTTGCTTCATTTCTGGATTAACTCTCTACAGTTGAATTTGTGGTTTTGTCCGCTGCTTGTATTGAATCCATCCGATGTCACAATCCCTTCTGTTATCAACATTCCTGATATCCAACACGAGTATTACCCAGAGTTTTTCGATGAACATTCCTTACGCTGGCGACTAGACAACTACAAATCGTCTGCAGAGCGTTGCAGTGCCGTGCTGACTCTCTCGGAGTTTTCCAAGCAAACGATCCTCCAAAAATTCGGGCTTCCTCCGCAAAAAGTACATGCGATCCACCTGGATGCCTCGCGGGAATTTTCCTTGCCGCATAATGAGGCGCTCAACCAACAGGTCATACAAAAGTATAAGCTGCCCAGCAAATACGGCTTTTTCCCCGCGAATACATGGCATCACAAAAATCACCTGAATGTATTCAAAGCACTCGTCACTTTGCGGGATAAACACAATATACGAATTCCCATGGTTTTCACCGGTTTTGCTCAAGAGGCTCATCAAAACGTCATGAATTACATCACAAATAACCAGCTGTGGGACCAAGTCAAATGGCTCCATTACTTACCGCAGGAAGAAATGCCTTACTTGTATCGGAATGCCCAGTTCCTTTGCTTCCCTTCCCTCTTCGAAGGCTTTGGCATTCCGCTGGTGGAAGCCATGAAGTCCAACATTCCAATCGTATGCTCCAATGCAGGGAGCATTCCTGAAGTGGTCGGTGACGCTGCTCTCACCTTCGACCCGAATATTTCTGATGATATCGCGGTGAAGCTCGCCCATCTTTATTTGACACCTGAGGCAAGGGCAGACTTGGTTGCCAAGGGCATCCATCAAGCCAAGCATTTTTCGTGGGAGAAATGCGCGCGTGAAACACTGGCTGTCTTTTCTTCCATCGCACGATAATGTCATTTGAAAGGAGGTCATCTTTGTATGTCACGCATGCAGCAAATTCGAGAGACGTGGAGGAAGGAGCGCCGAATCCCGTTTCCATTAACAGAACAAGAGACTTGGGATTTTTGGCTGTTGGAAGCACCGACAAACGATTTGAAAAAGTCGAAGATCAAGCATATAGCAAAAACGACAGGCATACGCACCTTGATCGAGACAGGTACGTTTAAGGGCGACATGTTGCAAGCGATGAAAAACCATTTCGACTTGCTCGTTTCCATCGAGCTGAATGAAGCCTTGTTTATAGCGGCAAAAGAGAGATTTTCAGGCGACAGCCACATCCATATCCTCCACGGTGACAGTGGAGAAATATTGACCAACCTGATGTACTCTGTCACAACACCTTGTCTGTTTTGGCTGGACGGCCATTACATTCCCCGCTCATCTGAGGCAGCCAAAGGAGACTTGGACACCCCCATCTTGCAGGAACTTGCTGCCATTTTGCAGCATTCCGTCCAAAATCACGTCATTTTGATTGATGATGCTCGTTGCTTTATTGGTCCCAATCCATTGTTGAACGATTATCCCACTATCCAAGAACTACGAGAATTCGTTCATTCTCTTCGTCCCGACCTCTTATTCGTCGTAGGAAATGACATCATCATGATCTACAATCCACTTGAAGGAGCAACGAATTCGATGAAGAAAGTTGACTTTCACCTGCCGTTTGACAATCAAACCTTTACCGTCTATGGGGACGACTCCGATCAAAGCGTCCTGTACTTTTTGGAGTATTACAAAGGATACTATGAAGACTACGTTATCCTTCCTCTGAAAAAAATCGTACAACCTGACCATATTTGCCTAGACATCGGTGCGAACATCGGTCCGATCTCACTCGCTCTGAGCTATCTTGCGCCCCAAGGCAAGGTGTACGCATTCGAACCCTCCGATGTCAATTATCCTTATCTCCTGCGAAACCTGTCCGAGAATCATATCACCAATGTCGAGCCACTTCAGCTCGGAATGGCAGACCGGAACGGGAACATCCATTTTAAAGACGACCCGCGTGGAGGCGGATGGTCTTATATCCCGCATGAGCCAGAAGACGTGGAGAAATCCACCCAATTCATATCATGTGTCAGGCTGGATGACTGGGTAGAGCAGAATATGATCTCGCGCATCGACCTCATTAAAATTGACGTGGAAGGCTCGGAAGTCGTTGTCTTGGAAAATGCCATGCGAACGCTTAAGCAGTGGGACCCGGATGTGATCATTGAATTCAACCCAGAAAGCATCAAAGAAAACTTCGGCAGACATCCACTCGTGCTATACACACTGCTGGAGAAATTGTTTACCCATCTGTATATGTTTAAACGGGACAATACGGTGGTAAAAGTGAAGAACTACAACCACTTACTAGACGAAATGAAACCTTTCCACGCTGATCTGTTCTGTACGAACAAGACTTTCCTCGATTAAGCGCACATGATAAAAACATGGCTGCAGGCTCGCCATGTTTTTTGTTTCGTTGTTATTTGAAAGTGGCCATTACCTTTCTCAATCCATCCTCCAGCTTTACTTGATGATTCCACCCTAGAGCTTGCAGCGGTTTAATATCTGCTTGTGAATGCATGATTTCCATGTCGGTATACGCAATCGATCCGAACTTCAGAACCGTGCTTGATTGAGTCATCTGGTGAACCAGTTCTACAAACTCTCGGATCGAGGTTGCCGTACCTGTCCCTACCTGGTATTCCGTAAATCCAGCGGGTATACGGGTAGCATGCGCCAACAACACACGAAAGGCAGAAACAACATCATCCACATAAATAAAGTCCCTTGCTTGCTTTCCCTCTGTAAGCCTTAGTTCGGGCTTATTTTCGAGACAGCTTTTGATGACAAAAGAGACAAATTTATTCGTATTGTCATACGGACCATACACATGCTCCAGCCTGACGTTGATGAATGGCAGGGAAGATGAATCTGCTAGGCATTTTCCCCATTCACGAAACTGGCGCTTCGTCAAATTGTATGGTTGTAGATGTTTGGATAATCGGACGGGCACACTGGAAAACGTATCCGTATTCAGAAAAACAGGGGTGTCGAAGCGCATAGCCGCATCCAGCAGTTTCAGCGGAAAGGTCACATTGGCATCTACCATCGTGGCATTGCTCTCGTTGTTTCGTCCATAACAGGTTGCCGTATGGATGATCGCATCGATTCTCCCCTGCTCGAAAAAAGGAGCTTCCCATTGACCGCGATCCGTATCATACGTAATCAAATCAGGCAATATGTCCTGGATACGCGAGCAATCGGAAGTGCTCCTTTTCAAAATGATGACAGTATGTCCGTCCAATCGCAGCGCTTTTACGAGCTGGCTTCCGAGAAAGCCTGTCGCGCCGGTCACTAGTATCTTCATCTGGGATCGCTCCCCTTCACCTGCTTGGCACTCTTCTTATACCCAGTTCAAGTCGATGTTGTGAATTTGTTTTTCTTGCATGACCCTCCGAAAGTGATCGGCTTTCGTTTTCAAGTCTTCGATCAGCCATTCATGATTTTCTACGACGATTTTTTCTACTTGCAGATGTAAATTTTGCTCCACGATTTTTTCCAACAGTTCAAATTCTGCTCCTTCAATATCCATTTTGATCAATTTGATCGGACGATTGAGCATTTGGATAAACTGTGTCAAATCAATTACCTCTACCTCTACATACTTATCGGGATTCGTAACTGGATGATTAGTCAATAGAGAAGAGGCATAAGCAGACCCTGCCGGATCCGTATGGTAAAGATCATGCAAATGCAAGCGTAGCTTATCGTTTTTATGCCAAACCGCTTTGTTTATACATATAACATTAGGATAGGAGTCCACCCTTTTTTTCAATTCCTCAAATACGTATGGATTCGGTTCAAACGCAAAGACGAGGGCGCCTTTATCCGCCATTTTTTGAGAAATGAGCCCGTGGTTTGCCCCACAATCGATCGTTATGTCCCCGTATCCGATCGGAGAAAAAACTTCTTCACTGTTCTCGTTTAATTCACCCACTCCTGCTTCCTCCTTCATGTTCGGCTGGTTGCCCATGCTGCCTTTCCGGATTTCCACAGTTCTTCCAAGTAGTTTTTATCTCTGAGCGTATCCATCGGATGCCAAAACCCGGTATGCTTGAAGGCCATCAGTTGATTTGCCTTGGCCAAGCTCTCCAGCGGCTCTTTTTCCAATACTGTCTCATCACCCGCAATATAGTCAAATACGCCCGGCTCCATGACAAAAAAACCAGCATTGATCCACCCACCGTCCCCCTTTGGCTTCTCCTGGAATCCTGTTACGGTGCCCCCATCGGCAATATCCAATGCTCCGAATCTGCCTGGCGGTTGAGTCGTGGTGATCGTTGCGAGTTTTTTATGCGTGCGATGAAATTTTACCAGCTGTTCAATATCAATGTCGGATAAGCCATCTCCGTACGTCAGCATGAATGTTTCTTCTCCCACATACTTCTGTATTCGCTTCACCCTTCCACCTGTCCCTGTGTCTTTCCCCGTATCAATCAATGTGACTCGCCACGGAGCAGCATTATGGTTGTGAAAAGTGACCTGATTGTCGTTACGAAAATCAAAGGTCACATCAGAATGGTGAAGGAAGTAGTGCGCGAAGTACTCCTTGATCATATAGCCTTTGTACCCGAGACAGATGATGAAATCATGGAAACCGTACTTGGAATAAATGGACATGATATGACAAATGATGGGCCATTCACCGATCTCAATGAGCGGCTTCGGACGAAGATGCGTTTCTTCTCCAATACGTGTGCCATACCCTCCTGCTAGGATGACGACTTTCATTGGCTGCCCTCCTTCCTCTCGTGTTCACTGGACCCTATCTGTATACGCTGCGATTTGGGCCAAACAGATCTCCCTTACGTCTTGCTTTTGCTGATAGGCCTTATGCCAAGAAATGATACTGTCCAAGGTCTGCTCGAGTGACCACTTGGGCTTCCAGCCTATTACGCTTTTGGCTTTGGAACAGTCCAGCTTTAAATATTGAGCTTCGTGCCATTGTGGATCGGTTCGCTCTGCTTCAAAACTGGCACCAGCTCCCCATCGCTCACACAATTGCTGGACGATCCACTCTACCGATTTGGCATCTTCCTCATTCGGACCGAAATTCCAGCTCTGGGCATAATTCTTGCCATTTCCCCACATTTTTTCAGCGAGCATCAAATACCCTGTTAATGGCTCAAGGACGTGCTGCCACGGTCGAATGGCTTTGGGATTTCGGGTGGTGATTTTCTCTCCGTTTATCAGGGCACGCAGGCAATCCGGTATCAAGCGATCAAGAGCCCAATCACCGCCGCCGATTACATTGCCTGCTCGCGCTGAAGCAACTGCTACCCCATGCTGGTGATACTGGTCGGGGTGAAAGAAAGCATTGCGATAGGAGGCAGTCACTTGCTCCGAACATGCTTTGCTGTTGGAGTACGGGTCGTAGCCGCCCAACACATCCTGCTCCCGGTATCCCCACACCCACTCCCGGTTTTCGTAAACCTTATCCGTCGTAACATTGATGATTGCTTTCATTTTCATTCCGTTCTGTACAGCCACTCTCGCCGCCTCGAGTACATTCACCGTACCCATGACATTGATTTCGTAGGTTTCCGCCGGATATTGATACGACAAACGCACCAGCGGCTGAGCGGCCATATGAATGATGATATCCGGGTTTGCTTGGTTGATCGCTTTTTGAACGCTTTCCTTCGATCTGACATCATCAATGATCGAATCAACCAATGAGCTGATTTGGGCACACTCAAAAATACTCGGATTTGTCGGCGGCGACAGCGCATACCCTGTTACCTTCGCCCCTAAATGATGCAGCCATAGGCACAGCCATGCCCCTTTGAACCCCGTATGACCTGTGATCAACACTTTTTTGTCTCGCCAGAACGCTGGATCAATCATCGTGATCACCGTGCTTCCCAATCTGCTCCAGAATCGCTGACCACGTCATTCCAAGTCGAACGATATCTTCTTCCACCAACTGACTTCCCATCTGTACCTCGATGAATTCCAGCTCGGTCGTAGCTTTGATTGCATGCTTGGCTCCTACCGGGATTTGCAATACGTCACCTGGTCCAACCTGGTTCAGCTGATCATCCAAGATGAACTCGCCGCAGCCCTCTACGATGATCCATACTTCGCTACGGTGGTGATGGTACTGATAGCTCAAATTTTTCCCGGCGTATACATGGATTCTTTTCGTTAATACTTCCACGTCGTCTTCATTCTTCTGAAAATGCATAACCTGATACCTTCCCCAGCGCCGCTCTTCATACATTGGGCGCTTTGTCCAATCCAAAGCCAAATTTTTGACCATATGACTTTGTTCCTTGGAAGAAACGAGGATGCCATCAGGACTGGCAGCCACAATCATATCCGATAAACCAATGGACACGATAGGTATGTCCAATTCGTTGATAACGTGTGTATTCGTGCAACTCTCATCGAGCAAAACCTTACCGATTGCATTCCTTCTCATTTCTTCCGCTAGCGTATTCCATGTCCCTAAGTCCTTCCAGTTTCCGTCATACGGGAGAACGACTACTTTCTCTGCCTTTTCTACAATCTCATAGTCAAAGCTGATGGCAGGCATTTGGCTATATTGCTCAAGCATGCGGTTGTATTCAGTAGGCAATCCTTTTTGCTCTAATTCGCGAATCAGATACCCCAATCGAAAAGCAAAAATCCCACAATTCCATAGGGCCTTCTTTTCTACTAAATCCTGCGCTTGCTCAAGTGACGGCTTTTCTTTGAAGCTTTTTACTTTTTGATAGGCATGAGGCCTCTTACCTTGATCCGATTGTGATTCTAGCTGTGGAACAATGTAACCGTATTTCGTAGATGGATACGTAGGCTTTACTCCAATTAATGCGAGATTCGCGCCTGATCTAAGTATGACATTCTCCAGCTCCTTGATCCTGTCCATGAAGCGATCCTCAACGAATGGATCTACAGGCATGATGGCAATGACTTCATCCGGGGCCATCGTTAAAGCAGAGTACAAATAAGTCACCGCTAAAGCAATGGCAGGGAAGGTATCTCTTTTTTCCGGCTCCACGATCAAGGGAACGTCTTCTCCAAGTTGGCTTTGAAGCAAGTCAACATGTGAACGGCCTGTTGAAATATAAACAGGCTCCGACCAATTGCGGGAGGTCAGCTGCCTCCACACTCGTTGAACCATCGCCTCTGGTTGGGCATGTGCATTGCCTATCAACTTCAAGAACTGTTTGGACCTGACATCATTGGAGAGCGGCCACAGCCTTTTCCCTGAACCACCCGATAGCAATATCAGTTTCACTCAGGCCACCTCTATCCGTTTATCGTGTTGTATGCACCATCTTATGCGTTTGTCGCAGTCGATGCTCTATGATCCAATGAAAATGGTCAAATAACACGAGGGATGATAGAAGCCTATAAAAACTGAATCCATCGATTGGAAATATAATCGAAAATGTAAGAACCTGCTTGTGGGAGATAAGGAGCCGTGAAAAACTTCATATGGTGCTTCGTGTATCCTTGAAAATGAAGAGAAAACAACTGCAGATAATGACTCGTTGCCTTATCCTTGCAGCACAGGACACCATTTATCGAGTAAATTTTCTTATAGCCATACAAATTCTCCACCGAAGCAGACTGCTGAATATTGCCGTCAATAAAGCCATCATGAAACAAGCCGTTCGTCATTTGGTAATCCTTGAAATGTGCAAGAAATAGCAAGGCCAGCACCATATCTGTAATTAAAGGCTGATTGAATCTGACATGTTCCTTTCTCTGCATCGTGTAATGAACGACTTTCGCAAATGTTATCGGATTGGCAAACTGAGACGTCATAAACTCGCAAAACTGTTCTAGCTTCTGCCTATCTAAGAAATTGGTCCATACGAATTCCATCATAAAGTTGTCAAAGCGCGGATGGTTCACGTCGGTAAACAGCATGACATCCGTATCGATATAACAGCATTTCGAAATCTGATGCTTTTTCATAAACGCCAACAAAATAAACCATCTTTGAAAACAAAACAGATTGTACTCATAGGGCATGAAATGAATATGTTTATAGACTCTCGTCATTTCGATAGCGGCATGCATGTAATCGTCTATCATCTCATGAATGATGCCGTTCATAGCATACCTTCTGTTTCCTCCATTCCCGATCAGATAGACGGGCGAATGGGGATTACTTCTTTTCGCTTGCTGCAAGCTGTATGTGAGATAATCATCGTCCCCTCGATGGATGATCACAATGGGTAAGGGCATACTCTTTCCGCCTCCTTTTTCTCCCCATACTTTATGTATGTGACAGACAACGAGAAACGGGCATATGCCTTTTTTCCGAAAACCTGCTTGTTGCCAAGCAACTTTAGACGTGAATAGGACGAAATTTATGCATTTATATCATTTCCCCCAGCACGGTCCGAACATATCGTATAGGGCAAGCACTCTGCAATGAAGGGGGACATGTCGATGGGAAGATTTTGGACAGATCAGGAAATCCTCGATGAGATCAGCAAACGACGATGGTACCATAAAATCGCGCTGCGACCCGGTATTATCACTCCCGGGATTACGCTTCTGGAAAATATATGGAATATGACGAGACAATCCAGAGAATACATCCAATATTCGGGGAAACGCGTCCTTGATCTCGCTAGCTTTGACGGAATGTGGGCGTTTGAAGCGGAGCAAAGAGGGGCAAGTCTTGTCGTGGCTACGGACTGTATGCAGCCGCTCTATTTGAATTTTGAGTTTTGCAAGAACATCCTGCAAAGCAAAGTTTTGCCGCTGTATAATACCAGCCCTTATAAACTATGGGAAGGGCTGCAAGTTTTGCTGATGGACGATTTTATAGTACCACTGCCATTTCCTCAACAAATACGGCACAATCAATTTGATGTCGTCCAGCATCTTGGATTGCTCTATCATCTGCGTGATCCAATGTGGACATTGTCGCAATGCCGAAGCGTAATTAAACCAGGTGGGCACCTCTTGTTGGAAACTGCCTGTATTTTGGATACGAATCAATCCATCATGGTCTACAACGGAGCTCCTGGACAAATGAACCGGATTTATAAGGACGATACGACTTGGTGGTTGCCGTCCGTCCTTTGCATCGAGGAGATGCTCAGAGGCACACTGTTTGAAATCATTCCTGAATCGGTTCGGACCATCCCTTCTGGCAAAATCAACAATTACGATGCGGGTCGTATCAGCCTCGTGGCAAGAGCCATTTCTGGCAACGAGATCGACCCTAACTGTCACGCGGAATTGCTCCGTATCTTCCGCAATCCAGGGATCATTCCAGACTACCTGTAATATCCGGTTAAAATGAAATCGGGTGCACAAGATCAACGATGCTTGTGTACCCGATTTTCCATTCTTTCATAGTCTGATGGTAGTGCATGCATTTTTTATGATGGAAAGATGGGAGTGAATCTCGTGTCCCACTCACAGCAACCATTAGTGAGTATCATTACCCCCTCTTACAACCAAGGCCGGTTTATTCGTGAGACGATAAATAGCATATTGACCCAGGACTATGCAAACCTTGAGCATATCGTGGTAGATGGAGGCTCGACTGACGATACGCTCTCCATCTTGCAAGAATATGCACAAAAAGATCCGCGCTTCCGTTATATTTCCGAACCGGATCGCGGACAGTCTCATGCGCTTAACAAAGGCTTGGCAATGGCAAGAGGCGAAATCATCGGCTGGCTGAATTCAGACGACACCTATGTACCTGGCGCCATTATGAAGGCTGTTCACGCTTTTGCGGGTAACCCAGCCTGGGGAATGCTTCACGGCAATTGCCATGTAATGAACGAGTACGGTCAAGTATCCACCACTTACCCGTCAGAACAAGCTGATTCCAAGAAGTTGTATCAAAGCTGTGTGATTTGCCAGCCATCCGCTTTCATCAGAGCCCACGTCTTCAGGCACATGGGGGGCGTTGATGAAAAATTGCAATTTTGCATGGATTACGACCTGTGGATGCGCATCGCCAAATTTTATCCCATCGGTTATCTGCCTCACTATTTAGGAAACGCTCGAATCCACACGGCTTGCAAATCAGCTACCCAATGGCATTCCGTCGGCGTACCCGAAGTCATACGATCTCTTGCAAAAAATTATTCGTCCATACCCAGCCACTGGATATCGTACGTTCCACAATACAAAGGCATGGGTGTACTCGACCTGTTGAGGCTCTATAAGTCCTTTCCATCCAATACAACCAGAATCACAAGCATGAATCGGGGGATGGACTTGTGGGCGCCTCCTGTCCTACGTGCGATTGTTGAATCAGATCCATCTGCACCGGCTCAAATGTTGTTAGTGAAGGGCAAAGTCCCTGGCTCCCCCGTAAAATTGCCGAAGCCCATTGTTTTGACTGCGCTCGTGAATGGCGTAAACGTAAAAAGTTATACCGTTGATAAACCCACCTTTGCCCTCGAAATTCCACTCGATCCGAATGCCACGACGATTCGTGTGGACATCGCGTCTTCTTGTGTCGGTATACCGAGCACTCCTCAAGTCCAGCAAAGAATGGCAGGAGGATACATGGCCGAAGAGATCATTCCTCTTTCGTATGACGAAGTGATCGTGTACAAAGCTTTTTCGAGGAGCTAACCTTTCAACTCGAGTATAATTTCGTCTCAATGACAGCCGCCGCTCCGGCTATGGCAAGCAGGAGCAGCAACGGATAGGCGGCTGGCACATACATATACAACCCAACGATCAGAGCGCCCACCCAAATCCCCACGCACCAATGGCAGCTCAACAATCTGCCTATCCATTGGCGCACCCTCCCGCCTTTAAATTGAAAGTCCCGCACCATTTGCCCCGACTCATCGGGTACATATAACACCTGGTAAAATGGGTTTCGCAGAAAAGACGTGATCTCATCAAAAACAATCAAATGCGTGAGACGAAAGCTTGCCAGCACAAGAATGATTAGGTCGATCCAAGAGAGGTCAAACATTCCACCTCCACCTCTTTCCAATATTTTGTGCTTTTCTCATTTGTTCCACATTTAGTACCATTGTGGTGCGACAAACCAGAGAAAGGCGTGATGAGATGAATCGCAACATAAAGAAAATGGCAACCATCCTTTCCCTGTCCGTCCTCGTAACCATGATCGGACAACCTGCATTCGCGAAAACAAGCTTTACCTCTTTGAAAAAAGGGATGAAAAACTCGCGCGTGCTTGAAGTGGAAAAGATGCTCGATGCACTCCATTACGACTACAAGCTGGTGGTGGACAAGATCTACAACAGCAACACAGCTTATAACGTCAAAGCGTTCCAGAAAAAATACAAGCTGCCGCAAACCGGAATTGTAAACAAAACCACTTACGATAAACTGAAGAGCGTGTACCAAACTCGCAAGCAAGAGCAGCCGACACAGCCAAGCACACCGTCCAAACCTAGCAAGCCTGCTGAGTCCAATGATTACGCTACGCTGAAATTGGGTGCTAGTGGTGAACGCGTGAAGGAATTGCAAACGATGCTCGCTGGCCTCGGTTACAAAGTAACGGCATCGGGCCAATATGATGAATCTACGCGTTTTGCCGTCATGCTGTTCCAGTCGCGCAATAAACAAACCTTGACTGGTGAAGCTGATGCCAAAACCTATACTGCCATTCAAACGCAATACAAGAACAATCCAGTGCAACCCAAACCAGATACAAAGCCAACCACTCCAACAAATCCAACGACTCCCGTAACACCAAGCAAGCCTGAGCAACCGCAAAACCCTGGTGCTGGCACGCAAGTTCCTCTTCCTGCTGGTTTGACGGCTGAGGAAAAAGAAATGGTTCAACTCGTGAATCAAGAGCGCACCAGCCGCGGACTCGCACCTTATCAAGTGGACATGCAGTTGGTGAATGTTGCACGCGTAAAAGCCCAAGAGATGGTAAACAAAGGGTACTTTAGCCACACCTCTCCCACTTACGGCTCACCGTTTCAAATGATGGATACTTTTGGTATTCGCTATTTGGCTGCTGCTGAAAATATTGCTCAAAACTACTCTGTAAGCAGCGCCCATCAAATGTTTATGAATTCCTCCGGGCACAAAGCCAATATCATGAGTCCGACATACGACTACGTAGCCATTGCTGTTGTGAATGGCGGTCCACACGGGAAAACGTTCGTACAAATGTTCTTAAAAAAATAGAGGCGCGGAACGGAAAAGCCATCATTTCTACTGAAATGGTGGCTTTTCTTCCATATTAGAAAGACACAGCGATCCGGTTATTGGCGGAAAAGTGTACGGTCTGATCGTTGCAAAGCACGACACCCTCGACGACGATTCCCTTCCCCGCTTCTTGTTTCATAAATGAAATCTGGAAGTTTTGGAACGATTCCGTCGATTCCGGCACGATGGTTACAGGCTGGATCGGCGCTATCCAGTATTCCCCTCTCTCCATCGCTTGGGCAAACCAATCGTCTTCCAAGTATCTCCATCCTTTTAAACCCGATGTACCTTGCACAGCCATCGTCTCCACGAGCTTCGGCGGCAATACCTGCCCTCCCATTTTGATCGAATCGACAGGCGAGACGCGCAGGCAAACGATTGGATTTTTCAGTTCAAGGTTCCCCGTATTCTTCACCTGAAGTGTCCCAATCAACAGGTATGGCTTCTCAACTGATTCAGAGTGAATCAACGTGTAATCAAAATACACTTCTGCCGCTGTACGCAATTCAACCTGTTCAGACACTTCTTCGATCGGATGAATGGTCACTACATGTTCCAGCAGTTTTTCTTCTGCCAAGATCGACAGCTCTTCTCTTTCACTGTTTAATTCGCTGTTTTCTTCACTGTTTACTTCACTATTTGAGTCACTGGCCTCAACACTCGGCTGGTCACTTTCCTGAATCGTGCTTTGTTCCTCTGCTATTGGCTTTTCATCTGCTCCCTTCTGACTTTCCTCATCAGAGGCAAAGAGCATAGTGGAATAAAACAGCTTTAAAATATTGGGTGGTAAAAACGCCATTGGTTGAATGTGCAATCCATTTTGGAAATACTCCAAAACCCCTGACGCTAAGTGTAGCGAAATTTTTTCCGCATAGATCTTACGCTTGCTCACGTCCGTATAAAGCGGCAACTGCAACTGGATGTGAACGATTGATGATTGCTTTTGGTTTTTGATTACTTTATAGAGACACGGGATTCCTGACTGCTGCATTTCTGTACGCAAGCACTTGACCAGATCTTGCCGCTTTTCATCCTCCGACTGAAAGAAAATCAGTCTCGGTTTTTCTAGGGCTCGCATTTCCTTTAAGCTGAAACGTATGGCCACATCCGTATTTTTCGCCAGAGACGGATTGTTTTGGCTTAAGACAACCTCCATCCCACTATCAGAGAGAAATTTTTGGACGTTCCCCAATACCTCCCACTCGTAGGCGGTCCCTTCTGAAGACATGCCTGTAAAAAGAACGCAAACTTTTCCTTTCAACCCCGAATCCAGGTCCACTCTTTTATTCGTCGAATCCCACTTCAATTGAAAGCCATTTTGCTTGCAAAATAAACGGAACGCTGGCAGAGCCGCGTACGGCATGGTCCCGCCACGTTGACCACTGTAATATACCTCAACATCCATTCCCATCTCTCCTCACGACACTTTCCGTCAGTCCGCGATATTGTATGAATGCCCAGTGTCCAAAGTGAACATTTTTGGCGATGACTGTTCCGAAGAAGCGCGTTGTGCATACGATGCTACAGAAAGGAGTGGTCATATGCCCACCTCACAGATGCCCCTGATCTCCATTATCATTCCTGTGAAAAATGAGGGGGACAATGTGCGTTCTACCATCACTTCCCTTTTGAATACAAGAACCACGTATCCATATGAAGTGATCGTAGTCGATGATGCCTCAACTGATAACGGTTGTCACTTTCTACAAGGTCAAGGGCAAAATGAAAAAATAAAATTAATCACAACAGAAGGCATTGGTGCTGCTGCAGCACGAAACTTGGGCGTGAATCACGCACGCGGCAACTACTTCATTTTTTGCGATGCCCATCTGTCTTTTGAAAACTTTTGGATTGATCGCATGATGGAGCTCATTCTTACAAAAAAAGCAGATGGCGTTGCTCCCGGAATCGCTTCCATGACGGAGCCACATAAAATTGGTTATGGGCAAAATCTGAATCAAAAGCTCGAGATCACCTGGTATCCAAAGCCAGCAGGCACGGCACCGGTTGCTATATTGCCAGGGGGATGCTTCCTGGTCACCAGAGAAGCTTTTATGAAAGTCGGGGGTTTTGACCGCGGTTTTCGCATATGGGGATTTGAAGATATCGAGTTTTCCATCAAAATGTGGCTATTCGGATATACGTGTATGGTCCAGCCATCTGTAAAAATCCTACATTTGTTTAGGCAAGTTCACCCTTACACAGTTGCACATGAGCACATTTATTACAATATGCTTCGAATGGCGTACAGCCATTTTAACGAGCAGCGGATTGAGGCTGCGAAAAAACTTGTGCTCTACGCAAATGCGAGTGAAATTGCGGATGACGTGCTGACTTGCGGGGCTGCCGCTCAGCGTGTTCGATACAATGCCCAAAGAAAATTCGACGACAATTGGTTCTTTCAAAAATTTCAAATTCCATTCTGACAAGATAGTGACCTAAAAAATAGGCGCATGCTCAACATGCCAAACTCCCGTTGCCCACATAGTATGTAACTGCAAAGCAAACTCCCTAGGAAAGGAAGGATTCTTACGGTGAAACATCACGTGAAGCCCATTATGGGTCGCCAGCTCCCTACACCGACGCCTACAGCAACTCCTCCTATATCGAACAACCTGCAGGAAGAGTGCATTCGCGTCAACAAGGTGTATGACTGGGTAGTATTAGCGAACAGCTACCGAAACAAGATTGCCCTTCCCGACGATTGTCAAGCTCTGGTAGACGCTGCCATTCGTGCAGGGCAAGATATCACGATCTCCTGCGTTGAGCCAGTTACTCCTGGTCCTACTTGCAGAGTCGTCAGTATTCGCCGCGAGAACATTACAGTCAATGGGACCACTGTTCGGGTCGGAGTCGTTCGCTTTGTGTTCGGAGCCACTGTGCTCGTTCGCGTCTTCGCAGACGGAACACCTCTCTGCGAATTCACAACGACCGTGCAATTCGATCAGGAAGTCGTTCTCTGCCTGCCTGAACCGCTTGATGAGGACAATATCTTGTGCCGAATCAGTGCTTTCGAGTGCTCACCGACCGGTACTGTTCTCCTCGGTGGCATGGTTCAACTCGACGTCATTGTCTGCGTGGAGATCCAGGTAGAAGCAGAAGTCAAACTGGAAGTATTGGCGAAATTCTGCTCTCCACGTCCAAACAACATTCCAATTCCATCGCCAACGCCATCTTTCCGTTGCCCGCCGATCACATTCCCGCCACAATGCCCACCAATCTTCCCAGTACGCAACTGCGATTGCCAGGCGTCCGTCAACGCGTTGGTACCAAACGTCTCCGTATCGATCGGTATTCCACTCGCCATTGCCGTTGGTACGATCCAGCTCATCGCGGATATCTGCCCAAGTTGCGATCCATCCAGCAGCTCGTTTACCTTTAACTTCTTTGATGCTCTCCTGCCTGATGTCCTTGGCGATCAAAGCTTCAGCTTCTCGCCAACGACTATCAGCTCTCCGACATGCATTTCCGTACTACCTATCCTGCCAATTGTGACAGGTCTGATCGTAACAGGTACTGGTGTACGGACATTCACAGCAACAGGCGCACAAGAAACGGTGACCTACTCTCTGACACTCGCCGAAACAGGACTCAACCTGCCAGACGTTATCATTCTGACACTCACCGACTCTTCTGGTGTCCTCGTCTTCAGTGCCACTATTACAATCGTTCCAGACGAACAATTACTGGTTGCCGATTGCATCACGTTCGGGGATATTGTCATTACCACTCCGTAAGAAAAAAAATATTCGTTTCCAATCAGGCGGGAGAAGACCAACACTTCTCCCGTTTTTTCTATAGATGAGCCGTCACTACAATACAGGCACCAATTCCAACCCCGTACATATGTCTATATGGGAAAGCCAGACGGAAAAAGGAGGACAACACTGTGTACAAAAGGAGAATCTCCAATGCGAACAAGTCGAGAGAAAATGAGAAGCTCCTCCTGCTAAAAAAACAAGCACACTACTACGAAGAAAAAGCAAACCAACTCATGCAAGAAGTGTGGTACCTACAGAAGCAGATAGAGGAAACATCCCAAAAAAATGAAGCATATAGAGAGCAGCTTGAACAACTGAACCAGAACCTCCACGATTTGGACAGCAAAGGCGCAGAATGGAAGCAGCGCTTGAATGATTCACAAGACATGCTTCAAGAAATGAAGAGCAAGCTCGACTACTACGAACATCTCCTAAAACAACGCGAAAATGCCATAACCGACCACCAGGAAACAGAGGCAAAACTAAAGAGTTCAATCGACAGCTTGCAAACCGAGATCAGAGAGCAACGAAAAGGTCCACGGATTGAAGAAATCATGTCCAAACATCAAGCGCAGGAAACACACTTACGCGAGCACATTGAATTGCTCCAACGGCGAGTACAAAGCTACGAACAAAAAGAGGCACAATGGCAAAAAACGTTACACGATCAAGATCAGCAGCAGCTGAGTAAAATCGAGGAGATCCTGCAAGAACGCCAGCAGCATTTAGACATGATCGCGCATCTGGAGCATCAACAGCTTACATGGAAACAAGCTTTGGATCATGTACATGAAGAGTTTGAGTGTGCGCAGATGAGGCAGCACGAGCAACTATCCAAAATTGAATCATTGAATCAGCAGTTGGAGGACGCACGAGCACGGGAAGAGCAGACACTCTCTAACCTCCAGCAGCTTACAGAAGCAAGCGCAAATTGGGAGCAGCGGGAGCAAGAGCTACAGGTGCGGGAGCAAAACCTCCACGTGTTTGAGCACAGTCTAACGGCACAGGAGCAGGAACTTCACGATCTTGAGCAAGAGTTGCTGGGGCAAGGGCAGGAACTGCAATCCCTAGCGAGTAGCCTTCAGACGAAAGAGCAGAATCTACTTTCTCTCGAACAAGACCTCCAATCGAAGGAGCAAGAGCTGCATTCTCAGACGCAACGCCTACAAAAACGGGAGCAGAACCTTCTCGGTCTTGAACAAGAGCTTCAGACGCAATGGTTAGAACTGCATTCCCAAGCGGATAACCTACAGACAAAAGAACAAGAGCTGGTTGTTACAGATCAAAAGCTCCAGGCTAAGGAGCTCGAGCTGCATTCTCAGACACAAGACCTTCAAGCACAGCAGCAGGAACTTGCCGGTCTTGAGCAAGAGTTGCTAGGGCAAGGTCAAGAATTGCAATTCCTAAAGCATAACCTCCAGACCAAAGAACAACAGCTGCTTGTTACCGAGCAAAAGCTCGATGCTAAGGAGCTGGAGCTGCATTCTCAGACACAAGAACTTCAAGCACAGGAGCAGGAACTTCTCAGTCTTGAACAAGCGTTACAAGCGCAAGGACTAGAAATGCACACTCAGGCACAAGACCTCTATGCACGGGAGCAGGACCTTCACGTTCTCGAACAAGAGCTTCAGACTCAAGGGCAAGACCTTCAATCCCTAACGCATAACCTGCAGACGAAAGAACAACAGCTCCAGTCCAAAGAGCTAGAGCTTCATTCTCAAACGCAAGACCTCAACGCACGGGAGCAAGAACTTCTCGATATCGAACATGAGCTTCAGACGCAAGGGAAAGACCTTCAATCCCTAACGCACAACCTACAAACGAAAGAACAACAGCTCCAGTCCAAAGAGCTAGAGCTGCATTCTCAAACGCAAGACCTCAACGCACGAGAACAGGAACTTTTCGATCTCGAGCAAGTGCTTCAGACTCAAGGCCAAGACCTTCAATCCCTAGCGCACAACCTGCAAACGAAAGAACAACAGCTCACTTCCAAAACGCAAAACCTCGACGCACGAGAGCAGGATCTTCTCGATCTCGAGCAAGTGCTTCAGACGCAAGGCCAAGAACTTCAATCCCTAGCGCACAACCTGCAAACGACAGAACAGCAGCTCACGTCCAAAACGCAAGACCTCGACGCACGGGAACAGGATCTTCACGTTCTCGAGCAAGAGCTTCAGACTCAAGGCCAAGACCTTCAATCCCTAGCGCACAACCTGCAAACGAAAGAACAACAGCTCACTTCCAAAGAGCTAGAGCTGTATTCCCAGACGCAAGACCTCAACGCACGGGAGCAAGAACTTCTCGATATCGAACATGAGCTTCAGACGCAAGGGCAAGACCTTCAATCCCTGGCTCAAAACCTGCAAACGAAAGAACAACAACTCCAGTCCAAAGAGCTAGAGCTGTATTCCCAGACGCAAGACCTCAACGCACGGGAGCAAGAACTTCTCGATATCGAGCAAGAGCTTCAGACTCAAGGGAAAGACCTTCAATCCCTAACGCACAACCTACAAACGAAAGAACAACAGCTCCAGTCCAAAGAGCTAGAGCTGCATTCTCAAACGCAAGACCTCAACGCACGGGAGCAAGAACTTCTCGATATCGAGCAGGAGCTTCTGACGCAAGGGCAAGACCTTCAATCCCTGGCTCAAAACCTGCAGACGAAAGAACAACAACTCCAGTCCAAAGAGCTAGAGCTGCATTCTCAAACGCAAGACCTCAACGCACGGGAGCAAGAACTTTTCGATCTCGAGCAAGAGCTTCAGACGCAAGGGCAAGACCTTCAATCCCTGGCTCAAAACCTGCAGACGAAAGAACAACAGCTCACTTCCAAAACGCAAAACCTCGACGCACGAGAGCAGGATCTTCTCGATCTCGAGCAAGTGCTTCAGACGCAAGGCCAAGAACTTCAATCCCTAGCGC
The DNA here is from genome assembly GCF_042885155.1 of Brevibacillus sp. NPDC058079. Lineage (NCBI taxonomy): Bacteria > Bacillati > Bacillota > Bacilli > Caryophanales > Paenibacillaceae > Brevibacillus > Brevibacillus sp. NPDC058079. The sequence goes on from NZ_JBHVSO010000003.1 coordinate 234,380, forward strand.
ACAACCTGCAAACGACAGAACAGCATCTCACGTCCAAAACGCAAGACCTCGACGCACGGGAGCAAGATCTTCACGTTCTCGAGCAAGAGCTTCAGACTCAAGGGCAAGACCTTCAATCCCTAGCGCACAACCTGCAAACGAAAGAACAACAGCTCACTTCCAAAGAGCTAGAGCTGCATTCTCAAACGCAAGACCTCGACGCACGGGAACAGGAACTTCACGTTCTCGAGCAAGAGCTTCAGACTCAAGGGCAAGACCTTCAATCCCTGGCTCAAAACCTGCAAACGAAAGAACAACAGCTCACTTCCAAAGAGCTAGAGCTGCATTCTCAAACGCAAGACCTCAACGCACGGGAGCAAGAACTTCTCGATATCGAACATGAGCTTCAGACTCAAGGCCAAGAACTTCAATCCCTGGCTCAAAACCTGCAAACGAAAGAACAACAGCTCCAGTCCAAAGAGCTAGAGCTGCATTCCCAAACGCAAGACCTCAACGCACGGGAGCAAGAACTTCTCGATATCGAACAAGAGCTTCAGACTCAAGGGCAAGACCTTCAATCCCTAGCGCACAACCTGCAAACGAAAGAACAACAGCTCACTTCCAAAGAGCTAGAGCTGCATTCCCAAACGCAAGACCTCAAAGCACGAGAACAGGAACTTCTCGATCTCGAGCAAGAGCTTCAGACTCAAGGCCAAGAACTTCAATCCCTAACGCTCAACCTGCAAACGACAGAACAGCAGCTCACTTCCAAAACGCAAAACCTCGAAGCACGGGAGCAGGAACTTCACCTTCTCGAGCAAGAGCTTCAGACTCAAGGCCAAGAAGTTCAATCCCTAGCTCATAACCTCGAGACGAAAGAACAACAGCTCCAGTCCAAAGAGCTAGAGCTGCATTCCCAGACGCAAGACCTCGACGCACGGGAACAGGAACTTTTCGATCTCGAGCAAGAGCTTCAGACTCAAGGCCAAGAACTTCAATCCCTAGCGCACAACCTGCAAACGACAGAACAGCAGATCACGTCCAAAACGCAAGACCTCGAAGCACGGGAGCAGGAACTTCACCTTCTCGAGCAAGAGCTTCAGACTCAAGGGCAAGACCTTCAATCCTTAGCGCACAACCTGCAAACGAAAGAACAACAGCTCCAGTCCAAAGAGCTAGAGCTGCATTCTCAAACGCAAGACCTCGACGCACGGGAACAGGAACTTCACGTTCTCGAACAAGAGCTTCAGACTCAAAGGCAAGACCTTCAATCCCTAGCGCATAACTTGCAGACGACAGAACAGCAGCTCACTTCCAAAACGCAAAGCCTCGAAGCACGGGAGCAGGAACTTCACCTTCTCGAGCAAGAGCTTCAGACTCAAGGCCAAGAACTTCAATCCCTAGCTCATAACCTCGAGACGAAAGAACAACAGCTCACTTCCAAAGAGCTAGAGCTGCATTCTCAAACGCAAGACCTCAACGCACGAGAACAGGAACTTTTCGATCTCGAGCAAGAGCTTCAGACTCAAGGGCAAGACCTTCAATCCCTAGCTCATAACCTCGAGACGAAAGAACAGCAGCTCACTTCCAAAACGCAAAACCTCGAAGCACGGGAGCAGGACCTTCTCCATTTTGAGCAAGAAATCCAAGTACAAGGGCAAGAACTGCAAACGCAAGCAGATAACCTGCAAACAAAAGAACAAGAACTAACAATCCTCGAACAAGAACTCAAAGCTCGGGGGCAAGACCTTCTCACCCAGACCCAATACCTTCAAGCACGAGAGCAGGACTTTTACATTCTCGAGCAAGAGCTGCAAACGCGCGGGCATGAACTTCACTCTCAGAATCAAAACCTCCAGACGAAAGAACAAGAGCTACTCACTTTCGAGCAAGGTCTTCAGGCACGAGATCAAGAACTTCTCGCACAGACGCGAGAACTACAAGCACGGGAAGAAGAACTAAACGGTTTTGAACAAGATCTGCAGGTGCAAGGAAAAGAGCTACAAGCTCATGCGCAGGCGTTGCAGGTTCAAGAACAAGAGCTCAAAACCCATGAACAGGAGCTTCGGGATTGGGAGCAAGCCAACCTCTCCCAGGAACAAGCACTTCTGGCTCAGACCCAGGAACAACAGCTTCAAGAACAAGGACTTCAATCCCGAGAGCAAGCGCTACAGCTTCGCGGGCAAGAGCTTCTCTCTCATGAGCAGGAAGTCCACTCCCACGAGCAAGAGTTACTCACGCTGAAACAAGAGCTGAACGCACGAGATCAAGAGCTACACAACCAAGAGCAGGAGCTGCAGGCTCAAGGGCATACCCTACACAATCGTGAACAGGAGTTGCTCACTCAGGAGCAAGAATTAAACACACTGGAACAGGCCCTCCTCTCTCAGGAACAAGAAATCCAAGTTCAGAGGCAAGAGTTGCAAACCTGGGAGCAGGAGCTACAAGTGCAGAATCAAGATATTTACACCCGAGAGCAAGAATTCGAAGCGCAAAAACAGGATTTACGCACGAAAGAGCAAAAGCTAGAAGCCACCCGCCATGAGATGTTGCAAAAAGCAATAGATCTCGAACAAAGTTGGACAGCAAAGCACGAAGAGACTTCTCAACAATTAACAGAAGCTCTGCTTGAGCTGGAAGCAGCTCGGTTAACGAAAAATCAACTCGTCGCTGACTATAAAAAGCTGGCCGAATCGCATTCTCTGCATGAGCAAGAATTGCAGCAAAGCATCCAAAAACGCGACGAAGAAATCCAACAAACACAAAACACCGTTAAGAGTCTCCAGTCGGAGTTAAAAGAAACAAAACAGCAATTAACGGATGCCCAGGATCGAATCAAATCTTTTCAGCAACAAACCAAGGAAACCGACGAAAAGCTCGCGAACGTCTCTCTTCAAAAAAATAAATGGAACGAAGTCCTGGAGAAAACAACCCAAAAATACGACTCTCTGTTAACAGAAAAGGAAAAAGCCATGGAGCAGCTTGCATCCCAGGAGCAAGTGTTGAAAAAAACGATTACCGGACTCAAAAACATGGTGAAAGAACTCCAAAACAACGAAGAAAAATACAAGCAAATCATCAAAGAATTCACGCAAAAAGAATCTCGAACTAATAAAGCCTTCAGTCAACTCCAGCAAAATGCCCAATTCCAACCAAACACTCAATTCCAACCAAGCACGCAATACATGCCAATCTCCGATCCCTCCACTCAACAACTGTCTTCCGCACCAGTAAAAATGCAGATGCCCTTTCCCAAAAACGCCAACGAATTCAACCCGTTTCGTTGAAAAATTGAAAATGTGCGAGAGCCGTTACCATGTGAATCCATCATGAATACAACATAATACAGCCAGAAAGGGAGGAAAAACCATGACACCTGAACAAATGCGTGCACTGTATCATCAACGTCAACAACATCAAGTCCATCCTGCCCAGCGCCCATCGAGAATGCCGCGATCACCATTGCCAAAATCCGGTCCGGTTCATAAAGTCCAACCGTCCGTCCAGAATAGAACGAGTGGGGGATGCTGCGGCAGGCGTTGGCAGGGCTAATCTTTTAGAGACCCCCTTTTTCATGACCCGTGCAGTCTGGGATGAAATCATCCGAGATTCCCTGGAGAAGAAGCCAAATGAAACGTGCGGATTGCTTTCCGGTAGAAATGGCAGTGCACAGACGGTTTGGCGTATGGAAAATATATTGAAAAGCCCGGTCGCTTTCGCCATGGACCCCAAGCAGATTCAATACGTTTTCCACAAAATGGCGTTGCGCGGAGAGCATTTGGTTGGGATCTATCACTCCCACCCTACTGCACCTCCCATTCCGTCACCTGAAGATATTGCTTACTGTCATTACCCTGAGGCCGCGTATCTCATCGTTTCGCTCGCTTCTCCACAACCAGTTCTCGGCTGTTTTCGAATGGAGGGGGCTTTTGCTCGGGTGTATCCTTATACAGTCCGTAACTAGTGGTCAAATTCACGCAAAACAAAAGAACAGTGGGAATTTACTCCCGCTGTTCTTTCTGTTTTTGAAGATCGCCATGTTCCATTGAACTGGGCAGTAGCCATTCCCTTTTCTCCCAGCTGACAAAATCATCTTCCCACTTTACCTGGAAGCGGTCCTCCTCAATATGAATGACAACTCCCTTTGCGCCATCCTTTACGTATACGACCAGATCTCCTACTTGTATCACCGCTCATCGCCGCCCATTACCCGAGTCTGAAAATGATTCCGTGTCCACCCTTCGGATACACCCATTTGATATTTTCGTACGGACAACCAATGCGGCAGCTCCCACATTCGTGACACCCTTCGTAACCGACGTGCATCCGCACTTCTTCCCATTTGTATACTTCCGCAGGACAGAAGATGGTACAGAGCTTATCAGGGCATTGCGTCGCACAAACATCTGCAGAGAGCACATGCAAATGTGACTCCGTATCTGCTTTGAAGCGCACAAGGTACTGTTTCTCCTCGATTGACTGGCCCTTCGGTAGATCCTGCATCACTTCATCACCCTCCACGCATTCATCAAGTCACGCGCCATTTTCCATTTGTCCTTCGCAGAGCCGAGGTCGCTCCAGATTTTCTTCTGCTTGCTCCATTTCGAGCTGCCATCAACCGTGAACATTTGACTCGCCGCTTTGTTCATCATCGGAATGTACTGTTCGATATACTGCGGGAATTTTTCAAAGTGATGCGTTGCATCCTTATACTTTTTCAAATCTTGACCGACAAAGCTGTTCAATAGATTGATTCGGTATCCGTCGAGCATTTTTTCGGAATAGTCCCCTGCCTCTTTTGCGGCCAGGATCGTTTCCGCCGCCATGACACCAGATGCCATTGCCATATTCGATCCCTCTCGATGGATCGCATTGACGAGCTGGGCAGCATCCCCTACAACAAGTACACCATTGCCGACAACTTTGGGAATGGAACGATATCCCCCCTCGGGAATCAGGTGCGCCAAGTATTCCTGCTGCTCACAACCTTGGATATACGGCCGAATCATCGGGTGATTTTTTACATAGTCCAACAACTCATACGGCTTGATCTTGTTTTTGATCAGACCTGACAGCATCGTCCCTACCCCAATGTTCAAGCTGTCCTTATTCGTATACAACCACGCCGTCCCCAAAATCCCTTTGGTCGAATCCCCGAAAATTTCAATCGTACAACCGTGATCGCCCTCTAAGTTAAAGCGATCCTCGATTATTTTGCGATCCAGCTTCAGTACTTCCATGACAGCGAGCGCTACTTCATCTGGGCGAAACTCTTTGTGGAAACCTAACGATTTCGCCAGCAAGGAGTTGACGCCGTCTGCCAGAACGACAACATCTGCGTATAGATCCCCATCCGGTCGATCTGTTTTGACACCGACTACCTTGCCATTTTCAACAATGCACTGCAAAGCAACGGTCTCATTGAGTAAAAGTGCTCCCTGCTGTACAGCTTTATCTGCAAACCATTGGTCAAATTTCGCTCGCAACACCGTGAAATTGTTATAGGGCTCCTGGGCCCACTCCATGCCCTTATAACTGAAATTGATGGCTGATTCCTTATCGAGCATCATGAACCGCTGCTCAACGATCGGCCGTTCAACAGGCGCCTCCTTGTAAAATTCGGGAATGATGTCTTCCATCGTTTTGCGATACAAAACACCTCCCATGACGTTTTTGGAACCCGGATATTCCCCGCGCTCCATCAACAGTACATTTACACCCGCCTTGGCAAGCGTATAAGCACAAGCCGTTCCAGCCGGACCTGCTCCGACAATGATTACATCAAATTTCTCAGCCATACGTTACCTCCTTGTCCGGCTCCTTTTGGAATGCTTCAATGAGCATTGGCACAATTTCAAAAGCATCACCGACAATACCGTAGTGACAAGACTGGAAGATGAGTGCATTCGGATCTTTATTGATGGCAATGATCAATCCCGAGTTGCGCATACCGACCAAATGCTGAATAGCTCCCGATATGCCGATGGCAAAGTATATTTTGGGTGTGACAGTCACTCCCGTCTGTCCTACCTGATGTTCATGACCGATCCAGCCTGCTTCCACCGCATCTCTGCTGGCCCCGACCGTTGCCCCGATTCGTTCTGCGAAGCGATGAATAAGCGCAAAGCCTTCCTTGCTTCCGAGTCCCTTGCCACCAGCGACGATCACATCAGCCTCATCCAGCCGCACCTTTTCCTTCGTCTCCCGGACGATTTTCAGTACTTTTGTGCGAATGTCTTCTTCACGCAGCTCCATGCTTTCATCAATGATTTCTCCTGTACGTGACTCGTCTGGCTCAAGCGCTTTCATGACTTTCGGGCGAACGGTCGCCATTTGCGGGCGATGTTTTTTGCACAAAATCGTTGCCATGATGTTACCGCCAAACGCTGGACGGCTTGCCTCCAATAAGCCTGTCTCCGCGTTCACATCGAGCATGGTTGTGTCAGCGGTCAGCCCTGTCTCCAAGTCCGTCGCGACAGCGCTCGCCAAATCTTTTCCGGTTGAAGTCGCCCCATACAAGATGATTTCCGGCTTGTGCTTTTGGACACATTCGATAACTGCTCGCATGTAGGACTCTGTTCGGTAATCATGAAAAATCTTGTGATCGTATACATACACTTGGTCCGCACCGTATGGAAACGCCGTGTGGGCCAACTCCTTGATTCCATCTCCGATTAACAAGCCAGCAAGCGGCACGTCTCGCTTGTCAGCCATTTGTCTACCCGCCCCCAGCAGCTCGAGTGACACAGGCGCGATTCGGCCGTCACTCACCTCTAAAAACACCCAGATGCCACGAAAATCATCCAGATTCATATCTGCTCCTCCTTCACCCGAAACAGTCGCTGTTTATCGTGCAAAATTTCCATCAAGCGCGCGATTTGCTCGCTAACGCTTCCTTCGAGCATTTCGCCACCCTTTGGCTTCTCTGGGGGCCAAACTTTTGCAACGATAGTAGGAGAGCCCTTCAGACCTAACTGCGTCCGATCGATATCCCCCAAGTCATCGACGGACCAGACAACGGGATTATATCTAGCAGCTCGAAGCATGTTGGGCAGCGGAGAATAAGGTACCTCGTTAATCTCCTTCTCCACGGAAAACAAGCAAGGCAAGGTCGACTGAATGACTTCATAACCATCCTCCAGCTTTCGATGCACGATGGCGTAACCTTGTTCTTTGTTTATCTCCACTACTTTTTTCACACACGTAAGCGGCGGAATATCCAACCTTCTGGCGACACCTGGTCCGACTTGTCCCGTATCACCGTCGATAGTCATCTTCCCGCAAATGACGAGGTCGACTGGCTGGCTTTCTGCAATCTTCTCAATGGCTTTGGTAATTGCATAGCTGGTTGCCAATGTATCTGCTCCGGCAAATGCGCGATCCGTTACCAGATAGCCTGCGTCTGCTCCGATCTCGATACATTTCCGAATAGCCTTCACCGCTGGCGGAGGTCCCATGGTGACGACAGAGACCACACCCCCATATCGATTTTTCAACCGAACGGCTTCCTCCACCGCATGTGCATCATACGGGTTGAGGATGGCTGGTGCACTGGCGCGATCCATCGTATTCGTCTTCGGATTCATCTTGATGATTTTGGTGTCCGGCACCTGCTTAATGCAAGCAATAATATGCAGCATGATTGATCCCCCCTTGCTGCCGAGCGCGATACCTATGCCTGTACAAAAGGTTGCCTTTCTTACGCGCAATCAGATCAGGCAGCTTGTCGTTCATTGTTATAGCCTATTTCGATGCAGCCGAGCTTAGACCAGTTATCATAGAAACGAAAAAGACGCCAAACATCAGCTTGGCGCTGTGTGGCGTCTTTTGGCTTATTCATTATTTTTTATCAATAGAGAACTCAACCGAAGCTTCCGTAAACTTTTTGTCTACTTTTTTCAGCTTAATTTGCAAACCAATTTGCTGCAGGATTTTTCCGACTTCCGGTACTTCCGGCATCGAGAAGTCATCACTGTCGTCAAACTCCTTAACGCCTTTCAACGGCTCATATTCCATCGTTCCATAGATGTAATCCAGATCCATACCGGATGTTTTGTTCGGGCTAAACGCAGCATCGTTCACCTGATAGCGGGAGTCTGCAATTGCGTTTTTGTTACCCTCATCATTGTTCCAGTAACGTACTTCTTGATGGGCATCTACTACACCGAGTAAGCCGTAGCCTGGATGCTGGCTCGTATTGTTATCACGTGTTCTTTCGTAGCGACCATCAAAGTACCAGATCACCATACCTGGATCATACGTGAAGAAGGAGTCGTTACGGCGGAAGTGCTTCAGTCCAGCGTCAATTCCTTCGTGAGAGCGCAGCTCAACCAGGTAGTACGCATCGTACATTTTACCTTTTCCATCGAAGTGGACGAAGCCATCCAATTTGAACTTCTTCTCACCCTCTGCATCATCCGCGAAGATGACTTGTCCATCTGCCTCTACTTCAAAGTTATCGAGATAGAAGCCGTCCAATACGAAAGCAACGTCTGTCACATAGTTAAACTCAACTTGCACTTTTTTGCCGACAAACTCATTCAGGCTGATTTCTTCTTTGTCCCAGCCATTTGTTACATCATCGAATTTCTGTACTTCTTTTTTCTCACCTGTATCCGCATCAATCACATTGACGGACAGGTAGTCATAACCTTCCTCAATGCTTCTCCATGAATCGAATTTCATCGTTGCGGAGCTGACCCCAGTCAAATCGATCACATCGGAAGTCATTTTGGTGTTAAGTTTGTTGCCTTCATCCGAGAAGTATGCGTATCCACCATCTTTTGGCTCAACCGGCGGTTTCTTTTCAACTTTCGGCATATTCAGCTTAACGACTTTTCCGCTTTTCTCGGTGCTGCTCGCATCGATGAGCGGAACCGTTCTCTTGCGTTTTTCTACATCCTTGTAGTCCAGAACAGTCGGAGCAATCCAGTTGCCGCCAAACATTTGTTGCAGAACCATTTTGGACCAAGGATCAAGGCCAGTAGGTTCCGTTTGGAAGACTTTACCTGTATGGCTACCAGACGACATGAGAGACCAAGCACCTACTGGAGAATCTTTTCCTTTTCTTGACGTGTCATACAAGTCTGGCAAACCGAGATTGTGTCCATATTCGTGAGTGAATACACCTGGTGCGCCATCTTCAGGCTGGATCATGTAATCAAACGCTTTGAGGCTTGTGCCTGGAATATCCACTGGTTTTTTCAAGGTCCAACGGTGAGACCAGATCGCATCTGGGTCTTCCCCTGTCTCTTCTCCGATCCCTGCATGAACGAGCATGAGGTTGTCCAAATTGCCATCCGGCTCCATCAGGTCTCCATCACCATCGATGTCATACGGATCGCGCTGATCATACAATTCCTCTTTCCCAGCAATGGATTCCCCAACTGCCTCAAGCGTCTCGATTACCAGATCGCGCGGATTGGAATCGTCACCGGCCTTGGAGTTTCCTCCATAATACTTGTAGCCATTCTCTGCCATTTGCCAAGGCGTTACCACACCGTCAACCGTCCAAGATCTTCCCGATTGCAGATAGAAGTATTTCGCCATTGTTGTCATGCCGATTCCTTCAGGAGTTTCGTACCCCTTCTGATCAAACAGCATCTCTTTGTAGTGCTTTTCGTTGAAGTCTTCCGTCCAAAGCGAATCACTCACTTTTGGTAACTGGTTATGCTCCCGGTCAGGGAACTCAATAAGAGCGACAACAATGTTATCGGTATGTAGACGTTTGGAAGAGCGCACTTCATCGCCGTCCTCCATCTCAGCCACTTTCTGCACAGCATCAGCCAATGCTGCCTGCTGTCCTCTGCTCGCTTCCTTACCGTAAGAGGACGTTTCATCAACGCCGTGCGGTACTTTTTTGTCTTCGAAGTACTCGAGCAACGCCTCGTCAATCTCTTCCTGATCGGCGTCTTCATCAATGATTCCTTGCTCTATTAACCCTTTAATCAGTCGATCCAGGTTAACAGTGGACAAGTCTACTTGCAGATCATGCTTGTCCTCTTTTGATTTGGCCAAACCAGCTGTAGGTGCAGCCACAAAAGTACTGAGCACGAGTGAGGAGGAAAATAAAACGGATAAGAGCTTTTTGCCTTTCTTCACTACGGTTCACCCTCTTTTTCTATCTATTTGTGATGCATCGGAAAAATCAGACCCCCAATTCCGACTATTCATAATTATTGCGTGATACGTAATTTTTGCCAAATTCTTTTCTTCGACAAAAAATACTTCCCGTTCAAAAGAAATTTCTTAATAAGGCTATCGAACTAGTTACAATACGTGCCGAATTTTCGGCGATTCATTTATTCACGGGGTATCAGTTCGATATATTATCATCGTGTCTACTGTCTAAAGGCCTATAGAAATTTAGCGAATTTTGTCGAAAAAGCTCGATATTTTTCTATCATTTATTTCTTTCGCCCCCCTCTCTTTCTTGCAAAACAATTCATTTATCGGTACGATCGAATAAAAATGCTCGTGTTTTCCATGGAGGATTTTGATGCTGCAAACATTTGGTTTTTCTCTGTATGAGAGTAAAGTTTATGAAGCGTTGGCGTCTAGCGGCGAGCCTCTCGATGCAGCAATGGTCGTGAAGCATTCGGGGGTGCCAAAGGCAAAAATTTACGAGGTGTTGAATCGTCTGGTAGAAAAGGGGATGGTCCTTGACACCGTATCAGAAAAGAAAAAGCGGTATACAGCCCTTCCTTTGGACAGCCTGGTAGAAAAGCTGACCCGCCAATTTCAAACAGACGTCAAAAAATTGACCAGCTCCCTTTCTCATAAAACCGTACGCGATGACCGGGTCTGGAGCCTGAAGGTTAATGAATCGATCCGCGCTGAATGCAAACAATTGATCCAACGAGCAACACGGTCTATTCGCATCTCTGCCTGGTCCGATGATTTTTTGGAGTATGTACCCCTACTGGAGATGAAAGAAAAAGAAGGGTTGGAGATCGAAGCCTTGGTCATCGGGCAGATTAACACCAAGCTCTCCTGTGTTCATTCCTTTATCCCTGTGCAAGAGCATCAAGGCTTGGAGCGCTATCAGCTAATCGTAGCGGACCAAGATGAAATGATTTTTGCAGGCGAGGAGGACACGGGCTGGCATGCGATCAAGACACGCGGTCAACCGTTCGTCAAATTTTTTGCCGATTCTTTCTACCATGATGTCGCGCTGACAAAAATCACCCAAAAATATGTGGATCAACTGTTTGACGATGAAGAAATCCGCAAGATGATCATCCGCCTCCGATACTGACAATACCTGGACTTTGGCTTTTGGCCAGAGTCTTTTTTATTTGTATGGAGAAATTTGTAGTTGCACAGCACAAAAAAGGTTACTATTATGGTAGTAACCTTTTTATTTGGAGAGGAGCTATTGTTTTGAATCCACGTGTCTTCATCTTAGCGATTGCTACCTTTGTTGTAGGTACGGTGGAATTGATTATCGGTGGTACGCTCGATCTGATTGCTCGTGATCTTCAGGTATCGATTAGCGCTGCCGGACAATTGATTACCATATTCTCCCTTGCATTTGCCATTGCCGCTCCTCTGCTCCTACATGTTACAAGGCGTGTCGAGCGCAAAAAGCTATACATGTATGCATTAGCGGCCTTTTTCCTAAGTAATGTGCTCGCGGCACTTAGTCCGAGCTACGCTGTATTAATGACGGCACGCATCTTGAGCGCAGCAAGCAGTTCCATCCTGATTGTGCTGTCGATTACCATTGCGACAAGTCTTGTGGAACCTGCTTATCGCGGCCGTGCCATTGGCGTTATTTTCATGGGGATTAGCGGTTCGCTCGTACTCGGCGTCCCTGTCGGATTGGCTCTGGGGAATGCCTTCGGATGGCGTGCCCCGTTTTGGCTAATTGCGGCTCTGAGTATCGTCGCGATGATTTTTATCCTCTTGTTTTTGCCAAAAGTACAAACTGCACCGCCCATTCCGCTGCGTGATCAAATGACTACCCTCCGTAGCGGCAAGCTATTCAGCGCATTGTTTATCGTCTTGTTAATGTTGACAGGGCACTTGACTCTGTACGCATACTTTACCCCTTATCTTCAAACAACGATGAATGTGGACGCAACGACACTGAGCTGGATTTATCTCTTGTTCGGGCTTGCTGCCGTTGCAGGCGGTGGTATTGGCGGTTGGATCTCAGACAAATGGGGAGCAACCAAGAGCATTCTGTTCATCATTCCAGTGTTTGGCTTGATCATGTGTGTCTTGCCGTTTTTTGCAGGCTCTCTTTATTTGTTCTTGCCGATCATGGTCATCTGGAGTGCGCTTAGCTGGGCTATTTCGCCAGCACAGCAAAACTATTTGATCTCCTGCTCACCTGCTACCGCAGACATTCAATTAAGCTTGAATACTTCTGCCCAGCATTTAGGTATCGCCCTTGGCTCTCTGGCTGGCGGTCTCGTCGTCGAGCGGTCATCTGTCATCTACACGCCTTGGGTTGGAGCCGTGTTCGTCCTGCTTTCGTTCGGGTTTGCCTTCTACTCGATCTCACGTCCATTTCAAGCACAGGAGAGCCAAGTAGCACAGCCTGCGCCAGGACAAAATGCATAGTGACTCGCAAAAGCAAAAAGCCGTCAAATCATTGACGGCTTTTTCTTATCATCCTAGAATCGTTTTCGTTACGAGCCTATTTCACTGGCAACCGGACGGTAAATCTCGTGATTCCCCGCTCGGACCAAACCTCAATTTTCCCCTTGTACTTGTGAACAACTGAATCTACGATCGTCAGACCCGTTCCACGAGAGCCACATTTTTTCTCTGTTTTCGTTGTATAGCCATTCTCGAAAATACGTGCACGTTGTTCTGGCGATATTTCCGGTCCTGTATTTTCCACTCGGAAAATAACGTGTTCTTCATCACAACAAAAATAAATGCTGATTCGTTTCTCCCCATCCGCTAACTCCGCCGCTTCAATCGCATTATCAATAAGATTCGATAAAATTTTGATCAGATCAATGGATGGAATGCTATCGAGTGGATCAGAACATTCTTCAAATTGCATCACGATTTGTTTGGATTTAGCCTGCTCCCATTTGGTGTGAAGCAATACCATTAAGGCAGGGTTCGCAAACCTCACGGTGAGGTCCAGAAGCTTGGTTTCCTTCAGCAACGACTGCACGTAATCTCGTGCTTTTGGATAATATCCGCATTCGATCAAACCGTAGAGCACTTGCATGTGATTGACGAAATCATGGCGTATGGAGCGCATCGAACAAATGACTGAGCGCAATTCATCCTGATAGGTTTCTTCCGTCTCGCCAACTGCTGCCTTGATGGCGCGTTGGTACCAGCGTTCCATGCAAAGAACCAGGAAGATGAGTACGACGACAAACAAACCTTGAATCGCAAAAACAGGAATGCTGCTACGAACGACATCATTTCCAATGTCCTCGATGATGGCTACGTCCGTATCTACTCCGATGATTCCGATGATTCTTCCTTCTCTATCTCTAAGCGGCGCACCCGCAGACATGTAGACCCCGTAATTTGGATCTCTGATAATATCTGAGTAGTACGCTGATGATCCTTCGTAAATCATTTGAATGTGCTCAGAAGATAGAACAATAGGCATACCGATATCAAAATTTTGCTGCGCACTTGGAGGTCTTGCGACGATCATCGCGCGACCACTCTGCCTGTCTTCATTGACTTGAATCGTGTATAAATACAGCAGACCGAACTGCTCACGCGCTAGATTCAATTGCTGTTCGATTCGTTTATAGGCGGGCGTCTCTTTTACCGGATTTCGTAAAAACTCCTGATACGCGTCAACATCTAGACTGTCTGCTACCGTAGAAGCAGCTTTCATGCTTTGATTCGCAATGGAGAGTCGGACGGATTGAATCGTATTGAAATAGGAAATCGCGATGCTTACACAAGTCAAGATCAAAACAAGGATGCCAGAAACGAGCATAATGATTAGAACTCTAGGATTTTTTGGTTGTATTGGACTCGTCATAATCTCCTCAATCCATCTGTTCAAAAAGTCGTCTTTTGATTACGCAGTTGTACTAAAAACACGACTTTTTGAACATGTCTCTCTAATATTCTAGAGATTTCTACTGAAAATGTCTACATAATATGAATTTAGCTTCATTATACTTCTCGAAATCATACATTGAAATATGATTCGGAATATTTTTATAATAAGACGAATACGAAATACCAATCTCTTTCCCTAGGAAAAAGGAGTGGGTTCGATGGAAGAAAAATGGTTTGCCCGACTGCAGGAGATTTATCCAGAGCTTGTTTCATTCAGACGTGATTTGCATATGTATCCCGAGCTTTCCTTTCAGGAGGAAAACACAGCGAAGAAAGTTGCGGACAAGCTGGCTTCTTTTGGTATAGAAGTACAAACCGGTGTCGGCGGCATGGGTGTTGTCGGTCTCTTGAGGGGTGGAAAGCCAGGAAAAACAGTTGCGTTGCGCGCTGACTTCGATGCCTTGCCCATTCAAGATGAAAAAGAAGTACCGTACAAGTCCCGCATTCCAGGCGTTATGCATGCCTGCGGTCACGATATACATACCTCCGGACTTTTGGGAGTCGCACAAGTGTTGAGCGAGTTCCGTGATGAGCTCCCAGGAAATGTGGTATTCCTGCATCAGTTCGCGGAAGAGCTGCCACCTGGTGGCGCCAAAGCCATGGTAGAGGCGGGTTGCCTCGAAGGAGTCGATGTCGTGTATGGCGCGCATGTCGCCTCCGAGCTTCCCGTAGGCACTGTCGGGATTGGTCATGGCTACATTACGGCAGCAGCAGATAGCTTCGAGATCGTCTTGTACGGAAAAGGCGGACACGGTGCTTATCCTCATACCTCCGTTGATCCAATCGTATTGGGAAGTCAGGTTGTCATGAATTTGCAGCAGATTGCCAGCCGTCAGGTAGATCCGCTGAAACAAGTCGTTTTGTCTGTTTGCTCCTTCGTGGGCGGGGGCGAGGCGTTCAACGTCATCCCTGATCAAGTAAGGCTAAAGGGCACAGTCCGTACGTATGACGAGGAAGTGAGAGTCGCGGTCGAGCAATCTCTGAAACGCATCGTGGAAGCCAGCTGCCAGGCCGTAGACGCTACTTGCGAAATCATGTACCAACGCGGCTACCCAGCTACTTGGAACGATGAGACAGAGACTCCGCTGTTTGTAGCAGAAGCCAAACGTATTTTTGGTGAGGAGCGCGTTTTGAAAATCCCACCTGGCATGGGCGGAGAGGATTTTGCTTACTTTGCCCAAGAGCGCCCCGCTACCTTCTTCATGGTCGGTGGACGCAACCCGGAGATTCAGGCGACGTATCCGCATCACCATCCCAAATTCGATGTCGATGAGCGCTCCATGATTCAAACCGGTCAGTTATTCATTGCAGCGTTGCTTGCCTATCAGGCACGTCATCAATAATCAAACAAAGTTGAAAGGCAAGGGCCTCTTGTCCCTTGCCTTTTTTCTGCGCCATATTCACACCTCGTGTCCAACAATCCAGTCCAGTCTTCTGCTCTGGATACGGGCAGGGATCGTTTTTAGCATAAAATGACGAGCCGCGATGGCCAACGGATTTTCCCATTGGGTGACTGCCCCCATCAAGCGGGAACCTTTCACAATCGCATTCGCCCGCTTCTTCCGTAGCTCTTCATACATGTGCAAAGCATAAGCCGAGTCTGTATGATCTGCCACTGCCAAGCATCTGGCCAGCACGAGTGCGTCTTCCATTCCCTGACCCGCTCCTTGCCCCAGATTTGGTAGCATCGGATGTGCCGCATCGCCCACTAATGTAACCCGGCCCTGACTCCATCTCCTGAGTGGTGCACGGTCGTATATATCATGCCGCAAGATGGCTACATCCTCTGTCGCCTCAATCACTGCACGTACTGGCTCATACCAGCCATCCAGTCGGCGCAACGTCTCTCGCTTCCGGCCCAGCGGCCCATCTTTTTCTCCCTCAGGTGCATTGATGGCGGCAAACCAATGTATTCGATTGTTGCCAATATGGGAAAACCCGAAACGAATCCCCCTGCCCCATGCTTCAAAGCCTCCTCCTGATTCCAGCGGATAACGAGGGTCTTGGTAAGTAGCAATCCCGCGAATCGCCGTGTACCCGGAGTATCTCATAGACTCTTCACCGAACAGGCTCTTCCGCACACAAGAGTGAATCCCGTCCGCTCCGATCAGAATCGTTCCATGTGTACTTGACCCGTCTGCAAAAGCGGCATAAACCCTTCCTTCTTCTTGAGAAAAAGAAACGAACTGCTTGCCGAGAACCAATTCATGCGTCGAGATTTTCGCCAAAAGAGCCTGCTGTAGATCAGCCCGATGAATTAAGTAGCTATCAGCCCCGTACCGTTCTGCTTGTTCCGCGACAGGCAGCTCGACTAACAAATTTCCCTTCCAGTCGCGAATTCGTGCTGAACGGACAGCTGCCCCAAGCTCGCGTACTTCCTGTCCAACTCCCAGCTTATCCAATGCCTTCATCGCATTGGCAGCCAAAACGATTCCAGCACCGATGCCTTTATGCTCCTTTGCCTGCTCATAAAGCGTCACTTGCCAACCCTTTTGCTTCAAGGCAAGCGCCGATGCAAGCCCGCTCAAGCCTGCCCCGATGATCAGCGCGTGTTTTTCGTTGCTCATCGCCTTTTCTCCTAATTAGAAAAGATTCATACTCAAATACCGCTCCCCCGTGTCAGGCGCAATGCAAACGACCCGCTTACCCACTCCCAGCCTTTTGGCAATCATGATGGCAGCAAAGACCGAGGCACCCGATGAAGGCCCGACGAGAATCCCTTCCAACGCTGCAAGCTGCCGCATGCTTTGTAGGGCGTCTTCGTCTGCGATTTGAATGATTTCATTATAAATGCTTGTATTGAGGATTTGTGGAACAAAACCAGGGCTCGTGCCGACCAGTTTATGTGGACCAGGCTTTCCGCCAGACAGAACCGGGGAGCCTTTTGGTTCGACGACAGCGATATACAGCTCCGGGAGCTTTTCCCGCAACGCTTCGCCTGTTCCGGTAATCGTTCCCCCCGTCCCCGCTGTGGCGACAAACGCATCCAGTCGACCATTCGTTTGCGTAAAAATTTCCTCAGCTGTCGTCGTTCGATGGATGTCCGGGTTTGCCTGATTCTCGAATTGCTGAGGTATAAAGCTGCGTGGAATCTCTTTTTGCAGCTCTTGCGCTTTGGCTATTGCCCCCGGCATCCTCAGCTCGCTCGGAGTCAAGACAACCTCTGCCCCATACGCTTTCAAAATATTGATCCGTTCCTTCGACATATTGTCAGGCATGACCAAAATCGCGCGATAGCCTTTTGCTGCGGCATTCATCGCCAAGCCGATTCCGGTATTTCCGCTCGTCGGCTCTATGATCGTATCCCCCGGTTGAATCAGTCCTGCTTGCTCAGCCGTCAAAATCAGATTGTAGGCAGCGCGGTCTTTCACACTCCCGGATGGATTGAATTTCTCCAACTTCACAAAAACTTCTGCTGCTCCTTCAGGAACCATGCGCCTCAGTCGAACAATCGGCGTATTTCCAATCAATTCGGTAATGTTCTGGTAGACGCTCATCGTACTCCTCCTGGAAAATTTGCCTTATGATTATCTCTTAGTAATACTATAAGAATAATACAATTTTTTCGACCTGAAAACGATAAGGGTGCTCAAATGGGAAAAAGCTCTCGAATGAGAGCCTTGTTCCTGTCTAAAAACCATACTTTTCTTTTGTCTGATTCAGTACATTCACCGCTTGTTGATACAGGCTGTTCGCAGTTTCTTTCACTTTTGCTTGTCCGCTTTTGTCTACCGAGCCTTGGCGCTGCTTCGCCTCCGCAATTGAATCAGTCGCCGTCTTGACTGCCGCATGGATTGCTTTTTCCCGTTTCTCGGCATCCGGCACGCTCGCTTTGATTTCCGCCCATATCGTTTGGATATTCTTCATATCGGTCTCCATGATGGCGATCATTTCCTGCATGTTTTTGTTTTTATCCTGGATCGAACCATCCATGGTGTTCATCCCATCGACCAACACCTTCATACTGCCCAGCGTTCCTTGCATGACCTCGAATTCCATTTTGCTCAAGCCTGGCTGCGTCGAATAGGTCCGAATCTCTTCCAACAGTCTTTGTAGCTCCGCTATTTGATCATTTGAAAACTGCGCTTCATCCGTAAATTGCAGCTCGTCCAAATACTTTGCCGTTTCAATCAGATCAGCCTCTAGCTTCCCTGTCTGTTCTACTTTTTTGGCGAAGTCGACACGCGCTGCTTCTTTGACTCTTTGTTCTGCTACTTCTTTCTTTTTTACTTCTGCTTCCTCGTTGATGCGCTTGGTTAATGTCGCCAACTTGCTCTCGAACGCGCTTTTGTTTGTAGCAACAAGACTCGTCAGTCCCTTATTTTCTTCCATAAGCAGCCCGTCAAATTGGAGCTCGTCACCATTCACTGTGCCGATGATATCCTGGCCAGTTGCCGGATTTTTGAGGGTCAGCTGCTTCCCATCCATAGTTCCCTCCAGCAAGATCGACTCGGTTTTTAGAACAGGGATGCTGTCTTCCGTTTCGACGATAGAATCTGTCATTTCTACGTTTACTTTCTCGTTAGTTACCGTGACACTCGTGTATAGCATGCGTGTATCGTCTTCGTACAAATACCCTTCCGCCAGTGTCACAGGACCAAAGAAACGATAGCCTGCGTAACCCAGCAATGCGACGATGACCAGAGCCATGACGATCATGATGCTTTTGTTTTTTCCTTTCATGCTGCGACCCCTTTACCCACAAATTCTATTACGTTTGACCTGTTTTTCCTGCCAAAACGTGCCATAGTATTATGATACATGAATCGCGCTGGAAAACCCTATGAGTCTAAAGGCCAAAACACTCATTAAAAGTACGTGTTCCCAAAATCGTGACTAAAATCGAGGGTTTGACCTTCTTCGATTGTAATGGTAGAGACCTGATATTTCTTATCCATTAGACTCAACGATAAAAAATCATCCCATTTTTGTAGCACTATTCCCCTCCGTCAGTCTCTCTATCAAGTTATGTGAAGATTTTCCAATCAATATTTTACCAATAGATAGAATCTAGGTCTAGGCTCCTATGACTCGCACTGTCCACGGAACAGGAAAAAGCCGATGTCTACCAAACATCGGCTTCTCGTACTTTCGTTTCGTTATACCTCAACCATTTCACGCTCGGACGGATAATACATGCCTGCAGCACCGAGCACCCCTGCTTCCGCTCCAATTGTCGTCATCTGGAGGCTCACTTGGTTTGCCATCCTAGAGATGGAGCGCTCGCGAATGACGTTCTTTGCTTCCGCAAGCAGCAACTGTCCGTTCTTCATCACACCGCCACCAATGACGATCACCTGCGGATTGAACAGATGGATCAGATTGGTCAGTCCGACCCCGAGATAATAACCTGCTTCCTTCATCAAGGTCATGCTGAGCAAATCGCCCCGAATCGCTGCCTCTCCGACCTCTCTAGCCGTTATCCTGCTCAGGTCATTCCCATTTTCAACGAGCAACGAGCTTGTAACACCCTGTAGTAGCTGTTCCCTAGCTCTACTTGCCAAAGCCAGCCCAGACGTGTAATTTTCCAGGCACCCTCTATTCCCGCACACGCACAACGGTCCTTCGGGATCAAGCGAAATATGCCCGAACTCCCCGGCACTATCGCCAACACCTGTAATCAGCCGTCCTCCACTGATAATGCCAGCACCAACACCCGTACTGACCGTTACATAGATCAAGTCTTTCGTACCTCGTGCACTTCCAAACGCCCATTCTGCTACCGCTGCTGCATTGGCATCATTGATCAATTGCACAGCTACGCCAAACCGCTCCTGAAGTATCGCGCCAATCGGCACATCGCTCCAGTTTAGATTGCTCGCAAAGATGACCATTTGGCGCTGCGTATCAATAATTCCCGCAGTTGCAATCCCGATCCCGCGAATGCGAGAGAGATTGATTCCGCTATCGTCTAGGACAGTCTGCACCAAATCACCGATGCGTCCGATGACTGTCTGAGCTGCCTCTTCTGTTTGGGTCGCTGCGTTCGCCTGCCTGAGGATGTTGCCATGCTGGTCGACGATCGCGGCTATGATTTTTGTACCACCCAGATCAATCCCGATGGCATATGGTTTGTCTTGATTCATCTTCCGCTTCACATCCTTGTTGTCCATTCACGATTGAAAAATGGCGTCCAACGCTTGGGACGTATGCGCGATCAATTGCTCAGGCAACTGGCTGTATGGCGAGATTTCCGGGATGATGTAGCCTTCATACCCGATCTCACGCAACGCTTCCACCACGCGGTTCCATGGGATATCGCCAGCGAGCAGCGGCACGAAACCTGTGATGTTGCCTGTCGACGTCTTGAAATCTTTGACGTGAATAGCTTGGATTCTCTTACCCAAAATGCGAATCCATTGCTCAGGAAAACCGAATTGCAGCACGTTGCCTACATCAAAATAAGCGCCTACCCAAGGACTGTCTACTTCATCGATCAAGCGGGCCATCTCCAGTGGACTGAGCAAAAACTTGTTCCACACGTTTTCTACTCCGATGTATACCTGATGCTGCTCCGCCTTTTTCGCCAAGTGCTGCAATGCTTCACGCGCCCGCTCGTAGGCCTTATCATACGACACCTCAGCCGTTACGAGACCTGGGACGACGAGAACGGTCCGTGAGCCAAAAATACTTGCCGCCTCTATCATTTTCTCGACAACGCGAATACCTTGCTCGCGGATCGCTTCCTCATTGTGTGTCAACGGATATTTCCATAAAAGGGCAGTAGAAACGCTTGGCAGCTCCAAACCGAGCTCACGAGCCTCGTCTGCCAGCCCCTTCCATTCCTGCTCTGTCATCTCTAGATGAAAGGGTGCATCTCCCTCCTCCAAATTCAGTTCTACCCCTTGATAGCCATGCGCTTTCGCCTGGCGAAACATTTCTTGTACGCTCGTTTCCTTTGGGAAGCACCAAGCATTGATTCCCTTTTGAAAAGCCATGCGCCTCACTCCCCTTTTCTCAAAATAGTGACAGGCTTTCCTTCTTGTGCCGACTGATTCGCTGCCAATGTTACTTCTAGCGTCTTTCTCGCTGATTCATAAGGCGACAGAATCAAGCTGCGATCCCCTGTCAAAATCGCTGTAATAAACGCTCGATCTTGCTCCACGTACATATCCACTGTGCTCTCTTGAGTACGTGCTCCCTGCTCATCCATGATCGCTAATTGCTTCCCGTCAATCATGACGCGGAAATCTTTACCCAAGATTTCTACATTTGTACGGTGATCCTGCTGGATGAAGCACGTATCCAGATGTCCTAGCGCCCCTGACTGAAACACCATACTGATGGATGTCACGTCTGGAATATCGATGTTTGGAATGTCACGCGAGGCGAGCAAGGCCATCTGCGCATAGACCTTCTCGATATCTCCGGCCAAATACCGCATCATGTCCAATGTATGTGTCGCCTGCTCGACAAGCTGTCCGCCTGACTTGCCCATTTCCCTCCACCAAGGTGTCGTGACGAACTTAGTCAAATAATGGCCACGAACGAGTGCAATCGACTTGCCTTCCAAGTACGCTTTTGCTTCCTGCACGATATCTAGATAGCGTAGGCAATAGCCAGTCGCGGTGATAATCCCTGCCTTTTCAATCGCTGCTTGCTTTTCGTTCACTTTCTGTATGTCCAGCCCAATTGGCTTTTCCACAAACAGATGAATGCCTTTCGCCGCCGCCGTTTCCTCAATCTCTTCATGCGCAAAAGGTGGGACGCACACAAACAAAGCATCCAGCTTTTCTGCCTCTACTAGCTCACGCCAAGAGGTGTAGCCATGCGCACCAATGCGCTCAGCAGTCTCTGCAGCCGCCTCTTGGTTCACGTCGCACACCGCAACGACCTTTACCCTTTCGTCCGTCAATAAGCCTTTCAGATGATGCTGCCCGATTCCACCTACGCCGATCATGCCTACACGTACACTCATGCGTCATTCACCGTCCTAGCGTAATACGACTGGTTGCTTCTGTTCAGCAGATTGATAAGCTGCGAGTGCTACTTCCACAGCTCGCAAGCCGTCTTCACCCGTAATCGACGGCGCTTTCTTTTCACGTACGCTGGTGACGAAATCTTTGACCAATTGACTGTCCATGTCATCGCCCCAGTTGACCCACTTCAAGCCTTTTTCATTGGAATAGACATCCAGCTTTTGAGAAAAAGCGTCGAGCGAAATCGTGCCTTCTGTCCCGATGATTTCCATCGTCACGTCGCCCCATGTTGGGAAGGCTTTGTTGCGAGACCAGCTGCAATCGAGTGTAGCAAATACCCCATTCTCAAATTCCATGGTCAAAATGCCGCAATCATCAATCGGCGTATCGGAAAACTTGCTGTCTACCTCCGCGTAAACCTCACGCACTTCAGAGTCCATGAACCAGCGCATCAAATCAACAACGTGAACCGTGTGATCGATCACTGCGCCTCCGCCGGATTTTTCCCGATCGACGAACCAACCACCAGGATTTTGTCCACGGTTCGTACCCCGGATCGCCATGATACGTCCGACCTTGCCTTGCTCCACCAATTGCTTTGCTCGAACAACAGCCGGATGGAATCGCACTGGGAATGCCGTCTGCAAAATAACGCCCTGCTCGCGGCAAAAGTCGATCATCTCTTGAGCAGCCTCTGCTGTTGTCGCCAGCGGTTTTTCGCACAAGATGTGCTTGCCAGCCTTCGCTGCCGCTAACGTATGCTCTTGGTGCTTGGCGTTTTCCGAGGTGACGATGACCGCATCGATATCCGTTGCGAGCAGCTCGTGATAATCGGAGAAGAACGGAACACCAAACTTTTCAGCCGCCGCCTTTCCGCGTACTTCATCCTCATCTGCTACTCCGACCAATTGAACCCCATCTACTTTCGCAATCGCATTTGCATAGCTGTATGCATGCATATGTGCAACACTGATGATTCCGAGTTTCATGTCTAGTCCCCTCCTACACCAAAGTTACGGGTTTACCCGTTTCGATTGACACAAGCGCAGCACGAGCGATTTCTACCGCTTTCACGGCGTCTTCTGCCGTCACGAGTGGCTCCAGATCACGGTCGATGCACTCGATAAAATGCTTCAATTCTCTAAAATACGGGTTTTCACGCAACGGACTCTCCGGAACTGCGACTCCGCTCATGCCTGCTTGCTTCGAGCGATTAACCGCCACGAGCGGTTTTTCCTTCGAGCTGTCGTAGGAAATGATGCCTTCCTTCCCTGCCAGCTCCATTTTCATCGCGAAGCCTTCGTGTGCCCACGAGCCTTCCACATGTGCAATCATGCCGTTCTTGAAGCGAAGCGTAACCAGTGCGTAATCCATCCGGGCAAAACCTCGACCAAGCAAGCCTTTCGCGTATACACGCTCCACATCCCCGAAGCACCAACGCAAAAAGTCAAAATCATGAATGATCATATCTAATACAAGGCTGCCACTGTTTTTGTAGTCCGCGTACCAGTCGTTCCACGCTGTCGGGAAAATACCACCACGGAACGTACGTGCCACACCAACGTTACCAATCGCACCATCATTAACCAGCTGACGGGACTTTTCGTATTCCGGGAAGAATCGCAGGACGTGTCCAACGAACAGCTTGACGTTCTTCTCCCGGCAATAATCAACGATAAAACGAGCCTCTTCCTTATCACGAGCCAACGGCTTTTCGCAAATGACATGCTTGCCTGCATCCGCAGCCTTTTTCACATAAGTCTTATGAAGGTACGTAGGCAAACACACGTCTACGATGTCGACCTGCGCCAATTTTTCCATAGCCTCTTCATAGCTTTCAAACCATTCTGTTTTTGTCTCTGCTGCCAGCTCTTTTCCTCTCTCGCTGCGGATATCGACGATCCCGACCAGCTTGACGTTTTCCATGGCAGCATACGATTTCGCGTGAACAGTCCCCATGGTTCCTGCTCCGATTACCAGAACATGATGCATAATGGTTTCACTCCTTTTTTTGAACTTGTACTATTTGGACCCAGTTAGGGTAATTCCCTCGACAAAATGCTTCTGCAAGAAAATAAAGACGATGATCATCGGCCAAATGGCAAGAACGGAGCCCGCCATCAAAATCGGGTAATTCGTCAAATTGGTGTGCTCGCCCGTCAAGTACGCCAAACCAGCGGAGAGCGGCATTTTATCAGGCGTGCTGTTGACGATCAGCGGCCACATTAGGTCGTTCCAAGACCACAACGCTACGAAAATGGCGAGTGCGATCAAGCCGGGCCTCGCCAGCGGCAGCATAATTCTCCAGTAAATCTGAAAATGGTTGCAGCCATCGAGCTTCGCCGCTTCTTCCAGTTCTTTTGGCAGCGACATGAAAAACTGGCGCAGAAGAAACGTTCCAAATGCACTAAACAATCCTGGTACAATCAATGCTGTCAACGTATTCAGCCAGCCAAGCTCTTTCATGATCATAAATTGCGGAAGCAGAAACACCTGACCTGGCACCATCAAAACGGTCAAGAACAAGATGAACAAGGCGTTTCGCCCTGGAAATTCAATTCGCGCGAATGCGTATGCCGCAAGCGAGCAAAGGAATACTTGTCCGACTACCTTCGCCGCGGTTGTGATCACGGTATTCCAATAAAAGTCCAAGAAGGGCAGCATCTCAAAAATATGGGTGTAATTCTCCCATTGATACTTGGTCGGCAAAATGACTGGAGGCACCTGTGTCGATTCGCCTAGTGACTTGAGAGAAGTGAGGACCATCCAGACGAATGGCGCAATCATCACGAGAGCACCTGCAATCAACAGCAGATGAATCAACAGCTTCTTGCCCATTTTGTTCCGACTCGTATAAACACTCATTCCATATCCCTCCCGTCTGTTCAGCTTTGATTAATCATAGTGAACCCATTTTTTCTGCAACTTCATTTGAATAGCAGTGACGATCAGGATCATCACCAGAAGCACGACAGCAACTGCGGCCGCATAGCCACCGTTCCCTGATTCAAATCCATTCGTAAAGAACAAGTACGCCATCGTCTGCGTTTGCTCAGTCGCCGGATTGCCCATTTTGCTTCCGAGCATCAGATAAATCAGGTCAAATACTTGAAAAGCCCCAATCAAGGAAGTGATACTGACGAAAAAGATCGATGGAGTCAACAGCGGCAACGTAATCTTGAAAAACATACGAACCGGTCCCGCTCCGTCAATTTCTGCTGCTTCGTAATAGCTTCTCGGGATCCCTTGCAATCCGGCCAGAAAAATCACCATGTTGTATCCGATGGAGCTCCAAACGGCAACGATAATCACCGCATACAAAGCAATGGCGGGATCAGATATCCAGCGTGGGCCCTCAATGCCTACCAAGCCCAGCAAATAATTGATCAGACCGTAGTCAGCGTTGTACAACCATCTCCACACCATCGCCACCGCTGCCGCCATCGTCACAACGGGCAGGAAGTACAGGGTGCGATAAATCGTAATACCCTTAATTTTCTGATTAAGCAGCACAGCGATAAAAATGGAGATAGCGATACCGACAGGAACTGCGATCACTGTATAAATCAGCGTGTTTTTCAGCGCGATCCACAAGTAAGGGTCCTTGAACAACAACTCGTAATTATGTAAGCCAGCCCACTTGTACTTGCCGAATCCTCCCCATTTGGTAAAGCTCAAATAAATGGTTTGTACGATCGGCCATAAGTAGAAGACACCCAACCCGATCAGTGTGGGAGCAATCATGAGATACGCCCAGAACCAATCACTTCTCTTCATGCGATTCAACGATTTTTTCGTTTTTGGCTGGACGGCGGCGTGCATTTCAGGCTGCAACTGGCTGCTCATCGCATTCATTCCCTCCTTACATAAGCTTTTCAAAAAAGGATGGCCTCGTCCATGATGCGAAGCCATCCATCATGGAGCTTTTATTCTTGGCTAAGCATTTCGTTCATTTTTTGTGCGAGCTCTTTGGAAGCATCCTCTACGCTCATTTGACCAGCCCAAGCCTTGGTCATGAGCTCTGTTTCCAGCTTGGCCCATTTTGCTGTGTCCTTCGAGATCGGATATGGTTTTGCTGCAGCTGCCTGATCAATAAAAATTTTCAGATTAAAGTTCGGCATGGATTGTACCCATGTATCCTGTGTTCCGTTAAATGCCGGAATCGCAGCACCCGATTTTGCCAGGATTTCTGCCCCTTCTTTCGAGCCCAAAAATTTCACGAATTCCCATGCTTCCTTCGGATGTTTGGTATTAGCCGAAATCACGTTGCCCAGGCCGTGAATGACGCTTGTGTTCTCTTTCCCTTTTGGAAGATACGTCACGTCCACTTTGTCCTTTGTATACTCATTCTTATTAAAAGCGGATGCCATCCATGATCCGTTGTACATCATCGCGATCTTGCCTGATTCAAACAGCTGTGTTGCCTCTGTTTCGGACAATTGCGCTGCTGTTGGGGATGATTTTTCGTTGATCAGGTCTGTCCAAAACTTGAGGCCTTCGATCGTTTCCGGTTTGTCATAGCCGGACGTTTTCTTGTCTTCCGAAATGATATAGCCACCGCTTTGATAGATCGTGTTATAGAAGCCGTCTTGTCCATAAGGAGGTGCTGCAATTCCCCAAACGCCTTTTTTCTCATCAGTCAGTTGCTTTGCTGCTTCCTTCAGCTTGTTCCAATCCCAGGTTTCGTCTGGATATGGTACTTTTGCGTCATCAAACAACTTCTTGTTGTACCAAAGGCCAATGGTGTCGAAGTCTTTCGGTAGCGCGTAGTTTTGTCCATCGTAGGTGTAGAGATCAACGAGAGCTTTCGGATAATTGTTCAGATCGATGCTATCTGCCTTAATTTGATCTGTAAGCGGCAAGAGCATGTCATTCGCTGCGTATTTAATAATACGTGGACCATTAATCCAAAAAATGTCTGGCAAGGTGCCACCCGTTGCGGCTGCCTCCATCTTTGTCCAGTATTGCTTGTTAGGCGTTAGCTCGATTTTGATGTCCACGTTCGGATTCTTTTCGTTAAACTTTTTCGCGATTTCCTCCATCGCAGGCAATTGGTTTTTGTCCCACAGTGCATATGTGAGCGTTACCTTTTCGCCTGAAGCAGCACTGCCAGTCGTTCCAGCTGGTGCGGAGCTCTGTCCGCCGCCCGAACATCCTGCCACTGCTACCAAGAGAGCAGCCATTGCAATCGAAACCAACTTCTTCATCAGAAATCCCTCCTCGATTTACGTTCTCCTCTTTTACCCCCAAAACATTGCCAAACACGACACGCTTCCCTTTTCGACTCGCCCCCTTTCAACGATTTTTAATGGATGAAAACTTTCTTTTTCCAATGACCAAACAAAGAATGTAAAAAAGATGTTACAAGCTGAAGTGAAAAACCTCTTGTAACAAAACAGCAGCAGCAGCCTTGACCTCGAAATCAGCTCCCAATACAGTTGGACGGAATTCCAGCCCTTCGACCATCGTCCCCATCGCTTGAGCCATCACTTGTTTTTGGATGCGATCAAACAACACTTGATTGTCTCGGATCATTTCTCCACCCAGAATGATTAGGCTCGGGTTGAACAAATTCACCAGATTCACAATGCCGATCGACAAGTACGAAGCGATTTCGTCGACGATGTCTTGGCATACTTGATCCCCTTGATGCAGTGCTTGGCGAAAGACATCAAATGTGATTCTTGTCATATCTCCGTCAGCCAAATCCATGACGAGCGTTTCTTTTCCGCGTGTAACGGCGGACAATATGCCTGAGTAAATGGCTGGCCACGCCACGTAGTTTTCCAAACAGCCGACGTTGCCGCAGTCACAGCGCATCCCACTTCGATCGACTGTCGTATGCCCGAATTCACCTGCTCCACCTCGGCTTCCGCGGAAGATGGAACCGTTTACAACGAGACCCGAACCAACCCCTTCTCCTACGGTAACAAACAGGAGATTGTCAGCATTCAGTCCACCACCAAAGTTTTTTTCTGCCAGCGCGATTGCATTGGCATCATTGTCGAGCCATGTGTTTAGCCCAAAACGTTCTTCTGCCATGTCCTTTAACGGAACATCATGCAAGCGCAGCTTGGAGTTGAAGCGGATGACCCCACTCGCTGCATCGACAATCCCTGGTGCGATGATGGAAATGCCTAGACAACGACTAACATCATCCACTGACTGGAGAAAGTCCTCAATCGAATCCAGTACATACTGGATGATCAGGTCACTCACTTGACCAGCTTTTACCGGATAGATTTTCTTTTGCTTTGTAGCCGCTTCCAAATTCATTTCCGCAATCGTAATCGCTGTATTCGTAATAGAGACGCCAATCAAAAACTTCCCGTCTGGACAGAAGCGAACCATAATAGGCTTACGGCCACCCTTTGACTCACCTGTCCCATCTTCTGCAACCATGCCGTCACGGATCAGCTCATTGACTGCCGAGGTGACTGTAGTTGGACTGATGCCCTGCTTTTTGGCGATATCACTTCGCGAGATGGGCCCAAACTGGCGAATAGTGTCGAGTATAATAAAGCGATTGAGCTCTTGGATTAGTTTCAGATCTCCAGTTCTGCGCATCGTATTCGTTCATCCTTTGTTTTTCCAATGACTTTATAAAGTGATCATACTGAAATTTGTATTTTGTGTCAATTTCGTTTTTTCTTAGATTTCAATCAATTTTTTCTGATTGAATATTCCATATATCTTCGCCAACAATCAAGCTGATATACTATATCGCCTTGGGTGCCTATCTCACCTTGGATTCTAATAGCTCTGGAGACTTTATAGGAGGCTACGATGAAACGAAAACCATTCCACTAAAGAATGGCCCCGCCAAGTTCGGTTACAACGGCCCATTAGCCACTCTTATCTGGAAAAACCGCTCCACCCACTATGAACTAACGTACCATTACTATTATGAGGACGATGTGGAAGCCAAGCTGGTGGAGAAGGAGGTTCTTCTTGCTTATTCTTATTCTGTGGGCCGTAGGTATAAAACTCACCCGTCAGCGCATCTATTTTTGCATCGAATAACATAGGCAGGGTATAAACGAGAGAAGCTTTGCCTTCCTCTTGCAAGATATACTGTAACTGCAATGGATATTTCTTGAGTAAAGCGGCTGCAGCTTGTTCCTGGGAGATTGCCTTCTTCGGATCAGTCATTACTCCATCGACCTTTTCATTGAGATCGCTCCCCATGACTTTCCCATTGCTACCGTTGATCGAGATATGCGTCAGCCAATCCTCTACAGGAATCCCTTGCTCTTGCGTCAATTTTTTAGTAGCGGTCTTTGACACACGAGTATCGATGACATGATAGTTCACAATTGAACCTGTCTCCGGTTCGATTAGCATGCTCCCAATCCATCCGTCGTCCGTTCTCCACGAATAATTAGTACGTCCCTCCCATTTCTTTGTTTTCCAGAAATAATTGATAATCACGGGTTTTCACCAGTTTATTCTTCAAAAAAGACATCCCCTTTTGCAAAATCATAACCCCTTTTTCTACCAGTTTGTTTATTTCAGGTGTCATTTGCTCTACTTTTATTTTTTCCAGCGTGTTCTCCCTTGCCAGTGCACCACTAGAAGATGACATCGCAATACTTGCAGCCATCAGGAGGAACACAGCGTGCGTAACTTTTTTCATCATTTCTCTTCCTCTCGTCTGTTCATATTTGCTTTCTCGCATTCATTATTCGAACCTCAATCTGTTTTGTTTCAATTATCCCGAAAAATTTACATAAAAAAACATTCCTCCGATGAATCGAAGGAACGCTGTGCCTGCCTTGGTAAGAAGTCGGAATACTCCCCTTTGCTTTTCATTTAAGTCCCCAACTGGGCCTTATGGCTTGGCTTATTTCTTATGTATGTTAAAATTTACAAAAAAGGGAAATGGGGCGTTAGTATGAGTGAGCAGCCCTTTTGGTTTAAAGCGACTGCAACTGTTGTTGTTGTCATTGGAATTTTAGCACTACTGACAAGTGTCGCTTTCTTTCAGCTATTAGCATTGGTAGGCCTTGTCGTTATCTGTGCCTCGAAAGGCGTATTGGAATGGAAAAAGAACAGAGACTGGGCTGTTATTATTTTTGGACTGGTTGCATTACAAATCGTTATTGTTATCAACGCATTCTATCACTTTTTTACATAAGCCACTTTGTTAATTCGACATGAGTGGAAAATATTTCTTGATTACTATTATGAACATTAATATAATAATAGTGAATTTGGAATTTTAAGGAGGGGCTTCTATGAATACTGCAATTGCGATTCTTACTTTTATTGGAGATCTTATTCCATTAGTCCTCCAACTGTTAAAAGCCTTTGCTTAATTTCCAAACGAACAAATAGGGGCTGTTCCTCCGTCATTTATGACTAGAGGGACAGCCCCTTCCTTACTTATTGGGTATCTGCATTTCCTTCTGTTTCTGGCGTTTCTTCTGTTCCTTCCGTTCCTTCGGTTTCCTCCAAAATCTCCTCATCTACATAACCATCGACTCCTTCTACTGCCGCTTGCTGTTGAACTTGCCAGAGAGCCGCTACATTTGATGGCTCCCACCCTACGAGAGAAGTGTGTGGTTGCAGACATTTGTATACCTTGCCTTGATAGCTAACCAGGTCACCAGGTACGTAGCTTACATTTGGAGCCCATGCTGGAGTTCCCGGATTTGCAGCATCTGTCACGCCTACGACCTCGATGCTTTTCTGAGAAGAATTACCTGCTGCATCCTTCGCTACCACCGAGAAGGTATAAGACGTGTTAGGCGTGAGTCCTGTGACAGTTGCAGTTGTAGTCGTTACATCCGTTGCTAATGCTGTCCCGTTGTAAACCTCGTAATTCGTCACCGCGATATTGTCTGTAGAAGCAGCCCAGCTCAAGCTGATACTCGTGCCTGTTTTCCCTGTTACAACTAGATTGGTAGGTGTGCTTGGAGGTTGATTGTCTGGCTGAATCGTATCCGTCGTAACCGTTACCTCATTGCTTGCTACTGAGGAATTACCCGCTGCATCTTTCGCCTTCACCGTGAATTGGTACGTAGTGCCAGCTGTAAGCCCGCTAATCGTCGTAGTTGTACCGGTTACCGTTTTCGCAAGCTGAGTGCCATTGTATACTTCATAGCCAGTAACCCCTACATTGTCGGTAGCAGCTCCCCAACTCAGGCTAACACTTGTAGCTGTTTTTGCAGTCGCTTGGAGAGTGGCTGGAGCTGTCGGCGGTACATTGTCGACTGGAGCTGTCCCGCCCAGAAGATCGCCATTCACTTTGTCCAGTAGAACCTTGTTACGGTCCCCGCTAAATTCCCAGAACATTGCGCCTGCCAATCCTTTGGATGTAATATAAGAGGTTTTGTGTCCGATCGAAGTCACATCGTCATAGCTAATATATGTTTTCGAAGCAGGGTTGAAGAGGTAAGGCACTTTTGCCGCGTCATTCCAGTGGCGTGTGAAGCCATTTTTGTTTACATAATTATTTTGGATATCCGTGAAGTCAAGCATGCCAGGTTCCCACGTTCCTACTGAAGGCCCAGTGCAATTTTGATATTCTCCATTGTTAGCCGTTCCGCAACCCGACCAGCCCCTTCCGTAAAATGGAAGTCCGAGAACGAGCTTGCTGGCAGGAACACCGTCACGAAGATGACCCTCTACAGCTGTTTGGATGTTATAGGTTTGAGCATTTGGCAAACCAGCTGCTCCTGCTGCTGGATCATAGGCCAACGGAGCGTTATGTCCAGTCTGCTTTTGGAAGGCTCCATAGAAGTCGTAGGTCATAATATTGATCCAATCCACAACCCGGGCAATATTTCCAAGCTCTGTATTTGCTGCATAGCTAGGGCTGGCACCAGAGGCAATCGTCAAATAGTACTGTTTGCCATCCGTTACCTCAGCCGCATCGAGTTTGTTTCTGACAGCCTGTAGCAACAACGTATAATTTTGCTTATCTTCTGGACGTTTGCTGTTTCCAGGCAAGCCTCCTTCAACTGGGTACTCCCAATCGAGATCGACCCCATCCATCTGATATTTCCGGATAAAATCTACCGAAGATTGTGCAAATACTTCCCGTGCAGCCGGATCTGCCGCTACATCAGAGAAACGATTGGACCACGTCCAGCCCCCGATCGATATCAATGTCTTCAATTGAGGGTTTTTTTGCTTCAATTTTGCCAATTGATTCAAATTTCCGCGGATCGGCTGATCCCACGTATCTCCTGGAAAGGATTTTTGCACATCAATCCATGGATCTCCGAGAACAACCGTACCATTTGGGGCATTAATATTGCCTACTTCATTCTGGCAAGCCCACGTTTGTGGATTGGGCCCCGTTGGATCAGGGTTGCCGTGTCTGCCATTCCAGCAAATATCCGCAAATGCGTAGTTAATATGCGTTACTTTATTGGGATCGATATCCGTTACATTGTAGTTTCGTCCATAAGCCCCCCATGAGGGATAGTAGCCAATAATTTTGTAATTGGATACCGCTGTCGCCTCCGCTTGATTTTCCTCTGCTTGCGCCGCCTGTGCCGCCATGGGCAATACGGAGGTGACAAGCAGGGCACCTACCATTAGCACATTCCTAACACATTTCCCAAATTTCATAGTATCCCTCTCGATCTTCATGGATTTTGTTACAAATCCATCTTATTACGACTTATATCACGATATGCTAATGCATTTACATAAATGGTAATAAAAGGGTAATCTAATGCAAAAGAACATAAAAAACCCTTCCTTCCGACCAAGGGAAGAAAAGGGAGGATGGGTGGACTGTGTTCAAATCTCTCGTTCACCAAGTCGAACGTGTACACAAGGCACACTCATAAATACCGCCAATGTAATGAGATAGCTTTTCGGACCCGCGCGTTGGGCAGCATCCCCCTAAAAAAATAACTCTACAAAAATTTTAGTATTCACATTTTTGTAACAATCCCTTCCGTACATCCAAAGGAAAACAATTGATAGTCAAGAAATTCATATTGAATTGGAAATAAATTACAAATTAAGGAGTTGTTTTTTTATGAAGCGCACTTTGTCTTGCCTATCTGCTACATTACTTTTAGCTAGTATGTTGGCTACACCATCGTATGCTGAGTCAAATAAGACGACTGCCACCTCTCATTCTCCAAAGTCAAGTCAGTCAATTCAAGCAAAAGCAATAGATCCACATCTATTGAATGGTTTTCGGGTGAAAGAAACTAACAGTGCAACAGTATATTTGGTCATGGATGGTAAAAAAAGAGGCATTGTTAGTGCCGAAGTTTATTTTAAATTATTTAATAATTGGGATGGTATTAGGGAATATCCGTCTCTTAGCAGTATTCCCGATGGGCCAGTCATTGGTGAAAATGCTCAACTGATAAAGTTCCAAAGCAGTGCAACTGTCTACCTTTTGGATGAAGAAAATGGAAGAGTCATTAAGCGCGGCATCACAAGCGCATCTGTTTTTAACAAATACAATTTTGATTGGAATAAAATTATTGTACTTGCTGACTCTCTAAAGAATGCATTTCCCGACGGTTCCCTACTAGACAAATAAATTGTTTTAACAAAGCTTGATAATAGACACACCTCTTACATTGCGTTAAGAGGTGTGTTGACGTTTCTTGTTTATTACTTGATGGATAAAACAAATTCAGATGGAAGTATCGATCTGGATTACATTCAGGTGTCATCACTGAAATACCAACAAGGTAGCTTAGTTGAAGTGGATAAACTTATTACAAAGAAATTACCTGACAAGCACACTCTAGACTTTTCCTATGGCGGTCTAAAGTTGTGGGCGAGTGTGCTCGACAATACAAGTGGTGAAGAAAAACTCGTTAAAACCGATTTATACAAATGGGATTTCAAAACACATAAGATCATTCCTATCAGTAATAAGTGATACCGTATATCTTTTTTCGTCAAACAGCAACGTGTGTGTCTCTGTTTCCAAAGGGCACACCGTTTTCATTGTTTCTAGACAAACTCGCGAATGGTTTCTTTGGCCCGTTCAAGAGTATTCAGAACCTCCCCATTTACCAAATCGATTGTTTTGTCAAATTACTAGACAGGAATCGGGTCTTCGTAGATGTTACCAACGACTTCGACAACGTTCCCAATTTGAACATAGTGAAAAAGGTCATTATCACCTTCGTCCAACGAAATGACATCATTTCTAAAGTCAATTTT
The DNA here is from genome assembly GCF_042885155.1 of Brevibacillus sp. NPDC058079. Taxonomy (NCBI): domain Bacteria; kingdom Bacillati; phylum Bacillota; class Bacilli; order Caryophanales; family Paenibacillaceae; genus Brevibacillus; species Brevibacillus sp. NPDC058079. The sequence continues at coordinate 268,492 of NZ_JBHVSO010000003.1, forward strand.
TTCGACTGGCAACATCTTTTCTTGGACTGTATCCCAAGCGCGAAACCTAATCGCTCGCATGCTCATTCCTCTTCTTTACAAATCGTGTGGTTTGTATCCACCCTATTAAGAATCTCCTTACCAATATTTGTGATTTCGAGTATTGTTTTTAGAAACACTCCGCACTCCTCGAAATGACCAGGAATATTATGCTGATTAGATTAGGAAGGAGTGGAAAGCGAATGGCGTATCCTGCTCAGGCTCCAACATCTCCACCCCCAAGCTTCATCCCTCCCAGACCAACTTACATCCCTCCACAACCATCTACCTATCTTGTCGATTGTGTGTACGAAAACACTTATGTTTGGCTCGTAAATGGAGAACAATTTTGGTTTTATCCAACTACCGTTGAGTACAACGGGGTTTCAGGCTATCGGTGGAACGGCAGGTCCTGGATGTTTTATGGTATTGATCCAAGGTTTATCGATGCCGTTGTATGTTACCCGACTCCTACCCTTTATTAAGGTGTGGGAGTTTTGTACATATTTACCGATGTGTTACGCACGTGTCTCAATCGCTTTAATCGTCCTTTTGGGTGCTTCACAAATGACCTCTGGATCAATCGCGCAAACGTATGGCGTACCAGTGTTGTGAAGAGCAATCGCCACGTCGATGTTGTGCCCGCAATATCGGCAGTTTGTTGTCCTCGACATCCATCTTTCCTCCCTAACTATTTAGTAAAATAAGACTCGTTATCCCTTACGTATCCTAGTCAAAATACCAAAAATCAAAAATTGTAGTGATGCCCTTGTCCCCTCCAACACCTCCTGCATATATTGGTACAAGGAGGTGATATCTCTCATGGCAACACAGCCGATTACAATCGGGGCAAATAGCATTGCACGGATCGGAGACCGATTTTTCCTAATTGTTGAAGTGGAAGCAAAGGCGCCTGGTGTTGAAATTGACCCCGTTTTTGCGGTTCGTACAACGCCCCAACAGGCGAGGGCACTCATTAATGCAGGTGTAATGCGTACTATTATTCAGAACACACGACCGCGAGCCCGCCCAGGATTGAGTGTTGAATTTAAAGGTGTACTGTTCGCTAATGGTCGGTTTTTCTCAGTCTTTGACGTTGAAAACTCAACAGATACTTCAGTACTTGTTAGAATCAGCCGTCAACGAGCGCAAAGGCTTATCCGCAATGGAGCACGGAGAATTAAAGTTATTAGAAGACCTTTCTAACCATTTCACTAAGAGACTGTTAACCTGCACAAGATTAAACCTATCTTGCTGCAGGTTTTTTTGATGGAGTTGAATGGAATGAAACAATATCGTTTGTTACATTACTCTTGAGATGATTTCGTTGAGCGAAGCAACACTCTTCCAAACCATTAGTGATTGTCGAGAAAAAGCTCAACAACTTCTAGCTAAAGGTAAACCGAAAAATTGGATTATAGGTGTACTTTTCATTCTCATTTGGATTCTCCTTGGATTTTGGATATGTTGGTACCTCTACAAATTGCTAATTTCTTGATTGAAGGCTTTCACTTTCCTCCCTGAGCATTTTGTAACCATCCGCTATATGCCGGGCAGCTAGAAGATTGTCTGCTGCCCCACTTGATCAACTAGCACTGGATTGATCCAAAGCACTTCCGTCCGCGCTTGCCCCGTTTCTATAATCTACTGGCGTTCCTTCAGTTGCCACTCACTCAGCAAATCCTCATATATAGCTCATTTGCATATCCGGAGAGCAGCACTGAGCCGGGATGATCATTTAGAGCCTTCAACAAATCAGAATGATCATCATCCGTCATCTCATTCCCATAAATCTCTCCGTTCCTTGTACCCAAAATGTAAGGTGGATCAGCATAAATCAGGACATCTTCGTGTCGATACCTTCCGATGATCTGGAGTGCTGGCCTATTCTCAATTTAGATCTCCTACAGGCGTTCAGCCACTAAACTAATTTTGTTCGGCAATTCATCGACATCATCGTTTGGTAGGTCGTAAACTGCCTTATATTCTTCACGGGAGTAAGGTGTCCAGTAAAGCATCCTTGCCAAATCATCTGTCCGTTCACGAATCATTTGGAACAGATTGACTACATCACCATCGATATCGTTTAGCGTCTCTAGTGTTGCCGACCGTTTATTGAATAGCACTACTCCAGATCCAAAGAACGGCTCAAGGTAGGCTCTGTGCTCGGGCATGTGTTCTATGATCCAGTCAGCCAGGCTCCACTTGCTGTCTGGATAGTGCAAAATCCAACCTCCAAACTCCTCCAAGTCATCGACTGAAATATCATCAACGCCTGACACTTTTCCAGTCAAAATGTTCGTCTAATAGCTAGCTTAGTACCTATAATCCTGTTAATTTTTCCACACTCATAGGAACTGAGAAGAGAATTTTTAATTTTACTTCACCTTCTAGGGCGAAATTTCGCCATGTTATTCCCCCAAGAATTTAAAGTGCCAATTGGATTAACGAAACTAATTGCAATAGATTAAGAGCAGCTTTATGATGATAAAAAACAGAGGTGTCCATTTCATGTATTTCATACCATTTACTGATGAGTTAATCTCAGAGGCTGGGCAACTATTGTCCAAACGTCATAAACTAGATCGTGAAATCCTTTCGGTACTACCAATTGAATGTGAAGATGAAAATTATGCAACGACTGCTGTTAAAACGATATGGTCAAAACCAAACAGTAGCGGAGTCGCAGCAATTGAAGATGGTAAATTAATTGGTTACCTAATTGGACAAAAGATTGAAAATCCTCTTCGGGATCGACATGTCTGGATCAATTTGGAGGGTCATGCAATTTCTCACAATACCTCCGTTGAATTATATAGAGATCTTTATTCAGAGGCTTCTCAACGATGGGTAGATGAGGGATATTTCAGTCATTTTGCACTAATTCCAGCCAGTCAACCGGAATTACTTCATTCTTGGTTCCGTTTAGGATTTGGCTTTGAACAAATACATGCATTACTCTCCTTACAAGATCGGGAATCTCCCTTTGCCTTGAGCATTCCAGATGTTGAAATTCGCTTGGCATCCCCAGAAGATCGTAGTTTGGTAGAGGATATTGCAAATATTATTAGAACTCATCAAAATAAGGCACCCGTTTTTAGTTATTCTTTACGTGATGATCCTCAGGAATTACGTAAAGGTTATGCAGGTCTCCTTGATGATCATGATGTCGATTTCTGGATCGCCTTAAAAGATGGAAAAATTGTTTCTTTCCAAGGATATTTCCCCTTAGATAAAAGTAATGTAAATTTGAATGTACCGGATCGTTGTGTTGAATTAGGGGTTGCTGGTACTCTAGATCAATATCGCGGGCAAGGTATCAATTATGCACTTACACTACATGGACTTGCCCATGTGAAGAAAAAAGGATATGTCTACTGCATGACAGATTGGAGAGAAACGAATTTACAATCTTCACGTTATTGGCCTCGTCAAGGCTTCCATCCTGTTTCTTACAGAGTTTCTCGCCTTATTGATAGCAGAATAACCTCGGTGAAAGAGTAGTTCCAAATCCCCGTCCTCTCTGATATTTCGAAATACTGTATTCAAATAATCGTTTCACGAATCCGTCTAATTTTTACAAATTTCCTTCTAAGCTGATCTACAATAGATCAGCTTGTTTTCATTTATGAAATGACACTTAATGGTGGGTGTTCGTAACTTTATTACTGTTATGTAAAATTACTTCCAGAATAAATATTCAAATAACGGCATAAATTTGGGAATACCTTATAACTTCGTAAGCAGGTGATTATTTTGCCAACCCTTTCATTTGCACAGAACGATAATATTCCAGTGCCCATTGCGACTGAAACGACACTTGTTTCTCTATCACCGATAACAACACGTGTTGGTCAGCAAATTAAATTTGATTCTATGGCTCATCTAGTCGTTAATGTGGACGTACAACCTGATTACCTTATTCGTATATTCTTTGGTTTAAAAAGAGTAACTGGTACAACATCCACTGTAATTGCGAGTTACTCAAATTGGCACAGTCAAACTAACTCCCCTGAATCCCCTTCCGAAATTGGAACGAAATATGAAATGCTTCCTCTTACTATTACTTGGGTTGATACTCCTTCTCCAGGCACTCATATTTACAGCATTTTTCTTCATATTGGAGTGGTTAATAATGTGTACGAAATGTTCGTTCCTATTACTTCGTTAAATGCTATTACCTTCCCATGAAACTTACTAATTACACAATTTGTTAAACTACTGACTTTTCAAGAGCTTATAAACTATTACCAATACATCACGACTCACGACTGGTGTCCTTCTATACCTGTTTTTCACGCTATTTTCGATTCGGCAGAACACTCGTCCAGTCAAAAGGTAAAATTTGTTAATATGTTATCTTAGATCGTTATCAGGAGGTGATATCTCTTGAGCAAGAAAAATTCTAACTCTAAGGGATTCAAGAAAGTAAATGGTCGATTGGTTCAATTTCCAGATCAATATCCGCGTTGTTTCCCTTTTTGCATACCTGAAGGGTGCTATTGGATTTGCTCATATCACACAATGGGACCATACAGACGATGAGAGAAGGACTAAGTAAACTAATTCCCTCTGTTGATGAATTGACTTAGGAGAAGCCATTGTTAATCGAATAGTGCAGCTGGACAATAAATAAAAACCTATCGCCCACCTCCGCCCCTTACCAATAATGGAAGGGGTATTTCTTTATTACAATGAGCATTACTGTAGTGCTTAGTTATATATGAGTTCGAAAATAAAGAACTACATGCTATACGCGAAAGTTCTTTCTTATATATATTTTTACATACTTGTGTGAGAATGGGGTCGCATCGCGTACAGCGGCGTTGATGACTTTGGTGTGAAATGGCGAATACTGATCTGATATATGTGTGTAAAATGTGACGCCGGGCTCCTTGCCATATTTCGCGTTGAAGTGGCCGACGGCTTGGCCTGTGCCACCAGCCCGGAACCACTGACCGTCTGATGATGAAGTCGTACCGTCTCCCCACCAAGTGCTAAAGGTCTGTTGGGACTATGCATTGACCACTTCGGCCAGTTTTCTTTATTCTCAAGAATGCTTGCCAACCGTGGATTTGTGTGCAACGAAAGGAACAAGATATTGATCTTATATTCCACTACTGTTATATTACATATATGAATTATAAATCATGAGGAGTCTCTCCATGAATCAACTTTCGAATGTAGAATTTATGCTGTTGCAAATTATCGCGGAATGTAATCAAGTGTCGGGTTACGACATCAATAAGTTAATCGATCAGCGCGGCTACCGGGAATGGGCGAATATCGGCACGACTTCGATATATACAGGACTGAAGAAATTGAACGATAAAGGATTGATCGAGTCAGAGGGTTCCAGTGAGAAATCCGGTAAGGGACCTATGCCGATACGATTTATCATGATGGAAGCCGGTATGGACTTGCTAAGAAATGAAATCATTGTCAGCCTGTCTTCTTCGCGAGAACGCGACCCCCGGTTCGACCTTGGGTTGGCTGCTTTGCCTTTTGTCAAGAAGGGTGAAGCCATTGAAGCATTGCGGCAACGGCTGGATTTTCTTAAGGAGACTTCGAAACAGATCGGGCGAAAGTCCGAATCGCAAGGAGGCGTTCAATTGCCGTTGCATGTAAGAGCGCTTTTCCTTCATGCTATGAGCCTTATTGAGTGCGAACGGTCATTCGTCGTTCATCTAATCAACGAATTATTGGAGGAGATGAAATAACATGGCTACAATCATTGAAGGTTTCGTTCCTTATCAGGGCGAACATTGCGAGACGACGACGATGGGGAATTTGCTTCAATTTGCGGGTGTCCAGCTTTCAGAACCCATGTTATTCGGACTCGGACAAGGATTGGGATTCATTTATTGGGATTCGAAGGGGCTGGACTTTCCTTTTATCGGAGGAAGAGTGAAGCCGGATGAATTGACTGCTTGCTTAGCCACGCGACTCAACTTGACCGTCAGGATACAAGAAACTTCGTCCGTTGACAAAGCTTGGAAGAACGTACAGAGCTTCATCGAACACGGCAGTCCGGTTGGACTTAAACTGGACTCTTATTATTTGGATTATTTCACAAACAAAGTGCACTTTGCCGCCCACTATGCGGTGATCTATGGGATGGATGACGAATACGCCTACATGGCGGATACGAAACAGCAGGGCGGACTGGTTAAGACGCGTTTGGATCATTTGGCCATGGCCCGCAATGCCAAGGGGTCGATGAGCTCCCGAAATCGTTCCTTCACGATTGAGTCGGTTGTTGCCCTTCCGCCGCTTGTACCTGCTATTCGTGCGTCCTTAACCCAGAATGCGAATGACTATTTGAATCCGCCCATTCGAAATATCGGGAATAAAGGCATTATGAAAATGAGCAGCGAAATTTTGAAGTGGCCTGAGCGCAGCAAAAATTTTGAGCATGATCTATGTTTAACTGCGTTGCTAATGGAAAGAGCGGGAACCGGCGGTGCATTGTTTCGAAACCTATATCGCGATTTTCTCAAAGAATGCACAGAACTGCTTGAAGACCCAAAATTAGAGCAGGCATCATTGATGTTCGCGGAAATCGCTCCAATGTGGGCCAGCGTTTCTTCTTTGATCAACCATGCAGGAAGAACGGGAAGCTACCAGGAACTAAACCAGGTTTCTAAGCTTTTGCTCGAGATTGCGGATAAAGAACGAGCAGCTATGGAATTATTGTTGTAATTCCTAAGCTAGCATAAGGTCGGCTTATTTGAATTAAGCTTAACGTACGTTTTACGCGATTTGTTGTTGATACCCCTTATAGCAATTTCGAGAACCGGGTTACCTTGTGAGATCCGGTTTTTTTCATGCAAAGCATTACTTAGCGTACGATTTTTTCCGGTTCGTGAGCAGGCCCGAGAATTTCTATTTTGATAAATTGCTATAATTACCACGCGGGTTGTTGTTCTATTTGCACCCTTTTCAATCTATCCGTAACCGTCAATATCCGATCAGCTACTTTTCTCCATTGATCAGGCATCCTATTGTTGGGTGCTTTTGATACGTCGATGTTATGCTTCCAGCCGATTTTGTCAGATGTTTTTCCACTCCTCGGTCAAGGTCAATGATCGTTTCAAGTGCGGATGATTCCCGCTCTCTCCCGTCATTTATCAAACGTGTGCTGTGTTAAAACGACCAGGTAACCAATATTCCCCAATTGCGTATTTAAACTGAAAGGAGTGAATTTTGCATGATCGAAATTACATCAATTATTTTGATAACATTGCCCTTCCTTGGATGGTGTTTAATCGTACGTTCAAAGTCCCTGCGTAAAAGATGGATATATGTGCTGATCACTTCTATTATTTATTGGGGAGTTGTGGTATTAATTAACTATCTTGACCCTACGCCCCCTCACTATGAGTAACAACTAACTACGACACTAAAATTCCTACAATTTCCGATTTGTTAAGCACCAACCTCCAGCCTCCCATCGCCTTCTCTGCTTCTTACTTTGTCCGCCCCCTCATGTTCGCCGTTTACAAATGAACATAAAAAACCCTCCCTCCCGACCAAGGGAAGAAAAGGGAGGCTGGGTGGACTGGGTTCAAATCTCTAGTTCACCAAGTCGAACGAGTTCGACTACTGCCTGAGATCGACCTTTGACACCTAATTTTTGCATGACGTTACTCACATGTTTTGAATAACACGATTAAAAGTCTCTTTAGATACGTTGGAGTTTACACTCCTTGTTATCGTCAGTCCAAACAACTTCATATTATTAAACAAATAAAACCGGATATTCCTAAACTAACTATCGTTTAATGATTCGAAATACTTCGCTAGTTAATTTTATTTTGTACTTTATCAAAATCATTTTTGTCATCAGAAAGTTCTTTAATTACACGATCTAGTGCTAAAAAAATAACCACTCCCGCATAACTAAATAAGCTTTGATAATCGATGGTCATAGTAATCTTTTCACTTTCAAGTATTTGTTTGTATTTATCAAAGCATTCATTGATAGATAAAACAGCAATAAAAAAATAGAAGATTATCCTTCTAAACCTTATGCTTTCTTTAGGTCTGAATCTTAGTTTTGTATTGAAATAACTCCATAAAACAGCGTAAACAGGGATCAAAACATAACCTATAAAATAAGTTTCATGGGGCCACTTAAGTTGAACTAAAAAAGTAAGTGAAACGACTAAAGCCACCATTAAAAAGAATATACTTATAAGCTCTTCAAAAAAAAGCTTGCTCCTGTTCATAAAATAATTCTGCTTATTGTATCCTTTTTTTATCAGAATAAATAGGCTTGGCAAATTAGCACACTTTTTCCTGATTTGATATGTTATGTCTGCGACGAAAAACAAGGTAATGAAAAAAGATGAAAAAACAAACAACAAACTATTCGGTGAGGTAGTATATTTCAAGAATAATAAAGCATGTGTGACTACAAGAAGAATAAACAAAACTTCCATAGCCAATAATATATATTTTCCTTTAGCATATTTTGCAATTTCTAAAGATATTCTTTCTACTCCTGGAAAGAATATTTTACTCAGAATAATATTTAAAATGTAGCTAAGAATCCCGAGTGCAATGATCGTCAAAATTATCACTTTTAAATTAAGAATCATAATTACTCCCCCAATAAATAATTTTATCTAATTTGGCATATCTGTGTAGTCAAAATGATAAATTCTATCTCTTAGCAAGTGAGAATCTTTGAATTACTCCGTCTTTATTCATCTCATTCATTTGTTACGCTAAGACATCACTCCCTGGATCACTACTTACTAACGTCACAGGTATGAATTGCTCCCTTGTTGTCTCCTTAAGTGCATTTTCCTTTCATCTGTAACCATAAACATTAATGATAATTCGGATAAAACAACTCATTACTCAAAACTACATACCTTCTTGATTCAATAAAAAAACCACACTGATCCATCCTTGAATGGACCTAAGTGTGGTGGTATTTCCAGCACAAGATTAAATTATGTCCTCATATTATCACAATTCAAAAAATATTGTCAACCACCCTCATTATGATTAATTATGATAGTACTCCCTTAATGTTAAATCAAAAGGGTGCTTAGAATTCAATCTGATGAATGACTCAACCTTAAAATTATGTTTTATAATTCTGGATTTTTAAGATCCTTTAGCTGCTCTTTGTAATGCAATCGGTCAGGAAAATTCTATAATCCCGACCAGTAAGCTTTGGTAATAGGATATAACCGAGGCCAGACAAAGCCCACAAAATAAAAAAACCCTCCCTTCCGACCAAGGGAAGAAAAGGGAGGCTGGGTGGACTGGGTTCAAATCTCTAGTTCACCAAGTCGAACGAGTTCGACTACTGCCTGAGATCGACCTTTGACACCTAATTTTTGCATGACGTTACTAATGTGATTGCGCACAGTCTTTTCGCTGATGAAGAGTTGTCCGGCAATCTCTTTGGTTGTCTTATCTTGGACCAAGAGTTCAAACACTTCTCTTTCGCGATTCGTTAACAACGGCTTGGTTTGGTCGCTACCCTTCAATCGTGCCACCCCTCCTTGTGGGCTCTACAGGAACAAGGTTGAGGGATTACAGAGTCACCTTATCCTATGATGGGGGGTGGGTGATGGTGCCGGAATTTCAAGGATTTTAGGCTTTTGCCTTACATCCTATTCAGAAAATGGGCAATGGGTTCCGAACACCGCTGAGAAACCTCTTCGACATCCGCCGTGAATTTTTCCGTTCGAGACGACGATGGCCGCCAGTTGTCCCCCGTTCAGATCGAGACGAGTTCGCCTCGTCTGATGAGATTGCCATCGGAACCCAAGGCCAACACCGCCCCCGACACTCCAGTCTATTCACCCGACACATATACTGCTCCCTACAATTCGACTTCCATTCCATTATTTTTAACCGGATCAACCAAAAATGCCCTTGATTCGTAAAAATCAAGGGCACCACAACTTAAATAAATGGGGTACGACTATACGTTTGCTCGAACTTATCACGCAAACCTTTGGCTAACAAGCTAAACGATCCAATGGCGATCATGAATGCACCCAGTGGTACGAGAAAAATCCACGTATAGTTACTGTAAATAAAGCCTCGATAAGACCCGAGCAGCCCTGCCCATTCGTGTGTAATGGAATGATACAGAATCGGGTCAAAGGTCATTTTCGTACCACCTACAAACAGGTCAAAGATGCCGAGAAGCCCCATCAAGGTCATGACAGCGATCATTTCTGTCACCAAGATGATAATGAGCTGTTCCTTCAAATGTGGCAAGATGTGGCGAAAGACGATTTGATTCCGGCCAGCTCCCAGTGCAACAGCAGCCAAAACGTATTGTGACTCTTTAATTTGTTCGGCCTTTTGACGCACAGAAGAGGCTACAGAAGGTGTTCCAAGGACAGAGACAAGCCCAATGAAAAGCAGCACGAGCGAGAACGTCGGCAGCTCCGAATTCACATTGATTCCTCGCAAAAGAAAATACACGGGGATAAACACAGGCATATAGCTCCATGCATTTTCAATCGCCATCCACCAACTCTGCTCTTTATCTTGGATGCCGATATAGAGTCCAATCCATGTACCAAGTAACACGCGAATAAATGCGATCGCAAGGGTAATAAAAACAGTGTATGGCGCTCCATGGAGCAAGAGGGTCAGTAAATCATACCCCCATTTGTCCGTGCCGAGTAAATGTTCCTCTGACGGCGGGAAGGGTGGAGAGACCATGACTTGTTTACCGTTCACAATCTCCTGACGCATCTTCGCTTGATATTCCAGATCATAGGGAGCCAAGTAAGGCCCCACCACAGCGATCACGATCAGAAGGAACACGAAAATACTGCCTAGCCATAAAGAAAAATGGAATCGTTTTTTCATCAAAAAACCTCACTTATCCCTCATGCTGAAAAGTGACCAGCTGCTTAAATAAATGGGGTACGACTATACGTCTGTTCGAATTTATCACGCAATCCTTTGGCCAGTAGACTAAAGGAACTGATTGCAAGCATATAAGCAGCAAGTGGAATCAGGAAAATCCACGTGTAATTCGTGTAGACAAAGCTTCGGTAAGTCCCGAGCAGTCCTGCCCATTCATGTGTGGTCGAGTGAAACTCAACAGGGTCATAGTACATAGTCGTGCCACCTACAAACAGACCAAATATCCCGAGAAGCCCCATCAACGTCATGGTGGCGATCATCTCTGTCACCAAAACAATGACCAGATGCTCCTTCAAATGCGGCAGAATGTGGCGAAAGATGATCTGATCCCGCCCAGCCCCCAGCGAAGTCGCAGCTAAAACGTACTGGGATTCCTTGATTTGCTCCGTTTTTTGACGGATGGACGCAGCTACCGAAGGCGCCCCTAGCACTGCCACGACCACTACGAAAAACAACACGAGTGTAAACGTTGGCAACTCTGGATTGATATTGATTCCTTTCAATAAAAAATAGACAGGAATAAATATGGGCATGTACCCCCAGGCGTTCTCAATCGCAATCCACCAACGCTGCTGCTTCTCCAATATTCCAATATACAGTCCGATCCATGCTCCAATCAATAATCGCAATAACGCAATCATAAGCGTAATAAAAATGGTGTACGGTGCCCCATAGAGTAGTTTTGTAAGCAAATCATAGCCCCATTTATCCGTACCCAACAGATGCTCGCCTGAAGGTGCCAGAGGCGGCGAAATGATCACTTGCTTCCCGTTCACCATTTCATTGCGCACTTTCACCTGGTAATCAATGTCATAGGGGGCCAAATAAGGTCCGGCTACACCGATAATCATTAGAAATACTACCAAAATACAGCCTAGCCATAAAGCCCAATTGAACCGTTTCCTCATACCATACCCTCACTCATTCCAAAAGAAGTCTGGGTTATTTATACACAACCGCGCGTTCAATCACATACAGAATGAGACGAATCAACACATAGACTAAAATGGATAGCAAAATAATACCTAAAAGTCCCATGACAGCAGCATTGAATTCGTATCCGCCATCTTTGCTGAAAATAAACCGGGTCAATCCTACGACGTTTAATAAGTACTCAACAATAAACAAGTTGGCTACCGAAATCGCAATCGTCTTCTTTAAATCAGCAATGAGAAACGGCTTGATATTTTTATAGACGTGGTGAATCAGAACATGCCAAATCCCCATCCCCTTGGCAAGTGCTGTTTTTATATAGTCTTCGCCGCCAATTTGTGCATACTTCAGACTGACTACCTTCATGAGAAAAATCGTTGGTCCAATTGACAGTAAAGTGATCGGAAACCAGGTACTCTCAGAGTCACTTATAGGTGATAGGGTGATAATTCGAATGTTCGTCATCTTGTAAAATCCGACCGCACCCACAATCGAAACAACAATCAGGATAAAATCAGGAATCGTGGCAAGGAGATTCAAAACCTTTTGAATTTGACGTACAAACCGAAAGCGCTGCAATAGCAATCCAAAAATAATACTAGCAAGAACTGCGACACTAACACTTGCGAATAGTAGTTCAAAGGAGCTAATTGCAAATGGGAGGATATCCTCTGCGATACTCCTTTCCGTTTGCCCCGAATAATAGGTTCCGAGGGAGCCTTCTGCAATCTGCTGAATCAGATATACCGTATGGACTACGATATTTCCCGGTTCGAACACGATTTCTTCCTTTTGCGTATATAGCATGAACGGCCCACCGCAAACGACGATAACTAGGAAAAACATCCCAATTAATTGTTTTACATAGGACAATCTCTCATCCCCCCTTACTATTTCCAACAATACACTATCTATTAAAAATCATCCAGACAATAGAAAATATTTTATTTTTTTATTCTATTCAAACATAAATAAAAAAGTGGCTGAGCAGGATAGCCTGTCAACCACTTCTCCATTCATGGAAACAGTTGATTCGAAAAAGATGATAGCTGATCGATTACTTCGTAGAAGAAGTAACTACACGCAGCTGCTCATTTTTCATGAGAAGATTTTGAATCGAAGCAGTAAAAGGTTTTCTTACTCCGTCTTTCAAACGTGGTACCATTGGAATCATCTGATAGTCCTCCTTTCTGGCAATATCTTCTTAAGAATAGCATTTTTCCTTATTTACCGTCAATTACTGCTCTCAAATAAGAGGCGAGTTGATTGATTTCGGCCATGTAGATGTTTTCTTGTCCGTAATAGCCCTCCTGCTCCCCTGCAACCTGGGCAAATTTAGAATAGAGCCGGTTCAGATAAACATGGTTAGCATCTGCACTAAAGGTCACTTGTTTCACGTGTTCATTTTCTTCTTGGACCTGTCTGATAAGATGGCGAAAGCCTTTCAGAAATACCCTGCTACTTCGATATTTTTCTTCAACGATGACAGAATGGATATAGCAAATTTCGCCCGCTGGGTCTGGTTGCCTTTCTGCTGTCAAATATTGATAATGGCCCCATCCGACCAATTTACCTCGCTCGTCTTCTATCAGGATCAAATGAGAATCCGGGAGAAACGTCAAAATATGAACAAGCGTGTCACTAAGGGAAAACATACGGCTAAATTCCAATCGATTGCGCATAAAAAATAGCGTGAATTGGGCAAAATCATCGTCACTGGTACAGCTTCTAAATTGGACATGCATCCTTTGCACACTGCCTTTCTTTTTCTGTTCGTTAACGTATCGGCTGTTGGACTTTCCTGCCAATCGCCGTGTGTTGGGACGTGATGTACTGGTATACCTTCAAAGGTAAGGTCAAAACAACACAAGAGGTGAGAGCCGTCACGGTTGTTGTCTGTAAAGCACCCGCTAAGTCTGTTTCTCCAAAGTGATCGCCGTCCTCTACGATCGCAAATCGAATCTGCTCCTCAGATTCAGCAGATGTTTGGGAACATCCGTAACACCTTCTGGGCTGCTCAAAGCACTTTGCTTCTCCCATAGCCTGCTGTAATAGCCCCGCTTTTGCAACAGTTGAAAGTGTGTCCCTTGCTCCACTAGTTCCCCCTGCTCCAACACAAATATTTGATCCATGTCCGTTATGGTCGACAAACGATGTGTCACCGTAATGACAGTCCGATCGCTGGAAAGCTTTGCAAAAGTCTTGTTAATAGAAGCCTCTGAAATGGGATCGAGGGCAGAAGTTGCTTCATCCAGAATGAGTAATGAAGGATTGCGCAGAATCGCTCGAGCAATGGCAAGTCGCTGCCTTTGTCCCCCAGAGAGGTTGCTTCCCCCATCCAAAACAAGTGTTTCGTACTTATCTGGTAGACTCATGATATAGTCATGGATCTCCGCTTGCTGTGCAGCCATCCTCAGCTCATCGGTGGTCGCATCGAGTTTGCCGAGCCGGATGTTTTCCGCTATTGTTCCGTGAAAAAGAAAGTTATCCTGAAAGACGACCCCTACGTGGTTGCGGAAGGCTCCCCGATTACATTCATCGAGCTTTGTGCCGTTTATCTCGATATGACCAGAGCTAGGTTCATAAAAGCCAAGTAACAGCTGAACGATCGTGCTTTTTCCAGACCCGCTGGAACCAACAATCGCAACTTTTGTTCGAGCCGGAATCTGCATGTTGACCTGATTTATAGACAACTGATTTTCCTGATAACCAAACGCAACATTTTTTATGGACACTTCAGTCAAACGCAAATCGGGCTGATCCGCTACAGAATGGTCGACTTTTTCACTCGGTTCATTCAGTACCTTCTGGATTCGCTCCATACTGACTTGTGCATCTGTAATCAGCGGGAGCGTAAAGGTCAGATTAAACACTGCATTCCCCATCGACGTATACATGGTGAAAAAAGCGACAAGTGAACCGACAGAGATTCGCCCGGTGAGTGCCAGATAGGAACCAAAGCCAATGATCGTAAAATTGATAAGTAATAAGCATAGCGCAGGAATTCGTTCCAATTTCGCTGCCATCAAATTTTTGCGATAGTTGCTGACCAACAGCAATTTGAGTCTTTCATTGAATTTATCGATCATGACATCTTGCAGGTTGAAGCCCTTGATAACCATTTGCGCTTTCGTATTTTCCTGAATATCATTCGTCATTGCAGCGAGCTGTTCTTTGTATGCGGCATTGACGGCGTGGGCACGTCGGCCAAGCAAATAAGGACCTGTAAAGACCAAGATTGCTCCCACCAAGATACACAGCGCCATCACCCATTCCAAGTAAAACAACACCATCGTACTAATCGTCACGACCGCCAATGACTGAATACCCGTCGTGAAGAGAATGGCCAACGATCTGTCAATGACAGGCAAATCCACTGAAAAGTGAGAGACCAGTTCGCCCGAACGCGTTTTGTGGAAATAGCTAACCGGCAAATGCTGCATATGCGCAAACAATTTTTGCCGCAAATCATTTTGCACACGTGCATTTAGTTTTGCCAGAACATAATCACTGATAATTCCAGCACTAACACAGATAAACCCGCTAATCGCCAATACGATCATGATGACTGTGAAAACGTGCATATCTTTGGGAACAATCGCTTTGTCAATGATCATCTGGAAACTAAGAGGTGCCAAGGATAAAAAAAGCAGATCGAGTGCAAGTGTGAGGAAAAAAAGGAAACTCAGGTGCTTATAGGGGCGTATGTAGCCAAACAGGTTTTTGATGACGAACAGCATCGTAACGTCTCCTTCTTGGATTAGAAAAATGGTTCATGTTGAAACCTGGCTGCATAGGATTGCCAAGCCAAAAACGATGCGCGATATTCATCCAATGGACCATTTGCCGTTTCCACAGAAGCTACTCGTTCTGCAATCTTGCTAAACAATTTACGTAAAGAGTCGTCCGAGGAAGTCCAGAATCGAAACTCCTTCACGTCTTCCTCCATATAGGCGATATATTCGGTTACATACTGAAGGGCATGCAAAAAAAGGCGACTGCTGCGATACTGTTCTAAAAAATAGGCCACCTGAATTTGAACGATATGCTTGTCTTCGTACTGATTTTCACCTGTCCCGTAAATGTACGAAAAGGCACCGATCACTTCATCGTCATCGTTGAAGCAAAGAAATGCTTTCCCCTCCATTAAAACGGGACTCGCCAGAAAACTGAGCGTCACAGGAAAGGAATAGGGCATGCGAAGCTGGTCGTAGTTTTCCAATAAAAAGGCCATGTATTTCTCATAATACATCTCAGCTGAACAGATCGAGAAGTAATGATCCATCTCTTTCCATCCCTCCTTTGAATGATGGTGTGTGGCTACGTATCCTTCACAAAAAAGACGGCCATTAGATTAGCCGCCTCTATCTTATCACAATAATTTGAATATCCAGTCTGCCCATGTCATGAAGATCGAGCGGTGCAATCAATGCTGTCCCTGCCATGTCTTTCAAGTCATGTTGGTGTAAAAATAAGGGCGGGGTAATGTCTACAAGAACACCTCGATTGGACAAAAGCGTACTCGCATTCCCGGAAATCATGTTCCCCAACTCGGAAATGGCACTTTTTCCGAGCTCATCCATCTCTTGCACGGGGTAACCGCCCATCATGGCCGAGACAATGCGCAAAGCCAATTCCTCTTGCAGACCGAAAAAGACCTCACCCTGTAATTGACCTGTCATTCCGATTCGAATCCATGTATGGCCTTCTACATGGCTCCATTCTCTTTCAGCTAACTCTCCACGCGAAATGTCGACATTGCATACTTGTTGAATCACGGACGAAGCTGATTCAAGAAATGGATCAAGGTACTGGACTATCATCTGCGTTCTCTTCCTTTCCCGGGCAATTCACTCTCAGAGGTTGTTCAAAAAGTCGTCTTTTGATCACGTAGTAGTACTGGAAGCCTATTCGACATCGAAAGAGGTGCTAAAAAGACGACTTTTTGAACACGCACTCGTATAGGAATATCATAATGTCGATTTTTGGCAGACGCAATAGGATTACGAAAACTTTATAGGCATAAGGTCACGGAAGCATGGTGTACCAGGAAAATAATCCTCTACTTTTGTCTCATGACGAAAGGTATAGATGGCCGTGCACGTTCGCAAGTCTAATATTTCTACTCCGATCTCATGCTTACTCAATTGCCACATCGGAAGCTGGACTCGATCAAAGGCAAAAACAGTATCTCCAAATGCCAAGCATTCCTGTATACAGCGGACAGCATCGTACTGTTCGTCGGCCTCAAGCAAATGAACGGGCTCCAAACCGAATTGTTCGATCAGATGAATACGATCCCACAATTGCTCTGCCCCACGCTTCCTTCTGGCGGTCCTTCTTGGTGATAGCACAGGGTACTCTCTCGTAACATATTCCCACATGATCCCGTGGTAAAACATCGAATGGAATCCTCCCACAAAAATTTGGCCCGACAATAGCCTTTTCTCTGCTACTGACGGGCCTGCTACTCTATTTTTTCTTACCGACGACGTTCATCTCCGCCCGGGCTTCCCTACCCAGTGCATCAGTAGCAACAACCGTCAATTTTTGCTTGCCTTCCTCTACCTCATGAAGCACCAAGCGAAATAGCCCACGATCATTCGCGTTGGTCTGAAAGCTTTTTGATCCATAGTTGATTTGAAGGTTAACAGCACCAGCACCTGTCACTTTCCCTTCGATGGGCAGTGCTTCACCTTCCTGCCCTTCTAGCTGTTTGTTCGGTAGCTGGATCGTCGGAGCTGGCACTGTTCGCGCCTTGTAGGATATACGCTGCTCCCCATTGCTTATGACGACCGACCCTGAATTGGCATCGACATACGCATACACCAGCAACATACTTTGATTACCTGCACCGTCTTTGCCTTCAAGCAAAATACGATTTTCTCCCTGCTTCATACTCAAAATTTGCGTTACGTATTTTTGGGCAGGAATTTCCAATTGCTCTTCTTCAAAGTAGGACACGATTTGCCCATTGATACTTACCTGACCTTTATATGTTTGATCTCTGTACATGAAGCGGACTGGAACCAGCATATTCTTAGTTGCTGCATCGAACTGGACGTCTTCGCTGCCATCGTTTAACAATTGCAGTGTTGGAGGACTCGTATCGACGATGACCCGCTGCGTGAATTGGCGCTTGTTTCCATACATATCCATTGCACTGTACATCACATAATTGAGACCTTCCGTTAATCGCAGGATCGTTTCAAATGATCCATCCGTCGCCAGCTTTACAGGCGTTTTGTTAATCGACAAGCGGACTCTGTCCATCATATCCTCGCCTGTTACTTTGCCCCTGAAGGCTACATCCGGCTGCTTGGATATTTTCAGATAAGGAAACAAATCATCCGGGAACTCCACAAATGGCGGAGTGCTGTCACTTTTCCCGTTAATATGCGCCACACTGATGTTCCCTGCATAATCATACGCTACCACACTCATTTTTTTATCCGGCTGATTAATGAGTGTGCTGGACACTTTTGGAGAATAGGGACCGCCTACCCTTTTGCCGTTTACATAGAGGAAATAGGCTTGGATATCTTTATCGCGGCTGCTCCACTGAACCCGGTTTCCTGACACAGAAGCTGTAATCACAGGAGCTTTTGTATCCACGCGGATGGGGAGTGTCATTGATTGCCAATTTGCATTGCGGTCGTCTATTTTGGCCTTAATGGAGAATTGGTACTGTCCATCAGGTGCCTGTATATAGGCGCCTTTTTGTGGTGAAAAGATCTTTCCATCCCAGCTCCACGCTTCCTTTTCCGTATAATAGTATGGCGTCCCCAGCTTGGATTGGTCGTACTTGCTCACCTTTTCATCACGCACAAGAGTGCGAATCGGCTTGCCTGACTGGTCTGTTACTTCGACGATAATATGACGGGCATTGCGCAAAAAAGTAATCGAAGGAGCAGCAACATCGTAATGCCCATCCCCGTTTGGCGAAAAGGCAATATGATTGGGGTCGACTTTCGCACCGCCATCGGCTTTGACACCTGTAACACCTAGATAATCCCGATAGCGCCATTTGTCATTGCGTTTATCGTGATACCAGCTCGTCTTGACACCTGTTCGTTTTTCCTGACTTTCTGCCTCCCATACGGGCTGATCCATAATCCTTGGTTCATCCCAGTCGCCGTAGAAGCCATAAAACGACGTGCGCAACGTTGGCAGCTCCTTATCATCTGGTTGAAAGGAAATAAATCCTTCTGCAAATTGATTGCGTGCTGAGCCTTTCGGAATCGTGAGCGTTACCTTCACTTCCTCTAACTTCCCCGGCGCAACGGTAATCTTAGGAGCGGAAAATTGCAATTCTGCCCCCTCGAAAAGGGTATCGGTCAGCATGTTGATCCCATTCTTGCGCAAGTCAGTCATCACACCAAACTCATTTTGCAGCTGATACGTAATGGGCTTTTTGCCAAACTTGTTATTAATGAATAGAGAAAAGGTCGTTGAATTCCCAATCTCTCCCAACGAGACACCTGCTTTTCCTTTTGCATTCACAACAATGGCTGGCGTCTTGATCGCTTTTGCGATTTGCATCAGTCCTGCCCCTTGAACCCGTGGGCTGTAAGGAACTTTTTTTGCTTTCTCTTTATCCGCTGCGGGTACGCTGATTTGCGGATCGATAATCGGTTCTGCTGTATTCATCGCCGCCGCCTTTAACGTATCGACAAGCGATCTGCCTTGCAGGTTCCGCCCTTGCTTGAGATAGCCTTGCTTCAGCAAAGCCATCCCGCCTGCCACATGTGGCGTTGCCATTGACGTACCACTTTTCACGGCATATTCAGACTCTCGCGTGAGTGACAAGATGCCCCCACCTGGAGCTGCAATCTCCGGCTTGAACTGCAAATCAGGGGTTGGTCCCCATGACGAAAAGGCCGAGATCGTTCCTCCGTCTGGATAAGGCATTGGATTTTGTCCATATTCACCGTTAAAGGAGACCGTCACTTTCTTGCCTTTTTTAATCGCTTGTGCCATTTGCTCTCCCATGTGCTTTAAGACAGAAACAGCCGGGATTTGTTTGGCATGCTCTGCACTGATAATGAGTGGTCCCATTTCATTGTTGTAGATGATTGCACCAACTGCTCCTGCTTCTTTGGCAAGGCGCAGCTTATCGTCGAATGAAATGTCGCCTCGCTCGAGCAATACCACCTTATCTTTTACGGAAACATTGTAGTCTTCCTTCTTCCCTTTCCCCATATAGACAAGCGGATACGGCTTCATCAGTGTCATGACTGGGTTTATTGCCCCCCCGCCTTCCACGTATCCCGATAAATACACGACTTTCTCCATACTGGGTACCCCTTGCACCGTGAAGCTATAGCCAGCAAGTGCTGTAGCATTGACAGAAGCAACTGAAAACGCATCAGGACTCAAGCCTGGAGAACCGATCATGGCGATATCCGGATTCTGTGCTCGTACCTTATCACTGCCGAAATACGCATCATTACCCGCGGCTGCCACTACTACGATCCCATTATCGACTGCTCGCTTTACTGCCATTTGCTCCACATTGGTTTCATCCACATAGCCCGCTGAGGAACCGAGACTCAAGTTGATGACATCTGCTTTTTTCGTAATGGAATCATTGATCGCAAATAAAATCGATTCACCTAGCCCAGGAACTTCGCTTTGATAATTGGAAAATACTTTTTGGCTGAGGAGCTGGGCTTCAGGAGCAACCCCTTTTACTTTTCCGTTCGCACCAATAATTCCCGCCACATGGATACCATGCTGAGATTCCGATACGTCTTCCGTTGTTTGCGTACGATCAGCCCAGTTAAAGCCAGGGATCACCTTCTGGGAAGAGCCTGACTTTTGCATGGCTGAACGCTTATCATGCGGGGCAGGCAAATCGGGATGGCGCGGATTGACGCCCGTATCGATCACAGAAACGAGCATCCCTTCCCCTTTTACCCCCGATTCCTCCCAAGCCTTAGTCGCCTCAATCATTTCCAGCGAATCGACAGGCGCGGATTTTAATTGCTCACCTCGCAGTAGCAGTTCTTGCCGTTGCCATTCATCTGCCTTTGTTTTATATTCCTTGTCCACCTTGCCTGTATGTAATGGCTCGTGCATTTCCGCGAGATCCTGCAAAATCTGCGTACGAATGGTCGCCGTTCCTTCAAACGCTGTTGTGCTGACAGTCGTTGCGGGAAGCAAAGCCAATATCAATCCAATGCTGCATACCTTTTTCTTCATCGTTTGCCCCCTTGCTGGAAGTCATTCCATTATGTTTTCAGTTTTCACTAGGAATCGCTTGGGTATTCCCTTCTTTTCGCAAAGGTTGACAAACGAAGTATTTTCAGCCTATATTTAAGTGCGTTAAATATTACATATCAAATATTCCCGATAACGAAGAAATAGATCAAATAAGGAGAAGATACGAGCATGCCCTCCCCCTTAACAGATACGCTTGAGCGCCTGCAGGAGGCGTTTCGTACCATTATGCGCACGATGGGAACGCAATTAGCCGAACCTGTCTCTGGTTTAACTGGCCCGCAATTTTACATTCTTCATCAGTTGGAACAGAAGGAAAAATGCACCGTTGGAGAATTGGCTGAATCAATGGGGGTCAAACCGAGCGCAATCACAGCGATGGTCGACCGTTTGGATAAACACGGCTTCGTCGCCCGTGATCGTGATGAGGAAGATCGCCGAGTGGTTTACATCAGCTTGCGCGATTCTGGCAAAAAAATTCTGCAAGTAGCCAAGCAGAATCGGAGAGAAAAGCTAAATAAAATGTTCTCTCACCTCAGCGAAGATGAACTCCAGCACTTCGTCCTCATTTTTGAAAAGCTGGCGATGGCGGCGGTCATCGAGACGAGTGAATAAACTCCTTGTGCGTTGCTGTTGTGGTGGGGAGAAAACAGGAGAAAACGCTCAGCTTCTAGGGCCACCCCCTAGGGGATTGACTGCACGACTCCATGCAAAAAGCGAAACCGCGTCCAAAGTGGTCCTTTCAGGATGCTTCTCAGAGGTGGACGCTTAAGAACGTGTTTCGCTTTTTGCATTGCGTCTCGGTCGGTGTACCAAAGATCTTCGCTTTTTTCTCCTGTTTCTTCTACGATCTTTCCATGTGATCCGATTTTTTAAATCCTTCAAAGAATGAAATACCTCATCTGTTACGACAGAGAAGAATATTTCCTGGCGTAGCGACTTGTGGAGTCCTACCGAGCGGACAGTCTTATCCCCCAGCAGGACGGAGCCTGGAGCCTAGCCTGGAAATATTCTTCTCTCCACTACAGCCACATATAAAGAAAGCACTTAAACAAACTTTTCTAAACTGAAAAAAGGCGTGCATTCCGGATCACCGGTGCACGCCTTTTCTATTGCAAACAATTAGGAGAAGAAGAACTTCTTCACTGCATGTTTGGTTGTTTCTTTGTTCATGTGAGCGATCGAGGTTGTCAGCGGAATGCCTTTTGGACATGCTTGTACGCAGTTTTGCGAGTTACCGCAATCACCGATACCGCCATCTTCCATCAGGGCTTCCAGACGCTCATGCTTGTTCATCATACCCGTTGGATGCTGGTTGAACAGACGAACCTGCGAAATCGCGAACGGACCGATGAACTCAGCCTTTGCATTCACGTTCGGGCAAGCTTCCAAGCAAACACCGCACGTCATACACTTCGAAAGCTCGTACGCCCATTGACGCTCAACTTCCGGCATGCGAGGACCAGGTCCCAGATCATGCGTACCATCGATCGGAACCCACGCTTTTACGCGTTTCAGCGCATCGAACATGCGGCTGCGGTCAATCGACAAGTCACGTTGTACAGGGAAGGTGCTCATTGGCTCAAGACGAATCGGCTGTTCCAGTTTATCAACCAGTGCCGAGCACGCTTGGCGCGGTCTTCCGTTAATAACCATCGAGCACGCACCGCATACTTCTTCCAAGCAGTTCGATTCCCAGTTTACTGGAGACGTTTTTTGACCTTGTGCGTTGAGTGGATTACGTTGAATCTCCATCAAAGCACTAATCACGTTCATACCAGGACGGTAAGGGATTTTGAACTCTTCCTTGTACGGAGTGCTGTCAGGGCTATCTTGACGAGTGATAATCAAATGAATCAATTTTTCTGCCATGATCAGTTTCCTCCTCTCTTATTTCTTGTCAGACGTATAGTCACGTTTACGTGGTGCGATCAGGGATACGTCGATGTCTTCATAGTAGATTTCAGGCGCAGTCGTTTCAGCATTGTACTTCGCCATTGTCGTCTTCATGAAGTTCTCGTCATCACGCTCAGGGAAATCAGGCTTGTAGTGAGCACCGCGGCTCTCGTCGCGCTTGAGAGCACCGATCGTGATCGCGCGGGACAGTGCGAGCATGTTCCAGAGATGACGGGTAAACGCAGCACCAGAGTTGCTCCATTTATTTGTATCGTTGATGTTGATTTTCTTGTAGCGTTCCATCAGTTCAACAATCTTATCATCCGTTTTTTGCAGACGGTCGTTGTAACGTACTACCGTTACGTTGTCAGTCATCCACTCACCCAGTTCCTTGTGGATCAGGTAAGCATTTTCTGTTCCGTCCATTTTCAGGATGCTGTCGTATTTCGCTTGCTCTTGGCTAGCAAAGCCGTCGAAGAGCGTGGAAGACAGATCATCAGAGGATTTGTTCAAGCCTTTGATGTACTCGATTGCTTTTGGACCTGCTACCATACCGCCATAGATCGCGGACAGGAGGGAGTTCGCACCCAAACGGTTTGCACCGTGCTGAGAGTAATCGCACTCACCTGCTGCAAACAGACCAGGGATATTGGTCATTTGGTTGTAGTCTACCCACATACCGCCCATGGAGTAGTGAACCGCAGGGAAAATCTTCATTGGAACTTTACGTGGGTCATCCCCAACGAATTTTTCGTAAATCTCGATAATACCGCCCAATTTTACATCCAGTTCTTTTGGATCTTTGTGGGACAGGTCGAGGTATACCATGTTTTCGCCGTTGATACCCAGCTTCATATCTACGCAAACGGAGAAGATTTCGCGAGTCGCGATGTCACGCGGAACCAGGTTTCCGTATGCAGGGTATTTATCTTCCAGGAAGTACCAAGGCTTACCGTCTCTGTACGTCCATACACGGCCACCCTCACCACGAGCAGACTCGGACATCAAACGCAGCTTGTCGTCGCCAGGGATTGCAGTTGGGTGAATTTGGATCATCTCACCATTGGAGTAGATAACCCCTTGTTGATACGCCGCAGACGCTGCTGTACCTGTATTGATAATCGAGTTCGTCGATTTACCGAAGATGATACCAGGTCCGCCTGTTGCCAAAATAACGGCATCCGCACGGAAGGATTGAATTTCACCGGAACGCATGTTTTGCGCAGTAATCCCGCGACAGGTTCCTGTATCGTCCAAAACGGCTCCGAGGAAATCCCAATATTCGTACTTGGTTACCAGACCTTCAGCTTCATAACGGCGTACTTGTTCGTCCAATGCGTACAAAAGCTGTTGTCCAGTGGTCGCACCCGCAAAAGCGGTACGGTGATGTTTGGTTCCCCCGAAACGACGGAAGTCCAACAGACCTTCTGGCGTACGGTTAAACATAACGCCCATACGGTCCAACATATAGATGATGCCAGGTGCTGCATCGCACATTGCTTTAACTGGCGGTTGGTTTGCCAAGAAGTCTCCGCCATATACTGTATCGTCGAAGTGCTCCCATGTGGAGTCGCCTTCCCCTTTGGTATTTACCGCACCGTTAATACCGCCCTGCGCACAGACAGAGTGGGAACGTTTTACCGGAACCAGGGAGAACAGCTGAACAGGAACGCCTTTTTCTGCTGCTTTGATGGTAGCCATCAAGCCGGCCAAACCTCCACCGACAATGATCAGTTTACCTTTTGCCATGTGTTTTGTCCCCCTATCCCTACAAAATGAAAGCCGACATCGCACGCAAGCCGATGAAGGTTACAATTACGAATACGCCCAAAGTCAGGAATGTTGCAATGCGTTGGGAACGCGGCCCAACTGTAATTCCCCAGTGAACCAGGAACGACCACAGTCCGTTGGAGAAGTGGAAAGTCGTGCTAATAATCCCGATTGTGTAGAATACGATCATTGCAGGACTGCTCAAAATGTTTGCCATCATGTCATAATCCACGTGTGCACCCAGTGCTTTTTGGATACGGGTTTCCCAAACATGCCAAACAATAAAAATGAGGGTAATGACTCCTGTAACGCGTTGCCACAAGAACATTTGGTTTCGGAAGTAACCGAAGTTCCCTACGTTATGCTTCGCTTGGAACGCAATGTAGAGACCGTAAACTGCGTGAAACAGGATCGGGAGGTAGATCAAGGCAAATTCAAGTACTAACAGAAATGGAAGGTTTTCAATGAAGCCTACTGCCTGGTTGAAAGCTTCAGGTCCACGAGTCGCTTGATAGTTGGCGGTCAAGTGGAACACGAGGAAGAGCCCGATCGGAAACAAACCAAGAAGTGAGTGTAGCTTGTGACTGAGAAAGCTATGGCCTTTCGCCATACAATGGTCCCCCTTTCAATGTATGTAACTCTCAATTCTGTGAAAAACGTCAAGCATCACCGCAAGCGGTCCAAAACGGTTTTCGTCCGTTTTGATAGACCTTTCCCCAATATCCTAACCCATTGCCTCACCCATTAGACATAGCAAAACCGCCACGATCATTTTATGAAGAGCATCTTGACGCTGTTCACAAAAAGACTGCGTTTGCTAGATCATATGAATTTGTCGGAATGTGTCAAAATTCGAGAAAAAGTTGGGCAAAACTTTGACCAAATCCAATTGTACTCTTGTCGACACAGAGCGTCAAGACAATCAATGTACTAAATACATTGATAGAATAACTTTGTTTAGTCTAGCTATTTTTTCTATTAAGATGTCATAAATGTGAGCCCCTCCTCATAATCTAGTACAGACAGGAGGGAGGCACATATGAAAGAGAAGGATCAGCTTGCAGCACTGTTGCCGCCGGAGACCATTCCCTATGCGGAAAGAATGAACATGCCCTATCTTGGCTATCATCTTCTACGCGAAACGCTGACCAGCACCCTGCTAGGTGATAGTGAAAACCATATTCTCTATTGGATAGGAAAAAATATGGGCCGCCAAATCCCCATCCAATCTGCAACTGGCCCGATTATGCCTTTTATTCGGCTCGGATTAGGCCAACTAGACATCGTGGAGGAGACCAGGCAAACTATCGTCTATTCGCTCACTCATTCTATTTTTAGCTATCAGTCTATAGAGAGACTAGGATGTAGTCTTTCTTTTGAGGCTGGGATCATAGCTGGTATGATTGAGCAGTGGAAAGCAAGAGAAGCGTTTAGCAAAATCGAAATGGAAAGCCCTTCAGACATACGTATATCTGTACAAGTAGCGTCATGAAGAAAATGCCCCCTCTACCTGTAACAAAGGGAGAGGGAGCATCCATCCATGTTTTATACTCCGTGCACGACCGCGGTTTCCTCGACATCCAGACCATATGCCGAATGAAGACTGCGAACAGCCAGCTCCGTCAAAGCTGCGGGAATAACGCAAGAAACCTTGATATCAGACGTAGATACCATTTTAATAGAAATTTCTTTTTCTGCCAGGACGCGGAACATTTCGGCAGCTACCCCTGGATTGTTGATCATACCTGAGCCAACAATTGATACCTTGGTCAAGCCTTCCTCGAAATCGACTTTTTCAAAGCCAAGCTCGGTTTTGTTTCTGTCCAGCGTATCCAGTGCTTTTTTCAGATCATCCGCTGCAACGGTAAAAGAAATGTTCGTAACAGACGCATCATAGGAGCTTTGGATAATGATATCGACGTTCACCTGATTGTCCGCCAACGTATTAAACAAACGGGAGAGCGTCCCGACCTTGGCAGGCATGCCGACAACCGTAATTTTGGCTACATCTTCATCGTGTGCAACTCCACTTACTACTCTTCCTGTTTCCATGTTGGCAACCTCCTCAACGTACGTACCATCTTCGGCAGTAAAGCTGGAGCGGACGACCAGCCTTACCTTGTATTTTTTCGCAGCCTCTACTGACCTTGGATGAAGAACCCCTGCACCGAGGTTCGCCAGCTCCAGCATCTCATCATACGAGATCGTATCCAGCTTGCTCGCAGCTGGAACCATTCGCGGATCAGCTGTGTATACCCCGGACACGTCCGTAAAGATTTCGCATTTCTCAGCGTTCAAGCTCGCTGCGAGTGTAACCGCAGATGTATCCGATCCACCGCGGCCGAGCGTCGTAATTTCACCTTCGTCACTGATCCCTTGGAATCCTGCCACAATCACCACACGACCACGGCCGAGCTCGGATTGAATCCGCTCTGGATCAATCTGCTTGATCCGTGCTCTTCCGTGAATCGCCTCTGTGGTAATTCCAGCCTGCCAGCCCGTCAGAGAAATGGCGTCGTAGCCTTTTGTATGCAAGGCCATCGACAAAAGCGCGATCGATACCTGCTCCCCCGTGGTCAGCAGCATATCCATTTCACGCTCGGATGGGTATGCGCTAATCTGCTTGGCCATGTCTACCAATACGTCAGTAGATTTCCCCATTGCAGAAACAACGACTACCACATCATGCCCTTCCTCTTTGTAGCTGATAATTCGATCCGCAACTCGTAAAATTCGCTCAATGGTACCTACAGAGGTGCCTCCGTATTTCTGCACGATCAACCCCATGCGGCTTCTCTCCCTTTTCTCATATCCAATGTTGGTATTTATCTCGTATCGTATGGTTTTTCACTATTCTCTCTATAAGGAAAAGTCTTACATTTTTATTTTACAAAAAAGGCACCGACAAGGAATAAGACCTGCCGCTGCCTATTGTTTCGACATACCGGTTCCTCCCTCCCAATACACGCGGACAACGAAGATTGACAGTAAACACCATCAAAACTCACATTGACACACCGTGAGATAGCTCTCCATCTGACAATTGGTCATTGTACAGATGACAGTCCTGCATTTGTTCAACGCAGACCCAGCATGGAGAAAAGCGGGTTTCCCTCCACACTTCGGCGAATTCCCCTTTCCCGTCCCCTTCACAGATACCCGATCTCAGGGTGGTACTCTTGGTTTTCGCGCCTCTACCTCACTCCATAATGGAAGTGAGGCTAACTATTCTGTTTGAATCGGATTATATCATGAGTCTAAAAATGGATCAATTCCTTTTTAAGAGGATGTTCCAAAAGTTACATTTGCTATGTGTCCAGCTTGCGCAGATGCCCGATGATTTCTTTTGCCAGCTTGTCGCCGATCCCTAATTGGCGGAAGTCTTCTACCGTCGCCTCTCGCATTTTTTTCAGCGAGCCAAAATGAGAGAACAACAGCTTGCGTCGCTTCTCACCGATACCCGGGATCTCATCTAATTGCGAAGAGAGCATCGTTTTCGTCCGGGATTGTCTGTGGAACGTAATAACAAAACGGTGGACTTCATCTTGGATGCGCTGCAACAAATAAAACTCATAGCTATCACG
The DNA here is from genome assembly GCF_042885155.1 of Brevibacillus sp. NPDC058079. NCBI lineage: Bacteria > Bacillati > Bacillota > Bacilli > Caryophanales > Paenibacillaceae > Brevibacillus > Brevibacillus sp. NPDC058079. Next base: position 296,829 of record NZ_JBHVSO010000003.1, read on the forward strand.
CCTAAGATTTACAGGCTCTGGCGGATCTCCGTACATGAGCTGAGCAGTGCGGTGCTTCTCATCCTTCGCGAGTCCACAGACGGGAATATAGAGACCCAGCTCGTTTTCCAGCACGTCCATAGCGGCACTGATTTGACCTTTTCCACCATCGATCACAATCAGGTCGGGCATCGGCTGGTTTTCTTTCAGCAGACGAGAGTATCGACGGAGAACGACTTCGCGCATGGAGCCGTAATCATCTGGTCCCTCGACGGTTTTGATCTTGAATTTGCGGTACTCCTTTTTGTCAGGGCGGCCGTCTGTAAACACAATCATCGCAGACACAGGCTCTGTTCCCTGAATGTTGGAGTTGTCAAACGCTTCAATTCGATGAGGAACCGGAATCCCTAAAATGTGACCGAGATTGTGTACCGCTTGGACCGTACGAGCATCGTCCTTGGACATCAGCGCGAACTTCTCCTGCAAAGCAATACGGGCGTTCTCGGAAGCCATGTTCACGAGCTCATGCTTTTTGCCTCTTTTGGGAGCGTGGACTTTGATGCCCAGCCACTCACTCAAAAGCTCCGGTTCACTCTCTTGCGGGAGCAAAATTTCTTTTGGCAGCGCATTTTGCTTGTCGTAGTAGAACTGGCTCACATAAGACATGAAGTCTTCGGTTTCGCTACCGTAGTATGGAAAGGAAGTCGTCTGACGCTCGATCATCTTCCCTTTTCGCATATAGAACACCTGAATGCACATCCAGCCTTTTTCCACAGCAAACCCGATAATGTCGCGGTCTACCGTATCAGCGAACGTGATCTTCTGCTTCTCCATCACCGCTTCGATGCTCTTGATCTGATCGCGATATTCCTTGGCGCGTTCGAACTCCATGTTTTCTGCGGCTTGCAGCATTTTTTCCGTGAGAGTTTGCTTCATTGCATCATGGCCACCATCGAGGAACCGGCTGATTTCATCCACCAAACGCTGATTTTCCTCTGCCGATACCTCGTACACACAGGGCGCTAGACATTGTCCCAAATGGTAGTAAAGACAAACCTGCTTGGGCATATTGCGGCATTTGCGCAACGGATAGAGGCGATCCAGCAGCTTCTTCACCTCGGAGGCATCTCCGGCATTCGGATACGGACCGAAATACTTGGCTTTATCTTTTAATACCTTACGGGTAATCTCCAGGCGAGGCTGCGCCTCATTCGTAATTTTGATGTACGGATACGTCTTGTCGTCGCGGAGCATGACATTGTAACGCGGATCGTGCTCTTTGATCAGGTTGCACTCGAGGATGAGCGCCTCAATCGCTGAGGATACCACAATGTACTCAAAGTCCACGATCTCACTGACCAACAGCTGCGTCTTCCCGTTATGACTGCCTGTAAAATAAGAGCGGACGCGGTTTTTCAGAACCTTGGCTTTTCCTACGTAAATGATTTCCCCGCTCGCATTTTTCATCAGGTAGCAACCTGGCTTATCTGGAAGGACGGCCAGTTTATCTTTTAAGGAGCTGTTCATGGCTGCTCCCTCCTCTTTGCTCTATATCTGCCTTGTATCTATTTGTTCTTGTGGATTGGCTTTTCCAATACATACAGTTCATCTTCTAAGGAACTCATTCGTTCCATCAGCAGCTTGCGGCTGTCTTGTACCCCTTGATTGTAATAGAAGGGGCCGAGCTCTTTTGAGAAAAAGGCAATCAACTCTTCCGTCTCCAAATTGCCGAGTGTCTCCGACCGTTCTTCTATAAAATAGCGCTGTACTTGATGAACAAGATATTCCATTTGCTCTCTCGTCAATTTGGTTGGCATCGTATCCAGCTTCCTTCCCTTTTTCGCATCATAAGAGAATATACGTTCTACCCTTCATAGTACCATGGAATCAATACGAAAAAAACTGCCGCCTCATTCCATAGCGACAGTTTTTTATAGGTAGACTAGTGCTTGCGACCGCCCAAATATGCTTCTTTTACACGCTCGTCGTTTAACAATGATTCTCCTGTGCCGTCCAATACGATTTGCCCTGCCTCCAGTACATACCCGTAATCAGCGATTTTGAGGGCCTGTTTGACATTTTGCTCTACAATGAGGACGGTTGTACCTTCCGCATTGATTTCTTTGATCACCTTGAAAATGTCCGCCACTACGATGGGAGCCAAGCCCATCGACGGCTCATCCAAAAGTAACAGCTTCGGTCGAGACATCAATGCGCGGGCAATGGCTAGCATTTGCTGCTGACCGCCAGACATCGTCCCTCCCAATTGAGAAAGCCGTTCCTTGAGGATAGGGAACCAGGTCATCATCTTTTCCATGTCGTCCTTGATTCCTTGTGCATCGTTGCGCTGGAATGCACCCATCTCCAGATTTTCCAGCACGGTCATCTTCCCGAGGATCGCACGCCCTTCTGGTACCAAAGCCAGTCCAGCTTTTACGATCTGATGAGGTCTCGAACCCTCTATACGTTGACCACAAAACGTAATCGTCCCTGCTTCAGGCTTCAGTTGACCTGCGATCGTACGCATGGTTGTGGTTTTGCCCGCTCCGTTTGCCCCGATTAGCGAGACGATTTTGCCCTCAGGCACTTCCAACGTGATCCCACGAATTGCCTTGATTTGACCGTAGGAGGTCGTCAAGTTTTGTATGTTCAGCATCTTATTCGTCCTCCTTGCCGAGGTAGGCTTCAATCACATCTGGATTGTTTTGTACCTCTGCCGGGGTGCCGTCAGCAATTTTGACCCCAAAGTTGATACATACGACCTTTTCACACAGGTTCATGACCAATCCCATATCATGTTCGACCAACAGGACCGTCGTCCCGTCATCGCGAATTTTTTTGACCAGCTCCATGAGCGCTTTTGTCTCAGTCTCGATCATTCCGGCAGCAGGCTCGTCCAAAAGTAAAAGCTTTGGCTCAGTAGCCAGTGCCCGTGCAATCTCCAGGCGCCGTTGTTGACCGTAGGCCAAAGTATCCGAGCGCACATCTGCAATGTCAGACAAGCCTACGAATTCGAGAAGCTCCTCTGCTTTTTTGGTAACCGCCTTTTCTTCCGCACGTTGTCCGGGTGTTTTCAAAAGGGATGCCCAGAAGCCCGCCTTCATGCGCGAATGGCAGCCTACCTTCACGTTGTCCAGCGCACTCATGTGACCGAAGAGGCGAATATTTTGGAACGTCCTCGCAATCCCCATTTCGGTAATTTTGTTCGGCGCTATTCCATTTAGCTTTTGTCCGGCAAACGAAAAAGTACCCGTCGTTGGTTCGAATATACCCGTTGCCATATTGAAAATGGTCGTTTTCCCCGCACCATTCGGTCCGATCAAGCCGACAATTTCGCCCTCTCTGACGGAAAAAGAAACGTCACGAAGAGCGGTGATGCCGCCAAAGCTTTTTCCTACGTTCGCAAGTTCCAGCAACATCCTATACTCCCCCCTTCGCTTCCTTATCCGATGACTTGCCCCGACGACGCTTGAACAGCTTTTGGAACGTATCGGCACCGATCAAGCCATGCGGGCGGAACGCCATTACACCGACCATGATCAAACCGTACATGAGCATTTTGTACTCGGCCAAACCACGCAGTACCTCTGGCAATGCCGTGAGAACCAAGGCACCAAACAGCGGCCCCCATACGACTTCGCTGCCTCCGATCACGGCATAAGACAGAATTTCTACAACTTTATGGTAGTTAAAATCATCTGGCGTAATGGTCGTCGTAATGTGAGCGAACAATCCTCCACACACCCCTGCCAAAATTGAACCGATCACAAAAGCAAGCATTTTATAATAGTTGACTTGCAATCCCATCGCTCGTGCCGCCGTTTCATCTGCTTTGATCGCTTCAAAAGCACGCCCGAGACGCGAACGGTTCAAACGCAGCGTCAGGAAAAGAACGAAGGCAAACAGGAGTAGCATAAACACAAAGGTCGATAATGACTTCATTTGCATGACCGAAATGCCAAAGGTTTGTGCTTTTAACCCCATTGCTTTTTCAAAATCGTACAAGTAATTGCCAATCGATTGAAGTCCGGTCAATCCGAGGGCGCCATTCGTAATTTCCATATTAAGAAAAATAACGCGGATCACTTCACCAAAGCCAAGCGTAGCAATAGCCAGGTACAAGCCATGGAGCTTCAATGTCGGAGCACCGATCAAGAGTGCAATCAGCCCCGCCGCTAGTCCTCCGATTATGATGGCGATAAACAGAGGCATGTCCGCTTGCTTTGTCAAAATACTCGCCGTAAAAGCACCAATGCTCATAAACCCCGCATGGCCCAAGGAAAGCTGGCCCGTCGAGAGCGTAATGTAAATACTGATCGCTAAAATACTGTTTAACAAGATAAAAGTCAGTACCTGTAAGTTATATGGATTGAGAATGTCCAATGTCTGCACCTCCCTTACGCTTTGCGTCCAAATAGTCCTTCCGGCTTCAAGAGCAAAATGAGAATGATCAAGCCAAAAGCAACCGCATCCCGATACGACGAGTCTCCGTACGCGACGGTAAACACCTCGATAATCCCGAGCAATACGCCACACACCATGGCTCCAGGAATGCTGCCTACTCCGCCTAATATCAAAACAGCCAAACCTTTGAAGCCAAGCGTCATCCCCATCGTCGGAATGAGAGCAGAGTACGCCATCCCGATCAATATTCCGGCGACGCCTCCCAATGCCGAAGCAAGCATAACGGTCACGACAATGACCATGTTCGTGTTAATCCCCAAAAGATTTGCCGTATCCGTATTTTCAGCCGTCGCGCGAATGGCTTTTCCCATTTTCGTTTTTTGAATCCAGAAATGCAGGACAAACATCAGCAACACAGAAATCCCCAAAATAACGAGATCGACGCTGCGAATTTGAATGAGCCCCAAGTCAAAAGTGGTATCCCCAAAGGATTGTGGGAACGCACGGGAGTCAGCACCGAAAAACTTGTGCATGGCTTCCTCCATCAAAATGGCAAATCCGATCGTACTGATCAAGGATGCCAGATGGGGTACATTTTTTTTACGAAGGGGGCGAAGCGCTGTATACTCCAGCACGAGACCCAAAATGGCCGATATCACGATCGCCACGATCAGCGCTACCCCTAAAGGCATATTCAGGCTGGTCATCAATACCAAGCCAACCAGTGATCCAAAAATAAAAATTTGGCCGTGTGCCATATTAATGATTCCCAAGACACCAAAAATGAGCGTATAGCCCAATGCAATCAATGAATAAGTGCTACCAACTGTCAAACCGTTGACTAATTGCTGCCAAAACAAATGCCTCACCTCACTGTTAAGTGGTTAACATCCAACGATGATTGAGTTATTCTCGCTGGATCAGCAAGCGAAGAACTTCATCTGGTACTTTCTGATCCAGCGAGATAACTATAGAAAAAGAAGCCCGGAGCGACCCCGGGCACGATCCTATTCAAACGGGACGAATTTGCCTTCTTTTGCGACAACGACAACCGCATCACCAATCGGATTGCGTTTCTCGTCAAAAGACAGTTTGCCGGATACACCCGTGAAGTCTTTCAGCTGAGCCAATTGTCCACGCAACTCTTCGCGATCTGCTTTTCCTGCGGCAAGCAGTGACTGCGACATGATATACAGCGAGTCGTATGCTTGGGCAGCGAACTGGTCAGGCTTTTTGTTATATTTGGCTTCGAATGCTTTTACGAAGGCTTGTACTTTATCATCTTTCTTTTCAGGGCTGAATGGTGTCGCAACGATTAAGCCTTCAGCAGCTGGACCTGCAATTTCAAAAACTTTCGGATTATTAAAACCATTTCCACCAAGAATTGTCCCTGTAAAGCCCAGCTCACGTGCTTTTTTCACAACCATAGAGCCTTCTTTGTACAAAGCGGACACTAGCAAAGCATCTGGGTTTGTTTGCTTCAGCTTGGTCAATTGTGCCGAGAAGTCCACATCTCCATTTGCGAAAGTCGCTTCACTGGTAATCTCCAAGCCTAGCTTCTCAGCCGTTGCTTTCATGACCTTGTAGCCATTCACGGAGAAGTCATCGTTGGAAGCATGGATGAGTGCTACTTTTTTCAATCCATTTTTCTCAACGGCTGCTTTCATAGCTGTCGGGATCGCAATGGATTCAGGCAAAGAATTGCGGAACACGTACTCCCCGATATCATTGATTCCTTCTGAAGTGTTGGAGATACCAAAAATCGGGGTTTCCGCCTCGTTTGCAACAGGTCCTGCTGCAAACATTTCACCGGAAAGCGTCGGTCCGATGATCGCTACGACATTATCCTGATTAATCAGTTTATTTACCGCATTAATCGCGCCTTCTTTTTCTCCGGCGGAGTCTTCAAACTTCAATTCGATCTTGAGCTTGCCTTTGTTCGCTTCATTCAGCTCGCCCAACGCCAGCTCCAATCCTGCTTTTTGTGCTTCTCCATAGGCTGCGCCAGATCCTGAGAGGAAACCAACGACACCGATTTTTGCTTGAACCTCTTGTCCATCGGCGCTAGCTGCTTGTCCAGAGCCACCTTCTCCTGCTGCAGGAGCACTTGTATTTCCTCCGCTCGAACATCCGACCATCAATACCGCCCCTAGCGAGATCGCCGCCAGCGAGCGCATCAAATGAAATCCCTTCATTAGAAAAGCCCCCTCTATTTTCGAAATAAATTGAATACAAGAAGTTTAATCAAAGTATTCTAAAAACGCAATTATTTTCGCTCAAGTAAACTTAATTTTTTGACAAACGATCGTTCAGAATTCCGCATCTAACCATAAAAAAAAGCGGCACATTACATGCCGCTTTACTCATTGCATTGCTCTTACAGATGTTTGCCTACAGTTGCCATGAGCGCTTCTTTTGGTTGGAAGCCGATCACTTTGTCAACTGGTTGACCGTCTTTGAATACGATCAGCGTTGGGATGGACATTACGCCAAAACGACCAGCAGAATCTGGGTTGTCATCCACGTTTACTTTGACGATTTTGAGCTGGGAACCCACTTCACCGTCGATTTGCTCCAGTACAGGAGCGATCATTTTGCAAGGGCCGCACCATGGAGCCCAGAAGTCAACCAGGACTGTACCGCCTTGCTCTACTTCCTGGGAAAAGTTTTGGTCGGTAGCATTTACAATTGCCATAGAAGTTACCTCCTTGAATTTCAATTACTAAATAAAGGTTCCTAACGGTTATCAGTATATCATTCAAACAACAAATTGACTACGCCGCTCCACACTTTGCCCTGCACTTCTCGCTATAGTCTGTCCAGTCTGGCCGCACCTTATTGCCCGACTTGTTTGATCCGGTTGATCTCCCGTTCGTGGTCACTAACTTTCCGATGCAGCAGATCAAGGTCTGCATCGATATGTTTATTTTGGCGTTCCACTCTGTCTAAACGGCGCGTAGCGTCATCGCGGAATTCGTACATCTCATCCCGAAAATCATACATTTCTTTCTTAAACTCGCGTAGCTCCTCCTGCGTTTCTTTAACCAATCGGTTATTCTCCGCCACCATGTGTATCAGTTGTTGCAAAAGCTGTTCGCTCATCCCGCTCACCTCTCCATACTGCCTATTATACCAAGCAAGGAAAGAATAAAGTAAGCCTTGCGGACAAAAAAAGCGCCCCAAAAGGAGCGCCTTGTTACTGTCTTTCTGTTACACCAATACTTTTTTAAACTCTGCCGTCAGCAATGGCAGCACTTCGAACAAGTCACCTACGATACCGTAATCAGCCACTTGGAAGATTGGCGCTTCCGGATCTTTGTTGATGGCTACGATGACTTTCGAGCTGGACATACCAGCTAAGTGCTGAATCGCTCCCGAAATCCCGCATGCGATATACAGATCAGGTGTAACAACCTTACCTGTCTGTCCGATCTGCATGGAGTAATCGCAATAGTCTGCGTCGCAAGCGCCACGAGATGCACCAACAGCTGCACCGAGTACTTCCGCCAGATCGTACAACGGCTGGAAGCCTTCTGCACTCTTCACTCCGCGTCCACCGGAAATCACGACTTTTGCTTCGGAAAGATCTACTTTGCCGCTTGTTTTTCTTACAACATCTTTTACGATCGTGCGCAAATCCTTGATATCCAATTCAACTGGTACCACCACTGCCGTTTTCGAAGGGTCAGCAGCGCCGATGGCAATGTTGTTTGGACGAATCGTAATAAATGTTGTTCCATCAACGAATTTGCGTGATTGCGTCGCTTTTCCTGCATAGATCGGGCGAACGAAGACAGGGCCCGCTTCTACACTTGTTACGTCCGAAACCAGACCATAACCGAGTCTCGCTGCTACGCGAGGTGCGATATCACGACCGATCGCGGTGTGACCCAAAACAACTGCGTCTGGAGAAGCCAGTTCAATCAACTGCGCGAGTGCCTGCACATACGCATCTGGCGTGTACTGTGCCAACGCTGTATGATCAGCCGTATATACCGTGCTCGCACCGTGATGACCCAATGTCACTGCATGCGTTGCTGCATTTGCTCCGAATACACCTGCTACGATTTCGCCGCCCTCAGCCAATGCTTGTGCTGCAGTCAATGCTTCCAGCGACACGTTGCGAAGTTGTCCGTCACGTACTTCTGCCAATACAAGTACTTTTTTCATGGATATCCTCTCCCTCTCGCTTAGATCACTTTCGCTTCATTGCGCAACAGTTGCACCAATTCCGACGTTTGAGCTGCCAATTCGCCAGAGAGAATGCGACCCGCCTGCTTTTTCGGAGGCAATGTCTGATCGACGATTTCTGTCTTTGCTTTTACCTCATCCGCAGTAATTCCCAAATCGTCTGCGCCGAGTCTATCCAATGGTTTTTTCTTCGCTTTCATAATACCTGGGAGAGAAGGATAGCGCGGTTCGTTGAGTCCTTGCTGAGCCGTAATCAAAACAGGAAGGCTCGTCTCCACAACTTCCAGGTCCCCTTCTACATCGCGCTCTAAGCGTACGTTCGTCCCGTCCACCTCTAGCTTCACAGCAGTCGATACATGGTTAATTCCCAGTTCTTCTGCCAGACGAGGACCGCCTTGGCCAGCCCCGGAGTCTACAGCCATTTGTCCACCAATGATGATATCGAAGCCAACCTTTTTCGCTACTGCAGCCAATACTTTGGCGATCGTGAATTCGTCTCCGAACAGAGACTCGTCATCCACCAAAACAGCCTTGTCTGCTCCCATTGCCAAAGCAGTGCGCAGTGCACTTTCCGCACGGTCTGGGCCGACGCTGATTACGGTTACTTCGCCGCCGTGATCTTCCTTGAGCTTGATCGCCTCTTCTACAGCGTACTCATCGTAGGGATTAATGATGAATTCAACGCCATCTTCGGAAATTTGTCCGTTTTGGATGACGATTTTTTCTTCTGTGTCAAACGTTTGTTTCAACACAACCACGATATTCATCAGGATGCCTCCTCCTTAGTGGTACCTCATACTTGTGAAGCTATATGCTTAACTACCGATCTGCGAATTGCGGCTTGCGCTTCTCGAGAAAAGCAGTCACGCCTTCTTTTACGTCCTCCGTCGCAAATGCATCGCCAAATAGCTTTGCTTCTTGCTCCAAGCCTTGTGACAACGAAAGCTCCGTTGTGTTATGGATGGACGCTAGGGCAAGCTTCAGGGTAATCGCGCTCTTACTTGCGAAAACAGCCGCCAGCTTTTGCGCTTCTGCAAGCAACTGCTCTACGGGATAAACCGCTTCCACAAGACCGATACGCAGAGCTTCCTCGCCACCGATCATCTCAGATGTAAGAATCATTTGTGTCGCTTTGCCACGACCAACCAGACGTGGTAGACGTTGCGTACCACCGTAGCCAGGAATGAGTCCGAGATTCAACTCAGGCAGCCCGAGTTTGGCTTCAGGTGCTGCAAAGCGGATATGGCATGCCAACGCAAGCTCCAATCCTCCCCCAAGGCAAGCACCGTTAATTGCTGCAACGATTGGCTTCGGGAACGTTTCCAAGCGATTGAACAATGCTTGACCCTTCTTCGCCAGTTCTTCCGCATTATCCCGATTCAGTTGGGTAAATTCTTTGATGTCCGCTCCTGCAATGAAAAACCGACCTTCGCCAGTCAAAACGATTGCTTTGATTTCATCGTTATTTTCCCACTGGTCCAAAAGTTCACTCAATTGACCGAGTACTGCTTGACTGAGTGCGTTAGCAGGCGGGTTGCTAATCGTAACCGTAGCAACGCGATCAACGATTTCTACATTCCAATGCGACGCCATTCCTCTCCCCCCAAACTCTCCCCATATATAAAAACAGCTACTTTTTAATCCGAGCGATCGCTCAGTCTTACTGTTTCCATTGTAACAAACGTTTTCATGCAAAAAAAGCTTTTCTTTTCATTCTTTTCCCTTCATACCAAGCAGGAAGAGGTTATGAATGGAATCAACATAAGAGACAAGGTCGTACTTGCACTGTTTCATCACCCAAGATGTCGTCACTTCGTCCAGCGTTCCAAAAATCATTTTTCGCGTAATCCGCACCTCAAGATCGGATCGGAATACGCCCTGTTCCATACCCTCTACGATCACTTCGTCAATGAGGTTGAAATACTGCTTCATCACGTTGCCGATTCCTTCACTAATGATCGGACTGGATTGGCGTAGCTCGATTTGCGTCACTTTCGCCAGATCATGGTCCATGGATAGCTGGCTCAAGTGTGCATGAATGAGTACATACAGCTTTTGCTCAATGGTCGTCGCTTCCGAAATGCGTTTGCGGTTTGTCTCCACAAACAGGCCCATCTTTTCGTTAAACAGTGAAATCAAAATATCATCCTTGTTTTCAAAATAGAGGTATATGGTGCCGTCTGCTACCTTCGCCTCTTTCGCAATTTTCGATACCTGGGCACTGTAATAGCCCTGTTTGGCGATTACTCGAACAGCAGCATCAATAATGGCTTGATACTTTTCCCCCGTTTTCTTTGCCATAACTACCTCCATGTTTACTAACATTGATGATGAAATGAATGATCACTCATTCATAATTAGTGTAATACAGGGCCACTCCTCTGTCAATCGCAAGAGGTCAGCAAAAAAGGCCGCTTTCCGCCTGGGATCGCAAGCCTCAAAACATCAGCTACTAGCTCGTTTTGATTTCTTCCTGGGCTTCTCTTTTCTTCTTGTCTTCTTCTTGTAATTGACGACGTAATACTTTTCCGACCATGGTTTTAGGCAAATCTGTACGAATCTCGTATTGTCTCGGAATCTTATAGGCGGCAAGTCTCTGTCTGCAATGCGCTTCCAGATCCTCTTCACTCGCGAGCTGTCCATCCTTGAATACGACGTATGCTTTGACTGTTTCGCCCCGGTACGGATCTGGGACACCGATGACTGCTGCCTCCTGGATGGCGGGATGCTCAAACAGAACTTCTTCTACTTCGCGCGGATAAATATTGAAGCCACCGGCAATTATCATGTCTTTTTTGCGATCTACGATATAGAAATAGCCGTTTTCGTCCATATAGCCCATATCTCCCGTCAAAAACCAGCCATCCTTCAATACGGCAGCAGTATCTTCTGGGCGATTCCAATAGCCGAGCATGACTTGGGGTCCTTTTACGGCCAACTCCCCGACCTCGCCTTGGGGCATCGCTTCTCCTGTTGCCGTATCTACAATTCGGCAATCCGTATCTGGCCATGGCATTCCGATGCTTCCGGTAATGCCTTTTTCCCAAATGGGATTAGAATGTGTTACAGGAGAAGCCTCCGTCATCCCGTAACCCTCGACCAGCTTGCCGCCCGTCAACTCCTCAAATTTGAGCTTGACTTCGATCGGCAACGGGGCTGATCCACTGACACATGCGTCGATGGAAGAAAGATCATGCTTCTTCAAGTCCGGGTGGTTGATGAGACCGATATACATGGTGGGTGCCCCTGGGAAAAGCGTAGGCTTCCGTTTATCAATCATTTCAAATATTTGTTTCACGTCGAATTTGGGAACGAGAATAATTTCTGCTGCGATACAAATGCCTTTGTTCATCACGGTAGTCATCCCATACACGTGGAACAGTGGGAGCACACACAGAATCCGTTCCTGTCCCTTTTTTAGCTTGTAAAGGACCGCTTGGCACTGGACTGCATTCGCAATGAGGTTGGCGTGCGTCAGCATGACGCCTTTGGCAACACCTGTTGTCCCCCCTGTATACTGGAGGAGTGCGATGTCCTGGGTCGGATCGACTGGTACTTCAACAGGCTTGGTAGCGCTTTCTTTTAATACAGAAAGAAAAGGCTCAATATCTGCGCTGTATGTAACCTGCGGATTTTGTCCTTGTTTCTTCTGCACGAACGGATATAGCCATTTTTTCAATAAGGGAAGGAAATCGCCAATGCTTGTGATGATGATTCGTTGAAGTGAGGTAGATGCACGGACTTGGGTAACACGTTTGTACAACAAATCCAGTGTGATGATGGTCTCGGCGCCTGAATCGTTCATTTGGTGAATCAATTCTCGCTCGGTATACAGCGGGTTGGTCATGACCACGATCGCGCCTGCAAAAAGCGCTCCGTAGTAGCTGATGACGGCTTGAGGAGTATTTGGCAGCATAATCGCCACGCGGTCGCCTTTCTTTACACCGCGCTTGATCAATGCATTGGCAAATTGGTATGACAACTGCAAAAGCTCTCGATACGTAATGCTTTTTCCCATGAAATAGATCGCGTTACTGTCTGGATACATAGCTGCAGACTGCTCCAGAAAATGCGTCAAAGGAACACGGGGGTAATCCAATGACGGCGCAGTTTCGGGCGGGTAATTGGCAATCCAAGGCTTGGCATTTGACATGGTCATTCCCTCCATCCCTTAAATGGCCTTGCCTCTCCCTATGATCTACATTCATAATCTCTTCCTAATGACTATTGTATTCGAAACATATTCAATTTTCCAACTAAAATCATGTACTTTCCATCTGGGACAAGACCATTCGACGAAAAAAAGGACGCAGCCCTTGATGAAAGCCGTGTCCTCTGCCCTTATGCTCTATATGTCTTACCGTGTTACTTCCTTGATAATTTGCTGGCGTGCTCTTTCCCGTTCAGCTGTGGGGACGAGATGATACCAGCCAACGATGCCATTATGCCAAATGCGCTCATCCTGCCCGACCAATGTATCAGCTTGAATGGAGTTCGGAGTGCCATCGCCATAGGACAATAACAGAGAGGCGATTTCCTGCTCCGTGAGGTCCGTTTTCACATGCTGACCCAGTATTTCCATGAGTGAAAACGCCTTGGTATACACTTGGAGCGAGGTGCCTTTAGAAGCCAACGCTTTGAGAATCTCCTGCTGTCGGTCAATCCGCATGTAATCACTGTCTTCCTTGCCGAGATCACTTTTGCGATAACGGGCGTAATCCAATGCCTGCTCACCTGATAAAGTCTGCTGCCCTGGTTGAATGTCGATGTACGTGTCGTCGCTCGGATCGCTGTACTTCATTCGTTTCTTCACATCGACAGTGACACCTCCCAGCTCGTCCACAATTTGACGGAAGCCATCGAAATCTACGGAGATATACCGATCAATTTTTAGTTGTAAAAATTTTTCCAGCGATTCTTTCACCATCTTTGGACCACCAAAAGCCATCGCATGGTTCACCTTGTCGTATCCTTTTCCCGGGAGCTCCATGTAGCTGTCACGCGGAATCGCCAAAAGGTAGACGGATTGCTTCCCGGGATGAATCGCCGCAAGCATCATTGTATCTGAACGTGCACTTTCCCCGTCTCGACTATCCACACCAAGAAGTAGGGCGACGAAAGGCTTCAATGGTTCTGTTCCTGTCAAAAGATCACGTGGAGGAAGGGAAACAGCTGCCTGTTTTGCGCTCCCTTTGGCTCCATCAATCGGAGCATACCACTGATTTGTCATTTGCTTATATTGATAGGCACTGTAGGCAACCAGCAGCAACGCCCCGATCGCCAAACAGGATAAGGTATGAAACGCAATCTGTTTTCCATGTCGCTTGAAAAATGACCATATAAACATGACAAAGCCTCCCCCTTTGCTTCCATTTTTAACAGGGGAGACCTCGTTTAAACCTATGTGCGTTCGACAACCATCGCCATACCCATCCCGCCGCCAACACAAAGGGCAGCCAAGCCTCGTTTCAACTGTCGCCGCTTCATTTCGTGCAGCAAGGTTACGACAATTCGGCAGCCAGTAGAACCGACAGGGTGACCTAGCGCGATGCCGCTTCCGTTCACATTCGTTATTTCCCGCTGTAGCTCTAGCAGTTTTTCCACGGCGAGGTATTGCGCGGCAAAGGCTTCGTTTACTTCGATCAGTTCGATATCCGCGAGCGTCAAACCGGCTTTTGCCAATGCACGCTTCACTGCTGGAACGGGTCCATATCCCATCAAATCAGGCTCTACCCCCGCTACCGCCCACGAGACAATTCTGCCGAGTGGTTCGATACCGAGCTCTCTCGCTTTTCCTTCTTTCATCAAAACGGCTGCGGACGCTCCGTCGTTGAGCCCGGAGGCATTGCCTGGCGTCACTGTACCATTGTCACGAAAACTGGGTCTTAGCTTCGCGAGACTTTCCAAGGTCACTCCCCTGCGAGGGAATTCGTCTTCCGTTACGACGATTTCTTCGGAGCGCTTTTTAATTGGGACCCCGATAATTTCTTCGGCAAACATACCGCTGTCTATGGCGCGGATTGCGTTTTGCTGACTGCGCAAGGCAATCTCATCTGACTCCTCGCGCGTGATCCCATAACGATCGACCAGACGTTCTGCCGTCTCGCCCATCAGGATTTGATGGTGGGGGTCTGTTAACAACTCCCACATCGCATCGGTCATTTCCCCATGTGTTAATCGTTTGCCCCAGCGCGCATTTTTCAGGACATACGGGGCGTTGCTCATGCTCTCTACGCCGCCTGCCAAGACGATTTCACTGTCGCCTAAAAGGATTTGGGAAGCGCCGCTCGCAATCGCTTGCATGCCGGACGCACATTGACGTTGAATCGTGAAGCCCGTCACTTCTTTCCCCAATCCTGCATCCAATGCTGCCACTCGCGCTATGTTCGGCTCGTCTGTACGTTGAATGCAATTTCCTAAAATGACTTCATCGATTTGAGAAGCTTCCAGGCCAGATCGAGCCATGACACCACGAATGACGGTTTCTGCCAGCTTGCGAGCGCTTACATCTTTCAGGACACCACCAAACGTACCGATTGGCGTACGTCCGGCAGCAGCAATGACAACCTGCTCCATTGGTTTTCCCCTCCATTGAGTAACCTTTTTCTTTATTGTCTCACACGGAAGTTACAGGACGGTTCTAAGCGATGTTTTTCAATACAACGGTGACCCATTCGTCTTGTTGACTTTCTTTCTCTACTTGGAAGCCTGCCTGTTCAAATGTGGCGATGACAGCTTCCCGATTCCATTCGACAATTCCGGAGAGAATCAAAGTTCCTCCAGGTGCCATTCGTTCCGTAATCATCGGAAGCATCGCGACATTTTCATCGCCTCCGATGTTGACCAGAATGACATCAGCTTGGTCAGGC
Organism: Brevibacillus sp. NPDC058079; assembly: GCF_042885155.1. Taxonomy (NCBI): domain Bacteria; kingdom Bacillati; phylum Bacillota; class Bacilli; order Caryophanales; family Paenibacillaceae; genus Brevibacillus; species Brevibacillus sp. NPDC058079. Next base: position 312,272 of record NZ_JBHVSO010000003.1, read on the forward strand.
AATTGGGATTTCACTGCGTCCTCGCTCGCATCTCCAATCACGACTTGTACAGCGTGGTCAGGAAGGTGGTTATTCGTCGCATTGACGAGAATCTGATACTCGCTTTGTGGATTAATATCAACGGCCCATACAGGATGCTTCGTTCCATTCAAAGCGCAGTACAAAGAGAGAATTCCTGAGCCAGCTCCTATATCAATGACTTGCTTACCCTCCAGATCCATTTCTTGCAAAAACAAAAGAATGTCCTGCGTCGTTCCATGATAGCCAGTTCCGAAGGCTGCACCTGGATCGATCCATAGGATATGCCGAGCTGACTCCAGCGCTGCGGGGTCCGTCCACGTTGGTGCCACCCACCAGTCTCCTATCTTGACTTCCCGGAACTCATCTTTCCACGATTCATTTTCTTCAGCTACGAGTTCTACTTCTTTTATGGTGACTTGTCCATTCCAGCGTTGAATGTAGGTCTTCAGGCGAGCTACATGCTCCTCTTCAAGATCGTTCTGGGGTTCAAACAAATAGCCAACAAGTGGACCTTCCGTATTTTCTGCGTAATCATATCCGTTTTCCGTTGTCAGTACTTCGATTTGCGGTTCGATCCAGCCAAGCGTGTAGGAGCTGGTCAAAACCTCTGCCACAAATAAATCCTCAATCTCTGGTTCCACTAGTAATGTGTATTTGAGCCACATGCTTTCCATGATGAAAAATGCTCCTTCCCTTTTGCTGTTATTCGCCCCTATTCTTGCGGACATCTATTCACTTATATGTGGATGGCAAGGATGATAGAGAACATGGTATGATAGTAGAATGGACTAACATAACCGCAGGGAGGCTTACCATGTTTGACGAATTTTTTTACCGTCGCCGCAAAAATAAGGGGCTATTCATCGTCATGATTGCCCTCATTGTTCTTGGCATCGGCATGTTCGGTATGGGTTTCCTCTATATGTTCTCGTAAGTCGGAACAACATCATTATACCCTACGAACAGCGCTGCACCCACTGTATCCGTCCAAACAATTGGGGCGTGAAGTTTTCTACTGTGGTTGCTTTACTTCCCCTTGTTTACTCGATTATACTTGAGAATGTATTTTTCCTGTACGTTTGATATAGAAAGAAGGTTCACTCCATGTCGCGAATTCTCATCTCCGGGTACTACGGCTTTAATAATGCCGGAGACGATGTGGTCCTGTACGGCATCATCAGCTCTCTTAAGCGGGAACAACCAAATATCTCTCTCGCCGTCTTGTCCAATCAGCCTGATCGGACTGCGGAATTGTTCGGGATTGAAGCCTATAACCGCTGGAGCTTTGGAACCATCGTCCGCGAGCTTTCGCGAAGTGACATGCTGGTGATGGGCGGCGGTACACTGATGCAGGATGTAACTAGTCCTCGCAGTGTCCTCTACTATTTGGGCATCGTCACCATTGCCAAGCTTTTAGGTAAACCCGTGGTCTTTTACGCACAAGGATTTGGCCCCATCCTCCAATCGCTCAGTCGCACGATGATTAAACGCGTGGTGAATCACGTCAACATCATCACGGTTCGCGACTACGAATCAGGGGAGGACTTCAAAGCCTGCGGCGTAAAAAAAGCCCCTATCTATATTACAGCTGACCCTGCTCTGACGATATCCCCAGACGATATTGCAGATCAACGGGGAAAAGAGCTGCTCCACGGTATGTTTGATGATCCTTCCAAGCCTTTAGTCGCCATCTCTGTCCGGGACTGGAAGCAGGAACAGCACTTCAAACAGAAGATAGCCCGAGCAGCAGATTGGTTTATCATGCGCGGATGGAATGTTCTCTTCCTGCCGATGCATGTCCCTAGCGATTTGGCACCGTCTCAGGAAATCATGGACCAGATGAGCCAACCAGGAGCACGTCTTCTCGATGCGCCTGTAACTTTTCATGACATTATGTCCGTACTGAAGCAATGCAACTACGTCGTTGGTATGAGGCTTCACTCGCTTATTCTTGCGTGCATGCTGCGAATCCCTTTTATCGGCATCTCCTACGATCCGAAAATTGATCGATTCGTAGAACGCGCTGGAATGCCCAATGCTGGTCATATTACTGAACTCGATGAAACTACACTTTTGACCTTGCTCGCTGAAAAACTGGACAACCTCGATCACGAAATTGATGTGGTAACAAAGCATTCCCATCTGTTAGCAATCGAAGCTTCCAAAAGCAGTGAACTTGTTCTACAGGCGCTGCGTAAATAAGGCTGACCTGGAAAGGAGGACATCATGTCCTTTTCTTCACAAGTGTTACTTGGTTTAAATCGATTATTTCCTCTCCCCGTTCACCCTTTCAACCTGGCAAACAACGGGGAAATGAGCTATACCGAATGGCAATTTCAAAAAGGGGATCAAACTATTCAGTTTTTCCTCCCCTTCCATTCACAGGAGCAAATGTTCCGTGACAAAACGGTTTTGGACATCGGCTGTGGCGGTGGGGGAAAAACCTCCTACTACGCCACGTATGGCCCTAAAAAAATGATCGGCATCGACATCGTCCCCCACTACGCGAAGGAAGGAAATGAATTCGCGAAGAAAAAAGGACTGGATCATCTTGTCTCCTTCATGACTGGTGATGCCGCGAGAATGGACTTCCCAGACAACACTTTCGATACGATCATCATGAATGACGCGATGGAACACGTAGGCGAACCGGAAAAGACGCTGGAGGAATGCTTTCGGGTATTGAAGCCTGGCGGGCATCTCTACATCAATTTTCCGCCGTATTATCATCCATACGGTGCCCATTTGTCAGATGCGATCGGCATTCCTTGGGTGCATGCTCTCTTCTCGGACCAAACCTTGATTGATGCCTATAAAAAGCTAGTCCGTGACTTGCCAGACGGTTCTGACCGGATTGCTTTTCGCTTCGACAAGCTTCCTGATGGCAGAGATACGATCTCGTACATCAATCGCATGACGATCAAACGGTTTCGAAAAATTCAACAAGGCGTGGTGCAGCCTGCGGTTTACCAGCGAGAGATTCCGTTGCGTAATCAGTTGCAGTCCTTGGCGAACTTACCTGCTACCCGTGAATTTTTCGTAAAAATGGTCGTATGTGTTTATCAAAAAGCGAAATAAGCAAGATCACATAAAACCCCTTCCTCCGTTTGTGGAGAAAGGGGTTTTTCGTTTAGATCAATCATTATGCGTATTAGACTTTAACGAGGAAGCCTGCTTCTTCCGAATGAATTGGATAAAGGCGCGCAGCTTGTTTCCGCCTGGTAGCCAGTCCAGTTCCTTATCCTCAATGAGTGGAATGATGATAAGCAGTCCCAAGTAGACAACAAGTCCTACACCGACTCCAGCGACGGTCTCTATCGCTCCCAAAATACGCACTGGTTCTCTTCCTCTGAACAGGAAATCTACTGCCTCAGTCGCTCCCCAAGCCAGAATCAGCATGAGGTTAGCCACCAGTAACGGATAAATGGTATCGAAGCGCCAGTTTATCGGAATCGATACGTAACGGTTGATGACGCGCATATTGAGTACGCAGACAAATGCAGTAGCAATCAGCCATGACAGGGACAAGCCGTCCATACCAAACATCGAGGTAAACACGAGTGTCGCCAGTACTTTTACAATGACACCATACAGCAGATGACGCGCAGGGATTTTTTCTTTGCCGATCCCTTGCAAAATTCCGTTTGTAGCAAGCAACAAGGAAAGCGGGATCGCCGTGATGCCTAAAATCGCCATTGCACGCGTGCCTTCCATATCACCATACAACGCCAGATTGGCCCCTTCAGCTACAGCAGTCAGTCCAAGACCTGCAGGTAGACCGATTAGCCAAGCAAAGCGCAGGGAGAGCTTGGTCAAGGTCGTAATCCGTTCCTGATCCTTTTGTCTGATCGCTTCGGCAATAGCAGGCACGATCGAGAGGGCAATCGACGAACCGAACAAGCTCGCCATTTGCAGAAGAGGTCCTCCCCTGCTGTAAATGCCAAACCACGTATCCGCCGTCAAGCCGTCCACATTCCATATGTAGCGGAAGATGTTAATCGCCAGAAAGGAATCGGTCAGGCTGAAAATCGGGATAACCAAGGCGCTGACACAAATCGGCCAGGCAATTCGCCACATCGAGGCGAAGAAAGCACGATCATACCACCAACTAAGGCGCCCCCACTCTGCCCCACTAAATACGGAATTTTTCCGGTTGTGGAGCCACATGAGTAACGCTAGAAACCCGAGACTTAAAAATGTACTGATCATCGTACCGAAGTTGACACCGGTAATCACCGTATCCGTATCTTCACCGAGTGACACGAGATACAGGGAAGCTACCAAAATAAATACGACACGCAACGTCTGCTCTACGATTTGCGAGAGCCCGACAAACAACATTTTTTGATGGCCGTAGAAAAAGCCACGAATAACCGCAATCAAGGGAACGAACAGCAGCGACATAGAAATCGCCCGAATTGGCTCAATCAAATGCGGATTCCCCATGAGCTTTGCGATCAGTGGGGAGCTTACGTACAGGAGTGCAAACAAGACAAGTCCGATGGCGCCCATCATGACCATGCTACGGGCCAAAATTTGTCCAATAGAGCCTTGTTTTCCTTCAGCCAATGCCTCTGCAATCACCCTCGACAATGCTACTGGCACACCTGCTGTCGCCAATATGAGAAAGGTCAGGTAGAGAGGATATACTTCCTGATAGAGTCCGAGACCTCTGTCGCCCACTATCTCCTGAAGCGGAATCCGATAAAACATCCCGATAACTTTTGACAAAATCCCCGCTACGGCTAAGATCAACGCTCCCGCGAGAAAATGACTTTTTTTCAACATGGGTAACTCCTTTATTCGTCTCTTTGACTGGATACCCGTGGGGCAGCACCAATCGACATGAACCCACTTTCTATCCTACTATCATTTCCCTCTTCCAGCAAACAGGTATATCGATGGAATTTCGCAGGAATACTGGTGAAAAACAGATTCCATTGATTTTTGTGAAAAACGTGTCGACGTTTTTCATTAGACAGAATGTGACCGCTTGCGGTCTGCCTGTGTGATCTGTGAGTAGGAGGGAATATTATGCCCACAACCGGATTTTTGATCCGCCATGTACAGTGGCCGTTAATGGAGGCTTTGAAAGGAAATCTCATCCGTCCTTACATGAAAGAATTGCAAGCAGCTCAGCATCTATCTGCCGAAGAACTTAACGTGCAGCAGCGAGAAAAGCTGGTGCAGCTACTCGATCATGCGATACAAAACGTACCAGCCTACACTACCTTCGCCCCAGACTGGAGAAAAATGCGCGAGATGCCTGAACGTTTTTTGCAGCGTATTCCTGTTCTGACCAAAGCACACTTTCGGCAACACGCTGATCAATATATGAGCCAAGGCCTACAAACAAGCGGGCTCATTGGAAATCGTACAGGAGGCTCCACAGGTGAGCCTACCCATTTTTATCTCGATCGTCCAACTGTCGAGCGATATGAAGCTGCGCGCTGGTTGGGGCTATCCTGGTACGGCATTCGCATAGGTGACCCATGTGTGATGATTTGGGGTTCGCCACTCGAATTAAACGCCCAGCAAGCTCGCCGCTATCGCTGGAAGGAGCGCTGGTTGAAAAACCGCATGATGATTTCTGCCTATGAACTGGACGAAAGACATGTAGAAGCAAACCTGCGCCTCATCCGGAATTTCCAACCAGTCTATTTGTACGGTTACGCCTCCGCACTTCATACGCTCGCCACGATGATGCTACGACGCGGCTTGACACTCGGAATCCCACTCAAAGCCGTGGTCTCTACAGCAGAAAGCCTGCACGAACACCAACGGCAAACGATTTTCCAAGCTTTTGATGCGCCTGTTGTGAATGAATACGGCGCCCGTGACGGCGGAATTATCGCCTATCAATGCAAGGCAGGGAGCATGCATGCCTTTTCAGGGAACTGTTATTTGGAGGTAGTCGATCCCATTACGCATATTCCCGTCTACAAAGGGCACCCAGGAGCACTGCTTGTCACAGACCTGCACAATACCGTCATGCCTCGCCTGCGCTACCAATTAGGAGATGTCGTCGCGCTTTCTGATTCAGCCTGCTCATGCAATCTCCCTTTTCCACTGCTTGCTACGATCGATGGCAGAGAAGACGACATGTTCCTATCGCAAAACGGACGGTACGTGCACGGACATTATTTCAATCACATCGTGCGCAATATGGATAGCTTCCGCACCTTCCAGATCGTTCAGCATGAGCCGGAGCGACTGAGCCTGAGACTGGTAAAGGAGCCCGAACGTTTTTTACCTGCCGATGAAGCCAAGCTTTTGGCAGGAATTCGCTCGGCGTTAGGTCAAGTGAGCATCCAAGTTACTTACGTGGAGACCATTCCCCCTGCAAGCTCGGGTAAGACTCGTTATGCAATCCGGGAATTCCCGCTTACGAGCGCCCTCCCGCTGGAGTAGACCGCTTGCGTACTTTTTGCAGCAGCTCTGATACAAGTGGCTCGCGAACCAAAATGAGCACCACGAGATATAAAAGAGCCGCACCAATAATTCCTAGCGGCAAGTACAACCAGACAGGCCATACGGATAACCATGGATCGACGAGCAAAATAGCACCGGCCATAACTGCGCAGCCCAAAATGGTTTTCCCGGCAGTCATGAGGAAATTCGCCCGTACAGGACTGCCTACCACCCTCCATAGCAAAACAAACAGCAGCAGTGCTTGACTGATAGCCGAAACTGCATTAGCCAGGGCAATTCCGCCATGACCAAGCAATGGAATAAGCAACCAGTTGGCAAGGGCATACACACCGATCCCGATCGCCCCGATAATAACGGGTGTCTTCGTGTTTTCCAGTGCATAAAAGGCGCGAGTCAACAAGTCTCTCGATGCTAAAAAGAAAAGTCCCACGCCGTAAAACGGCAGTGCCCACGCTGTCAAAGCGACAGAACGCTCATCAAACGCACCGCGCTCAAAAGCTAGTCGGATGATAGGCTCTGCGTATAGCGCAAGTCCGACCGTCACGGGCAACAGCAAAATGAGGAGATAGGCAAGTCCCTTTTGCAAGATTTGCTTCATCTCTGTCATTTCCCCCCGCTTGACGTGACTTGCCAACAGTGGGAATAACGGCAACGTAAACGCCCCAACAAAAATAGCCAGAGGCAATTGCATGATCTGGTTCGCATTGGCGAGAGCGGAAACGACACCCGTTCCGAGACCTTCTGCGAAGCCTCGCTCTAAAAAGGTTGTGGCCTGAGCTACAACCGCACCAATCAAAATCGGAATAACCCGCTCACCCATGCCTTTGAGAGAAGCGTCTTCACGCCAAGCGAAAGAGAAGCGGTGCTGATAGCCGTATCCGCGCAAAGTCGGGAGAATCGGCAACAGTGCAGCCAAGTAACCGATTGTCGTAGCCATCGCCAATCCAATGGGACCATACATCGGCACGAGCACATACATGCTGACAATCACCAAAGCTCCATTGACTACCGTTCCAAGCGTCGGTGTAAAGAAATGCTGGTGAGCATTGCAAATACTCGACCACAGCCCTGTTAACCCGATGAAAATAGCTGATGGCCACATCCATTGCAGCATGCTAGCCGTGAGTTCCAGCTTCTCACCTGTCAGTCCGAACATCGCAGCAAGCTGGTAAGAAAAGACCACTCCTAAGACAGACAGAGCAACGAATACGCCCAAAATGATCGTGAGCATCTTCTGATACAACTCAGTCGTCCGCTCTCCTTTTTCCATCATGCCGCGCATCGTCGGAATCAGTACAGCATTGACCGCTCCCGGTATGACCAAGAACAGCGTCAGCGGGATCGTTGCCGCGATATTAAACGCATCTGCCTCCATCCCCGTACCGTACAAGCTCGATACATACACACTGCGAAAAAAGCCTAGAAGCCTTCCAACGAGAGTCAGCACGACAATCATGGAAGCGATTTTTAACAAACTCATGTCCACTTTTCTCCTATCCCTATTCGAAACCCTACGTTCCAGGCTTGGTTCTAACCCTCAAACTACCTAGTTATCATATCTTATTTCTACCTTTCCTACCAACCTCTTTCCCCCCGGCTTGCTACTGGGTTGTCAGATTCATTATAATAGGTAGGTTAATCCCTACCTGTAGGAGGACTACAATAAAAATGAGAGAAACCGTGTTGAAGTGGGGAAGCCAATCATCTACGTGGTTGTATTTGCTGTTGGCCTATCCAGTAATCGATTACGTCTTGCGACAGATTCTACCGATTCCAGTCATATCTTCTTTGTGGGATGAAGGACTGCTCATCGTTCTGATGCTGTTTACATTCGTTGCGTTTTTACAGTCAAATCGGACGATGCCTGGAATCAAACATTGGCTTGGAGCCTTTTTCATCCTCGGAGTTGCCATCATGGTGACAGACATGGCGAACTGGGAAGCGAGCGTAGAAGGATTCCGTTCCGTCTACCAGTACATCCTCGCCTTTTTCATGGGCTTCTATTTATTGAGGTCGATGGAAGACCTGGACAAGTTCATGAAGGGACTTGTGCTGGTTGGTTTCGTAGCGGCACTGTATGGTATCTTGCAAGTCATCGTAGGCGTCAAAACACCTGAATCATGGGTGCAGGAAGGGGAAGCAGTTACAACGCGTGCATTCTCCTTCGTAACAAGCCCGAACGTATTGGGCAGCTATATGGCGTTGGTTACACCGATTGCCGCTGGTCTATTCATGACAGCGAAGGATCGCAAGCAAAAATGGATTTGGGCCATCGTTGCGCTGACGACTTTGCTCGCCATGCTGTTAACAAGTTCCCGCGGTTCTTGGTTTGCCCTTGCCTTTGCTGCATTTGTTTGCTTCTACATATGGAACAAACGAGTAGCAGGATACTTGGTGATCGCAGGAATTATCGGGATTGTAGCCCTATTCTTCGTTCCTGATTCTGTTCCGCTTGTCGGAAAAGTAAAAGATCGCATTTTCACGCTGTTTACACCTGAATACTTCGAATCTAGCAGCCAAGGCGGACGTATTGGTCGTTGGGGCGAAGCCTATGACAAGATGCGCATTGAGCCATTGTTTGGCGTCGGTCTCGGTCATCACGGCGGTGCAGTTGCTACGCGCCATTTCGGAACGATTTATTCAGATAGTTATTTCTTCAAAAGCTTGGCGGAATACGGTCTGATCGGGATCATCCTGTTAATCGGAACCGTGATCACCATGTTCAAGTATGGCGCCGGACTTATCCGCAACCTCCAAGGCTCGCCGCACTTTTTCGCGATTCTCGGACTGCTGGGCGGATTAATCGCGATAGCAACGCATAACCTCGTGGAAAACATTTTCGAGGTGCCGTTCATGGCCCTCTATTTCTGGCTGTTTGGCGGCTTCCTGTGCGCATTATTCGTCGACCAGACACAAAACAAAAGGTGGTGAGGGCATGCGCCGGAATCCTATTCTCGAAACGATAAGCTGGGCGCTGTACGCCATTGCCCTGTTTCTGATTTACCATTTGCTCGTGAAACCAGCGTTCCTTGATTTAACATGGATTGCTGTACTCATTTTCCTGCCACTGCTAGCTTTTTGCTACTTCGTGGTCCATCCGTCAGAACGTCGTCAAGTGCTTGTGTTTACCATCGGCTTCTTGCTCTTGGATCGTGCGCTGACACGCGTCGATGTGAAAACGACTGCTGCTCTGTTGATCGGTGGAGCAATCGCAGTCATCGTGATTGCCCTTCTCGTGAAATGGTATGGGCGCCTCAACTGGCGTGCAGTCGGCTCGTTAGTTCTGATCGCCCTCTTGGCGAATGTGACGTTCAACAGAGATACACTGACTGCACTGAGCAACTTCACTGTGAAATACGAGTCTGAGCGTTTATACAACGGAGATTGGGTGGATTACTTCCCGCTTACGCTGCATGACGTCAATGGCGATGGCAGCATGGAGATCATCACGTACGGCAATGCCGAGGAGCTTCCACTTCCTGAAGAAATTGAAAAGCCAGAGACAGAAGAAGAGAAAAAAGCAATGGCGGAAAAGCTGCGCCACTTGCAGGCGGAACCTGTTTCTCTTTACGTCCTGACCTGGAAAGACGGCCAAATGGTGCGGATGCCGAATGACCAGATCCCAGCAGATACATTGGAGATCATCAAGGAAAAATTGCCGACCGATTACCCGGGCTTCCCGTATTACACGATGAAAGACGGTCAGTTGGTACCGAATGTACAACGCCAACCATATGCAGAAGGCATGATGCAAATCGGAACGGCACCATATCGTGCGTTTATGCTTGATATGGAAAATATCGCAAACCTGCTGGTGGAAAACGAAGGCAGTATGGACCTGCGTCAAACCATCGGCTCGAAATACACGGATCTGCATATCAAGGATGGTATGCTGACAGGAAACTACGATGGCAAGCCTTTTGGCGGCACGACAAAAGCAACCAAGCTGATGACCACCATGATGCTGCCAGATGGCCGCGAGGGACTCGTTGTCATGGGCGAGCACCTGAGTGTACTGTCTGTCGAGCCCGATGGCACACTGACAGAATCGTACACACTGACACGCAAACAGGCTGAATTGGCAACAGGCGAGTTCATTCCTGCCGATATCGACAACGACAAGGTCGATGAACTACTCGTTGCAGGAAAGCCTTCGTACATCTTGAAGCCAAAGCCAGACGGCACGTGGGAGATTTTGTGGGCTAGCGGAGATCGCGACAAGAGCTTCCGCTTCTCTAACTTCGCTACCATCGGCAACAACGCAAAGCCTGAGATCGTAGCCAAAGCAAAGAGCTGGGTAAGTACCACAGATTCTCGCTATTTGGCTGGCTATGACTACACACCAGAGGGTCTGAAACAAAACTGGCGCATTTACATGCCGCTGATCAATGTCCAAATCGGAGATATCGACGGCGACAAGAAAAACGAAATCGTTGCGAACATGTACAATACACATCGCATTCTCGTGTTCAAGCAGCACAACATTCCGGTATTCGGACTCACAATCGCACTATTCGTGGGACTCTTGGGATACGGAGTCGTAAGGAGGTTCCGCCATGCGTAAAGCTACGAAAGCATGGGCACTGCTCGCTGCCATCTGCACAGCCTCCCTGCTCGGTGGCTGCACCTATGAATCAGGGACGAAGGCTTTTGCCACCACCAATTTTGACCAGAAGCCAGATCAAACGACCACCGTCCAAACCGAGTCAGGTGCGGAGTGGCTGAAAACGGCACTCGAACGTGGGAAAACGGATAAGGTGGCACAGACCTATTGGTACAAAGGTCATGTAAAAAATACGATCCTGTCCCGCTCCACAACGAGCATGTTCAATGGAGCTGTCATCAACGGGAAAGGCTACAATGTGGATGCACGCATCGCAGCCCAACCGTATTCGTACTATCGGATTCACGACAAACGCTACATCAAGGCAAACGAGCAGTTTGTAACCGCTCCGGATGAGCCGCTTGCCTTCGACGTATTGAAAGGCTTCGAGGACTGGCTGCCTTTCATGGACCAGGCCGTCCAATTACCTGAGGAAAAAGTAATTGGCGTCGTCAGCGTTCCGTTTCAATTGAAAATGACAGGAGCAGAATGGCTGAAAAATAGCCAAAGCCCACTGTTTGAACCATTGAAAAAGCAACTGGGAGAACGCCCTGATCTGGATTACATCTTGAAGGAATCCACGATCAAGACAACGTTTTGGTTCGGCAAGGAAGATCGTCTGATCCACCAGTACGAGACGTGGATCATTCTGCCGCTGCCTGAAGCCGGAACGATGGACCAACAAGTGATGTTCAACCTGTTTAAATACGACGATACTGGTGGAATTCACATCAAAGAACCGGAAGAAGTAGAAAAATATTTGCTGTACTAAAAAAGCCTGCTACATTTGCGTGGTAGCAGACTAATCGGTACGAATCAGGACCTGGCGATCATCGTCAGGTCCTTTTATTTTGAAGCAGAAAAAAGTATGTTTGTCATGAAGAAACCCCGCAGCCTTCATTGGCTCCGGGGCTATGCTGTCCTATTTCTTTACCAATTCATTCATCAATTGCGCCAATTGCTTCGCCTGTTCACGGCGTTCGTACGGTTTCACACGCTCTGCAAAATCCGCTCCGCGTTCCTCGCTACCCGTTTGTCCTTGGGCTTTCCACTCCTGATACAACTTCAAGTACGCTTGCTTGATCTCGTCTTTTTGCTCTGGATCGGCTACTTGTCCGAGACGGAAATCTTCAATAATCTCTGTCGCTTCGCCTCTTTTGTTCAGAGCAAGAATCGGGTTGCCGATCCCCATGTATTCGTAGAGCTTGCCCGGAATATACGCTCCGGCGTCAGCGGACACATCCCCGATCAGCAAGAGGGCATTCGCACCTTTCATCAGTCCGAGCGCTTCTTTATGCGGCAGGTTCCCCAGTACGCGAACGATGTCACCCAGCCCCAATGCTTCTACACAGTCGCGATTTTCGGAATACCCCGGATAATCGAACACCCCGGCAAAGCTGAGCAAGAGATCATTTCGGTCTATTGCTTTTTCATCGATGAGTTCCCGGATGGCTTGCAGGAGAAGGCGTGGGTTGCGCTTTTGATACAAAATACCTGCGTACACCGCATGAAATTTGTTCGGAGCAGCATGGCTGGCAGCCAAACCTTGAAAATCAGCCTGATCAAACCCATTGTAGATCAGCTCCATCCGCTTGATGCGGTCCTGGTGCTTCTCGCGAAAATTATAGGCGAAGGTCGCGGTAACGGTCGTGATCGCATCCGCTTGGGACATCACCGCCTCCTCCATGCGCTCTTCCATGCGCTCTCGCCATTCGATGCCAGAGGTGTGCATATTTTGCGTCCACGGATCACGGAAATCCGCTACCCATTTGCAGCCAAACTCACGGGAAAGCTTTTTCGCAACCAAATGGTTCGTTACTGGTCCCGATGTGGAAAAAATCACGTCGATCTTTTCACGGCGCATAATCTCCCGCCCCAGTTTGAGCGCATTCGGCATCCATAGGATTTGGTCGTCTGGAATCAACAAGAATGGCTTTACTTTTTTCAGCACATTGACGACCTGTTTTTTTACCTTCGCCTTGAACGAAGGCTGCGATGGTGTGGACGTTGTATTGGCACTAGCTGATGCGGCTTGTCCCCCTCGATTCGGTAGCAACTGCCACTCCTTCGCACGGTGAATGGTGACATCACTCGGCAGCTGTGCCAAAAGGGATGGATCGAGCGTCGCATGATAAGCAGGATCTACTGTCAGCACATGGACATTCCAGCCAAACTCCCCCAAATATTTGGCCATTTTCAACGGTCTTGGCACGCCGCCTCCACCAATAGGAGGAAATATGTAGCATATGATCAACACGTTGTGCGTATTCATTTACGTAACCGTCCTTCTCCATTTCAATTTTCCATCATCAACGATACCATAAGTGCTGTCTTATTGCGAATCTAGCGGGCATCTGCTATAGTGAAAATGGCTTTGTTTATAAATGATCGTTCATTTTTTTGGTACACCGCCTCTATTCGGTCGTACCTCCATTTACATACCTCGGTAAGAGGTTTTTTAATTACGATTCGGGTGAATTCAGATGAGCAAATTACGAGTCCTCCACGTGATTGGCGGGGGGGAATTTGGCGGTGCTGAACAACATATTCTCAATTTGGTCACTACTTTTCCTGTCGACGAAGTAGATGTCGCAGTCGTATGCTTCTATGATTCTCTATTCGCGAGTAAATTGCGGGAATCAGGCATCCAAGTCATTACACTGAATCAGTTCGGACGTTTTGACTTACGATTGCTGCAGGCTCTGCGGAATGCCTTTTCCACATTCCAACCAGCGATCATCCATACGCATGGGATTAAAGCCAATTTCTTTTCCCGACTGGCTGCTCGCGGTATGAAGATGCCTTTGCTGACCACTGTTCACAGCTCCCTCCGTTATGATTATACAAGCTCCTTGGCCTATGCCATTGTCAGCATAATGGAAATGAGCACGAGACATTGGAACCGTCATTATATCGCGATCAGTGGTGCGATTGCCGATATTTTACGGGGGCAGGGTGTTCGTTCGGCTGACATTAGCGTGATTTATAATGGAATGGACATGAAGCCTTATCGGCAAAACCATTTACGAGCGAATGACCGCAATCGACTGCGTGCGGAATGGAACATACCAGAGGACGCCTTTTTGTTCGGGACAGCAGCTCGCTTTGTTCCCGTAAAAGGTCTCCCGATTCTGCTCGATGCTTTTCATACGCTTATGACGGACAAGAAAGAGGCCCCTTATCTCGTGTTGATTGGAGACGGCTCTGAACGTGCTGGTCTCGAAGCCAAGGTAAAAGAACTGGGGCTGGAATCACGTGTTCGCTTCGCTGGATTTCGGCAAGATATTCCTGCGTGCTTGCATGCCTTAGATGGTTTTGTCCACTCTTCTCTGTACGAAGGGCTAGGTTATACGATCATTGAGGCGATGGCTTCGGAGGTTCCTGTCGTAGCAAGCAGTGTCGGCGGTGTGAAAGAGTTTGTTTTCGATGGCGAGACGGGGTTGATCGTAGAACCGGGAAATCCCGCTTTGTTGGCGCAAGCAATGGAACGGCTATGGACTTCACCACAGTTGCGTGAGACCATGGTGCAAAACGCGCTGAACAAAGTAGAATCCACTTTTACCATTCAACTCATGACCGAACAAATTGTTGCTCTATATCGTACGTTACTGAAGTAACGAAAAGCACGGTGAAACGCGAACAGCGGGCATCGTGCTTTTTCATATGATTTGTTTGAAGAATCTGTTTTTATGGTTGCCTACTTATGATCAATCTGGTTACATATGAATTGGAACTATTTTGTATAACAAGCTGCACCAGACAGAAAGGGTGAAAATGAGATGAAATTATTTCTTTCGGTAGACATGGAAGGTATTTCAGGTATTGTGGATACGAGCTATATTAACCCAGATTCGGGGGTTAACTATCAGCGTGGCCGCCAGTTTATGACGGACGATGCCAATGCGGTTATTGAAGCTGCACTTGAGTCTGGCGTAACGGAAATTGTTGTAGCAGACAGTCACAACACGATGAACAACATTCTCTGGGAAAAGCTCCATCCAAAAGCGAGACTGTTGGCAGGTTCTCCACGCGATTCATCCATGATGCAAGGACTCGATGAGAGCTTTGATGCAGCGATGTTTATCGGCTATCATACCCGCCAAGGGATTCCTGGCGTGCTCAGTCATACGATGTCCGGTGTTGTCCACAATATGTATATCAACGGACAGGTCGTCGGTGAGTTCGGCTTTAACGCCGCAATTGCGGGCATGCACAACGTTCCTGTTGTCATGGTGTCTGGTGATAATCTCATCGCCGTCGAAGCACAGGAACTGATTCCAGGCATTCAAACAGCGATCGTGAAAGAAGCTGTATCCCGCACAGCTGCTATCTGTCTCTCGCGTGAAGAAGCGACCGCTGAACTGAAGCGCAAGACGGCCAATGCCTTGCGCAACCGGAACAACATCCAGCCATTCCGTACAGCTGTACCTGTAGAACTGGCGATGGAATTCTCGCATGCAGGACAAGCCGAGATGGCCGCAATTGTCCCGGGCACGCGCTATGAAACAGCAACAAACACGATTTATTACAATGCAGCCAATCCGCAAGATATGTACAAAACGATGCGCGCCATGCTGAACCTGGCGTCGGGTGCTGAATTTTTTTAAAAAGCTAAGGGAGGAACGGAAGGGCTGAAATCAGTTCTTCCGTTCTCTTCTTTTTTTCCATTTTTTAATTGGTTTTACGAAGCCACTGAGAAAGAAGCGCATTTCCAGTCCTAGCGCCTCTGGAGCCCACCCTAGCTCAGCAGGGCGTAGGCCGAAGCGTAGACTGGAAATGCGCTTCTTTCCTCCACTGCAGCTACTTCAACCAAATTAAAAAAGCAGACCCATCACCTGAGTCTGCTTGTCGTTTCAGCTTTTATAGTCTCCGAACGTTCGTCGCCTGAGGACCGCGTTGACCGTTTTCTACGTCAAACTCCACCTCTTGCCCTTCGTCCAAGGATTTGTATCCTTCGCCCTGAATAGCGGAGAAGTGAACGAATACGTCATCTCCACCATCACGCTCGATAAAACCGAAACCTTTTTCACTGTTGAACCACTTTACTCTTCCACGTTCCATTTTTGCCTCCTAGCATGTAACCCTTACATGACATTTGAAATATTGTCTTACCTCGGTTACTATTGCCATTTACGAGGCTTATTATACGTGGTCTAGTTTTTTTCTCCTATTTCGCAGCCTTTGTTGCTTCTTCTGCTTTACTCTGGTCCACAATGATTTGTCCCTTCCAGTTGCCCGCTGTTTTGCCGATCCGGTTCACATCGACATTCAAGGTGAGTGGCTGCGGTAGCTTGAATCCACTCGCAAGGAAGGCAAGAACGCCCTCTGGCTTATCGTGATCCGCTATTCCCACCTCTACTTCCTTACCAGACTCGTCAGTTAAGTAGAAAGGCAAATGATCCTCTTTGCTGGTCCCGATAAAGTTTAGGACACTCGTACCTTCCACGCCTTTATCCTGGTACACGGGATTGCCATTTTGTTCGCCTACCACATCTAATCCTGTCGTATCGAACTCGAAAGGCACCAGTTCGCCGTTTTGTTGTTCGATACGATAGTGCAGCAGAACTTTGGATTCTTCCGCATACACTTCCGTAAAATGAATGGTAAATCCTTGATCGGTTATTTTTTGATCGATCGGAATGGACAGCCCTTCTGCCGCTGCTCGCTTAACCCCTTCATCCACCAAACTGTTCAAGTCTTTTGGTTTGTCTGCAAAATATGAAGTTCCATTTAAAGCCGCATATACGCCAGTCGGCAGTACAATAGCAGCAACCAATCCCATCATAACTAATCTTTTTTTCATCATCGTTACAGGCTCCTTTTTTTCGTGATAGCGATGAAAGGACTGCCTGACTCGTTGGTCTACTACATCAGGGATCCTAGTCTCGTCAATTTGTTTGGTGATCGACTGTTTTACGATTTTTTCGATAGACATGTTTGGAGTTCCTCCTCATTCCATTCGACGTCAATCCACTCTCGGATTCGCTTTAATGCCAGATGATTTCTCGATTTTGCTGTCCCTACTGGTATTTGCAGCAGTTCAGCAATCTGATCGTACGTATAATCGTAGTAATACCGATAAATCACGACGATGCGCAGCTTGAACGGGAGCTTTTGGATTGCTTGCTGCATCTCTGTAGCAGACTCCATCGCAAGCATCGGCTCATCCGGAGTTTCGACATGTTGCTCTTCTTCCAAGCTCTGTTTTCGTTCTAACAGACGGAATCTTCTCCAAATCTGTCTACGCCAGTTTTTCACCTGTCTAATGACAATCCCATTCACCCAGAAAAGAAACGGACGCTTGCGATCATAGGCAGGCAGTGATCTCCATAGCTGATAGTAAATTTCGCTTACAATATCATGAACATCTTCTTTATTCGTGACCATGGCTGCTACGGTACCGTAAATTTTTGTCCGCGTCATGCTGTAGACCACCTCAAAAGCTTCCTGGTCTCCATCAAGCAAACGGTCCAGCCACAGTTCTAACATTTGATCATTCATCGGAGGGCCCCCTGAATTTGTATACACCTTGTATTGGCTCTCTCGTTCAATATGGTTCACTACTTTATGAAAAAAAACCTCTCCAAACGCTTCTACGCGCGTTTAGAGAGGTTTTCTCGTACGAATCAGTGGAGCTTATTCAAGAATTAAATGCGCACCACAGTCGCCTTGCTGACAAGGTCACGCGGGATGCGGTTCTTCGTATCGAAGAGGATCGGCGCGTCAGCCATCTTGTCAGCGACATTGACCCAATCCGCCTCAGCAAATTCCTTTTGGACAGCAGTCAGGAACAACGCATCTGCTCCATTCACTGCTTTCTCCAGACTGTCAACCTTGTGATCATACACAGTCGGAACAGCCGGATCGTAGGAACGAACGTCTACTCCTTTTGCTATGAGCACCTTGATCAGGTCGTGGACAGGGCTTACGCGGTCGTCATTGGAAAAGTCTTTCATCGCCATCCCCAATACAGCTACGCGGCTTCCTACCAATGTCTTGCCATTATTCTTCAAGGCTTGCTCGAGCATGCCAATCAACACTTCTGGTACTGCATCATTCGTGTTGCGAGCCAGTTGCAGAATCGGCAGGTTTACTTCCAATTCACGTGCCTTAGGCTGCAAGTAGTACAGCGCATTTGGCAAGCAGAAGCCACCTACACCCGGTCCTGGCGATAACAGGTTTACACGCGTGTGCGTATTGGCAACCTTGATCAACTCGAACGTATCGATGCCGAATGCCTCGGAGAAACGAGCGAATTCCTGTACCATCGCAATGTTCACATCACGCTGGATGTTCTCGATGACTTTTGCTGTCTCAACTACGCGGATATCCGTGATCGTAATGTCCGTCTCGCTGATGAAGGACAACAACTCTTTTCCTTTTTCAGCGCTTTGTTCATTGATACCACCCAGAACGAGCGGCATATGGATGAACTCTTCAAAAGCACGCCCCTCTGCAATTCGCTCCGAGCAGTATGTCAGGAAGAAATCGACACCAGCAACAAGACCGCTTGTTTCCTCCAAAATCGGCAGAATCACATCTTCTGTCGTTCCTGGTACGACGGTACTGCGGATCATGATGGTATCGCCTTTTTTCAGTACGCGACCGAGCGCTTGTGCACAGCTTTTCAGCGGTCCGAGATCTGGATCGCCGTTATGAACAGGCAATCCGACTGTTACAATATAGTTATGGACTTCCGCAGCCGCTTCCTCATAGGAGGACGTTGCACGGAAACGTTTTGCTTCAATCTGCTCTTTGAGGATCTCTGGCAACGTTTTTCCCTGATAGGACTCCAGGTGATGGGAATGTGCCGCATTGATCTCATCGACGACATGCGGTAAGACGTCAATACCGATGACGTTTGCTCCTTTCATGGCATAGGTAAGCGCCAACGGCAGGCCTACAAACCCCAATCCCACAACAGCTACGCGTACAGGTTGAGTCATTGCGTATCTCCTCTTTCACATTCTCTAAGTAAGGTCCGTATGACTGTAGTAGTCACGCGCCCAACTTGCTCATTTTTTAGGACAGGTAGTAAACACCTGCAGCGATAAAAAGCACACACAATCCGATGAGGACCTTGTACAACGTTTCCAAGGCTGTTCCTCCCCCATACAATCTTGGCTTGTCCTCTTTTTCGTAAAAAGGACTTTGATTGGGCAGAATAGTTTGGTACTCTTTCGCCAAATCAAATTATACTCTCGTTTGAAATATCGTTCAACCCGTCTAACGAGGCAAGGATGCCCCTATGATATACGAAAAACCGATGGACAGGACCATCGCAATAAAACCAATGGCCCTGTTATCTTTTGCAATTTCCTGATCGACATTAAATGTAGGGGTCATGAATTCAAAAATGAAGTAAGCAGACAACAACAGGAAAAATCCGAATGTCGCCCAAATCAAGGCTTCGCCCAAAGACAAATGCGCCTGAATGGAATAGCGGAAAATGTTCGCGATCCCAAAAATTTTCCCGCCTGTTGCCATTGCTACTGCCATGTTCCCACGCTTCAATTCTTCCCAAACACGATAACGCGTCACTAGTTCAAAAATGGCTAAGAATAACACCATCGCCAGTCCAGACACAGTAAAATAAGCTGCAGTTGCAAAATATGGATTGTGTAGAAGGCTTTCCATATGTCCCTCCCGACCTCTTATTTCAATTCGGCAATGGTAGCACCTACGCCGCCTTCTCCTTGACCACCTAAGCGGAAGGATTTTACATTACGATGATTTCTCAAATACTCGTGCACGCCTTTGCGCAGTACCCCTGTCCCGTGTCCGTGAATAATGGAGACAGAGTGCAAGCCTGCCAACAGCGCATCATCTAAAAACTGATCGATTTCCCGAATGCTGTCCTCGACGTTGTAGCCGCGCAAGTCGAGATCCATCTTGATATTCTCACTGCGACGCTTCACAGAGGTGTACGGAGCCGCTTGTGGTTTTTGCTGGATCGAGTTTTGTACATGCATATCATCGCGCTTCACTTTCATTTTCATGATCCCGATCTGCACGAGGAATTCTTCATTGTTTACTTTTTCCAGCACGGTTCCTTTTTGTCCGAAGCTCGTCACCATTACCTCGTCGCCCACCTTGATCTGTGTGGCACGAACTGCTTTTGCCGGCTTCTTCACCTTTTCCTTCTCCAGCTCAAGGACGGCATTGCCCAAGCGCTTCTTCGCATCAATGAGACGATGCTCCTTGATTTCCATGCCTTCTGCCATCATTTCGCGCAGCTCGCGAATGATCGTTTCAGCTTCTTCTTTTGCGAGTTGGACAGCAATTCGCGCTTCGTCCTCTGCTCGCTCCATTCGCTTGTTTTTCTCTTCAGCAAATTGCGCGCGCTCTTCTTCCAGCTGTCTACGAAGCTCTTCCGCTTCCTCGCGTGCCGCTTTTGCCGCTAACCTGTCTGCTTCCGCCGACTTGCGATTACGCTCCAACGAAGCGATCATGCTCTCGACCTGATTGTCTTCCTCACTGATTGAGCCGCGCGCTACATCAATGATGTGTTCTGGCAATCCCAGACGTCTTCCGATGGCAAACGCGTTGGACCTACCTGGCACCCCGATGAGCAAGCGATAAGTAGGACGCAGCGTCTGTACGTCAAATTCTACGCTGGCGTTGATGACCTCTGGTCTATTGTAGGCATACGCCTTCAATTCGCTGTAGTGAGTCGTTGCGACCAATCTCGCGCCGGAATCAATCACATGGTCGATGATGGACATGGCCAGTGCAGCACCCTCTGTCGGGTCTGTTCCTGCCCCTAGCTCGTCAAACAGAACCAAGCTCTTGTCGTCCATTTTCGCCAAGATTTGAATAATATTGGTCATATGGCTCGAGAATGTAGACAGGCTCTGCTCGATGGATTGCTCATCCCCGATATCGGCAAAAACGGAGGAGAATACAGTCATCTCGCTCTCTTCCTCTGCCGGAATATGCAAGCCTGCCATGGTCATCAAGGATAGCAGTCCGATTGTTTTGAGGGAAACGGTTTTTCCGCCTGTATTCGGGCCAGTCACAACAATCGCCTGATACTCTCCACCTAGCTCCACATCTACAGGAACGACAACTTCTCGTGGAATGAGTGGATGACGCGCTTTTCGCATGTTTACGTATCCGCGATCATTGATACGTGGGCAAATCGCCTTCATGCTCCAAGCAAGCTGAGCCTTGGCAAACATAAAATCGAGCTCTGTCAGCGCTTCTGTGTTCTCGATCAAAGCCTCTACCGCAAAGGATACCTGCTCCGTCAACACATACAGAATGCGCTCCACTTCACGTTCCTCGCGCAGGCGTAGCTCGCGAAGCTTATTGTTCATCTCGACGATCACTTCCGGTTCGATAAAGAGCGTCGCTCCAGATGCCGACTGATCGTGAACAATTCCGCCAAATACAGAACGATACTCCTGCTTCACCGGAATAACGAAACGATCGCCACGAATCGTAACGATGTTTTCCATCAGCATTTTTTGGTAAGTAGACGAGCGTGTCATTTGATCGAGCTTTTCGCGAATGCGCGACTCGAGCTGTCTAATCTCCTGACGTACCTGTCGCAATTCAAGACTCGCGCTATCCAAAATGTCGCCATTTTCATCAATACAGCGGCGAATTTCGGTTTCCAACTCGCGCAGGCCCTCAATACGCTCTGCCTCCTGTTGCAATAATGGCAGCTCGTGATCCTCACACATATCGAGCAAAAACGTTTTGAGCCTGCGTCCGGCCATAACGGTGCTGGCGATATCCAGCAATTCCATCGGGGCGAGCATGGCGTTCAATCTGGCGCGCTGTACGGGACCGCGGATATCGCGAATGCCACCGAGAGGCACGCTGCCTTTCAAGCGCAACACGGTTGCTGCTTGTTCAGTCCCTTGCTGAGCAGTAATGACTTCATCCAAGCGTAAAAAAGGAATCAGTTCTGATGCTTTTTCTTTACCATATGTGCAAGATGCCTTGTCAATCAACAGGGCGACTATTTTATCGTATTCTAACGTCTTTAAAACCCGTTGTTCCACTGTGCTCCTCCTTCTTTATCCAGCGGCGACCGTTGTACCGTGCGGGCGGGAGCGACGGTCTATACCGGCAATCATTACGATATCTCCCCATTATAGCATGGCAGCGGAGCTTAGAAAACTTGGGCAACGGATAGCTTCGGACAGGCACCACCGGCGAAGGATAATTTTACACGTTTTCGTTTAGCATAGTTCTACTCATTGCGTGAGAGAATGAAAGGTGAAACAACCCTAAAGGAGGAGTACACTTGACGATCATGCGCCATATCGTCCGCTTTATCGTCGCTGCCGTAGTCCTGATGTTTGTCGGCTTTCTGGTCCCCGGCTTTTCGGTTAGCAGTTTTTGGACAGCTCTGTTCGCGGCCGTTGTCATCGCACTGATTGGCTGGGCCGTAGAAGCCATTTTCGGAGATCGAATTTCGCCGTACAATCGTGGTATTATCGGCTTCTTGGTCAGTGCCGTCGTGATTTATCTCACTCAGTTCATCGTCTCTGGCTTCCGCGTAACGATTCTTGGAGCGCTTCTGGCTTCCTTGGTGATCGGGATCATCGACTTGTTTATTCCGATCAAAAACCATATGGATTTGCGTAATGGAGATGCCGGGAACAAGCAGGAGACATAGGCAAAATGCAACAAAGAGCCATCCCATCAAAGACGGGGTGGCTCTTCTCATTTTTACCCACAACGTGAAAAGAGAGGCATTGCGCCCCTCATTTCCTTAATCTATCGGTTTAGCCTTTGCCTCTTCCTGAATGATTTTCAGCAGTTCTTCGTACTCCTGACGCAAGCGGAAGTATTCATCCGCGATATTAACCGCAGAAAGTACGGCAATTTTGGCAGTATCCAGTCGATGGTTGCCGTTTGCGATTTCGTTCATCTTGTCATCAACGAAACCGGCCACCATGCGTATGTGATTGACACTTGCCTTGCCACTGAGCCGGTATTGTTGGCCAAAGATGTCCACCGTCAAACGATTTTTCCCATCACCTTGCACGAGAGGTACCTCCCTACTGCGACCTTTGCTCTACTTTATCCTTTTTAGGTTACTGAAAATGTCAGTTTTCGTCAAGCAATCTTACATGCGCAGTTCAGCGCCTGTGTTGTTTTTCAAGGCTTCGATGACAGCAGTAGTCACTTGTTGAATCTCTTCGTCCTGCAAAGTACGCTCTGCGTGACGGAATACGAGGGCAAATGCCATGCTCTTCTTATCTTGGGCAATACGCTCACCCATGTATACATCGAACAAGGTTACGGACTCGAGCAGCTCACCTGACGCTTCACGAATCGTTGCTTCCAATGCACCAGCAGCTACACTGCGATCCACAACGAGAGCCAAGTCACGCGTTACCGCTGGGGACTTCGGCAACTGATTGTAATGTCCTACCTCGGCAGACACATCAATCAAAGCAGCTACATCAAATTGGAATACGTACGTTTCGGACAGATCATACGCTTTTTCTGTGCCCGGATGAACTTGCCCCAGATAGCCCAGACGTTTTTCGCCTACCCATACTTCTGCGGTACGTCCTGGGTGCATACCTGCGATGTCCTGAACCGCTTTGTATTCGGCAGCTTGGATACCCAAACGAGCAAAGAGTGATTCGACAATCCCTTTGGTTTGGAAGAAATCAACAGGCTGTTTAGCGCCCATCCAGTTTTGTGTGAGCAGTTGTCCAGTCAATGCACCCGCTACATACAGACGCTCTTCTGGAAGCTGCGTGAGTGTTTCTTCTTTCGTCAAGAACACACGACCCAATTCAAAAATCGCGACATCGTGGTTTTGGCGGTTTTTATTGTAAGCGACTGTTTCCAAGAGGCTTGGAATCAAACTCGTGCGCAGAACGCTATGGTCTTCACTCATTGGCATCATGAGCGCAACAGGGTTTACTTTTTCCTGGTGCAGACCCGCTACTGCCTCGACACGATCTGGATGAACCAGTGCATAGGAAATCGCTTCATTCATTCCAGTACCGATTAGGTGATGACGGATGGTACGGCGCAATTGCTGTTCTTTTGTCAACTGTCCCTGTGTAGTCGAACCGGAAGGCAAGCTGGTCGGAATGTTGTCGTAGCCATACAGACGTGCAACCTCTTCCACCAAATCCTCTGGCAGCGTAATGTCGCCACGTCTCGTTGGAACGGTTACCGTCCATTTGTCACCCGCTACTTCATACGGGAATTGCAAACGCTCGAAAATCGGCGATACTTCAGAAGCCGACATATCGGTTCCGAGATGCTGATTGATTTTTGTAAGCGTAACGGAAACAACAGCAGGCGCAGCTTCGCTTACAACAGCAGAGCTGATTCCTTTGGATACCGTCGCCCCAGACAATTGCTGAATCAGAGCAGCAGCACGCTCTCCCGCTTCCTGCACACGCGCTTGGTCAACGCCTTTTTCCCAACGCACGCAGCCTTCTGTACGCATGCCGAGCATACGAGCTGTGCGGCGTACAGTTTTTGGCGTGAACCAAGCTGCTTCGAGGATGATTTCGCTCGTCTCGCCAGTAATTTCGGAGTTCGCTCCACCCATTACCCCTGCGATCGCCAAGCCTTTGGTCTGGTCGGCAATCAGCAAGGTTTGCTCATCCAACGTGCGCTCTTGATCATCCAATGTCACGAGCTTTTCGCCCTCTTTTGCCAGTCGAACGACAATAGAGCGATCAGCTACTTGTGTCGCATCGAAAGCATGCAGCGGCTGACCGTACTCGAGCAGGACATAGTTGGTCACGTCTACCACGTTGTTGATCGGACGAATTCCCGCTGCCATCAGGCGATTTTTCATCCATTGCGGAGATGTCGCGATTTTGGCGTTAGTGAAGTGACGACCGTGGTATTGATAACTTTCATTTGTAGCCTCGATCTTGACTTGGATCGGGTTTTCGCCACCATTTTCGGTCAGCTCGATTTGCGGGAATACCACTTCTTTGCCCAAAATAGCGGCTACCTCGTAAGCAACCCCCAGCATGCTCAAGCAATCCGAACGGTTCGGCGTCAATCCCAATTCCAGCACATAGTCATCCAAGCCGAGGTAGGAAATAGCATCCATTCCGATTTCCGCATCCGCTGGCAAGACCATAATGCCTTCTTGCTGATCTTTTGCCAGAAGCTTGTCGTTTAAGCCCAATTCTTTTGCCGAGCAGATCATCCCTTGGGATTCTACACCGCGCAACTTGGAACGCTTGATGTTAAGTCCATCTGGGAGCTTCGCACCGATCATGGCAACGAGAACTTTTTGTCCCTTGTCTACGTTCGCTGCACCACATACGATTTGCAAGTCTTCTCCTTGTCCTGCATCAACGACGCATACGTTGAGACGGTCTGCATCCGGGTGCTTGCTGCGTTCTTTTACATAACCGATCACAACACCGGATACACCTGCGTTGCGCGATTCAACTGCGTCTACTTCAATCCCGCTGCGAGTCAGCTTTTCAGCCAGCTCCTGGGGCGTCGTTCCACTCAGATCGACGTATTCAGATAACCATTGGTATGATACCTTCATCTTTGCCTCTCCTCTCTAGCCTCGATTGAACTGACGCAGGAAACGAACGTCGTTGGTATAAAAATGGCGGATGTCCTCTACCGCGTATTTGAGCATCGCAATTCGTTCTACACCCATACCGAATGCAAAGCCGCTGACTTCCTCAGGGTTGTAGCCGGCCATTTCCAGTACGCGTGGGTGAACCATACCAGCACCCAAAATCTCGATCCAACCTGTTTGCTTACATACACGGCAACCGTGACCGCCGCAGTTGAAGCATTGCAGGTCTACCTCTACGGAAGGCTCCGTGAACGGGAAGAAGCTTGGGCGCAGGCGAATTTGTTGGTTTTCCCCGAACATTTGACGGGCAAACGTCAAGAGGGTACCTTTCAAGTCACTCATCCCGATTTTTTTATCAATCACGAGACCTTCGATCTGCGTGAATTGGTGGGAATGTGTCGCATCGTCATCATCGCGGCGATACACTTTACCCGGACAGATCATTTTGAGTGGGGTCTTACCTTCTTTTTTCAACATCGTACGTGCTTGCACAGGAGATGTCTGCGTACGGAGCAGCAGCTCTTCTGTAACGTAGAACGTGTCTTGCATATCGCGTGCCGGGTGATCTTTCGGCAGGTTCAGCATCTCGAAGTTGAAGTGGTCCATTTCAACCTCAGGACCTTCTGCCACCTCAAAGCCCAAGCCGATGAAAATGTCTTCGATCTCTTCAATGATCCGAGAGAGTGGGTGCATGGTGCCTGCTGGTACTGGACGTCCTGGCAGTGTCACATCGATCGTTTGAGAAGAAAGCTTGGCAAAGAGAGCCGCTTCTTCAAATGTTTGTTGTTTGCCGGAGAACGCTGCTTCCAGGGCTTCCCTTACTTCATTCACCAGCTGACCGACAACTGGACGCTCTTCTGGGGACAAGCCGCCCATTCCGCGCAGCAGTTCTGTCAACTCGCCCTTTTTCCCCAGGTATTTGACGCGCAAATCCTGAAGTTGTGCGGCTTCTGTCACTTGGCTGATTTGGCCCAGTGCGGACTCTTTCATTTCTTGCAACCGAGTTTGCACTTCGAATCGCTCCTTTTTTCATTTGATAAAATAACCTCTATCGAGGCTAACGTAAAAAAAAAGAAAAACCCGCCCCAGGAAAGGGACGAGTTACTTTTTTCTCGCGGTACCACCCTTGTTAGACAATTCACTTCCAGCCTGTGACAAATACATGACAATATCACTAGTGGAAAGAGACATTTGTCTCACTTCAGATCATTGGTAACGGGTATGACCCGGCTGCTCCTACTGCGCGAAAAGCGGTTCAGAGTGCGGCTTTGGAGTGAATTCGGCAGCTATCATGTTAAAGATGCTCGCAGTCTGTGACATCTTCTCCCTGAAAAAACAGATAGGTCCTGCGTACTAGTCTCCGTCATCGCTTTACGTTATAATTGTTACGTAAGGAAAATTATAGCGCAACAAGAGAGAACTTTCAATTCTACAAATGTTACATATCAAGAGAGTGTTTTCATGTATATGTTACCCATTCGAAAGGGGATTTTGACATGATTGATAATGTTTCCGCCCTTTACGATAAGACAATCAACTGTCGCCATTGCCAAGCGACCTTTTCGACCAAAAGGATCAGAAGCGGAACGTTGACGATGGTCAATCGCGACAGCGATTTTTATACCACCTTTAAAGAGCAATCTTTAAATCCCATTTTATATACCGTCAATGTCTGCCCTGAATGCGGCTTCGCCTTTACGGATCAATTCCGGGACAAGCTCGCCCCTTGGCAAAAGCAGATTGTGGATGAACAAATCTCCTCGAAATGGAAGCCAAAAGATTTTGGGAAGGTTCGTCATGTACCAGAAGCCATTGTCAGCTACAAACTGGCCATTTACGCAGCTGAACTAACGGATCAGCCCCATTCCGTAAAAGCGGGTCTGTATTTGCGTCTCGCATGGCTTTATCGATTCCAGAAAAATATCGCGGAAGAAATGCGCTTTATTGATATGGCCGTGGAAGAATATGAACAATCGTATATTCATTCCGACTATACACGCGGCGACAAGGAAATGACCGAAGTCCGCTTGCTGTACTTGATTGGTGAACTCTACCGCAGACTCGAAAAGTTTGACTTAGCCATCAAGTATTTCGGCAAGGCACTGGCTTTTCGCAACCACACCATTGAGAGCGGCATTATCCGGATGGCGCAAGATCAATGGCAGCTCGCGCGCGAAGAGTACAAAGAGAAAAAAAGTGAGCAAAAGATCGGCTAAGCATGCCGATCTTTTCTTTTGCGTTGTGCCTCGTATACAAAAATTCCTGCCGCGACTGCTGCATTCAATGACTCTGCGCCGCCATAAAGCGGAATGTGAACGAATTGATCTGCCCTGGCAAACATCTCTTTGGAGACGCCTCTTCCTTCATTTCCGATAACCATTGCCGTCAGACCAGCATAATCAGCCTCGTCATAGGAAACACTGTTTTGCTCCAAGGAAGAGATCAGAACTCGCCCTCCCTTTGCCTTCCATTCATCTGCCGTCTCGACTAACGATTGTGTAAAGACCGGGATGCGGAACAGTGCCCCCATTGTGGCCCGTACCACTTTTCCATTGTAAATATCGACACTTCCACTTCCAAGTACGACACCATCAACTGCTGCCGCTTCTGCTGTACGCAAAATCGTGCCGAGGTTGCCCGGGTCTTGTATTTCGTCCAAAAAGAGGAGTAGCAAGCTGCCTTGTTCCTCTCTCTTCTTATCTACCCATTTTGCCCAATCTGCTGCTGTTTTTTTCACTTCGGCCACAATTCCTTGTGGTGACTTGGTTTCGGACAGCTTCGCCAGTACTACTTCTGATGCCGCAATGACCTGGACAGCTTCCGGATGATTAGCCAGAGCACGCTGACAGGCAGGGTCCATGTCACGCTGCTGATCGTAAATAACGGTGACTACCTCCGCCCCGCTTTTTAACGCCTCCTCTACCAGATGCGCCCCTTCCACGAGAAAACGCTGCTGCTCTTCTCGTCCTTTCCGAGACAGCAACTGGTGCAATCGCTTTACCAGAGGGTTTTGTACCGAAGTAATGATTTCATTTGTCATAAACCTATGCCCGCTCCTCAAATTCGCGTAAGTCTTTGTTGTTCCCGATCACCACAAGCACGTCGCCGTATTGGATGACTTCATCCGGGCTAGGAGCGATGTTGAATTTATCTCCACTTTTGATGGCAATAACGTTGACCTCGTATTTTTTCCGAATATCCAGTTGCCGCAAGTTTTGACCGACCAGCTTGGACGACACGACTACCTCCGCCACGCTGTAGTCCTCTGCCAGCTCAATAAAGTCAAGAACGTTAGAGGAGATCAGATTGTGGGCGACCCGCACCCCCATGTCACGCTCAGGGAATACGACACGGTCAGCTCCTACCTTGTACAATACTTGTCCATGACGCTCATTCTGTGCTTTTGCCACGATCTTTTTGACACCCAAGTCTTTCAGTGTCAATACCGTCAGGATGCTCGCCTGAATATCGACCCCAATCGCCACGACGACTACGTCAAAATTGCGAATGCCGATTTCCTTCAAGGCGCGTTCATCCGTAGAATCAGCTGCTACCGCGTGCGTTACGTACTGAATATTTTCGTTAATACGCTCCTCGTTCTCATCTATTCCCATGACTTCATAATCCATCTCGTACAGCGTTCTCGCCACGCTAGAACCAAAACGTCCCATCCCAATAATGGCAAATTGCTTGGACATATTAATCTTCTCCTTTACGGAACTTACCAATATCAAGCATTATAGCACATCCAAAACATCCGCCACAAAACGGTCATGAACGTTTTGTTCGAAAAGCATGGTATGCACAAATCAGCGTTTACAAATACTATTTCTTGAATTCATTCTCACAAGAGAGGTGTAGCACGGTCATGAATATTGCCTCACTCAACTTACGTCAAGCGATCATGTACAAAATGCAAGGCTCAGATCCAAGCGCAGTCGAAGAAACCATCAGTGATGCTATTTCGAGCGGTCAGGAGAAGACGCTCCCAGGTTTAGGCGTTTTGTTTGAAGTGCTGTGGCAAAACAGTGATGCTTCCTCACGTCAATCCATGATTTCGACTATCTCGGAACACTTGCCTGAGCAAGCCGAAAAACCGATCTAACCACATCTTCTTTGAAAAAAGCATGCTACAAAGGGAGGGGCTCTTATGTCCCTCCCTTTTCATTGTTCACTTCCCGACCTTTGTTGAACTGATTGCGCATGAATTGGGTGATGGCCAGTAAGATCGGAATGAAGATGGTTACCATATACCCCATGGTGGTCAAGTGTTTTAAATATGAATACAACTCCACCATATTTTGCGGTATTAACGAAAAGAAAAAAAGTGGCACCATCATCACGATCGCGCTAATTCGTTGAAAACGAATGCCTTTTCGAAACCACTGCCGTAATGAAAAAATCGTCGCATAAAACATATTCCCGATCGTTGTAAATACAGAAGCAACCCAGATCGCAAGAAAAGCGGACTCAAAACGCTCCAAAAACCAGCCAGTTCTCTGCGTGACCTTGACCAGTTCAAGCGTAGGCCAAATCAGCCGCTGTAATTCTTCATACCCAAATACAGTGATACCTGCGATAACTGTAATCAAATAAACGACAAAGGCAAAGCTCATACCTGTAATGCTTGCCACTCCAAGCCTTGCACCTGGCATCGCGAAAGCAAAATAAACCATTAATAGCTCATATCCGGTATAAAGCGTGTATGTATCCAGACCTGTTTTTACGACATCTGTCCATGACTCTATATGAAATGGCAATAAATTGTACCAATCTGCGTTCATGAAGGAGACGAGCGGAATCAAGAGAGACGGTAACAGGAGGAAAGGAATCAACAGCTCATTTATCCTTGCCACTACTTCAATCTCATGACAGCATAGAAACACGACCAACAAAAGCAGTGTGACTACAATTGCCTCCAACGGTGTATTTGGCAACACGGAGGTCACCACGACTTCCCCAAACACTCTGGCTGTTATACCTGCATTGAAAAACTGATAAAGAATGAATAGAAAAATACACAGGGTGCCTATGACAGAACCAAATATCCGCGGCATAAATTCGACAAAGGTAAGGCCAGGAAACTGATTACCTAAATACACGATAGCCGTCACTGCCGTGGCGGCTATTAAGGCACCTGAAATAGGGCCTATCCACCCCGCTTGTTGAAGAAGAATGGTGGATGTTCTCGGGATGGTGAGAATCCCCACCCCGATCATCGAACTGATCATAATGCTTGTAATTTGCCAGGTACCAAAATTACGTTGCTGATTATCCACAGTGATCGCTCTCCTATTGCATTTCCATACCAAGACGGCGCAGCTTGATGGTGTAAGTAACGCGGACCGGAAAATCCCTGAAATCTTCCTTCCAGTCGTGAGTCTTCCAGTAATCTTGGTAATGCCTCGCACGCAGTGCAAGGCCCAGCTTCAAAATGTCGCTATTGTACTGCTTTTGTAATTGCTGCAAAAGCTTCTTTGAACGCTTTTCCATTTCTTTTTTTATCAGCGCCTGCATTTGTGTGACGAATTGCTCTGGGGAAATATGCAGGTCTTCTGTGAGTTCGACAATATCCCCTTGGAGCTCGCAATGAAAAGTAGCGGAAAAGTCATCATGAATGGTCACCTTTTTTTGTGCGAAGTGCGGACGAAAGCTTACATATCCGTTCTTGGTTTTCGGCAACGCAATCACAATGTCTCCACCCGGTTTTTCATTTCGTAGCTGGATCAATGCCCATGTTTGCAGGTGATCCAGTATCCCCATCATCTTGTGTCCACGAAAAACAGCAACCCCTTTCCAGCTCACCTCATTTTTACTTGCCTCTACATAATTCAGAAACGGCTCCATGGTAAGATTAGAGGTCTGATTGAAATAGTCGCCCAACGTTTGATCCGGAATTCTGCCTAATTTCATGCCATTTTCGATCAGCCCCATCAAAAAGACGACCGGAATTGGCTCGATCCTCGGCTTGATTTCCAGCAAGGTAGACGCTTTGCCCTTTACGACGATGGGCCACAGGAGTCGCCGTATTTGCGGTTCGCGACGAAAACTGTCCATGATGTCTTGGATCCCCTTTCTAGCGATCTCCTCACTCAAAGCGAGAACACGCGTATGTCCAAGAAACAATCGTTGGTTCAGCCGCATTTGCAAGTTGTTGGCAGCATCTGTCACCGTTCTTCCTGTCACGCTCATGATTTTCACGGCATCCGCACCACTCCCTCCCCCCTTCCCGCTGCTCCCCGCGATTTTGATGGGAATCGGAATTTGGACGGTCATTTTATACAGATTTTTATTCTTTTCATCCTGATCAATCGCAATAGCCAATACCGATGCGCGTTCCTCCAATTCCCGTCTGTCCCAGCACCCCGTCAGCAAGATTGTACAGATGATCAGCAAAGCGAAGTATCTAAAAGACTTACCCATCGATATTCCGCCCCTCTCGTCGGGTCACCATGTCACGGATGAGGATTGCTACCCAGTAAACGACGGGGAACAGCAAATTAATAACCAGGCTAGACAACCCCAGCAACGACGCCCACTTAAATACTTCTGTAATGTTTTGGGGAATGAGGGAAAAGAAGAATAAAGGGACGAGAAGGGCAGAAGCCACGATTCTTTGAAACCTGATTCCCTTGCGAAACAACTGTCTCAGTGAATAAACAACAGCGTAATACGCATTGGCTACCGTAGTAAAAACAGCCGAAACCCACACAGCCAAAAAAGCGGACTCCAATCGTTCCAAAATTAATCCAGGCACTTGCGTCGACTTGACCAATTCAAGCGTCGGCCATGTCACCCTCTGCAGCTCCTCGTATCCGAATACCGAGATACCAGCCACCACAATTAGCATGTAGAGCAGTGCTGCAATCAACAAGCTGTAAAATCCCGCTAATTCTTTGCTCGTGTTTTGATTTGCATAAGCGAAAAAGACGAACATGATTTCAAAACCGGAATAAGAATAGATCCCCTCGTATACTCCCTCCGCCGTTGAACGCATCGACACATGATTGATCGGCAGGAGATTTCCAAATTCCGCTTTTTGAAACGACGCAATCGCGATGAAGAGAAGAGGTAGGATGATAAAGGGAAACAGCAGCTCGTTCACTCGCGCTACTACTTCCACCTCATGCATGCACAAAAATAGGACCAACAAAAACATCGTGATGAGAATAACTTCCAACGGAGTCTGCAAAAGTACGGAAGTTACTACCACTTCACCAAATACCCGCGATACGACTGCCGTGGAAAAATACAGGTATACCAGATAGATACAAATCCAAGGGAGGCTGAATACTTTGCCCACCCAAGGCCGTCTGGCGGATCCCCATACCTTGTGACTGTATTCAATAAAGGTTTCCCCTGGGTAACGCTTGCTCAATTTGACAATCAACCATAAGGAAACAAACGCACCTGCAGAGCCAATAAGGGGGGCGATCCAGCCTGCCTCAAATAATTTCGAACTGGTTGTACGAGGAAGGGTCAACACGCCGACACCGATTAAGGTACTTGTGATGAGACAAATTTGCTGCCACATCGATAGAGTCTGGTGCCAGCCGTGCCCCTCCCTCCTGTTCATTTCGGGTTATCCTCCTCTCTGATCCGGATTTTATCTTGGACATGAAACATCATCGGCCTTGTTTTGAAGAGATGATGAGGAGCCCTTATGAACAAGTCCTTCATTCCATTCAGGTTGAGCGGACTAAGTGGGCTCATATAGGGTACTCCAAACGATTTCAATGAAGACAAGTGAATGAGGATGACGATCACAAACAGCATAATACCGTAAAGACCAAACATCCCTGCCAAGATCATAACCGGAAAGCGGAGCATCCGAATGGCAATCGCTGCACTGTAACTCGGGGATGCGAACGAGCCGATTGTCGTCACAGCTACGATGATTACCATGACAGGACTGACAAGCCCAGCAGTTACCGCCGCTTCCCCGACCACGAGTGCTCCAACAATCCCGATCGTAGGACCTATTGGCCCCGGCAGCCTCACGCTAGCTTCCCTCAATATCTCAATGGCCAACTCCATAATCAGGGCTTCGACTAGAGAAGGGAATGGAACAGTAGATCGTCCTGCCGCCATCGCAATGACCAGTCGAGAAGGAATCATCTCCGGATGGAACGCACTAAAAGCGATATAAAGAGACGGCAACATCAAGGCGATGCTGATACTGATAATCCGAATGAAACGAATCAAGGTCGCGATGTAAAATCGCTCGTAATAATCCTCGGGACTCTGATAAAACTGCGAAAATACAGCCGGGGCAATCAAACCAAACGGTGTCCCGTCAACCAGAATGCCTACCTTCCCTTCCAAGAGATTGGCCACTACTTTGTCAGGGCGCTCCGTGTTTTGAATCTGCGGAAATGGGGACCATCTCCGATCCTGGATCATTTGTTCGATGTAACCACTCTCCAGCACAGAATCCACATGAACGTTCTCAATTCGCGCAATCACTTCTTCCACCATCGGGGGATACGCAATGCCGTCGATGTACATGACGTAGATGTCAGTCTGTGTTCGTTCACCGACAACCATATGACGCACTCTGAGATTAGGGTCCTTCAAGCGAAAGCGGATCAGCGCTGAATTCACGCACAACGTCTCACAAAAACCATCCCGGGGTCCTCGGACGACTGACTCCGTCTGAGGCTCTTCCACCGAACGCCTGTCCCATCCTCTTGTGTTATTCAAGTAAGCATTTTGACACCCATCAATGATCAGCACTGCACATCCAGACAAAATATTTCGGACGATCTGCCTCAGTTTGTCTGTCAAATCCAGCTCATTTGTAGCCGGATCATGATAGGTGATATCGGGAGTCGTCATATAGCGAATAATAAAATCACTGATGACATTGCGATCCACCATGCCATCTATAAAAACGATAGCGGCCTGAGCCTTTGACTTTGTTTGAAAACGACGAATGACGAGATCGTCACACTTTCCAAACTGCGCTTCAATCAATTGAATGTTTTCTTCCACATTTGTTGTGAGCGTAACATCTGATACGCTTTCCATGCTCTTGTCGGCGTACTGCTCCAACGATTTTGACTGGAGGGCTTCTTTTCTTTTTTGCCATGCTTGAAAAAACTGGCTCAAGCTGCTCACCCTTCCATGGAATGTAGCCTGCCTACAGGTACGGATAGTGTGCCCAATAATGGAAAGGAAATCCCGTAAAAGGCGTACTCAAAAAGAAAAGCAGGTCCAACCTAAGTCGGACCTGCTAAGCAACTACCTCGCGCTTGTTCTCAAATTTCTCGTAGCTCTTCTCTTGCATGATCGTCTTTAATATCTGGACACTTTCCCAAACCTCTGTATACGTCGTATAGAAAGCAACGGGGGCTAATCGGATGATGTTTGGTGCACGGAAGTCAGGAATAATGCCCGCTTCCTTCAAAGCCTTGCATATACGTATGGCTTCATCGTGTTCAAGGCTGACATGCCCACCTCGGCGATCATCCTGCTGTGGGTTCGCAATCGTAAAGCCCATGTCTGCCAGCTCCACCTCGATCAAATCCATCATGAACCGCGTTAAGCCGAGCGACTTGGTACGAAGCTTTTCCACGGACGCCTCCTGGAACATTTCCAAGGAACCAAGCAGTGGGGCGAGACTCAGCATATGCGGGGTACCAATCTGGTAAGCGCCCGCATTTTCACATGCATCCAGCGTATGTTCCATGTCAAATTGCTTATCCTTTTTCGAACTGAACCATCCTGCCAAACCCGGAGCCCTGCCAAAATGCTTTCGGTTCACATATAGGCTGCCCACGCTTCCGGGCCCTGCATTTACGTATTTGTAGTTGCACCAGTATGCAAAGTCCACTCCCCATTTGCTGAAGGAATGCGGGATCGCGCCTACAGAGTGACATCCGTCAAAACCAATCAGAATGCCTCTCGCATGTGCAGCTGCTGTCAACCGTTCGATATCGAGCAGTTGGCCGCTGCGATACAGGACCGTCGGGAGGACTACCAGTGCTACTTCATCTGTCATCACATCGATAATGTCCTCTTCCTCGATCAGGCGGCCATCTCTTGACGCTACCCGAACCAAATGCTCTTCCGGGTCCAGTCCATGGAGCTTCATTTGACTCTGGAGTGCGTATATATCAGTAGGGAAATCCAACTCGGTTGCAATCACCTTCGTCCTTTTCCCAACCGGATGATAGAAGGTAGCTGCCAACTGATGGAGGTTGATCGTCGTAGAACCCGTTACGATCACTTCCTCGGGGCTTGCCCCTACTAGTGCTGCGCTCATCTCCCCCAATTTCTCCGAGAAGAAAAACCACGGATGGTTACCCGTTGTCCAGCCTTCCACACCCAGCTCCTTCCAAGACCGCATCAGATCCATGACACTCTTTTCCGCTCTTTTTGACATGAGACCAAGCGAGTTTCCATCCAAATACAGGCTCGGAAGCAAATAAAACTCTTCGCGATAGCTCGCGAGTTCGTCCTGTACATCCAATTGCTGTGCGTGCGCTTTCGTTAGGGGGCTTGATTGAGACATAGCTACCTCCTCAGCTTGTTCTATCGTTCCCCTTTATTATAGGCTGAATTTTCAAACAAGAAAATCCCATTCGCAAAAAGAAAATCCCGTGCCACCTACGACACGAGATTTTTATCCAAGTATAGTTGCGTTAACCAAATGACTAGCAAGATTTGCGCGATGCAAAAGAGCGGGACCAGGATGAGAAAAGAGGTATGCTTGGTCTTATGCCGTTGAATAAGCATGCCCTCAAGCGCACCGATCCCTCCTCCTAAAAATGCGACCAGCAAAAGGCTCAGTTCCGGAACCCGAAAACCTTTTTCCTTAGCCAGACGCTTGTCTGTCTGCATCAAGTAATAAGCATAGCCATTCAGCAGTAAAGCTCCTGCCGCCAGCACCCAGACATTCGAATTGAAGTATCCTACCAAGAGGAGGGCCCAGCTTATGACGAGCACCAGCACGAAATTGCGGCGATGGGCAGCTAATTGTTGATGGTACATTTCTTAATCTCCTTTTGCCCGATATGCCCGATTTCCCATAAACTGCTTGCGTACAAAGAATACC
Source organism: Brevibacillus sp. NPDC058079 (assembly GCF_042885155.1). Taxonomy (NCBI): domain Bacteria; kingdom Bacillati; phylum Bacillota; class Bacilli; order Caryophanales; family Paenibacillaceae; genus Brevibacillus; species Brevibacillus sp. NPDC058079. The sequence continues at coordinate 348,935 of NZ_JBHVSO010000003.1, forward strand.
ACACCCAAAACAACCACGATCACCAGCAAAGCGTAGAAACCGTATTTACGGATGACTTCGATAATGGCTTCCACATTATTACCGAATACATGGCCGAGAAAGTAAAAGGCGATGGTCCAAACCAACCCGATTGGATAAGACAGCATCGCATAACGACGGAACGTCATACCGCCAAGCCCAACCAAATAAGGTACCACATGACGGACAACCGGAAATAAGTAGCTGATGCAAAGAGCAGTAGTACCATACTTCTCCAGCAAGCCCGTTGATCGATTCACCGCGTTCCTCATTTTCTCGGTTTTGCACAGCCATTTCAATATCGGTTTCCCAAAGTACTTTCCAAGTAAAAAGCCAATCGTCAATCCGGAGGCAACCCCTAAATATCCCGCCAAAAAAGAATACCATGGGTTTAGCACGCCGATGGAGGCAAGAAATCCTCCTGTAGCGACAACCAGTTCATCGGGAATCGGCAAACCTACAATCCCCAGCCAAAGCAGGAAAAAAATCGCTACGTAGCCGTATTGCTCTATGATTGACATCAGCAGGTCGACTTCCATGAGGCAAAATCCCCTATCCTTGCCACAGTGCGGTCATTTCTTGACATACTAGCAGCTATGGCATCGCACGATATCTGACTCTATGTATTACGTATGAACCTAAAAAAAGGTACTTGTTTATTTTGCAATAGATTTACGTATTTTATCAAGCACAGATATGCCAGACGACTCTATCATGATAGATGTTTGAGCGCTTCACGTCTGGACAAACTCGCGAGTGACGTCGCTTCTACAAATTCACGTACGGCGTCGGGATTTGTTTTCGCATACTCTCTCAACGCCCAGCCGATTGCCTTCTGAATAAAAAACTCTTTGGAATCCGCGCATCTTTCCACCAAGGAAAAGAGCAGCCGCTGATCTGTCTTGTCTTTATATGACAACTGAAATAAAATCGCCGTTCGTTGCAGCCACATGTTGGTTCCATTCATCCAGGCTGTCGTATTCGATTCGATCAGTTCGGGATGCAAGGCAAACAATCTGCCCATTGTATGGGAAGCCAAATAATCCACGGTATCCCACCACGATTTTGTCGTGATAAGTTCGACAACGAACGGGAGATGGTCAGGGGTGAGACGCTTTTTGGACTTCTCGAGTACGTCAAGCGCTACATACTGGTACTCGCGCGCTGGCAAAGCCCACAAGGAACGAGCGACCTGCTCCCAATTTTCGGGTACGCCATAATCACGAAAGATTTGTTTCGTCAGTTCTTTGCGCTGTGGTGATTTAATCCCCAGAAAAGGAAAATGATTTTTCATGTACTGCTCCATTGGACCAGCCAGAATCGAATCACCATGTGCACGCAACAGTTCCTCGACAACCTCCGTATACTCGCTTGCGTTCATCTGCGTCTCCTCCCCCCCCCAACTCATCAGATAATCCGGTAGTTTAGCCTGCTGCTTGGACGTCCTGCTTGACGACAGCAAAAGCATTTTGCTCTTCATCTTTGTACGGATAATACACGACGAGTGTAAAATCTCCCTCGACAAGCTCACCGGTCTCCATCCATTTTTCAATGTCAAAGGTCACCTTGGCAGTCAGCGTGTGCTTGAAGTAGTCTTTTTCCAATGCAGCATGTGCCGCAAAATCATCGCGGAGTCGCTCACGCTGCTCTGTTAGGACAGCGAACGTCTGTTGCATCTCTTCCTTGTCCATGACATCCTCCCACCACAGCTTGCGCGGGCGATGCTTCTGGTTGCGCAGGAAATCGAATTTCATCATGCTGAGCACATGCCCCATACCGTCCACTTGCTGGATTTGCAAAAACTTCTGCAAACGCATGAACAAATCCTCTAATTGATGACCGATACGGCTCCAGCCTTGATTTTCCCAATAGTCACCAAATGTCTGGAAGAAGTCAAAAGCCGTTTCGAACTGATTCGCCAACAGCCACTCCACTGTATAGTCCATCCGGTGCGCATTCCAGTACTTTTCCAGAATGTCTTCTACACGCTTGATTCTTTGCATGTCATCAAAGGAAAGGACGTTATTCCCCAAAATTTCGTAAGGAGCCTCATCCATAAAGACATAGCCATGATTAGCCGCACGCGCACGAACGCCTGTCCCGCGGAGCATTTTCAAAAAGCCGAGCTGAAGCTCTTCCGGGCGTAGACCAAACACGTCATTGAAGGTTTTGCGGAAGGATGCATAATCTTCCTCAGGCAAACCAGCGATCAAGTCCAGATGCTGATCGATTTTTTTCGAATCCTTGATCTGTGTCACTGTACGCGCAAGACGATCAAAGCGCTGAATCCGCTGAACAAGGCGGTTGGTTTCATCATTTGTGGACTGAACCCCAATCTCGAAGCGGAAAATGCCTGGCGGTGCGTTCTCGGTCAAGAAGTCGAGTACGTCCGCTCGCAAAATGTCTGCTGTGATCTCGAATTGGAAGACCGTTCCATTGTGGTTGTCGATCAAAAACTGAAAGATTTCCAGCGCATATTTTTTATTGATGTTAAATGTGCGATCCACGAACTTGATCGTTTTGACGCCGTGATTGATCAAACGCATGAGATCTTCTTTCACTCGTTCCAGACTGAAATAGCGTACGCCGTCTTCAATCGAGGACAGACAGTATTGGCATTTGAACGGACAGCCACGGGATGCCTCAAAATAGACGACGCGGTTGTTCAGCTCGTCCAAATGGTCCGCGTATGGTGAAGGAATGCTGTCCATCTCTTCCACTTGCGCACGCGGCATGGAAAAACGCACGTACTCCTCTTCGCGATATGCGATTCCGGCTACATCACGCAGGCGTGGAGGCTGCTTGGTTTGCAATGATTCCTGATACACCTGCAAAAGCTCCAAGAAGGTCTGCTCCCCTTCACCAATGCAGATGACATCGATTTCAGGATGCTTCTTCATCCATTCGTCCGCATCATAGGTCACTTCTGGTCCCCCGAGGATAATCGGAACATCCGGGCATATCTTTTTCAGCGTGCGCATGACACTGAGCGTCTCACGAATGTTCCAGATATAACAGGAAAATGCAACGACATCGGGCTTGCGCTTGTGTATATCTGCTACTATATTTAACGTCACATCGTTGATGGTATACTCCACCAGCTCAATCGAAGGAAATGCTTCCTGGGCGTAGCTTCGCAAATAACGCAAAGCGAGTGAGGAGTGAATAAACTTGGCGTTTAAGGTCGATAGTAAAATCTTCATGGATGGGTCTACTCTCCTTGCAAAATTCGGCACCAAAAAACCATCTGCAATCGATGGTTCATGGTCTGACCGATCTTTTTCCTTTCGTAACAGTACCATACGAGACTACTAACGGCAAATCGTTAACGATTTAATTCGCGCACCACATGCCCCAGCTCTGGCACGATCAACCGATTCATCGCCAGTCGCACCGCACCTGTCGAGCCTGGCGTGGAAAAAATCATTTTCCCTTTCCGCGTCCCTGCAATCGCACGACTGAGCATCGCTGCGGAACCGATGTCCTCTGTATAGCTCAACATCCGAAACAGCTCACCAAATCCTGGCATTTCCTTATCAAGCAAGCCAGAAACAGCCTCAAAGGTATTATCTCTTGGCGAAATGCCAGTACCGCCATTGAGAAGAATGACTTGAACGTCGTCATGTGTGATTCCCGCTTCGATTGCCGCAATGACTTGTACAGGCTCGTCCTTTACAATTTGATAAAGCGCAATGCTGTGACCGGCTTCAGTCAGCAGCTGCTTCATTAACTGTCCACTTTTATCTGTATCCTCTGTCCGAGTATCGGAAACGGTTATGACCATGCATGTGACTTGCTTGGGCGATAGCGCCTTGTGTTCCTGCGTACTCATCCGTAATTTCCTCATTTCTTCAATATATATATCTATTTCTCATGATACCATGTTCAGGTTTCCAATACCCTCGTCGTTCCGGCAACAATTTCTTCACTCCCTATACCCGAGATGCTTCTCTTTCCTATATAATGCTGATGACTGCTATTTTTTCGACAGACAAGGAGGCGTGCGCGAATGCCAGAGCGACCTTATTTTTCTTTTCATTTCCACAAACAATCGCACACACCGATCTATGTACAACTCGCTGAACAATTAAAAACAGCGATTCTTCGTGGTGCCTTTCTTGTAGATGGACAACAATTAATATCACTGCGAGATATGAAAACAATTAGCGGCTGCTCGTTAGAGACAGTCAAAAAAGCATACGATCATCTTGCTTTGGAAGGCTGGCTGGAAGCTGTGCATGGCAAAGGCTATTACTTGACGCAGCTTGCCAAAGAAGCTCGTTTGGAAAATCGCCTCCCGCTCACAGATATTCCAATCGCTTCTCTGGCTGATTCCTCCCCTCGTCCAAGCGAAGAGCTGGTGAAGCGATTGCGTGGTGCTTTTTATGAGAGCCTGACCGTATTGGATGAACCGTCCGCGAAGAAGAAAATCATGCGAACGCAGGCTACCAAAGTTTTCGCTGATCATCTCAGCCGCAGGGGACTGCCACACTCACCTGAACGCCTTCTGCTTTTTAACAGAAGCACGAGCGGCTTCGCCTTCCTAGCACAGCGGATCATGAATGCGCGCGATGTCGTCTATGTGGAGGAGTATAGCTATCCCGTATTCCTGCGCTTACTGAGCCAATGCGGTATTACGGTTCGACCGATTCGTATGGATGAAGAAGGCGTTTGTATTCAAGCCCTCAATGAAGAGCAGGAGCATTACCCCGCCAATTGGCTGTTGATTAACCCGCATTACCAATTCCCTACGGGCATCAGCTATTCATTGAAACGAAAAGAAGAGCTGCTCGAATGGGCACAGAATCATAACGTACGTCTGATTGAAAACGACCATTATGGAGATCTCTGGTTTGAAGAGCCGAGCGTTCCCCTGTACCACATGGCTGTGCAGGCAAAAAGCTCTGTCGAGGTCTACTATTTGCATTCTTTGTCCAAAACACTGGCTCGCGACCTGCAATTGGGCGTGTTGATGCTTCCTTCTGATTTATCGGATGATGAATTGGAGCGCTACAGCCAGCTTGTTTCCATGACCGGAGCGGAACCTTCCCTGCTCGTCGTAGAGGCAGCCGTTCAACTCCTCGATGATCCTTGGTTTTACGAAGAGTTTCTAGCAGATCGACGTGCCCTGTTCCAGGCCCGCTTCCTACGACTCTGGCAGGAAAGACGGCAAGCACTCCCCGAACACGCACGAATGTACCCCATTTCAGGTGGCTTAAATACGTGGATCAAATGGGGCACGCCAACCACAAGAGCAACCGAACAAGAAGAGAGAGTCGTCGCTATTCTTCGAGAGGAGGGTCTCGAGCTGACTGGCGGTCATGCTTTTCGCGTAGCGGATGAGCCTGCCGATATTCTGCGCTGCCCGGCTGTCCGTTTCCCGCTTGCTCCACTGGAAGAACGAGAATTGAAGCATTGGCTTCACCGATTGGGCGCTGCTCTACTTCGGTAAGTTTTCCAAGGGAAATGCCATACTAAGAGATGGATTTCCCTTCTTCTCATACACAAGACTCGAAAAAAGCCGAGGTATAACCTGCTATGATTAAAAAAATCGTAGAAAAGCTTCACCTTGATCCACCAAAAACGCTTGTTCTTGGGTTTGCCTTGATTATCTTCCTGGGAGCACTGCTTTTGACACTCCCGGTCGCTACAGTTGATGGACTTGGCCTGCATTGGCTTGATGCTCTGTTTACAGCCACCTCTGCTACGTGTGTAACAGGCTTGGTTGTCGTCGATACTGGAACGACCTTTACGATCTTTGGTCAGCTTGTTATTTTGTCTCTCATTCAAATTGGCGGTCTCGGATTTATGACGTTCGCTACCTTCTTCGCACTGATTATGCGTAAAAAAATCTCATTGCGTGAACGGCTCATCCTTCAAGAGTCGCTGAATCAGATATCGATAGAAGGTGTCGTACGTTTAGCCAAAATGATTTTGATTTTTACTGCCCTCACTGAGTTTATAGGTGGAGTGCTCCTCTCTATTCGTTTTGCATTTGACTTTCCTCTGTCAAAAGCGATATATTTTGGCTTTTTCCATGCGATTTCTAACTTTAATAATGCTGGGTTTGATCTGATGGGGAATTTCGCCAGCTTAACTGCTTATGTAGATGATCTGCTCGTCAATCTCGTCGTCTGTTTGATGATCATTCTTGGCGGTATTGGTTTCATTGTTGTGAGTGAATTATACGATTATCGTCAAACCCGCCGCCTGTCTTTACATACGAAAGTGGTACTGGCAACAACCGGTCTCTTGATTACGGCTGGGACCGTGCTTATCTTCATTTTGGAGTATAATAATCCGAAGACTTTGCAGCCCCTTTCCATGATGGGCAAAGTGCTAGGCTCCTTATATCAGTCGGTTACACCTCGTACGGCAGGTTCGAACACATTGAATATCGGGGATATGTATCAGTCGTCCCTCTTCCTCATTATCATCCTGATGTTCATTGGTGCGTCACCTGGTTCAACAGGAGGCGGAATCAAAACGACGACCTTTGCTACACTGATTGGTGCTGTTATCGCTCAAATTAAAGGGAAGGAAGATGTCATCTTTTTCCGACAACGAATCTTGCCACACATGGTCTACAAATCACTGACGCTGACCATGATCGCCCTGTTCATTGTGCTTGTCATGACGATGGTGCTCTCGATTACCGAGACAAGTGCCCGATTCGAGATGATCCTGTTCGAGGTCACTTCTGCATTTGCTACGACTGGACTATCTATGGGGCTGACCCCAAACCTTACTCCCATCGGTAAAGCGTTAATCGTTATGACGATGTTTGCTGGTCGCTTGGGACCTCTCACGATTGCCTTTGCCCTCGCACAGCGCAAGCAAAAGGAATACTTCCGCTATCCCAAAGGGAAGATCACCATCGGATAAGCAGTATAAAAAGGTAAAACCCTGCCAAAGCACCCGAAGGACTTTGGCAGGGTTTCGTTTTGTGTATGATTTATTGTTTTTGCCACTGTTTGGACAGCTCGTCGCGAACGAGTTGGCCCATCTCGATTGTACCAATCGCTTTGCTTCTGTCTGCCGCGATATCGCCAGTGCGATGTCCTGCTTCCAGTACGGACCAAACTGCGTTTTCCACTGCTGCTGCCGCTTCATCCATACCGAGCGAGAGACGAAGCATCATCGCGACGGATAGAATGGTTGCCAGCGGATTGGCAATGCCTTTTCCAGCAATGTCAGGGGCAGAACCATGAACCGGTTCATACAGGCCAAAGCTGCCTGCTGCCAGACTCGCCGAAGACAGCATCCCAATCGAACCAGTCAGCATCGCTGCCTGATCGCTCAAGATGTCGCCAAACATGTTTTCCGTCACGATGACGTCAAACTGTTTTGGTTCACGCACGAGCTGCATCGCGCAAGAGTCTACCAACTGGTGAGACAGCTCTACATCTGGATAGTCAGCCGCTACTCGCTCGGCTACCTTGCGCCAGAGGCGGGAGCTTTCGAGGACATTTGCCTTATCTACAGATACGAGACGCTTTTGGCGTTTGCGCGCAATGTCGAAACCGACTCGAATGATTCGCTCGACTTCCGCTTCATGATAGATGCACTGATCTTCTGCGACTTCACCGTTTGGACCGTCGTAGCGTTTTTTCTCACCGAAATAAATGCCCCCGGTCAGTTCACGTACAACGATCAAGTCAACGCCAGAAACGACTTCTGGCTTGAGGGAGGATGCATCCACCAGAGAGCTGTGCATGGTAGCTGGGCGAATGTTCGCAAACAAACCGAGCGCTTTGCGAATGCCGAGCAGCCCTGTTTCTGGACGAAGATGCCCAGGATTCTGATCCCACTTCGGTCCGCCAACGGCTCCCAAGAGTACAGCATCCGCTTGCTTAGTCAGCGTTACCGTTTCTTCTGGCAATGGTGTTCCATCCGTATCGATTGCGATACCACCGATCCTGCCTTCTTCACATGTAAAAGTGACATCTTCAAGTTCCCCTACGAGTGTAAGGACTTTGACCGCTTCCTGCATGATTTCTGGTCCAATACCGTCTCCAGGAAGAACGGCGATGCGATAGTTTTTCTTCATCGTTTATCCCGCTTTTCTATACGTAATGGTTTCCGAACGCTGCTGGTTCCTATGATCCTATCCACATTTGACCTATCTTTATATCGTTGCACTGACGGGCATAGGCTCGCCACGACGCTCCATGATCTTGTTCACTGCCCGTACATAGGCGATTGCGCTCGCTTCCAGCACATCTGTGCTCACACCGCGGCCGGTAACGATCAGATCGCCCTGCTGTAGACGGACGAACACTTCACCCAACGCATCTTGTCCGTGAGTAACGGAAAGGATTTTGTAATCGACGAGGGTAACTTCTTCTCCGGTAGCGCGGTCAATCGCTTTGTAGATGGAATCAACCGATCCATTTCCACATGCGGCTTCTTCGCATACCGATCCGTCGGCACGAACCAGTCGCACACTCGCTGTCGGAACGGAAATGTTGCCGTAAGCGAGCTGTACGGATTCCAGCTGGAACGCTTCTGGTCCGCGAACCATCTTGGAGTCGACCAATGCGAGGATGTCGTCATCCGTGATTTCTTTCTTCTTGTCGCACAATACTTTGAACGCTGCAAACGCTACGTTTACCTCTTCTTGCTCCAAGTGATAGCCCAGATCAACCAACTTTTCTTTGAAAGCATGGCGCCCAGAGTGCTTGCCAAGAACCAGTTTGTTTGACTTGAAGCCAACCGATTCCGGACGGATGATTTCGTACGTAGTGACTTCTTTTAACACACCATCCTGGTGAATACCGGACTCGTGGGCAAAAGCATTTGCCCCCACGACTGCTTTATTTCCTGGCACGATCATCCCTGTCAAACGGCTCACCAGCTGGCTGGTCCGTCCGATTTCTTTCAAATTCAACTTGGTCGTCGCCTGGTAGTAATCCTTGCGCGTCTCCAATGCAAGCGCCACTTCTTCCAGAGCAGCATTTCCAGCGCGCTCTCCGATTCCATTGATGGTGCCCTCCACTTGCGTAGCGCCACCCTCGACTGCAGCGAGACTATTGGCCACTGCCATCCCGAGGTCATCGTGGCAATGGCAGCTCAGACGAATCAGATCCGTAGAAGGTACCCGAGTTTTCAGCTCACGGAAAATGTTTCCATACTGATACGGCGTCATGTAGCCAACCGTATCTGGAATATTTACCGTAGTAGCCCCTGCCTTGATAACCGCCTCTACAACCTCTGCCAAAAATTCGATCTCGGTACGCGCCGCATCCTCTGCGGAAAACTGAACTTCCGTAAAGTACTTTTTCGCATAAGTAACTGCTTCCACCGCCCGAGCAAGGACTTCTTCCTTGCTCATGTTCAGCTTGAACTGACGGTGAATCGGAGATGTTGCGAGAAAGACGTGGAGGGAAGCGTTTTGTGCGTTGCGAAGCGCTTCGTATGCCTTATCCATGTCGTCTTTTACGGCACGAGCCAGACTGACGACGGTTGCATTCTTCACCCGTTTTGCAACTTCGGCCACAGACTTTTGGTCACCTGGGGAGGCAGCAGCGAAGCCCGCCTCAATTCTGTTTACGCCCAGCTTCTCGAGTTGAAGGGCGATCTCCACCTTTTCGTTCGTGCTAATATTGACGCCCGGAGACTGCTCCCCATCGCGCAGTGTCGTATCAAAAATCTCAATGGTCCGCATGAACTTTTCACCTCCACATTTTTCCCTACATTGTATATAGATTTTTCACACGGCAATTATTGGCCGATTTTCGCTTCTTCTTTTTTCGTATCTTTGTTGATCCAAGACATCATGCCACGCAGTTGCTCCCCTACTACCTCGATACCATGCTCGGATTCCAGACGGCGACGGGAAGTGAAGCCAGGACGGTTTGCTTGGTTTTCCAAGATCCAATTGCGAGCAAATGTACCGTCTTGGATTTCTGCCAGTACTTTTTTCATTTCTTTGCGAGTTTCATCTGTGATGATGCGACGACCAGTGCTGTAGTCACCGTACTCAGCTGTGTCACTGATGGAGTAGCGCATACGAGCCAAGCCACCCTCGTACATCAGGTCAACGATCAGCTTCAGCTCATGCAAGCACTCGAAGTAGGCGATCTCAGGCGCATAACCTGCTTCCACCAATGTATCGAATCCTGCTTTTACCAGCTCACTTGCGCCACCGCACAATACTGCTTGCTCACCGAACAAGTCTGTTTCAGTCTCTTCACGGAAAGAAGTTTCGATTACGCCTGCTTTTGTGCAACCGATACCGCTGGAGTAGGCGAGTGCGAGATCTTTCGCGTTGCCAGTTGCATCTTGGTAAATTGCGATCAAACCAGGTACGCCGAAGCCTTCTTGGTATACGCGACGAACCAGGTGACCCGGGCTTTTTGGCGCTGCCATGATTACGTCTACATCAGCTGGTGGCACGATTTGCGCGTAGTGGATGTTGAATCCGTGAGAGAAGCAAAGTGCAGCGCCGGATTTCAGGTTTGGAGCGATCTCGTCGCGGTATACTTGTGCTTGACGCTCATCTGGCATCAGGATTTGAACCACGTCAGCGCGTTTGGTTGCTTCTGCTACTGTCAGAACTTCAAAACCGTCTTTTGCTGCAACATCCCAAGATTTTCCTGAACGAAGACCCACAACTACTTTATAACCGCTGTCGCGCAGGTTTTGTGCTTGTGCATGACCTTGGCTACCGTAACCGATGATTGCGATTGTTTTTCCACGCAGTACCTCTTGTTTTACGTCCGCTTCATAATACATTTTTACCATTTGTATAGCCTCCCTAAAATTGTTTAGTTTGAATTTTTATTCTGAAATTTGGCAATTTAAACCGTTGCTGCGGCTGTTGCTGGAACAATACTGCGCGCCATCGCTACTGAACCTGTTCTTGTCAATTCAATAACGCCGTAGTTTTGTAGTAGTACGAGCAGCGCATCAATCTTTTCGGTGTCACCCGTTACTTGCACGATCAGTGAGCTAGGACCCACATCGACGATCGCGGCACGGAACGGCTCGACAATTCCGTTTAACTCTGCCAGCTGGCTGGGCGATGCCGTCACTTTAATCAGTGCCAGTTCCCTTGATACAAAAGGGTTTTCACTAAGATTCGTGACTGAGATGACATCGATCAGCTTGTGCAATTGCTTCATGAGCTGATTGATTTGGCGGTCATCTCCCCCAGTTGAAATGATCATCCGGGACAGCCCCTGTTCTTCCGTGCCTCCCACCGTAATGCTGTCGATGTTGAAGCCGCGTTGGCCGAACAGTGTCGCCACTCTGGTCAAAACGCCTGGTTGGTCGTTGACGAGTACGGAAATGGTATGTTGCTGCATCCTAATCGTCCCCCAATTCCATCTGATCTAATGTGTTGCCTGATGCAACCATCGGATATACGTTTTCTTCCTGTGCAACGCGGAAGTCCACCACGACTGGTCCATCATGCGCAAGCGCCTCTGCCCAAACTGCTTCGGCTTCTTCCGGCGTGCTTGCTCGCAAGCCTTTTACGCCATATGCTTCTGCCAGCTTGACAAAATCCGGGCTGCATGTCAGATCGATTTGGCTGTAGCGATTATCGTAGAAGAGCTCCTGCCATTGACGTACCATTCCCAAGCACTGGTTGTTCACAATCGCTACTTTGACCGGAATGTTGTATTGGGAGACGATTGCCAGCTCCTGGTTGGTCATCTGGAATCCGCCATCTCCAACGACGGAGATTACCGTGCGATCCGGGTGAGCGATCTGTGCGCCAATTGCTGCCGGGAAGCCAAAGCCCATCGTGCCGAGACCACCGGAAGAGATAAAGGAGCGCGGGTGCTTGAACTTATAGTATTGAGCTGTCCACATCTGGTGTTGTCCAACGTCTGTTGTGACGATCGCTTCCCCATCTGTGGAGTTGTACAAGAGTTCAATGACTGCTTGTGGCTTCAATACGTCGCCATCTTTTTTGTACTTGTACGGATATTGTTCTTTCCACTCTTTCAACTGGCTGATCCACGCTTCCGAATCACAAGCTTTGGCGAGCGGAATTGCTTTTGCCAGCGTGCTCTTCACGTCGCCCGCTACTGTGACGGCTGTCTCTACGTTTTTCCCCAGCTCTGCTGGATCGATGTCGACGTGTACGATGCGGGCTTTTGGTGCGAACTCTTTCGTGCGTCCCATCGTGATTCGGTCATCAAAGCGTGCTCCCAGACCAATCACGCAATCTGCATTCAAGAGCGCTTGATTCGCTGTGTAATTTCCATGCATCCCTGGCATTGCCAGCGACAGCTCGTGTGTTCCAGGGAAACCGCCCAATCCCATGAAGGTGTTGATCACCGGGATGCGTGTTTTTTCAGCAAAGTCGCGCAATTCTTTCTCTGCTTGAGCTGCAATGATTCCCCCGCCCGCCAAAATGACTGGACGCTTCGCTTCGCTAACGGCTTTTACAAACTCTTGTACTTGTTCGTCGCTTGGTACGAGTGAAGCGCGGTAGCCGCGAATCTCCACTTTATCCGGGTAGGTAAATGGAGCCTTCTCATTGGCGACGTCTTTGGGAATGTCGATCAATACTGGGCCCGGACGACCGGTTGTCGCGATGTGGAAAGCTTCCTTCACAATCCGTGGAAGATCGCGAATGTCGCGGACAAAGTAGCTGTGCTTCGTAATTGGGATGGTAATTCCCGTAATGTTCGCCTCTTGGAACGCGTCGGTACCAATCAGCGACTGTGCCACGTTACCTGTGATGCAGACCAGCGGAACCGAGTCCATCTGAGCGGTTGCAATCCCTGTTACGAGGTTCGTTGCTCCCGGACCGGAAGTGGCGATACATACACCCGGTTTGCCTGTTGCTCGGGCATATCCGTCAGCAGCGTGGATAGCGCCTTGCTCGTGGCGAGTCAAAATGTGCTTGAAGTAGCTCCCGTACAGGGAGTCATAAATGGGGAGCACCGCACCGCCTGGATAGCCGAAAATGTATTCGACCTGCTCCAGGATTAAACAGCGCAGCAGCGTTTCTGCTCCTGACACTTCTTCCCCGAACTGAATCGGTGGAATGCCGTTCTTTTTCTGCAATTCGGCCATTTCAACACTCATTGACCTCTCCTCCTCCCAATTCTCAACAGGTATTGAAAATAACTATAGACACATAGAAAAACCCTTTCGCCCCGACACGGTTTTATTTCCATGTCTTTTGGGGCGAAAGGGTTCGCGGTACCACCCAACTTTATCGGCGCCTCACGGTCAGCCGATCTCAGCCAGTCACAACAAATGTGGACTGTAACACGTTAACGGGTGTTAAGCGGTTTGGCCTACTACCTGCAAAGCAAGTTTCAGCTAAACGGCTCGGAGGTGAGCAATGCGACGTACCCAATACCCGTTTCTCAGCATCAGGGCTCTCTGTAAAAGGGGTAACGCGCACCATCCTCGTCATGGCCTACTATTAAAACAATATTTTCAATATTGTTGTTGTCAGAATAAAGTGTTACGTCTGATTATAGCTAGGCACCTAGGGGGTGTCAACGAAAACAAAAAGATTTTACTGGACTTTCGTCCGAACGAATGCTCAGTTGGAAATGGCTTTATAGCGCGGTTTTTGCGTGAAAGCGGATACAACAAAACGATCAAAACCGTTTTGTTGACCGCAAGCGGTCGCGGATACTTTTATGAAAAACGTCGAGACGTTCTTCACTGAAAACAGGAAAACTTGTCCAGTTTTTCGCAACGGAAAAAGAACGGCATTGCCGTCCCTCTCCTGCTTTTTCGGTTCCGTTTTATTGCGAGGATTTCAATCCCTCTATCAAAATCGTTGCGACTTCCGGGCGTGTAAATTCCGGAGGTGGCGTGATCCCGTTTCTCAACATTTCCCTCACTTTTGTTCCCGATAAGGTCATATGAGAGTCTTTGTCATGCGGGCACGTCTTGGTCGTTGCCATCCCTTGGCATGCCTTGCAGTAAAAGCTGTGCTCAAAAAAGAGCAGCTGGATACCGAGCTCACCTGGCGCAAACTCGGAAAAGATGTGCTGCGCATCATACGTGCCGTAATAATCGCCTACCCCTGCGTGATCGCGGCCGACAATAAAGTGTGTACAACCGTAATTTTTTCGTACCAATGCGTGGAAGACCGCCTCACGCGGACCCGCATATCGCATGGCAGCCGGAAAAGCACCGAGCAGTACACGGTTGCGTGGATAGTAATTTTCCAGAAGGGCGAGATAGCTTTTCATTCGCACTTGTGCAGGAACATCGTCTGATTTCGTTTCCCCCATCAATGGGTTGAGAAAAAGGCCATCGACAATCTCCAATGCCGCCTTTTGAATATATTCATGCGCCCGGTGAACGGGATTCCGCGTTTGGAAACCAACCACCGTTTTCCAGCCATTTTCTCGAAATCTTTCACTCGTTTCTGCCGGCGTCAAATAAAAATCAGAGAAGCGCTCAGGCTGTGGCTTTTGCAGTATTTCTACAGGTCCACCCACGTATAGATTTGGCTTTTCAAACAGCTTTTTCACACCGGGGTGAGCGAGATCCACCGTGCGAAAAACGAGCTCGGCCTCCCGCATTTTATCTGGCACAAAGCAGCTATTCACCTGCAAAATCGCATAGTCCACTCCATCTTCCCCACGTAACAGAATACTGTCGCCGGGCGCAAGATCGCCGTGCTCATCTGCATCAACAGCTAATGTCACTGGCAATGGCCAAACCGTTCCATTGGCTAGACGCATCGTTTCCACGACAGTGTGGTAATCCGCCTCTTCCATGAATCCAGTTAACGGAGAAAATGCTCCGATGGCAAGACATTCGATGTCCGACAGGGTCCATTTGTCCACGATCATGGCTTTTTTGATCCCGTGCGGCAAAATCGTTTGCTTCACATCTTTCCCTCCTGCACTGTTCATTTGTGCAGACCGCATTCGGTCTTTTCGAAGCCAGCCCACCGTCCGGATCGAGAATCTTGGCCAGGCATGACAGCGCGCGTGCATACTCGGCAGCCAATGCTTGGATAGTTCCGGTCGTGCAATGGATTGTAAGGGACATCATTTGCATGGATATATTCCCACACCTGGGCCTCCGTCCAATCTGCTAGCGGATTGAATTTAACCAGGTTGAATTTTTCGTCCCACTCCACTTTTTTTGTATTCGCTCGGGTAAGTGATTGTTCGCGGCGAATGCCTGTCATCCACGCCTGATAGTTGGACAGGACGCGCTTTAACGGCTCTACCTTCCGAATCTCGCAGCAAAGATTCGGTTCTCTCTCCCACAGTTTGTCTCCGTGTTTTTCTGTCTGCTCGGCTAACGTCAGCTGTGGCTGCACTTGAATAAATGTCGTTCCGTATCTGGCTTGCAGCTTGTCACGCGTATCATACGTTTCAGCAAAATGAATGTTGGTATCGAGGTAAAATACAGGAATGGTGGGAGCCAATTTGTGCAGCATGTCGATTAAAACGACATCTTCAGCGCCAAAGCTGGCAGCTAGGATCAGACTGGCTGCATAGTTTTCCACGGCGTTCACAAGCACGTCCTGCGGCGCTTGAGCTTCCAGTCGGCTTGCCCATTCCTGTATTTCCTCATCCGCCATTTTCTGGCGATTGCTCATCAGCGAAGCTCCTCTCTTGCTAGGATTCACCCACCATCATATGCCTAGTGACTGGAAGTGGCGCATCGTCCACCTATATCCAACTCGCCCAAACCAAACGGTCAGTACCGTTTGGTTGACCGCAAGCGGTCGCATCCACTTTTATGAAAAACGTCGAGATGTTTCGATCCCCCAATGAGAGGGGACGTTTTTCACAAAAAAAAGCCGCCAGACAGGGTCTGACAGCTTTTTGCTGCTTTATTTCTCCTCTTTTTCGTTTACTGTCGGGGCGAAAATAAAAGAGGCTCCGGTTTGTTGCGTATTTTTGGCCTCGGTTTTTTGAACCGTTGGTACGGCGTACGAACCAGGGTTTACCAAGGAAGGTGTCACGGTGTAAGAATCATCCTTTTCTTTTGCAAAAGCTCCTGGCACGAGCAATGCTGAACAGATAACTGCTGTTACACCCATCATCATCCATTTTTGTTTTCTCATCTATGTCTCTCTCCCTATCCAATGTTTTCCTGTAACGCTTTTTATTGTATGGCATTGGAGAGTCTGCTCGACACGGACGAAAGATTGTTTTTTTCTCAGACTTGAGACGGAATCGTTTTTTACAAAAGAAAAAGCATCCTGTACGGATGCTTTAACCCCATTAGTTTTCTTCTTTTTCGTTTACATTTGGAGCGAAAATAAATGCACTTCCTGTTTTTTGCGTGCCTGTCACGGCATCTGTTTTCTGGACTACAGGTGCCGTCGTGTACGGAGCAGGGGCAAAGAAAGTATTCGTCACGGAATGTGCGTCGTCTTTCTCTTTGGCAAACGCCCCTGGCACAACCATCGCTGAACAAACAACTGCTGTAATTCCCATCATCATCCACTTTTGTTTTCTCATTTTGATCTCTCTCCCTATCCAATGTTTTCCTCTTATGGCTTTATTGTAAGGGATCAGCCAGGCTGTCTAACACGGACGGGAGGTTGTTTTTTACTCAGACCTTGGGCGGATTCTACTTTAGGACCAGAGCCTAGTTCTGCAACTGGATCTATTTTTCTTACACATCGATCGTTGTTCTTGTATGCTTATACAGCTCTTCAATCGTCTGCCCTTTTGCTCGGGCAAGTACCTCCATGCGCACACTCAGTTGCTTTTTCGCAAACTGCTGCAAATCAGTGACCTTCACCCCGAATGCACTCACCCCTTGGGGGTCATCCATCCAGTCGTACAGATGACTTGCCATTGGAGCCAGCTCATCCATCTTTTTGGCAATGACATCGTAAATATGGGGATGCTCACAGATCAATCGCTGCAGCAGGAATGTTCCGTAGCTGATATGCCGCGATTCATCTGTCTTCAAATACCCAATTCCTTGCATTAAACCAGGCATGAGCCCCGTTTTGCTGAGTGCTTCGTAAAACGCATAGTAGCCTGTCTCTGCGAGCACGCCTTCTACAAACATGTTGTAGACAGTAGAAGCTTCTGCGATGGCTTCGGGGGATTTATCCGTCAACAGACGATTGAGTGCATTCGGCAAGATCTCATGGAAAATTCGCTTGTACACATCATCGTGAAAATGATGCAAGTCTCCTGACTCGCCGATGTTGTCGAGAACCAACCGGAAAAACTCGGTATGCTTGGCCTCTTCAAAGAGGAAGGTTGTCAAATACATTTCTTCCTCCAATCGCCCTTCCTCTGCAATGACCATGATCAAAGGTAAAAGATCGAGGGTGACAGCCTCTTCCCCACCAAGAAAACCAGCAATTCGTCCCAAGGTTTCTTCCTTCTGCTCCAGATTCATATTTGCGTAATCTTCGCGGTCTTGCGTAAAATCAATGTCCTGCGGGTTCCAAATGCCGTATCTCTTCGCTTTTTGATACAATTGGTACGGCAGTAGCTCCTGATTCAATCCTTTTTGGCTGGTCGAAACAAAACCATTCCTCATCCCCATCCAACCTTTCCTTTTCTCATGCGCCTTCTATTCCAAACGAATGAAAGAAGTCATGAAATTGTTAATTTATCCCAAATCCATTCTTTACGCTCCGATTAGCGGTTTGATAAAATGAAGGCGCTGTATGTAGATTATAGGTCAGACTGAACGATCGTTCATATCCCCAAAAATCAGGGGGTGTTCATCACTCAAATGGAGGTGGCAATCACTCCATGGTCAGTCCAGAGCTGAACATGTACATCGACCGAATCGAAGAAACAACATTTTATGAGGAGAAACTGGTGCTTGCTGTACGCGGCTTCGTGGATCTCTTTCCTTTCATGGGAGCCATTCTGTGCAATTACTCGACGCTCAGTCAAATGGGTGAGGGACTATGGTCGATCCTCGACCAAGAGTTATGCTCCATCCGCGATATACGGGTGGACATGCGCAATATGCCCCTCATCCAGCATGCGATCCGTGAACAGAAAGCCGTCCTGCTAGATTCTGAGGCGATTCGTCAGTTCCCGCCCAATTTAGTGTATGGCGCCCCTTATGCGCTCATTCTCCCCATCAGCTATGGGCCTAACGTACTCGGCTACGCCGGTATTTCCTGGCATCAGGATGGCTGTTCCGGCATCAACCATCAATTGGTACAATCCTTAAGCGCATACTGTTTGATGCTGGGGAAAGTATTGGCAACCGACTCCCTTCGCCCTAAAACCGTCAAGCTTTCACGCCGAGAAGTCGAAGTCATGCAGCGGATGTCATGGGGCGAAAGCATTAAGGAGATGGCAGACTGGATGGGAATTAGTGAGTTTACCGTGCAGGATTACATCAAGTCTTCCTTAAAAAAGCTCGGTGTGCAAAATCGCGCACAAGGTGTGGCAGACGCTATTCGCCAGCGAATCATTTGTTGAATAGAAATAGAAAAAAACAACCGAATGTGATCTCGGTTGTTTTTTCTTTGACTTAAACTTCCATTTCTACGTTCTGATTTCTACCACGTTTCTCGGTGCTGTTCTCGTCCGTTGAATCTCCCTGATTTGAGAAGTGGTCATGAATTCAAATGCTTGACACTGTCGGACTGCTACCCCACGTCTGCGAAAACGAATACGACGAGCTTCAAAGTTTCTGCCTGCCCATAGGCTTACTCGTCATTGTGCCATGCCACTTACCTCCTTCTATCTTTGCTGTAAGATATGACAAGGAGATTGATAGCGTGTGGACAGGTGTAGGATGCTATTCGTTTGATTTTGCTATCTAGACCACAACAAAAAAGCCAACCTTGCCCTCAATCGGGAAGATCGGCTCTTCTATTCAAAAATTAAGCGTTCAGTTTGCTTTTTGCAACTGTTGCCAGTTCGTTGAACGCAGCTTTGTCGTTAACAGCCAAGTCAGCCAGCATTTTGCGGTTAACTTCGATGCCAGCAACTTTCAGGCCGTGCATCAAACGGCTGTAGGACAGACCGTTCATGCGAGCTTGCGCGTTGATACGAGTGATCCACAGTTTGCGGAAATCACGTTTCTTTTGACGACGGTCACGGTATGCATACAGCAGGGATTTCATAACCTGCGCATTAGCGGATTTAAACAGGCGATGTTTGGAACCGAAGTATCCTTTCGCCAGCTTCAGGATTTTCTTATGACGACGGCGTGTAACAATGCCACCTTTTACTCTTGGCATACTAAACTCCTCCTGGTCTTTCCAGCATGGCGGCCTACTGCTAGGCGCTTAGGGAGCTCATGCTGCGTAATGGTGTGTAATAAAGAAAAACTTACATGTAAGTGAGCATTTGCTCAATACGTTTTTGATCGCCTTTGGAAACGAGTGCAGCTTTGCGCAGGTGGCGCTTAGCTTTCGTCGATTTGTTAGCGAACAAGTGGCTACCAAACGCACGGTCGCGCTTCAATTGGCCGCTTCCAGTCTTTTTGAAACGTTTCGCAGCGGCCTTGTTGGTTTTCATTTTAGGCATCTGAAAAATCCTCCTGTCTAAACTACTATCTTACTGCTTTTCCGCTTTCGGAGCCAGAATCATGATCATGCTGCGACCCTCGATCTTCGGCTTGCGCTCAGGCGTAGCGAGATCTTCACACTGGGCAGCAACACGTTCCATAACGCCTAGTCCAATTTCGGAGTGGGTGATTTCACGTCCACGGAAACGGATCGTACACTTCACCTTGTGTTGATCCTCCAAGAACTTGCGGACGTTGCGAAGCTTTGTTTGAAAATCGTGTTCCTCGATGTTAGAAGAAAAACGCACTTCTTTCAGCTCGATGATCTTCTGGTTTTTACGCGCTTCTTTTTCCTTTTTCGCCTGCTCGTATTTGAACTTTCCATAGTCCATGATACGGCATACAGGCGGCTTGGCTGTAGGAGCAACGTTTACCAGATCCAATTCAGCTTCCTGGGCAATGCGCAATGCTTCCCTAAAAGGTACGACTCCCAATTGGCTCCCGTCAGCACCGATTAAACGGACTTCACGGGCTCGGATCGCTTCGTTAATTAACATTTGATCCTTGCTAATACTTGCCACCCCCGTCAATTTCGAGAAGGAACAAAAATATGCGAACGCAATCTGCGCCCGCACATATCTCACCTAAGCAATTTCATCAGATCCGAGGATCCTTGCGTAAGAGTTACCTGTCAACAGTCGTATACGACGTCGACCCAGGTGAGAAGCTGTGCGCCTCTGCTTGTTCTCGAAGTATGAAGTGTTTATACACGCAACTTATATTACAAGGTAGCTTGGGTTTTGTCAAGGCTAATACCTAATTATCCCCCGATATGGGACATTTCAACCTTATCACGCTTGGCGAGACCAGGCGTTTCACTTAGTCGTTCCTCCGAGTAGCGCACGTCGCGCCGCTCCCAGATCGCACGTATCAGCTCGCGAATCTCCTCATCCGTGCGTCCATCGCGGACTGGCTCGCGCAAATCATCTCCGGATGAAGCGAAGAGACAGTTGTACAATTTCCCTTCTGCCGACAGGCGAGCTCGCGTACAAGTGGAGCAAAAAGCTTGGGTCACCGATGAGATTAACCCGATCTCCTGGTCCGATCCCTCATAGTGATAGCGAGAAGCCACCTCTCCATAGTAGTTCGCTTCAGTCGCTACCAACGGCATCTCTTCATGGATCATGCGCACAATTTCACGGGAAGGTACGACTTGATCCAGCCGCCAGCCGTTACTGTTTCCCACATCCATGAATTCAATAAATCGAAGGGTGTGCCCTTGCTCACGGAAGTACCGTGCCATCGGCAAAATATCTTGATCGTTGACTCCGCGTTGTACCACCATGTTGATCTTGATCGAAAGCCCGGCATCTGCCGCAACACGAATCCCTTCCAGCACGGTATCGACCTGATAACCTCTACCGTTCAACATCCCAAAGCGCTCATTATCCAAGCTGTCTAAGCTGACCGTGACCCGATCCAGACCTGCTTCTTTTAGTGCTTGCGCATGGCGGGACAAGAGAGAACCGTTGGTCGTCATCGCGATATCTTGAACGCCTTCCACTTCACGTATCATTCGAATCAATTCAGGCAAATTTCTGCGCATTAATGGCTCTCCGCCGGTAATGCGGATTTTCCCGACCCCAAGCGAAGTAAAGATCTGGGTCAAACGGGTAATCTCCTCAAAGGTCAGCAACTTACTTTGCGGCAAAAACTCAAAATCCGGTCCAAAAATTTCGGCAGGCATGCAATAACGACAACGAAAGTTACATTTATCGGTGACAGATATTCGTAAATCCCGGAGAGGACGGTTCCGCAAATCAAGCACTTTTTCTGGCATAGATGTTCACTCTCCTTTTATCGCATTTCGACTTAGTACCAGTCTATTATCATAAATCGAAATAGCCAAATTTTCAAACGTAAACCGCACATTGTGTCATAAATGGGACCACTTTGCAAAAAAAGAGTACGAATACCTCCCGACATTCGCACTCTTTCCGTTAATGCATTCTTATATCTTAAATTTACTGATCATTCTTTCCAGTTCGCGAGCCATATGATTCAAGGATTCAAATGAAACGGAAAACTCTTCCATAGTGGCCAATTGTCCTTTGGAGGAAGCAGCCAGATTTTCAGCATTGTGCGCTGAAATCCTTGCA
This sequence comes from Brevibacillus sp. NPDC058079, assembly GCF_042885155.1. Classification (NCBI taxonomy): domain Bacteria; kingdom Bacillati; phylum Bacillota; class Bacilli; order Caryophanales; family Paenibacillaceae; genus Brevibacillus; species Brevibacillus sp. NPDC058079. The sequence continues at coordinate 370,516 of NZ_JBHVSO010000003.1, forward strand.
ATTTGAGCAGTCTCATCCACAGATGCTGCTACTTGTTCCGATCCAGCGGACATCTGTTCAGAGACAGCAGATACCTCCTGAATTTGATCGGTTATCTGTTGAATTTCTTGTAAGATGCGTTGGAAGGCTTCTCCTGACTCCAGTACAGTAGACAATCCATCCTGAACATCTTGATTGACTGAATCCATCGCGTTGACCGCCATGGTCGTATCTGCTTGGATCTCCTTAATGAGGTTGGCAATTTGCCGAGCAGACTCATCAGATTGTTCAGCGAGTTTTCTCACTTCATCTGCTACGACAGCGAACCCCCGTCCATGTTCTCCCGCACGGGCAGCTTCGATGGCTGCATTGAGAGCAAGCAGATTCGTTTGGGAAGCAATTCCCGTAATCACATCAATGATTTGCACAATTTCTTTGGATCGCTCACCCAATTGCTTGACTACGGATACGGAATGTTCCACAGAGTCACGGACGGAGTCCATTTGCTGGATAGCTTTTTGGATGGACTGGTTTCCTAGCTGCGCTTCATCCGCCGTACATGTAGATGCTTCCGAGATGATGGAGGTTGTTTCCGCCACACGCTGGATGCCGATCGACATTTCTTCCATCGCTCTTGCGGATTCTTCCGTACCTCTGAGCTGATTTTGCGCCCCGCTCGCTACCTCCTGTATGGTAGTAGATATCTTGTTCGTAGTATCTACATTGTCTGCCAAGCGAACCGATATGTTGTCTGACGAAGTAGAGAGGGTGTTAACCGCTTTTTGGACTTCCCGAATGAGTCCTTGGATGGATACTTGCATCACCTGAATGCTCTGACCAAGCATGCCGATTTCGTCTTTTCTTTCCAAAAGGTTTTTGGGCAATTCAGCAGTAAAGTCACCACGTCCGATCTGGGCAATCTGGTCAACGATGGCAAGCAATGGCTTGGTGAATTTGTGCGAGAAAAGAACGGAAGCGACAACCGCTAGTAAGGCAAACAAAATGCTTAACATCCCGATGATGAAACCGATTTGATGGGCTTCAGCAGAGAGCTCAGCTTTTTCAATAAACGAAATATATTTCCAGCCGGTTTTGTCTGAAGTAAAGACGTTCGCCAAATACTCGGTATCGTTCATCGTGACCGCAAAGCTGCTGGGGGTATTCTCTGCGATAGCAGCCAATTCAGGAATTTGCGTATCTTTCAGTTTTTTCGAATTGAGCTCGGGGTTCTTCGGATTAGCCAAAATCGTTCCGTCTTTGCCAACCAGCATGAGATAACCCGTTTTCCCAATCTTAATTTCTTTCAAAATGTCGGTTAGCCCTTTTAAATTCACATCCAGTCCAACGACGCCCAGTGGTTCACCCTTGTCATCCTTTAGCATTGTCACGTTACTGATCACGATACTGTTGTCGCCTAAATAGAGATACGGATCTGTGGTGATCACTTTTCCGGGATTCTCCATTGGGGTTTTGTACCAATCCCTTGTACGCGGATCGTAATTCGGAATGACATCATCTGTCGGCCACTGTATGTATCCTCCGTATTTTGTCGCTAAATAAATAAATGCAGTATTCGGATGAGAATCGACAAATCGTAGGAAATCTTTAAAAACGGCCGCCTCTACCCCGCCATTTTGCAGTGGGGTATGCTTGGTTTTGGTTGGTTTGTCCATATACGTCGTGATAGTGTTATCTGCACTTTTTAATAAGGGACTGCCTGCTATCAGGTTTACGTTTTCACGAATCGAGTCGAAATACAAGTTAATCGCGTTGTCTACTTGAGCCACTTCTTTTGTCGAGGATTCAATAAAATAAGTCTGGATTCGCTCCTCCATACTGACATATACAAATGAGCTGATCACTCCAATCGGGATTAAAATAATGGCAAGAAATGCTGCTATCAGTCTTTGCTTGATGCTTACCCGCATACGTATCCCCCGCAGTTCTTCTTGATGTCCATAAGAACAATTACCCTACATCCTTTTCCCGTTCTTTTTTCCAAGTAAACGTATAATGAAAAAAGCCGCCCAAAACTTCAGGGCGGCTCTACTTTTATACGCTTTTACTTCATTTCATTGATTTCAGCGCGGATTTTTTCTACAAACGCATCCACTGTCATCGCGCCTTCATCGCCCACTCCGCGTTTGCGGACGGACAGTGTACCGTCAGCCACCTCTTTTTCACCGATGACCAGCATGTACGGGATTTTTTCAACTTGTGCTTCACGGATTTTGTAGCCGATTTTCTCATTGCGGCCATCCAGCTCTACGCGAATGCCAGCTTGTTGCAGTTTTTCTCTTACTTGTTCTGCATATGGCATATGCACTTCGCTGATGTTCATGATGCGTGCTTGGATCGGAGTCAGCCAAATCGGGAATGCACCTGCGTAGTGCTCGATCAGGATACCAATGAAGCGCTCCATGGAGCCGTACATCGCACGGTGCAAGACAACTGGACGATGCTTCTCGTTGTCTTGACCGACATAAGTCAGGTCGAATTTCTCAGGCATTTGGAAGTCCAGCTGGATCGTTCCACATTGGTGACGGCGTTTCAGAGCGTCGGTAATTTGGAAGTCGATCTTCGGTCCGTAGAACGCACCGTCTCCGTCTTTGATTTCATAGGCCATACCGAGCTCATCCAACACTGTTTTCAGAGAGCTTTCTGCTGCTTCCCATAGCTCATCAGAGCCCATAGAATCTTCCGGACGAGTGGACAGAGCCACACTGTATTCGAAGCCAAATACCTTGTAGATGCTATCAATCAAAGTGATCATGCCTTTGATTTCGCTCGCGATCTGATCAGGACGAACAAATACGTGCGCGTCATCCTGGCAGAAGGTGCGCACCCGCAGCATTCCATTCAATGCCCCGGAGTACTCATGGCGGTGAACTTGCCCGAACTCGGAGTAACGGATCGGCAGGTCGCGGTAGGAATGCATCTCGTTTTTATAGATCAGCATGTGACCTGGGCAGTTCATTGGTTTCAAGGCATAAGTCGCGTTGTCTACTTCAGAGAAGTACATGTTCTCTTTGTAATGATCCCAGTGACCAGATTCTTTCCAGAGACGCTCGTTCATGAGGAACGGAGAGCGCACTTCTGTGTATTGTGCCAATTGTTGCAGACGGCGGGAGAATTGCTCCAGCTCGTTGCGAACAGTGAAGCCTTTTGGCAGGTAGAACGGCATACCTGGTGCTTCCTCGGAGAACATGAACAGTCCCAGTTCTTTACCCAATTTGCGGTGATCGCGCTTTTTCGCTTCTTCGATGAAGTGCAGATATTCATCCATGTCTGCTTTTTTCGGCCAAGCTGTACCGTATACGCGTTGCAGAACTTGGTTTTCTGCTTTTCCGCGCCAGTATGCACCTGCCACGCTCATCAGCTTGAATGCTTTGATGAAGCCAGTGGACGGCAAGTGCGGACCACGACAGAGGTCGAAAAATTCGCCTTGCTCATACATTGTGATAGTCGCATCCTCTGGCAGGTCGCGAATCAGCTCCAGCTTCAGGTGATCGTTCAGTTCTTGAAAAATCGCAGTTGCTTCTTCGCGGCTTACGACTTTGCGGCGAATCGGCAGGTCTTCCTTCACGATTTTTTCCATTTCTGCTTCGATTTTGCCCAAATCCTCTGGGGAAAGGGAAACTGGAATATCCATGTCGTAGTAGAAGCCATCTTCGATCACAGGACCGATTCCGAACTTCACTTCAGCGCCGTAAATGCGTTTTACCGCTTGAGCGAGCAAGTGAGCTGTACTGTGGCGGTATACTTCCAACCCGTCGGCAGAATCGAGGGTAACGATTTCAATCGCTGCGTCATCTGTGAGTTCTGTGTACAGATCGACAACCTTGCCGTCTTTTTTACCAGCTACTGCCTTTTTCTTCAGGCTAGAGCTAATGGAGCCTGCGATGTCTTCGATAGTAATCCCAGCGTCGTATTGACGAACGGCTCCATCTGGGAAAGTAACATGAATTTGTGCCACTGTGGATTCTTCCTTCCTGTATCTTGTTTGGTTGAGAAAATAAAAAAACACTCATCCCCAAAAAGGGACGAGTGTGTTCTCGCGGTACCACCCTACTTCAAGTCTGTTCACAAAAACAGACTCCTCATTCCATGTAACGGTATTTAACCGGCATACCGATAGTAAAAGCCTACGCTTCGTTCCCGGTAGCTACTCGAAGGTGGTAGATCAATAACAGTTCGCAGCGAGCTTCCAGCCTGTTGACCCGCCTCTCTAGAGCGTCCTAACTATTGTCCGTGTCCTTCTCATCGTATTTATAAGCGCTGTAAAGTTGTTGTTGCTATTATAGTTTAGAGGGATTATTCCCGTCAAGTACACGTCGCTCGGATAGACAAAGCGAACAAGAGTGGCAAGTAACGAGCCGACTGTCAAAAATACTGCGGATCGTCTGTGCAAGCCCAGGCTTTTCGGAAGCCATGTGGAGCACGATACTCTCAGGAGCCAGTGTAACCAAAGCACTGACCAAATAATCCTCGTCCCTGCATTTTTGTTCGTCCATGTTCAGAACGGTATCCAACTGTTCAAGCCAAAGCCGATCCCCTTTTTTATCATAAAGATGGAAAGGTTTGTCCACACTAGGAACGACATGAACGACTTCCTGCTTGGTTTCCTGTACAGCAATGAAATAGCGCAACAACTCGACAAACTCTTGGTATTGCTTGTCTTCCAGATATTCATCAATGCCAGTTTCCACGAGTTCGAATAGCTCGTTCCAATGTTCCTGTAGTCGAAACCGGACGAAGCCCAAGACGTTAATTGTTCTCTCCCACTCCAAATAGGTGAAAACGTCGCGATATACGTTTGCCTTGCGTGTTGTAGCCGTTAACAGTTCCCTGCCATCAAGCTCGACTTCTTGGCACATGCGTTGAATATAAGGAAAAATCTCTGCCCACTCTGTCTCCATCTGTTCGGCAGCGAGTAAGTCAGCGGCCATTTCTTCCATAATTTTCGGTTCCTTCACCTGAATGACCCATTCGGCTAATGTAAGAGCAACGAAGGCTCTCGCCCACTCGATGGTCTGCGCGTCATACTCAGTCTCACACCAGCTTTGAAAGTAGAACAAGAGGTATCCATTCTCTTCTTGCTCCCTGTATGTAATGCGCACCGGTGCAGTGTTGACCCGCTCCGTCATCTCATTTACGATAGCCCGATACGTGTCACAATGCTCAGGGACATTCTCCAGCAATACGCGAAACGTCTGCATAACCATCCCCCCAACCGCCATTGTAGTTACAGTATATGTCCCGTCAGGAGCGATATACTTTTAAACGGTTGGAAACTCAGGGAAGGTTGCAGGTAAAAAGTTCCTGATTAAATAACCAAAAAACGCCCCCCTGCCGATTTCCCTTTGTTAGGAGGGGGGCAGAGAAGCGTTTTTTTGGTTTATTAGTTTTGCATGACAAAATCACGTTCTGCCATCTCGCCGTCTTTGAAAACGCGCAGAATGTCATACTGTGTGTTGCGCTGTGCAGGGATTTTGCCTGCGCCGCGAATGAGCTCCAAAATTTGGTTCGTGTTGACCTTGTACGTACATGCCGCTGCGGAAACAACGTTTTCTTCCATCATCGTTTGACCGAAATCGTTCGCTCCATAAGAGAGAGAAAGCTGACCGTAATGCGGGCCCATCGTCACCCAGGAGGATTGGAAGTTTTTGATATTATCCAGCATAAGGCGGCTGATTGCCAGTGTTTTCAAGTATTCCTCTGGCGTATTGTTGACAGCCTTCATGTTGGTGTTGTCCGGCTGGAAGGTCCAGACGATAAACGCTTTGAAGCCGCCTGTCTCATCTTGTGCATCACGAATGCGCAGAAGGGACAGTACACGCTCTTCCATCTCTTCCCCAAAACCAATTACCATGGTAGCTGTACCAGGCAAGCCTGCACGGTGTGCGGCTTTTTGAGTATCAATCCATTCAGTCCAAGAACCCTTCAAGCGGGAAATCTTCTGACGTGTACGATCATCGAGGATTTCGCCACCCGCTCCCGGCAAGGAATCGAGACCCGCTGCCTTCAGCTCTTTCAGCACTTCCTCGACAGACATGTTGGAAACTTCCGCGATTTTCATCACTTCCGCTACAGACAGAGAGTGCATCGTAATATGCGGGAAGCGCTGCTTGATCTCACGCAAGAGGTCAGTATAATAATCCAGTTTCAGATCCGGATTGGTACCGCCTTGCATCAAGATTTCTGTACCGCCAACGTCCACGGTCTCCTGAATTTTTTGGAAAATCGTTTCTTTTGGGAGAACGTATCCTTCAGAAGAGCCCGGGCGACGGTAAAAGGCACAAAAACGGCAATACGTGTCACATACGTTCGTGTAATTGACGTTGCGACTGATGACAAAAGTCGCAATCGGTTCTGGATGATGCTTTTGCATGACCAGATTGGCGTAATGTCCGATCTTTTCGATTTCATTGCTCGCAAACAAAGCCAGACCGTCTTCGAGACCCAGTCGTTCACCTGCGAGAGCACGTTCCAATATAGAATCGATCATAAGGATCACTCCTTGTACCATACGTAAATTCCATCCCACATCATAACACAATACCAGGACATCGGCTATAGCCCGAGGTGCTGGCAGATTCGCTCCGTACGCGAAAAAACCCTGCAAGAGACAGGGCTTGGAATCGCAATGATTCTTATTGTTCTTCATATCCGATCTGTTCGTATACTTCTGGCTCCCAGTAAATCACGGTTTGCGCGAGTGGCAAATTCGTTTCGCGTGCTCCGTTTGGTTGGCCATTAAAATAGATGATTTCTGTTATGGCTACCCGATCACCACGAACGTCAATTTCCCCTGACAATTGCAAGTTAGTCCCGTTTGGCGCATAGAAAACGACTTTTCCCGAACCCAATGTTTTCATTGGTTCCTCCCATGATGTTTGTCCTGTTTCCCTACATTTTAGTGGATAATCTTTCCTAGCGTCAATGAAAAAACAAGGACTTCACTACCAATATTCGACCTAGGATACACTCATTGGACCACGCTACTAACCATTTTACTGGCCCAGCGATTCCCACTCGACATCTAACTTCAGTTGTGGTCTTTCTTTGGACAAACTGGCATAGGATAGCTACAATAGAAAAAACCTTCTAAGGAGATGCTCATGCTCGAACATATCACACAGCTATTCATGCAATATGGGATGTGGGGACTTGTTGCCATGGCATTTTTGGACTCATTTATTAGTCCGATTCCTCCGTTTTTTATGCAAATTGCGATGAGTCTGCTCGATCCAGGCTCAGCGATTCAGTTTGCAACAGTAGCCTTTACTGCTTCCGTCCTCGGCGCCCCCATCGGATTTTTGTTGGGGAGATGGCTGGGAAAACCACTTTTGCACAAGATTCTCCCTGAAAAATGGGTGATTGTAGCGACGGAAAAATTCGTAAAAAACGGGGATGCTGCCGTACTGATCGGAGCTTTTACCCCCATTCCTTTCAAGGTTTTCACTGTGCTCTCTGGCGTATTCAATTACTCGCTGACCAAGCTCATGTTTTATGCGATTATCGGGCGGGGATTGAAGTTTTATTTGATTGGCACCTTGTTTTATTTGTACGGAAAACACGCAAAGGTTCTGATCGATGAATACTTTGAGATCACGCTGCTGGCGATCGCAACAGTGGTTGCTGCGATCTGGTTTATTTGGAGTATGCGCCGCAAGCGGTATGCATAAAAATCAAAAGCGCCTTCGCCACCTCAACAAGTGGTCTAAGGCGCTTTTTGATTTATCGGGTCTGAACAATAGCGGACTGTTGGGCCCAATCTTCAACGCTGACAAACTGATATTCCACCAGTTGGGTAAAGAACTGTACATCCAGCAAAGAATCGGCTTGAATCCCCCGCTTTTCTTGTGAATGGAAATGCTTTTCGGCATACAGCTTTGCCAAAATGTATTTGCGGGCATTTCCCTCACGCGTCACCTGATCCTCCGCTTCACTGACGATGCATGATAAGGTGTACAAATCTACCATATGGTCCGCGAGCGTTTTTAATTTGTACGTTACATAATCGTGGGTCTGTTGCATGAGATAGGCGATATTTTCCTCCAGGATGGCCAGTTCTGTCCGAATCAACTCGGCGTACGTCTGTGAAAAGGCATGCTTCCAGCCAGCTATGCGCTCCCGAAGCAATCTGCTAAACGCTTCGTGGCTGTTTTCTTTTTGCATCACACGCAAAATATCGAGTGCGAGTATATTCGAGGTGCCTTCCCATACGGTCAAAACTTGCGCATCACGCAACAGACGCGGCGTCACGTATTCCTCGATATATCCGTTACCACCATGAATTTCAATTGCGGTATGGGTCGATTCGACAGCCTCTTCCCCTGTACGGTATTTCAGCAAAGGAATCAGCAGGCGAGCAAGCGCGTTATCCTCTTTGCTCGCTGAATGAGACTGCAAGCGATCATAAACAGCAATCATATCAAACACCGCACCCGTGCTGACCTCCGTATCCATTAAGAGGCTCACCAGCATTTCTTTTACCATCGGGTACTGATCGATTGGATTCCCGAATGCACGACGTTGCTCGGCATAATACCTCGCTTCGTAAAAAGCTCGACGCATGATCCCGATCGAAGCAATCGCGTTGCAAATGCGAGACAGATTCAGGGCTTCTGCCATGTACTTGAAGCCGTTCTGAGGCTCCCCGATCAAATAGCCCTCTGCTCCGTTCAACAGTATCTCCGCAGATGGTACGGCGTTGACGCCCAGCTTATCTTTCAGGCGGCGGACCTGGATGTGATTGCGTTCGTTGTCAGGCTTTATCCAAGGCACCAAAAACAGTCCGAGCCCTTTTGTCCCCAGTTTCTCCTCATCGATTCTCGCCAAAACAGTCGCAACAAATGCTCCAGCATTGCTCGCAAAAAACTTTTCTCCTGTCAATCGGTACACACCAGGCCGACCTGTTACTGGCTCTGCTACAGTCAAATTCGCACCGACATCCGAACCACCCTGTCTCTCCGTCAGCCAAGTAGCCCCTTCATACAGGCGAGTGCGATCACGAGAGGTCAGTCCTGTCAGGTACTGCTCCTTTTGTTCTTCGCTGCCATAGCGGTCAATTAAATAAGCGGCTGACATCGACAAGGTGACAGGGCAATAGAAGCCCGGCTCAGACTGACTCACGAGATAGCCCATGAAAAAGGAATAGCTATACGGCGCTTTTCTGCCCAACTCAGGAATGTCTTGATACAAGTAGCTGACGATGCCTGCTCCGTAAACTTCTGCTACTGTTTCCTTATACCCTTCATTGGTAATGATCTCAGAAATGTCCTCGCCCAGTCGATTGTACTTGCGCAATCTCGGCTTTCCTTCTCTGTCTGTATAGGCGGCACGCTCATCGATGGGTCCTGCCACTTGCGTACCTAACCAGCTCAACTGCTGTCTGGCCCATTCATGCATGGAAGCAGGGAGATAACGTTCCAGCAAATAATCGAGGTTGGGATCTGCTTTGAAAAAGTTTTGCGCCTGTGGCGTACGCGGGTGCGGGATGTTGTCGCTGTATGTTCGCTGATCGATGCTCGTTTGCAAATCACTCATCGTAGTTCCACTTCCTTTTGGGAACTGACATCACGCAATACATGCTTTAGGACTTTTCCGCTCGTGTTCCGCGGCAACGCAGGAACGATATTCACCTGTCGCGGGAGCTTGTAATCGGCGAGATGACCACGCAAAAAGCCTTGGATTTCCTCTAGCCACTCTCGATTGGTATCAACTCCTGGTTTCAGAACCACATAGGCCGTAACCGTCTCACCCCACTCAGGATGTGGCAAACCTACAACAGCTACCTCGCCAATCGACGGATGACGCTCCAACAACTGCTCGATTTCCTTAGGGTAGACGTTTACCCCGCCTGTAATCATCACGTCTTTTTTGCGACCAATCATCCACAGAAATCCATCCTCATCCACGCGTGCAATATCACCAGTGTACACCCAACCATCGCGTATGGTTTCTGCTGTAGCCACTGGATCGTTGTAGTATCCTTTCATTGTCCCTTCTCCGCGCAAGCGAATTTCGCCCGCTTCGCCACTGGCGCATCGCTCTCCTCGCTCGTTTACAACCTCCATTTCGGCGAACAATACACCTCGATTGCCTATACTGCCGATTTTGTCCGGATGCTCTCGATGCAGGAGACACATTCCGGTCGGCCCTGCCTCCGTCAAGCCGTAGACGCACGCCAGTTTATCGCGTCCATAAGCCCCTTCCATAACCGAAGCCATCTCTTTGGACAGAGGAGCCCCGCCATACATCCAATGTTCGATGGAAGTCAAATCGTACGCCGTAAACTCGGGATGCTTCATCGTCAGCAAATACGCCACTGGCGCTCCGAAGAAATGCGTAATCCGATGCTGCTGCACCAAATCCAAAAGTAGCTGCGGCGAGAAGGTCAAGGCCATTACCTGGGTGGCGCCAAGCATAAGCACTGCAATGAAAAAGAGATGGAGGGGAGCCGAATGACTCAGTGGCATCAAATGCAAAATTCGCGAATGATGAGTCATCGTCAGTTCAATCGACATCATTTTCGCGACAGTCAATAAGTTTCTATGTGTATAAAGCACCCCTTTAGGGCGTCCAGTCGTACCAGAAGTATACAGGATGCTGACCTCGCTATCTTCGTTCATGTTCGCCAAATACAGCTGCGAAGAAAGCGCATTCATTTTATCAAAAGACACGTCATTGGCATCCCAGTCAGCGATTCCATGCCAATTCCCTTGACTCACACCTGTTTTGATTGCCACAAGCTGTGGCGTTTGAAGGACCCACTCATTCACGATAGGTACGAGGGCATCATGAACAAGAAGTGCCTTTGCACCGGCATGTTCACATATATGTCGTACTTCTTCTTGGGTTGAGCGCGCATTGATCGGTACGACGAGGGCACCACTACGAATGACGGCGACGTAAAAAATAGCAAACTCCGGGCAATTGGGCATCAGCATGACAACCCGATCCCCTTGCTCGATGCCAAGCTCTTGTAAATGGCAAGCCCACTGAGTAGAGCGTGTGTCCCACTGTGAAAAGCTGATCTCTACATCTCCTGCAATCAGCGCGGACTTGTCAGGGTATTTCCTTCCGTTTGCTGTGAGCAGAGCTGATACGTTCATCGTTTCTCCTCCTCATTTTCTTCAAGCAATTTTTGTTCAAAGTTTTGCTTGTAGACGAGAATGTCTTCTCTCAGTTGTCGGAGTTCCATGATTTTCTCGTCGATCTCAGCCAGCTTTTGGTTGCCGTACTCAATCGTTCGCATAAGCTGCGCACGACCTGAACGGTCCTCGTCGAACAGCTCAATCATTTCGCGAATCTGATCCAACGAAAATCCGAATCGCTTCCCTCGCAGAATGAGTCGCAGCCTGGCACGGTCCTTGCGGTTATAGTGCCTGCTTCCCTTCTCTGTCCGACTGGGGAAAATCAAGCCGAGCTCTTCGTAGTACCGAATCGTTCTGGTGCTGACATCTAATTGTTGAGCAAGATCAGAGATGGTCCACGATATTTCCTTCTGTATTCCTTCTCTGCTCATGTCCAGCGCCCCTTACTTACATTTATAAAATTCACAATTTACCGAATAAAATGATTGTAACTGCCGTTTACGTAAACGTCAACTTGATGAAAATTTATCGGGCCAATCACCAATCTATTATTCGCCCATATATTGTTATTGTGATTTTTGTGGAAGGAGGTGAAGCAATGGCCGTCATCAAAGCGAACTCCAGTGATGTCGATATGCTTGCCAGACTGATTCGGGCCGAGGCTGAGGGTGAAGGTGAGTTGGGCATGTTGATGGTTGGCAACGTTGGGGTAAATCGGATTCTAGGTAACTGCCTTGACTTCAAAAACATTCGCAGCATGCGTGACATGGTCTATCAATCTCCGGGAGGATTCGAAGCGATCCAGAAGCCGTATTTCTATCAACGGGCCAGGGAAAAAGACAGAAGACTGGCACAGCGCGCAGTCAATGGAGAGAAAACCCGCCCCGCGAGCAACGCATTGTGGTTCTACCGTCCTGCCGGAAACTGTCCTCCTACTTGGTGGGATCAACAAAACTCCGGTCGCTATAAGGCACACTGCTTCTTCGTTCCAACACCAGCAGATTGCCCACGCGTCTATTAAAAGAATGAGATAGATAAAGGAGCGAGTTCATCATGAGTCAACAAATGCCTTACACTGGTTACCCTCAACAACAATACGGATACGACATGTACCCATCCGCACAGTTTCCATACGGCATACCTCAGCAACAGCAGCAGATGATTCAGCAGCAGCAACCTCAACTGGTTCCGATGCAGCCAAGCGGATCCTTGATTCCTGGAATGCCCATTACTCCTGGGCAAGTGATGGAAGAATCGTACATCGAAAACATCCTTCGCCTGAATCGAGGCAAGGTCATTACGGTGTACCAAACGTTTGAAAACAACAGCCAATGGAACGCCAAAATTTTCCGTGGCGTCCTCGAAACAGCTGGCCGCGACCACATCATTATCAGCGATCCGCAAACCGGCAAACGCTATTTGCTCCTCATGGTCAACACCGATTACATCACCGCGGACGAAGAGTTAAATTACATTCCGCCTCAGCTTCCAACAGGAGTTCGGTAAGCAACCAAGCACAAAAAGACAGTTTCCGTCGGCTATCCCCGGGGGAGAACTGTCTTTTTGACGTTTATACCATTCCATGCTATTAATGAGTGAGAAACACGACCGCTTTGCAAAGGATGAGGAAGAGTGGCATTTGGGATTACACGAGACGAACTGAACCGTTGGAAGCAAGCCGTTAGTCGAGGCGAATTGGCATTTCTCACTCACTATTGGCTGGACCCCCGGTTTCCCGGAATCAAAACCGTTACAAAAGTAGGCTGTGCCAATTATTCGTTACTGACAGACTGGTGCCTTGCCAACGGGCTCGATCCTGTCTACATCCATAACCGTGCACCCTTCCCACATTTTGATTTACTTGGCGAAAAACAAATCCAGATCTTGCAAAAGGAAGGTCTGTGGGATCACTTGGAGCGCTTCCGCATGCTGGATGATAGACGAGACTAGGATGGATCTTTTTGCACGTGATAGCCTCGATCACCATATGGCGCCAGCTTTTTCATCCATTTATCTTCGAGTTTTTCCAGTGCATCCTTCCCATCAAAATACGGATGGTCTTTCTTCTCAACCTTTTCTAGTACTTCGATTTCAAAAGCGTCCGAACCGTATTTATCCCAGTCTTTTTGCAGCTCACGATTAGGATGCGAGCCATGCTGAAGCATGAACTTTCTACCGTTGATCGTTTTTAGGTTATTCGTGCTCGCGATGAACACTTTGTCGTTTTGCTTGTTCTTAATTTGATAAACGCCTGCATCGGTTTCTACTTCCTTGTACATCTGTTTGAGCTCTTGCTTGCGATTCATCTGTTGCGCTCCCCGTTCCTCTCCTTCATTTTCCACAGCGATCCGCCAATATTGACTCCCGTCCGCCTGTCTATCCATCAAACCAACATCGACTAAATATCTCCGCAAGGTCACATAATCATCGTAGAGACCTTCCAAAATCTCATTCACTTCCCGCTCGGTGTAGAAACGATCGAGCTCAAATTTTTTAGAAATCTCTTCGAGGAGAATGAGTTTATGCTTGTGCTTGCGCGGGAATCGTTCTAATCGACCTGATAGTCCATTCGGCAAGAATTTCTTTACGATCGCGGCATACTCTGCAGCATCGCCATCTTTCGAGGTATTCTTTTGCTTGCTTGATTTGGCATCGTTGGACGATTGATTTTTATCCGCTTCATGCAGTAACTCCATCATGACCAGGAACACCTTGGCCTGACGTTCTTTTTCCTTGAGTGCAAAGCGGTGATTACGGATCGTCGATGCACTGCCGATCCCCATTTCATTTTGAACCTCAGTGTCTGTCTTGCCCTGGTAAAAGAGGCGAAGCAAATTAACCTGATGATCAGACAAGCCCGTCAATCGTTTATCCAACTGGCTCAGGTGAGTAAAGACAGAACCGTGCGTAGCCTCGATATGATGGCGCATAAAGCGGGACGCTTCATACAGGACACCCTCCACTGGATAAATAATTCCTTTCTCCACCTGTTCCCCACAGAGCAAACACATAAAATGTTCGTCTTGTTCGATGTAACCTTGCTTCCACTCTTGAAGGGAAGCGCTCCAGAATGCTTCATGAAGACTCATATATAAACACAACCTTTATTCGTTTGATTTATTATAGATAACTTATCACCGCGTTTGTTTTATGTCAAACAAAAAAGCCCTCTGTTGTGTATTCGCACAACAGAAAGCCTTTTTGTCTATGCTTCACTGGCTCGCATCGCAAGACTTGCTTGAGCCAACTCTTTTAAAAATGCCAGACGATCACCTTTAAAGAAACGTCCTTCTGTTGCTGTCCGATTCTGCCGATAGCGGATCGCCAATCGGTTTACCAAGCGATTAATCTCCAGATGTTGTTCCTCTTCCATAGTAAACCGTACAGCGTATTCGTAATAGTCCGTTTCCCACGGAATCGTGCGGACTACGTGTCCGTACATTTTCAGAGCCTGTCCGCACAATTCCGTCGCAAACTGCAGAACGAGCTGGTCATTTGCCGGCATTTTGAGATGAGAGAGAAAACGAAGTCCACCTGCCCCGATATCCTCGATCAATACCTGCGTGCTCCCAATCTCCATGGTTTTCCCTTTGACCAGCACAATAGTCATGTCTGCACAGAGGGCGTATTCTAGACGTAAGCGAAAAAATTCACGTTGATGCCCCTCTGATCTACCTGGCATTGTTTTCTCCTTCTTTCTCTTCTCATAGTGGGTAAGACGCAAAAGAAAGAGCGCCTGTCACCTTGGCGCCTTTCTTTTTATTTTTTGGGCTTTCGGTATTTGATCTCCTGCTCTTTCACCTGAAAGCGATTCCATAATTCTCTCTCATCATGTGTAATGGAATCATGCTTTTCCAGTCGGAAGAGGAGTCTAACGACCACCCAAACAATCAAAAGAAACGCAAAAAAGATAACCAGTGTAAGAAAGATCATAAAACCTGCCTCCTCCCGTTTACTAACAACATATGGGAGGAAGCAACATAAGATAACCAAATGTGTCAAAAACGTGACAATCCTTCTTTTCTAGAAGGTAGTCACACTTCGCGGCTTCTCAGGAACAGCGAACAGCCTATCCAAAATCGGAAGCTTTTCTGGAGCATCCAGCTCCAATTGGCCGTATTGATACAGTTTTTGGGCAGTTACTACCCCCATCACGAGCGAAGAAAAATCCGAAATATCTAGCTGTACCGAAACGTCAGGCTCCACTGCCTCTCCTAATTCCGGACGTCCATCGACAAACTTGATGACCCATGTTCCTTCATTCTCAGGCAGGAACGAATCGCGGATCGTCAGCTTTACATTTACCGTTTCCGAACCAAAACGGTGGTGGGACAACTGACGGAAAAATCCCGGCACATCAATGATCCGATACATCAAACCGACTCCAGATACATGGCTCTCATGATAAATGCTCCACAATATCGCATCCGTTCCATTGCCTGGATCAGATAGCAACAAGTGAAAATCTTCGTCATGCGTCGTAAATTCGATCCGTTGAATCTGATCGGCCTGGCTACGCAGGAAAGAGAGCAGTTGTGCAAGTGCTTCGCGCCTCTCATACTGAAGCTCTCTTACTTCTATGTTGTTGAAGAGTTTGTTTTTTTCATGGGCGCTCTGGAACTGGAAAGCGAGATAGCCGCCTAGCCTCCCTTCCTTTTTGTAGCCGACGGTAATCATTTCAGGACTATCGAGGAGTCTGTCCCACTCTCGATCTGTTCGCTTGATCATGCCATGTGTTTGACGGGCGATTCGGTGATAGCAAGCAGACAGTTCTTCTTTATCCTCTTTTCCTATATAGACGATTTTGTCCTTGCCTACAAACGGCAGGCTGGACGGCTTGAACTTGTATTGGTGAACCTTGGTCCCTATTCCAAAACCCATTTGCTTGTAAAAATCAACACGAAACGGATAGAGAGAGACCAGCGAGATTCCCCGCTCCCGATAGCTGGAAAGAAAACCTTGCAGCATCGTCATGGCCACTTTTTCCTTTTTATGCAAAAGGTCTACGGCGACCATCCCAATACCGCCAGTCAAAAGCAGTGTACCGTGAACATTCATAGGAAAATCGTACCATTTCATTATACCCGCTAGTCTTCCATCACGGTAGCATCCGTGGTAGCTGACATGTGGGTCGTTTTCGATCGTCTCCCTTACGCGTTCGGCAAATCGCTGTCTGCTCTCTGCACCCAGTAGATTGCTTCCAGGGTAGCTCATCGCTGCAATCCTAACGACCTCATCGATATCGTCAATTGAAACCGGTCGAATCTCCTCCATCGTCTCATGCACTCCTGTCAGCAAAAATTTGGGCATCTAGGAAAATAGTATCGATGAATGCAACAACTGGCAATATGAAGTTTGTATTTTTTGGAAAACTGTAACCAATTATTGAAAAAACGTCCGCACTCGGCGGACGTCTTCGAATTAGTGTGTCTGTTTGACTCGGCTTCCTTTTGCGATCACAAGCGCCAGAACAAAGCTGCCTATCGCAAGCACTAATGTGCCTGTGAAGACCACATGAACACCGCTAGCCAATAAGTCTCGGATCTGTGCCAGCTGTGCCACTGGAATCGATCCGTGTTCAAAGGAAGCTCCTAAATTCGCATGACTACTTGCTACAGTCACCATGTTGAACAACATTCCGAATACCGCTGCCCCAAAGGTTTGACTAAATGTACCCGTGAATGTATTGAGGGCAACCGCTGTCCCCCTCTTGTCGACTGCAACGGACGATTGAATTTTTACCATGATGATCGGAGAAATGAGCCCCATTCCCAAACCAATTAAGCCTACAGCCACATAAATAAGGTATCCCGCTGACTGAGCGGACAAGAAGCTCAACAATGTTGTCGCTACGGTCAGAACGGCTGTCCCTGCCATAAACAATTGTTCAGCTCGCAGCTTGCCTAACAAGTTCCCGGCAAGGATAGAGCCGATCGTCCAGCATACCGGCATCGGTGTCAGGACAAAGCCAGCCATTGTCGCACTTTCTCCCAAGACTCCCTGGCTCCAGATCGGCAAGTACACCACCATGCTGATTACAATTCCATTGGTCAAGAGCGTCAGCAGATTGGTCATGGCCACGTTTCGATTGGTAAAAAGCGAAAGCGGAATCAGCGGCTCAGGCGATTTCTTCTCCACCGATATAAACATCAGATAGGTCACCAAAGCAAATACGATCAAGGAAATCGTCACCGGACTGGTCCAGGATTGATTTTGGCTACCTGTTAACAAGGCATACAACAAGGCGATGGTCCCGAGCGAAAAAATAAGCGCGCCTGGATAATCGATATGGCGCTTTTCTTTGACGGAAAGCTTTTCCTTATACAAAAAGACGAGCATGAAAAATGATACGAGGCCAAAAGGCAAGTTAAGAAAAAAGATATAACGCCACGTCAGTGTATCGACTAAAAATCCTCCGACCAACGGACCTGCCACACCGGAAAGTCCCCATACAGCGCTAATCCAGCCCTGCGCTTTTGCTCTGGCAGTCTGCTCGGTGTACAAATCTCCAATGATAGTCATCGTAATCGGCATGACTGAACCTGCACCCAAGCCTTGAATGGCACGGAAAACAATGAGCTGCCACATCGACGTCGCCACTCCACAAAGCGTGGAACCTAACAAAAAGATACCGATCCCGATTAACAATACGTTTTTTCGGCCAAATAAATCAGCCAGCTTGCCGTAAATGGGAGCAGATACGGCAGTGGCAAGCATGTAGATGGCGTATACCCAGCTCACCTGTTCAAAGCCTGCCAAATCACTCGTAATACGTGGTACGGCTGTACTCACAATCGTTCCTTCCATCGCAGCAAGGAATGTCGAGAGCATTAGGGCAATCATAATCTGTAGTCTCATCTCGATCTCCTCTCTCTATCTACGCATGATCGCGAGCAGCGAAAAAACATTGTCTAGTATATCACATTAGGGAACATGTTTTCGCCAATCTTTCTCACCCAACGAAAAACCTCGTTTTGTCGATGACAAACGAGGCATTGTTTTTCTGATCAGGGTTATCGATTAGCTGCGCGTAGTTTCACAGCTGCAAACACCTGCTGGTAATAATGCACTTCATGTGGAACAAAGTCAGCGTTGGCCGCAATCATCGCTGTATCTTTTTGCTCACCATCTTCCGTTAGCAAAAATCCATTCACCGTCATCTGCCCGATCTCGCCCGCAAACAACCGCTCTAGCTCATGCAAACTGACCCAAAACAGCCCTGTGACTTCTTCTTCCTGTACCCGGTACTCGCGTAAGGGTTGATCGCATTCATACAAAAATGTATGGCACATTTCCTTATCAATGATGGAGGGGGCAACCATTACATCACGAATCACGCCTAGCTTGTCCAATTCCTCAAAGCTCACGGATAAGCCCAGCTCCTCCTCCAATTCCCGTACGCCGTCACATGGCTGTTCCGAAGCGAGAAGATGACCGGCAGAGGTAATGTCGAGCAAGTTCGGACAAGTATCCTTTTGTGGATGTCTTTTTTGGAACAACAATTCGATCTGGTCATCTACTACGCGATAAATCCAGCAGTGAAAGGTTTGGTGCCACAACCCCAAACCGTGTACTTCGCTACGCGCTTCTACCCCGATGTGCTGTCCTGCTTCGTCAAAAATGTCTAGCTGCTCTTCCTGCATGTTTTCCACCCCATGACTTGTCTCTTGCGCATTTCTTTTCCCCAAGTTAGATTCCCGGTCCAGAGCGTAAATTCCTCTCTATTGAAGTGACGAAAGAAGGGACAGCGACAAACGCCATCCCTTCTATCACCATTAGTTGATCGATACTTCATCCAGCATCAAGTAACCAACAGGGCTCAGCCAGAAGCCGTTTACATTCTTGGATGTAACCGCCACATGGTCAATCGTGCGGATGGGAAGGATCGGTACTTCCTTCAGCTCGATTTCTTGCAGCTTTGCGTAAATTTCATTGCGTTTTTGTACATCTTTTTCGCGACGTCCTTCTTCAATCAGCTTGTCTACCTCTGGGTTGTTGTAGAACGCCATGTTACCTGCGCTGCCTTTCGAAGTGCTGTGGAAGACGTTGTACTGGTTGTAATCGCCATCCCCTGTTGCATTGCCCCAGCCCCCGATGAACATCGCATGCTCACCATTGTCTGTGTGCTCCAGATACGCACCGTATTCCATTACTTTGATCTCCAAATCAATGCCGATGCCTTTCAACTGTGACTGGATGACTTCTGCTACGTTCATGCGCTCTTTACGGTCGTCTGTCACGATGGACGTCTTGAAGCCGTTCGGGTAACCTGCTTCTGCGAGCAGTGCTTTTGCTGCATTGACGTCATACGAGTAATCCTGGAGATTCGGGTTGTAGCCGATTACTTTTGGTGACATCGAGGAAACAGCTTGTGTTCCTACATTGTTGTATACCCCTTGTACAATGGCTTGTTTTTCGATAGCATGCGCGACAGCTTGACGTACGCGTACATCATCAAATGGCTTCTTCTGCACGTTAAAGCCGATATAATCCACACCCAAGCCTTCTGCACGCACCATGTTCATGCCAGGAGATGCCTGTGCACGCTCTACTTCCGTCACTGGAAGCTGATCGCCGATGTGCGCTTCGCCTGCTTCGATCATCGCTACGCGTGTCGTATCTTCTGGCACGACCTTGTACAATACTTCATCTACCTTTGGCTTTTCACCCCAGTAGGTATCATTTTTCGAGAGTTTCATATCTTGACCCGGTGCCCACGATGTAAATTTGAAAGGTCCGGTTCCTACAGGCTGCTTCGCCAATGTATCGGAATGCTCGGCGATTGCTTTCGGGCTGATGATGCTTCCTTCTGAGCTAGCCAAGATGGAGAGCAGCGGTGCAAAAGGATACTCCAGCACGAAATGTACAGTCTTGTCATCCACGATCTTGATTTCTTTAATCATGGAGAAGTTGGATGCACGCGGTGATGCCACCTTTGGATCGAGTACACGTTCGAACGTCTTTTTCACAGCTTCTGCTGTAAAGGGGGTACCATCGTGGAACGTAACGCCCTCACGGAGCTTAAACTCCCATGTCAAGTCGTCGAGCTGTTTCCATTCAGTAGCGAGTGTAGGCTTGTACTCGCCGTTTTTATCACGAGACACCAAGCTCTCATACACTTTTCCATACACATAGTTTGCCGAAGGAATATTAGAAATGAAATGCGGGTCCAAATTGTTGGCGTCTGCCTTGCGGGCTACAATCAGGGTTCCCCCTTCTTTCGGAGCTTCTGTAGCAGTTGTATTTGTTGAACCGGATTGCTCCGAGCTCGCACCACCACATCCAGTCAGCGCAACACTAACCGTCAATGTCAGAGCCAACAAGGAACCGACCATGCGCGTTTTCTTCATTTGTGTCTACCCCCTGTAGAATACTGTCGAAAATTCTGAATGTATTTCTTATTTGCATTATACGGTAGATTTTCAACCGAACCTTTCAGCATCTTTACATCAATTTATAATATTTTTACTTTTATTTAATTTTGTACAGATGAAAATACATTGATACCGTAGCTTCGGTGGAGAAGCGTGTTTCCAGTCTTCGCTTCGGCCTCCGCCTCTCAAGGGGTAACAACTGTCCGCTCCGGTATGAATGACGGGAGCCGCTTCAAAAGTGGTAGCCTCGATGACGTATTCGCAGGTTGAAGCTAAAAACGCTCCCGTCATTCATCCCTCCGCTCGGTCGGGCTCCAGAGGCGCTATGACTGGAAACACGCTTCTTTGACGTTGCTTTTGTCTATTTTTCGATCTATGTATGAAAAGCAACAAGAAAATGTTTGAAGGTTCTTCATGATTGTTCTTCTGTAGCATTCTAATGTATGGATTTGCTATGAAAAACATTTTATAGTTAGTTAAGTAATTAATTGTCGCCTTGAATCTACTTTCAAGATGTTACCAAAGCTACGCCGGAAGAAGTGCATTTCCAGTCCAAGCGCCTCTGGAGCCCGCCCCAGCGTAGGAATTAATGGTGGGGAATTTCAGCTTCACTTATGAACTACCTCCTCGAAACTTCTACGTTTGAAGCGCTCCCGCCATTTATTCCGAAGCGAGCAGTCAATCCCCCCTTGCGGGGCGGAGGCCGAAGCGTAGACTGGAAATGCGCTTCTTCCTTCACTACGGCTACTTTTATTAACAAATGAAAAATCCGACCTCCCCAAGAAGCCTTGGAAGATCGGATCACATCTTACTATCTTTATGATTGTTTCTGCCAAACCATCTTGCCCGAGAAAACCACCGCTTCCTTCGGAGATAGTCTAGCCACAGCCTCGGCGGAGCATTTGGCACGGACGAAAACCGCATTTGCTTCGTCTCCGACTTTTGGCCAAACTTGATTCCCAGCTTGGTCCAGTGGAGTCAAGCCACCTGTAACGAATCCCAGTGCTCGCGATAGAGATCGCTCATCGATCCAACGGAACCGTTCAGCCAGACGGTTTGCTTTTTGCAGCATATCTCCGGTTCCAAATGGGTCCCAGTGATCGGTGATGTTGTCATTGCCCAATCCAACATGGACACCTTTGGCATAAAGCAACGGAATCGGGATGGTCGGCATATCAATGGGAACAGCCGACATGACAGCGATTTGCTGTTCGGCAAAAAGCTCCGCAACCTCTTCTACCACAGCAGTCGGAACCTCTCCTAGCCCATAAGCATGACTGACAGTGACTCGACCTTGCCACCCCGCATCCTTCGTCATAGCAGCCAGTTTTTTCATAATATAAACACCCAAATGTCCAGGCTCGTGCAAGTGCAGGTCAACATCCGCATTCGCTTCCACCGCTATGTCCATCATCGTATCAAGAGATTTCTCGATATCATCGTCAAACGTGGCAGGATCGACACCACCGACGAGGCCGGCTCCATGCTTCATCGCCTCACGGACGAGGGCAACGGAATCACTGCGCAGCAAACCATGTTGGGGAAACGCGACAATTTCCCAGGAAAGTTTTTCACGGTAAGTTGCCAATGCTTCCAATGTGGCTTCCAGGTTCTTCAACCCAATGACCGGGTCAATGTTGCAATGGGTTCGCACGTGAGTAGCACCGTGTGATTGCACTAACTCCAGCAGCTTTTCTGCACGCTCACGAGCGACGGGAAGCTGGCGGGGCAGCAATTCCTGCTCTTGTTCGATTCGAAAAAAACGATTGGGAGCAGGAAGAACGGCTTGCCACGGACCTCCATAAAATGTTTTGTCCAAATGAATGTGCATTTCCCGGAAAGAAGGAAGCATCAGTAAGCCTTGTGCATCCCACACAGATACCCCATCGGGTATATCCGACGAAGCAGGTACGATTTTCTCCACGCGACCGTCCGTGAGCAAGACATGAAAACGCTCCGTCTTTGTTCCCGTCACGATGCCATTCGCCTCTGTATAACCACATTCCAGACTCGCATTTTTGATCCACAAGTTTTCTTTCATGCTCCGTCCCATCCTTTTCTCTCTAAATGTTTGCGTTATTCAATCGTAATGCCATTGATCATCATGTACCCAGAAGGGCTGATCCAGAAGCCTTTGATGTTTTTGGCGACTGCAGCGACATGCTCAAGATTGCGGATTGGGACGATTGGTGCTTCTTGCTTTTCAATCTCTAGCGCCTTTGCATAGATTTGCTTGCGCTTTTCCGTATCCTGCTCGCGGCGCCCCTCTTCGATCAGCTTGTCCACTTCTTTATTCACGTAGAACGTTGTGTTTCCACCTTTGCCCAAAGAGCTGGAGTGGAACAGATTGTACTGGTTGTAGTCAGCGTCACCAGTGGCATTGCCCCAGCCGCTGATGAACAGCTCTGTTTCACCGTTGTCTTCAGCATCTAAATAGGCTCCATACTCAAGCACTTTTACCTCTACTTCAATGCCGATTCCCTTTAACTGGGACTGGATTACTTCAGCTGCATTAATCCGTTCCTTGCGATCGCCTGTCCACAAGGTTGTCTTGAAGCCGTCCGGATAGCCTGCTTCTTTCAACAGGTCCTTTGCCTTGTTCGGATCGAACTCGTATCCTTTTAACGCCTCATCGTATCCAAGAACCTTCGGACTCATTGCGGAATTCGCTTTCGTTCCGACATCGTTGTACACACCTTTGATGATCGCATCGGTCTCAATCGCATAGTTGATCGCCTGGCGAACACGGGCGTCGTCAAACGGTTTTTTCTTGGTATTGAACCCGATGAAATCTGTCCCTAAGCCCTCTGTCCGATACAAGCTCATATGAGGGGAATTACTGACGCGGTCTATTTCTGTCACCGGCAATGGTTCAGCGATGTGCGCCTCTCCCGTCTCTACCATGGCTACGCGTGTCGTGTCCTCTGGTACGACTTTGAAGACGGCCTTCTTGAATTTTACCTTTTCTCCCCAGTAGGTATCATTTTTCACGAGTACGATCTCTTGGCCAGGTGTCCACGATTCGAATACGAACGGCCCTGTACCGACGGGATGTTTGCTCAGCTCCTTGCCGTATTGCTCAATTGCTTTTGGACTAATGATGCTGCCTTCGTGGTTGGCGAGGATCGACAGCAATGGGGAATACGGGTAGGCTAGCTTGAAATGAACGGTGTAATCATCCACTACCTTGACTTCCGATACCATCTTGAACTGAGTCGCACGTGGAGAGGCGACCTTTTCATCGAGGACGCGTGCGAATGTTGCTTTCACCGCCTCGGCGTTAAACGGCGTACCATCGTGGAAGTTGACTCCCTGACGCAGCTTGAACTCCCAAGTGACATCATCCAACTGCTTCCATTCCGTGGCGAGCATCGGTTTGAACGCCATGTTATCATCTCGCTGGACGAGACCTTCGTACACTTTGTGATGGACCACACTCGCTGCATTGATCGCTGATATAAAGTGCGGGTCTAGATTATTTGCGTCAGACTGACGTGCAATCACCAGCGTCTGATCTGTTGCGGGAGCTTCCTTTGCAGCCGGAGTCCCTGCCGCACCTTGCTCTGTACCTGATGAACAGCCTGTAAGCACGAGGCCAACGCTCAGGATACCTGCCAGCATTGAACCTAGCATCTTCTGTTTTTTCATAGACTCGCCCCCATTTTATTCCACTTTGTATAATCAATCAGCATAGCTCGTTCCCAATGGGCGAAGCTATGCTGATCATGAAGCACTTTTTGCTGAAAATTATGGCAATGTTACATCGTCGATCTCAATGTGTCCTGCTGGGCTGATCCAAACTCCCTCTACACCTTTTTGGATCGCTGCGAGGTTTTCTGAGAAGCGGTATGGTACCATTGCGGCTTCGTCCATTTCGATTTGCTGTGCTTTTTCGTAGATTTGCTTCCGTTTTTCTTCGTCTTTCTCTTTGCGGCCCTCATCGATCAGCTTGTCCACTTCCGGATTGCTGTAGAAAGCATGGTTGCCGGCTGCTCCTTGCGACTTCGTGTGGAACAGGTTGTATTGGTTGTAGTCTGCATCGCCTGTGGCATTGCCCCAACCACTGAGGAACAATTCTGTTTCGCCTTTGTTGGCTGCTTCAATATAAGCTCCGAACTCTAGCACTTTCACTTCCAAATCGATATTGATTTGTTTCAGCTGTTGCTGCAACACCTCTGCCAAGCTAACTCGTGCCTTGTTATCATTTAAGTAAATAGTTGCTTTGAAGCCGTTCGCGTATCCAGCTTCTGCCAACAGTTTTTTGGATTTTTCCAGATCGTAAGGCAAGTCTTTTACATTTGGGCTGTACCCAACCATAGACGGGGTAATGGAAGAATGAGCAACCGTACCGACATCGTTGTAGACCCCTTGAATGATGGTCTTCTTATCGATCGCATGTGCAATCGCTTGACGAACGCGCACATCATCGAATGGCTTCTTCGAGTTGTTAATCCCGATATGATCGCTAGCGAAAGCAGGGTAACGACCAAGTGTCATACTCGGAGAATTTTTCACCCGATCGACTTCTGTCACTGGCAATTGCTCAGCTACATTCGCTTCTCCTGTCTCGACCATCGCGAGTCTGGTCGTATCCTCTGGAACGGTCTTGAAGACGACTTTGTCCAGATTCGGTTTGTCACCCCAATAGCTATCGTTTTTCACCAGGACGACTTCTTGACCAGGTGTCCATGATTCGAATTTGTAAGGGCCTGTTCCCGTTGGATGCTTGGTCAATTCTTTTCCATACTGTTCGATCGCTTTTGGTGACAAAATTCCACCCTCTGCACTGGCGAGCACGGACAGGAGTGGTGCGTATGGATAGTGCAGGATGAATTGAACCGTTGTATCATCCACGACCTTTACTTCTTTGATTGCTTCAAACAAATTGGCGCGGTTAGAGCCTACTGCCGGGTCTTGGACACGAGCAATCGTCTTTTTCACAGCTTCCGCATTGAATGGCGTGCCATCGTGGAACGTCACACCGGAGCGAAGCTTGAATTCCCATGTCACGTCATCGAGCTGCTTCCATTCAGAAGCGAGTGAGCCTACATATTTGCTTTCTTTGTCCATCCGAACAAGACCCTCGTATACCTTGTGATGAATGATGGCAGCGGAATTGATTTGCGTTAGAAAATGTGGGTCAAGGTTGTTCGCATCAGACAAGCGGGCGATGACGAGTGTCCCGCCTTCTTTCCCAGCTGCTGCAGAAGCATTTGTTTGCCCTGAAGAATTGGTACTCCCTCCTGCTTCAGGTGCTTGTGAGCAGCCTGCCAACGCTGTAGACACCACAACGGTCATGGCAAGCAGCGTCTGGAAAAAGCGCGTCTTTTTCATGTAGTTATCCCCCTGTTTTGTGAAAAACGTCTCGACGTTTTTCATAAATGTTGATGTGACCGCTTGCGGTCAAAAAAACGGTGGTGACCGTTTTTTGCGCCCGATGCACTTGAATATTTTGACCATTCGCGCATATTTCATTTTACCCACTATTCTGTCATTGTATTTTCACTCTCTTTACTTGTATTTTCACTTTCTTTACTCTTTTGTTCACTTTTTCTACTTTTATACGAACAGTGCGTGTTCAAAAAGTCGACTTTTTGACCAACCACAAAAAAGACCCTCTCCATTTGTTGGAGAAGGTCTCATGCTCCTGCTATTGAATCGTCACTTGGCTCACGTCAATGTACCCGGATGGACTGATGTACACACCCTGTACATTTTTTGCAATGGCTGCGAGATTTTCACTGCTGCGGAATGGCAGCAACGGCACCTCCTCCATCTCGATTTGCTGCGCCTCTGCGTAGATTTCCTTGCGCTTCTCTGGATCTTTTTCCTTACGACCCGCTTCAATCAGCGCATCGACTTTCGGATTATTATAGAAGGAATGGTTGCCTGGCACACCTGCTGACGTGCTGTGGAAAAGGTTGTACTGGTTGTAATCTGCATCCCCGGTCGCATTGCCCCAGCCACTAATCAACATTTGCGCTTCACCTTTTGCCGCCAATTCCAGATACGCGCCGAACTCCATCACTTGAATCTGCAAGTCGATGCCGATTCCCTTCAGCTGGGATTGCAGCACTTCTGCCACATTGATTCTTGCCTTGTTGTCATTAAGATAGATGGTTGCCTTGAATCCGTTGGCGTAGCCTGCTTCGGTGAGCAATTGCTTCGCTTTGTTCAAATCGTATTCTGGCGTTTTAATATTCGGGCTGTAGCCAATGACTTTTGGCCCTAATGACGAGATGGCTACTTTTCCGACATTGTTGTAAACCCCTTTAATAATCGCTTCCTTATCAATCGCATGGGCGATGGCTTGACGGACGCGAACATCGTCAAATGGCTTCTGCTTGACGTTCATCCCGATGTGGTCAACTGCAAATGATTCGAACCGTCCCAAAGACATGCTCTGCGAGTTCTGTACCCTTTCCAGTTCAGTGACTGGAAGCTGTTCTGCGACATGGGCTTCACCTGTCTCCACCATGGCTACGCGTGTCGCATCCTCAGGAATAGTCTTGAAAACGACTTTTTCCAGCTTCGGTTGGGTGCCCCAATACTTCTCGTTTTTCACCATGACGATTTCTTGTCCAGGCGTCCATGATTCAAAGATGAACGGCCCCGTACCTACTGGTTTCTTGGACAACTCTTTGCCAAATTCCTTAATCGCCTTCGGACTGATAATGCCACCCTCGGCACTCGCCAGTACGGACAGTAGCCCTGCGAACGGATAATGTAAAATAATTTCTACCTTCAGTGGGTCAATGATCTTCACTTCTTTAATCATGCCAAACATGTTTGCTTTGGGAGTCGGATTGTCTTTGTCCAAAATACGGTCGATCGTCTTCTTCACGGCTTCAGCATTGAAGGGTTCCCCGTCATGGAAGGTAACACCGTCACGCAGCGTGAACTCCCAGGTGACATCGTCTTTTTGTTTCCATTCCTTTGCCAAAAGAGGTTTGTACTCACTATTCCGATCCATCATGACCAGACCTTCATAGAGCTTGTGCTGCGTCACTGCCATGGAATTAATCTGGGTACTGAAATGCGGGTCCAGATTATTCGCATCGGACAAGCGTGCAATAATCAAGGTACCGCCTCCACCCGCTACGGCCGATGAAGACGCGGGGCTAGTCGAAGCTTGATTGGAGTTGGACGCGGAATTCGTCCCACTGGATGTCTGACTGCCACCACAGCCTGCCAAGACTGTAGAAAGCAAGACGGACAGGGCGAGAATGGATCCTAGCATGTGCTTCTTCTTCACTGTGAATGCCCCCTTATTCTGGATGATAGAATGAAAAGAATATGGCATGACTAAATATTACTAATTTTCTTACTATTAATCTTTTCAATATCTTTACCTTTCTTTTCATTTTCTTTACCATGTGGTTTTTTAATGTTCAAAATAACTCTATTGAAGCTACCTACATAGTGGAGGAGAAGAAAAAAACCATCCCTTAAAAAGGGATGGCCGTGCATGAAAGACCATTTACAGTTCAACATCTTTGTCCCAGCGTCTTTCCAGATCCCTCACCGTCGAACTTTTCTCGACATCCTGTTCATTCTTGTAAGTTCCCAGCATGACGTCAAATACAGGGCTGGTGACACCGTACCAATAGTGTTCATTTTTAAAGTGATGCCATAGATGGAGCTTTTTCATCCAACGCCCCCATGGAGATATGGGTTGAACCGGACGATGGGCGATGTAATGCGTCCATTCATAAAATAGCAGAAATCCTATCACACCTGTAACAAAGGCATTGGTCACAATTACGTCGGAAGTAAGCAGATAACAAATGGCTCCGGTTCCTGCAATGAGCGGCAAGCTGTACCACACGGGCAAAAACAACAGGTGCAAGTTGTTCGGATCAGCGTGATGATCGTAATGTAAGCGCTTTAACAAATGGAGAAAAAATGGATTTCGAGGCGGTTTAAGGTGAAAGAGAAATCGATGAATCAAGTATTCGCTTGCTGCATATCCAATCATCCCCGCCACGAGTGCCACCCATGTTTCCAACACGTACCATTCAGAAATAGTGAAAGACAAGCTAATCAGAAGTAGAATGCTCATGATGAGGATATCCGGAAACGTAAAGAATTCCTTCAGAAACTTTGCCTTCAACAGAACGCCCTCCTCTTGTGTTCCTTCACTTGTCTTGTTCCAACACGGTTCGGTTTTTCCACAGCTCCAAACTTTTTTCCATTGCCTTTTTGGCTACACGCTCTGCTTCGATGTCATCTCCCTGTAAAGCGACGTTCAACAGTTCATGGTAATACTGCCAAGATGCTTCGCGGTGTTCCGGGATGGAAAAATACCTTCGCGCCATTTTTAGGTAAAAGGAATCAAAACTGTTTACAATCAGTAAATAGATAGGATTTGGGGAAAGCCTCGTCAGATTTTTCTGCAGCTCCCAGTCAAACGCTGCATAAGAATCAGCATCAGGTTTCAGTTGATCGAGATTGGCAAGCAATGCGACTACCTTCGGCTGATGAGCAGCAACTGCGTTACGAATGTAAACAGGCGCCAACGATATCCGCAGTTCCAGCAAGTACGAAATAAACTCATCCGTAACATTGTCGTGGTTTTGAATAATATGAACAAGGGTCATTACATTGCCTTGATGCCAATAATCGTTGACAATTGCCGGATGTCCTTTCCGCACAGTAATCCAGCCATCTCTTTCCAAGCGTTGCAGTGCTTCTCTAACGGTTGGCCGACCTACCCCGTAGTACTCTGCCAACTCCCGTTCCGGCCGCAGCGTACTTCCTGTAGGATACTCTTTGGTCAAAATTGCCTTGATTAATTTCATCTCAATTTGATCCGACGCCCGTTCTTTCTTTCCCCCTTTTTTCTCCAATGTCATGATCGCCTCCCTACCCTGCTGGTCCTACAACAAATTTTTGTGGTATTACCACAAATGGTAGTATTTTACACAATCACTGTCAAGAGGTGAAATACTGCAACTTACCAGTTACCTGCGCGAAATTGAATGTTCCTTCTCCCGCTTTCGTACGGTGAAGTGTTTGAACTTTCCTACACGATCAAAAAAGGCATAGCCCTCTCCCGAAAAAGAGAAGGCTATGCCTCTTGTATTACTGGCTTGATTATTCTGTCACTTCTACCGACCAGCCAAACTTGTCTTCACGCTCACCGTACTGGATTCCTGTCATCTCGTCATACAGTCTCGTTGTTAATTCCCCTGTTTTTTCACCGTTAATGATCATCTGATGTCCGTTCCAGTTCAGATCACCTACTGGGGAAATAACAGCCGCTGTTCCGGTACCGAACGCTTCTTCCAGCTCACCGTTGACGTAAGCGGTATGCAGGTCTTCCATCGAGATCCGCTTCTCTACGACTGGAATTCCCCAGTCCTTGAGCAATTGAATGGTCGAATCTCTCGTGATACCCTCCAGGATGCTGCCGTTCAATGATGGGGTCCACACTTCCCCTTTTACCTTGAAGAACACATTCATACTGCCTACTTCTTCAATATATTTATTCTCTACGCCATCGAGCCACAGCACTTGCTCATAGCCTTTTTCTTTTGCTTCCACTTGTGCTTTCAGACCGCCCGCGTAGTTACCTGCTACTTTAGCGTTTCCTGTTCCGCCTCTTACCGCACGAACATAATTGTTTTCTACGTAAATTTTCACGGGCTTCATGCCACCCGCATAGTACGCTCCAACTGGAGAGAGCACAATCACCAATTTGTACGTATACGAGGCGCGCACACCAAAGCATGGCTCTGTCGCGATTACGAAGGGACGAATGTAGAGAGACTGTCCGCTTTCTGTTGGAATCCATTCTTTATCTACTGCAACCAGCTGTTTCAATGCCTCGACCATGAATTCCTCGTCGATCAACGGCATGCTCATACGCTCCAATGAACGGTTCATACGCTTGAAATTTTGATCAGGACGGAACAAGCGAACCTTGCCCTCTTGATTGCGATAAGCTTTCAAGCCCTCAAATACAGCTTGCCCGTAATGGAACACCATTGCTGCCGGGTCCAATGTCAGCGGAGAGTAAGGAACGATTTGTGGATCATGCCATCCTTTACCTTCTGTATAATCCATGGTGAACATATGATCGGTAAAATGAACACCGAACCCCAGCTTGTCAGAAGCTGGTTTTTCTTTTTTCTGTTCTGTCCGGGTAATTGTTAACTGACACTCCATCTTCTACATCTCCCTTAGTATTAAATCCACTATTTGAACAACTTCCTATATATACAAAATAGCAACAATTTTGCATGATTTCCAGCGTAAGTTTCTCCTACCCCTACAATTTATTGTTATTTAGCGAAAACTTCGCAAAATTTTCGTGATCGATTTTTTTCTTCGTATGCAGGATGAAAGGAATAGGTATCCCGAAAAGAATGGATAGTGACAGAATGAGGAGGGATATGTATGACCACACACCTTCACTTGCACGGAAAAATTGCCATAGTAACAGGAGCCAGCCGCCTTCAAGGGATTGGGGCTGCCATCTGTAAAATGCTTGCCTCACACGGGGCCGATATTTTCCATACGTATTGGACCGCCTATGACCAATCCATGACGCATGGGATTCAAAAGGATGAACCCGCAATCTTGCAGGACGAGATCAGACGCTACGGAGTCAGATGTGCCGGGATCGAAATCGACCTGTCACAGTCTGATGCCTACAAAGAGGTGCTCGACGCAGCTACAGCACAACTGGGCGAACCAATCATCCTCGTCAACAACGCTTGCTACTCGACAAATGACGGCTACGAGGCACTGGATATTGCCAGTTTGGACGCACATTATGCCATCAATGTACGGGCAACCACAATGCTCAGTGTGGAATTTGCACGTCGCTTCTCTCACCAACGCGGAGGACGAATCATCAATATGACATCTGGTCAGTCCAAAGGCCCGATGGTCGGTGAGATCGCGTATGCCGCAACAAAAGGAGCCGTGGATGCCCTGACGACGACACTGGCTGCCGAAGTAGCTACGCGAGGGATTACGGTCAACGCTGTAAATCCTGGGCCCACCGATTCAGGCTGGATGAACGAAGAAATCAAGCAAAACATTTTGCAGCGATTTCCTATGGGACGGATTGGACAGCCCGAGGATGCAGCGCGACTTGTCGCTTTTCTGGCAAGTGACGAAGCGGAGTGGATTACTGGACAGATTATGCATTCCGAAGGTGGGTTCATCCGGTAAGTGAAAAAAGCACAATCCGCCGTTTCTAGCAGATTGTGCTTCTTCTATTTATTCAGGCTATGGTTTGCTCACGATTGGGAAAGAAGGCTTAAACAACTCTTTTTCGCCCAGCTGTTGATAGTCGCGCTCTACGTAGCCCAGACGCATTTTGTCAAAGTAACGCTGTCCCTTTGCTTTGATCTCTTCCAGATCAACTCCTGGCATGAGGCGGTCTTTCATTACGGTGCGTCCAGCGATGATGGAGAGCTTCACATCGCGACCTGAGCCACACGTGATGATCGTACGGATTGGATCATCAACCGCACCCATGTGGAAACCGTCCAGATCGATGGCAATGATATCTGCTTTTGCCCCCGGCGCCAATCGTCCCAGATCATCTCTGCCAAGGAAACGTGCGCCGCCCAATGTTGCTGCGCGGTAAATATCCGCGTAGCTGGAATCCGCGACATCGCCTTCCACCAAACGAGACAGCATGCTGGCTGTGCGAATGTTTTGGATGAAATCAGGCGGAAACGTATCGGTACCAATCGCGATGTTGACGCCGCGACGTTTGTAACGGGCAAACGATTCGAGTGCCTCGCCATGGCGACCGACTACGAGCGGGCAGTGAATCACGGTCGTGCCTGTCTCTTGGAGGATCGCCAAATCGTCTCCCTCTCCGAATTTCGCTTTACTAAACCCTGGAATGAAATGTGCGTGCGGAATTGCCGTTTTCTTTCCGAGGAAGCCGATCTCATTCAGGAACTGAATCGGTGATTTGTTGTGTCGACGATGGATTTCTGTATATTCATAGAGACCTTGTGCAGCATGAAGACGGATAGGACATCCGAGCTCTTCGCTGTAGCGCTTTGTGTTGATCAGGTTCTCTACAGACTGTGACTCGATTCGCTCCGGCGCCAGCATTCCACGGATGAGTCCGTTGTGAGCCCCATCGAAATCTTTGACAAATTGTACGGCCCGCTCCAGACCTGCTTGTCCTTCCGCTTCGTTCCACAGTACTTCAATCTCTCCATTTTCCTTCACGACACGCATACCGGATTGATAGCTCGGCCCCATGTACATACGCAATCCCAAGCGTCCTGCATGATCGGCTGCGGCTGCCAGCTCCTCATACGTTTCCGCCCAGCGCTTGTAGAAGACGGATGTAATCGGCATCGCTGTCGTTACCCCATTTAGAATCAGTTGGCTGTAGGCGTAAAGGGATTTGAACGCCTCTTCCTCAGGGGTCATTACCTCATGGTAGCCTTTGCGGTAGTAGTCTTCAGACCAAAGCATGTTTTTGCTTCTCGCAGAAGCTTGCTCCAGATGTACGATGTCGTGATCAATATCACCCAACGCATTCAGGTCAATGAAGCCCGGGCTGACTACTGCATTGCCAGCATCGATCACTTCATCTACCTCGCCATCAAAATGGTGCCCCACATACACAATGGTGTCATTCTCGTAAACGACTTCCCCATCCTTGATAATCACATGATCTTCGCCGTCAAAACCGATGACATATTTTGCGGTTATTTTCTTTTTCATGATGATCCTCCCTACTCTTTCTCGTTCCGGCCTCTCCACTCCATTGTATCCTTCGTTATTATAGGAAATATTCTGTAAAATTTGTTTCAAAACTTTTACATGTATTTGCACAATCTTTACTCCTTTTCGAAAACACGCAAGATTCCACGCAATACGTAAAGATCATGCAAAAACTAGTAAAAAAGATGAACAACCTTGTTCGAAATATTCACTACAATTAACATAGACAGCTAGACTGGACTCTCATCCACTAAATGCACTACAGAGAAAGGGCTGATTTCTAGTGATGCAAACTTTTTGGTTAACCAACGTTCGTCTTGATAAAGGATTTGAAACAGGAGACGACGGCGTCTTTCACACACTCTCAGAAATCTGTCATTTGAAAATCGAAGACGGCAAAATCGCAGAGATCGTTTCGGCGAACGAAACACTCGACACCACTTTACCGCAAGAAGATGCAAAAGGTTTATTGGCCCTCCCCTCTTTTGTTGAAAAGCATAATCATCTGGACAAAACGTATGCGGGCGCAACCTGGAAATCGTGCCTCCCTCCGAAAAAACTGATCGATCGCTTGGAGTTCGAAGCAAAAGAAATGCCGCTGATAACTGGGACGACCAAGGAGCGCGCGCAAGCAATGCTCCAGTGGCATATCAAAGGCGGTGCCACACATGTCCGCACACACGTCAACATCGATCCATACATCGGGCTGAAAAACCTGGAGGGTGTGCGTGCAGCCCTGGAAGAGTACAGCGATCGCCTGACGTATGAAATCGTCGCTTTCCCGCAGCAGGGGCTCCTGCGCACACAAGCAAGCTCCTTGATGAGACAAGCGATGAAGGAAGGCGCTACGTTGGTTGGGGGATTGGACCCAGCTGGGATTGATAATGAATTGGAAGGCTCCTTGCGTGAAATGATGGACATTGCGGTGGAAGCAGATGCGGATGTCGATATTCACCTGCATGATCCGGGGACACTCGGCTTCTATACGATCAAAAGACTGCTCGATCTGACCGAGGAAGCTGGCTGGCAAAACCGCATGGCGATCAGTCATGCCTTTGCGCTCGGAGATGTGTCGATAGAGGAAAGCTCGGACATGGCAGACCGATTGTCCCAGCTGGGAACGATGATCATGACGACCGTTCCGATTAATCGGGCAATGCCACCTGTTCCGATGCTTCATGCCAAAGGCGTACAAGTCGCACTTGGTTATGATGGCTTCTACGATTCGTGGTCGCCATATGGTACAGGCGATATGCTGGATAAGTTAAACCGTCTGGTTGAGCGCTACCGTTGGGTCGATGAGAAATCATTGGTGCAATCCTTGTACTTCATCACCGGAGGAAAAACAACGCTCGATAAAGATGGCAACCGTGCATGGCCAAAGGTTGGCGACGCGGCAAGCATCGTGTTTGCAGAAAGCTCCTGCTCTGCGGAAGCGATTGCGAGAAAATCTCGTCGGGCTGCTGTTATGTTTAAAGGGAAGATTGTGCATGGTGCTTTGGAGAGATTGGAAGCGGGCAGATAATAGATGGGAAGGCTTCGCAGATTTGGGCGAAGCCTCTTTATGTTTTATCGGATATTAAGCTGCTGGATGATTGGAGAAAGATTCCTTCTCTTTAGATAAGAACCAACCCAGTACAGCGATCAAGAGAAGAACGGTCCAGAACGTTGCCTTCCACGCGACCGACTTTGGGAAATCTGCTGCCAAATAACCTAGCTCAGGGTGCGACAGTGTGTATACGGCCAACTTAACACCAACCCAGCCGACGATCAAAAATGCGGCTGTCTCTATTCCAGGCTTTCGCTGTAGCAACCCTACAAAGTAAGAGGCGGCAAATCGCATTATGACTAACCCGATGATTCCACCGGCAAGAATGACACCAAACTGCCCGCCATCCAATCCGCCTACTTTTGGTAATGACGTCCCCGGGAGTGTCACAGCGAAGGCAACAGCAGCGAGGATAGCGTCAACTGCAAAGGCAAGGTCCGCTAATTCCACTTTCAGTACCGTCATCCATAATCCAGAGCCCTGCTTCTCGGCGCCAGTCTCCTTTTTTTGATCTTTGCGCAATATAAATTTCTTCACGATATGGTGGATGGCTATAAACAGGAGATAAGCTGCCCCGATTGCCTGTACTTGCCATACGTCCACAAGGTAGGAAATGATAAATAACGAACCGAAACGGAATAGAAAGGCTCCAGCAAGCCCATAAAATAAAGCTTTCTTCCGCTCTTTCTCCGGAAGATGCTTCACCATAATTGCGATCACCAAAGCATTGTCTGCCGCTAAGATCCCTTCTAGGCCAATCAGGACAAGTAGCACCCATCCATACTCCACTATCATAGCCCAATCCATTCCAGTCCCCCCTTATGTAAGTCCTATCCCTCTTTGTGGTAAATCCATCCTTTCTCTTTTTTTATTATACTGTATTCTTGTTGTTTATAAGTATATAAACATATGTTTATGTTAATGGATTTTAAAACCAAGCCTTTTTTAAGAGCTTCACACCAAGTTGGATTTCATCACTTGATAAATTACTGAAACCAAGCTTCATCATTGGTTGATCGGTTTTGTTTTTAAGGAAGTAGAGTGAAGTCGGATAGACTTTAACTCCCTGAATGGCCGCTTGTTGAATGAGCCATTCTTCTGAACGCTCCACGTGTACTTTGACTAATACGTACAATCCAGACTGCTCCCCAATGATAGAAATACGTTGTTTGAAATGCTTCCTCAATTCACAAACGAAGTGCTGCATTTTTCTTTTATAAACAAGACGCATCCGTTTAATATGGCGATTCCACTCCCCTTCTTCCATAAATTTCGCCATTGCGAATTGGCTAAGTAGTGAAGTGGTACTCTCGAAATGTGCGAATTGATTTTTATAACAGTTGATAAGTGGCTGTGGTAACACCATATAACTTAAACGAATTCCTGGCAGAAAGCACTTCGAGAAATTTCCGAGATAAATAACTCTCGTTGAATCGATGGAAGCGAGAGCCGGAAATGGTTGTTGGGTATAGCGATATTCACTATCATAATCGTCTTCGATAATATAGCCTTGCCTATTTTTTGCCCAATGGATGAGTGTATGCCTTTGTTGAATGGGCATGCTTACCCCATATGGACTGTGATGGGACGGCGCCACATATATCAATCGTGATTTCATATGTTCCAAGTATGAAAAATCAGCACCTGTCTCATAAACGGGTAACGTTTCCAGTGTAAAACCGTTCAATTGAAAAGCATTTCTAGCGCCATCATAACCAGGGTCCTCCACAATGATGCTAGGAAAATCATGTTTCAGAACAAGACCAAGATACACAAGCATTTGTTGGGTACTACTCCCGATAATGATGGCATCTGGTTCTGTTCTCACTCCACGAGACTGGAGTAAATATGCTGCGATTTGCTCACGTAGGCTCCATTCACCAAAAGGCTCCCCATACCGAAAGCTGTCCTTTGCCGTTAATACTTGATTCGAAATCCTCCGCCATGTTTTTAAAGGGAAATGCGCTTGATCGACGATGTCTGCGCGAAAATCAATGCGAACAGGTG
The DNA here is from genome assembly GCF_042885155.1 of Brevibacillus sp. NPDC058079. Lineage (NCBI taxonomy): Bacteria > Bacillati > Bacillota > Bacilli > Caryophanales > Paenibacillaceae > Brevibacillus > Brevibacillus sp. NPDC058079. The sequence goes on from NZ_JBHVSO010000003.1 coordinate 407,238, forward strand.
GTACCGGCTCTGCATGCTTGTGAGTAGAAGAGCTGCGGGCCTCTAGAAATAAAACGGGCTCTAACTCATTCACAAAATAACCCTTGCGGCCTTCTCCACGAATATACCCTTCAGCAACAAGTTGTTCATACGCCATTAATGTTGTATTACGGCTTACATGTAAGGAATCTGCAAGTTGACGAATGGAGGGCAATGGCTCATCCGCCTTAATGTCGCCTTGTTCAATAAATAATTTAAATTTCTCGTATATTTGTTTGTATTTAGGAGAGTTATCTTTGAATGTAAAAATGGTATTTTTCATTTGCACCCCTTCTGACATGTATATTTGTTTGTTATTGTATCTTTTTTTATGTCAGTTTGTATCATACTCTTGGTTCAAGAACAAGTTGAAAGGGTGGTTACTGTGTACATTCCTAAGCAATATCGGATGGATCATGACGAGGCAGTTCAAATGATGAAGTCTAACCCGTTTGCCCTATTGATTACGGTTGATGAACATCGCCCGTTGGCTACGCATATTCCGTTGGAAATTCGTGAAGAGGAAGGGAAAATCTATGCGACTGGGCACATCGCATACGGAAACACGCAGAAGAAAACGTTGGATAACAATAGAGAAGTTTTGCTTATTTTTCAAGGACCGCACGCTTACATTTCGTCAAGCTGGTATGAGAGTGAACAAGTTCCCACATGGGACTATCTCGCTGTACATGCGTATGGGACAGCACGTATCCTCACGAAGGATGAACTGAAATCGGCTTTGGATTCTATGCTTACACACTATGAATCTGACCGAGAAAATGGTCGGCTCTGGGAGACCTTCAATCCTGAGTTGCTTGAGAGAGAAATGAAAGGAATCGTTGGTTTTGAGATTGAAATCACCTCTTTTCAAGGGGCAGCCAAAATGAGCCAAAATCGCAACAACACCGATTATCAATCGATTGTGGCAGAGCTTGAAAAATCAAGTGATCAAGGGGAAATTCAGGTTGCTCAGTGGATGCGTGAGCAACGGAAAGAGTTATTTAAATGATCAGCCTATAGAACGGCTTCCGAAATTCCAAAGGCCCCTCCAAAACATAATAAGTGAAATGAAACGGAGAGATAGGTTATGACTAGATTTATCATTGAAGATGATTTTTGGTCGTTATTTCCGCATGCAAAAATAGGCATCGTGATTTGCCAAGGAATTGATAATTCAATTAGGGACGTTGAAAAATACGAGAAGCTGCTGCAGGAGGCAGAGAAAGAAGCGCATAAATTCTTACGTCTAGAGGAATTCAGTAGTAATCCTGTCATTTCCGTTTGGCGAGAAGCTTTTCAGAAATTCAAGACTAAGAAAGGGGCAAGGTGTTCCATTGAAGCTTTATTAAAAAGAGTGAAAAATGGCAATCCGATCGGAACAATAAACCCGCTTGTTGACATCTATAATTCCATTTCATTGCGTTATGGGCTTCCGTGTGGTGGAGAAGATATCGATACTTTTGTAGGCGATATTCGGCTAACACAAGCAAACGGTAACGAACCGTTTATCCCATTGGGACAGGATGAAAATGCTTCGCCATATGAAGGGGAAATTGTTTATAAAGATGATGACGGTGCCATCTGCAGATGCTGGAATTGGCGTGAAGCTCAGCGGACGATGCTAACAGAAAATACGAATAATGCATTCCTCTGTATTGAATTAATAGATGAAACAAGAAGCGATGAATTCCTTATGGCGCTAAAAGAATTGTCTGATTTAGTGCCACATCATCTTGGCGGTATGGTGAAGATGGAAGTGTTAGATATCAATCTTAAGGAAATGACCATCTTTGGTTAAACAAACGGCAGCCAAATGCACTGGCTGCCATTCTTTGTGTTTATGAAACGATCGATGCCCGTTCGCTCAACAACCATATCCTGACTTTAGAACATTCCATTCTCATTGGGGGAATCATCCGGTATGGGCTGGCCTACATCCCACAATTCAATGATTTGGTCGTTATGAAAACGGAAGATATGGACCACAGCTCCCCCAAGATCCTCTTGGTTTTGCTTCACATGGGAATGAACCGCAACGATCTCCCCCTCTTCGATGGCACGTTTCACTTCGAGAGTCTTATGAGGATTCTTTGCGGCGTTCTCTTCCATTGCGAGCATAAGAGAATGAGCATCGCCACGGAAAAAGGGATTATGGTGGCGGAAATTCGGACCAGTGTATCTTTGGTATGCTTCTCGCACATTCCCCGACGCTACCAGTTGCAAAAACGACACCGCATTCTCTTTGAGAGAAGTCTTCATACCAAATCATCCTTTCTTTAATAAGATACCCGTTCATACAACACGTCTATCTATGCCCAACTTTTTGCACTTTTTAACACTCCTCGTACGTCCTCCTCGTCACTCGCTATGCTTTCAATCTTGCCATTCGTATTTACTATTTCTTCTGTGTACCCAATTAACCTTTTTCCCACATCCGTTATTCAACCGCTCATCTTGCCTGCTGCGTTGAGGTATAATAGTTCAAAGAAAAGGGGGCGGAAAACTGTGGAGTGGTTAATCGGTCTGGCATGCAGCGCCGGGATTGCCGGAGCGGCTTATGTAAAACGGTCGCTGGCTGGTTCCGGCTTTTTGGCGGCAGTGATACTGGGCACCATGATGTACGCACTCGGAAGCCCTATCTGGTTCGGCTCCCTCATCGCTTTTTTTGTCTCGTCCACCTTATTGTCCAAGTGGAAAAAGCATAAAAAGCAAGAGGCCGAGCGCGGTTATGAGAAAACAGGGAGACGCGATGCTGGCCAGGTGCTCGCAAACGGCGGGCTCGGGCTCCTGTTTTGTGTAGCAAATTGGGCGTGGCCGCATCCGCTATGGTGGTACGCGTTCCTCGGCGTGATGGCGGCGGTCACAGCCGATACATGGGCGACAGAAATCGGCGGCTTAAGCCGGAAGCCTCCGCGATCGATCAAGACGGGTCAGCGTGTTCCGCCCGGCACTTCTGGCGGCATTTCTGGCCTGGGCATGGGGGCTTCGCTGGCTGGTGGACTATTTATCGGCGTTGTAGCGTGGTTGCTGCTTGCAATTCCCGGGCAACCCGCGCCGGATGTGATCACACCTGCCCTTAGACTGGCAGCCTGGATCGGCATAGCAGGACTGGCGGGCATGGTAGGGTCACTGGTTGATTCGTGGATCGGTGCGACATGGCAGCAAATGTACCGTTGCGGCGCTTGCGGTCGTGAAATCGAGCAGGCTCGTCACTGCGGCAAACCAGCCGTGCGAATCCGCGGCCGCACTGGTTGGAACAACGATGCCGTCAATGTCGCTGGCTCACTTGCAGGTGGTGCTTTCGCCGTCTTATTGGCGCTGGCAATTGGCTAATCGTTTGACATATAAAGAAACGGAAAGACTTCGTATCACAAAAACGATACTGAGTTTTTCCGTTTCTTTATTTCGGGACACAAGTCTAGGCTATTTTCGTCACTTTCTTCGCGTTCTGTACCATTTTTGAGACGCACGCCCAAAGTATGAAGCCAACCAGGAGAAAGCCGACATTCATGCTGATGACGCCTCCCCATCCGTATGCGGACCAAAACAATCCTCCGATTGTTCCTCCTACACTTGAGCCCGTATAGTAGAAAAATAAGTACAAGGAAGAGGCCTGTGCTTTGTTCTGTAAAGCAAGCTGTCCTACCCAGCTGCTTGCAACGGCATGAGCTCCAAAAAATCCAAAAGTAAAAAATCCAAGTCCTCCTATTTTTAGAATGAGATTCGCTTCCCACGTCAAGCAGACGCCGATCAATGCGAGAATCAAGCTTATGAATAATAGCTTTTGCTTACCATGACGATCTATTAATTTTCCTATCCAGACAGAGCTGAACATTCCGATGATCATAATTAAAAATGTCCAACTTATAAATGTTTGGCTGAGTGAATAGGGCTTTTCGAGCAATACATAAGCGATGTAATTGAACAGCGCTACATTACTCCCTAAAAGTATAAAGCCGATGACAAATAAACAAATGAGACTTGGAGCCTTTAGATGGTCCATTAAAGACAGACCTAACTTTCTAATGACGAATGGGCGTGCTTTGAAATTTTGTGATGGTGGTAAGGCGTTCCAAAAAATCAGTGTGGCAGCCAAACTGATGAGACCAATCCCCCCTATTGCGATCTGCCAGCCGAAGTAGTCACTCATCATTCCAGAGAAAACCCGGCCAAACACAGCCCCAATGGAATTGCCGCATATATAGAGACCCATAGCGGCTCCCAAACTTTTGGATTCGATTTCTTCTCCGAGATAGGCCATTGCGATGGAGGGTAAACCGGCCAATGAAATTCCTTCAATCGTTCGCAATACTAGCAGAACATGAAAATTCGAACTAAATGCTGTGAGAATACAAAACACAGACGAAGCGAGCATGGAAACGATCATGATTGGCTTGCGTCCCCATACTTCTGACAGCGACCCAAAAATGAGCATACTGATGGCAAGAACCATCGTTGTAATGGAGAGGGAAAAGCTTGCTGTCGTTGGACTAACCGAAAATTCTTTTGAAAATTCCGGCATTAAAGGCTGTACGCAGTAAAGAATAGCAAACGTATTGAAACCAGCAGCAAAAAAAGCAAAGCTGGTTTTGCGGAAGAGTGGCGTGCCTTGTTGTATCATGTGATCACCATATCATTTCAGGATGATTATGGTTTCATGGTATCACCATTTATCTATGATGTATAATTCATTATAATCATGTTTTCCATGCATTTATGTAATGAAAAATCCGAACAGAAAGTGGTGCTTTCGAATGGAATGGCAACAGTTCGAATATTTTCAAACCCTGGCAAGAATCCAACACGTGACACATGCTGCCGAAGCTCTCTCGATTTCGCAGTCTGCCCTTAGTCGTTCGATTGCCCGATTTGAGGATGAAATAGGCGTGCCCCTGTTTGACCGTCAGGGACGATCTATTCGGCTCAATAAATATGGTCAGATCTTTTTAAAGCGAGTCGAAAATATGATGAAGGAATTTCAAGAAGGAAAACAAGAGATCATGGATTTACTTGATCCAGATAAGGGAGAAGTGTCACTTGGATTTCTGCACACGTTAAGTACGAGTCGTATACCTGATTTACTAGCTTCTTTTCGCTCCCACTACCCAAACGTTCATTTTCGGCTCGGACAAGGTCCCTCCCATACGCTTATGAATCAGTTACAAGGAGGAGAATTTGATCTTTGTCTACTTGCTCCTATGGATATGAAATCTCCCTTTGTATGGAAGCCGCTTTGGAATGAAGAACTTTTTGTAATTGTCCCCAAAGACCACAAATATGCAAATCGTCCCTCGATTACTTTGAAAGAGATTGCAGATGAAGCATTTATTCATTTAAAAGAAGGGTACTCCCTTCGTATCACCGTCGAGCAATTATTTCAAGAAGCTGGCATTACACCTCCGATTACATTTGAAGGAGAAGAAGCAGACACCGTTGCAGGACTGGTCGCTGCTGGGCTAGGAATCTCCCTTTTGCCCAATTTAAAGGGCACGGACCAGAGTAAGATCACACAAATCCCTGTCAAAAGCCCGAAGTGCCAACGGACAATTGGAATTGCTTGGGTAGAAGGGAGATATTTATCACCTGCCACTGAAAAATTCAAACAATTTGTTATGAACCATGCCTGCGATTTTGAATAGGGATGTGTGAATCTACGACTCCCCCGCTTGCCTTGATTCCCGTCGCCAACTTCTAAGTACCAAAGACAATGAGATTGTCGTGAGGATAATGCCAAGCGCTTGCAAACCCTCGGCGCTAAACTTATCTCCCATTACAATGCTTATCAACAACGAGGAGAGAATGGTTCCCAGGTATCTGGATGTATTAAATAATCCGGATGCTACTCCGATGATTTCTTTTGGAGAACTTTTGAACAAGGTTGCTTGCATTCCGACATTGTTTAACCCGTTGCTAATACCGAATGCTGCTAACGCCACACACACACTGATCACATGTGAATCTTGATTGAACGTCACGAGCCACAATGACCCAAATGTCATAAGCATGGCGGATGCGAACAATGCCGGCCGAGGTCCTGATTGATCAATCCATCTTCCTGCTATTGGAGACACAACGAGTGAGCATAAACCTAAGCTGAGCATGAGCATTCCTGTATGGAACTCGCTGACATGACGAACCATTTGCAAGTAGGACGGAAGCCCGAAAAAGAGCGAATAAAAAAGGACGTTAACAAGCATGAATTCAATATTGACCCACGTCATCGCAGGATACTTGGCGAATGTCCGTAGAGGAATAAACGGAGACGTCGTTTTTAACTCATGTCGTACGAAAGCCCCCAGTGTAACGAGGCCGATCCCTCCAACCATGATATGCCACCATGTGACATGCCCCGATGATTTTGCTGACAGTAATCCAACGAGCAGTGCAACCAGACCCACTGCGAAGAGCATGATCCCTGTTGCATCAATCAGCTCCAACCATTTTCGAAAGGACATGTTATGTGCAACAGATGCTGTCGATTCATTCTTTGGAATCATCTTCCAGGCTAACAGTAAGCTCGCCACCACGAACGGAATATTAATGAGAAAGATAGCAGACCAATCCCAATAATGAATCAATACCCCGCCGATAAAAGGTCCAATTGCTGCTGCTCCGGATAGGAATATGGACAGTACGGAAAGCGCAGTCGCTTGTTTCTCCGTAATATGGATTCGTACAATGGCCATTCCAACCGCAACCATCATGCTTGTTCCGATCGATTGCACAATTCGGAACACAATGAGCCACCCAAAGCTTGGTGATAATGGAGCCAATGATGAAGCAACGAAAGATACGACAAGCCCGGTAAGAAATATCTTCTTACGGCCGAACAAATCGCTTGCCTTTCCCATGACAGGCTGAGCGATCGCACTCGCAATGTAAAACGAGAAAATAATCCACGAAACAACAGTGAAGTCAAGACGGTACACATTTTGCAGCCTTGCAATCGCAACAGAAATCATCGAAGAATTTAATGGGTTCAATAATATCCCCAGTCCAACGGAAATCATCAACCACCTGTTGTGAGTCCCCATTTTCATCCCCCCTTAAAGCGTTTTGATGATATCGTACTGGAAATCAAACATTTACTCCAACGCATTTCATGTTATGATTTCATGGATTGAAAGGAATGAATGGAGGAGCTACATGGAACTTCTTCAACTGCAATACTTTCTTACGGTAGCTCGTATGGAGCATATGACCGAAGCTGCGAGAAGTCTGCATGTGACCCAGTCGTCTCTAAGCAAAACGATTCAACGATTAGAGGAGGATCTGGGAGTCCCGCTCTTTGATCGAAAAGGGAGAAAGCTACGTCTGAATGAGTTCGGAAGCAAATTCCTTTGCCGTGTGGAAAGAGCTTTATTTGAATTAGAACAGGGGAAGCTAGAGCTTAGCGATTTGTCCAACCCGGAACATGGCACACTTGAATTGGCGGTGACAACTGCAAGCACGCTGCCCAATATCCTTCGCGAGTTTCGGAAAAAGCGGCCCGATATCCAATTCCATGTACAAATGCTCACCACGCAGGAAATGGTTACGCTTCTTCATAGAGGAGAGGTCGATTTTTGCTTGTCCTCCCCTCCTATACAAGACGATGACATTGAATGTCAAATCGTCTTCATTGACCCTATCCTCGTAGCTGTTCCAAGGGGGCATCGACTAGCAGACCGAAGTATCGTATCTTTGACAGAGCTGAAGGATGAATCGTTTGTCGGTGTAAAGAAAGGGTACGGTACACGCGATTTCGTAGACGCTATATGCAAGTCAGCTGGATTCGCACCTACATATGTGTATGAGGGAGATGAACCCGCAAGGCTAATCCAGCTGGTGGAAGCAGAGATTGGCATAGCCTTCATACCAAGCACAGCAAGAGATTCTCGTGAACAAATCAAGTATCTCCAAGTAGAAAATCACGAATTGGTACGGGAAATCGCATTATTATGGCACAGGAGTCGGTACATTTCGCGAGCCGCTCAAGAATTCCGTGAGGTTGTTGTCGATTATTTTGGGGATGTAATTACGTTGATGAGAGGTGATGAATCATGAAACTTCACGATTGTCCTACTTGTAATACCAACAGTCAAGAATGTATGATCGTCATCGAGAATGCGTTGCACCCTACAGCTGAGAGATTAACGTGCAGTATATGTTCCTGGAGCGGCAAGTGGTCGGACATGAAAGTGCGCGAGATCCCAGACGAACCAATCCCGGGCGTCGAACCGATTACCGACTATGGTGTGCTACATTCAGATCAAATTCGGCTTCGATATACAGGAGGTTGTTGCCCTCATTGTGGGGGAGATGATCCTTTATGCTGGTGCCATGCATTTTAGTTGCAGGCAAATGAACAAAAAAACAGACACGTCACATTTGCGTGTCTGTTTTGATAGAGGATACAGGCGTCGTCAGGATGATGCGATCTTTTTCCAGCTCGATTCGGAGCTTGCCGTCCGCCTGAATCGCCTGGAGGTACTCCATTGGGATCTGCAGCCTCCCCACCTGATCAAGCACCGCCAATTCCTCATGAGTGTCCTCGTTAGCTGACTCATCCGAAGACTCGGAAGTGTTTTCTTCCGTTCCTTTTCGCCGCAACAACTCGCTGGACGTTTTCCCATCCCTAATTGCTACGACGCGATCCACATTGCGCGCCAGCTCCAAGTCATGAGTCACGATGACGACGGTTAGCCCAAACGATCGGTTCAGCTCTTGAAACAAATCCAGAATGATAGCTGCCGTTCGAGTGTCTACACTGCCAGTCGGCTCATCTGCCAAAAGTAGTTTGGGCTCGTTCGCCAACGCGATCGCGATGGCTACCCGCTGTTGCTCCCCGCCGGAAAGTTCGCTCAGCTTGTTCTTTTTTCGGTGGCCCAGCCCCACCAGTTCCAACAACTCGTGGGCCCGCTCCCTTTTTCGCTTGCCCCGCAAAAGCATTGGCATCTCCACATTTTGCAGAGCAGATAGATAAGGGATCAGATTGCGTGCGTTGTTCTGCCAAACAAAGCCTACAGTCTGCAAACGATACTGAACCAGCTCGGAAGTCGTCAATCGAAATAAATCAGCTCCCGCGACGGAAAGTTTTCCTGCCGAGGGACGGTCCAGCCCTCCTAGCATGTTCAGAAGCGTTGATTTTCCGCTGCCGCTATTCCCGATGATCCCCATTAGCTCTCCAGCCTCTACACGCAAATCCAACCCTTGCAGCGCCACCACTTCCAGATCATTTGCCTTGTAGATTTTCACCAAATTTTCGCATACGATCATTTGATTAGTCCTCCCCCAGCTTTACGGCTTGATGGATCTGCATCCGTGACAGCAGAATACCGACGACCCCGATTCCGATAACTAGTGTCACAGCAATGAACGTATAAATGATTTGTTCATCTTGCGGCATCGAAATAACAGTAAAGGGAGGAACTTGCTTATCGGCATGCAAATAGAGACTGAGTGCAGGCAAAAACAGGCTATTTGCCAGCTTGCCCGCTGTCATTCCCATTGCAAAAGCGACGCCAAACGTCAAGAGCTGCTCCCACGCGAGTATGGCAAGAAGCTGTCTGAATGGCATTCCCATCGCGCGGAACACGCCGTATTGCAATTTTCTGGCTCCTAGTGTAAGCACCCAGTACAACACGTAGCCGATAAAGGTGACCAGCATGGAAAGCAGGAATCCGAGCGTCAGCGATCCGTTCAGCCCCAAATAAAATGCGTTGTTTTTCATCTGGATGACTTGCTGTCTGGCATTATTCAGCATGGCGAGCTTGACTCCCTCTTGTGCCAGACCCTTGTAAAGCGCTTCAGAAGACGAGCCCTCTTTCATTTTGATCCAAACCTCATACGGCTCCATGCGAATCTTGTCTTGTACGAACGGGAGATTGGCGACTGCCAAATACTGCTCTTCCATTCTGCTTCCGTATGTGCTTTTTACAGACGTAGGATTCCATCCCGGCCAGTAATCCACGATGGCATACACAATCATTTCAACCCTGCGAGAATCCCCCCAACCGAGCAGAATGGTTTGTCCCTCCACCACGTGCAGCTTGTCAGCGAGGCTGCGAGACAGCAATAGGGCACGCGGTTCTTTTGCTATCAAATTCAAATAATCGTGGAAGTGATGCGGGAGCAAGTCAGACTTCATCCAAGCGGTCTTTGCAAACTCTTTGGGGTCGATCCCCATCAAGGTGATGTCCTTCACAGGATCGCCCTGAAAAGAAGCCTCCGCCAGGCCGTTCACAAAGACTTTTGTTGCATGCTCAACTTCAGGCAGTCGACTGTACACTTCGAAATCCGGCTCTACATACTGAACGGGAGGAGCAGCAGGCGCTTGTTCCACTTCTGCTTCCTCACCTTCTTCCGCATTCCTTCCTCCCCGATAGACCGTTACTTCCGGTTTGTCGCTCTGCCACTCTGCCTTCAAACGAATATCCGTGCCGATCTGGTAACGGATTCTCTCCTCTGCATTTTGATTGATCGTCCGTGCCATGCTTGCACTGAACATTCCTACTGCGACCGTAATCGTCACAAACAGCATGAGAAAATGATACTGCCGTGGAGCTCTCCCCACCTGAACCAGCGTCGTATGTAGAGAAAGCGGGAAAAAGGAGCGTCCTGCCCAAGACATCAGACGCAGGAGCCACGGGTACAAACGGAGAAGCAGCAGGCCAAGACCGAGCGAAAACAGAACGGGCACAAAAAAGAGAAGGAAATCGATCGAGATCGCCGTAGCTCCTTCGCTCGTTTTTGCTGCGGTTTCAGCGGCGTTTTGATAGGAATACCATCCATACCACGAGACCGCAAGCAGCAATACGTCGAAAAACAGCCGGTGCCAAATGGCGGATCCACTCATTCTCGCCATGTTTTGTTTGTGCGTGACGATATTTTGCCTGGTTGCCAGAAACACAGAAATCAAAACAAGTGTGATACAAGCAACCACCATCCACGCAGCATACACGAATACTTCCGGACTGATCGTGACATCTAAACCTTTGCGATCGACAAATTCGAGAAATCCATTCGAGACGCCAAGTATCTTACTAAGCTGAATCCCCACAAAGGGACCGATCAAGAAGGCGCATAACCCAAGAATGGCGATCTCCATAAAATAAATAGAAAAAATCTGCATTCTGCTGGCTCCCCTGCTGCCCAGCACTGCGATTTCCGTTCGTTGCCTTTCCACAATTAATCCCGAAACCATCACGAGATAAAGGCCCAGCATAATGAAAATGGGGATGTAGAGAGACCAGAGAATGGTTTTGAATTGCTTCTCTTGCTCATTGTACTTGCCCACAAGACTAGCCGCCGGAAACTGAACGTCGATTTCCGCTTTTTTCAATCCATGCTGTTGCAGCTTCCCTTCGATTCCGGCCACCAATGAATTCAGCTTCTCTGTATCGCTGATCCGAAATGATTGATAGTGAAAGGCCGTATACATCTGGGTTGAAATGACCAGATTTTTCTCTTCCAAAAACACACTCTGAAAAAGCCGTTCATCCAATACGAAGCCACTGGAGTATTCACTGGTCGAAGCAAACCAATAAGGATCGTTCCCCTCTTTTTCCTTGAAAACACCGACTGGCTTGATTCGCACCTTGAGTCCTTCTACCTGGATCGTGGTCAGCTCATACAAGCTGCCTAGCACCATCCGGCGGTCCTTTAACGCTTTTTCCGTTACCAGCGCTTCGTACACGCCATCAACGGGGGTTGCAGCAGGCAGGCGACCGTCGACAAGCGTCATATGCTGCGCAAGTCCGCTCAGCGAATAGATCCGCGAACTGTCGGAACTGACCGGGCTCTTCGGCTGTATGTTTTCTTGAATGGCATTAAACGGAATGGTCCGCAAAACGGTCACTTCTGCATACACCGGGACATCCAGTTGAGCGATTACTTCGTTTTGCAGATGAGCGGTCATTTCGTCTACAAGAGCCGCCCCATTCTTTCCCAGTTTGTTTTGATTGACCCCGATCAGTAAGCCACCAGGGAAGCGGTTCACATTCTTCTGGTATTCCTCCATATCCTTGGTCAACATGCGTTGGAGTACCCCTGACGTGAATGCGGGTATACTCGATACCAATCCGACAGCGACGACCAGCCCGATCAACAGACTGCCGACCAGCCAGCGGTTATTCATCATTTTCCGCAAGATCATTTGCAGCATCGCCACGAAATTGTCCCCCTATTCCAAAATAACCAGTTGGCCTGCCGATAGACCTTTGCGAATCTCAACCTCCCTCTGGGTGATGATACCAGTCTCCACGTCCACTTCCTTCTTGCTATTCCCGTCGAGCACCCGAACGTACTTCCTACCTGATAATTCATGAAGTGCTTTTCTCGGTATAAAAAGCGTCTGATCCTGCTTGTCCACAATCACTTCAATACTGACTCCTGTCCCGATCTCCAAGCCCTTTGGAGGGATTTTCGGTGTAATGAGTAGACTTCTCTGATACAGCTTCGTCAAATCCTCTGGTAAATTGGATGGGACATGCAGGGGTGTCTGAACAACGGTCCCCTCGCCTTTTTCGCCGTCTTTGCCCGAGAGAATGACTTTCATCCCTTCCCTAACATCTTGCAGCGCCTCTTTCTCGGGAGCGGTATACACCACGAACAGCTTGGTCGGATCGCCTATCGTTACCAACTTTTGATGCGCTTCCACCTCATCTCCCACCTGTTCGTTGCTTGTAAAAAGCACGATGCCGTCAAAGGGCGAGATCAGCTTGGTTTCGGCCCAACGCTGTTGCAGGTTCTTCAGGTCCATCTCTTTTTGCTTCACGTTTAGTCTGGCACGCTCCACCACGTACTGCCGCTTCTTGGGATCCTGCAATTTCGCCAAGTCTAGCTGAGCCTTTTCTAATTCGATCTTGGCTAGCTTGGTCTCGTCTACCTTGGCGTTCATCTCTGCCTTCAAAACATCCAGCTTGGCGGATTCGACTTCGTAGTGATTATCCTGCTGGGCTTCAAGCAGCTCCAGCTTTGCCTTCTCCACTTCATACCGGGCCGACTCGATCGATCTCTCCATTTCAGCCGCATCCAATTCAGCAAGTACCTGTCCTTTTTTCACCTGATCGCCGCCTTGGACAGAGAACGACTTCAGCCGCAGTCCCTTCGTCTCTGGGAAAGAGAGCTCCGCCGTTTTCACGGTTGTAAAGGAGGCGTTTCCTTTCACACTTTTTACGATCGTCCCTTGTAAAACTTCTGCCACCTCGTATTTGATAGGCGACGGCTCCACTAATGGCGGAGCCAGAACCTCCTCTTCCTTAGGGAATAGGGAACAGCCCGTCAACAAAAGGAAAACGCTCAAGTACGCCCATTTTATTTTGCTATTCCTTGATACGACCGTCCTCCAATTCATAGACATCGTCCGCCACCTCCATTACACCAGGATCATGTGTCGTCATGACAATGCTCATAGCACCTTCATCGACCAGTTGGCGAAACAAACGGCTAATTTGCAGACCCGTTTTACTATCTAGCTCAGCTGTCGGCTCATCCGCCAATAGTAGTGTTGGCCTGTTCGCAACAGCTCTGGCAATCGCACAGCGTTGCTGTTCTCCACCGGACATCTCAAACGGCCGATGATGCGCCCGTTTGGACAACCCTACGATATCCAGCGATTCGCGAACACGCTCCCTCCATTCGGCAGCAGGCACCCCTGACAGGCGGAGTCCAAACTCGACGTTTTCAGCGGCTGACATCAGCGGAAGCAAGCCAAACGACTGGAAAATAAAGCCCATGTTCTTTCGCCTGATCCTCGTTCGCTCATGATCCGATAGCTGGCCGATTTCTCGTCCCTGAAAGTACACGCTTCCTACCGTCGGACGATCGAGACCACCCAAAAGGTTTAATAGAGTCGTTTTTCCTGATCCTGATCTGCCTTTTAGTACGAGCAATCGCCCTGATTCTACGCGCATTTTTATGCCCGCAAGCGCTCTGACGGCAGTTGCCCCTCTACCAAACGTGCGTTCTATGTTTTTTGTCTCTGCAATGAACGACAAAATGACACCCCCGAAAATATATCTGAAAAATGCAAGTTTTGTTAATAGTAACTCAAACAAAAACTATTGTTTAGTAAAATTGGAATAAACTAATATAAACGAAAATAAATACCCGCGTTTTGGCCGCTATTGCCACTTACAAAAAGAAAAAGGCAAAACCCTGTGGTTCTGCCTTTTTTCTTATTTCATTTTCGATTTTACAAAGCCCCAGAAACGACATTCCCGCGGAACATCACTGCTTGACGCTTCGCACGGCGTGCAACTGCTTCTGCTGCCGAGGATGCATGAACGAATACGATATCCGCCTCGTCGCCAACATTTGGCCACATACGATTGCCCTCTTTATCCAGCGGCGTTTTCCCGCCTGTAATGAAGCCCAGTGCTTGGGACAGGGAACGCTCATCCTGCATGCGGAAGCGCTCTGCCAAGCGACCTGCTTTTTCCAAGCTGTCACCTTGTCCAAATGGCGACCAGTGATCGGTAATACTGTCGTCTCCGAGAGAGACGGAGACACCTTTTTCATGCAGCAATGGAATGGGAATCGTCCCTCTGTTCACTGGTACAGTGGAAGTGATCGAAATGCCCAAGCCAGCAAGCATTTCAGCAACGTCACCTGCTTCTTCCAGGCTGATGTCAGCAAGGGAGTTGGCATGGCTGATGGTAACGCGACCTTGCCACCCTGCTTCTTCGGTCATTTTAGCCAAACGCTTGAATGTAAACACCCCGAGATGATCTGGGTCATGCAAATGAACGTCGATTGGTGCATTCGCTTCGACTGCCAGCTCAAAAATGGTAGCGAGCGATTTCTCGATGTTTTGATCCACTGTCGCCGGGTCTACACCACCAACGTAGGTCGCGCCCATCTTCAAGGCTTGACGGATGTTCTCCACTTGGTTGCTTCGCAGAAGACCTTGCTGTGGGAAGGCAACGACCTCGCACTGTAATCTGCCGCTAAAGGTCTCCAGTGCAGCCATGGTCGCTTCCAGGTTTTTAAGTCCGATGTACGGATCGATATTACAATGGGAGCGAATATGGGTGGAGCCTGCGGACAGCAGCAATTCCAGCATTTTTTCCGCGCGCTCTTGTGCTGTTGGCAACAGCTTCGGCATGAGCTGGCTCTCTTCTTCCAGTCGACCCAAGATGTTTTTTACTGGTGTCACGGCTTTCCAAGGACCGCCATAGTACGTTTTATCGATATGGATGTGCATATCCCTAAATGACGGCAGTGCCAACAAACCGCTGGCATCCTTCGTTGGCAGCTCGGTTTGTGGAGCAGCTCCACTCACGATCTGTGCAATTCGTCCGTCTTCTATTAATAGATGCGCCACTTCAGTATCTGTAGCAACCACCTTGTCATTTTCTTTGCGGTATCCGCTCTCCAAGCGGACGTTGGTAATCCAATAGGCTGTAGACATCTATCCATGACATCCTTTCTATTTAAAAGTAGTACTACCACTCACCTGCTACCCGGTTACCTTGGAAAAGAACGACCTTGCGCTTCGCACGTCTCGCAACAGCTTCTGCTGAACATGTCGCTTCGACCGCCATCAGGCTCGCCTCATCTCCAGCCAATGGCCACAGGCGATTCCCGGTTTCGTCGAGAGTGATCCGCCCTTCTGTCACAAAGCCGAGTGCTACGCCTAACGATCTTTCATCCGTCAAGCGGAAGCGTTCAGCCAGTCGTCCTGCTTTTTCCAACAAGTCTCCGCTGCCAAAGGGTGTCCAGTTGTCTGTCAAGCTATCGTTGCCGAGCATGACCGCTACGCCTTCTTGATGCAGCAACGGAATCGGAATGGTCGGGCGATTGATCGGCACTGTCGATGCAATGGAGATACCAAGGGAGGCGAGACGTTGCGCCATCTCTCTGGCTTCCTCCTGTGAAACATCGCCTAATCCCATCGCGTGGCTAATCGTGACACGTCCTTGCCAGCCTGCCTCTTCAGTCAGAGTAGCAAGGCGCTTCATCGTAAATACTCCGAGATGCCCCGGATCATGCAAATGCATGTCAATGTCGGCATCCGCTTCGACTGCCAGCTCTAGCATCGTTTGCAGAGAACGCTCGATGTCGCCGTCTACTCCACCTGGATCGACGCCGCCTACATGAGTGGCTCCTTGACGCAGTGCCTCACGTACCATGTCGCGCGCTTGTGTACGCAGCATGCCATAATGCGGGAAAGCAACGATTTCGTGGGAGACACGGTCTGCAAACGTCTCAAACGCACTCTTCATTCCTTCCAAAAACCCAAGACCAACCTGTGGGTCCACATGACAATGCGTTCTTACATGCGTAACCCCTGTTTCCACCAGCAGCGAGAGAATATTTTCTGCTCCTGTCTGAGCCTGTTTGAGATACAACGGCAACAGCCCTCTGTCCTCAGTGTGGCGTTCGAACAAGTTTTTTACGGGAGTCGTTGCCTTCCATGGGCCGCCGTAATACGTTTTTTCCAGATGAATGTGCTTCTCGGCCATAGACGGCAAGATCAGTAAGCCCTTCGCGTCCTTTTTAGGCAGCCCATCCTCCAAAATTTCACTAGAAGGGACAATGCGTGTGATTTTTCCATGCTCAATGAGCAAATCGCACAGCTCTGTCCGCGTTCCACTGATCACGCCTTCTTCCCACTCATACCCGATTTCCAATCGAGCGTTGACGATCCAATAAGGAGAAGATTTCACCGGCTTTTCACCCCTCTTAAACGTTCACTTCATCCACTTGACCAGAAGCGAGATTGCCTTTGAAGAATACTGCGTGTCGATCTGCACGGCGCGCGATCGCTTCTGCCGAGCAGGTCGCATCCACGAGGATCAGGCTAGCGTCTTCGCCTTGTGCAGGCCACAGCTGTGTTCCGTTGGCATCCAACGTCGTTTTGCCACCTGTGATAAAACGTAGCGATTGAGATAGGGACAACTCATCCAGCCAACGATTGCGTTCTGCCAGTCGCCAGAGGCGCTCCAATACATCGCCATTTCCATATGGTTGCCACGTGTCAAAAATGTTGTCGCAGCCGACCGCAACGTCTACGCCATTTTGGTGCAACAGCTGCACAGGTGGAATGACGCGGCTAAATGGTACGCTGGTGATGATCGTGATGCCCGCTTCCCGCAGGATCGTCGCCATCTCTTCTGCTTCTGGCACAGGGATGTCTCCGAGCGCAAACGCATGGCTGATTGCTACGCGACCTTGCCAGCCAGCGTCTACGGTCATTGCAGCCAGTCGTTTCATTGTGTAGGTTCCCAAATGTCCTGGGTCATGCAAATGCAAGTCCACACCTGCGTTTGCTTCTACAGCCAGCTCCATCATTTGGTGCAAGGATTCTTCTATATCGCCATCCACATTAGCTGGGTCTACGCCACCTACATGAGTCGCGCCTTGACGCAATGCCTCACGTAAGAGCGCTTTTGCATCTGTACGCAACAAGCCATGCTGCGGGAATGCCACGATCTCGTGGGTTACTCGATCCGCGTAGGTTGCTAATGCTGCTTTTACTGATTCCAAATTGGAGATTCCCACTTCCGGGTAAATGTCCACATGTGTACGCACGTGTGTCGAGCCATAGGACAAGAGGATCTCCAACAGATTCTTCGCACGCTCTTGTGTAGTTGTCGGCAATCCCGGCAGTGTACGTTTTTCAATTTCACAGCGTTCAATGATAGTAGACACAGGAATGACGGCCCGCCATGGTTCTCCCTGAAGCGTCTTGTCCAAATGAACATGCTTCTCTACGAAAGATGGGAGTGCCAATAAGCCTTTTGCATCCTTTTGCAAAATACCATCTGTAAGCTTCTCTGTCGCTGGTGCAATACGCGCGAATTTTCCGTCTTTTACCAAAATGTGAAACAAGGATGCCTCTGTCCCCGTGACGACACCGTTTTCCCGACGGTAGCCCGTCTCCAAACGAACATTGGTCAACCAATAGGTAACGCCCATCCATTATCCACCCTCTCTTTGTCTCTCTCCATTCCTTTCTCCCCCATTATCTAGGAAGCCGGAAGACTTGATTTGCACAATCTTTACGTCTATTTTCACTATTTTTACGACTTGTTCAAATTGCCTTTACTTCGTACATTTTTCTGATAACTTTGACGTAAGCAAAGGAGGGGTTACACCATGAAGGTTGAGATCGCACCAACCAATCAAGCTCTTCCGCCGAAAGCAGCGGCTGCACGCCCTAGCAGATGGCGGACTTTTTACAGGAAATTACGAAAAAACAAACTCGCCATGGTAGGTGGCTGTATCGTGATTTTTTATATTGCGATTGCCCTGTTGGCACCATTCATCGCTCCCTACGATCCATATGAGATTGACTTGGTTAACAAGTTGAAGCCACCATCTGCTGAACACTGGATGGGTACCGATGACAAAGGTCGGGATGTAATGAGCCGTCTTTTATACGGAACACAGCTCTCGATGTCCGTCGGATTTGTCGCCGTCTTTATTGGTGCATTTTTCGGAATTATTCTCGGATTATTATCCGGTTATTACGGAGGCTGGGTAGATACAGTTATCTCCCGTATCATCGATGTCCTGCTCGCCTTCCCGGGAATCCTGCTTTCTCTGGCCATCGTAAGTGCTTTAGGGCCGAGTCTCTTTAATGTCATGGTCGCCGTCGGTATCTTCTCGATCCCTGTATTTGCACGGATTGTTCGCGGTTCTACCCTGACTGTGAAAAAGCTGGAATACATCGATGCGATCCGCTCACTCGGTGCTAATGACTTCACGATTATCTTTAGACACATTTTTCCAAACATTTTGTCTCCTATTATTGTACAGGCAACGATGCGCCTAGCTACCGCGATTCTTTCCGCCGCTGGCCTTTCGTTCCTCGGACTGGGAGCACAGCCTCCTCTGCCGGAGTGGGGCGCCATGCTCAGTAACGGACGCGACTTCTTGTTTACCGCTCCGCATCTGGCCATGTTCCCTGGTTTCGCTATTGCAACTCTTGTTCTCGGCTTCAACATCTTTGGGGACGGCCTCAGGGACGCTCTCGATCCACGAATGAAACAATAGGAGGGAATGCTACATGTTTGTTTACATTATCCGTCGCCTGCTGCAGATGATTCCCGTCCTGCTCGGTGTCATTCTGGTCGTGTTTTTGATCATGCAAATGGTTCCTGGCGACCCGGCGGTATTGCTTGCTGGTGAAGGCGCTTCTGAAGAAACGATTGCAAAAATGCGTACACAGCTCGGCTTGGATCAGCCGGTCATGGTTCAATACGTGCAATATGTCGCCAACGTGTTCCAAGGCGATCTAGGTACATCACTTCGCTCCAATCTTCCCGTGTGGGATGAGATCATGGCGCGCCTGCCTGCTACCATCGAGCTCGCCGTTGCCAGTATTTTTGTAACGGTTGTACTCGGAATGATCGCAGGGATCATCTCTGCTACCAAGCAATACTCTGCTGCTGATATCACGATCATGGTTATTGCCTTGCTCGGTGTATCCTTGCCAAGCTTTTGGCTCGGCTTGAGTTTGATCTACACGTTCTCCGTCAAGTTGCAACTCTTCCCGGTCGCAGGCTGGGGCACTTGGAAGCACATGATTTTGCCAGCGATCACACTCGGTACCGCTGGGGCTGCCATCGTTGCTCGTATGACTCGCTCCAGTATGCTCGACGTCGTACGTCAAGACTACATCCGCACTGCGAAAGCAAAAGGCTTGCGTGAAACAGTCATCATTTACAAACATGCTTTGAAAAACGCGTTGATCCCGATTATTACCGTCGTTGGCTTGCAGTTCGGTTTCCTTTTGGGTGGTACGGTTCTCGTAGAATCAGTATTTGCCATCAACGGCTTGGGTCGTCTGATCGTCGATGCGATCCGCATGCGCGATTTGCCTGTCGTACAAGGCGGCGTACTCATCGCTTCCATTATCTTCGTGTTCGTGAACCTGCTCGTCGATGTATTGTATCGCTACTTTAATAAACGAATTGATCTGAACTAAGGAGGGATCACCATGCCGGAACAACAAGATATCATCCTGGACGTTCGCAATCTGCAAACGCATTTTTTCACAGAAGATGGCGTCAGTAAAGCAGTGGACGGCGTTGATTTCTCTCTAAATAGAGGAGAGACACTAGGTCTGGTAGGAGAATCGGGCTGTGGAAAAAGTATCACTTCCCTCTCGATCCTGCGTTTGATTGCCAGCCCTCCGGGAAAAATTGTAGGAGGAGAAATCCTTTTCAAAGGGCAAGACCTCACAAAGAAATCCGAGTCAGACATGCGCTCGATCCGCGGCAACGAGATTTCGATGATTTTCCAAGAACCAATGACCTCGCTTAATCCGGTTTATTCGGTTGGGGAACAAATCGCAGAGGTATTGCGTCTGCACCAAAACATGGGACGTAGGGAAGCGTGGGACAAAGCAGTCGACATGCTGCGTCTGGTCGGTATTCCTTCCCCGGAAAAACGCGCGACTCAAGAGCCACATGAATTGTCTGGTGGTATGCGCCAACGCGTCATGATCGCGATGGCTCTCGCCTGCCGCCCGGAAATTTTGATCGCGGATGAACCGACGACGGCTTTGGACGTTACCATTCAGGCTCAGATTCTCGAGCTGATGAAAAAGCTACAAGTCGAAATGGGCATGAGCATCATCATGATTACTCACGATCTTGGCGTCGTTGCTGAAACATGCGATCGCGTTGCGGTCATGTACGCAGGAAAAGTCGTGGAGTACACGACTGCACAAAATCTGTTCGCGAATCCACGCCATCCCTATACAGTAGGGCTGATGAACTCCCTCCCCCGTCTGGATGAGGACGTGGAAGAGCTGCAAGCGATTAAAGGGAACGTTCCAAGTCCGTTCAACATGCCAGTTGGATGCCGATTCGCTCCACGTTGCCCGCATGCAACAGAGCTGTGCAATACGAAGCTTCCTGAGCTCTTGGAGTATGCAGACGGAAGCAAAGTACGCTGCTGGATGTATACGTCAGAGTGGAACGGCGACACCAAGACTGCTACGGAAGTGGGGGTATGACCATGATGACGACACAAACGAATCCAACAAAAAAACCACTGCTCGAAGTTAAAAATCTCAAGCAGCACTTCCCGATCAAAGGCGGCATTTTAGGCCGTACCGTCAACCATGTAAAAGCCGTGGATGACATCAGCTTCACGATCCATGAAGGAGAAACACTGAGTATTGTAGGCGAATCCGGTTGTGGCAAATCCACTACCGGTCGTGCCATCCTCCGTCTAGATGAACCGACGAGCGGAACGGTATTATTCGAAGGACAAGATCTGCTGGCGATGTCCAAGAAGCAAATGCGCGACATGCGCAAGCATTTGCAAGTCATTTTCCAGGACCCATTTGCTTCGCTCAACCCGCGCCAATCTGTATCCGCTATTCTCGGGGAAGCGTTGGCGATCCAAAATATCGTACCTGCGCATCAACGCCGCGAGCGCATTATCGAGCTGCTCGGCTATGTAGGCTTGCGTCCGGATCAAATTGATCGTTTCCCGCATGAGTTCAGCGGTGGACAACGCCAACGGATCGGGATTGCCCGTGCCCTCGCGATGCAACCAAAGCTGATCATTTGTGACGAAGCCGTATCGGCACTCGACGTGTCCATTCAGGCTCAAGTGCTGAATCTCCTGAAATCGTTACAAAAGCAGTTCAAGCTGACGTATTTGTTCATCTCCCATGACCTCGGCGTCGTTCGTCACATCTCGGATCGCGTCATGGTGATGTACCTCGGTAAAGTGGTAGAGATCGCGGATAAAAAGTCGCTGTTCGACAACCCGCAGCATCCTTACACACAGGCACTCTTGTCTGCGATCCCGGTGCCAGACGTTAACAAAAAGCAGGAGCGAATCATTCTGCGCGGAGATGTACCTTCTCCCATCAATCCTCCGCAGGGCTGCCGCTTCCATACGCGTTGCCCGTATGCGATTGATCGCTGCAAAACAGAAGTACCTGGCTTGACCAGCCTGCACGACACACACCAAGTCGCCTGCCACATCGTCTAAGAGGTTGTTCAAAAAGTCGACTTTTGATCACGAAGTAATTCTGAAAGCGAATTCGGCATCGAAACTGGCGTTCACCTTTGAAGTCCGGTGCTCATGTAGGTTTCCTACACTCCGCTCCTCCTTCTTCAGGTTCTCGCCACTTTCTCGGTGCTGAAAAGCCGACTTTTTGAACTTTACCGTAAAGAGATTAAAATTTTCTAAAAACGCAAGCGATAACGAAGCAGCATGATATGATGGTAACTGCAAAATCTATCCATACAGAAGGGATCTCATGATAAGCTTCGAAGGTTTCACATTGCTCATTCTACTGTTTATTTTGGCTCCTATCATAGGAGCTATTGCTTTATTGTTTCTGTTCATTTTCGAGAAGCGGATTGATCTGTTAGAAAACAAGAATCTGAAGATCGAGCTGGAAAAAGAGCTACAGCAAGCGCTCTACAATCAGTTGAATCAACAAATCCAGCCTCACTTCTTGTTTAATACGTTAAATGTCATTCTGAGTCTGGCGCGATTGAACCGAACGAAGGAACTGGTGAGAGCGCTCGAAGTCCTCTCCCAGTTTCTCAAATTTAAATACAAATCCACTGAGCCGTTGATTTCATTGGCGCGGGAGATTACGTACACGGAACAATATTTGGAGATTCAAAAGCTGCGTTTCGGCAATCGGCTCCGTATTCAGCTAGATTGTGCAGAGGATCTCTTGCAAGCATCGATTCCGCCATTCGTCTTGCAAACGCTCGTGGAAAACGCATTTAAGCATGGATTGGAACGAAAAATGGGCGAAGCTACCTTAGACATCCGCATAAGCCGAAAAGATGACGATGTCCTGCTTACGGTCATCGACAACGGTTCTTCCGGACTCACAGCATTCCAGAATGAAAGTGAGATCGAAACTGAACAGCCACATGAGGAGAGCGGTCACGGGTTAGACAACATCCGCAGGCGGCTCCACCTTTGTTTTGGTGATCATGCACATCTGGAGCTTGCTCCGATATCTGAGGGAGGAACTCTTGTGTCTGTCAGGTGGCCCTGTACGTATGAACAAATCGATCTGAGGTGAGAAGATGAACGTACTACTCGTGGATGACGAACCGTTGGAGCTGGACCAACTCGAGTATTTGATTCAGCCCATGTTCCCCTTGTGGAAATTCTACAAGGCCGCAGATGGCAGTCAAGCCATGGCGATCAGCCAGAAGGTTCCTCTTCATCTCGCCTTTCTGGACATTAATCTTCCGGGGAAATCCGGGCTGGTGCTTGGCGAAGAGCTGAGAGCCCAGCACAAAGACATCGAGCTCATCATTGTCACGGCTTATCAAGATTTCCATTATGCCAAGCAATCGATCCGTCTCGGTGTCGTCGATTACATCACGAAGCCCGTCATTGAGAGCGAGCTGGTCGACATTCTGAAAAAATATCAGAAGAGCCCTGCCCTCTCCGCTTACACCCGAATTATTTCCGATGCGATGAACATCATTCATCAAAAATTCGCGGAGAAGCTGAATTTGGCTGATCTTGCCGCAGAAGTCCATATCAATCCTACCTATTTGAGCCGCCGTTTTCATGAAGAAGTAGGCGTCTCATTCTCTGAGTATTTAATGCAGTACCGCATTCAAATGTCGAAGAAGTTCCTGATCGCTCACCCTGATTGGAGCATATCGACGGTTGCCGAGCGGACTGGCTTCAACAGCCAACACTATTTCAGCACCATTTTTCGCAAGGTAGTGGGGAAAACCCCGAAAGAATACCGGGACAAGGGGAATGTATCTTGACCTACTTATCGTTTCGCGAATACATGGTAGGTGCAGCAAAGATCGGCATTGGGCTTGGGGTCGTCTCAATCCTCGCCCGCTGGGTGACCGGAAACACGATCTTCGGTTCACCGGAAGCACTCGTCAAATACGGGATATTTGGCGGGATCGGCTTCGCTTTGATGGGAGCATTTGCCCTCAGTATGTTTGGACTGCTTGGGCGTAAGGTCCGCCGTGAGTTATCAGAAGGGATGACCATCGGGGATTACATGCGGGACAAGCTGCATCCTTTTGGTTACTGGTTGATGATCATCATCCTTTTGATTACCACGATTGAAGCGATGTTCGTCCAGGGAATGGCTGGGGGCGTATTGCTGAACATCTTGTTTGGCTTACCGATCCCGCTCGGCTTGCTCTGTTTTTTTGGATTTTGTGTGCTGTTTGCAGGCATCGGAGGTATCCGCTCGATCCATCGTTTTGCCATCGTACAAATTGTCATTACGTTTGCGGCCATCATCCTGATTCCCGTCTACTTTTTCGTTGGAAAAGGGGTCGAGCACGTCTATAACGGACTGCGCCTTTACCATCCTTACCTTCTGGTGCTCAACAACAACGAGGGTCTTTTTTTTATCATTACCGGGCTGTTAATTGGGTTTGGTCAAGTGTTTGTCGATCAGGCATCGTGGCAGCGGCTCTATATGATGGAAGAGAAAAAGATCGTCCCTACCTTTCTGGTGTCTGGACTCATTTTTGCCACCGTACCACTGGCGTTTTCCTCGCTGATCATCATCGTTCTTTTTACGGGCGGCTTTGATGATATTTACTCGCTGTTGTTTGATCTCGTACGCAAGATTGACACGATGATCTTGCTTGTATTATTTGTCCTCTGTGCCTTTGGTGCGATCATGTCCGCTTTTGGTGCAGGTCTTCATTCCATGATCAGTCTGATGGTCAACAACGTCTATCAGCTGTTCCGCCCAGACGCTTCTGAACGGCAAAAAATCCGTTTGGGCTACATCCTTGCCATTGCCATCGGCGCGCTTTCGTATGGTTTGACGATCTACTTCCAGCCGACCTTGCTGGATTTGCTGTTCTTCTTTGGCATTATTTATGCCTCGCTGTTTTTGCCTGTCGTCGTCATCGTGTTGACGAAGGGGAAGGCACCTACTTTCATTTTGATCAGCGCAGTAATGGGATTCGTCGCAGGCTATAGCAGCCGGATGTACGTCGATCCCATGATGGCAATCTGGATTGCCTCCTTATGTACAGCTCTGGTCTTAACGGCCTACTTGTGCATGACCTGGCTATGGAAACGGTACATCCGAACGCCGGATCACACTCGCTGACCCACAGGAAGGAACGAATCCTATGCTACGCTCCTACTTGCTACTCATTTTTTGCGTAACCGCTTGGGGCAGCAATTTCGTCTTCGGGAAAATGCTCGTCGCCGAGTTTTCTCCGCTCTTTTTGTCGGCTATGCGTCTCTTGTTTATCGTGTTGTTTCTGCTCATTTGGTCCAGAGGGTGTCTAAAAATGCCAAAGCTCTCTCGTACGGACTGGCTCTTGCTCGCGGTACTGGGAGTTGTCGGCGTATTCATCAACCAGTGGTCCTTCTATAAAGGTCTCGTTACAGCTGATCCGACCACCTCTGCCCTGATCCTGGCGCTGACGCCGATTACAACGGCTCTCTTGGCTGCCTTGTTCTTGAAAGAATCGCTGACTGGCCGCATGGCAATCGGTTCGGTGATTGGAACATCAGGCGTTTTATTCGTCATTTATACAGGGGCAGAGCTGCATTTTGATGTCGGTATCCTCTGGATTGTATTGACGATGCTGACGTTCGCTACGTCGATCATACTCGTCAGGTTGTTGGGACATCGACTCCCTCCACTCGTGACGACACTCGTATCCAATTTGATCGGCTTCGGATCGATGCTGCCTTTTGTCCTGATCAGCATTCCTGCGGCCACGGTAAGCACCAGCCTCTCATCCTGGCTTCTCTTGTTTGTCACCGCTGTCGTCATGCACGGCATTGTGACCCTAATCTGGAACAGTCAACTACAGAAGGTGGGCGCTGCCAAAGCCGCGATGTTTGCCAATCTGGAACCGTTTATTGCCATGCTTTTTGGCTTATTATTGCTGGCAAAGCCTGTAACAGCCGTACAATTTTTCGGTGCGATTCTCATCATCGCGGGGGTGACCTTGACCACAACTTCCAAGGGGCCGCGTGAAAAGAAGAAGCTCTCCTCGTTTTCATCCTGAGTAAAGCAGTTCGCCGCACTTTTCATACTAAAACAGTCGGAATTGTAGTTGAGAAGTACAATTTCGTTGCTTTATACTAGAAGAAAGCGGGCGAGTCTGTACCGTTACATCGTGATAAGAGGAGAGGACAGTCCATGTCTACCGTAAAACTATCCCAGTGGGAAACGATGCTCTTAGAGGCAGCCCGTGCCCATGGATTCGTCGAGGAAGAAATCATCCACAAGCTGAGAACAGGTGACCCTGCGCCTTTTTCGGACGTGGAGGGCGGTAAATACGATTACACCCATCTCTTTGAGCTGTCCAAAAATGATCCCTCTACGCTGGAAGCTGCGATTCGCGAAGGCTACCAGATCAAGTTCACCACTTTTAACGGGATCAAATTTTTGCTGAACAAACGCTACAACATCCAAGCGGAGCGTGACTATCAAGTCGAGGAAACAGCGCTGCACCACGTTCGCTTACCAGACGATGCACTGGCGTGGATGCGCAGGACAATCTCCCCTAACTGGCGAATTGTTGAACTAGAAAAGCTCGCAGACACCAAAGAAACGCTCGTCAGATTTGAACTGGCAGCATCGTAAATACAAAAGAGCACTTTCCTTAGGGGAGAGTGCTCTTTTTTCGAAATGCGGGGTATTGGAAGGAGAATCATGACGACAACGCAAGCGTATATCCAACACATTCAAGCAACGTATCCAGAATTGACCATCACTTCCGCCAACTTTAACGAAATGGGTCAAAACAATGATGTGCTCATCGTCAATGACGCGTACGTGTTTCGCTTCCCGAAATATACCGCCGGAATCGAGCAACTGAAGGTCGAAACGAACATTTTACGTACGGTAAAACCATATCTCTCCCTGCCGATTCCAGCTCCGATCTATTTGTCCTTTGCCGAGGAACTACCTGGGAAGGTGTTTGCCGGATATCCGCTACTCGAAGGTGAGCCTTTTACCCGAGAAGCTTTTCAAGCAGCCTCTCTTCAAAACTCGGTACCGACTGTCGCTGCCCAGCTGGCACAATTTCTTCATGAACTACACCAGCTTCCCGTCTCCTCCTTGCTCCCGGAGCTTATCTCCTGCGATTTTGACATGGCCAAGCAGTTGACTGAGCTGTATGAACAGATTCTATCGCAGCTGTTCCCAGCCATGCGTGAGCAAGCGAAAAAGGATGTAGCTGAGCGGTTCGAATCGTACCTGGCAGACCCTGCCCACTTTGGTTTTCAGCCTTGCTTGACTCACGGAGATTTCGGCACAGGGAATATCTTGTACTCCCCGGCAAAACAACGCATCACAGGCATCATCGACTTTGGAGGCTCGGGTGTGGGCGATCCGGCATACGACCTCGCAGGACTCTGCGCAAGCTACGGGGAACCGTTTTTGCAGCATTTCACTCCGGTGTACCCCCAGCTTGAGCAGGTGATGACAAGGATGAGATTTTACCGCAGTACATTTGCCTTGGAGGAAGCGCTGTTCGGTTTGGAAAACGATGATGAGACAGCGTACCAAGCCGGCATGCGGGACTACATCTAGCCTTTTACGGCACCCTGCGTGAGCCCTTCCACCAAGTACTTTTGGCAAAAGGCAAACAGCAGCATCGTCGGGATGACTGACAGCACCGTAGCTGCCGACATCGCTCCCCACTCGATATCGTACTTTTTGATGAAGGCATTCATCGCGACGGGAATCGTTTTGACCGACTCTTCATCAATGAACAGAACTGCCATAATCAGCTCGTTCCAGCATTGCACAAAGGCGAAAATAAACGTGGCCGCAATTCCGGGGAGCATGATCGGCACGATGACGCGAAACAGGGCGCTCAACCGGGAACAGCCGTCCATCATCGCTGCTTCCTCCAAGGCGTTGGGTATTCGTTGGAAAAAGCCAGACATGATGATCGTACAAAATGGAATCAGCATGACCGTGTAGATGAGCATCAACGAAAACAGGCTGTTTAAGATGTGCATCTTGGACATCATCATGTACAACGGCGCCATGCCAATGAACATCGGGATCATTTGGGTGACGAGAAATCCGAACATCACCTGCCGCTTCCCTTGAAACGAAAAGCGGGCCAACACGTAACCGCCGAGCATCGAGATGAACACGACCATAGCCGAAGCGACCAAGGAAACGAGAAAGCTGTTCCAGATATATACCTGAAAGTGGGAAATCTGAAAGATCTCCAAGTAGTTGATCAGTGTCACCTGTTCCGGCCAATATTGAATCGGGAGCGAAAAGATTTCCTTTTGACCTTTGAGCGACGTAATGATAATCCAATACAGCGGGAAAATCGCGAACGCAAGAAACAAGGTCAATACAATCGCTCTACCAGTCCTCCACCCTAGATGTTCACGGTGCATCAGAAGTCCCCTCCCTTCTCTACTTTGGTCGCTTTCACGTAAAAGATCGTGAATAACATCAAAATCAGCACGATGATGACACCCACTGCCGAGGCTTGCCCGTAGTCTTGTCCAAAGATGACTTTATCGATCATGTAGGTAGCGAATATATGCGTGGAGCCTGCAGGAGCTCCATTTGTCATCGCGTAAATAATGTCCGGGAAGTTGAGAATCCAGATCACCCGCAACAGGATCGTCACCAGCATCGTAGGCATGATATATGGCAGCGTCACTCTCCAAAACTGCTGAATCCGTCCCGCTCCGTCCATCGCTGCTGCTTCGTACAGCTCCTCTGGGATCGATTGCAGGGCTGCCAGGATCATGATGGCAAAAAACGCGACGCCATACCATATATTCGCGATAATGACAGCAGCCATCGCCCAAGCGCCATCCGCCAAAAAGGAGATCGGCGCATCAATCAGGCCCGTTTTCAAGAGCAAATCGTTAATGACGCCAAACTGGGCATTGAACATCCACCGCCAAATTAACCCAATCAGAAAGCCGGACATCGCCCACGGGAAAAAGACAAATGCCTGATAAATCCCTCTCCCGCGAAATTTTTTACGCATCAAGAGGGCCAGCATAAAGCCAAACAGCAATTGAAAGACAAGGGAGAAAAACACCCAGTAAAAGCTGTTCATGGCAACTCGCGGGAAGTCTGGGCTTGTCAATACGTTCACAAAGTTGTCCAGCCCGATGAACTGAATATTCATCAAGTCAAAGAGCGTGTAGTTCTGAAAAGACATGATGATTCCACGCACGAGTGGATAATACGTAAAGACCGAAACAAACAAAAGGGCGGGCAATAAGCACAAAAATATAAAGCGACCTTCTTTGGAGATCTGGAACGATTTCTTCCCTTCCGGCACAACCTGCTTCGTCGTCATGACGATGGGTTTTTGTGTGTCCAAGCTACCATCCCCCCACGTCTACTTTCGCTCGTCTTTTTCTTTCGTCCAGTATTGATCCCATTTTTTCAACAGGTCCTCTGCGGTGAGCTGATCGAGCAAAAAGCTTTGAATATCTTTATCCGCCGTGCTTTGCCAAGCTCCCCAGCCTTTGTAATCCACAGGACGTGAAACATCGAGGAACTTCGTTGGCTGCTGGCTCATCTCAATAAACGGCTGGAAGTAACCTGACTTGTAAAACTCATCTTCTGCCGCGCTCTTCACGACAGGAATCGTGGAAGTCTTTTTCGCAAAATGAGTGCTCTGTTCAGGATCAGAGAGGAATTCAATCAGCTTCCACGCCTCTTCCTTGTGCTTCGAGTACGAAGCCATCCCCCAGCCTGGTCCACCGACTACTTGTTGCGCGACACCTGAAGGACCAATCGGAATCGGAGCGGTCGCCCACGTCCCTTCCTGCATCTTCTCCTTGGCTCCATCGATGACGTCAGGGTCTTGAATCAGCATGGCAGTCGAACCCGCTACAAAGCCCTGTACCATCTCCTGAAAGCCCCAGCTCACCGAATCTTTTGGTGAGGCTTCCTTGTAAAGCTGTTTATAATACTGCATCGCTTCCAGTGATTGTGGCGTGGAGAAGAGCGTGCGTCCATCCTTCATGAAAAAGGCTGAGTCAGGGTCGACCTCTGTCCCGTTATAGGCCCACATGGTGATCAACGCATAATCCCACCCAGTCGCACCTCCCCGGAAGCTGTACCCGTAGCGGTTTTTGGCTGGGTCCGTCAGCTTTTTAGCTGCGACCAAGAGCTCATCCCACGTCTTCGGCACCTCGATCCCTGCTTCCTTAAACCAATCCGTCCGATAATACAAGACGCGCTGGTATAGTCCATTCGGAATGTAATAAGGAGTTTTGTCCACCCAAGTGGCTCGACGTTTGGCGACATCGGTCAGCTGATCGTAATTCTGCCATTTGTCTGTGTAGGGCTTCAAATTTTCAATAAAGCCGTTCATCGAAAACTGCTTGGCATTAAATTCGCGAACCTCTAGTACGTCCAGCTCTTCTTTTGCCATCAGCATCTGTGTGATCTTCTGATCCGCTCCTTCAAATGGAGGTGAAATCAGATCGACTTTGATCCCCGGATTCTTCGCTTCAAACTGGGCTAGCATTTCTTTTAACAGCGCAGTTCGTTGTGGGCTAGTAATGCTCTCGACCATTTTTAGCGTGACGCCATTCGTACCTGACGACGATGCTGAGTCAGGAGTGGCCGTCGGCTGACTACAGCCTACAAGCAATGCTGTCGCCATCGTTAATTGGAGCGCCACAGAAATCCAGGAACGAAATCCCATACACGAACCCCCTCATGATCTTTTTGTAAGACAGTTCGTATTATATTAAATATTCTGAATTATGAGTTTTAATATTTTTACCAGTTTTTTCGTTTTCTTTACTCTTTTTTCAGTGAGGCTTTCCCGGCACTCTTTTATTTGACTAACTGGAATAAATAAGTTAGCATTTTATATGCTACAGCATGTATACGAAGGAGTTTGGATTCTTTATGGAATTATTCAATCTGACTGGATTTCTTCTTCACCGTACAGATATGAAAATGACGAACTATTTTAAGAAGAGGTTAAAACAATTTGAGATCACGCCAGAGCAATGGGGAATTCTTAGTGTAATGGATGGAGAAAGAGCGATAACACAAAAAGAACTTTCAGATGCTATTGACCGCGATCAAACCACAGTCGTCAGAATGATTTACTCGCTTGAAAAAAAGGGAATCGTCATTCGCACTTTAAATGACGCGGATAAACGCTCTCATAACTTGTTGCTGAGTGACAAAGGGATGGAGCTAAAATCAAAGCTTCTACCCGTTGTTACCGAAGCGCATAACCATGTAACGCAAAACCTTACCGATGTAGAGATTGCAGAATTGCATGCATTGCTCGACAAACTATACCAAGTAGTAAAAGATGAATAAATGGAGATGCAGATACTTTCTCCATCAAATACATGCTATAGCATATATTCAATTTGATACGGAATAACGAAAGTGAGGAAGCCGTCATGATCCTAATCGTTTTGCAAGTCATTGTTGCGATCTTCTTTATGTTTACAGGTACAAAAATTATTTCCGGTAAAATGGCGAATGAGTTTGATCGATTTGGACTCCCTCCCCTCTTTAACTTCTTAACTGGCTTTATTGAAATCATCAGTTCCATTGGCTTGATTATTGGAATATGGTTTTCGATCGCTGCGTTACTATCAGGATTACTTTTAGGCGTGACCATGTTGGTAGCTGCCTTCATCCTACTCGTGATTGCTAGAGATCCTTTTCCGAAAGCAATACCGGCGCTCGTTCTTTCCTTTTTGTCCTTTTTAATCTCGACGTATCATTTTTAGTCTAGGCAGGGGAATCTCAACCAAACTAAGGATACAGTCATAACAGCGGCGAGTCCAAGACATTATTATCATGTCGTAGGTCGCCGCTGTTTCATTTATTGAGTCAGTCTAGGACTTGTTTTCATTCCTACAAAGCATTCTCAGCCCCATGAGGACTGCCCATGCTTGCTGCTGTTCTTTGAAAAAGAAGCGGAGCGGTTGACCGTTTTGTACATCGATCAGCGTATCGTGGCTGCTGGCCCGTAACTCGTACTCCATACCAGCTACCTCTGCAACAGGAGCTTCGTCTCGAAGGAAGAGTCGCAATCTTCCGCCTTCCCCTGACGTGTACGTCCCGACGAGCTTCTCTAGCTCTTCTCTCGTTGGCGTATAAAGCGGAGCTTCGTCTTCTTTGTGTGCAAGCGGCAAACCAAGGGCAGCATTCACAGCAGCCAGCCATACGCCCCGGATCGGCACGTTTTCCAGGTTGGAAAGAACGGTGACGACTAGACCTTTTTCTGGTACAAACCCGAAGTTCGACGACACCCCTGGCTGACCGCCCCCATGCTCAACTAGCGTTATTCCTGCATAATTGGGGGTTGTTTTGAGCGCATAGCCATACCAGGCGTCTTTTGTCAGTCGATGAACCGGCTGCCACATGGCTCTAAGCGAGGCTCCATCTGCTACCTGCTTCTCTTTATAGCGCCCGGCATTGATATAGAGCTGACCGTATTTCAGCAAATCAACGACATTGGAGCGAATGCCTCCCCCCACTTCATAATTGCCAAGCGTGGGCCACGGCACCTTTTTTAGTTGCTGCTCCTCCCCTTTGACATAAGGGACGGAGACATCGGAAAAGCGAGCGACTTCTTCCAGGTTATAGGTCGAGCGATTCATTTCGAGCGGCGCTAGCAGGCGTTCTGTTACATAGGTACGGTAGCGCTGCCCAGTGACACGCTCGATAATAGCTCCTAGCAGGAGAAACATGTCATTACTGTAACTGATATACTCCCCCGGCGCACCAAGGGGGACAAATTGGACTTCGTTCAAATAGGCAATATGCTCGGGGAGTCTCGTCAGTTCTTCACGACGCAGCAGCGGTGGAACACCTGAAGTGTGAGAGAGCAAATGGTGAATTGTGATTTTGTCAGTATGTATGTCCCCCTTTACTTGTAAATCAGGCAAATAGCTGCGAATTGAGTCGTCAACTGTCAGCTTGCCTTCTGCCACTAGCTGCATGATGGCAGCAGCCGTAACTGATTTGGTAACCGAAGCAATACCGAAAATGGTCCCGGGTGTTACTGGCTGATTCGTCCCCAGATCGGTGACACCAAAGCCTTTTTGATAGATGGTCTCACCATCCCGGGAGATGCCAATGGAGAGGCCCGGCACCTTTTCCTTCTCCATAAACTGCTGCACAAATGCTTCTAGAGCTGAAACGCTTGCGTGGTCCATTCTATTCCCCTGCCTTTGGCTATAGATTCTAGTTAGCAAAAAGAGTGTTCCCAAAGCCATTCAACATGCCTTAGGAACACTCCTTTTCTACGTAATCTCATATTTTTTCATTTTATTGTACAATGTGCCCCGGGAAACCCCCAGCAGCTTCGCTGCCTTTGTGTAGTTATAGCGGCTATCGTTCAATGCTTTCACGATTTGCGTACGTTCATCATCTAGCGGCGTGGGCTGCAAAAGCCGTTTGCTGTCTTCCGTTGTCCCTGTTGACTCTTGGATCATATCCGGTATATGCCATGGGAAGATTCGGTCATCATCTGCAAAGACGACAGCATGCTCGATCGCATTTTTCAGCTCACGGACATTTCCTGGCCAATCGTATAATCGCAGTGCGTCCATCGTGTCGGGCATTAAGCGGTATGCAAATGATCCGTGTCTGTGAGCGCCCAAAAAGTGTTCGGCCATCGGGACGATGTCTTCTTTTCGCTCGCGCAGTGGTGGGACTTTTAGTTCTATCGAATTCAACCGGTAGTAGAGATCCAAACGGAATTGTCCAGCGTCAGCCATTCTTTTCAGATCCTTATTGCTGGCAGCGACGATCCGAATGTCTAAAGGGCGAGCCTTGTATTCTCCGATGCGGGTCACTTGCTTCTCCTGCAATACGCGCAGCAGCATCGCCTGAATCGGCAGTGGGAGCTCCGCGATTTCATCCAGGAACAAGGTGCCCCCGTCCGCAACTTCAAACAACCCCACTTTCCCTTCCTTCAAGCCGCCCGTAAACGTCCCCGGCGCATAGCCAAACAATTCGCTCGCGACCAGATCATGGGCAAAAGCGGCGCAGTTTACCGCAACAAAAGGCTTATGTCTTCGCAAGCTATGGTCGTGAATGTACTGGGATAGTACTTCTTTCCCTGTTCCGCTTTCCCCGATTAAGAGCACAGACATATTACGCCCAGCGACCTTGTCCAATTTTTGCAGCAAACCAAGCCACTGTGGTGACTCTCCCACCATTTCTTTCGTAGTTCCCTTGATAGCCAGTCCACGGTTTTGGGATGGATTGTCGGCAATTTCAACGATTTTCGCAGAACGCGCAGGTTGGCGGCGCATTTGAATAAGCGCACCGATCATCCGATTTTTGTAGTACACGAGCTGAAGTCTGCCTGTAGCAGGATCGGGAGAAAAAGGCAAAGGCCGCTCAGCCGGAACGATTGTGGATAACAAGGAAAGGTCGGATTGCTCCTGACAAGATTGGAAGAAGCGCTGCCAGTCGAATCTGTTACACCACTCCTGCTGGTCGCTCGTAGTCGGATCATTGCTCCGTACGATCTGCCCCTCCAAATCAATGGCCACCAGTAAATCATTGGTAATGGACAGCTCTTTTTCTAAAAACGTATTTTCGAGATACAGCCGATGAATTTGAAGCTGATTGAAAATCTCCATCTCCATGCTTTTCGCAACCGTTTGTGTTAAGACCAAGGCATGGGCAGGAAAGTCTTCTGCAAAGCTCGTCAAATCCAATACGCCAATCACCTGTTTCGTGATCGGATGAAAAATCGGCACACCCGCGCAGGAAATGTTTTGCCAGCTCTCACAAAAGTGTTGTGCATCATGGATGACGACTGGCTGCCCCGCCACGAGGGTGGTGCCGAACGCAGTCGTTCCGCATAGCTCCTCGCTCCACACTCCACCTGGAACTGCATTGAAGCTGGTTAACAGCTCCATCAATTGGTGGTCGGCATTGACATGGAGTAATCTCGCTTTATGATCTGCAAGCATGATGGAGTATTTTGTATGAATGAAAGATTGGATCTTTGGGATAATCGATTGATATGCATGGTATAACAAGCTGGATTCCTGTAGCATGTGGACATCCATTTGGTTGAGTACTTCAGGCGTTTTTCGCAAATTCGGATCGATTTTATAGGACAGGCTCCTGCTCCACGACTCTGAAATACTGACGGGAACATCAGCCTTCACTTGTCCAGCAGAGAGAAACGTCTCTCTGGCATTCATCCGATTTTTGTACATAGCCTACCCTCCCATCTAGTTATCTCTCCTTCTTTTATTATACCTCTATACCGTATGGCATTCTACAGCTGTTGCCAGTAATGAGCTTCAAAGACCTGCAAGACCCTGGTCCAGACTTTAGTGGTGAAGAGAAAAAAGAAGAAAACGCTCAAGTTCTTGGTCTACCTGCCGTGAGGCAGTTCTGCCCAGCTCCATGGAAAAAACGAAACCCGCGTCCAAAGTCGCGCATCTAAGGAGCGTCTCAGAGGTGGACGCTAAAGGCAGGTTTCCTTTTTTCCATTACGCTTCGGTTGGTATCCCAAAGACTTTCGCTTATTTCTTCTTTTTTCTCTTACAGCTACGGTGGTTTTACTCGCTAAAAAGATTATTGCTCAGATTAAGCTTACGAAGATACTTCGATGAATAGCTTCCGAGATCATTGCATCCTCCCATGAATAAAAGATCAAAGACTTTGACAAAAGCCACGTAGAAGAAGCGCATTTCCAGTCCAAGTGCCTCTGGAGCCCAACCCAGCTCCGGAATAAATGGCGGGGAATTTAAGCTTCACTTATGGAACTCTTCCTCGAAACTTCTACGTTTGAAGCGCTCCCGCCATTTATTCCGGAGCGGGCAGTCAATCCCCCTTGCGGGGCGTAGGCCGAAGCGTAGACTGGAAATGCGCTTCTTCCCCCACTACAGCTACTTAAAAAAACAAATCCCTTCGGTCTTTTGAACGGAAGGGATTTGGCTTTTATCTATTAAAACGGAAACGGACGAGTTTCCTTCTGAATGGATACCCAGCGTGGAGACGTAAACTCATGCAGAGACCAGTCGCTGCCATGGCGTCCCAAGCCGGATGATTTTTCTCCGCCAAATGGTACGTTCGGCTCGGTGTTGATGCTTTGATCGTTGATATGCATCATACCTGTTTCGATTTGCAGAGCGACTTCTACACCATGCTCCAAATCGCGTGTAAACAAAGATCCGCTCAAGCCAAAATCAGTTTCGTTTGCGATGCGGATTGCTTCCTCTTCGCTATCCACCGGCAAAATATTGGCAACAGGACCGAATACTTCATTCTTTGCTGTCGCCATATCATTCGTGACATCTGCCAGAATCACTGGCTCCATCAGTGTGCCTTTTACTTCACCGCGTTTGATGACACGCGCACCTTCCGCGATTGCTTGATCGACCAAGCCTTGAATTTTATCCACTTGTCTTTCGTTAATAAGCGGACCGACAAAGGTATTCGGGTCTGCTGGATTGCCCGCTTGGATGACGGAAGATTTTTTCGCGAAAGCGTCAATAAATTGATCATAGATTTTGCGATGAACGATAATGCGGTTCAACGCCATGCAAACTTGTCCTTGGTGGAGGAATTTCCCGAAGACAGCCGCACTTGCTGCTTGCTCGATATCTGCATCTTCCAGGACGATCATCACGTTGTTTCCGCCTAATTCCAAAGAAGCTTTCTTCAAGTTTCTGCCGCAGATTTCACCGATTCGACGACCAGCAGCGGAAGAGCCTGTGAAGGAAATGACTTTTGGAATCGGATTTTCGATCATGGCATCGCCGATTTCCGCAATATCTGCAACAACTACGTTAAACAAGCCTTTTGGCAGTCCAACTTCTTCAAGTAGCTTCGCAATGACCAATCCACCGGAGATGTATGTTTGCAGATCCGGCTTGACCACAACGCCGTTACCAGTAGCCAGAGCAGGGATGATGGCACGGATAGACAAGTACAGTGGGAAGTTAAACGGACTGATTACACCTACTACCCCAACTGGCAGATGGTAGACGCGGTTTTCTTTGCCCGGAATGAAGGAAGGCAATATTTCGCCTTTCATCCGTAATGGCAAGGAAGCATATTCCTTGATATCGCCGACCACAAAATCAACTTCCGCGTTTGCTTTTGCAAATGTGCTGCCTGTCTCGGAGACTAAAATATTCACGAGCAGCTCACGATTTTTTTCTACCACTTCTGCGATTTTGTGAATGATGCCAGAGCGAACGTACGCATTCGTTTTTGCCCACTCTTTCTGTGCTGCTTTTGCAGATCGGTACGCCTGCTCTACATCTTCAACCGTAGCCAGCTTGATACTCACCAGCTCGGATTGATCGTATGGGTTGCGGTTGGTATAGCTATTCTGGCTCTTTCCTTCTCGCCATTCGCCATCAATGAATTGTTTTGTGTACTCGTTGAAAATGTTGCTCATATAAAGTGTCCTCCTAGCTTAGTCCATCTTGATGATTGCTTTGATTGTTTTACCGCTATGAGAATCGGCTACCGCTTGGTTGATTTCATCGAAACGATAGAATTTTACCAGCTTGTCCATCGGGAATTTCCCTTGCTTGTACAAATTGATCAGCTGCGGAATGAAAATGCGCGGTACGCAAGCCCCTTCTACCACGCCCGTAATAGTTTTGTTGAGCAAGAGCAAGTCGTTCGTATCGATTTTCTCATTGGTTCCGAGTGGAGGTGCCCCGATTTGCGCTACGACTCCGCAGAATGTGAGTGCATCGACAGCTTGACGCAACACGCCTGGTCGACCAGCAGTTTCTGCTGCATAGTTTACGCCGCCATTGGTAATCTTCTTGATCTCTTCTACCGGATCAACGTTTCGCGCATTAATGACATGGGTCGCACCCAGTTCTTTTGCCAGCTCAAGACGGTTATCATGCACATCGACCGCAATGATCGTGCCGCAGCCGATTGCATTCGCAGCCATGATCGCGCTAAGGCCAACCGCTCCTGCACCAAATACGGCAATGCTTGATCCTGCCTCTGGCTTCAGCCTGTTTATAACCGTTCCACTACCTGTTTGAATACCGCATCCAAGTGGTCCCAAAAGAGCCAAATCCACATCTTTGTCTACTTTCACCAGATTGCGCTCATTTACAATCGTGTACGTTCCAAAAGAGGACTGACCGAAGAAGTTGGACAATCCTTTCTCTTCGCAGTGATGTCTTTTTGTCCCATCTTCCATATTGCCAAGGAAGTTCAGCTCGAAAAATCTTTCACATACATACGGGCGTCCGCTCAAGCAATAGTGGCATTTTCCGCAATGGGCAAAACCGAGCACCACATGATCGCCAGGCTGTACATAAGTAACACCCTCGCCTACCTTTTCAACTACTCCCGCACCTTCATGGCCCAAAACAGCAGGAAGCGGAACAGGATATTCTTGATCACGCGCAATCATATCTGTGTGGCAAATTCCAGAAGCTACGACGCGAATCAGAACTTCTCCGCTCTTAGGTTCATCGAGTTGAATTGTTTCAATACGAAATTCTTCACCTTTTGAGTGAGTAACAGCAGCTTTCATTTGCATAAAATATCCCTCCGGTGATTTCTTCGCACCACTCGATCATTTTTCGAGGATTAACCTACCAGATTCATTTATGATTTCGTAAAGACACCTGAATATAGCACCTTGCTGTAGGAAATGAAGAAAAATCCAATCGAGTGTTGTGCGTCGAGAGTAACGTAATAGTTTCTCTTCTCCGAGGATTATTCTATTAGCAACTTTCATGCCAATCATATCTTTCAACTGAAAAGGAACGAAATCCGGACTCTATCCGCACTTTTTCTACGCGTACATTTGTCGATTGCCTTTGAACGAATTGAACAAGTTGTCTAGCTCACATTGAACAAATTGTTCAAAGTAAGACAAAAAACAAAGGCATCGCCCTCTTGTTTGCAAGAATGGGCAATGCCTTTTGATTTCTCTCGGTATTTCTAGCTGGGAGCGACCGTTATTTTGCTTTCCCCCATTCTACCTCCTCCCATTCAAATGAATAGGCCAGCACATCGATACATGAATCATGCGCGCATAATACCCAATGCTTTACTCGCGGGGATGTGAATCCAAAAGCTTCTTTCACGTTCGATTCCACAACCTCATAGAATCCAGGGTTCGGGCAAACATTCGTTTCGTTCCATTCATCACTGATAGACAAGCTTCCGTCATAGTACGGATCAAGCATGCTGAAATCATATCGTTCATAACCGTCTATTTTACCGTATTTCGTAAAAAGACCGATCGCCTTGAATGTAATTTTGATCATAGCACTGCCGGCTTTATTGTATTCGTCGTCTGGAATGTCATCCCCGTATTGCTCTTGTAGCTTAGACATGACCTCGTCGTATCGCTTTTGATTAAATCCACACATCACTTCCACGCTTACTTCCCGATCCTCATAACCAGTAAAACCGGCAAAATCATGGGAGGGACTGATCATCCAGGGAACTTCGACGGGTACAACTTTCATTTGGCTCATCGATTCACCTCCGCTTCAAAGAACACCATTTCATCAAATGTAATCCCCAGAACACTAAGTCCATAAATTTCATCGTTTTTCAGAGCACTACCCTCATCTATTTTTTTAAAATAAACAGAAGGAGACGTGCCAGCTTTCAGTGCGATTGAAAACGATATTTTGGTAATTTCTAAAAAAATAACCGATATGCTGCACCAAGGCAGAAATATCGGCTTTCTAAACCTCTCCATATCAAGCGTTAATAAACTCCATCAGCTTCTTATTAAAATCATCCGCCTGACAAATTGGCAAACCGTGTCCACTGTTATCAAACGGAAACAGCTTCGACCCTTTGATTTGCTGCTGGGTGAGCTCGGCGCTTTTGAATGGGATCAATTGATCGTGAATCCCATGAAAGATTCCGGTTGGCACACGGATTTGACTCAAGTCATTGATTACATTCTCTCTCGATGCTGCTTGCATGATTTTGATGAGCGCATAGGACGCGGAGTCCAGCCCCATTTTGACAAACCACTGGAGCGTAGCAGTCCCTAAATTTCGATTGAAAAACTGCAAAGAAACCGTGTTTAATAACTCAGGTAAATTGGCGTACATCTGACTGATCAGCCCATCTGCTTGCTCCTTCGGGACGCCGTATGGAGAACCCGGCATTTTCACAAAGGAAGGAGAAACCGCATCCACTAACGCCAATTTGGAAATATGGCGTCCCTCATAACGAGACATATACCGAATCGAAATGGCTCCACCCACTGAAAAACCTAGCAAGACGGCATCCCTTATCTTTAATGCTTCCAAAACGACATAGATGTCATCTGCTAAGCGATCATACGTATAGCCGCTCCACGGTTTGTCCGATTGGCCGTTGCCGCGTATGTCCATAGCAACACAGCGGAACCCATGCTGAGGAAGTACGTTGAATTGGTAGGAATACATGTTATGGTTGAGCGGCCAGCCGTGAACGAAAAAAATCGTTTTGCTATTCGGGCCAGGATTGAGGTCTTCAACGAAAACCGTGACACCCTTTTCGACTTCAATGTACATAACCCTACCTCCTGTTTCACACCATGCACTCTTTACACTCAAGGTATGTCACCAGTTGTAAGGTTATGTTACTACTCTCCTAAGTCCTGACTTGGATACGCATGAACGATGCGTCCTTTTCTTCCCCTAGTCGTGACTGCTTGCGAAAGAGAATGGTAGATGGCTTCCTCTGTCGCTTCTGCCGCAGCAGCAAACAGCTCGTTCATGATCGGGTGATCCTCGCGTAATTGCACGCGGTTTTCCGTAATGGCTGTTGTCTGATGTGGGATTTTTTGCGCTGTGGAAAAAGCGATAACGATGTCGCCGCTCCCGTGCCCAAAATGGCTCCCCGTTCGTCCCAAGCCGATTCCTGCGCGCTTTGCTACCCGAAGCAGTTGTCGATCACTGAGCGGCGCATCTGTCGCCAGTACGATGATGATGGAGCCATCCTCGGACTTCTCTACTGCGTTTTCATTGCTTTTACAGCTTGTGAACAGATTTGCTCCCAAGAAATCATTCTTGTTGCCAAAGTTGCTTAGTACCAAAGCCCCCAATGTATAGACCTGCTCCTCAGCCACAACGAGACGAGAAGACGAGCCGATACCACCTTTATAGCCAAAGGCAATCATCCCCGTCCCTGCCCCGACAGCTCCTTCTTCTACGGCCTGGTCCGTTGCGTTCTGAATCGCTTCTCGAGCATCTTCTGGGCGCACGACACAGCGGCGAATGGAATTGAGATGACCATCGTTGCATTCGCCCACGACAATGTTGATCGTCCCGGTCGTGTCCCCGATCTCTTCGTTCGTATCCAGCATGTATTGCAGAGTCCCTTGTGTAACTGCGGGAACGGAAAACGTATTGGTGAGCATGATCGGCGATTCCAATAACCCCAGCTCATTTACTTGCACGAGTCCCGTCGTTTTTCCGAAGCCATTGATCACATAGCTGGCTGCGGTTACCTTTTCGCGAAACAAGCTACCGCCATGTGGCAAAATAGCTGTCACTCCTGTGCATGCATAGTCGTCGTTGTCCAGCTCATGCTGGATCGTCACATGTCCCACTCGGACTCCGGCTACATCCGTAATGTCATTTTTCTTACCGACCGGCAGCCTCCCGATTGTCGCACCGAGCTGCCGAATTTTTTTCGTCATGCATTCCATTCCTTTCGTAAGGCTGTGCCGATCGTTTACACGGGACGATTGCGCAGAAAGTTCTCATAGGCAAACCCGTGCACTTCTTCTTCCTTAAAATGCTTGAGCAGCTCGTTGATCAGGTTTTGGCTCTGACCCGCATGCTCCAAGCCCACGACCTTTGCGGTAATGCCGTCGAAGTCGGAGCCGAGCCCGATATGACGCACGCCACCGAGTGAACAAAAATGATCGATATGCTTGATCAGATCATCTATCGTGGTTGGTATCGTTTCATTGATAAACTGAGTGCAGTAGACGACATGTACATTCGCGCCTTTGGCAAATAACGCTTTTGCCTGTTCATCCGTCAGATTGCGTGGATGGTCGCAGATCGCTCGTGCATTTGAATGACTCGCGATCGGGTATGTAGCGAGCTCAATCGTATCCCAGAAGCTGCCCTCCCCTAGATGTGAGACGTCCGTCAACATTTTATGCTCATTGTGAAACTGAATGATTTCCTTGCCAAAAGTTGTCAGTCCGGCATTCCTCGGTTCCAGCGCACCATCCGCAGCTAGATTCGCGAAGTTCCAGGTGAGGCCCACAGAGCGAACGCCTAACTGATACAAAATGTGCAGCTTCTTCAAATCGTTGCCGATTGGCTCTACACCTTCCAACGTCAGCAATGCTCCGATCTCACCCTCTTGCAAATGGTCGAGATCGCTCCAATCACGAATTTGTTTCATTTCTGGATGTTTTCCGAGCACCTCAGTATAAAAGTAATGAATTTGATCCAAAGCTTTTTGAAAACGTTGCTCCGTGGACAATTCAGGCGATGTCCAGATCGCATAGCACTGCAGCTTTACCCCGCCATCGTGCAGCCGTTTTCTGTTGACGTCTAGCTCGTCCGCATCCGCAAAGGACAGAGCCCCATTTTTCTCCCAAATTTTCAGAAGTGCATCACAGTGCAAATCGATAATCGGCATCTTGGTCATCTTTATCCACCCCTTGTACTAATTTCCTTTGAGAACACTACCTATTCTGTTAATTTTAAGGTAATGTATTTTGGAGAGCGAATCCAATAAATTATTGCTATAAGTCACTTAAGAAAACATGATCGAGGCATGTCCGAGGAGGAGCAGCCGCGTTTTTGCGGAAAGTTTAAACATGGTCGCTTTTACACTGTAAAGCACGTAAACTTTTCTACACGATTTAAAAATTCACATAATGGAGCCACTACTCATGAATATGGAGCAAATTGAAGCATTCATCTTTGTCGCCCTGACCGGGAGCTTCAGCAAAACGGCTGATTTGCTCTATCTGTCACAGCCCACGGTCAGCATGCGGATCAAGGCACTCGAAACGACTATGGGCTGTAAGCTGTTTCAACGTACGGGTCATACGATTTCTCTTACAAAGGAAGGCGATCTGTTCCTTCCCTATGCGAAAAACATCATGCACATGCTACAAGAGGGACAGCAAGCGATTCAGCGATCACAAGGCGATGTAGAGGGAGAATTGACCATCTCCACCGTTTTTGTCTCCGCCTTTTACATTTTGCCTGACCTCGTCCAGCAATTCCAACAGCTGTACCCCAAAATCAAGCTGACGATCCTCACCGGACATTCCCATCAGGTGCTCGATATGGTTCTGAACCACGAGGTGTCATTCGGAATTGCTCGTGCTGTTACCCATCCACAGATTAACCGGATTCAACTGATGCCGGATGACATGGTCTTAGCGATTTATCCCGACCATCCATTTTCTTTCCGCCATCAGGTTTCCATTGAAGAAGTCGCACGTGAACGACTGATCTTGTTCAATCGGGGCTCGCTCGACTGGAAGCTGATCAACAATGCGTTCAGCCATTTTCAGCTACAAAACAATGTCGTCATGGAGGCTGACAACATCGAAGTCGTGAAACGGATGGTTAAACAACGGCTGGGCATCGCCTTTTTGCCTCGCTTTGCCATCTCCAAGGACTTGAGTGAAGGCGAGCTGCAGGAAGTAGACGTCCTGAATCTGCCGCAAATCAACCGGAACTTCGAGCTGATTTACCTCAAGGATACACCTGTTCACGGGATTATGCGTACGTTTATCGACTTTTTGATGCAGAGTAAAGCCTTGCAGCAGTAGGATAGCCACCACATACTATTCATACAGATCCCCTGGAGGTGATTTCCCATGTCGTCTCATCTATTCGAACACGTAGCCAAAACACCCA
This sequence comes from Brevibacillus sp. NPDC058079, assembly GCF_042885155.1. Taxonomy (NCBI): domain Bacteria; kingdom Bacillati; phylum Bacillota; class Bacilli; order Caryophanales; family Paenibacillaceae; genus Brevibacillus; species Brevibacillus sp. NPDC058079. The sequence goes on from NZ_JBHVSO010000003.1 coordinate 451,011, forward strand.
CTCTGCAGCAGCCCTTCCACAAAACGATGCCCCCACCTTCTGCATCCATCAAGCGAGATAGCCCGTCACACCTTATCCAGCTGCAGAAATCGATTGGAAATCGTACACTGATTCAATTAATGAAATCCCAGAGGCAGGGAATCGTGCCTAACAAACAGCCAATTCAACGCTTTAAAGACGAAGATGGCCATAATACGGCTCGTCGAGCAACCGCAGAAGAAGCTAGAAGCGAAGCTTTTCAAAATGATGAGATGCAAATGGATCATACCATCTCCCAGCATTCGCTGATCACGTTGAGCGAATTATTAGAGGGTATCCGGCAATTGCCGAACGAAACATTTAAGGCAGCCAAGGAATCCTACGCTCAACTTATACGCGAAGTAAAAGATGTCTCCGATAACGATGAAAAATGCACGAGGATTCAATTGGTGAATTTCTATAAGAACTTGGTGCCTGGATTTAAAGAAACGACTGGGAATCCCGGTTCAAAATTCGATCCTCAAATTGAGATGGTAAGCATGGCTAAGGAGTCGACAATCATCGCCAGAGAAAAGGCAATCTCTGAACAACTAAGAAAAATCGATTCGTTTATACGTAAGCTCTACCATTTGACCATGCTGTTTCCAAAAACGAAGCAAGATGATGATCTGGCCGAAGAGATGGATGAAGAGCTTTCCAAAATAATGAATGACATAAAGACCTGCTTGGAGAAGGTACGTCAGGAGTTCACGAAGGAACCAGGCTATGATGAAACCATCTGGTACAAATCTGAAACGAAAAATGTGAAGCGTGTACCTGCAGAATGGCTAAAAACGGGAGCAAGCAAGTTAGAGGATTTGGGCTCAGAGCAGCATTTATTAGGGTATGGAAAAGACAAAACAGCGAAACCAAACACGCAAGACACACAAGACGTACAAGATGCTTTCAAGGAAGCGACCTTTACTTGGGATTACCAGCTAACCAAATTTGATGAAAAAATCAAAGTGAAAGTAGTCATTTCCGAAAAATGCTGGAAGCACATTTACGCTCGGCATAAGTTGGAATACTTTGCGGGCGATGTGCAGGCGATCAATACATTTTGGAAAGACGATCCACATGGAACAATTACTCAAGAGCTCCTAGAGCCCGAGATCAACCTCCTCATCGAGAGATCGAAACTCTCATTACGAGATTTGCAAGAGGGGGATACAGATGCGATAAACGAAACAGCACACCATTTGTTCTTCCAAGGAAATATAGAAGTGGTGGAGGAAGTACAAAACATCGCCGAACCTGTAGCGAACCCCCAACTAGGAAGTAAAAGTAAAAACAAAAAGAGGAATCAAAAAAAATCCCCCAAAACTGAAATCAAGTACCCCATTAAAAGCATCCACATCACATTGGAATCCGTGGCACCACAAAGCCCCGAGCTAGCCTACGCAGTTGAACCCACTCTTCTGCAAAATGAATATTACAATAAACGAGAGTTACAGAGACTATTTCCCCCGAAACAAGGAAGTGAGAGCGTCGAAGAGGAGTAACAATTGAAAAAGCTGAGTCGCTCTCATGCTTTTTTCCGTGCTCGCAATTTCGTACGAATGATCATCTCCGCCGTCATGACAAGTCCAATCATGGCGACATATACACCGATTGTGTAGCTGAGCTCATACGGCAATCCTACTACCTTCTCTACGATCAGCTTCACGAGATGAATCGCCATGTTGGTGAACAAGAAGACGAAACTCCGGACCATCCATTCCTTATGCTGCATGACTTGGCGCTTTTTAATTTTGACGAGTGCCGTAATGGTGATGGCCGGCCAGATGACGTTCAACAAGTGGAAGGGCCAACTCGCCACTTTTCCACCCGTTACATAAGGGGCCATAAATCCCGAGGTGACTACCACAACCAACACACTAAAAAGATAAACATAGCCTGTTACTTTATGTAGCTTGCGGTTCTCTGCGAGCAGCTTGTCCGAAAAGTTAGCCACTCCACAGACCAGGGCAATCAGAGCGAAAAACAAATGGACATACATCACCGTAAGCCAGATCGATGTGTTCATTCGCTCTTTGTTGTAATCAGACTTGTGACTGAGAAAGCCTTTCGCTTCTGGATCGATGATAAAGTTTTGCACGAGTGCATACGTGATCGCTATACAAGCGACGAAAATGACAATCGAATACGGTTTGATACGGTTCATCCTGTCACACAACCCTTTGTTCGATTTTTGAGACCGGACAGTTCGGTCTCTTTTGATTTTACATGAATGCCTTCTTTCGTACATGAGAGAAATGTTACAATAACTTGGACGAATATAGACCGTGTTGGACGAATGAAAGGACTATCGCGATGCGAAAAGGCGAAAAAACAAAGCTGCATATCATCCAGAAGTCAGCCGAGCTGTTTAATCAAAACGGTTATACAGGAACCTCCATGCAAGACATCATGGATGCCACGGGACTTACCAAAGGCGCCCTCTACAGAGGTTTTGCCAGTAAAGATGAAATAGCAATCGAGGCCTTCAAATATGCTGGTGAAGTATTGAATGAACATTTTGCGGCTGCGCTAGAAAAACAGGACACAGCCACTGCAAAACTCGTAGCCATGGCAAAGGTATATTCTGATGCGGTAAACAATCCCCCGCTCCAAGGCGGCTGCCCGCTTCTCAACACAGCCGTCGAAAGCGACCATTCGTTCCCTGTTCTTCGCGACTATGCCGTCGCCGCTTACCAAGGGACCATATCGTTCATGCAAGGGTTGCTGGAAGAAGGAATCTCCCAGGGAGAATTTCGTGCTGAAATGGACGCAGAAGCAGTCGCTTCGGTTATCTTCTCTTCCATTGAAGGAGCCATAATGGCAAGCAGACTCACCCGCGATAACAAGCATGTCCATTTTTCCATCAAGCATATAGAGCAGCTTTTACAGACATACGAGCCATAGCAAAAAGAAAAGAGCAGTCGCGCAGGATGTGATACCCCTGCCCAACTGCTCTATTTTCATGGACTGTTCCTGCTAAATTCTATTTGATGTAGTGTACTTTTTCATGTCCAAGCAATGCTTCCAGCACTTGCTGTACTTTCACGCCTGTCTCAAACGTAACCAGTCTAGCGTCCCCACCGTTAATGGCAATGGACAGCTCATCCAACAACAGGGAGAGACGGTCTTGCTGTGGAATTTCAGCCGGAACGAGCGCTTCGCCGTGTCCACCCACAAACAGATTGCTCCAGTTCACGACACTCAGCGTCCCTTGTGACCCGTACACGCGATAATCCAAATGCTCCTCATGCGCGATACCCGCCAAGCCATTGATCGTAACCGGGGTACCATCTGTCAGACGTAGGAAAGCCGATACACCTGTCTCGCATAGCGCAGGATCTGCTGGATAATCTACCTCTGAGCGTACTACATGCAAATCTCCGAAGAGCGCATAAGTCAGGTGAGTGAAATGAGGGAGCACTTCACGGATGAAGCCGCCTTGCTCACGACCAGCCAGCCAAGGTGTTTGCTGCCATGGACGCGGCCACTGGTGAAAATGCGTCAAGATATCAATGCGTCGGATATCTCCGATTTCTTCGAGTCTGCGGGAGAGCTCAGGAAAAACACCTTGATAGTAGAGCGGGAAGTTCATCGCATGGACAACCCCTGCGTCATTTGCTGCTTCCAACATTTCTTGCGCTTCTGTCAACGAATTAGCCAACGGCTTTTCGCAGAGCAAATGCTTTTTGTGCGCCAGTACATCCAGGGCAATGGCATGATGGAATTTGGGAGGAACCGCCAAATAGATGACGTCCAGCTCTACCTTTTTCAATAATTCCTTATAATCTGTGTACCAAGGCACATCGCCGGACTTTTGCGCGGCTTCCTGTGCTCTTTCCGCCGATACATCGCTCACTGCGGCTACTCGAAATTTTTCGTGGGTACGGATCGCGTCCATCATGCGCTCGCCCATGACGCCTGCGCCAATCACCCCAACGTTCCATTTCACTTGGTCCATCTGCATTTCCTCTCTTCCTGGTGAATGTTCGTCTTCGTGCCTCTACCCCTTTCTCCATTCATCTGAACATTCCTTCTGAATTGCTCAGATTGACAGCTGTTTCTGCGCTTCCTTTTTGTTTCGCTTCTTCTCCTTGTGAATCGCGACGACTGTATAGAGAGAGGGAACGACTATCAGCGTAAGTAACATCGAGAACAGCAAGCCAGAAATGATCGTAATGGCAAGCGGCTGAAATAGCACGCTTCCCGCAATTGCCATCGGTGACAAACCGGCTACTGCGGCAAATGTCGTTAGCAATATCGGGCGCAACCGTGCTTTCCCCGCCCCGATGACTGCTTCGTTGAGAGAGACGCCTTGATGCCTCGCTTCCTCGATGAATTCAATTAAGACAATCCCGTTTCGGACGACGATACCAGCCAATGCGATAAAGCCTGCCACGGTCATGAATCCAATCGGTGTCGATGTGATGAATAGTCCGATCAAGCTGCCCGCGATCGCGAGGTACACTGTACTCATCACTAAAGCAGGAATAGACAAGGAGTTAAACTGCAATACGATCAGCAAAAAGATAAGGAAGACTGCAACGACCGCAAGCACTCCCAAATCGAGCAAAACTTCCGATTCCTCTTCTGTTTCACCTGTTATGTTCCAAGCATACCCGTCTGGCAATTCCAATTGCTCCATTTTCGCTGTTATTTCGCTCATCACGTCAGCAGCCGTCCGATCTCGGACATCACTCGTGATCGTGACACTGCGGGACATATTGTAACGAGGAATGCTCTGCATCGATAAGTCCGGCTTCATTTCTGTTATTTGTGAAACCGGGATGAGCTGCCCACGAGCATTGGGAACGGTGAGCTGCGCGAAGGCTTGCTCTGTCGTCATTCCCGACTGATCGGCTACCAGCGTGATATCGATCAAATTTTTCCCATTATCAAATTGACCCATGGGAATGCCTTGGCTGATCAAACGCAACGTTCTCGTCAAATCCGCTTCATTGATCAGCTCCCTGTCCATCTTTTCTTGGTTCACATGGAATTGAAGGGAGTACTGTTCATTTCCGAGCGTGTCGTTGATGTTGTACGTTCCTTTGGTCTCCATGATGAGCTTCTTGATTTGCTCAGAAATTGCGTACAACTGCTGCAGATCATCCCCATACACCCGAATCCCTACCGGGTCACCGGAATACATAGCCGCCTTTACACTGTACGGAATGATGTTCGCTTCTGGAAACATCTGCTTAAACTGCTCCGACCACGGCGCAAGCACTTTTCGTGCATCCATTTTGTGATTGTCAAAGGTAACGATCAATTGCGCTACATTTTCACCTGTACCAACCGGCGGTGCTGAGGGCATCATCTGTGGCGCATTGCCGCCTACGAAAGACGAGACTTTTTGAATGTGTGCCTGATTCGCAATCCATTCGGAAACCCCCAGGACAATCCGATCTGTTTCCTGTAAATTACCACCAACCGGCGTCGTTATATTCACGACCATCTGTGGCCTGTCATCATCAGGAAAAAGCTGAACAGGGATGACTGCAACGAGTCCGTAGATGGCGGTCGCAATCAGTACGCCGCTCACTCCTGTTTTCAGCGGATTTTTCAACATCGACCTCATGACACGATCGCCATACCAATTCGTCAGTGCATCGATTTGTCTGCCTAATAAACCTGCTGGCTTACGATAATCTGTTTCTGCTTTGCTCCGTTTCTTGTTCCTTCGCTCGTTCCATTCCCGGTAAATCGGAATGATCGTAAGCGACATGAACATCGAGGCGGCCATCGTAAAAATGATAATGAGCGGTACCGGAAAAATAAACTGACCTGCATCACCAGGCAGAAACATGATCGGCCCAAACGCAGAGATGGTAGCAAGGGTAGCGGTGACGATGGAGATGGCGACTTCCTTCGTCCCAGATACAGCAGCCGTGTAAGGATCTTCTCCCAAAACAGACAGTCTGCGCTCGATGTTGTCATTAACCACCACTGCGTCGTCTACTAAAATTCCGAGAACAATGATGAGCCCGAATACGGTCATTTGATTGAGCGTAATGCCAAAGAAGGGCAGGAGCACCATCCCAGCTGCTAAAGAGATAGGGATCGCCAATGCAACCATCAAGGATGTCGTCACATTCAATCCAAGGATGCAAATAAATAGTACCGCTATGATCGCAATGATCATTTCTAGATACAGTTCGGAAAAAATACTGTCGATTCGATCCACTTGTAAAAATACGGGCTCTTTTTTCGCCCACGCTGGGAGATTCTTTTCCAACGCTGCAAGCTTCGCATTTACTGCTTTTTGCACCGCTGGAACATCGCTTCCCAGCTCAGCATTGATGCTAATCGTCGCAGCAGGCTTCCCGTTGTAATACGTTCGATACTCCAACCGTTTGGTACTGTCGGAAATAGTGGCAATATCCTTCAAATAGACGGGCATTCCTTCCTGCGTACGTGTCACAACTACCTTCTCAAACGTCGCCACTTCATAGCTTACCGGTAATGTGAGCTGATATTTTCGCGTATCAATGTTGACGTCACCTAGGGGCGTTGTTTCGTTTTTCGTTTGCACAGCATTCATGACTTGCGCCCAGGAAATGCCGTATTGTTGCAGCTTCTGGGGATCGACAGCGATTTTTACTTCCTGCTCCGGCAATCCCTGGATCGAAACATCGGAAACACCCGGCACGGTTCGAAGTTGATCCTTCCACAGATCGAGCATATCGCGCAATTGGAGGATTTCTTCAAAAGAGTTAGCAGTGATTTGAAAAGTTTGAATGAAAGTACGGCTCATGTCATCATTGATGATAGGCTGCTCTGCTTCATCCGGTAAATCGGCCTCGGCATCCTTTACTTTTTTCCGTACATCTTCAAACACCGTTTTCGGTTCAACGTCATTCTCTGTTCGCACGCTAATAATGGATACACCGGAACGGGACTCCGAACTAATGGATTTGATACCTTGTACTTCGTTGATTTTTTCTTCCAGCTTCTTCGTGACAGTCTGTTCCACCTTTTCCGGAGTCGCTCCCGGATACACGGTGGTGATGGTGGCCATGCTGACGATAATGTCTGGTTGCTCTTGCTTCGGAAGCGTAACCGCGATGAACATACCAATCAGCACGAGCATCGCAAAGAAAACGAGGGTGATTTTGCGCTTGTTGATGAAAAACTCGATCATGGCTGATTGCCTCCTTTTACGGTGACAGAGTCCCCACCAAGCAAACGATCAGCACCTTTCGTAATCAACATGTCCCCTGCTTGTAAGCCAGCAGTAATTTCCAAATGATTGTCAACATACTGACCAATCGTGACAGGGGTCTTAACCGCTTCATCAGCCGCTAGCAAGAAAACGTAAGGCTCAGAACCTCGGCTAAAAACGGTTTTGGCAGGGACAAAAATGCCTTTCTTTTGAGACAAGGTACGCTTTGCGCTGATGACTTGCCCTGCAAACCAATCTTTTTTGGCGTTATCAATGGCGACTTCCACGCTTATCGTACCCGTCTGCTCGTTCGTCGCTGGATAAATCGTCGTCACCTTTCCGATTCTTTTGTCCTCATACAAACGAATCTCGACCTCATCGCCTACCTTCCACGATGAGATATCCTTGTCAGGTACAGGCAAAACGGTTTTCAACTGTTGGATGTTGCCGATTCGATAGACAGGCGCCCCTGGACTTGCGAGTTGCCCAACATCAGCCAATTTCGCTAGTATGGTTCCTTGTATAGGCGCTTTCACTTCCGTTTTTGCCAAAGTAGCTGCAGCCTGATCACGGGAGACCATCGCCCCTTGGTAGCTGGCATTTGTCGCACTGATATCTTCAGTCCGAGCGCCTTCGATCACCAGCGAATACGTCTCTTGCGCTTGTGCATAATCTTTATCGGCTAGTTCAAAAGCATGCTTGGCATTTTCATATTCGGTTTCGGAGATCGCCCCATTTTTATAGAGCTGCTCCATGCGCTGATAATCCTTCTGTGCTTGTTCTCGTGAGATTTTCTTCGCGTCGACTGCTACTTTTGCTTGTTGAACTTCTTGTTCCCGCGCCCCGTTTTTTACTTTGGAAAGTTCGGCGCTGGCACCATGCATCTCAGCGTTTGCCAATGCCAGCTGGAGAGAGTAGTCTGTGGTAGTGAGTCGGGCCAGCACTTCTCCCTTTTTGACAATGTCGCCTTCTTTGTAAGGCAACGACTTGATTTCCCCGGCTACTTCGAACGAAACAGTCGTCTCTTCGATAGGGGCAAGTGTCCCTGACAGTTCACTGGTCGATTGGAAGCTTTTCAGCTCAATCGGCTCCACTTCCACGATTCTGGCCTCGGCTTGGCCTTCGCTTTCCGTTGTCTTCGTCATTTGATTGCAAGCCGTGCCCATGACTGCTAGGGAGATGATCAGCAACATTCCAACCGCTTTTCTTACCGTCTTATTCACGTATACCTCACTCCTATTTGCTTCGTTCTCTTTCTTTATGTAAAATACACCATCGGAATGAACGTTCATTCCGCATTATTCAAAAAAAGGATCAGAATTAATGAATTCTGACCGCATCCCAGCAAGCTTCCTCTACGCCTGCAAGCAATTCCGGGGTTTCTTCGATTTCGCCAGCCTTGATGCACTTGTTCAATGCGATGAATGCCCCGTCAATAATCGCAATCAATGCATCCGCTGGCAACGGACGGATGACCTTATTTTTTTGTCCCCGCTCGATGAATTCGCATAAAAAAGCTCGTAGCCTCATGTATGCTTCGCGGCTGACTTGGTCCAGGTAGTGACCGTTTGTATGGGAATCCAGAAACAACAAGCCGTTCAAATTCTTTTTGGAGTAAAGAATTGTCTGCTTTGCAATATGCCGAAATTGCTCACGTAAGTCGTCAGATGTACGAGGATACCCATCTTGGAGTGTCTCAAGAAGTTCCCCTACACATTCTTGAAACAATGTATTGACGAGCGCTTCTTTGTTTTCAAAATAACGATAGATGGTACCGGCACCGACCCCTGCTTTTTCGGAAATCATCGGAACGGTCGTCCCATCAAAACCGCGATCTACAAACAAAACGAGCGCTGCATCCAAGATTAATTCGCGCTTGGTTTCTGACAAGTTCATGACTCCTTTCTTCTGCGGAATGAATTTTCATTCTGGTAGGAATTATAGTATACGCTTTACTGGAGTGTCAAATGGCACGTGACCCAGAGATATTACATGCTTGAAGAAAACAGCTAGGGATCTGATGTACCAACCTTGTTCCCTAGCATTTTATTTATCCAACTGCTTTGTTACCCAATGTGCAAACCAAATGTTTTTTCTCCGAACGAAACGGTCTCCATATCTGCTGCTTTCGCAAACGACACATCCGAAACAAGTACACTCTCACGCAAAACATGATCAAAACGCTCCAATGCTGCTCGTAGCTCATCGTCCACATCCAGTGTGAGCTGGACACGTTTATCGATGGGCAGATCCAGCTTTTTGCGGGCATCCTGAATGACACGGATGACTTCACGAACCAAGCCTTCTTGCTCAAGCTCTTCTGTGAGTGTCGTATTCAAGGCCACGTGGAGCTGATAGCCGGATGCAGAAGCGAAGCCTTGCTTCCCTTGCTTTTCCACGAGTAGCTCATCTAGTGTAAGCCGCGCGCTCTCGCCTGCGACCTCTACATCCAGGTAGCCATTGTCCACCGCTTTCTGTGCATCGGCTGCGTTCAATTCTTTTAGATACCCTTGGATTGGCCCAACGTGCTTGCCGTATTTTTTCCCAGCTACCTTCAGGTTGAGCTTGAAATGATACGTCACGAAGCTGCTGTCGCTTTGCTCCACCCGAATGTTTTTCACATTGATCTCGTCTTGGATAATGCCAGCAAATCGCTCGAGGTTAAATGGCAGCTCCATCGATACGATCAGCTCGGACAGAGGCTGTCTGGTCTTGAGTCCAGTTTCGTTGCGGACATTTCTCGCCAGCTCCACGATGTGTCGAGCCGTTTCCATGTCCCGCTCAAGGGTTGCGTCGATTGCTTCTGTGTTCACCTTCGGATAGTCAGTCAAATGAACACTGCCTTCTCCACCCAAATTACCATACATATCTTCTGCGATCAGCGGTGCGTATGGTGCGATCATCTTCGCCAGCGTCAGCAACATTTCCCGCAGGGTCTGGTAAGCAGATACTTTGTCAGGAGTCATCCCGCTGCTCCAGAAACGATCCCGCGAACGACGGATGTACCAGTTGCTCAGCTCGTCGACGAACGCTTCGATATGCCCAGCCGGATTCATGAAATCGTAGGTTTCCAGACCTTTTTCCACGTGCTGTAAGGTGGTATTCAAGCGGGATAGTATCCAACGATCCAATTCGTTCACAGGCGGTTGTGGCAGATGCTCTTCTGGCTTGAATGCATCGATCAAGGCGTATAACGAATAAAAAGCATGGGTGTTATGGATCGTATCGATCACTTTGTACTTCGCCTCGGCGACGATCCGCTTGGAGAACCGCTTGCTGCTCCACGGCGCACTGTCAGACAAGAGTGCCCACCGGAACGCATCTGCACCGAACTCCTCGATTACCTCCCACGGATCGATCCCGTTTCCTTTGCTTTTGGACATCTTCTGACCGTGTTCATCCAAAACGTGACCGGTAGAGATGACCGCCTTGTAAGGCGCTTTTCCGTTATACAAAGTTGAAACTGCCAATAAGCTGAAGAACCAGCCCCGCGTCTGATCGATTCCTTCCGAAATGATGTCGGCAGGGTACTGCTCCTGAAATACCTTTTCGTCGCCGAATGGATGATGGTACTGAGCAAACGGCATCGAACCACTGTCGAACCACACATCAATGACCTCAGGGGTCCGCTCCATCGTACCGCCGCAAGAGCAACGCAGCTTCACCTCATCCACAAACGGCTTGTGCAGCTCCAGATTCTCATCGAGTGGCGCCACAGACTTCTCACGCAACTCTTTTACACTGCCTGGCGCATATTCGCAGCCACAATCCTGACAAAGCCATAAATTGAGCGGCGTCCCCCAATACCGATTGCGGCTGATATTCCAGTCTACGAGCTCTTCGAGGAATTTCCCGAAGCGCCCTTCGCGCAAATGGCCTGGATACCATTCGATCTTGCTGTTGTTTTCGATCAGCTGATCCTTGATCGCTGTCGTTTTGATGAACCAGCTCTCCATCGCGTAGTAGAGCAGTGGCGATTTGCAGCGCCAGCAGAACGGATAGCTATGCTCGTAACGCTCCTTGGAAAACAACAGTCCGCGATGAGACAGATCCTTTACGATATCGACGTCGCAATCCTTTACGAAGCGACCCGCGAAATCTGAGATTTGATCGGTATAGCGGCCAGCCAAATTCACGACGTTCACGAAATCAAGTCCATGCTGACGTGTCGTACGATAGTCATCCTCCCCGTGCGCTGGCGCAGTATGCACGATGCCCGTTCCGCTCGTATCACTGACATAGTCCGCATCGACGACGATATGTCCATGGTTTACCTTGATATAGCCAAAAGGCGGCTCATACGGAGTACCGACGAATTCTGCTCCTTTGTGCGTGGACAAAACCTCGTAGTCTTCCTTGAACACTTTCTCCGCGAGATTTTTTGCTACGACGTACACTTCATCCTTGTGCTTCACCCGCACGTAATCGAGCTCTTTGTTAACAACCAAAGCCACGTTTGCTCGAAGTGTCCATGGTGTCGTCGTCCACGCGAGAAAGATGTCCTCGTTTGTCTTGCTTTTGAATTTGACGGTCGCACTTAAGTCCTTCACGTCTTCATAGCCTTGCGCCACTTCATGGGAGCTGAGCGTCGTCTGGCAATCCGGGCAATACGGACTGACACGATGTCCTTTGTACAGCAGTTCTTTCTTATGAATTTCAGAAAGGATGTGCCAGACGCTTTCGATGTAATCGTTGGTCAAGGTGACATATGGATGCTCCATATCTGTCCAGTAAGCAATGCCTTCCGTTAACTCGCGCCATTGCTTTTCGTACTCAAATACGCTGTTTTTGCACTCCTCGACGAACTTGGCCACTCCGTAGTTTTCGATCTCCTGCTTGCCGGAAATGCCGAGTCGTTTCTCCACCCCAAGCTCTACCGGGAGACCATGTGTATCCCAGCCTGCTTTGCGGACGACACGGTAACCGGACATCGTTTTGTAACGTCCGATGAAATCCTTGATGACCCGTCCAAGCACGTGACCGATATGCGGCTGTCCATTTGCAGTCGGAGGTCCTTCATAAAAGACGAAATTAGGCTTTCCCAGCCGATTGTCCATCGACTTGCGGAATGTGTCGTCTTCCCTCCACTGATCCAGAATGCGTAACTCTCGTGTCCTTGCTTTTTCTTTTACGTCTACTTTCCTCATCATGTACACTCCTTCTTCTGTAGTTTGCGTAGAAGTGTAGGTTCATAGAACGCAAAAAAATCCCGCCCCCTAAGGGACGAGATTTGATCTCGCGATACCACCCTTGTTCCGAAATCTTCATGCAAGCATGTCATTTCGGCACCTCTACTACGTACCATCATACGCGTCCCTTGTAACGGTGGGATTCCGGGTCAGCTTACTCCAGATGCTTCAGCTTTCCTTCTCGGAGAGGATTTTCGGCTAAGTCTTGAACGTTGGCTTTCAGCACAAGGGCCAACTCTCTGGGGAACAAGGGGATTAGCTTACTCTTTCTCGTCAATGAATTTGTTGGTGTTATTGTTGTTACTTTACTTTTTACACTGGTTTCTAAAAACTGTCAAGGGTTAGGCCACGACGCGCTTCACGCTGCGACGGCTTTCCACCTGCGACAAGAACAAGCTGAGAACCAGGATAATCGCGCCGAACAAATACGGTGCGTTCAAATGAACCCCGTACAGCGTACCTGCCACTGCTGGGCCAAAAATATTCCCCAGACTCATGTAGGCATTGTTCATCCCTGCTACGAAGCCTTGTTCATCCCCTGCTCGCTTGGAGATCAGCGTGTTGATCGCTGGACGCATAATCGACGTCAGGGTAAAGAAGATAACCGTCATAATCAGCATATACCAGAAGTTACCGGACAAGAGCATCATCACCATCGATACAGCAGACAAGAAGAACGTCACATTAATGAGCTTCTTCTCGCCAAAACGAGTAATGAGCTTACCGATCAGCGCTGCCTGCACAATCGTACCGGCAAGTGCTCCCACTGTGATAATAATGGAAATATCACGCGGAGTATAAGCGAACTTCGCATCGACGAACAGCGGGAAGATAACTTCAAAGTTCGCCAAACCAAACGTCATCGTAAAGACCAGCACCAGCATGATGAAGTACGACGATTGAAATGACTTGCCGAGTTGTGCGAAGATGTTTTCCTGCTTCTCTTTGGCGTTTCGTGCCGCGAGCTGCTTTTCCTTAGGAAGTGATTCTGACAAGAAAAAGATGGAACCAAGTGTGGCTACCGCACCAACTGCCGCGGAAATATAGAACGGCATACGCAAGCCAAGCTCTGCCAAAAATCCGCCAATACCAGGCCCGATAACAAAGCCGAGCGACATGGCAGCTCCGAGCATCCCCAGTCCTTTTCCACGTTTATCCTCTGTCGTAATGTCAGCTACATACGCCAGCATGGACGGAATCATCGCTGCTGCCCCGATCCCGCCGATCAGACGAGAAAGATAGAGCACCCAAGTTTGTTCAGCCAAGGCAAAGACCAGATTGGAGATCGTAAACAGGACGAGTCCCATTACAATCATGATTTTTCGCCCGTACTTATCCGACCATTCCCCCGCAATCGGAGAAAAAAGAAATTGGGTCACACCAAAGGCCGCCACCAAGTATCCAGCCGTCTCCCCACCCGCGCCGAACTCTTTGAGAAACTCGGGCAAAATCGGAATAATCAAGCCAATTCCCAGCATGGCGATAAACATGTTGATCATCAGGAAGAGAATCGGTCGCTGACTATTCTCTTGTGCATTCATATTCATTTATCCAGTCCTATCCTTATAGATTTTTCTCTTTAGCCTTGCAGCTTCGCTTTCACACTTTCAATCACCGTGCGCCAAATGGCAGGGTCTGTTGAAATCTGTTGCTTGAAGTTGCGGTATAGCTCCTTTTGCTTTTCCTCAAAATCAGGAGCGTCTGCAGCCGGCAATCCTGCACGGGCAGTCGTAATCATTTCCTGCACTTCTGGAGAACGCGGTCCCCAAACTCTGGCCTCGTAGCCATCCTGGTCGAGGAAAATAAAGATCGGGATCGCACGTGCTGTGCCATTGGTCAGGTATTGATCCATGAGCTCCAGATTTTCGTCACGGATGAGAAAGCGCAATTCGATGTTGCTTTCCTCGGCAATTCGCTGAATGACAGGAACGCACAAGGAAGCATCCCCACACCAGTCTGCGGTCAGCACGACCCCTTTCCAATTGCGCTGGGAAAGATCCTTCCAGACAACCAGATCCTCGTCAGTAAATGTGAGCTGATCGTATACGCGGGACACCTCTTCTTTGTTGACGTTCATGCTTTCTTTGTACGCAGCAAAGCTCATTCCTTTTTCAAACCAACTGTTATGATTCACGTTAGACATACTCCGTACTCCTCCTGTATATTGAAAAATTATTGCTCCCAAATAGCAGAAGTTCCCAAGCGATTGCGAATGGAAGAGCTTCTTGTTTTGCGGGCTTCTTTCCCTGACGTCTGTTTCATGGTGCTTGCCCTGGCAGTCAGGTCCATAAACCACTCTCTATCTTTGGTTGCGAGGGCGAGGTCGATCAGATCATGCATATGCTCTTCATCATCAAAAGAGCCTACCGGAATGCGTTCCATCCACTGTCTTGGAATCACCACCTGCTTGCCGATCGTCTCTTCGTTGTCGCATTGAACCACATAAACTTTCGCGGTACCTCGCAATGAATCATCTGTTTCGACGAAGCCTTGAACTAACTCGCCGAATTTGGTTTTGCCTAATATCCATTCTCCGACTTCCAATAACTCATCTCGATTCATTCCCGTGCACCTCCTAATTGTAACGGAAATTATTACAGTTTCCATGTTAAAAATTTGTATGGTTACTGTTGCGAATTCTCCTGACATCCTTGACGGACTTTATCTAATACAGTCTGGATCGTGATTTGTTCCAAATACTTTGTAAAGTACATCTCTGCTTCGGTAAAAATCTGATCCATGACTCCGTGCATATTCGCAGAAACCTGACACGCTTCTTGCGGATCTCCCGAACACCAGTGCGGCTTCAGTGTACCATTCGAGATCGAACGATATATCTCGGCCAAGGTGACCTCATTCGGGTCGCACGCAAGTATATAACCGCCGCCAATTCCCTCTTTGGTCTTCACAAACCCGTTCTTACGCAGAATGCTCATGATTTTGCGAATTCTGGCAGGATTCGTACATACATTTTTTGCGATGAGCTCACTGCTTGCCATATGCTCTGGGATATGAGCCAACAAAGCCAAGCTGTGAACAGCTATGGTAAATTCACTATTCACGTCACAGACGGCCTCCTTGCGAAGAGTACTGTAATAATAATTCGTACAGTTACGAATGTCAACAATTGTGTGGGGGCAAACTTTTTAAAAAGCCGGAGGATTTCAATCTGCGGTGGTCGGGGGGAAGCGAAGGCACATGTTTTCCAGTCGCCTTTTTCCTCACTACGTTCGGGCGGTCTCCTTCCAAACATGTACCTTCGCTTTTCGGACAACAGTTGCTTCTGCGGGGCATTTTTAAATAAGTTTTTTTATAAAAAGGATTTCATCGCGGATGGGGATGCCGTTATCTGCGATGAGGGGGATTTCTGGTTTGATTTGGCGGGCCTTGTCCACGGCATTGATGTACAGCTCGTGAAGCTGATAACCTCTTTTTTGGTAAAAGCCCATGGCGTGCAGGTTATCGTTGGTGGTGACGAGCTTCATGCGGTGACAGCCTTTTTCTTTGGCGGTCTGCTCTACTTGATTGAGAAGTGCGGTCCCGATTCCTTTGTTTTCGATCACGCTATCCAAGGAAATGATTTCACATTCCTGATCTCCGAGTACATAGCAAATAAATCCGTTGATTGCACCCTCTTCACCCTTTACTGCGTAGCCGTCCAGCGCATCGCATTGGAAGACGCCACTGGAGATGACCATTTGTGGACTTCCCCAGTGTTTGATGAAAAATTCAGTGATGACGTTTTTGTCCAGATCGCTTGTTGAAATCATCTGCATAGCATTCACCTCTCCAAAATGATAAAAAAAGCCCTCGCTTTTGAGTCAGCAAGGGCTCCACATCATTATGACCGCACATCCAGCAGTACTTTTCCCGTGCTCGCCCTGCTCTCGACCAACGCATGGGCGCTCGCTGCGTCTTCCAATGTAAAATGCTTGCCGATCTTGATGTCGAGCTGGCCATTCGCCAAATACTCCAAGACTTGCTTGGCTGTATCCTGCAACAAGTGTGGACGCAGCTTGCGTGTCGTACCAAAGCTGAAGCCTAATACAGAGCGGCAGCTGGCATGCAGGTCGATCGTCTTGATCTGACCGATTTCGCCGCTGGCATTGCCGAAATGGACGAGTCGACCGTACCATGCGAGGCATTCGAGACTACGCTCGCTCACCGTTCCGGAAATCGAGTCCAAAATGACGTCGGCTCCCGCACCATCTGTCAGCTCACGTACCTTTTCCACAAAATCTTCGCGATCATTGCAAATCACATGGTCGGCACCGGCTGACAAGGCAATTTCCGCCTTTGCTTCATTACCGACTGTGCCGATGACTCGTCCTGCTCCGAGCAGCTTGGCTAATTGAATCGCCGTTGTCCCGATTCCGCCTGCCGCAGCGTGAATCAGTACGGTTTCCCCTTTGGCAATGCGGGCAACCTTCGCCAGTAGCTGGTACGAAGTAAATGACACGACTGGGCAAGCGGCTGCTGTTTCCGTGCTGATTTGATCTGGCAGTGCAAAGGTCAAGCTCTCATCCGCCACGATATACTCGGCGTATGAACCGTTAGCCGGAAATGCGATGACTCTTTGCCCCACCTTCAGGCTTTGTACCTCTGCCCCCACCTGTTCGATCACGCCAGTCGCGTCGAGTCCCGGGATAAACGGCAGCTTGGATGCTCCCTTTTTTCCATATCTGGATTTGATATCCGCAAAATTGACACTGGTCATCTCGACGCGGATCAGGACCTGTGTAGGTGACATGGTCGGCATCTCGACATCCGCATATTTCATCGTTTCCGGCCCGCCTAATTCCGTTACCAAGATCGCTTTCATGAGAACCCTCCAGACAAGTTTGAAATGGAATGTTAGTTTTGCAGAATGGTCATGATTGCGGCTTTTTTCGCTGCGAACTCCTCGTCGGAAAGCACAGGGGTAAACGCAGCTCGCGGAATGTCCACCAATAGTTCATGCCAAGATTTGCAGCCTTGATAAGCAGCGTCAATGGAGATTTCTACAGGCTGCTCTATTCGATACATCCGCACGAACAAAATGTGCAGCGGCTGTTTTTTCTTCCAATGCAAGCGCACATCTGCGAAATTGTCCGTCCAGATGTGGAAGGGCGAAAGCGCACGCAGCTTGGCTTCGTCCATCAACTCAACATCGTCGGTTACTTCGGCAAAATATTCGATCATCACGGTCTTCTTGTCCATTGTCCAGCCTTCGAGGGTCGCGTCTAACAGATGTTGGTAGTCTGCCTTTACCATGTCGCGCTTCTGGTGCTCATAGGTCGGATACAAATAAAATTGATTATTTTCCAAGCGGAATTCTCGTGTTTCTTCGTATAATCCACCCTTGCGGATCGTGATGATCTGCTCACCTTCTCCAAGTGCTTTGACGGCGACTGCCCATTCCTTCAAGCTAAGGGGGGATAGCGGCTGTACGATCGACTGCATGCAGCACGGCTCCCTTCTACTGTCAGAATCGTTTGATGACATTAGTCTAGCCCAATTCCAGCTCGTTGAGAAGTCGTCTTCAACAGTTGATCGACATGCTGCATAGCTCCTTGCAGTCTCTCGGCATAATTTCCTCGCAGTGTCACGTACGTAATTCCCCGCTCATCCAGCATCTGGCGCAGTTTTTCATGATTGTGCAGGCGTACTTGCTCTTCTCCGTGCACGCGCAGTCCATCATCCACCCACGCGACATCTGGCTCCATGAACAGCCATAAATCATATGCTTGCTCGTCGGCAACCTGGTCGAGAACAGGGAAGGTTTGCCCGGTGTACAGTTCGGAGTAAAACTGGGTGACAATCGCTTCGGTATCGATGAACAAGAGCTTGTTGGCTTTCTGGAGCGCTTCGTACTCTTTCATTTTGTGACCATACGCAATATGCGGGAAATACTCCGGTGTCAAAATCGTATCGCAGCCCCCAACCTCTTCGCAGATTGTTCGTCCATACTCCTCGACAAACACGGTGTTGTAGATTTTCGCAAGATAACGGGTCAAGGTCGATTTCCCGCAGCTCTCTGTTCCTACCACCACTACCTTTTTAACGAAATAGGGCTGAACAACAGTCGGGATGTGCTGCCAATGGGTGTAGACCCCTTCATTGCGAATTTGAGTAGCGGAAATCGGTACTTGGCTGCGTGATTCATCGAGAATGATGTGCGCTGCCTCCGGGTATAAACGGCGAAAAATCGGATCGTAGGAGGGCTCGGAGCTGAAAACTAGATCAATTTTTTTCCCAATCATGCGTTTGATGTCCGCTGCTCCTGCCTCCCAATCGTAGCTCTCGTCGCTATCCGCAAGATCTTCGACTGCAAGCACGCGGACATTTTCCATGTCCTTGACCAGCGTGGACAGCCATCTCAATCGCACTTCATAGGGAATTGGCTTGATTCCTGCCTTCTCACACAGCTTTCGGTCGCGAGTAGGGCTGTGCGAGAGAACGACGTACAGCTCGTCGCAGCGGCAGGCCGCCTGTGTAATTGCGTATACATGTCCTTGATGCAGTGGCAAAAATTTGCCGCCAATGAAGCCTACGCCCCCCATGTCTGCTCCTCCCTTTGCTTGCGGTACTGCCGAACCCAGTTCATCAATCCGTAGATGGCATTCACCAAATAAGCAGACCACATGACCAGCATCGAGATATCGCTTCCGTCCTTCAAAAACGCTACCAGCCACATGTAAATCGTGAACAAATCAATGATGATCCAGACCACCCACTGCTCGACCAAACGCTTCACCATGAAGAGCATGGCGATGACGGAGAGAACAGCCGTCAAGGAATCGACAAAAGGCAAGGCCCCGCCCATTTGCTTCAATACAAACCCGTAAGCAATCGTTGTAATGATGCTCAAGACCGTCCACCAGATGCGTGCTTGGCTGGACAAAATGGTAATCTTAACGTCATTTTGCTTGACTTCGGACACGCGGTTTTTACGCCACAGGTAGAGTCCAATGAATTGCATCGGCAAAAAATAGAGAAGATTCAGCATCACTTCGCCATAGTACTTTTGCCCATAGGCGACGAACGCGTACAAAATCACATTGATGATACCCGGGTAGTAGCTCCACGTCTTTCCTTTGGCGACGAGCACGACACTCAGCATCCCTGTTAAGGAGGCGATCAAGCCGATTAATGTATCATCCAGTACAAAATACAAATAGAGGGTAACGAGTGTAAACGAGATGAGCCATATTTTTTCAAACCAATTCCAGTCTGCTAAAAAGCCGGTGCTTTTCGCATTCATGCGAATCTCTCCTTGAACGCTCGCAGGTTTTCCTGGCGCGCAGAATTGTCGTAGACAGCAAAAACAATGTGGTCAAAAAGCTGTACATACTGTTCCTCGATCAAAACAGTCGCAAAGTAATCTGCTACGTCCTCCGCTTTGTTGCGGAATACTCCGCAGCCGTATGCTCCCAAAATGATCGTCCGGTGGTTATGAATGGCTGCTGCCCGCAAAATTTTCCGAATGCGCTCCTTCATGACAGGGCCAATCTTCGCGATATTTTCAGGCTCTCGCTCACGAACAACCCCAGCATTCACGGCAGGCGCCGTAATAAAAGATAAGAGGTAGGGGTCATTCAAAAGCTGATCGCTTTGATCGCGGAGCACGGGGACCCGCGGTGAATAAATCATGTAGTCAGAATAAAAGCAGGTTTTCAACTGGCGGTGATAGGTGTACATTTCCTCCATTTGCACGATGCAAGGATACAGCCCGGAGGAACGCGCCAAGCTCTCTTCCTGCGCCTGGCTTCCCCCGAGGAATCCTCCACCCGGATTTTTGGCGGAAGCAAAATTCAAGCATACAGCATCTGCTCGCTTCTCGTGAACGATGAGGCGCTTGGCTGCATCCAGGCTGGATTCCGAGGTAACCTCGACCTTGGTACGTAGCTGTGCAGCCGTTGTTTGATGCGATGGTAGTGGCACTGTGTCTGCTGCCAAATCATTTGGCCGATACAGAACCGACTGGCTGACGGCAGAAGCTAGATTCTCCGTAATGCTCTTCTTTTCTCCTGCTTTATTCACGTAGTAACCCTGCTCTATGATTTGCAGTGTCTCTTGCGCGATTCGTACGCGAACGCTTCGATTGTGTCCCTGATTCATTGTGATTTCCTCCCTGGTACGGGGCTACGTCTGATCCATCCATTCCGGATTAAAACGAAAATACTTGGATGGTCGGTGCCCGGCATGTTTTCGATATTGATTCGTTTCCAGCACTTTGTCGGTTACCTTCCTGCGAAACGCCGCAGCCAACAGCTCACGTCCCAAAATCACTTCGTACACCTGTTGCAGATCGCTTAGCGTGAACAGCTCCGGCATTAAAGCAAAGGCGATGTCCGTGTATTCAATCTTGTTACGCAATCGCTCCAGTGCGTATTGAATGATTTTGGCGTGATCAAATGCAATGTTATTCGTCTCTACAATTTCGCGGGTCTCACGTACGGTACGACCCGTTACTGTTTTGGTGATCTTAATGGTGGCAGACAATTCTTCGCTCTCATGCACAAGTCGCAGCTCCAACCATTTTTCAGTAATGGAGCCGTCAATAGTCGCCATCTTTGTTTCTTTCAGCCATTTGTCCTCGATGCGGTACCACTCGGCCTCATCTGCATCATCCCCTGCCTGCAGCTGTAAAGACGAGCTGTCTACCAAGGCCATGTATGACGTGCTGATGACCCATGTCCGCGGATCTCTGCCCGCATCTCCCCAGGTGTAGAGCTGCTCCAAATAAATGTCGTCTACGTTTGTTTCCGTACGCAGCTCGCGTCTGGCTGCCTCCTCGAGACTCTCCCCAGGTGTAACAAACCCGCCTGGCAACGCCCATTGGCCGATATACGGATGCTCACCACGCTTCACGAGCAATATTTTCAACGACTTGGGCGAGAGCTTGCGGTAATTCTCCTCCTGCTCATCCATCACGGTGAATACCAGCATATCGACTGTCACAGACGGCCGCTCGAATTGGCTGACATCATAAGCCTCCAAGTACTCCAGTTCGGTTTGACCTTGTTTATATACATGTGATTTTTCTTTCATCCAATCGCCTCTTTTAGCTGCTGAATTGTTGTTGTCTTTTTGTTATTAACAAAATGTTATTATCAAGTTGTTGGTATCATATTACTCTTTCCTGTTTTTGGTGTCAATAAAAAATCCCCCACTTTAAAGCAAAGGGCTTTATTTGTAGAAAACAGCCGCGTAGAAGAAGCGCAGTTCCAGTCAAAGCGCCTCTGGAGCCCCTCCCAGCTCCGGAATAAATGGCGGGGAATTTCAGCTTTTATCACATACAAAAACGCTTTAGCGTTTTCGGGTTTGAAGCGCTCCCGCCATTTATTCCGGAGCGGACAGTTGTCACCCCTTGCGGGGCGTAGGCCGAAGCGCAGACTGGAAATGCGCTTCTTCCCACAACTACCGCCACTTTTTCAAACCAAAGCAAAAAAGCCCCCTGCCAGCTCATTCACTGACAGGAGGCTTCTTAAACACGATTTATCGCTTCTATTAAGCAGCACTTGGATCGGCTTTTACTGCCTGAACATAATCGTCTGCTTTCTTTTTGTCGAACTGACCTTCCCAACGAGAGATCACGATTGCTGCCAACGCATTACCTACTACGTTCACAACTGTACGAGCCATATCCATCAAACGGTCTACACCGGCGATGAAAGCAAGACCTTCTACTGGGAGACCTACAGAGCCGAGCGTAGCCAACAATACTACGAACGATACTCCCGGTACACCAGCGATCCCTTTGGACGTAACCATCAGTACGAGCATCAGCGTGATCTGTGTGCTGATTGGCATGTGAATACCATACATTTGCGCAATGAACAGAGCAGCCAGTGCCTGGTACAGCGTGGAACCATCCAGGTTGAAGGAGTAGCCCGTCGGAATAACAAAGGACGTGATCGCCTTCGGACAGCCCATCTTCTCCATTTTTTCCATAATTTTAGGCAGTACAGTCTCGGAGCTGGAAGTGGAGTAAGCCAACAACAGCTCGTCCTTCAGTACACGCAGAATGGAAGTGATTTTGACTCCGCTGATACGTGCGATGATGCCCAATACCACCAAGATGAAGAACAACATGGCAAAGTGAACCAAAATAACCAGTTTGCCCAATGGAATGAGCGATGACAAACCAAACTTGGAAACGGTAACACCAATCAGCGCAAAAACACCAAACGGAGCAAAACGCATGATTGTGTTTACAACCCAGAACATCGCGTCTGCAACCCCATTGAAGAAGTTGAGAACGGGCCTTCCTTTTTCTCCTGCTGCTGCTACACCAAGTCCAAACAGAACGGAGAAGAAAATAATGGCTAACATGTCGCCACGAGCCAGCGCATCAAACACATTGGTTGGCACAATATTGACGAATGTTTCCACCATGCCGTGGCTTTGTGTCGTTTCTGCCGTGTCTACATACTTGTGGATATCGGTCTTGGTAAGAACTGTTCGATCCACACCGAGACCCGGTTGAAAGATGTTCGCCGCCAAAAGACCAATGATAATGGCTATCGTGGTAACGATTTCAAAATACAGAATTGTCTTACCACCGATTTTGCCCAGCTTCTTCATGTCACCTACGCCTGCTACGCCCACAATAAGCGTGGCAACAACGATCGGAACGACAATCATTTTAATCAATCGGAGAAAAATATCACCGATAGGCTGTAAATAGGTCGCCACTGCCGGGTTGCCGTAAAAAATAGCACCCACCAGGATACCCAGAATGAGACCGATGACAATCTGCATCGCTAATCCAAACCGCTTCATTCTGACACCTCGCTATGAAAGATTAAGATGTGACTCTCAAGCCGATATGCTTATACGCATCAAGCTTAAGTGGTATATAGGTGAGCATCATATCATGACTTTTTGTGTTTTCCCCTTTTTTGTATTCTTTTCATTTCTTTATTTTTTCTGATATTTCCTTACGAATCGCGATATTATGGGGCTCGTTGTATTCGTTTCTGGAAAAATGATAAAATAAGGGAATCAGTTTTCAGCGATTTTTCATTCAGAATGGAGCGCAGTCATGACGATTCGGAAAATGATCATCCTGCTACTAGTTCTTGCAGTCGGGTTGTTTCTTTTACCTTACTCCGTCCCCTTTTTGCTAGCACTGTTAACAGCAATTCTGGTTGAGCCGCTCGTCTTGTTTCTTATCAAAAGGCTACGAATGAATCGGATGAGTTCGGTAATCGCCTCCTTTTTCCTATTCCTCATTTCTTTTGGGATCGTACTGTACTGGATCGGTACGCAGATCGTGATTCAGGGAATTGATTTGGCTCAGCGATTACCCGCTTTTTCGCAGCATATTTTTGAGTTGGTCGAGTCCTATTTGATGAGCTGGGAAACTTACTATGAATCGTTACCTGCCGAAACCGTCTCGGAAATCCAGAGTGTCTTCACTGGGCTTAAAAGCTGGGCGCTTACTTCAGCCTCCACGGTTGCCAAAGGCATTCTCGGTGTGGCAGCCATCGTTCCGGGCTTTTTGATCTCGACAATTATTTACTTGGTTGCCTTGTTTTTGATCAGTCTCGATTTGCCGAAATTGCGTGCGGGCTTCATGAGAATGTTTACGGTATCTGCTCGTGAAAAGGTCGAGGTGGTTATCTCTCAATTGAACCGTGCCACCCTTGGTTTTTTACGTGCGCAAATCATCTTGAGCCTGATGACGTTCACGCTGTCCTTTTTGGGATTGCTTATTTTGCAGGTCAAGTATGCAGCCGTCATTTCGCTCATGATCGTTTTCGTCGATATTCTCCCCATCTTGGGCGCAGGTTCGTTCCTCGTCCCATGGGCTATTTACAACTTCTTGATGGGCAACTCTTATTTGGCAATCGGCCTGATCGTCATTTTCCTCGTGATTACGGTCGTCCGCCGCATTATTGAGCCCAAGGTACTCGCATCTAATCTGGGAATTAGTGCCCTTGCCGCTCTTGTCAGCTTGTTCCTCGGATTTCAGGTAATGGGATTTTTCGGGCTCATACTCGGTCCAGCGCTCGTCATCATTTACGAGGCGCTGCGGAAAGCTGGTTTCTTGAATTTCAAAATAGATTTTTGATGGGCACAAAAGATTGGTAGTGCTGCGGCCGTTTTTTCCGGTGATAGAATCGGAAAAGCGGCCGTTGATATAGAAAGATCTGGGGGAGAGCTTATGTGTGCATACAAAGAACTGACCACCTCACAACGAACAATCATGACGCCAGGGCCCGTCGAGGCCGAGCCTAGTGTTCTTCGCGTGATGGGTTCACCCATTTTGGGGCAATTTGATCCAGAATTTACGAACATCATGAACGAAACAATGGAAATGCTTCGGAAATTGTTTCAGACATCCAATCATTGGGCATTCCCTATTGACGGAACTTCCCGGGCGGGCATTGAGGCCGTTTTGTGTAGCATAATCGAACCAGGAGATCGGGTGCTTGTACCCATTTATGGACGCTTCGGGCACCTGCTCACGGAGATTGCGGAAAGGTACGGCGCAGATGTGATTACGATGGAAACGCGCTGGGGAAGTGTCTTTGAACCGCAGGACGTCATTGCCGAAATCGAGCGAGTTCAGCCCAAAATCGTAGCAATGGTTCATGGCGAAACATCCACCGGATGTGTTCAGCCTTTGAAAGAAATCGGAGAAGCTTGCCGCCAGATGGATGTCCTATTTGTCGTCGATGCTGTCGCTTCGATCGGCGGGACAGAAGTGAAGGTAGACGATTGGTACATCGACGCATGTATTGGCGGCACACAAAAATGCTTGTCTGTCCCCTCTGGGATGGCTCCTATCACGTTTAATTCTCGTGTAGAAGCACTCTTGCTCCAACGGAAAAAAATTGAGCGTGGACTCGCTGATCCCTCTGCTCCGAAATCTATTCACACCCGAACGATCCGCAGCAACTATTTTGACTTGAGCCAGCTCATGGATTACTGGGGACCCGCACGGCTGAACCACCATACGGAGGCGACAACGATGCTGTACGCCTTGCGCGAGGGAGTGCGCATTGTCCTCACGGAAGGTCTGGAGGCGAGATTCGCCAGACATCGCTTGCATGAACAAGCCTTGGTCGCAGGTGTATTGGCGATGGGATTGCAGCTCTACGGCGATCCGGCTTGCAAACTTCCCGTCGTGACCTGCATTAAAATTCCTGAGGGACTGGACGGAGAGTCAGTCCGCGCCATGCTGCTCGAAGATTTTCATATTGAAATTGCCAGTTCCTTCGGGCCGCTAAAAGGGACAATCTGGCGGATTGGCACAATGGGCTACAGCTGCCGGAAGAAAAATATTTTGCATGTGCTAGGGGCGTTGGAAGCGGTTCTCATCCGGCATGGAGCCCGTGTACACGCAGGGCGCGCCGTTCAAGCCGCGCTGGATATCTACGATCAGGAAAAAGCACAACACAGCTAAACCCCTCTTCAGCGGAAAAAGCCCTTGTCATCCCCCACTCACTCAGGGGTAGACAAGGGCTTTTCTTCCTGCTGAACACGCGCCAATAAATCGACGATGTGCACGGCCTCCATCTTTCCTTCCAGTCCAGCTCGATGAATGCCTGCTTTCATTTGCAACAGACAGCCCGGATTCGAGGTCACGAGAATGTCCGCTTGGGTAGCCGCTACATGGCCCATTTTTTCATCCAAGAGGCTCCCGGCCATCTCAGGCTGCACCAGATTGTAAATGCCCGCAGAGCCGCAGCAGCGATCTCCCTCGCGAAGCTGTACGTATGTGGCTCCTGGAATGGCTTGCAACAGGCTCACCGGCTCTTTTGTCACCTTCATCCCGTTGCGCAGGTGACAGGAGGATTGATAGGTGATCCGCTGCGGCAATGATTGCCATTCTTTTGGCTCGACGATGAGTGCAAGCACCTCGCTAATATCCTTCACGCGTGAAGCGAACCATTGTGCCTTCTCCTGCCACTCGGCATCCTCCGCCAGCAAATGGTCGTATTCTTGCAGCATCGCCCCGCAACCGCCTGCATTGGATACAATGATATCCACATCAGCCTTGTGAAAAGCAGCCACATTTTTTCGCGCCAGATGGCGAGCCTGTTCACGCTCACCGCTATGTGCATGGAGAGCACCGCAGCACACCTGGTCTGGAGCGACGATGACCTCACAGCCTGCCTCACTCAGAAGCCGCACGGTGTTGCGATTCGTCTCATTGAATAGGACATCCATGATGCAGCCGTGAAACATTCCTACGCGATACTTGCGCTCGCCTACGGCTGGAATAACCGTGCCACCGAAAAAGTCCACGATACCTTTTCCAGATGCTTCAGGCATGATCGCTTCCATTTCCCGCATTTGCTTAGGTAGGATGGATAACACTCCCAGCTTGCGAGCAGCTTTTTGCACACCTGAGCGCTGATAGAAGCGTAAAAGCCCGCCGAGCTGGTACATGCGCTTCTGATGAGGAAACAGGTGAAAAAACGCGAGCTTGCGGACGGCTTTGACCCACCATGGATGCTCCTGTACCTCTTCGATCGCTTCTCTCGTCTGCTCGATCAGCTGACCGTACGGCACACCTGCTGGGCATACAGGCTCACATGCTCGGCAGCCTAGACAGAGATTCATTTGATCGACGAAATCTTTGTCCGGCTCCATGACACCGTCTGCTACGGCTTTCATCAAGGCGATGCGACCTCGTGGAGAAGCTGCCTCATAGCCTGTTTCCCGAAAGGTCGGACAGGCTGGCTGACAGAAGCCACAGCGCATACAGTTGGACAGTTCATCGTAATCGAGTTTATTTACCAAGGCTTCTTTAAGCACGCTGGACCACCACTCTGTTCCGGGACTGTTTGGCAAACATCTTGTCAGGGTTCAGGAGATTGTGAGGATCGAAAGCGTGCTTGATGCCTTTCATGATCTCCATACCTGCGGCTCCTACTTTCCACTCCAAATACGGTGCCTTGACGATCCCTACGCCATGCTCTCCCGTAATCGTTCCGCCCAAATCGATTGCCGCAGCAAAAATTTCCTCGAAGGCATGCTCGACACGCTCGATCTCTTCCGTGTTGCGAGCGTCTGTCATGCAGGTCGGATGCAAATTGCCGTCACCTGCATGGCCAAAGGTGCATATTTGCAGTCCGTAACGCTCTGTAATCTCTTGGATCGCGGCGACCATCGGTGCTATCGCGGCGCGGGGAACGGTCGCGTCCTCCAAAATGGTCGTAGGACGCATCCTTGACAATGCGGCGAGCGCACTGCGTCTAGCAGTCATTACCTCATCCGCTTCCTCGGCTGTCGTCGCTACTTTGATTTGGACGGCATCGTTCTTCTGGCAAATAGCCGCGATCTGCTCCATGTCCCGATCGACTGTCTGCGGCTCTCCATCCTGACCGATCAGGAGGATCGCCGCCACATCTGTCGGAAGCCCGATCTGTTTGAAATCCTCGACAACACGGATTGTACCCTGATCGAGAAATTCAAGCGTGCCAGGAATGATGCGATTGGCAATAATATCGGAAACAGACCTCGCCGCCTGTGCCATATCTGCAAACATAGCCAGCATGACTCGCTGTGTTTGCGGCTTCGGAATCAGCTTGAGAATAGCCTCGGTAATGATCGCCAATGTGCCCTCGCTGCCGACCAAGAGCTTGGTCAGATCATAGCCCGCCACATCCTTCATCAGCTTGCCCCCGGTACGGATGACCTCACCGTTCGGCAACACAGCTTCGAGACCCAGCACGTAATCCTTGGTTGTTCCGTACTTCAACCCACGCAGTCCACCCGAATTGAGCGCAATATTCCCGCCAATCGTGGAGATGACCATGCTGCCTGGATCTGGTGGGTAAAACAAACCGAGTGCCTCTACCGCCTGATGGATGTCGACCGTTCGAACCCCCGGCTGCACCGTTATCGTCAAATTTTGCTCGTCAATCTCTACGATCTGATTCATCCGGCTCAATACCAAGACAATTCCGCCACCGACTGGTATCGTTCCGCCGCATAGATTGGAGCCTGCTCCACGCGTCACAATCGGGATGTGATGTCGCGCTGCAACTCGCATGACCTGTTGGACTTCGGCTGTGCTCTTCGGCATGACGACCACATCCGGCAATGCTTGCTGCATCGGCGTCGCGTCATACGAATAGGCGACTAATGCTTCCTGTTTGTCGAGACAGTTTTTCTCTCCGACGATGGCACGCAGCTCTTCGCGAATGGATTCTGGCAACATGGAATCTCTCCATCCTTTCCCAAAAACTTAGTCAAACTGCTGAATGGCTTCCCTGATTCTTCCATTGGTAACATTCAACAGACGAGTGGCCTCTTCCCTGCTCGATCCAGTCAGCTTCATGATAATGGCTGTCTTCGCATCACCGTCTGCCTGATCAGCCAGTTGCTCCGCTTCCTCGTAACTCGCTCCGGTCACTTCCATGATGATCCGCTTTACTCGTTCCTTCAGCTTGAGGTTGGTCGCCTGCACGCTTACCATCAGATTTCCGTACACTTTTCCCAAACGAATCATCGTCGCTGTCGTCAGCATGTTCAGCACCAGCTTTTGGGCCGTTCCTGCCTTGAGCCTCGTCGATCCGGTCAATACTTCCGGTCCTACGACGACATTAATCGCTACATCTACACCTTCATTAATGTACGAAGGCTTGTTGCAAGAGACAGCAATCGTCTTGGCATCGATCTTCTGTGCCTCCGCCAAAACACCGAGAACATACGGAGTCCGTCCACTGGCTGCGATCCCTACGACCACATCATTTTTGGTCACGCCGTATTTATGCACATCTTCTTGGCCTAATTCAAAAGAATCCTCTGCACCTTCTACCGCGCGTACCAGTGCGGATGGTCCGCCTGCAATCACACCCTGAACGAGCTCAGGCTGGGTACCAAAGGTCGGTGGGCACTCGGACGCATCCAAGATCCCTAAGCGTCCACTCGTTCCAGCACCAAAGTAAAACAGTCTTCCGCCCTTTTCCAATGCGTGTGTGATGACATCTACCGCATCGGATACTTGATCGAGGACGCGCTCTACTGCATAAGGAACCTTCTTGTCCTCATCGTTCATCATTTGTACGATGCCTCGGGCACTCAATTGATCCAAATCACTGCTGCCCTCGTTTTTTCCTTCAGTCGTCAATGCTTGCAAGTTCTCCAGATTCATGCTCTATCGAACCTCCTTTTCAATCTTACTGCCCCATGCTCACTTCATGACTGATCCAGATGGCAAGTGACAAAGTGCCCTGCTGAAACCTCGCTAGCCACTGGCGCGACTGTTTTGCAAATGTCCATACAGTGGCGGCAACGCGGATGAAATGTGCAGCCAGACGGCGGATTCGCTGGACTAGGCAGGTCTCCCTCCAAAATGATCCGCTGGGTCGTCAAATGGGGATTCGGTACAGGCACCGCTGATAACAGTGCTTGTGTATAGGGATGTGTTGGTTTCTCGTACAACAATTGTTTATCCGCTACCTCCACCACTTTTCCGAGATACATGACCGCTACCCGATCAGAAATATGGCGGACGACACTCAAATCATGCGAGATAAACAAATACGTCAGATTGAATTCCTTTTGCAAATCTTGCATCAGGTTCAAAATTTGTGCCTGAATCGACACGTCCAGAGCAGATACAGGCTCATCAGCCACAATCAGCTTCGGGCGCAAAATCAGTGCCCTTGCTATGCCAATCCGCTGGCGCTGACCACCGGAAAACTCATGCGGAAAGCGATCCAGCTGCTGCTTGGAGAGGCCGACGATCTGGATCATCTCCTCGACTTGCTTGCGGCGTTCTACTGAATTGCCGATGCCGTGGATGATGAGTGGGTCCTCCAAAAGCTGGCCGATTGTTTTTCGTGGGTTCAGCGAGGCAAACGGGTCCTGAAACACGAGCTGCATGTTGCGTCTAGCCCGTCGGAGCTCTGATTCATTGAGCTTGCGGATATCCTGTCCTTCAAAAAAGATTTCTCCATCAGTCGGTTCAATCAGGCGCAGGATGCAGCGTCCTGTCGTGGACTTCCCACAACCTGATTCGCCTACGATACTGACAGTCTCGCCTGGGTAAACAGTCAGATTGACTCCATCGACGGCACGTACGATTTTCTCCTTGCTGAAGAATCCTTGCTTGCTCGTGAAATGCTTGGTCAATGATTTGACTTCCAGCAGTGGTTGCCTCATTGCATGTCCTCCTCGCGATACAGCCAGCAGCGGCACTTTTGGTTGTCTGCGACAGGCGTAAGCTCTGGATTTTTCTCGCGGCAAATATCCATGACCTGTGAGCAGCGCGGTGCAAAACGACATCCCACTGGCATTTCGCTCAAAAGAGGCACCGAGCCCGGAATCGCATCCAAACGCTCTTGGTTGACACTGACAGAAGGCATCGATTTCAAAAGCCCTCTCGTATACGGATGCTTCGGCTCGTCAAACAGCTGCTTGACGTCGGCTTCCTCTACGATTTGACCTGCATACATGACGATGACGCGATGACACATCTCCGCCACGACTCCCAGATCATGTGTGATAAGCAGGATGGAAGTGCCTTGCTCTTGCCGGACTTTTTTCATGAGTTCCAATATTTGCGCCTGAATCGTCACGTCCAACGCCGTCGTCGGTTCGTCGGCAATCAAGAGCTTGGGCGCACAAGACATCGCCATCGCGATCATCACACGTTGACGCATCCCGCCTGACAATTGGTGCGGATAGTCGGAAATGATTTCATCGGCACGCGGAATTCCGACTTCTTTCAAAAGCTCGATCGTCCTTCGCTTGGCTTCCTGTTTAGACAATCCGAGATGCCGACGAAGTGGCTCGCTGATCTGTTTGCCGATCGAATGCAATGGGTTGAGCGAAGTCATCGGCTCCTGAAAAATCATCGCGATCTGATTGCCGCGAATCGTCTGCATTTGTTTATCCGTAAGTGAGAGCAGCTCCTTGTTTTGAAAACGGATGCTCCCGGTCATCTCCACATTCCGTCCCAAGAGCTGCATGATGGACATGCTGGTCACGCTTTTTCCACATCCGGATTCACCGACCACACCGACGGTTTCACCAGGCTCTACAGAGAGACTGACACCCTCGATCACGGTCAGCTTTTTGCCTGCTTGGATAAAAGAAGTTCGCAAATCATCAATCGTAAGCATTGCTGCCATGAGTACTCCCCCTTTTCATCAGGATGTGTGGTCAGGTTTGATCACAGAAAATAATCGATTATGGTGAGCGGTCCGCCACGCCCCGATTAACGGGCTCGCAACAGGATGCACGCGGTTTGTCAATGTAATCAGCGTCACGTCTCTCGCCGGGTCCGACCAGATCGACGTTCCTGTAAAGCCGGTATGCCCAAAGGCGCGCTCCGAAACAAGGTCTCCCCCACTGCAACCTGCGGCAAGCTGTTCTAAGGAGCCGCCTGTCGAGGAAATGATCCATCCCAGTCCTCTGCGATGAATCGAATGGTCTGTGAGTGCGCGAGTAGCCAAGGCACACAGCGTCGGATCAAGCTGTACGGAAGCCTTCCCACTCGTCCAAATGTGCATGTAGCGCTCTGTATCAGCCAAGGTGGAAAAAAGTCCGGCGTGCCCACTGACACCTTCCAAGCCATAGTGGGCGTTGCAATCGTGAACCGTGCCACTAATAACTCCTTCTCGCCAACTGTATCCGGTCAAAGCTTGCTGCCATTCCAACGCCAATGGATGTCTGGCTTCTGCCAGCTCCGACAAAAAAGTCACAGCCATCTCTTGTTCAAAGGCATTTCCCTTCTCCGTAGCAGCGATGTCCATTCCTTGCAGACGTGTTTGTTCCAGCGGCAAGTAGCTCGTATGAAGCATTCGGCTCGGTTGAAAAATCAGTCGCTTCGAAAGCGCGTCCAGTTCCTCGTCCCAGATACGCTCCAGTAAAAAGCCCAACAGCATGAATCCCAAATCACTGTACACAACGCTACGTCCTGGGTCATTCAGCATCGACTCGTTTGCGATGAGCCGCAAATAGTCCTCCCGTTTTTTCCCCAGTAAAAAGTACGGACGCCATGCAGGAAGTCCCGATGTATGTGTGAGCAGGTGAATGATTTTGATCTGCCCTTTGCGTTCCTGATCGTGGGCGCTCGCCAATTCTGGCAAGTAGGTCGTCACGGAGTCAGTCAACGAGAGCTTGCCTTCCTGCACACTGATGAGGATGAGTGGCAAGGTCACCATCACCTTGGTCAAAGAGGCCATATCGTACAGCGTTTGACTATAAACCGGCCTTCCATCATGTCCATAGCTTGTTTTTCCCATGCAAACTGTCACAGCAGGCGCATCTTTTCGCAGTATGCTGACAGCGCCTCCTGGAAAAATGCCCTGATGAATCCCTCGCGTCAGACTGGACTCCATTCGTTCTCTGAACTGTTGCACGTTCATTCGTTCTCACCTCAGCCTATCGTTCCTATTTCCCACGATGACGCGGGTCGAGAATATCACGGACGGCATCCCCAAACATGTTGCAAGCAAGAATCGTCACCGTCATGGCAATGCATGGCCAGATGATCATGCCCGGAGCCAGCTCCATGTAGCGGCGCGCCTCTGAAATCATCCCGCCCCATGACGGGTCTGGCGGCTGAATCCCCAAGCCCAAAAAGCTGAGGGCCGATTCTGTCAGGATCGCACCTGAAATCGCCAGAGAGGATTGAACCAGCAGTGGTGCCGTTACATTCGGAAAAATTTCCTGAAACAAGATACGCGGTGTACTCGCACCGATGGCACGAGCGCTTTCTACGTACTCCAGATTTTTGATAGAGAGAACCGCTCCCCTCACCGTCCGGGTGAAGATCGGAATGTTCACGATCCCGATAGCCATGATCGTGTTGAAGGTTCCCGGCCCTAATGCGGCGACAATCGCCAGCGCCAGCAAAATTTCCGGAAAAGCAAACAGAACGTCCATACAGCGCATGATAAAACCGTCAATCCAGCGCCCGAAGTAGCCAGCGATCAAGCCAAACAGCGTACCGAAAACGACACTGACAAGAACGGCAGAAAGCCCGACCACAAGCGATACGCGCGCACCGTGGATGATGCGGCTCAAAATATCACGACCAAACTGGTCCGTACCTAGCAAAAACTCACCCGAGCTGCCTTCCATCCGATGATCCTGAAACATTTGTGTCGGGTCATGCGGAGCCAACACCGGAGCCAGCACTGCCGTCAAACAGAGCAACGCCAGCAAAATGGAGCAGAAGACGGCTGTCTTATTCGCCAAAAAACGCTTTCGAAATGTGCTCATGTCGCATTCCCCTTGTCAATACTTGATACGTGGATCAATCCAGGTATAGATCAGGTCGATGAGCAGATTGACCAGGACAAACACCAGAGCGACGAACAAAACGCCTCCCTGTACAACCGGATAATCCCGCTGATAAATTCCTTCCAGAATGTACTGGCCCAGACCAGGAATCGAGAACAGCTGCTCGACGATCACAGACCCGCCCAGCAGGTAACCAATCTGCATACCTGCGATCGTGACGATCGGAATCGAAGAGTTGCGGAACGCATGGCCCATAACGATTGTCCATTTACTGTTGCCCTTGGCCCGCGCTGTCCGAATAAAATCTTTGTCCATGGTTTCCAAAAACGCAGAACGAGTCATCCGCATCACACCAGCAGCCACCACAATCCCCATCGTTGTCGCAGGCAGTATGAATACCTTGAACGCCTCGATCGGATCATCCCAGAAGTTCACCACATCAATAGGTGGGAACCAGTTGAAATAAAGCGAAAAGCCGAGCAGGAGCAGGGTCCCGATGGCAAAGTTCGGAACAGAAATGCCTAGTAGCGTAAACACACGAACCACGATGTCTGTTTTGGAATGAGCGCGAATCGCCGAGAGAATCCCGAACGGAATCGCGAGCAACCATCCAATCAGAACGCCAAATACAGTCAGTTGCATGGTGATGGCAAAACGCTTGAGAATTTGGGGCAAAATCTCTTCTCCTGTGTGGACCGATACACCAAAATTCCCTTGCAGGATTCCTGTGATCCAATGCAGGTACTGGTTAATCAACGGCTGATCCAGCCCCATGCTTTTATTTAACGCCGCAATCGCTTCCGGTGTGGCACTCGTTCCTAGCATGATGGAAGCTGGATCGCCCGGCACCAGATGCAGGATCGTGAAGATCAAGACGGATATGCCAAACAGGATGGGAATCAGGCTGGCGACACGTTTGATTAGATAAGATCCCACGAGTTTCCCTCCATATTTAGAAACTTGGCTCCGCCTAACCTCTGGCGGAGCCTTCATCACACGTATGCTACATTACTTGATCGAAGTTTTGATCAGCGAGTATACTTCGCCCGCTGCGGTCGGTGTGAAATCGATATTGTCACGCACCGCGTAGTAGTTTTTCGGTGATGCCAGGAACAGGTTTGGTGCATCTGCTACCAGCATGGTTTGTGCTTCGTCATACAGCTTTTTGCGCTCACTCTGATCTACTGTCGTCAGTGCTTTTTGCACCAGTTCATCGTAGGCAGGGTTGGAGTAGTTCCACACGTTGGCAGAACCAGTTGTCGAGAAGAAGAAGCGCATGGAACGGTCAGCATCTACACCAGAAGTGTTGCGGCCTACCATCAAGTTCATGTCCTTGGATTTCCACGTATCGATGTAGTTCCCCCACTCAAGCTGGTTGATCTTCGCATTGATGCCAATTGCTTTGAGCTGTTGTTGAATCACTTGTGCCGTTTCTACCATGTCTGGGTAAGTTGCTGCTGTCTCGATTTGGGTCTCGAAACCATTTGGATAGCCTGCTTCCGCCAGCAATTGCTTCGCTTTTTCTACATCTGTTTTGTAGGTCGGATAAGTAGCAGGGTCCAAAGCCGAATTGGTCAACGCAGGCGCGATCGGACCAGTCAGAGTCGCTTCCCCTTTCCAAACAGTCTGGATAATTTGGTTACGGTCAACGGCATAGCTGATCGCTTCGCGCACTTTTGGATTGTCAAAAGGCTTTTTGTTTACGTTAATGCCCAGGTAGCTGTACTCCAGGGATTGGTAGTTTTTGATCTGTACGCCTGGCTTGCCCTCCAACAGCTTCGCTGAATCAGCAGACACCATGCTGATGTCGACTTTACCGGAACGAATCGCAGCGAGACGCTCCG
Source organism: Brevibacillus sp. NPDC058079 (assembly GCF_042885155.1). Taxonomy (NCBI): domain Bacteria; kingdom Bacillati; phylum Bacillota; class Bacilli; order Caryophanales; family Paenibacillaceae; genus Brevibacillus; species Brevibacillus sp. NPDC058079. The sequence continues at coordinate 486,428 of NZ_JBHVSO010000003.1, forward strand.
CCTCGTCCTTCATGATTTGGAACTTGATGGACTCTACCTTTGGCAGTTCTTTATTGAAGTAATCCGCATTTTTCTTCAGCAGGACATATTGTCCCGACTCACTTTTTTCCATTTTGAATGGACCGGTACCGATTGCTTCCTTGGTCAGGTCAGTGGAGCCTGTTGGCACGATGGAAGCATAAGCACTTGCCGTGTTCGCTACGAACGATGCGTCTGCATTTTTCAGCTTGAAGACAACCGTTGTCGGATCTTTCACTTCAATTGCTTCTACGCTGGAAAAATACGATTTCGCGATTGAACCCGTGTCTGGATTCATGATTCGCTCAAAGCTGAATTTTACGTCCTCTGCCGTCATGTCTTTTCCGTTGTGGAATTTGACGCCTTTTTGCAGGAACATCGTGACCGTTTTTCCGTCTGGCGCAATCTCCCATTTCTCTGCCAGGTTCGGTACGATGTTCATGTTCTCGTCCAACTTGGTCAGGCTATCGTAAATGAGCGCATAGACCCGCAAACTGGATGCGGCTGGAACTTTGTGCGGATCGTAGCCCACTGGCTCTTGCTCGGCTGCCACGATCAGTTCTGTTTTTGCTTGTCCTTCTGCTGACTTGCCTTGCTCTGCGGGTGCTGTTCCTCCACCAGAACAAGCGGAAAGCACGAGAGACAATGATAGGAAAAAGCCTGCCAATACTCTTTTTTTCACGATGTTACCCCCTCTGTTGATCTCATGTTAGAAGCATATATTTCCTAACGGTACGGCCCTCTTCGCCCCTGTTACGGATGGCACATTGGATGGTCGTCCCATTAGTGTCTCATGACCCAAAATGGCAAAAGCGACGGCTTCCTTCGCATCGTCAGGCATCCCAAACTGCTGCGCCGTCATCACGGTCATTCCTGTCGGCAATTGACGCTGCAGCATCGCGAGAAGCGTCTGGTTATGAGCGCCTCCCCCTGAGACGATCACTTCCTCCACTTTGGTTGTTGGTAATACGAATTGCATATAGGCGTTCGCAATTGTCGTGGCAGTCAATGCTGTCACGGTTGCTAACAGATCCGTCTGACTAATCCCGAGTTGATTCGCATCATGAAACAGCTCTTGGGCAAAAGCTTTGCCGTATACTTCGCGACCTGTGCTTTTCGGTGGCTTGATCTGGTAATAAGGGTCCTGCAGCCATTTTTCCAGTAGCACTGAAGAGACGGTGCCACCAGCGGCCAGCTTGCCACCCTCGTCATACCTCATCTGTCCGTTGGTCATGAGCTGAACGATTTGATCCATGATCATATTGCCAGGGCCTGTGTCAAAAGCGACGACTTGATCGATAGCTACGCTTGCAGGGAGTAATGTGACATTGGCGATTCCACCGATGTTTTGCAGCAGTCTGCCTTTTTGCGGATGGCGGAACAAAATATAGTCCGCATACGGAACAAGCGGTGCTCCTTCTCCATCAGCAGCCAAGTCTCGAGCGCGGAAGTTTCCCACTACCGGAATACCCGTACGTTCTGCCAGCGTGGACAGCTCACCGATTTGCAAGGACGCTCTGACCTCTGTCATTCCTCGTGGTCCAGGAAATGGCGCGCGCCCGGCAATATGCCAAATGGTTTGTCCGTGCATACAGACTGCATCTACTTCGGCTGTCGTGACACCAGCTTTCTGCATCAATTGCTGTACCGCATAGGCATACCATTCAGATAGGCCGTAATGAACCGCAGTCAACTGATCCACTCTCGCTGTCTCTACACTACACAGATTCATGACCCACTCACGCAAGTCATCGGAGTAAGGCATATAAAAAAAATCGCGGAGAGTCACCTTTTCGATCTCGCCCTGTTCATCTGTGCGGATCGCTACGAGTGCGGCATCAATGCCATCTAGCGAAGTACCCGACATGAGGCCGATGAGTACATGCTCATTTTTCGCACGATAATCGAGCAATTTTGCAGGTTGATCCATGTCAAAAGCCCCCATTTGAGAATCGAGAATCGTTGAAAAATTCGTTCCTGTTATCGCTTTCATTATATGTAGCAAAATTACACAAGTCAATCGATTATTAGTAAATTTTATTTCTCGAAACAACAACCATGCACAGGTCTCACCCCGTTCAAGCTGTCACAGCAATAGCCCGTTCTATTGAGAAAAAACCGGGATGTTATGGGGATGTTTTCCTATTAAAAAGTTTTATATATCAGCCAATGATTCTGTCCACAAACACAAACAAGCCGAACCTTTATACATAGGCTCGGCTTGTCTTCATATGCAAGAATCGTATTACGCAAACAAACTGATCAGGTTTCCATCCGGGTCTTTCACAATGGCATACCGCTGGCCCCAAAAAGCATCCCACGGCTCACGGTGACTCTCGTAGCCATGTGAAACGATTTTCGTATACAACGCATCAAGCGCCGCAGCATCCTCACACAAAAAAGCCAGCTCAATCCGATGCCCGACAGGTACTTCCCATCCTCCATACACACTCTTGGCCACTTCCATTGTATCAAAGGCCAAACGAACACCGTCCTGCGCTACCTCCACATGAGGCTCGTCATTTGCTACCTCGGGAATATCGAAACCGAGTACTCGATAGAAATCCAACGCTGTTTTCATGTCCTGTACGACTATCCCTACCATATCAAGCTTGATTCCCACATCACTCACTCCTGTTCGCTCTTGATTTCTTGCTGGACGCGCTTGGGCAGCTTTTGGAGCACCGTTTCGTACGCATGCGCGATCATCTTTTCCCATAAGCCTTCGGGAATGTCAGCGTCCAAGTAGATCGAATTCCAATGGGATTTATTCATGTGATAGCCAGGTACGATCCCTCCGTAGGTCTCGCGCAATTCCTCCGCACGCATCGGATCGCATTTCAAGGTGAGGATGCGAACACCTTTGGAATCGCCTCCGATCATGGCAAATATTTTGCCTCCAACATGGTAGCGATCGCATTCCCAATCCATCTGATAGTCATGGGTGGCACCTGGCTGCTTCCGGCAGTATGTATCTAATGTTTGTTCATTCACATGAATTCACCATCCTTTCTTTAGGGTAACGCGTCTCGCAAAAAGAAGATTGTAAAAAACGGACAACTTTTCGATCCTATCGATTCGTACGATCTGGCGAGACAATTTTACTTGGAGCTTCACCGTAAAAAGTGTGAAAGCTCTTGATCAAGTGCGACTGATCGTAATAGCCACATTGGAGAGCTGCATCTGTAAACGAAGTCTGTGTTCCCTTTGCCAGCATTTGCAGCAGCCCTTGAAATTGAATGATTCGTCCCAGTTCCTTCGGGCTCATTCCCAACTGGTGTTGAAACGTCCTGCGCAAGGTTCTCTCGCTATAATTCACTTTCTCGGCAAGCGCGGCCATGGAAAGATTTCCTCTGTATTCATATAAATAGTTCATGCTTGTCAAAAGCAACTGGTCTACCGGATCATCTATCCACAATCGTTTGATAAGCTCCTGCTCCAACCAAGCGATCCGCTCCGCCGTGTCGGAAGCCTCGAGCAAGCCTTCTATCACCTGATCCGCCTCTTTGCCCCAGATGTCTTCCAGATTGGGATGATGCCCGTTGATCATGGCGACCGGATAGCGTAAAAAGCGAGCTGCTCCCTCAGCGTAAAACCGAATGCCGATCAAGGATTGTGGTTCGGTCAATGGGATAACCTCGTACGTCCTCATCAGTCCCGTTAGAAATGCCCCATTCTGATTGGAAGTGGCACCGAGATTGAAAATGATATCGACGCATCCATCGGGTATGACTCGGCTTGTAAGTGCTATCCCTTTGCCGTCGTACTCTGAGGTCCAGTAGCAGGCTATATAGTTCACCAGACATTTGCTGGGCATGTACTCTTGGTAGCGATAGGCATTTTGGGCGCTCGCTCGTTGCAGAGTCGGAGTTTGCACCGGACGGAATTGCCGCATTATTTTCGCCATCCTTCTCCTATGATTAGAACATATATTCCCCCATAATCCTTTAACTCCTTCTTAAGTCCTTGGCAATTTTTGAAAAACGTCCCCTTTCAAAATAAAAACGGTCACGATCGCTTCTGCATATGCTGGGACGAATGGATTTTTCGTAAAGTGAGGTGCATGATGTGATCTCCTCCTCCAAGTGGAGCCTTCATCAGTTCTTTTCAAAAAGTCCTTACCTTCGCCCTTACCTACCGCCTACTTCTTTATATCAGCCCGCAAGTTTGGACTCGTATGTAGCGCAGTATTCTACCGTCTATATCAAACCGACGAGAACCCATATGGGGAAAGGCATTATCCGTGTCTGGAAAACGGATGGCGAGGGCTATCAATTTGTCAAGGAGCGCGGAGAACCTATGCATGCAGAGTCTTTGGCTAACTTGAAGCAGCAGCTCGCCGCGCAGTGTACGGAAAAAAAATACGTGATTCAAAAAGGACTGGATTTAGCTGAAATTGACGGCCGCCCCTTTGATATTCGCGTCATGATGATGCGCAATGGCTTGGGCAAATGGCAATATGCCGGCATGCTAGCCAAGGTAGCCGGTGCCGACAGTATCATTACCAATGTCGCTCGCGGCGGCGGATATGCCGTCACAGTCCCGCATGCCTTGAAGAAATCAGAGGCAGTCGCGCCCGACAAAATAAAAAGTGTCGTCTCTCAGTTGATCCAAATCAGTCACCGTGTATGTGCCCACTTTAATAAATATCGGCACAGTGCGCAAATCGGCGTTGATTTTGCCATTGATAAAGCAGGAAACCTCTCCATTATTGAGGTCAATTACGACTTTCCATCCCACGGGCTGTTTGCCAAGCTCAAAGACAAGACTTATTACCATACGATTAAAAGACTTCACTCTCAGTACAAAAACCGCGCGAAACGAAAACAGAGGAAGGCATAATCGCCCTCCTCTGTTCGTTTGATTCGTGTATTTGTCTTATTCGTGTGCCAATGTTCCTTTTGTCTCCAGCATGGAGGTGCAGTTCGGGCAACGTGTAGCCTTGATCGGAATCGCCGAGATGCAATGCGGGCACTCTTTCGTTGTCTCAGGTGCTTTCTCCACTTCTTGCTTGCGTTTGAAACGGTTGAGCTGCTTGATGACGATAAAAATGGAAAAGGCGATAATGACAAAATCTAGGACGGAATTGATGAACAACCCGTAGTTCAGTGTCGCAGCTTTAGCTAATTTTGCTTCAGCGATCGTCTTATAAGGAACTCCGCTCAAATTGATGAACAAGCCGGAGAAATCGACCTTGCCCAAAAGCATCCCAATCAATGGGGTAATGATGTCATTGACAAGCGAGGTCACAATCTTCCCGAAAGCCCCACCGATCACGACACCGACAGCGAGATCCATCACATTTCCTTTTAACGCAAACTCTTTAAACTCTTTTAACACAATACCTACCTCCTAATTTCCTAATACATTCTGTAAAAAATGACCGACAAAGCGCTCATGGTCAACCTCCAAGCACACGTCCACATTCGGCGGCTGCGCTGGATGTTCCCGTCTGTCCCCAATCGTACGGGCATCACTGGCTCCCCCGGACGTATCTACCGCAACATGCATTGAGACTGACTTCACAAACGTCGGATCAATGACGACACCTACCGCCAACGGATCATGCAGACCGCAGCCGCGCAAATTACCCACTGTGGCGTAGGCATTCATGTACACCTCGCACATATCCGCGAAAACATGACTCAAGCGTGTATCCTTCGCTCTCCATTCCTGCAAGTGTTCGCGGGTAAGCAGCGTTTGCATCGTCACATCCAGGCCTACCAGCGTCACTGGAATACCAGACTGGAAGACATACGCTGCCGCTTCCGGATCGGCGCAAATATTCGCCTCCGCTACAGGCGTGCGATTCCCCGGCACCGTTACAGCGCCTCCCATCACGACTACTCGTTTGACAAGGGATACGATCTCTGGAGCAGCCATAATCGCCTGCGCCAGATTCGTCATGCTTCCGACTGTCACGAGTGTCAATTCGTAAGGATGTTCCTTTATCGCAGAGATGAGATATTGTATGGCACACTGTGGCTGAGCCGTTGTCGAAGGTTCAGGAAGGACGACATTGCCTAGCCCGTTTTCACCGTGGAACAGCCTTGCTTTTCCTGTGAGGTCGCGAACAATCGGCTTCGATGCCCCCTGATAGACAGGAATCGTAGAGGCATCCAGCAGCTCTAGCACCTGTAAGGTATTGCGTGTTGCTTCCTCCACCGTAATATTGCCAAAAGTCGTGGTAACCCCACACACTTCAAGAGCAGGCGAGTGAACGGCATATGCAATCGCCAGCGCATCATCAATCCCGGTATCTACATCCAAAATGATTTTTTCCATGCGCTTATACCCCTCCCTGATCCAAAACGGTTTGCAGCCAGCGCTCTGCCTCTGCCATCTCAACCTCAACGCATACGGCGGTATCGGTTCCTACACTCGGTTTCGCCCGTAGATCGGCTAGAGTGGCACCCCGTGACAATTCGCTTTTACATTCGACTGAGAGCTTCATCTGCTCCGTCCGCATCTTTTCAGGCGAGAGAGCCGCGAGCATCGCTACCCATGCATGGAGCGAACGAGCAGAAGCGGCGAACTGCATGTCTGACATCGTCGTTCTATCGATCAAGCCAACTGCTTGTGCGAGACTGCTCAGCGTATGTACTTGCTCTTCCGTCAAACGAAACGAGCTGGTTGTATCTACTGGAACAAGCACAAGCGGCAAGCGGGCTGCCAAAACGAGCGCAGCTGCTTCCGGATCACCATACATGTTTGTTTCAGCAATGGCCGTAACATCTCCTGGTACACGTATGGCTCCACCCTGCACCACGATTCTCGTAAATTTATGCGCCAACAATGGATCACGCGCGACAGCCATAGCTAGCGTCGTCAAACGGTCAAATGTCACGAGCGTCAAGTCACTTTCCTCATCTTGCGTGTTTTCTGCAAGGAGCCGTACACCTTCAGAGGTGGTCGTCTCTATCGTTCCCGAGAAAAGCGGTTGCTTGGCACCTGTAACGATTGGAATTTCATAGCCTGGCTGTGCAAAATCAATCAGCTTGCTAGCCAAGCTTGACTGCGTGTCTCTGCAAATGATTCCTGCCACTTGAACATCAGGCGACCGCAAAGCATACAGCAAGGCCAGCCCTTGACCAAATCCACCGCAAAACTCGATGATCAACCGGTGTTTTTTTGCCACAATCTCATCTCCCGCTTCTCGCTATTGCCATTTGTCAAAACTGCTTTTCCTATGCTATCCAAATCAGCAGCAACCGTCAAATATCCAAATGCTCATCTCTACCTTCTCTTCTCTTGCATCGAACGGATAACTATTTTACACTTATTCATAACTTCGACAAAAATCGCCATCACGCAAGACTAATGCGCCAAGCCATGCAAAAGGAGAAGAACGGTCATGCCTTCGTTGAATCACCCAACCATGGATGCTATTTCTCTCGTGAAAAACCAACTGATCCAAGCGATTGTGCAGCACCAAACGAAGCCTTATCTGCCTGTTTGGGGAGAAATGTTTACAGCGTTGCGGGAAATCCGAAAGGCAGGCCAGCATTCACAGAAAAATATACACGTCTATTCTATTGAGCCGACAGGCGATCTCTGGTATTTGTACCGAGAGAATGTATTTTCTGTCGATCTGCCCGGGATGGGCATCACGATTTCTCTCACACAGGAGCAATTTATTGATGCCTTGCTGAAAGGCAGCTTTCAACCTACCCTATCGATAACAAAGCCGTCATGAAAAACGGCTTTTTTTCATGCATTTTGAACAAAAAAAAGCCCCAAGATCAAATCTTGGGAGAGAGTAGTACGTTGTATTCACGTGAATGAACTTATTTTATATCCAACTACTCACTCATTCCAGTTGTATATTCAGGTAATTGTACCTATTATATCCTATGAGTAAAAATGCTGTCGAAAACGAACATTTGTACAATCATAAAAAAAAGAGGCGGCCCTTCTGCACAGATTGGGTGCCGCCATCCCGAACTTCCCCAAGTTCGTTCATATTGGAATTGTACTATGAAACAGTCCTATCGAAAAGTGTCAGGTTTTGTTTTCCTGTGAATTATTGCAAATCCCTGACGCCTGCTCGGGCCATCAGGGATCATTCTATTTGCTATCGTTGTTGAGCACATCAGCAGCTCTTGGTCCAAAAATGATATACAAATAGACATATTGGCTGACGCTAACTCGAGGAAAGACGAACGCAACACTGGTCTTGCCCTCTTGTTGTCTGACAAAATAACGCAATTTGCTTGTTTTGATCCTTTTCACAATACGTGTTGCTTCTCGCCATGGTACGGAAAATTGAACGCTTTTTTCCATCAGCTCCAACACCTCTCACGGCTAGTATGCCCGGATTGGAAAAATTACACACTCACTCATACCGCAGTGCATCAATTGGTTTGAGCTGCGCTGCTTTTCTCGCCGGATACACACCAAAAATGACTCCAACCAATGTAGAGGTCAAAAACGCATACATGATCGGCGACAGACTAATGGAGGTCGCCATCTGACCGAGCTTGCTAACCAAATACGCAGCCCCTACCCCTAAGGCAATACCAATCACCCCGCCAATCAGGCTAAGCGTAACCGCTTCGATCAAAAACTGACGGAGAATATCTCCCCGCTTGGCTCCAATCGCCTTGCGAATCCCGATCTCCCGTGTCCGCTCCGTGACGGATACAAGCATAATGTTCATGACGCCTATCCCGCCAACAATCAGCGAGATGGCAGCAATGCCAGATAAAAGTGCGGTCATCGAGCTGGATACTGACTGTGCCGTACTTAAAATGTCTGACTGGGACGTAATGCGGAAATCATCGGCAGCTTGTGGCCGTAGTTTGTGATTGGCACGAAGGGCTTGCTGAATATCTTGTTGCGCCTTCTCCATCAAGTCCGACGATGCTGCCGAGACGTAGATCGAGCCCACGTTTTTATCTCCGGTCAACCTGTTCATCGCAGTAGTAATCGGAATGATGATCCGATCGTCGTTGTTCGTCATGCCTGAACTTCCCTGGCTCTGCAATACGCCGATGATCGTAAACGGAATCCGGTTGATCTGAACGGTTTGCCCTACTGGATCCGCTCCTTTAAACAGGTTGCTGACCACCTCTGTCCCCACGACTGCCACGTTGTATTGCATCTTCACTTCAAAGTTACTAAAGAAACGCCCTTGTCCAACTTCTACATTCCTCACCTGAGGGAAATCAGCTGACGTCCCCTCGAGCGTACTGGAATAGTTATTGCTTCCCCAGACAATCTGCCCCCGCGAATTAACGCTGGGAGCCACACCCGAAATGGACTCTTTTTGCATCAAGGTTTCTGCATCTGCCATCGTCAGCGTATTCAGTGAGCCAGCCCCAAGGCTTACCCTGCCTTGTGTCGCCTGACCAGGTGTGACAATCAGCAGGTTGCTCCCTAAACCATTGATCTGCGAAGCAACAGACGTGGAAGTCCCTTCTCCGATCGCCACCATCGCGATAACAGCTGCCACACCGATGATAATTCCCAGCATCGTGAGAACGGAGCGCAAGCCATTTGCCCTAATGCTGCGAAATGAAATGCGTACACATTCAATAAAGCTCATCTGCTCTACCCTCCATCGACACCCTCCTGCGATCCTCCACCACTTCATCCGCGATGATTTGCCCATCAGGAAACCGGACAATCCGCTTGGCATACTCCGCAATATCAGGTTCATGTGTCACCAAAATAACCGTCTTGCCCGCATCGTTCAGCTTTTGAAAAATACCCATGATCTCTTCACTCGTCTTCGTGTCCAGCGCTCCTGTCGGCTCATCTGCCAGCAGGATGACCGGATCATTGACGAGAGCTCGCGCGATTGACACACGTTGCTGCTGCCCACCTGACAGCTCATTGGGCTTGTTGTTCAACCGTTCTGCCAGTCCGACACTCGTTAATGCCCGGATGGCTTTTTCTCTTCGTTCCCGTGCAGACGTGCCTCCATATAATAGAGGCAGCTCTACATTTTCAACTGCGGTTGTACGTGGCAGCAGATTGAAATTTTGAAAAACAAAGCCGATTTTCTGATTGCGGATGACCGCCAATTCATCATCATGTGCTTGTGATACAGGATAGCCGTCTAAAAAAAATTCCCCCGAGGTGGGCTTATCCAGACAGCCAATCACATTCATCATGGAAGATTTGCCTGAACCCGAGGGCCCCATGATTGCCACGAAATCCCCTTCCTCAATCGACAAGCTGACACCCCTGAGCGCATAAATCTCCTGATCTCCGATGACGTACTGTTTTCTCAGCTCTTCTATTTGAATGACCGCTTTCATCTGCCTACCGTCCCCTTATCTGGACGCCCATTCCGCCGAATCCCGGCATACCGCCGCCGCCCATTCGATTTCCATTTTGACTCGTTCCAGATGAGGTCTGTGTATTCACGAGGATGACGACACGCTCTCCCTCGGTAAGCCCCTCCGTCACCTCTACCTGATCGGCAGTGAAGTATCCCATTTTGATCGGTACAAATCGATACGGCATATTCGCTCTGCCCTCTTTGCCTCCACTGCGGTTATTCGCTTGCTTCGTCTCAGCCTGATTCCCTTCAGCTCCTTCACCAGCTTGTTGTATAGCAGCATCCTTTAGTACATACACGCCATCCTTGCCATTTTGCGTTTGCAGCGCTTGCGCAGGTACCACGAGCACATTTTTATGGGTTCCTCGTTCGATCGCGACGTTCATCGTCATGCCGATCTTCAATTTGTTATCTTGGTTTGCCACAGACAAAAGCACATCGTAAGTGGTGACTCCAGCGTCGGTTTTCGCTTCCGGATAGATCAGCTTTACTTTTCCACGGAACGTCTCGTCCGCATAAGAACTCGTCGTAAACGTCACAGGCAAGCCTTCCTGCACTTTTCCGATGTCACTCTGGCTAATCTGGGCCAACACCTCTAAATCTCCGCTATTCGAATTATCCATGATAATGAAATCATTGCCGGGTATTTCGCCTACATTGCCATTCACCTGAACGATTACTCCGTCCATCGGTGCTTTCAAGGTGACAGCTCTCCATGCCTTTTGTGCTTGTTGCAGCCCCGCTTTTCCCTGTTCCACCGCTGCTTTTGCCGATAATACTGTGGCAGCATCAGGGCCTTCATTCGCTTCCTGCAACGCTTCTTGCGCTGTTTGATACGCAGCCAATGCCTGCTCTACCTTCACACTGGCCTGCCCTGTCGTCTGTCCGGCTGTCAATACCGCCGAGTTGTAATCGCGTTGGGCCTGATCCAACGAGGACTGGGCACTGTCGAATTCACTCTTGGCAATCGCACCTGCCGCAAACAAGGTCTGCTGGGAAGTGTACGTCTTCTGGGCACTCTCCAGGTTTGCCTTTGCCTTCTCCACGTCATTCGCCGCTTTTTTCCCGTCAATGTTTTGCTTTGCGAGCTCCCATTCGTTCTTGGTCTGATTGACGGCGGCTTGCAAAGACGTGATTTCTGCGGGACTCTTACGCTTTTGTGCCTCCTCTAGCTTGGCTTGCGCCGATAAAAGATTTGCTTCCGCATTGGTCACCTGGATCCTCGCTACGGAATCATCCATCGTTGCTAGAACTTCCCCTACCTTCACGGCATCACCAACGCCGACCTGAATAGTAGAGATCGCATCCTTGGCTTCTTCTGCATCAGAAAACGAGAGAGACGAGCGCTTGGAAGCCTGGACAGTGCCTGATGCCTGCACGACGTCTGAGATGTCTCCCCTTTTTACCGCCTCCACTTGAAAAGCGGCCTGCGCCGTTTGTGGGGGAAAAAACGACTGGTAGCCGAATATACCACCTGAAACGATCACAGCCCCGACAGCCAAAACTCCAACCATCCACCTTTTCTTGTTGCTTCCTACCTTCGAAAACAACTCTCTCTTTTTCTCCTTGTGAGTCACGCTCAGTCCTCCTACCGTCTACTTGATTGAAGACTTGTCTTTTTGGTTGCGACCACTATACGGAACGAATACGTCAGGGAAAAGTCAGATGAAGACACAAAAAAACGACCAGAGAACCAGGTCGTTTTTGGATCATGCCTATTTTATTTACGCAAAATCAACGTGAAGGTGCTGCCTGACGCTGTACTCTCCGTCAGGATCAACATACCTCCTAACGCTTGGGCAATCATTCTGCTAAAAGACAGACCAAGCCCCAGCCCACGGATGATGTGCTTCTTGTCCTCGCCTCGGTAGAATCGCTCGAATATCAAAGACTGTTCCTCTATCGGTATCCCACGTCCACTATCCTTCACATCAATGCGAACCTCATCGGCTGATGCAGATAGTGACACGACGATCCGCCCCTCCGATTCCATCGCTTGTGCTGCATTGTTTAGGAGATTGTACAGGATTTGCTGCACACGTAGCGGGTCGGTCTCTATCATGATCGGATCAAAGGTACTTTCGATGTGCAACCTGAGCTTTTCTTCTTCCTGCACAATTTTCCATTGGTGCGTAATCTCCCGGATCAGTTCCTGCATGTTTTGAGGTTGCCGGCGAATGCGAATGTCACCCACAGCAAAAGAGTTAAAATCGAGCAAATCCTCTATCATCTTTTGCAGACGTGTCGTTTCCTTCGTACAAATATCCAAAAACTCCTTGGCTTCCTCACCGCTCACAACCTCTTCCCTCACGGCTTGCACCAGCCCACTGATGGACGTAACAGGTGTTTTGAGTTCATGGGTCACCCCTGCCAATAGCTCGGTACGCATCATTTCCAGCTGCTTCAGTCTTTCTGCCATTTCTTCAAAGGAATGGATCAGCTCATACACTTCTTGTTCTCGCTTGTTTTTATCCAATTGAATCTCGTAGTTTCCCAGCACGATTTGCTTGGCAGCGTCTGCCACATCCTTAATCGGCTGAGACAGCTTTTTCGTCAGCAAATAAATGACGAGCCAGCCAAGCAAACCGAGACTCAGAAGCATGATCGCGAGCAATTGGAATTCGGTCATGCTACGTATCACCTGTTTTTGTGGGGTAAACAGCATGACCCATCCAACCACTCGCTCATCAACCTTAATGCTTTCCTTCACGAAAAGCACTTCGTCGCCCCGCGCAAGCTCAAACTGTGACAGGCTGTCATCCGCTTCCACCAGATCAGGCGCGATGCGCTTCAGTTCCCCAGAAAAAGGACCGGGTACGCCAAATACTGGTTGTTTGTGTTCATCTAAAATCATCATAATTGGCTTGTAATTGACTCCGAGTGATTCCTGGCGACTGTCCACTATACGAAACAAGAACGGAGCCATTTTTACCTTGCCTTCCACATCAACGACCCGATCCGCTACTTCCGCTGCCATCAGCCTCATAAAATCAAGACGTTTTTGTGTCTCGCTATAAGAAATCCAGTAGCTGGATGCAATCCCGATCACGAAAAGGCCGATACACAAGATGATCAAGTATCGCGTCGTCCAATAGCGAAACAAAGAGGTACGTTTTTTCTCACTCATATACACAAAGCTTGTATCCCAAGCCACGATAGGTACGGATTTCCCCTTCGGATGTCGGCCAATTCTCCAAAGATCGCCGGATGCGTTTGATAGCGAGGTCTACTGCGCGATCACTTCCTTCGTAATCCATCCCCCACACCTGCTCGATGAGCTGTTCTCTGGTGAATGTCTGGTTTTTGTATTGCGCCAAAAAAAGAAACAGGCACAAGTCCTTTGGCGTAAACGCCAGTTCGATGCCGTGCAGCATGACAGAATAAGCCTTGAAGTCGACTTTCAGACTGCCAAACTGCTTGACATGATTGCCTTCTATCAATTGTTTCGAGCGACGTAATACTGCATGTACGCGAGCGACCACTTCGTCGGCAATAAAGGGCTTAGTAATATAGTCATCGGCGCCTTTGTTCAAGCCAGCCAGCTTGTTATCGATTTGTCCCAACGCTGTCAGCATGATGACAGGACACGAGCTTTTCGCTCGAATATATTCGAGAATACTCCATCCGCTTCGCCCAGGCAGCATCACATCCAGCAAGACGAGCGTAGGATTGAGTGAATCAAACTTCCGCTCTGCTTCCTCACCGTTAAATGCCTGTTCGACCCGAAAGTTGTTTTTTTCCAAGTACGCCTTCAATACCCGAGAGATGGGTAACTCGTCTTCCACGATTAAGATGTTTGGCATTCTTCAGTACTCTCTCCCCTCTGCTCGGACTAGTCTCCCCTTTAGCGTAGGACATGAATATGTCAAGTAGATGTCTGGAAGGAAGCATACTTTGTAAGTAAAATAAAGAGACCTGAATGTAAATAGGGAGGTTTTTCTCATGAAACGCTTAACCGCGGAAGAAAAAAACGGTTTGTATAAAGCCATCAGCAATCGTCGCGATATTCGTAGCTTTCGTCAAGACCCTGTCGCCCCGGAAAAGCTCGCCATGATCTTGGCTGCTGCCCACCATGCTCCTTCCGTCGGATTCATGCAGCCATGGAATTTTGTCCTGGTAGAAGACGACGCAACCAAACAAGCTCTCGCAGAATGTGCGGATAAAGAACGCCGGGCGCTAGCCATCCACTACGAAGGCACGGGACGGGAGTCGACCTTTTTGGAGTTGAAAATTCAAGGGATCAAGGAAGCACCTGTCACCATCTGTGTCACTTGTGATCCTACACGTGGCGGAGACCATGTCCTCGGACGCAATTCCATCCCGGAAACAGATATTATGTCTGTCAGCTGTGCGATCCAAAACATGTGGCTAGCTGCCTACGCAGAAGATTTGGCGATGGGCTGGGTCAGCTTTTACAAGAAGGCAGATGTGCGTCGTATCCTGAACATACCGCCGCATATCGATCCTGTCGCATTGCTGTCGATCGGCTACACGGATCATTATCCAGAACGTCCACTCTTGGAGCTGCACCACTGGAGACAACGCGAGGACCTGCAACAGTTGATTTATCGGGAGCAGTGGGGGAACAAGGCGTAAGCCGCGACGAAAGACAAAAAAAGAAAAGGTTCCCGTTTCGAGCATGGGGACCTTTTTCTTTCAGGAAAGGAATATGAAATGAAAGAGATTCTCTTGAAATACCTTACTAGATTTACAACCCTTTCTGAAAAAGAGCAACGGGCAATCGTTGATGAAATCGTTACGGAGGAGTATAAAAAAGGAACGATACTCCTTCAACAAGGAGATAAACCCACGAAGTGTTATTTTGTATTAAAGGGATGTGTTAGACAGTATTCGATAGATGAATCAGGGAAAGAAGTTACATCCCAATTCTACACGGAAGAACAAACCATTGTGAATCTGGGTCAGCATAAGCTGGATCAGTCATCTGTGTATTTTTTAGCTTGTCTCGAAGACTGTACATTGGTCGTAGGTAATCTTGATACCGTAAGTGACATGTTCAGCAAATACGCACAATTGGAAAGCATGTCACGCAAGATGCTAGAAGAAAACCTTGGCGAGATACAAGATGAGTTCGCTTCCTTTATCGCTTCCACACCCGAAGAGCGGTATAAAACCGTTTTGCAGAAACGCCCTCACTTAATCGATCGTGTGCCCCAGCATCAATTGGCGAGCTACCTGGGCATGACGCCAGAGTCATTAAGTCGGATTAAAAAGAGGACCTCCACTAACAAATCGTAGCGGGTTGTCAGCTTCTTTGGGAGGCTACCCCTCCTTTCAACAGCAGCCAAATCCCAAAGCCCAACTCTCCCGCGATCATTGGCAATTGAAATATAGCTGTAAGCGTCGATATCATTCCGATATTTTGTGGAAAAAACAATTTGCTTAGGTTGATCACCATATAGCCTACGGAGGCCACCAACAGTAATAAGCCAATGACCCTCGGGATGTTTTCTGATTGGAAAGCCACATAACCGACAAGCATGAGATGCCCGCCAAAGATCATTAATCCAATGGACCAAATTGACTCAAATGCTTGCAAACAAAGCATCATTTGTGCTTGAAGCTGATCGATTGGAAATAGCCCCAATGGCTCCGTACTTTCCGAAAGGAGCAGCACAACAATCAGATTAAGCAAGGCTATTCCCAAAATAGCGGTATAGATCAAACGGAACCAAGCAGCGAGTAGTGACAGGTACGGATTATTCGGCTTGAGGAAGAGATAAAAAGCCCAAGCGACGACGATATCCGTGATTAGGATGATGACCCAACCGAAAATCTCGGCTTTGAACAGCATAGGGGATGACTTGATGTTCTGAAACGTTGCGTTGGCATCTCCTTGCACGACAAGACTTTCATGAGCAAAACCGTACGAAAAAAAGGAAGCAAGCACCATGATGAAAAGTGAAATACCAGCAATCAGAGCAGATTTTCTCTGAATCGATGGCTGGATGACTGAGACCGCCATAAGATCCCTCCTACTTTACAATGTAGAGTTTATTGTAGGAGGAACAATAGCGGCGGTCATTGACTTAAATCAATGGAACCTTTTTATGCAAAAAAAAGACCGCCTGATCAACAGGCAGCCCAGAGAAATAGAGGGGGTAGTACGTGATTCACGGTATCTTCCTGACGTACCCGAACACGAAGAAGGTTTCACAATTGACGTGACTCACGAACATGGAACTAGCAAAATGGGAAATTTCACCTGACGTCGAGCCCTTCCTCTATGCCCGAATATACCTAGCTACTCGATTTATATGCGTGGACGCGTCCGATTTGTCGGAATGGCCGCTAGCGGATCATCTGGCCAATAATGCTTGGGATAACGGCCCTTTAAATCTTTTTTCACTTCAAAATACGCATGTGCCCAAAAGCTCCCCAAGTCCCGTGTCACTTGTACCGGACGATGAGCTGGTGAAAGCAGGTGCAATGTCAGTGGTACTCTGCCTCTGCCTATTCTCGGAGAGTCTTGCCAACCAAACAACTCCTGTAGCCGGACCGAGAGCACCGGTGCCACTGGATCGCTGTAATCGACAGGAATTTTGGAACCACTCGGGACGATCACATGAGTTGGAACGTATTCGTCTAGTTGTCTGCGCTGCTCCCATGACAGCATACTCTCCAGCAACGTCGTCACTGACAGCGACTGCAGGTCTTCCTTTCTTTTGAAACCATACACATGGGGAGCGAGCCATTCCCCCAAGGAAGCAAGCAGTGCCTCATCTTCCACATTCGGCCAGCCTTCCTCCAGACGATGCATAAACAGCAAACGCTCGCGATACTGTCTCGCCTGTCGATTCCACGGCAAAATCTCCAAGCCTTCTTCCTTTATTCCTTCCAAAAACGCTGTTAACACCTCATCTGGCGAAGCCTCCGCAGGTATATCCGCCAGCAGGATCGCCCCCAACCGTTTTTGCTTACGGCTGCGAACTGCCCCTGCTGAATGCTCCCACCATACGTTCATTCCTTCGGTAATCTGCATCGCACAATCATTCAACAGCTCGCTTTCTTCCACACTAGCCGCCAGTAATATCCGACTATCTGCGCCTTGGTCATCGAGTTCTGCTGCCACAATATACGGCGAAGCAGTCAGTGGTTGTTGCACGGAAAAAGCCGCCCCACGCCCATTGCAAAGCAAATAACGTCCATCTGCCCTTCGCTGGGCAATCCGGTCCGGGTACGCAAACGCCAGCAGTCTTCCCGTCGCTTCTGTACGAATGGAATTGTCACCAGACTGATTTTTTGCCCATACCCGCTTGAAGTGAGCCGCCTCTTTCCAAAGTCTTTTGCACGCCCCTACATCAATCGAAAGCTCCACTGCCACACTCTGTTTGTTTGCTACCTGACGAAGCAGTTCAACACGGGTGCGCATATCCGCATCTGCTGACGCTTGGCGCCCCCTCACAATATCTCGTTCTTCCAAGAGGACTGCCAGCTCGCAAGCTAGTTCACCTTGTCCCAGTTCATACGCTTTCTGAATCATGTGGCCTAATCTCGGATGCACACCCATCCCAGTTAGCATTCGTCCATGTGGTGTGATCTGCTTCCGCTCATCTAATGCGCCCAGCTGAAGCAGCAGCTCTTGAGCCTGTGCCATCGCTGCCTTTGGCGGGGGATTCAGCCAATCCAGCTCTTCCGGTGCCCCGACTCCCCACAGAGCCAGCTCCAAAGCGAGCACAGCCAGATCCGCTTCCATGATTTCAGGTGCCTGCTGTGGCATGAGCATGCGATCTTCTTGCTCTGTCCACAGTCGAAAGCAGGCCCCGGGTGTAAGCCGTCCAGCCCTTCCTCGACGTTGGTCTGCAGACGCCCTTGATACCTTTGCTGTTTCCAGTCTCGTCATCCCTGTTCGTGGAGAAAAGCGCGGGACCCGTTTTAATCCACTATCAATCACGATGCGCACACCCTCGACAGTCAAGCTCGTCTCAGCAATAGAGGTGGCGAGGACAATTTTGCGCTCCCCTGTTTTCCCGGGCTGGATCGCCTTATCTTGTTCCTCCTGCGACAAATTTCCGTAAAGAGGCGCAGTCCGTATATTCGTGCCCACACCGCTTTGTTCAAGCAAATCTTGCACCCGGTGAATTTCTTTGGCTCCTGGTAAAAAGACGAGCATATCTCCCTCTTCTTGTCTCAACGCTTGGAAGATCATCTGGACAACTGCTTCCTCCAGACGTCCCTCCATCGAGGAAGTCAAAAAGTGCGTCTCCACCGGGAACATCCTGCCTTTACTACTGATAACAGGAGCATTCCCCAGCAAGGCTGACACGGGCTCAGCATCGAGCGTAGCGGACATCACAAGAATTCGCAGGTCTTCCCGAAACAAGCTTTGTGCCTGAAGACTAAGGGCCAGACCTAAATCCGCGTGCAAATTCCGTTCGTGGAACTCGTCGAAAATAACAAGACCGACATCAGATAGCTCCGGATCATCCTGTAGCATTCTCGTTAAAATTCCTTCTGTAATCACTTCAATCCGAGTGCCTGGACCTACTCTTGATTCACGCTTGACCCGGTATCCGACCGTTTGTCCAACTTCTTCCCCCAGCAAGGCAGCCATGTAGGTAGCAGCTTGACGTGCGGCCAGTCTGCGTGGCACCAGCATTACCATTCGTCGATTGTGTAACCAAGCTTCTTCACGCAAGGCCAGTGGTACCCGCGTCGTCTTCCCCGCACCCGGAGCAGCGACCAACACTGCGTTTGTCCCTTTGCTCAGCGTGTCTACAAGCCCTGGCAATACTTCATTTATCGGCAATGCATTCATGTTTTCACCTCATACGAGCAATCATCCCTATTCATCATACACGATACAGGGATGTAGAATGAGTGTGAATCGCAAACAAAAATGACTGAATAATCATTCAATAGTATAATAATTCCATCACTATGGGAGGTGTTCGGTATGATTCACATTCATCATCATGAAGACGTGGCCTGTCTAGAAGGGATTGTTCGCGTAGGGGATTGGGAATCAGGGATTACTGTTTATGTGACAGATGGCATGCTGGTTGATACTGGCCCGAAAGTACTCGAGCATGCTCTCGTTCACAGGTTTCAAGAAGCCTCGTTTGATTCGGTCGTACTGACACACAGCCATGAAGACCATGTCGGTACCGCCTCGTGGATTGCCCAGCACAAGCAGGTCCCTCTTTTCATTCACGAAAAAGGAGTGGCCATTTGCTCCCAAAAAGCACAATACCCTTTCTACCGTAAGCTTACTTGGGGAATTCGCGATCCGTTTGTGGCCCAACCTTTGGGTGACATCTATCACTCTCGCTCCATCGAATGGAAAGTGCTTGATACCCCCGGCCATGCCCAAGACCATATAGCCTTATTGGACGAAAGGACTGGTCGCTTGTTCTGTGGCGATCTTTTTATGGGTGTGAAAACAAAGGTCATATTACGAGAAGAATCGATCCCCACCTTGATGAATTCCCTTCGTACGGTTCTCGCTTGTGACTTCCAATCGATCTTTTGCGCCCATTCCGGATATCATCCAGACGGGAAAACACGCTTGCAACAAAAGCTGGAGCATTTGGAGAATCTGTCTGGGGAAATCCTGCATTTCCATAGCAAAGGGCTTTCTCCCCATGAAATTAACACGCAACTGTTTCCTTCTAAACCGCCGATCATCGCGGCTTCATCTGGCGAGTTTGACTCGTTGCATATCGTCACATCTGTTCTTGCAGAACACCTTCCTTTTCCAGCACCGGATAGTATACTAGAAGGATAATCCTTACCATTTGATAGAAAAAAGAGAGGAGAACATATGAAAGTCATCACGGTGTTACTTGCACTCATTCTGGGATTATCTAGTATTTATCCTGCGGTTTCTCATGCTGCACCGATATTTAATGATGTCGATCCAAAGAAATACGGCTGGGCCATGAATTCGATCTCCTTCATGGTAGATAAGGGAGTCGTGAGCGGTTATCCTGACGGTCGCTTCCAGCCTGAAAGATTGGTCGACAAGGCAGAAATGACTGTTATGATCTATCGCCTGTTTGATCGGTACCGACCGTACAAAGCTAACCAAAAGACAGATTATGGCGACTATCACATCGAGCGATTTGCCGACGTGCCCAAAAATCACTGGGCGTACACGGAGATCAGCTCGATTGTCACACGAGACTGGTGGAACGCTGTCCGCTATTCGTCCCATGGCTACTTTTATTTCCCAGACACGAAACTAAATCGAATTGGTGCGGCAAACGTCCTGCCCGTCTTTATGTTAGAAAACCAAGACATTCCAGCGGCAGAGGTCTTACAAATCCTCTCTACCATGCGGGATATTCCCATCATCTTGAGTCAGTATTCGCTTGACCCAAATTCGCCTGAAGACTTTTTCCAGGAGGATGGTCGGTACAACGAAGATGGGAGAGACCAAACGAACATCCTCTATCCGCTTCTCTTTGGCCAAGATGGCGATGAAATATTGTTTACGGATGACTACAGTGGAATCCTAGGAACCAATCTCGCCCTCTTGCAAAAAACAGGGATCATGACTGCCTGGAACGGCAAGTTCGAGGGTGGAGAAATGCTGACTCGTGCAGAAGCTGTCACTATTTTGCACAGATTTTATAACTATTTGAAGCAAACAGGGACACTCAGCCAATACTCGAGCAAATGAAAAACCTCCATCCTGGAGGTTTTTTTGCGAATCCTTATTCTTTGTCGATCGGATTGCTGATATGGTCATCATACGGATCGAAATAAATATGTCCATTGGAGCTAATTACGGCGTAATTCACTTCCGCGACGCTCAAGCCTTTTTTGCCCACCTGTGAGAGTAGCCACTCGATGGTTAGGTTATGTTGGCGTAAATTGCTCTGGATGATTTGGCCATCCATGATCAATTCAATCGGGAATGTCTGCCTGTTCCCCATTTTCAGTTTCAAGTCTCCGCGAGTAACAGGCAAAAACTGCGGTTTTCGCAGAATCGATACCTCTCCGTTCAACTCCAGCACAGCATATTGAACTTCTTCGATATTAAAAATGTTTCTCTCCCTCAGCTCTTGATTCAGCGTATCCAAAGACAGCTTCAGCTTGCGCATGTTATCTTCAAGAATTCTTCCATCCTGGATGATCACCGTCGGCTGGCCCGAAAACCATTTTCGCATCTTCCGGCTTTTCAGGGAGAGGATCATCAACACATAGGCGATACCACCAAAAGTGAGTAGCGTTACGAGCATGTGCGATATTTTGGCCATGTTGTTAAAGGCAAGATTTGCTGTCAGCGCCCCCAAAGTAATTGCCGCGACAAAGTCGTGATACGTCATTTGCGCGATCGTCTGCTTGCCCAACATCCTTGTAATGATCATCATGATAGCAAAAGCCAGCACTGCTCTCGCAACCATTTCCACAATAGACTCCATGCTCCACCCCGGGGATGACGAAATTTGCATCACACCCCAATTATAGCCATGTTTTTCAACCGAAAACCCACCATGACTGTTTGCGCATACAGACTTTCCCTCCAAATTCTTCTACAATAGATAAAAATCATACCTGTAGAAAGGAATGAAGTGATATGGCGATCAAAAAACTGGAGCATGTGGGTTTGATGGTAAAAGATTTGGAGACCTCGATTACCTTTTACACCGAAGTGATTGGGATGGAGCTCAAAGGAAAGCTCGCTCATTCTAACGGAGTCATTACCCTTGCTTTTCTTGGATTTCCGGGAAGCACAGAGACAGAGCTGGAGCTCATTCACGGATATAGCGATTCGCTGCCGATAGAGGGCAAGGTCCACCACCTTGCGTTTGCTGTGGACAATCTCGAAGCTGAAATCGACCGTTTGAAGCAACTACATGTATCCTTTATCGATCAGGAAATAACCACATTGCCGAACGGTTCGCGTTATATGTTCTTCAAAGGTCCGGATGGGGAATGGCTGGAGCTGTTTGAAAGCACAAGAACGTAGAGGGAAAAGATTCGCCTTTTCCTTCTACGCCCCCTCTCCTTCTATTCCACTTTGATCTCTTTTCTACGTCCCATATACCACTGATAAAACCCTTCTGCCAACTCTATCGGCACATCTGTTACCCCTTTATGACTCACGGGTTTGGCGCGATTGACCGTTTTGATCGAAGCAAGCCCTAGCTGCTTTTGCAGGAGACCTCTTTTGACGTTGACCTCTATGATCTTCTCTCGTTTTGACACAAATAAAGTCGTGGTTAGGCTCCCTGTTTGGAACTGAATAAAGTGATCATTCAAGGTGTATCGCGTGTTGGTAAATTCAATGACTTCGAAGGCCAGAATGAGCAGTGTCAACGCAATGGATATAACCCACCACGCTTGCTCCCACCCCAAAATATTCGGCTTGAAATAGGAAAGCACACCTGTGCCTATGATCCAAATCCAGCTCGATCTGACCAAGCGAATCCATAATGATTTTTGAGGGAGACTCGTCATTTCTTCCGTCACTTCATACGCAGGCAATATTTCTGAGATCATCTCATACGCACGTTTTACCGGTAAAAATGGATAGAGTGAGCTGACATCCTGTTTATCTTTATCCGAATCACTATCCCCGCCGACAACAGTCAGCTTGACTTCGGCGAGGCCCAACATGCGCTTTAACAAGGATTGTTTGATTTTAATCGCTTGCACTCTTTCTTTTGCGATCGAAAAAGCTGTTTCTTCAATGACTCCTTTGGCAATGTAAATCCGCTCGTGATCTGACGAAATCTCATATTTTCCGTAACGAATATAGGTCGTGACCATGCCGAATACGATGGATAGGACGAGAAGTCCAACGGCTGTCAGCGTGATCCATGTCCACGAGCTCGTAATAAGCGAATAAATACCTACTACCTGCTCCTCCACGTCGATATATTCGGTGAGCTTGAAATATGCCCATACCAGTAACGTAATCATCCCGAGGAAACTGAGAGAAGTGAAGGAAGCCTTGATAATCTCTTTTTTCGTTGGCGTAAAATGAATGATTCGCTCAGGAGTGGTATACGGCGTACTGATTTCCTCTGAAGAGGTCGCGTCACCTTCTTTCCCTTTAGCTCCAGCATCCAGTCGATCCGCTTCGATTACAGAAATCACCGCAAATTCGACGCTAGAATCATCCCCAACCATCCCTGTCTCAAACCGGATAGAAGTCACTTTAAAAATCCGGTGCAGCAATGTCGTATGTCGATTGACGTTTTGGATTTTGGTAAAGGGGATCGTTTGCTTTGTCTTCGTAAAAATTCCTTCGTATAGATGGAAAGCCGTATCATCCAGCCTATACTTGTACGAAACCCATTTCAAAACCAGATAGACCAGCATCCCTACTACATAGATGTAAAAAACAATTCTCCCGTACGTAATGAATGCGTTCGTCGAGTCATAATTGAACACAAACAAAATCAACGCAGGAAAAAACAGATGCTTTACTTGAGTGATGAGATCAAAAAGGATATTTAGTGGATGGTATCGTTTTGCTTCCATCACTACTCCACTTCCTTTAATTTGGCGTAGTGAGCAATCTGTTCTCTTAATTGAGAAGCGACATCTCCCCGCAGTCCTGGAATCTCGTGCGAGGAGCCCATCGTTTTTATCGAGATGGTGTACAGCCCGTACTTTCGTAAAATCGGTCCTTGTTTCGTTGAGACTGCTTGAATTTTCGTCATGGGGACAAGGAAATGTCTCTCTATGATCACCCCGAATTTCATTTGCAAGAAATCTTCGTCGATATCATACCGCCAGCTTTTATATAAAAAATACGGCTCAACAAAAGACCAAATCGTCGCGATCACACCGATAACGAGCAATCCGTGCAAACTCCATCCGATCCATTCCTTCCAAGCAAAACGATCATCTAGATAATAGAGGACGGCCAAAATAACTAACCCGATCACAACCGTGATCCCCTCGGTAATAAGCTGTACTTTGAACGCATCCTTGGACAAGCATTTTTGCGGTGCATTGATTGGAGATGGCATATCATCACTCCTGTATGTTAATTACGCTATCAATTCGCTCTTTATTTCATACGTAAAACAATCCGCCCGGTTTCTACGGACGAATCGTCAATTTTTCATGCAGCAAACGAATACTCTGATGCCGTTCGAATCATACTAAATGATGGAGAAAACGGCTTGTAAAAATTATCACATTATAATCATTATAAAAAACTTGACTTACTGAATCATTTATTAAATAATAATCATTGTAAATTATATTCAAGCATGCCTCGTAACGCATGTCCTGAATATGTACTATACAAAAAACATATAAAGGAGCTAACACTATGTCACTCATCGGAACTGAAGTATTGCCTTTCAAAGCACAAGCATTCCAAAAAGGTAAATTCCTCGAAGTAACAGAAGCAAACTTCAAAGGTCAATGGAGCGTAGTATGCTTCTACCCAGCAGACTTTACTTTCGTTTGCCCTACTGAACTCGAAGATCTGCAAAACCAATATGCAACTTTGAAAGAACTCGGTGTTGAAGTTTACTCCGTTTCTACAGATACGCACTTCACTCATAAAGCATGGCATTCCAGCTCTGAAGCAATCGGTAAAGTAGAATACATCATGATCGGCGATCCTTCCCATGTTATCTCCCGCAACTTCGATGTATTGATCGAAGCTGAAGGTCTGGCAGATCGCGGTACATTCATCATCGACCCAGACGGTGTCGTTCAAGCTGTTGAGATTACTGCAGGTGGCATTGGCCGTGATGCAAGTGCTCTGATCAACAAAATCAAAGCAGCACAATATGTTCGCAACAATCCAGGTGAAGTTTGCCCAGCAAAATGGCAAGAAGGTGGCAAAACACTGAAACCAAGCCTTGATCTCGTAGGCAAAATTTAAGGTGTGATATAAAATGGCCCTTGACCAAGAAATCAAAGCGCAACTAGAACAATATCTCGAGCTCTTGGAAGGCGATATTGTACTCAAAGTCAGTGCAGGCACCGATGAGGCATCTTCTGAGATGCTTGCACTGATTGATGAGTTAGCCAGCATGTCTTTGAGGATCAGTGTGGAGAAAGCCGAATTAACTCGCACACCTAGCTTTAGCGTAAACCGTGTCGGTGAAGATACTGGCGTCGTTTTTGCTGGTACTCCACTGGGTCACGAATTTACTTCCTTGGTATTGGCTCTCTTGCAAGTTAGCGGAAGAGCTCCAAAGGTCGAGCAAAGTGTCATTGATCAAATCAAAGACCTTCGTGGTGAATATAAGTTCGAAACTTACATCAGCTTGAGTTGCCACAATTGTCCAGATGTTGTCCAAGCTCTGAACTTGATGAGTATCTTCAATCCTGGTATTACTCATACAATGATTGACGGTGCCGTATTCAAGGACGAGGTAGAGAGCAAAAACGTGATGGCTGTGCCAAGCGTTTTCCTCAATGGTGAATTTTTCGAAAGCGGTCGTATGACAGTGGAAGAAATTCTTGCCAAGCTGGGTTCTGCTCCAGACGCATCTGAGTTTGACAATAAAGATCCTTATGATGTGCTTGTTGTCGGCGGTGGCCCAGCAGGTGCAAGTGCGGCGATCTATGCAGCACGCAAAGGGATTCGTACTGGTCTCGTTGCTGAACGCCTTGGCGGTCAAGTCAATGATACATTGGGCATTGAGAACTTCATCAGTGTGAAATACATTGAAGGTCCTCAGCTCGCAGCCAACTTGGAGAAGCAAGTAAAAGAGTATGGCATTGATGTCATGAAGCTGCAACGTGCCAAGCGTTTAGAGAAGAAGGATTTAATCGAAATTGAACTTGAAAACGGCGCTGTTCTGAAGAGTAAGACAGTCATCTTGTCGACAGGTGCTCGTTGGCGGAATCTGGGTGTACCAGGTGAAGCAGAGTTCAAGAACAAGGGTGTAGCTTATTGCCCTCACTGCGATGGTCCACTGTTCATAGGCAAAGATGTTGCAGTTGTTGGTGGCGGTAATTCAGGTGTGGAAGCAGCGATTGATCTCGCAGGTATTGTGAAACATGTAACGGTTCTGGAATTCTCGCCAGAACTGAAAGCTGACGCGGTATTGCAAGATCGTCTCTACAGTCTTCCAAATGTCACTGTACTTAAAAACGTTCAAACCAAAGAAATTACGGGTACTGATAAAGTAAACGGCATTTCTTACATCGAACGTGAGACAGGTGAAACCAAGCACATTGAATTGCAAGGTGTGTTTGTACAGATCGGTCTGGTACCGAATACAGATTGGTTGGGAGACACGATTGAGCGCACTCGCTTTGGTGAGATCGTGGTAGACAGCCATGGTTCTACAAACATCCCTGGTGTTTTTGCAGCCGGTGATTGCACAAATAGTGCTTATAAACAGATCATCATTTCAATGGGATCTGGTGCTACTGCGGCTTTGGGAGCTTTCGACTACCTCATCCGCAACTAAAAACAAAGCCACTCCTTCTCAAGGGAGTGGCTTTGTTCATTTATTCGGTTATTGGGTACCCACATTGATAAACGGAGTAGCTCCACCCGTTACGTTCGGCAGCTTTCCATCCCATTTGCGGATCGCTTCGAGTTGCGCCTCAATCTGTCTGAGCTGAATCAGCTCTGGCGTAACCTCTTGCTTTTGCAGGCGCAGTGCTTGTGCCTGTGCTTCCGCTCTCGTAATTTCTTGCTCTTTCTCGATCTTGATCCGCTCCAGATCCAGCTTCGATTTGAGCGCTTGCTGCTCGGCTACCTGCTTGGATTCAATGGCGCGGTTGAATTCATCACTGAAAGTAAACTCGCGAATATTGATTTCGTCGAGGATGATGTTATAGTTTGCCAGCTTTTTATGCAGAACTTCTTTTACCTTTTGGCTGACCTCGGAACGCTTGGATACCAGTTCTTCTGCTGTGTATTGAGCGGTCACGGCTTTAAATGATTCGGCAATGGCAGGATCAACAATTCGGCTATTGTACTCCAATCCTACTTGCTGATACAGTTTGTTGACACTTTCTGCATCCAAATGATGGTTAACGGCAATCGTCGTAGATACGGTTTGCAAGTCACGTGAAGCAGAAGTCTGACTCATTTCTGATTTTTGTACCCGCACTTCCATCGGCACCACGGTTTGGATGAACGGAATTTTAAAATGCATGCCCTCTTGCAGCACTTTTGGCTGTACCGCTCCCAGTTGCAGCACAACTCCACTATGCCCTGCGGAAATAATCGTAAAAGATTGCGTGCCAAGCAAGACCAACGCGACCAGTACCACAATCGTGGCGATCAGCTTTCCTCCTGCTTGAAAGGGACTCATTTTTACAACATTTTTGTCGCTCATACTCGTCCTCCCTCTATCTATACATGCTCATTCATTTATACGAGGGAGTGGGCTATAAGTTTCAAGAAATTTATGAAAAATACATGTCATGAACGCTCTGCTTTCGATGCTTCTAAAAGAACATGTGCCATACGCTCTGCCTCGATTTTGCATAGCTCAAATTCAACTTCACCAGATACATGTGAAATCAATTGAATGACTTCCTCACAACCGTGATTGCATATTAAAAACTGTCCCCACCGCACTTCCGCCCGTGGTACCTTGCGAGCGGAAAAGCCGCTTTGAAAGCCACCAAGACTCATATCAATGCACATCTCCTATCCGAAAAACAAATCTACAATATTCATCGTTGACGAAGAATTTTGTTTATACATCTCACTATAACCGCAATTCACACAGCTGATCACATCATACACCTGGTACTGAACATTCAACATGCGCGATAAGCCACCGCCTGTAGCTGACATCTGTGTCACAGTTGTACGCGTGCAGCCGCATTTTATACATCCTCTGCGTCCACTGTTACGATTTGACGTAGCTCTCTCTTGCCTTGTACACCTGCACTGGTTGTTTTGATCCAGATTTTCGTTGCATATTCCGCATGCTCCCAACATCTTACCACCTCAACTCATTCGATTATCCACAGTCCCCTCATCATACCCTTTATTTGGTAAACAAGGCAAAGAAGATTGTTGAAGGAACTCCTCTTTCTCACTACTATAGAGACAAGAAGGGAGATGATTCATATGCTACACCCTTATGTACGAAGAGCCGATTACGGCTCTGAGCAAAGAGTTCCCCTTTCTCTTGGTTCAGAGCCTTCCCGATATTGAGTTGAGGATCTCTTTGCTCATCTATATACGCACATCACGCTATATAGATAGGAGCAAAGCACATGAAATACAAAAATGCACAAGACCTATTGCCAGACGATCTGCTGCGGCAAATTCAACATTATGTACAAGGAAGTTACTTGTACATCCCGATCCACCACGAAAATAAGCGACAATGGGGCTCCTCCACAGACACAAAGCAATGGCTAAACGAGCGCAATCAAGCGATTTTGCAGGCCTATCGCGAAGGGGCTTCTGTCAAAATGCTCGCCCGGAAACATTACTTGACCGAACACAGTATTCGACGCATTATACGTGGACATAAATGAGACAGAGAAAAGGTCGACCGTGTGTCTATTTCCCAATTGCGTTACACTCCTTTTTAAGATCAGCCAGTCAGGAGGGACTACGTATGAACCAGATTCACTTTCTCGCCATTTCGTTTATGTACAATGGATCTGCACAGGTCATTACCCCGGTGCTGTTGCAGGATGAGCATGAAATGATCCTTGTGGACTGTGGTTATCCGGACTTTTTGCCACTGCTTCAGGAGGCCGCACACAAGCAACAGCTTACGCTCGACGACCTAACGAAGGTCATTGTTACGCATCACGATATGGATCACATCGGTTCTTTGGCAGCGTTAAAAAGAACCGATCCGCACCTCGAAATCATCGCTTATGAATCCGAAGCACCATACATCACCGGACAAAAAACATCTTTGCGATTGGAGCAGGCGCAAGCAACACTGGACCATCTGTCGTCGGATGAAAAGCAGCACGGTAAGGAATTTATTCGCTTTTTGCAGTCCATTGAGCCCACTCCGGTTGATAAAACCGTAACGAATCATGAACGTCTACCTTGGTGCGGAGGCATCGAGGTCATTCACACACCTGGACATATGCCGGGACATATATCGTTATATTTGATCGCAAGCAAAACGCTGATTGCCGGAGATGCTGTTGTGATCGAAAACGGTAGACTCGAAATTGCCAATCCGTCCTATACGCTGGATATGCAGGAAGCAATTCGCTCTGTCCGCCGCTTGCTTGATTATGACATCGAGCAGTTGATTTGCTATCACGGTGGAGTGTTTCAGGGGGACGTCAAGCAAGCGCTGCGGGAACTACTCCAAGCCTACGACCCGACCCAGGAGGTTTTGAATGGATGAAACAGAACAAATACGATGAGCAAGGTTTTTTCACCAAATACAGTCAAATGGCTCGTTCGGTTGAGGGACTGAACGCCGCGGGAGAATGGCACGCGTTTCGGGAGCTACTGCCTTCCCTTCGCGAGAAAAAGGTCCTCGATCTTGGCTGTGGCTTCGGCTGGCACTGCCGATATGCGCGTGAGCAACAGGCCCGCTCCGTTGTGGGTATGGACCTTTCCGAAAAAATGTTGGCTCGTGCCAGAGAGACGACAACTGATCCCGCTATCGAGTATCTCCGTCTTCCGATTGAAGACATTGATTTTGCTCCAGAGGAATTCGACGTCGTCATCAGCTCCTTGGCCATCCATTATGTGGAGCGCTTTGACTTGCTTTGCCAACGTGTTTATCACTGTCTTGCTCCTGGAGGTTCCTTCGTTTTCTCCGTGGAGCATCCCGTCTTCACTGCTCTCCCTGAACAAGACTGGCATTACGGACCTCAAGGCGAACGCTTGCACTGGCCAGTGGACAACTACCAGCAGGAAGGCATCCGGCAAACCACCTTTCTGGATCATGAAGTCATCAAGTATCATCGAACGTTTTCGAGCTATATGAACGATCTCCTTGCTGCCGGATTTCAACTAACAAAAGTCGCTGAACCTGGTCCTCCTGAAGAAATGCTGGATATACCCGGGATGCGAGACGAAATCCGTCGGCCGATCTTCTTGTTGATCGCCGCCAGCAAACAAGCATCCTAACCAATAAAAAAAGCACCCCGTCATCCACATCATTTCCGTGTTTGGACGGGGTGCTCTGTTATTCCCCAGCAGCCTCCAGATTTTTAAACTGGTTGTAAAACAGTTGATAATAGGTACCTTTTTGCTCGATAAGTTCGTCATGACTGCCTTTTTCCACGATCTCTCCCCGATCCACAACCATAATCGTGTCGGCATCCCGAATGGTACCCAGCCTATGCGCAATCACAAAGCTCGTACGCCCCTCCATAATAGTAAGGAGCGCATCCTGGATATTCAACTCTGTCCGTGTGTCGATGCTGCTTGTCGCCTCGTCGAGTATCAGCAGCGACGGCTTGGCGAGTATGACACGGGCTATCGCCAAAAGCTGACGTTGTCCCTGACTCAGGTTGCCCCCATTTTCCGTCAGCATCGTATCATAGCGCATCGGGAGTCGATTGATGAACACGTCCGCATTTGCCATTTTCGCAGCGGCTACTACCTCCGTATCTGTCGCATCCGGCTTGCCGTACATAATATTCTCCTTGATGGTACCGGAAAACAAGTACGTATCCTGCAAAACAAAGCCAAAGCTGCGCCGCAAGCTGTCCCGGGAATACTCTCGAATGTCTTTTCCATCCAAATATATCGTTCCTGAGGTCACATCGTAAAACCGCGTGAGCAAATTCACAATGGTGGTTTTGCCTGCACCCGTCGGTCCAACTAACGCGATAGTGCTGCCTGCCTGAGCCTCGAAGCTGATATTTTTCAAAATCAATTGATCCGGACGATAGCCGAAGCTAACCTGATCAAAGACGACGTGACCCTTGGGATGTGCAAGCACAGTGGCACCCGGAGAATCCAATGGCTCCTCTTGTTCATCCAATACCTCAAACACACGCTCCGCGCCAGCAACACCGGATTGAAGCACATTGAAAATGTTCGCGAGGTCGTTCAGCGGACGAACAAACTGTCGGGAATAACTGAGAAAGCTCGCAATCACACCGACTGTGATCAATCCTTTTACAGCGAGAACGCCTCCTACAATCGCCACCATTGCAAAGCCGAGGTTGTTAATCACGTTCATGATCGGCATGAGAAAGCCGGTCCATACCTGTGCCTTCATCCCGATCTTGCAGAGCCGGTCATTGATCGTCGTAAAGTCCTCAATGGCCTTTTGCTCATAATTGAAGGCCTGCACCACCTGAATGCCAGAAATCGTCTCTTCAATGTGCCCGTTCAGCTTGCCCAGCTCCATCTGCTGATTTTTGAACAGTACACTTGTTCGTTTGGCAATCGTGCGTGTGAGTAGAAACACGAGTGGCACCGTGATCAAGCATGCGAGTGTCAAGATCGGAGACAAGACGAGCATCATCACCAGCGAACCAAGTAACACGATTCCCCCTGACATCAACTGCGTTGTGGATTGAGAGATGGAGTTGCTGACGTTGTCGATATCATTCGTGAGCCTGCTCATTAACTCCCCGTGCGTACGCTCATCGAAATAAGCAATCGGCAGCTTTTGCAGCTTGTCAAAAAGGGCTTGCCTCAGATTCGTAACGATCCGTTGCGAGATGCCTGCCATCAACCAGCTTTGCAAAAACGTCAACGCCCCATCCAAGATGTAAGAGCCGAGCAAGGCAAGAATGATGATAGACAAAAAGCTAAGAGCTTCCTCGCCACCTGTCATCGTATCAATCGACTTTCCGATCAAATATGGCGCAGACAGCATGAGTAATGCATCGACAAAAACAATGACAAATACAATCGGCAGCAGCTTTTTTTCTTTGCCAAAAGCTTGCCAGAGTCTTTTTAGCGTAGCCGAAAAATTTTTGGGCTTACTCACTGGACCTCTGGCAGCACCATGTCCAAACCCTCGGCCAGGTCTCGGTGAAAAGACCGGTTGTTGCTTCTGTTGACTCACCTTACTTCACCTCCCGGCCGATTTGTGACTGAAAGATTTCCTGATAGACCTGGCAAGAGGTCATCAGTTCGTCATGCGGACCGATGCCAGCGACTTCTCCATTGTCGAGCACGATGATTTTATCCGCATCCATGACAGACGTAATCCGCTGTGCGATCAAGATGCAAGTGAGGCCAGCCGCATAGGCTCGAAGCGCATCCTTAATCTTCCCTTCTGTCGCCACATCTACCGCGCTGGTACTGTCGTCGAGAATGAGGATTTCCGGCTTTTTCACCAAGGCTCTGGCTATGGAAATGCGCTGTTTCTGTCCACCAGAGAAGTTGACTCCTCCCTGCCCTACGCGTGTCTCATAGCCTTCAGGAGTGGTGGAGATAAACTCGTGAGCCTGCGCCATACGTGCCGCTTGCTCGACCTCCTCATGGGTCGCCTCTGCCTTGCCCCAACGAATGTTTTCCATCACCGTGCCTGTAAACAGCATCGTTTTTTGCGGTACGATCGCCATTTTTTCACGTAATCGCTTGGGTTCGATGTCTCGTACATCCATGCCATCGACCCGAATCGTGCCTTCCGTTACATCATAAAACCGTGGAATCAAGCCAACCAAACTGCTTTTCCCAGCGCCTGTCGACCCGATAATCCCGACGGTCTCCCCAGGCAGACAAGTAAACGAAATCTGCTTGAGTACTGGCTGACCGCCACCTCCGTCATACGAGAAGCTGACCTGTTCGAAGTCGATGCGTCCCTTTTTGCCTGGAAGCTCGTGAGGTTGTTCCTCTTTCCAGCTCATTTGGTTTTCTTCAGCAAATACTTCTCCGATGCGTCCTGCCGATGCTTTGGCTCGCACAAACATGTTAAATACCAAGGAAATCATCATGAGTGAAAACAAAATTTGCGTCATGTAGTTCGTAAACGCGATAATATGACCGACTTCGATGCTACCTTGTTCTACGCCAAGCCCCCCAAGCCAGAGGACCGCGACAATTCCGAGGTTCATCGTCAGCATGATCGCGGGACTGAAGATAGACATTACCCGCGTAGCCGATACCGATTTGGATTGCAGCTCTTCGTTTGCCCGTGTAAATTTGCCACGTTCAAAATCAAAACGATTGAACGCCTTAACGACTCGTACGCCAGATAAATACTCACGCATCGCACCGTTCACTCTGTCGAGCGCCTGCTGTACTTTCAGAAAGAACGGGAAACCGATTTTCATGTTCATGAGAATAAATAGGCCCACAATGGGCACAACGATTGCGAGAATCACAGCTAAATTCACGTTCAATTGGGTTGCCATAAACAACCCGCCGATGCACATCAACGGCGCTTTGACGAATATTCGCATCATGCCGTTTACAAACATCTGTACTTGATTGACGTCATTGGTCAGACGTGTCACGAGCGAGGCTCTGTCGAACTTGTTCAAGTTTTCAAAGGATAAGGACTGCACTTTTGAAAACAAATCTGCGCGCAACTGCGCACCAAAGTTTTGCGAGACATATGTTGCCAGCACATTGCGGATCGATGCCGCTACTGCCCCCACCGCCGTAACGAGCAGCATCAGCCCGCCTGTCTTTAGCACGTAATCCATATCCCGGTTTGCTACACCCGTATCGATAATGTGAGACAGGATTGTGGGCTGCAAAAGATCACATACCGCCTCCAAAGCTAAGAAAAGCATGGAAATCCCCGCGACTACGCCGTATTTTTTTATGTATGTTGTATAGAAGCGCATCCGTTCACCCCATCTTTGTTTCTACGTACAAGATAACGCTTAGCTAGCGAAATGTCACGAGTGATTGTCAAAATGAAAGTGTGGAGGCTTACAGGTTTTTCCTAGCATCGTCGTCGAAATCATAGGCGATCAATTTTTGCTCGAATGGGAGATGAAAGGATGGCTCAATCACTGTTAAAAGGCATGGAAGGGGTTTTTATACCTGTGACGGACCCGGGTGCGTCTGCAAGATGGTATGAAGAAAAGCTTGGGTGCAGACCTTTGTTTATGGAAGAGGAGGCCGTCACGATGCGGATTTCCGATGAATCAAGCACCGTGATCTGTCTCGTTCGCGTTGAGAACCATCAGCCGATGACATTTCCGGAAAATCGTTTTGGTGTCGGTAAATACTATAATTTTCTACCCGCGGACATTGAGGCAGCACATCAACTGTTAACAGAGCGTGGAGTAAGGGTAACCCCGATTGATGAATTTGGGTCTACGAAGGTGCTGACGTTTTTGGACCCAGACGGGAATCCGCTGGGGATGTGTCAGTATTGATAAAAAGGGCAAAAAGCTGGAATCACCATTTCGATCCCATGCTTTTTGCCCTCAGTTCGTATACTCCGTCTTTTATTCCTGTGGAACAGCGCCTTGATCCATATGCAAGAACTCCCACAGATGTCCGTCCAAATCTTGAAAGCTCCAGCTGTACATGAAGCCGTGGTCAACCGGGTCTTTCGATGGTGTTGCGCCCGCAGCCAATGCTTTGCTTACGATCTCATCGACTTGCGCTCTGCTGTCCGCAGACAACGCGACAATGACCTCGGTGCTTCTCGTTGCATCCGTCAGCTCTTTTTTCGTAAACGTTTGGAAAAACTCTTCGACGAGCAGCATGGCAAAAATGTTTTCGCCGATCACTAGGCATGCTGCATTTTGATCCGTAAATTGCGGGTTAAATTCATAGCCGATTGCTGTAAAAAAGTCTATGGATTTGTTGAGGTCCTTCACCGGTAAATTGACGAAAATTTGTTTGGATTGCAAAGCCATGTGTACTTCCTCCTCGGGTTTGTTTTTCCTTGATGTCTCTATCCTAGCATTTCTGATTGCCCGAGGCTTCTTCTGGATTGCTATTTTGCCACGAAGGTATGTGGCTTCCCTATTGAGTTTCTATGCCGATGGACACTCAGAATGAGACCGAGGACAGCGAAATGAGCTAAAGCAGTTCCTATTCTGCTATAGCTGAGAAAAGGAATTTCAAGTTGTGCGATTGGCACCATGCCTGTTGACATCAGCAGAGGCCATAAGAAGTACACCGAGAATAAAGGAACGATGCTGATTATGAGATGCTTGCCATATGGCTCGTCCACTTCCTTGACGACCCGAACCAGTCTCATCATAAACAGGGTAACGGCTAACAAGATCAAGAGTCCAGCAATCCAGCCATAGCTATAGATTAAATACGTGAACTTGAAATCGGAGTCTATTTGAGGGAATTGTAAAGACGCACCGAAGCCCTTTCCCCAAAAACCTGCCGAGCGAATCGTATCTATCGCTAAGAGATAAAAATAACCGCCTCCTTCAGGATCTTTCATCGGTTGCATCCAGTCCAACAACTTATCAAAAGTGTGGTAATCCAATAACAAGGCAGCTAGATAAGCACCAACAGACGTGATGTAAAGGGGGAGCTTTTCTTTCTTAACTGTCTTCGTGTACATCAAGAGTACAACAAAACCAAATAAGTAAAGCTTAAGATTCAAATACTGTTGCGTCATCAGCAAAAATATAGTTGGCAGAAAAACAAACACAATCAGCTTAGAAGCAGTGCTCCGGAAGCGCCACGCCCTCGTAAGGAGCATACCTGCGACGCTGACGAGAAACAAATACATAGAAATCGTTCCAAAATCAGAAATCCCGAAACGATTGAAATGCACAATCACCCTTCCATAAACTGAATATTCATACCAAATAACAAAAAGAAAAACGCCTACAGTCAGCACGTATACATGCAATGAATATGCCAATAGCTTGCGATAGTCTGTAAAAGCCACCACAAGCATCACCCCGATACCCAGTAGGGCTGAAAGCCAATACCTGTCCAGCTTTTCCTCAAAGAAATTGACCGGAGTTCCATACATCGTAAACAGACCAACAGCCAGAAAAGCCATCACATACACTAGAATTCTCCACTCCACTCTGGGCTTATAAATCTGATGCAGCTGCTTCCCAACCGCAGCAGAATCCCCCATTTGCAAAATGGCTTGCCTTACCGCTTCTTCCTCTCGTGTCCCCTCTTCCATCTGCTCATCCATCAAATCTAACAGGTGACTTTCCAGCTCATCCCGAATTCTGCGATGCATTTCCGTTACCCGCACATGGCGACATACTTGATCGAGATAGTCTGCAATCAATGGATGTGTATTCGTCTGCTTCATGCTCTTCCCTCTCCCAGCACCCGATCAATCCCATCGCGGAACGTATGCCACTCGAGCTTTTTCTCCTTCAATTGCCCGCGACCTTCTGCCGTAATCCGATAGTATTTGCGTTTTCTTCCATCCTTTTCATCCCAATACGCTTCCACGTAACGCTCTGCTTCTAGCGCATGCAGGATCGGATACAGCGTCCCTTCTTTTAATGTAAACAGACCATTTGACTCCTTCTCGATGGCTTTCGCGATCTCATACCCGTACATTTCCTTTCGATCCAGCATCGTCAAGATCAGGA
This sequence comes from Brevibacillus sp. NPDC058079, assembly GCF_042885155.1. Classification (NCBI taxonomy): domain Bacteria; kingdom Bacillati; phylum Bacillota; class Bacilli; order Caryophanales; family Paenibacillaceae; genus Brevibacillus; species Brevibacillus sp. NPDC058079. The sequence continues at coordinate 523,053 of NZ_JBHVSO010000003.1, forward strand.
TCACGGTACTGCCTTTTAAAAGCTCCTTATTGATTTTCATAGAACCTCCCGATTTAACCGCATATACCTAGATAAACAATACATCATAAATCTATGTATACAATTCTATCATCCAAATCTTGTAAGATCAACACATGTGTAACATTCAGCTTTCGAGAAACGTCTACCTTCTACAGATAAAAAATGGAAAGAGAAAGTGATTCTACCTATGAAAAAGACCAAATACGTCAACATTCTGTTAGCCCTAAGCCTTACTCTATCAATCGTTCCTTCTGTCGCACATTCCGAAAATGCCATCCGTTCAGACAGACCGGAAACGACAGTACTCAAGTACGTTCCGACAGAAAAAGAGATTCAGGTACCACCTGGACTAACGGAACCATTTTTCGTACCATTTGCAGGATCGAGTCCGAATGATCCCTATTACAAAGAGTTCAAGCAGAAATGGTTCCCTCATTTTGCCCTTGTTTCTCCGACCGGGAAAGTAATCGATCAGCAGGAAGCGTTATTATATCCAGGCTACATCAGTCCATTGCAAGACGGGTATGGCTTTTTTCATATCATTACCCACTTTGGTAACAGCTCGTTTATTATTTTCGATAAACAAGGCAACACACAGGAAATAACCACCTATAACGATTACTTCACGCAAATAGACGGAGAGTGGTTTTTTTATTCTCCCACAAGCTATACCTCTTATCTGTACAATGCTCGTACGAAAACATCCAAACAGATCACGGATGGGGCAATATTCACGATGACAAGTGAGCAAACAGGAGTAACAACTTACGACATTCATCATTACCCTTTTGTCCAATACAACAAAAAGGATGGTATGATTCTCTCCTCCAAATTAGGATTGAAAGACATGAATGGAAAAATACACGCGAAGCCATTTTTTGATGAGTACATGGGTTACAGCGAAGGATTGCATCGAGTGAAAATTAATGGCATGACCCACTTTATTACACACGAAGGAAAAGTCGTGTTGAAACCATCCCGAAATTACAAGGTGGAATCCAACTTCCATTCCGGTGTTTTTATCGTGTCAGGCAAAAAGGACAAGGAAGAATTTTACTTATTGATGAATAAAAAAGGAACATTCGCTTCGAAAAAGTATGCCTTTCTGAAAGAGACGAGTGACGGACAGTTTATTGCGGTGTCGAAAACAAAGGACGGGTATTTCTTCCAGAAAATCAATGCGATGGACAAACCAACCACGACTCTTCCTTACAAGCTGGATAAACCAGAGCAGCTCAAACAATTGAAACAGACTGGAAAGCTCTTTCATACAGACACACAGATCATTGCAGACGTGGCGAACAAGCAACCATTCCCGTTTCCGCTCAAGCTGCTCACGCCTCCTAGAAAGGAAACCGTTTCTATGGAATATACGGTAGGTGGCAAGAAATATATCGGTACGTTTACGCATGATGGGACAAAGATATATGCCCGAGAGCTGAAATAGCTGCAAGGTTAGTTCTGTTCCCTATTCTATAAACGAAAGGACGCTGTTTTATGGAACCAACCATTCTATCCCGCGAGGAAACACATGTAATTGGTATCACCTTTACAGCGAATGTGACAGAAGACTTGGGTAAAAAACTCTCCGCTACTACGACTGAAGCTTTGCGAGCTAGAAAAAATGAGATTCAAAATCAGGTTGGTGAGGGCGAATACCTAATCCAAATCTATCCTGACAAAGATGACTTCGATGCAGTCGTTGATCCTTTTACCACCCTAATTGGCGTCGAAGTTTCCAGCCTCGCCGATATTCCCGAAGGGATGGTCAGTCACACGATTCCTGCGGGGACATTTGCAAAAGTAACCCACAAGGGATCCGAGGAAAGCTTGGGAGAGACGTATGGTTTTCTTTACGGGTCTTGGCTCTGCGAATCGGGATATGAGTATGCCGGGTTTGATTTTGAGTATTGGGACGAGCGCTACAAGCCAGAGCAAGAAGACAATGAGATTGATATTTACGTCCCGCTCTTCAAATAAGAGACATAGCGAAAAACCAGGGAATCCGCTCCCTGGTTTTTCTGTTGTTACGATGTTATTATCTACGCACCCACTCCCCTGTCAGCGCATCCACCATATAAAGTGGGGTATCGTGATAATAAATATGATAGACGAGACGCGGCTCTATTTTCCCTGTAGCCGGATTCTCAATCAGCTTGTAAACCAATCGCAGCGGACGATGGGTGACGTATACGCTAGTCGCGTCTTCCCGTGACATTGCGTTGTTTTTGTCAGGAAGCGGTTTAGACTCCTCGGCATACGGGGGAATGATTCCGATCACCTGTTTCCTGTCCACATCAAAATGAACCGTATACCCCCCCATAATCGGGACTCCCTGATGGGACTTGAAGAATTCATATGTTTCGACGTTGCCTTTTCTTGTGGCAGAGCCGAGCAGAAGTTCTTTGGTGTCTAACGGAAGGTATTTCTGAAATTGCTTAGCTGCTTCTTGAACGTTTTCAAGCTTCGGATGAGAGAGCTTCTCCTCTTTCTCATGGATATTTCCATACCGATAGTCAAGAATATCCCCTGTTTCTGTCACCACGGTCATTTCCATTCTCTGTTTGGTTCGCGTCTCTACTTTGTACGTATGTACGCCCGAGCCTTGATGAACCACGAAGGAAAACGGAGGCTCGAATCCCCACTCCCGAAAAAGTCTATCTGCTTCTTCGATATCAGGAGCTACCAGCTTTACGCCTCCCGGTTTTACCGGAATTGGCGGCATTTCTACGAGACCGTAATCGGGATGATAGCGTTCCGTGGGATAAATTTCTCCTGTGATGGCATCGATATCACCTGAAAATGGAAACTCATATTGCAACCGCCCTTCCCCCTCTGAATACAGGAGCCGGGCGCTTTGCCCAAAAATTTGCTCAGCCTGCTTCACTGGCATTGCCTTTTTGGGATCAGGAAAGACCATGCGTGTCGTATCGTTTGTCTGTATCTCTTTTATATGATGCCTGCCCGCCTTGTCTATCGTAAATGTGTATTGGTCCTCCAGAACCGGAATGTTGTTAACCGTCTTGTTCATCACGACATGACCTGTTTCTGTATTGGACAGCGTGCCGTTTACCGCATATTGACTCGCATCTCGACCTGCCAATTCTTGCAGCAGCTTCTTCGCCTGCTCGTATACAGGATGGGCGGGAAGCTGCGGACTACTTGTTGCCGTCACCTGAGGGTCCACACGTTCGTTTTGCCCCATACCAGCCATGATGTACAGCCCAAAGCCAGAAGCGATCACGACTGCTGTCATACCCGCTTTCAACGGATTCATGAACAGCCGTCTCCTCTTGCCAACCCGAATTGTTTCTTGTTCCAGCACAGTACGTAAACTCTCCACAAACTCCTTACGAGGGGGTGTACTTTTTTGCAGAGTCGCTAACCGTTCCAGCATATCTCGTTCATTTTGCCAATCCACTGTACAACTCCCCCTTCTTCGTATGCGACAGTTTGCCATGCAGCAGCTTCAGTGCCCGGTGCATCGTCGTTTTCACGTTTGATTCTGAACACCCCAGTATTTCGGCTGTCTCTTTGACGCTGTACTCTTTAATGCCACGCAGAATGACAACCATGCGGTAATGCGGTGGCAATCCCTTGATCGCAGTGATCAATTCCTGCTCGTCCTCCCGGCTTTCCGCTTCCTGTGCCGGATTCCCTTCCGAAGCTGGCATCACGACAGACAGCCAGTCCCCTGACAACAGCTTTTGCCACTTGCGTTTTCGATAGTAATTCATCGCTGTATGCTTCGCGATCGCAAACAGCCATGTTTTCACCTCAGATCGCTCTTCAAATCGTTCAAGCGAGCGAATCACTCGCAAAAAAACCTCCTGCGTCAAATCTTCTGCATCATTCTGACTGCCGGCAAAGTACAGCAAAAATTGATACACATCATGATAATGCCGCTCATAGATGGCCATGACCTGATGTTTCATTTCTTCATACAAAAAAGCTCCTCCATTCTCTTGCTGTCGGCTGATCGACTACTTTCCTATAGCGAAAATTTTCTCGGATACCCATTAGTGTCTTGAACAGGAAAAAGGTTACAGCAGAATGTTTGAAAATGTTCAGGAATGCAACAGCGACGAATGGATCGGGTAGCCTATAATTTACATGAGTCCTGCTACTTTCCTGATAACACAAGAAGTAAGAACGGAGTGACCTGTATGTATAAACGGCTACTAGCTATCCCGATTGCCGCTTTGCTCCTCGTCCTTGCAGCCTGCGGCAATGGTGGACAAACGGGCGATTCAGCGGCATCGAAACCAACCAGATCGATCAATTACTTGGGCAATACTTATACAATTCCGGCCAGAACCAAAGATATTGTTTTCGTAGGCTTCCCTGCTTCGTATGAAGATTCTTTCTTGCTGGGAATCCCGCCCGTCGCAGCAACCATGGATAAAAACGGGAAATTTCCGGCGGAATATCAAGCCATGACCAGAAACGCCAAGCATCTCCCTTATAATATTGCAGATAACCTAGGTGAGCTGGTTGCCCTCGAACCTGACGTCATCATGACAACTGACAAGACCTCCAAGGAAGACTTGGCCAAATTGCAAACCACTGCATCCGTCATTCCCGTCTCTACGAACGGAGCTCATTGGCAAGAAAACTTGCGTCTGCTCGCTGATGTTCGTGGAAAAGATGCCAATTTGGATACTTTTGTAGGTAAAGTGAAGCAAAACGCATTGGAACTCCGCGACAAGCTCACTCCACTTCCAGAGAAGAAAGTGCTGACGCTGTGGTTCCAAGAAGGCTCCTTCTACGCCTACCCAAAGGATGAACGGTACAATTACCTGTTATATACGGACTTGGCTCTGCCTGTCCCAGATGTCGTCGCAAATGTGCAGGAGCGTACCGCACTCTCTATGGATGCTTTGGCAAAAGAAGATCCCAACTACTTGTTTGTGATGGTCAACAAAGAAGACCAGCCCGCTTTCAAGCAGTTGCAAGAGCAGCCTGCATGGACAAACCTAAGCGCAGTCAAAGCGGATCAAATGTACATGAATGCAGTTGAACCAGGATTAGCTGGTGGCACGGCCTACAGCAACCAATCGTTTTTAAATGCGATTCGAAAACAGATGCTAAAGATGAGTGAATAAAAAGATGGGCTTTGCTCATACTATATTCATCGAGCTCGGTGGTGTATTTTCAATCAGGCTGTAGTCCTTTACGGAGGCGATGTGCCATGGATGATTTACACGATCACCTAGTGAGTAAGGGAAACCGTACACTGCTTTAAGCTTCTAACTTCATACTGGAGGTAGATGCGTCGCACGTGATGATCGGTAACACCTCAAAACTAACGAGCTCGATATATGCCGTCTCCTTTATGGAGGCGGTTTTATTCTTTTAAACACCACCCTTTGTCGGGGTGTAGTGGTGAGGAGGAAACAGGAGAAAACGCTCAGCTTCTTGTCCCACCCCCAGGGAAGCGTAAGCTGCCCGGCTCCATGAAAAAAAGCGAAACCCGCGTCCAAAGTCGTCCATTCAGGATGTGTCTCAGAGGTGGACGCTAAAAGCTTGTTTCTCTTTTTTTCATGGAGCCTCGGTCGGTGTACCAAAGATCTTCGCTTTTTTCTCCTGTTTCCTCTACGAGCTTTCCGTGTTAGACGGGTATTTAAAGCCTTAAAAGATGGAAGAATGTGTTCAATTACGAAAGAGAAGAATATTTCCAGACGTAGCGACTTGTGGAGTCCTACCGAGCGGAGAAGGGATTAGCGGGCAACAGAAACGCAACCGTGCCCGCGCTACGAAGCGGCTACCACTTTTGCGTTTCCCCGCTAATCCCTTCGGAGCGGACAGTCTTAACCCCCAGCAGGACGGAGCCTGGAGCCTAGACTGGAAATATTCTTCTCTCCCCCGCAGCCACATACATAAGAACCTCAAGTTGTTGCTGTAGTGCTGAGGAGGAAACAGGAGAAAACGCTCAGCTTCTTGGGCCACCCGCTGAGGGATTCACTGCCCGGCTCCATGAAAAAAAGCGAAACCCGCGTCCAAAGTCGTCCATTCAAGAGGTGTCTCAGAGGTGGACGCTAAAAGCTTGTTTCTCTTTTTTTCATTGCGCCTCGGTTGGTGTCCCAAAGATCTTCGCTTATTTCTCCTGTTTCCTCTACGAGCTTTCCGTGTTAAACGAGTTTTAAAAGCCTTAAAAAATGGAAGAATGTGTTCAGTTACGACAGAGAAGAATATTTCCAGACGTAGCGACTTGTGGAGTCCTACCGAGCGGAGAAGGGATTTGCGGGCAACAGAAACGCAACCGTGCCCGCGCGACGAAGCGGCTACCACTTTTGCGTTTCCCCGCGAATCCCTTCGGAGCGGACAATCTTAACTCCCAGCAGGACGGAGCCTGGAGCCTAGACTGGAAATATTCTTCTCTTCACCACAGCCAATACGCAGCCACATAAAAAAACAATAAATTTGGTTAATGTGTTCAAATCTATCGCGATTTTCACGACTAAGTTGTGTAACAAAAACAGGTCAGAAGAAGCCGTTAATAGATTGATTCGAAGAAATCGGAATTTCGCCGTTGATTTCTTCATCTTGTTTAAATTCGTATTAATTGGAGTCTTGTGGTTTTTTGAAATCAAAATTATGTATATTACTGCCTTTGTGATTTATCTCCTTATCATGAACACATTTACTTACTTTTACTACCACGTATGGGAAGCTACTGCGGTTTTAAACCAGTACCTTACGCTGCACAGGGTGAGAAGAAGATTTATTAACCTTGCCTCCTCTTTAATATTTATGGTTTTCACTTACGGATTTTTGTACGCCATTTCATTTGCTGAACATTTTAAATGGGGTGATACTCAAGCAATTCCAACGATTCAAAAAGCAATTTTATTTAGTATTTCAAACTCGTTCAATGGGGGATATACAATTGTTTCTTCAAGTACAGAGTTTGGGGAGTTATTGAAAGCATCGGAGATACTAACTGTATTTATATTCGTTGTCATAATATTGGCTAAATCAATTCCGCAAAGCAACAATAAATGAATAGAGAGGGTCGCCAATGACGTATAAGAATAAAGTATATATATGTTTTGATGCTGATAAGGATATGCACTACTACAATATCATGAGAGCGTGGAAGGAGAATGAAAACATTGATTTCACGTTTGCGAATGCTCATGATCTAACTAATATTAGGCTTTTCGAAGAAGAAAATATCAAGAAGCATTTACGTGAGCGAATGAATAATACGAAGCAACTGATAGTCCTAGTTGGTGAAAGTACACGATATCTATATAAGTACGTTAGGTACGAAATTGAACTTGCCATAGAAAGAGATATTCCAATCATAGCAGTGAACTTAAACAAAAAGAATGGAATGGATGAAGAATACTGTCCTCCCCTCCTTATAGATAAAGGGTTCGTAGTTCATGTTCCATTCAACAAGGATGCTATTCTATCTGCTATGAACTATTGGATTGGCACTAACTACGTGAAGATGAAGCAATCTGGTAAGACTAATCTCTACTGGAGTAAATTCGCTAACATTAAATAGTTCATGTAAACAAAAAGCGTCCCTCGGAGGGACGCTTTTTACTCTAGATTGTCGATATTTCGTTTAAGTCCCTCTAGTGATGTATTCAATCATAAGTGTCCGTTCATAGAATTGTGTATGTGGTGATCTAGTAATTCGACAATACAATCGTACCCTTAACGGTGGCTGATGCTGTCGATGTTGCCGCCCGTCCAAGCGTAGCAAGGGCAAGGGCAAGGGCTTTAAGGAATCAATGTGCATTGGCACGGCTTACCCTTCTGGATAACCTTCAACCAACTCAAATATTTATCGGTTTCCATGGGAACGATTTACAGGCAAAATTTCCCAGTATCAGCTTTGGGTAAATTCAAGAGTTAGTCAACGAAGAATGATATTACATCGTGTGAGGTGACGTATGCCTCTGTATCGTTATGAGTTTGCGTAACTCCTCAACGCTAATCAAAGGCTTCCTATGTATCATTCTGTGGCAGTTGCTACACAACATCGCAATATCTTCAACCTTCGTCTTCTCCCCTTCTGTCATCTCAGAAACAAGTCTTTTGTGATGACCTTCAATAAAGTCTATCCCTCTTTCACCATATATGTGTTTGAAATCAGCATCACAGGCTTCACAATACAATCGTCCCTGTCTACTGATAAACAATCTCTTGGCCTCCTTGATTAACTTAGGATTCCGTTCGCGTTTCTTATGAAGCAAAAATGCAATTTTCCCTTCGGGATACTCTTTACCCTCGTAAGTTTGAACATCCCCTACAGAATCTTCATCTTGATACTCACTAACTCTGATTCCAGTCAGTGATGAGATAATTGGCAAGTATAAATTACGATCTGATGGATGCTCAACACATTCTTGCTCAATCAAATCAATAGCTTCAGATATTGAAATCCCCTTAAAAAGACCCTTAAAGGCATTTTTCAAACCAAGATGATGAAGTATTCCCATTGCTTGATAACCACGACTCCACTCGGGATCAAGTTGTAGGGTATGTTCATCAATCCATCGATGAGTGTTTCCGTTGACTATGTACTCGTATATCACTTCGTTTCTTAGCTGCTCGTTGTACGATAAGAACTCCCTATTGCGGGATACTGGGTCTGGAAGCGGGATTTCTCTATTACCGTAAGAATTGCTAGGTACGTTGATATTCCATAGTTGTAAAAGTTCGTCTGCTTGCGCATTTGAAAGCAAGTAATTTGTGTTATTGCTCATTTTGAGGATTAACAGATCAGACAATACAGGATTCTTCTTCAAAAATTCTCTACTGAGATGATTACCTTCAAGTGCCAATTCCTCTACGTCCATTGGGACTCTGGGCAGAACTTCATTGGCATCGCTTGGAGTTACCCAATACTCAGAAGTAACGTCTTTTCTGGAAACAGGCAAGCCTGTAACGGTCGCTCTAGCAATTACACCACCATAACCCGTTTTACCAGCTTCAGAACGCCAAATATAGACTGTGTCCCCGACTTGTACATCTTTTACATAATGTTCCTGCCTGATCGACCAAACAATGTCTTGATTTTCACGTAAGTAGTCATCAACTTTGAAACGATTTGGATTACCCTGAAAAATCCATGTAGTCATATTGGTTCACCTATTTCTCGATTATGTTCAAGAAAATGATTAATTCGCTGGTGCATTAATCCATTTCCTTTACATCCTTTTAGAGGAAACTTCAGAATATGCCTTGAATCAAACACCTTTTCAACGACATTAGCGTAATCCTTACCTGCAAGCACAGTAATTTCATTAAAGCTGAACAAGTCTGTCTGTTCAGCTTGTGCAATAAACTCATCAACAGATATAACTTCTTTAGACTTTTTCTTGAAGGTAACATCATATTGATGACTAACGAGGTCGGACGGGAACAAAAAGCCGTGCTTTGCGGAAAGAATCACCCAGTTCTCAAAAAACGTTTCTGCGTATCTTTGACACGCTTTATGGAAACCGCCTGTGTATACATTTCTTGCTTCAACAGCACCAATATCAGGATGATTATGCCATATTTTTTTTGAACCACAGGGGATAATGCACAATCTCTTCATTTTCGGTTGACTCCTTCGTCATTAAGAAGAGTTTCTGGAAAGACTTCGCTTGCTAAACCGATCAGCAGATACTCAAGAAAAGTCAACGAGGTCTGACCAAACTCTTTCCAAACTCCTGTCCAATTCTTTGACCATGGAGAAATCCAGAAATAGATTGGTTGTCTAAGCATGGGGCTATCTGTTTGAATGGTTTCGAACAACCTTTTAGCCCACTTTTCGTATTTCCTAGTTCTCTTTTCTTCTTGATGACCTGGACAAACAACGGCACTAAGATCTCCAATATGATATGCGTAGTTATACCCCCAACGACAAAACTTCGCGTTATCTCCCTTAATGTTCTCGGATAAGTTACCTCCCTTTTTTCCATATTTCTCAGCCTTGCCAATGTACAGAGGGATAACTTCGTTGTCTACTTTCCAGAACATCATGTATATCAGTCCATCATAGCGATCTGTACTTCTTTGATAATCATTAACTACAATGCCAGACTGTTGTTTTACCAAAGATTCCATCTCATCACTACGTTTGAGCATTAAGCGTTCACTTGCCCCATATGGAAAAACATCAACATTAACACCGTCGATTGTTTGAAAAAGTGGAACACCTTTGCTTATCACTTGATACTCCTCACAAAAGTCATTCCACATTTTAAGTTTGTTGTCCATTATGTTCATAAACCTCGCTCTCAAACTCGTCAATTCAATTTTATCCCAATTAATGCAAAAGAGCGACAGTTTAAGAACTGTCCACTTTCCTTCAGAGAATCGGTTTGTTAGGTGTGATTGCGCTTAAGATCGATCAACATATTAAGCGCATCTAGCTTTGGTTGTGGACAAAAAATACGTAACTATAGATGCCTTAAGCACTTCTAGGTATGAAACGATTTTCAGAGAGCATTCTGAACAAGTCATAAATAGCCTTTGCCAATCGCGGCAAGGGTTATTTGCATTTCAAAAAATTCAATTATCTAGGGGATGGTCGATGTGACAAAGTTTGTGGGCAATGAAAATCAACAAGAGGAAATTTGGAAAGATGTTTTGGATTATGAAGGACTGTATCAGGTAAGTAGTTACGGTAAGATCAATAGTTTAGCCAATGGTTTTACTCGTAAAGAAAAAACTATACAAACGTATCTCAATCGAGAGGGCTATATAGTTGGTTCCTCTTTAACATATTTTGATAATTTAATACTAGATCCATTGAGAAAAGCAATGTTCTTTCAATATTTAAGTTGAGGGTAATATTTCTTTTTTTGGCATAAAGCAAGAACAATTCATCTACATGTAGTTGCTGTAGTGCTTTGAGGAAACAGGAGAAAACGCTCAGCTTCTTGTCCCATCCGCTGGAGGATTGACTGCCCGACTCCATGCAAAAAGCGAAACCGCGTCCAAAGTGGTCCTTTCAGGATGCCTTTTCAGAGGTGGACGCTTAAGGGCGTGTTTCGCTTTTTGCATTCCGCCTCGGTCGGTGTCCCAAAGATCTTCGCTGTTTTCTCCTGTTTCCTCTACGAGCTTTCAGTGTTAGACGGGTTTTAAATGCCTTAAAAGCTTGAAGAATCGCATCAGTTCCGACAGAGAAGAATATTTCCAGACGTAGCGACTTGTGGAGTCCTACCCAGCGGAGAAGGGATTTGCGGGCAAAAGAAACGCAACGTGCCCACGCGACGAAGCGGCTACCACTTTTGCGTTTCCCCGCGAATCCCTTCGGAGCGGACAGTCTTAACCCCCAGCAGGACGGAGCCTGGAGCCTAGACTGGAAATATTCTTCTCTTCACCGCAGCCAATACGCAGCACATAAAAAAGACCCTTGTCCTAAAACAAAGGTCTTCTCCATTGAAAACATTATTCACCTAAATCAACGTTATGGTACACCTGCTGCACATCGTCCAAGTCTTCCAAAGCATCGATCAGCTTTTCGAATTGGGCTTGTACATCTTCTGTTAGCGTGACTTCGTTTTGTGGCAGCATCGTCAGTTCAGCTACGGTAAACTCTGTGACGCCGCCATTTTTGAGTGCTTCTTGTACAGAGTGGAACTGTTCTGCATCTGCGTAAACAATGACAGCACCGTCTTCATCCAAAATGTCGCGCACGTCTACATCCGCTTCCATCAAGAGTTCCAGCACTTCATCAGAGGATTTGCCTTCAAAGCCAAATACCGCTGTTGGGTCAAACATGTAAGCAACCGAACCGGATACGCCCATGTTACCGCCATTTTTGTTGAAAGCGGCACGCACTTCAGGAGCCGTGCGGTTTACGTTGTTGGTCAGTGCATCCACGATGATCATAGAACCGTTTGGCCCGAAGCCTTCATAGCGCAGATCGCTAAATGTTTCATCAGAGCCGCCCTTTGCTTTATCAATCGCGCGGTCGATAATCGCTTTCGGTACGCTGTACGTTTTAGCACGCTCCAGGACGACCTTCAGAGCACGGTTGGACTCTGGGTCCGGCTCGCCTTGCTTTGCCGCCACGTAAATTTCCTTCCCGAACTTCGCATAAATACGACTGGTGCTCGCGTCTTTCGATGCTTTCTTCTCTTTAATATTGTTCCACTTACGACCCATAATCCCACTCTCTTTCAATATGACAGATTCAAAATATAAAAACTCCGGATTCCTTTTACACACTAGCCTATTATACCTCAATCCTATGAAATATGTTAAGCGGTGGAAGAATTTAAAAGCACAGCCCCTTAAATAGGAGAGCTGTGCTTTGGTTTCAAAATCTTACTTCTTGGTCAATCCCTCATAGATCGTCTTGATATTCCATTCCATCATTTTGATGTACGTATCGCCATCTTCTCCCGGCTTTCCGAGAGAGTCCGTAAATACTTTCCCGACAATCGGTACACCCGTTTCATTCGATACCATCTCCATGCTGCGCGGATCGATACTCGTCTCTACGAACAGAGCCGGGATTTTTTTCGCACGGATCGTATCAACCACCTGTGTGACCTGCTCTGGCGTTCCTTGGTTCTCCGAGTTGATTTCCCAAATGTATGCCGCATCAAAATCGTACGCTTCGCTGAAATATTTGAACGCTCCCTCGCTCGTCACAAGCAAACGCTGTTCTTTCGGAATCTGGTTGTATTGCTTAACCGCTTCCTCGTGCAGAGCAGTCAGCTGTTCGATGTACTTCTTGGCGTTTTGCTCATACGTTTCCTTGTGTGCTGGGTCCACCTTGATCAAGGCATTTTTTGCATTCTCCGCATACTTGATGCCATTGCGTACATCCAGCCAAGCGTGCGGGTCTTCTTCGCTCTCTTTGCCTTTCGTCGTCAAATGCTTGGCCGCTACGCCCTCACTGAGTCGGAACACGGGTGCATCCGGACCAGATTTGCCCGCTGTGGTCATGAGATTATTAAACCAAGAGTTACCCGCCTCCAGATTCAAGCCGTTGTAGAAAACCGCGTCTGCATCCGTCGTTTTTTGCACGTCAGCAGGCAATGGATCATATTCATGTGGATTGGAGCCAATCGGAGCAAGACTATGGATCTCTACCCGATCTCCCCCAACGTTTTTCACGATGTCATACAGGATGGAATACGTGGTCACGACCTGCAGCTTGTCACCATCTGACTTCGTGGGCTCGTTCGCACTTTGCGGAGCACCACACCCTGCCATTAATACGGTTGATACTAAAAAAACGAAAAACAGATTCCACTTCTTCATGACGATATTCTCCTTTACTTTGAGAGCTCGACTCGTTTTTGTCGCGCTCGGATTGATTTCCATACCACCCCGTGTTTTCGGGAGAAGAGAAAGGCCAGGAAGAATAACACGGTTGCAACCACGACAATCGTGGCACCAGAGGCCAAATTATAGGTAAAGCTAAAATAAAGGCCAATAACCGCCGACAGCATTCCAAACCCGCCAGCCAAAAAGATCATGATCGACAAACGGTCCGTCAAAAGATAGGCAGTAGCAGCCGGTGTAATCAGCATGGCCACGACTAATACGATTCCTACGGTTTGCAAGGAAGCGACAGTTACCATCGTCAGCAAGGTCATCAGCAAGTAATGAATGAGGTTGTTACGCAAGCCGTAAGCAGCCGCAATGGTCGGATCGAACGAAGTCAGTAACAGTTCTTTGAAAAAAGCGTAGACTGTCACGATGACGATGACCCCGATGCCAACCGTCACCCACATGTCTGACGAACGCACAGCCAATACATTCCCGAACAAAATGTGATACAAATCGGTACTGCTTTTCAACATCGTAACCATGATGATCCCGATCGCAAAGGCGGACGTGAACAAAATTCCAATCGCCGTATCGTTCTTGATGCGGCTATTTTGGCTCACGTAGCCAATTCCAACAGCGGTGAGTACACCCGTTAAAACAGCGCCCACGAAGAAATTGATTCCAAAAGCATAGGAGAGGGCCACCCCAGGTAAAACAGCGTGTGAGATGGCATCCCCCATCAAGGACATTCCCCGCAAGATGATAAAGCTACCGATGACGCCGCAGATTAACCCAACCACTACAGATGTAAACAATGCTTTTTGCAAAAACTCATACTGTCCAATTGCCATCAAGAAATCCATTATGCAAGCACCTCGGTCTTTTCGAGAAATGGGAGTTGATAGGAATATGCTCTCGACATGACTTCTCGATTCAGCACTTCATCGACCGTCCCGTACTTGATCAATTCTTTGTTCATTAGAAGAAGCTGATCAAAATACGCATATGCTTTGGACAAGTCATGATGGACGACGACAATCGTTTTGTCCTCAAACTGCAGCTCTTTCAAGATGCGAATGATTGTATCCTCGCTCGCCACATCAATTCCCACAAACGGCTCGTCCAGAAGCAGCAGCTCTGGTTTTTGCGCAAGTGCCCTTGCCAGGAAGACACGCTGTTGCTGCCCGCCGGAGAGCTCCCCAATCTGCCTGTCGCGGAAATCCTCTAGCCCTACTTTTCTCAGACATTCCAGCGCCCACGCTTTTTCCTTTTTTTTCGGAAATTTGAACAGTCCGACACTTGGGTATGTCCCGATCAGCACTGTATCCATGACGGTGATCGGAAATGTCCAATCAATCATGCTCCGCTGTGGTACATAGGCAATTTTCTTCCGGAATTCATTTGTCTCTTTCCCAAAAATCCACACATTCCCCTTATCTCTCGGAATGAGGTCCAAGAGCGCTTTGATCAGGGTTGACTTCCCTGCCCCATTTGGACCGATGATTCCAACCATGCTCCCTAGTTCAACATCAAACGAAACATTCCGAACAACTTCATTCCCAAAGTAAGAGACATGCAGGTCCCTTACAGCGATAGCAGAATCCATGATTTTTTCCCTCCAAATAATAGCCCGTTATATGATCCCGCCAAAAAAACGATGGTGAAACGGGTAATTCCTTTATGCACATATGCCTTAACACAAAAATGTAGTCTTGTACCAATAATATTCGCCCGAACAAACTAATGTGCATTCGTATAAAAAAGTTTCCCTAATGCAAAATTAAATGATTTCCATTATCATGTCAATATATTCTTTTTTCTGAAATACAAAAAAAGTGCAGCTTTTGTTTTAAAAAGCCAACACTCCCAAAATGTTCCTATTTCGTTCATAATTAAAAGCTTTTTTTCTATAAAAATAAATAAACATATGTGAAACAACTATAGTTATGTTAATATGAACATTATCTGTTTGATAAAAATCTAAAAATTAAAAACTAACTAAAAATAGAGCGAGGTGGATCGTATGCAGGATCAAAAATTGGAGAGAGGTCTAAAAAATAGACACGTACAACTCATCGCGATCGGTGGAGCAATCGGAACAGGATTATTTTTGGGCGCAGGAAAATCGATTCATTTGGCCGGCCCATCCATCTTATTTGCTTACTTGATTACGGGAATCATCTGCTTTTTAATCATGCGCTCACTCGGGGAGCTCCTCTTGAGCAATTTGGACTACCATTCTTTTGTGGATTTCGTCAAAGACTATTTGGGGAATATGGCCGCATTTGTCACGGGCTGGACTTACTGGTTTTGCTGGATTTCGATCGCCATGGCTGACCTGACAGCGGTTGGTCTGTATACGCAATACTGGTTTCCGGAAATACCGCAGTGGATGCCAGGCTTAATTGCCCTCGTGATTT
Organism: Brevibacillus sp. NPDC058079; assembly: GCF_042885155.1. Lineage (NCBI taxonomy): Bacteria > Bacillati > Bacillota > Bacilli > Caryophanales > Paenibacillaceae > Brevibacillus > Brevibacillus sp. NPDC058079. Next base: position 538,736 of record NZ_JBHVSO010000003.1, read on the forward strand.
TGTTAATCATGAACCTAGCTACGGTGAAGCTTTTTGGAGAAATGGAATTTTGGTTCGCTCTCGTAAAGGTCATCGCGATTCTCGCCCTGATTTTTGTCGGCATCTTCATGATCATCAAGGGCTTTTCTACGAATGCAGGTGCGTCCAGCTTCACGAATCTCTGGAGTCATGGCGGTATGTTCCCGAACGGCTTCAATGGGTTCCTTCTCTCCTTCCAGATGGTCGTGTTCGCATTTGTTGGGATTGAGCTCGTCGGTTTGACAGCCGGTGAAACAGAAGATCCAAAACGAGTCATTCCAAAAGCGATTAACCAAATCCCGATTCGGATTTTGATTTTCTATGTTGGCGCACTTATCGTCATCATGAGCATTTATCCTTGGAATGCGATCAACCCGTTGGAGAGTCCATTCGTGCAGGTCTTCGCAGCGATTGGCATTGCAGCCGCTGCCGGTATCGTCAACTTCGTGGTACTGACATCCGCCGCTTCCGCATGTAATAGCGCCATTTTTAGTACAAGCCGGATGGTTTACTCCCTTGCCAAAGAAAAGAATGCACCTGTGCCTCTTACCAAACTGACTGCCAACAAGGTCCCGGCAAATGCACTACTCTTTTCGACGGTTGTTATCCTTATCGCAGTTGTATTGAATTACGTCATGCCAGAAGGCGTCTTTACATTGATCACAAGCGTGTCGACCGTTTGCTTTATCTTTATTTGGGGAATCACCGTCATCTGTCATTTGAAATATCGCAAAACGAGACCAGATTTAGCAAAAGCGAATACATTTAAAATGCCGCTCTATCCTTTTGCCAACTACCTGATCCTAGCATTCCTTGCCTTCATTCTAGTCGTCCTTGCACTCGCGGAAGATACACGAGTCGCCTTGTTCATCACACCTGTATGGTTTATTCTGCTCGTCGTGATTTACAAACTGCGGAAAACGAAGACAAATGAAATAGAGGTAGCAGAACACTAAGCAGCGCCTCCTGTTTTCACTTTCAACATCGGTGAAAATGGGAGGTGTTTTATTTTGATCACAAGACCCTTTTTGCACTTGAGATCGTACATAAACGGAAAATAGGAGACGAAGCCTCTTTTTCAAATTTTTTATAAAAGAAAACTAGCTTCCTTCCGCTTCGATGTGTACTATATGTAAAAAACCAAATCCAGCATGAGGTGATAGTAAACATGACACAGCAGCATTCGTCCTTTGCAAGACCTCCACTCGCAGATTGCATTCCTGATCTCGTTGCCTTTTCCAGAGGGGAGAAAAAAGCGACTCTCTTCATCCATAACGGCACTCTCGTCAATGTTCTCTCCGGTGAAATCTTGCCGAATATGTCCGTGGCTGTCGTTGGCACTCGTATCGCCTATGTCGGTCCTTTTGTGGAAGGGATGACGGATGAATCCACCAAGATCATCGATGCCAAAGGAAAGTATATGGCACCAGGACTGTTGGACGGGCACTGTCATATCGAAAGCAGCATGCTGTCCGTGACGCAGTTCGCCAATGCGGTACTGCCGCTCGGAACGACAGGCGGCTTTTTCGATGCGCATGAGATCTCAAATGTTCTCGGTCTACCTGGTTTGCGCATCATGCTGGATGAGGCGAGACAAACACCGATGGCTGCTTACATGCAGGTCGCTTCCTGCGTCCCTTCAACGGATGCTTCTTTTGAAACGGCTGGGGCAGAATTCGGACCAGCGGAGGTCGCGGAAGCATTGAGCTGGGGACCAGATATGATCGCACTGGGAGAAGTCATGAATTTCCCTGGTGTCGTATACGGAGACCCGAAAATGATTGGAGAGATTCAAGCGACACTGCGGGCAGGAAAAGTAGTGGATGGTCACTATACATGGCCTTCAAGTGATCCGCGTCTGGCTGCTTACGCTGCTGCGGGTGTAACCGGCTGCCATGAATGTGTGACCAGCGAAGATGTCGCACAGCGCGTACGCCTCGGCATGTATGCCAAAATGCGCCGCGGCTCTGCGTGGCACGATGTTGCAGCAACGATCAAAGCACACACCGAACAGGGCATTGACTCCCGCCGGATGATGCTCGTGTCCGATGACCGCATCTGTGATTCGTTGAAAGAAGAAGGTCATATGAACTTCATCGTTAGACACGCGATCTCGCAAGGAGTGAAGCCCGTTACTGCCTTCCAGATGGCGACCATCAATACAGCAGAACGATTCGGTGTCGCAAGAGATGTAGGCTCGATCGCACCGGGTATCATCGCCGATATGATTTTGCTCGACGGAAATCTGGCTGATGTGGATGTCGTAATGACGATCGCACGCGGTGAAGTAGTGGCGGAAAACGGTGAGATGACGCTCGAACTTCCTCCGTTCCCTTACCCTGCGTTTGCTGTCAACTCTGTGAAAATCAAGGCTGAGCTCACTCCATCTGACTTCATCATCAAGACCCCTGTTCCGTCTGGGACGATCAAAACGCGCGTGGCAGTTGTCCGCGAAAATCACGTAGAGACGGACGAAGTGTTTGTCGATGTAGCTATCGCAAATGGTGAGCTTCAGGTTACGCCAGAGAGCACGTTGTGCAAAATGGCTATTTTCGAGCGCCATGGGAAAACAGGCGGCTCAGGCATCGGGATTGTCGGCAATGTCGGATTTAACCAGCCAGCAGCGATTGCCATGACTGTCGCCCATGACTGCCATAACGTGCTTGTCATCGGAAACGACGATGAGCGGATGGCACAAGCAGCCAATGCTGTGATCAGCATGCAAGGCGGTATCGCTGTCGTGACTGGAGACGGCGAAATCGTGGAGCTTCCTCTGCGTTTAGCTGGACTGATGTCGACAGAGCCTTATGAAACAGTTGTGCAGCAATCCATGGAGATTAGCCATGCATTGGTGAAAGCGGGCTGCACGATGAACTACGCCTTTATGACATTGTCTTTGCTAGCTCTGGTCGTCATACCGACCTTGCACATATCGGATACGGGCTTGATTCGCATTTCAGATGCGGGATTTGAGCGAGTATCACTGTTTGTGGAATAACGACGACATCCCCTCTTTTGCGAATGTGCAGAAGAGGGTTTTCTCTTTTTCGTTACCCTATTCCTCGACCAACTGAACCACTTTACATAATTGATAGAAATAGAAAACCCCACGCATTTGTACAAGATTCATCTGATCCAGATAACGCAGTGTTTCCAAAGCGATGTTTCGCGCCTCTTTCACATCCTCTTCATTCATGTTCGCGATGGCTTCCTTTAGCTCCACAACCGATAAAGAATAGACAGCAGGTCGCAGCGTACGAAGCAGCATGATTTTGCGGATTTGCGAGCGATTGAAGAGACGGTAGCCATTTTTCTCATCGCGGGAAGTCGTAATGAGTCCAACCTTTTCCCAGTGGCGGATCGTTGAGCTGGGCAGTGAAGTCATGGCTGCTACCTCTTTAATCGTCATCCATTCACTGTTTCCAGCTTCCTCCACCTTAACTGCTCCACCGTCTTCAAGCATCGCCAAGTTTCGTTCGGCTAACTGCTTATCCCTATGTAGATTAGCCTGTACCTCATTCACAAGCCACAGAGCAGCCTGCAACTGTCTATCCTGAATCAGTCGCATGACCTGAGCCGTCACTTCCATTCCAAAGCCAGGAGACATGGCTTGAATACATGTAAAATAAGCGACGTGCTCCTCCGTATACTTCCGGTAGCCGCTCGCAGACCGCGCCACAGGCGGAACCAGCCCATGCGCTTCATAATTGCGCAAGGCGCTCGTGCTCAGCTTTAGCTTACGTGCAATATCAATGGGACGCATGGCAACCAGCCCCCTAACCGATTTTCTTTCATAAAGATTAAAGCTTAGTTGTAAAGTTACTTCAATCTAAATCTGCTTTATTCCTTTTATTTTGGCTAAACCTTTTAATTCGCACCAATGTTGTAAGATGAAAGTGACAAGTGGAAGGAGGCGCATTAACCCATGCACAAAGCTGAATTCGAACGGCAACTGACAACGCTCATTCAAAAAGGCTATCCTGAAATGGCGGGCATGACAGCAGATGAGTTCAGGAAAAATCTGGACCCTCTGCAACCACTGGCAGAAGCTCTCCCCATACAAGAAGACGACCAGCAAGAGGGCCTCGTCCCCTTTGTTCTCGTGGTGAAAGGCGATTGGTTCGACGGAGAAAAAGCGATGCAAGCAATCGAGCGGCAAAAGAAAGCTGGCTTCAGTGTCATGGATGCGGAAGAAATCCGGCGGTTTACACCCATCGAGGGCATCGAGATTCCTACAGGAATGGCTTACCTAATGACCGGAATTGATACAGGAAAAGAGACGTTGAACGTCACTCCGAATGACGCGATGCCCACCCTCTTGGAGCAACAGCGTTCTCCGCTCACGCTGGAAGAAGGGATTGCCCTGATCACTCACTTCCCGGATCAGGTAAAGAAAAACAACGGCTTTTCTCTACTCGGCTCTCGTTGTGGCGACCGACGCGTAACGGCCATGTGGATCAGCGAAAATAAACCGAAGCTAGGCTGGTGCTGGGCCGGCAATCCACATACGTGGCTCGGTTCGGCTTCCTGCCAAGCTCGTTTGGACGAAAAAAAACCTTGAAGCTCATTCAAGGTTTTTTCTTTCTTATTCTTTTTCATTCAACGTAACGCCATTTATTTTCAAATGAGCGCGAAACATTTCCAGCATCGAAGGCATCGCCTCTTTTTCTGGCCAAGAATCCGCCTTCCACAAGCCTGCTTGTTTAAATGCGCGCGGGCAATGAAGGAAGCACTCGTCTACCTTCACGATCACGCCCATGCCGTTTGTTTTACCCTTCCATTCTTGCGCAGCGAGTAGCTCTGCATCTTTCGTAATGCGGGCTGATCCGTTAATTCTCAACACTTCTTCCAGACCAGGAATCAGGAAAATCATACCCACCTGCGGATTGGCGATGATATTCAGCAAAGAGTCGACCCGTCTGTTCCCCATTCGCTCTGGAAAAATAATATGGTGATCATCCAGCACTTTAACGAAGCCCGGCTCGTCGCCTCGCGGGGAAACGTCACATTTGCCTGAAGCATCTGCTGTAGACAAGAAAAACAACGGCGACATAGACACGTAATGAATCACATGCGACTCAACCTGCGCGATGCTTTTTTTCACAACCGCCTCGTGCGGTTCTCCTACCAGACTTTTTAGTTCTTCTGCACTGGTGATGAGATCTTTTACTTCCAACGGATTCCACATAGGTTCTACTCTCCTCTCTCTATGTATATCTTTTCTTCGTCTACCGGTGCTTTGGCTTCTCGGTTACTGATGTAATCTTTGTAAGCAACAATTTTACGTTCCAGCATACCATCCACATTGATTAACGTTTTTATTTGCTGCTCAATATAGTGTTTGTGTTCTTCTAAAAGACTCAATCGAGCTGTGGTAGTATGTTCTCCTTCTAAAAACAGTGAAGCGTACTTCTTGATTTTCGAGATAGGCATTTGCGTTTCTTTTAACTTGATAACAAATCGCAGCCATTGAATATGCGAATCGTTATATCGCCTGTCACCGCTTTCATCGCGATCCGGAATAATTATTTTTTCCTTTTCATAATATCGCAGCGTATGTGTGCTTATCCCTAATAGATGTGCCACTTCACCAATCGTGCGCATGAGAAACCTCCGAATGGATTTTATACCCTTGACTTAGAGTTTACTCTAATCAGTATACTCAATGAAACATTCATTCTCAATTGAAGTTATTGAATAAATTCAGGAGGGATATACATGAAATATACGGTCATTACGGGAGCAAGCTCAGGAATTGGCTTTGAAACCGCTCTGGCATTCGCTGCTCGTGGAAAAAACTTAATTTTAGCAGCTCGTCGAACGGAGGAATTAGAAAAGGTAAAATCAAAAGTGGCTGAAATCAACGCAAAATTGGATGTAGTCATTCGAACAGTTGACTTAAGTGTGAGTGAAAATGTTCATGACTTTTACGACAGTCTAAAGGATTATGAGATTGAGACCTGGATTAACAATGCGGGGTTCGGAAACTTTGCTTCTGTTGGGGAACAAAACTTGAATAAAATTGAGTCCATGCTTCACTTGAATATTGAAGCACTAACGATTCTATCTTCTCGTTATGCTCGTGACTATGCACATGTGCATGGAACGCAAATCATCAATATTTCTTCAGGCGGAGGTTACAGAATCATCGCTAACGCCGTGACCTATTGCGCGACGAAGTTCTATGTTAGTGCCTTTACGGAAGGTCTAGCACAAGAATTGAAGGAGAACGGAGCAGCCATGCAAGCAAAAGTCTTGGCACCTGCTGCGACAGAGACCGAATTTGCGAAGCGTTCCTTTGATATTGATCATTTTGAATATGCTGGTGCACTTCCTAAGTTCCATACAGCTAAGCAAATGGCCGATTTCTTGCTCGATTTATATGACAGTGAGAAGGTCGTTGGAATAGTGAATGGAGCAACATATGAGTTCGAGCTAAGGGATCCAATCTTTACGTATGTGACGAGGTCAAGAAACTAGTTTTTTTATCACTCCGAGACGTTTTTCGCATAAAAAAGAGGATGAGTAAGTCTCATCCCCTTTTTTATGATTACACCATGACTTTGCAAATGTCGTTCGTAAACTCAACCGGGTCTTGAATCGGCAAGCCTTCGATCAAGAGCGCCTGATTGTACAGAAGCGCCGTATACAGATTGACCTTTTCCTTGTCTGTGTCAAAGGCACCCTTCAACGACTGGAACACCGCATGGTTCACATTGATCTCCAGTACCTTGTCTGCCTTGACATTCGAATTGTTTGGCATCGCATTCAAGATTTTTTCCATTTCAATCGTCACTTCACCCTCAGTCGACAAGCAGACAGGGTGTGACTTCAAGCGCTTGGAAGCTTTTACGGCTTTGACTTTTCCTTCGAGCAGCGATGCCATATAGTCGAACAGTTCTTTGTTATTTTCGTTTTCGACTTCGGCTGCTTTTTCTTCTTCGCCTGGCTCGATTCCCAAATCCCCGCTCGATACGGATTTGAATTCCTTTTCCTTGTAGTTCATCATCATTTTGATCGCGAACTCATCGACGTCATCTGTGAAGTACAGGATTTCGTAACCTTTCTCGGATACGAGCTCTGTTTGCGGCAGTTTTTCGATTCGCTCGATCGACTCGCCAGATGCGTAGTAGATGTACTTTTGATTTTCTGGCATTCTCTCTACGTACTCTTCTAGCGTCACCAGCTTTTTCTCTTTGGAAGAGTAGAACATCAACAGGTCTTGCAGTGTTTCTTTATGTGTTCCGTAGTCGCTGTACATGCCGTATTTCAGCTGTCTGCCAAATGAATTGTAGAACAGCTCGTATTTCTCACGCTCTGTTTTCAGCAAGCTTTGCAGCTGGCTTTTGATTTTGCTCGTGATGTTTTTTGCAATCAGCTTCAATTGACGGTCATGCTGCAGCATCTCACGAGAAATGTTGAGCGACAGGCTCTCGGAGTCAACCATCCCTTTGACAAAGCTGAAGTAGTCTGGAAGCAGGTCCGCGCATTTGTTCATAATCAGTACACCGTTCGCATACAGCTCCAGACCTTTTTCGTACTCCTTCGAGTAATAATCAAATGGCATGCTCTCCGGGATGTACAAAATCGCCTGATAAACAACGGCTCCATCTGCACTGATGTGGATGTGCTTGAGCGGCTTGTCGAAGCCGTAATGCTTACTCGCATAAAACTGCTCGTAATCCTCAGTCGTCAGCTCGCTTTTATTTTTTCGCCAAATCGGAACCATGCTATTCACGATTTGTTCTTCCGTCACTTGTTCGTACTCGTTTTCGCTGCCCTCTTTTGGCTTATGCTGCGTAACGTCCATTTTGATCGGGTAACGAATGAAGTCAGAGTACTTTTTGATAATCGCTTTTAAACGGTACTCTTCCAAAAACTCGTCGTAATTCTCTTCTTCTGTATTCTCTTTGATTTCGAGAATGATTTCGGTCCCGACGGAATCTTTGTGATAAGGCTCGATCGTGTAGCCATCCGCCCCGCTGGACTCCCATTTGTACCCCGTGTCGCTGCCCAGTGCTTTACTGATGACCGTAACCTTGTCGGCAACCATGAAGGCCGAGTAGAAACCTACACCGAATTGACCGATGATGTTGTACCCATCCTTCGCGTCGTTTTCTTTTTTGAACGCCAAAGAGCCGCTCTTCGCAATGACACCCAGATTATTTTCCAGTTCATCCTGCGTCATGCCGATCCCAGTATCTGTCAGAGTCAAAGTTCTGGTGTCTTTGTTAACCGCAATTTTGATGAAATAGTTCTCTTTATCGAACACCAATTGATCATCGACGAGCGATTTGTAGTAAATTTTGTCAATCGCGTCACTCGAATTGGAAATCAACTCGCGCAAAAAGATTTCCTTTTGTGTGTAAATAGAATGGATCATCATTTCCAACAGACGTGTAGATTCTGCTTGAAACTGCTTTTTTTCCATGAAATACCCACCCTTCCGGACTTCTTATGTATTCCTTTTCCAATGTTAGCACTCTCACCTCGCGAGTGCTATTCACTATTTTTATAACAGTCTTAGATTTTTCTGTCAATATGAACCAGCTGTTCAAGGATAATAAAGTATTAGACTAACGTATCTTTTTCACTCATCCAGCACTGGAATTGCGTAACGCATCAGAAAAAATGAACTTAATTATTTTGATTTTTTGCTCCCCACTCACATAACTCTTCCAAAACGGGTAATAGTGTTTTCGCTTTATCCGTGAGACTGTACTCGACTTTAGGAGGAACTTGAGGATACTCTTTCCGTTTCACCAAACCATCCGCTTCCAATTCTTTTAGTTGTGAACTTAATGTTTTATAAGTAATAGCTCCTATTTGTCTTTTCAGATCATTGAAGCGAACCGGTTGGTTTTCTGCTAGAAGATAAATAATAACCATTTTCCATTTACCACCGATTACTGACAATGTATAACCAAAAGGTGTATCTTGAATATTTTTAACTTTACCTTTATATTTAGCCATGCTCATATTTACACTATCCTTTCCGGTAGTAGCTATCAATAAAGTGCGTACTGCTTTTTTATTTTTGGTCCGTTTATACTAGCCTTACTTTGAAGCAAAGGAGAGACAAACGTGACTAAAAAAACAATACGCCTGTTAATGCCGCAATGGCAAGGGGGAAATAACCCTAACTACTCTCTTAGAGCCGAGTTGCTTGCGTGGCTAGCTCCGGACAATGATCAACCCCTTATTCATATACCAGTTCGAGCTTATGATGGAACTCCGCTTGAAAACGAGAACGGTACTTATGGGAGAAAACAACTAATTGAACAAGTAGAGGCTGCTCATCATATCATTGATGCTCATAAGCCAGATCGGATTGTGATGTTTGGCGGTGACTGCTTGGTAGAGCAAGCTCCATTTGCGTATTTAAACAAACGATACGGTGGTGAATTAGGTTTAATTTGGATCGATGCTCACAGTGATTTGGTTAGGATTGTTGGGTATGACTACGGACATACATTACCTCTTGGGAATCTTTTGGGAGAAGGAGATGAAGAGGTCGCAAAACATGTGGAAATCCCTCTGAAGCCTGAAAATATCTTTATGGCGGGATTAGAAGCTCCTACAGAGCAAGATTCAGAAATCATTCAAAGGCTAGGTATTAAAACAGCGGGAACGAAAGCGTTGATGAAAAGTACTGAATCTGTAAAAGAGTGGATAAAAGAAAGTGGCATTAAGCACCTGGCTATTCACCTTGATTTAGATGTCCTTGACCCAAAGGCATTCCGCTCTTTATTATTCGCCAACCCTGAAGCACCTTATAATCTTTCTGCTGCGGGAACAATGCAAATACCTCAACTACTTCATCTGATTAAAGAACTATCTGAAGAAACAGATGTAGTTGGATTCGGTATAACCGAGCATATGCCGTGGGATAAGAGCTTGAGAATGAAGATGGATAGAAACAGAAACCCTCGGGTCAATTGCCCAAGGGTCTCCTTTGCTTGCTCCTTATTATTTCACCGGAATATAGCCCGTTTTTTCTACTAATTCTTGTCCCTGTGGCGACAAAATCCATTCGATCAGTTTCTCTGCATTCGGATTGTCCGTCCCAGCTGTCACTGCGTAAAACTCGGCCGCAAACGGATACGCTCTGTTTTTTATCGTTTCCTTATTAGGCGTTACCCCATCAATTGCGAGTAGACGAATGTTTCCGTTTCGCACCATCTCCGTGGCATAATACAAGAACGAGTAACCGATGGCATTCGAATAATTTTTGTAGTTGGCTGTTTGCTCGATGATTCCACCCATCCCTGTTACCACGTCTTCTTGTGGCGCTGTCATGAGCTCTCTACCTCCCATGATCTTCTTCAGCATTGTCTGACTCCCGCTATTTTCTGGTCGCTGAAAGGCACGAATGAACTCATATCCGCCCCCGACTTCTTCCCAAGTAATGATGTCTCCCGCATAGATGTCGCGAATCTGCTGGGTAGTGAGTCCCTGAACGAGACTCTCTGCATTGACAAAAAAGACAAAGGCTTCCCTTCCGATTGGTGTCAGTTTCAGCTCTACACCTTTTTCTTTTGCGGATAGGAGCTGTTCTTCAGAAGGACCTGCTGCAAAGATGACATCGACTTTGCCATCCAGCAAGTTTTCGTACGCATTTGGCGTCTTGCTTACCATGACTTCGCTGTCGTAAAGGTCGTAAACTTTCTCGGGATAAACAGCCTGCACAAAGGAAGCGTAAAGAGGATACAAGGCGGTCGCCCCATCTATTTTGGGCAGATCAGACTGTAACGACAGTGTCGCTGGTTGATCCAGTTTTTGAATTTTAGAGTCTGCACCAAACGGTTTATACTGTTCCAGATCGACCTCCGCCTCACTGACCACAGGAATGCTGTTATGGTAATAGCTGCTGATCTCATATCCTGCAACTGGCAGCGTACAAAAGAGAAAATAGACAAAGAGGGCTCGATTCCATAAGCGACTCTTTTGTGGGGCGAAGATTTGGCCGATGATGTAGATGATAAAAACGACCGTCGTGACAGCGACAAGAAGGGAATACACTCTTCCCTGTGCGTTCAGGGCAGTCATCACAACCGCCACGATTCCTATCACAGTGATGATCGCACCCAAAACGATACAGCCGAAGACTTTTCCTACCAATTCTTTGTTCATTCCTTCTCCTCCCAGTTCTCCTACCGTTATTATAAATGATTGGAAGAAATCAGGAAGGAGAAGCATACCAAACGAGCCAATTCACTCAGCACCTAACCATTCCTTGTAATCTTTTGCCCATTTTTGCAAGTCATTGATGAACAGGCTCGCGTGATATCCATCACAAACCGCATGATGGACTTGTAAAGAAACAGGCAATAACGTTTTGCCTTCTTGCTCGAAATACTTTCCACTTGTAATGATTGGCAGCAAATACCTCCCATCTCCCGAAATATTCAGATTAAACCCACTGAAGCTAACCCAGGGAATACACGAGACAGGGAAGGTATACGGCGGTTCCAGTTCTTTCGCCACAAGACCTTTGTTGTTCCCGTACTGTTTCATATCCGCTACGTAATTTTGATAAAACACATGGAACTCGTCAGCGAATTCCGTCCACATCGTAGAAAAAGTTTGATCATCCTGATGAAAAAAAGTATAGCTGGGTATCATACTCTCCCAATAGCCCAACTCGCCATCTGTATGAAAGGAAGTCCGAAATTCGCGATGCGCATTGACAACGTTCGTCACCATATACAGAAAAGCCGGGTACAGCTTCAACCCCTTTTGCCGTAGAGCGGGGAGCAATTCCGTTATATCAATGTTGGCAGTCATACTGAAGGTGCAATTTACTCGGTTCAGATAATGCTCGAAATAAGACTTTCTGCTCCAATTATCTAGATCGATTCGCTGAAATTTCATTGGATATCCCTCCTAAAATCGAAAACATCATGATTTTAGGAGGTGATTTTGCGTGTCCTTTTCATAACACCATCCCCTTCTCCAATCCTGCCTTACCCCTCCAGCATACCATTTGCAGCTCTTCCTGACATCAGCCTGTGTATAGCCGAAATGTTTAAGCAGAAATAGGGAAGGGAAAAGGAAATCGATGGTAAAGGAGGAACATGATGAAAAATATGATTTTATGCATAGCTCTTTTCGTTTCTATTCTTTTTTCAACTCCCGTGCCTGTACAAGCCAGTCAGTTCAGCGATATCCCGGATGGACATTGGGCTCGGGAATCGGTTGATTTCATGGTGAAAAAAGGAGTATTAAGCGGCTATTCCAATGGAGCCTTCAGGCCGAATGATGCGATTGACAGAACCGAATTAACCGTTATGGTTCATAAGTTGTTTAATAAGCTTCGTCCGAATCTTAACAAAGAATCCTCCGAACAGAAAATACAGAAGTTTGAAGATGTCCCCAAAAACCATTGGGCCTATCAGCCATTGATGGAAATGTACGACGCGAACTCATTTGGTGTTGTAGATTGGGACTACGATAAAGTTTACATCTATCCCGAAAAAAAGGTAACGCGATGGGACACTATGTATATCTTCCAATCATTTTTTGGTCAAGAAATGTATCACAATCCCGAAGAAATCATCCTGATAACACTCATGGATATTGAGGATATTTCTGTACAATTTTTTGATGTGAATCGGTATTTAATGTCAAGCTCTCCAGTTATCATTTCTTCTGATTACATTGCTAATGATGAATATTCGATTCACTACGGTTACCTGAATACTGGCGAAATTGTATTTGCCAATGGTAACATTGACGCTACAAAAGCTTCTGCACTTGCATGGCTAGTGGACAACGGAATCATGAGTACGTGGAAAAACAAATTGGAAGTTCACGATCCACTCACACGTGCGGAGGCAGTGGTGATGCTGCACCGTACTTACAACGTCTTATTAGCGGACGGTTCTCTCTCAACTTATACGAGTAAATAACCCTCGCCCAAACTCTCATTTTGAAAAAGGAGCCCCATTTGGAAGGCTCCTTTTCACCAATTTCCCCTTACTCCATCTGCATTTTGCTCATATCCATATACAGCACATTCCACCGATGACCATCCAAATCAACGAAGCCCGTCTCGTACATCCCCGGTTCACTAAAAACAGCGCACCCAGCCTTTAGCCTTTACCACCTGACACACCAATAGATGATAAAAACGACCGCCGTGACAGCCACAAGAAGAGTACCGCTCATTCAAGAGGCAAAGTGATTTTAAATAGAGTCGTAAACTGTTGATTCCTCTCCAAATGAATCGTCCCCTGATGTAACGTAATAATTTTTTTACAAATGGCTAGACCGAGTCCGGTGCTATCTTTCACAGGATTACTCCCTTTTATGAACTCTTCAAAAATGTGTTCCCTAACATTCTCTTGAACACCTGTACCGTTATCACCCAACCACAGAACAACGCCGGTCTCTATTTTCTCGCATGAAACGAATAGCTTCGTTCCCGGCGGATTATGTTTTAGCGAGTTACCGATCAAATTCGTAATAACGCGGTTCATATGCATTTTGTCGAACATGACAAACAGCGGCTCCTCTGGAATTTTCACTTCCAACTGAAATCCCCTATCTTCTATTTCCGGATAAAATTCCGCAACAAGCTGCATAAACCACTTACTAATATTCACCTTTTCTTGATTCAGTCTCACGTTCTGGTCTTCCAGCTTTGCCAGTTCGAACAAATCTTGAATCAAATGAGCCATATAAGACGATTTGTCGTTAATATATTGAACATACTGACGCCTTTGCTCTTCTTCTAGCTCCGGCCTATCCAGCAACAACTGAGAATACCCGAATACAGAGGTAATCGGTGTTTTCAGATCATGAGACAGATGCAACAGCATGTTTCTTTTGTTGTTTGCTACCGCTTCTTTCTCTGCAGAGGTCTGCTGTAGTCGTTCTGCCATTCCGTTAAATGCTTCTCGGATTTCTGCAAATTCCATTTCAGCCGAAAATGTAAGTCGCTTCTGATAATTGAAGCCTTCCATCTCTTTAATGCCCTCTACAATTTGCTGGAGAGGCTTCTTCATTTGCAAGACGGAGTACCGGGTGTAGAAATAAAGGGCGATGAACAACAGAACGACAAACAACGCTATTAAGATTCCAAGCGCCAATGATATATTTTCCAACCGCTCAGGAATTTTCCATAACAGAACATAGTTTTCACCCTCTGGCCCTTGCGCTCGATAGGCATGGTAGAAAATTGAATCATCATTTCGCAGTATGTCCACTTTAGCGTACAGCATTCCATCGCTATATGTCATGATATTGTCTTCCTTGTTGCCTTTTACATAGATGACTGTCCCCGATTCATCCACGATCTCGAACCAGCCGCCGTACTCGTCTAACAACCGACCATCAATCTTTTCAAAAGGGTACTGGTATATTTTACTGCCGTCCACTCGGGTCAAATCAGGCGATTTATCAAAATAGTTGTCCATCAACAGGTCTGTCCCCAAAAGAGCAATCATAATCGTGCATAAGAACAAACCGCTTATCACAACATAGTGCCGAAAAAACAGTTGTTTTAACGGCCGCTTGTCGGGGATGCTCTCATTTTTTTTCAAAACGGTAGCCTAACCCCCTGATCGTAATAAGATAAACTGGCTTTCTTGGGTTATCCTCAATCTTCTCCCTGAGTTTGCTGATATAGACCATAATGAGGTTTTCATCCCCTATGTATTCCTGCCCCCAAACATGCTCGTAAATGGATGCTTTTGTAAAAACTCTCCCCGCATGCTTCATCAGTAAAGACAAAATCTTGAACTCGTACGATGTCACTTCTTTCTGCTGTCCATTTTTGTACAGCTTACAGCTCACCAAATCGAGCATGACATCGCCAATTTGTATGATTTCATGGTTCTGCTTTTCACCTTTAGAAAATACATCCATTCTTCTGAATAACGCTTGAACTCTGCTGACGACTTCTATGGGGTTAAAAGGCTTCCCCACATAGTCGTCAGCGCCAAGCTGCAGTCCAATAATTTTATCCATATCGTCCGATTTCGCGGACAGGAACAAAAACGGAACTTCGGAAATATGTCGCATCTTTTTTAATAACTCGTATCCATCCATCATCGGCATCATAATATCTGCAATAACCAGATCGATTTGCACGCTTGAGAATACAGCCAGCGCATCAACCCCATTACCTGCTTCATAAGTAGCAAACCCGTAATTTTTCAAATAAATACTGAGTAGTTCACGAATTTGTGCTTCATCGTCGATGATCAGTATCGTTTTGATTGTACTTCCCTCCATCGCCTCATGTCGCAACGAAGCACAAACAAGAAGTCACGGCTTGTTGTACACTAAAATAATTGGTCTGCGAACCGAGATAGTAACGCAGCCGCTTCTTTCCTTACCATCAGTTGCTCTGATTTATAATCGACATTGCCATCTCTGCCTTTCACCACTTCTGGTCCGTATAATCCTTTTGCCACTACGAAATGGACTCCCTCTAAAGCCCAAGCATCTGTCCTACCACTCAACTTGGCTTTTTTCGGCTCTGCATGAAGATAGCCAAATGCCATGCGCCATACGATGGTTGCTGCTTCTTGACGCGTCAATGGCTCGTTCGGATAAAATTTGCCATCAGCAGATGCTTTTAGTAAACCTAACTCGTAAGCTGCTTGAATTTCCCGCGCATACTTGTTACCTGAAAGATCCGTGTAAATCGGTTTATGCTTTGATGGGGCAATGCCACTCCACTTGATGAACCAGCCAACAAACTCTCCTTTTGTTATCTGTTGTTCGGGCGAAAAGCGATTGTCACCTTCCATATCAGCAAAGACACCGATCTGTCTCAGGTGATAAATATAGGACGCATATGGATGGTCATTCTCCACATCCTGATAACGTTGCGGCTCAGGCATTTTTTCTGCCCAACTATCTGATTTTAACTCGTAATAGAAAGCCTGCACATCTCCGTGATCGTTCAGCTTAAAACCAGCTTTACTACCTTGTTCGTCCTGGAATAAGAGTGGCTCCACTTCATATAGGACATGTTCTCCCAGCGGGTCTTTTACAATAAGTTTGCCGCCTTCAGCACGTATACGAGTCGTCCACATCCGGTTTCGCAAATCGCTGTATGTCCCTTCAAACTTCGTGAGTTCTTGTTTCGCTAACTCAAACGATCCTCTTTTCTGCTCATTTTTCGGGTAGTAATGATCCATAAACGCTTCAATCAGAGGCATACGAATTTCGAAGTCCTTATTGACTGTAACAAATACTCCCACTTTTTCTTCCGGGATCAACCACATCCCGGTATGGTATCCTTGTAAATCCCCTGCTTTTTCAATAACATAATGTCCATTGTAATTTTGCTGGTTGGCATATTCGAAACCAAGCGCCATGTTATTCAGCTTTGGATGCACGGAAAGATGAGGTCTCTGCATTTCTGCCGCCGTTTCTTCTTCCATAATCGTCGCATTCCCAAGCTTTCCTTTATTGAGATGAGCAATCATGAATTTAGCCATATCAGAACCAGTTGAGAGCATTCCACCATCAGGAAGCTCAGTTGGTACCGTTGCATAAGTCGGAATCGGCTGTCCGATAAGATTATAAGGTACAGCCAACTCTTTGACTATTGAGGGTGTAAGTCGAAAATCACTATTTTCCATGCCAAGTGGCTTAAAGATGCGTTCCTGCACGTATTCACCAAATGGTTTTCCTGCTACTTGTTCTACAACATAACCTTGAATGATGAAGCCGAGGTTGTCATATCTGTAAAACTCTCCTGGCTTGCGAATGACATTTGGGAGATTGTCCATAACGTATTTCTTTAAAGAAACCTCCCGTTTCAAGTCGGTTGTTGAAGAGTCAGAAGTGTCTCCAAAGTCAAATCCAGTGGCGTTCATTAACAGATGTTTCATTGTAAGAGGAGTGCCTGTCTTATTCGGAATCAGGGCACCCCCCATATATGCGGATACATCTTTGTTCAAATCTATTTTTCCTTGCTCCGCCAATTGCATAACGGCTGTAGCTGTAATAACCTTGGATACTGACGCTACACGGAATACAGTCCGATCAGGATCGACCGGAATCTTCTTCTCTACATCCGCATATCCATACCCTTTTTTAAAAAGGACCTTGTCTCCTTTTACAACTACAAACGTAGCTCCTGCCATGTTGTTCTTAATTTCTGACTGGTTAAAAAATTCATCTGCAAATTGCTCTACCTCTCTCGGATCATCCGGCCCAGATACAGAAGATGCGAACACTTTGGTTGGAGAAACACCTCCGCTTACAAGGCTGACGCTCATAGTAGTTACAAGTACAGTCGCCATTAATGTCTGTAACTTCGAAAACATTTTCATAAGATTGCTCCTCTTCTTTACCCTTATTTCCTTCTCTAGAAGAGTAAACAATCAGTCTTAATCGTATTTCTATACAACCTTAATAGAACATGAATTTTTTGCTTGTTCATGCAAAAATCCCTGATTTCTCAGGGGCACGATTCTCTATTCTTGTTGATATCAGTCTCATCTCCATATACAGTACATTCCACCGATGACCATCCAAATCAGCGAAGCCTGCCCCGTACATCCCTGGACCGTGTTCCCGTGGCTCACTGAAAACAGTGCCCCTTGTCTCTTTCACCTGATTCACCAATTCATCCCCTTCTCCATTCCTGCCTTACCCCTCCAGCATACTATTTGCATCTCTTCCTGACATCAGCCTGTGGATAGCTGCAATGTTTAAGCAGAAATAGGGAAGGGATGGTAAAGGTGGAACATGATGAAAAATATCATTTTATGCGTAGCTCTTATCGTTTCTATTCTTTTTTCAACTCCCGTGCCTGTACAAGCCAGTCAGTTCAGCGATATCCCTAATGGGCATTGGGCGCGGGAATCGGTTGATTTCATGGTGAAAAAAGGTGTATTAAACGGCTATTCTAATGGAGCCTTCAGACCGAATGAGGCGATTGACAGAGCCGAGCTCACTGTTATGGTTCATAAGCTGTTTACTAAGCTTCGTCCGAATCTTAACAAAGAATTCTCCGGGCAGAAAATACAGAAGTTTGAAGATGTCCCCAAAAACCATTGGGCCTATCAGCCATTGATGGAAATGTACAACGCAAACTCATTTGGTGTTGTTCATTGGGACTGGGACAAAGTTTACATCTATCCCGAAAAAAAAGTAACACGTTGGGAAGCTATATACTTCTTCCAAACATTTTTCTATCAAAAGATGTATGAAATGCCCGACGATCAAGTTTTGCAAATCCTTGCTCGAATTGACGACATTACCGTACAGTCGGTCGATTCACCTAACTATCGATCACCTTATCCTGGTTCAGCTCCTTTTCCTGACGACGAATACACAATTAGCTACGGTCACCTCGACAATGGAGAAATAACTTTCGCCAACGGTGACATTGACGCATTAAAAGCTTATGCACTCGCATGGCTGGTGGGCAACGACATCATGAGTACGTGGGGAAACGAATTGGAAATACACGATCCACTCACACGAGCAGAGGCAGTGGTGATGCTGCACCGCACTTACAACGTCTTGTTAGCGGACGGTTCTCTCTCAACTTATACGAGTAAATGATCCTCGCTCAAACTCTCATTTTGAAAAAGGAGCCCTCCCATTCGGAAGGCTCCTTTCTCAGCAATTACCTCTATACTCCATCTACTTTACTCATATCCATATACAGCACATTCCACCGATGACCATCCAAATCAGCGAAGCCCGCCCCGTACATTCCCGGACCATGCTCCCGCGACTCACTGAAAACAGTGCCTCCAGCGGCTACCACCCGCCCCACCACTTCATCCACTTCTTCCCTGCTCTCAGCATCGATCGAAAACAACACTTCCGTTCCGCGCTTCGTATCTGCCAGCTCATTTTGGGTAAACGATTGGAAGGTAGCTTCCGGGAAAAGCATCACCAGGAGGTTTTTCTCACCAATCAACAGGCCCGCTACATCTTTGCTGTTCTCATGGCGAGGATGAAAAGAGAATCCGAGTGCGGCAAAAAACGTTTTGGACTTTTCGAGGTCCTTGACAGGCAAATTGATCCAAAGCTCTTTTGTCATGGGAATTTCTCCTTTGCGTTTTGGTTGGATGATGCTTGTTATTCTCCTTTAAGAATAGCAGAATCATGCTCGAAGGCTTCTTCCCGATTGCTATTATTAGTCAAACCGTTCATTCGTATTATCCGATATTGACACTCGGAATTAGAACCGATAAAGTATTGGATAAACTTGGTTGTAAAAGCGCAAAAATTCAAAAAATATTAACGAGGTGGGCACATGGCAAACGATTTGATTCAAGCAATTACCCTGTTAAAACAAAAAGAATGGGTCGATCTCACGCACACATTCGGTCCAGAATCTCCTCACTTCCACGCCTTTGACGCCGCCGAATTCCAAACGCTGTTCACACATGACGACGGCTTCTTTGCCCAACGCTTCTCTTTTCCTGGACAGTACGGTACGCACTTGGATGCACCGATTCACTTCGTGCGCAACAAGCGTTACTTGGACGAGATCGAGCTGAAGGAGCTCGTATTGCCGCTCGTCGTCATCGACAAATCAAAAGAAGCCGAAGCCAACAACGACTATTCGCTTTCCGTGGAAGACATTCTGCATTTTGAAACCGGGCATGGTCAAATCGAGAGCGGTTCCTTTGTCGCCTTGCGCACAGATTGGAGCAAGCGCTGGCCAGATGTGGATGCCTTCAACAATAAGGATTCAGATGGCAATAATCACGCTCCTGGCTGGTCTTTGGAGGCTTTAAAATTTTTGTTCGTGGAAAGACAAATCAAAGCAGTCGGTCACGAAACCTTTGATACAGATGCGACGATCGATTACCGGAAAAACGGAGCGCTTTTGGGTGAATATTTCGTGCTCGATCAAGACACCTATCAAGTAGAACTGCTCAAAAATCTCGATAAGCTTCCAGCAAAAGGTGCTGTCATTGTAAATATTACACCGAAGCCTGAAAAAGCCTCCGGGTTTCCTGTACGTTCGTTTGCGATTTTGCCTTAAAACCAAAGCCGAGGAAACGTCAGGTATCATCACCGATCACCTGTCTTCCACTCGGCTTTTCTTCTGAAATTGCCCTATGTTTCCAACGAGGATTTACGGATAACCGCTACACTGGACTCCCTTACAATCAGCCGCGGCTCGAACTGTACGCGTTCGTACGCCCCTGCCCCTTGCTCTCGAATCCGTTTCAGCAAAAGCTCAGTCGCCAGCCGTGCCACCTCTTCCCCCATGATCGAAACAGAACTGATCTGCGGAGTCGTAATCGTCGTCCACACATTGTTGTCAATTCCCACGATCGCGACATCTTCTGGCACGCGGACTCCCAGCTCCTTGAACCGATTCACGATCCCGATTGCCACCATGTCATTGACCGCATAGATAGCATCTGGCATGTTTTTTAGGCTATAAAAGTAATCAGCAGCACGAAGGCCCGTCTCAAACGAGAAGTCCTCACCAAAATACACCAGCGAAGGATCGACGTGCTGAAGCGACGCCTCATAGGCAAAATACCGCTCCTCGATCTTGTCCTTCGGCGCGCCTGCGTAAGCGATTCGCGTACGGCCAATTTTGATTAGATGCTCCATGACGAGTCGACCTTCTTGACGGGCCATGCTGACCACATCTGCTTTCACATTGTCCTCGAGCTTTTTTCCATAGTTAATAATCGAAACCGGAACACTCGCTTTGTTAATCATCTGGACCAACGTCTTTGGATAGGCGAGCGGCATGATAATCAGCCCGTCTACATGCAGCTTTTTGACCTCACGCACAGTCTCAAGCTCCATTCGGGCATTTCCTGCTGTATTAATTTGTACGACACGGTAGCCATGCTGCTTGGCCGCTTGCTCGACTGACCAGGCGATATCTGGAATAATTGCATTTCGAATGTCAGGAACAGCCAGTGCGATTTGATAGGTTTGGCGCACCTTTAGACTTTGTGCAGAAGTGTTCGGAATAAAGCCCAGCTCGTCGATCACCTGCAAAATCAATGCTTTCGTCTTCGGACTGATCCCCGCGCTGTCATTAATGGCTCTCGATACTGTTGCGATTCCTACGCCAGCCTTCTTCGCAACGTCTTCTATTGTCACTTTATTTTTTGTATCCAACGCCTTGCTTTCCTTTCCATATCGGAATCGTTTTCTATGTTTCCGAGCTAAAATGTGTTTTCCTACCGCTATTATAGCATACACAAAACCACTGGTAACGAGGCGTGAACAAAACATAGCAGACAACTTCGCACCTGTTGCACAACACGTATACATCTTCTGAACTTAGCGAAAATCAACATCCTCTCCTCAACCAATTGCACACCACCCCAAACTCTTGCCTAGGAAATCAAATTGACAAGATGCCAAAGTTATGACATATTATTTCCGGAAACGTTTCCTATTTTTCTTGCTGAATTTCATATAGAATCCAATTCGAACGAGGAGATGGCAGATATGAAAGCATTACGTTGGCACGGTTTGAAAGACCTCCGTTTGGAAACCATTTCGGAACCGATTGCGTCCAAAGGTAAAGTGAAAATCAGAGTCGAGTGGTGCGGTATTTGCGGAAGCGACTTGCACGAATACGTGGCTGGCCCGATCTTCATCCCACAGGGAGCTGAACATCCACTTACAGGCGAAAAAGCCCCGATCGTAATGGGGCATGAATTTTCCGGACAAGTAGTGGAAATCGGGGAAGGCGTGAACACCATCAAGGTTGGGGATCGCGTCGTTGTCGAGCCGGTTTTCGCTTGCGGAACATGCGCTGCGTGCAGACAAGGCAAATACAATCTTTGTGAAAAAATGGGCTTCCTCGGTTTGGCTGGCGGTGGTGGCGGCTTCTCGGAATACGTGGCTTGCGATGAGCACATGGTCCACAAAATCCCAGACAGTCTCTCTTATGAGCAAGGCGCTCTTGTCGAGCCATCTGCCGTAGCCCTTTACGCAGTACGTTCGAGTCAGTTGAAAGCCGGCGACAAAGCTGTCGTATTCGGCGCTGGTCCTATTGGCTTGCTTGTCATTGAAGCACTGAAAGCAGCTGGTGCGGCTGAGATTTATGCAGTGGAGCTGTCCCCTGAACGTAAAAACAAGGCAGCTGAGCTGGGCGCCATCGTCATCGATCCGAAAGAATACGACGTAGTCCAGGAAATTCACAACCGGACAAACGGCGGCGCAGATATCGCCTTTGAAGTCACAGGCGTGCCTCCTGTCCTCACGCAAGCCATCGAATCTACCAAAATCGCTGGACAAATCATGATCGTCAGCATCTTCGAAAGAGAAGCGTCAATCAAACCGAACCACATCGTCATGAAAGAACGCAACATGACAGGCATCATCGGCTACCGCGACGTATTCCCTGCTGTCATCAGCCTGATGGAAAAGGGCTTCTTCCCAGCGGACAAGCTGGTCACCCAGCGAATCAAGCTCGACGACATTGTGGAGCATGGGTTTGAAGCACTGCTAAAAGAGAAAAACCAGGTGAAAATTCTCGTTAGCCCGAGAGCATAAGCGTAAACGATTCCATAAATATTGTGCTGTTTCCTTCCACAGAAGGAAATACGCCATTCCGCTACTAAAAAACGGAGAGAAAGCAGGGTTGCTTCCTGCTTTCCACTCCGTTTTTTCTCGTTACCCTCTTCGATTTTTAACCTTGGGGTACTTCCAACAAGATAATTATATAAAGTACTGTTAACTTTTTTAATGAAAATCTCGGAACTGTAATATTTGATTTACTTCACCAATTTGTGGGTTCTACCATTCTTCTCTATCATGATTTTCCATATAAAATTGTTCAACAACACTGACAATCATAGTTAGCTAATTATTTATACAACAATAAAGAAATTCCATCCTATTAATAATGCAAATAATAAAGTTAACAAAGTAATTGTAAGAAAATAAAATACTTTACGTTTTTTAGAACTTACTATTTTTCTCATATATTTGATAGAGAAGAAGGCTGCAATAACTGTACATACGAGTAAAGGATAATTCAGTAAAAGATGAGGTTTGACCTCCGCAAAGGTACGGAATTTATTCATCATAATTCTAGTAATACATATTAGATTGTTTAAAAAAGTTATTGTGCCACATAATATTAACATTGAATAGTAGAAATTAAATCTTTTATCTTCTAATTCTAATTGTTTCTTTCTATTTTTAAATTTAAGAATGAGTAAAATCAGTGGTGCAATTAAGAAATACAGAGTTGTACTTAATAATACTAAAACACTAGCAATTAAAACTGGGATTGTTCTATCAGGTGGTAGTTCAGATAAATCCATACCATGTCCTACAATTATCTGTTTCACTTTGCCTTCTTCCATTTTGAATTGTAAAATGGGGTACGCATTTCTAAAAACAGGGAAATTTTCTTTAACAAGTTCATAATAATATGGTTTCGTCTGTACATAAGTACCTTTATATTGCCCTAAACTCATTGTGATTTCATTTTTGTTCGTTGCACTAACAGTATATAAATTTTGATAATTTGCAAATTCTAAAAAATTTCCCTCTTGCCGTTGAAATGGAACATATTTTCCATCTACTTCATTTGAAGAAGGTAGTTTTAGATAAGGAACTTTACTCTCTGTATGCTTTTTACCAATTAACAATTCTTGTACTCCAAATAGAATGTCCATTTCAGCACTTGCATTTGTAAGGATTACAATTCCAAATCTTTCTTCAGGTACTATCGCAAATTGACTTGAAAATGTTGCAGTATTACCTCCATGACCAATAGTACGGTATTCTCCCACATATTCAAAAAAACCATGTGCCGTTCCAACCATTTCTCCATCTAAACTGTAACTTGGTGAAAACATAGTTTTTAATGTGTCTGAATTATCAAATAGTGGTGGCTTTTGACTTTTTTCTGGAGTTATTGCAATTGCATATTTTGCCAAATCTTCTACCGTACCGTTTATAGAACCTGCTGGATAATGAGAAACATATGACCAATTACCAAGTATGAAACCTCCTTCTGGATTTGGTAAATATCCCTTTGCTTTTGTTTCTAAAAGTTTTTTATTATCATCAAATGTTGTATTTCCCGTTGTATTATTCATCTCAAGTACATTAAATAAATGTTCCCGTTCATAATCATGAAATGGCTGTTTACTTATACATTCCACTACATAACCAGCAAGAGATGCTCCATAGTTACTATACGAACTAGCTGTTCCCACTTTATAATACTGTTTAGATTTATCAAGTAGTAATGCTTCTTCAAGAGGGAATAATCCATCCTTTGAAAAAGCAATTGTATTAAAGGCGTAGTCTCCAAATCCAGCAGCATGATTCATAAGATCTCTCATTGTAACAGTTTGTTGGAAATTAAGTTTTTTTGCAAAGTCAGAAGGTAGATATGTTTTAATATCCTCATCTAAATCAAGTTTACCTTGTTCAACTAATTGCATTGCAGATGTCCAAGTGAATAATTTACTTATGGATCCCCATTCAAAAACTGTCTTTGATGGATCAACTGAAATTTGCTTTTCAACATCCGCATATCCATAGCCTTTTGAGAGAATAATTTGACCATCTTTCACAACTGCAATTGCAGCCCCTGGTGTTGTTTTGTCTAAATACTTCGATACATATTGATCTATCTTTTCTTCCATCTCATTCAATGGAATACCCGAAGGTGTTTCCCCGTTAATTTTCTTTAATTCCGCTGCAAAACTAAGTTTTGTACTTAGTCCAAAAACTGTAAAAAACATAATAATACTAACTGTTAATATCAATCCTATTCTTTTTATCATTTTCGTATCCCCTCTTATAAAAGTATTAGTCTTAGATTAACGCCCTTAGAGAAAAGCTATAAAATCAATATCTTTAAGAGCATTTAACTCTGCTTAACCAAACTTTATTATCGTTATCGATAATGATAAAATAAAAGTTGAATGATTGCAATAATTATTCTCATTATTTATAATAGGAATGAAAAATTGGATGAATAAGAGGGGATATTATGGTCAATAAAGTTGATGTTTTAATGCATCCCGTTAGAATGAAAATTTGCCAATCATTAATGAGAAATAAAGAAAATGGATTAACACCTTTAGAAATGGTCAAAATCATTAAAGATGTACCTCAAGCAACTCTATATAGACAGTTACAAATTATGATGGATTCTGGAATTATTCACGTTATTAAAGAAAAAAAAGTGAAATCAGTTTCTGAAAAATATTATGCTTTAAAAGAAGATGAGGCTAGAATCGATGCGGAGGAATGGAAAAAAGTATCGCAACAGCAGAAACTTGATTATGTTACTTACTACCAATTATCTCTTTTGTATCAATATCAAAGTTATCTTAAAAAATTAGAAGAGCAAAACACTTCAGAGGATAGTGCTACTTTTTCTTTAGCCGCGTTAACGTTAGATGATGAAAAATTCAAGCAATTCCAAAATGAATTAAACGAATTAATTAATAAATACTACCATAATACAAGTGAAAATAATGCAGAAGATACTCCAGTTCGAACAGTTGCTATTACAATTATTCCAGATGCTTAAGAGACAATAATGCCTCTTAAGCATCTAGCATTGCACCTTAGTATTCTACGTTCTTCTTCAGCTAACCTGCCCCGTTACTTTAAGTACAAAACTTCACAATCTCTTCTAAAATCTAACATAAATATCCAGTTTTCATTAAAGTGTTATTCAATTAAATGGCCCTTTAGTTGAATAAGGAGGGAACGATGTTCCCTTAGATTTTTTTATAAACCTCTGCATAAGCAAATTTTAACTGCTCACGTAGTTCTTTATTTTCTTCATCCAATTTCTTAATTTTACGTTTTAAAGATACTATAATTGCATCTTTATTATTCTCATCCATCTCACGTTTTATCTGCTTTGGAGTTGAAACTTGGGCTTGCTGCTCTCGTAACGATTCAATTCGTTCTCGTATTTCTGGTACCCCACCTTGCTGTCTGGTTGGAACCAGCGCGATCTCACGAATGTTTTCTTGCCCGCAATCGAGCTGATATTTATAATCGTACGCGTCTTGCACTCGTATGCTTCAAAATCGCTTCGATGACGACATCCCAATCCCCATGTGGAAGCTCATGCCCTGTCCCTTCCAACGTGAGCAAGACTGCTCCCGGAATGGTGTTTGCAAGATGCAATGCATGCGCGAAAGGAATGAGCAAGTCTTCTGTACCGTGAATCACGAGAGCTGGTACAGCGATTTCCCCTGTCCGCATCAGGTACGTTTCACCGGTCGTCACGAAGGCGTGGTTGTTCTTACTCGCATAATGGTTGCTTCTGGCGATATCTATTTGGGCCAATTCACGAACGCGCGCCTCGTCAAAAGGATGCTTGGAACCGATCAAAACCTTCGAACTCGCCACGGCAACCTCTAAAACCTCTTGTTCATCCTCCCAATTGATTTCCCTCATATTGCTGAAAAACTCCATCAGCTTCTCATCGATTGGAGGTAGGTCAGGAGCAAAATTGGACGTTGCGTGCAATGTGATCGTGCGAACTCTTTCGGGATGTCGCAATGCAATGATTTGCGTCAACATTCCGCCCATCGACATACCAACGATGTGCGCCTGCTGTACGCCGAATGCATCTAGGACGTGAACAGCGTCATCCGCCATATCTTCAAATGTATAGCCAGGTTGGCCAACCTCGTAGGTCGTGGAACGTCCGACATCCCGATTATCAAAACGAATAACAAAGCGTCCAGCGTCGGCTATTCGCTGACAAAATTCTTCCTCCCACCAAAGCATGGACATCTGGGCTCCCATAATCAGCAAAATCGCCGGATCTGTGGGCTTCCCAAAGCTTTCCGCACATATTTCCACACCGTTCACTTTTAATATCTGTTCTGCCATTGTAAGTTTTCCTCCTCAACGAACTGAAATAAAAAAACACAGGCTAGGCTGCCTGTGCTTACGTCATCGAAAAAGGAAGAAGAAACGAAAACCATGAACATCAGATACCAGCATCTGATGGTACAGGATTGGTTCCATTCTCTTCGCAGATCATACAAATAGAGGAGGTCATCACGCTTGCCTTCCTCACTCCATTTGCCCATGATTCAATTGGGTTACCGTAGCGGCAATCCATTTTCCGATTCGTATGCACACAACATAGCCTTTTCACGCTATTTCATCGATTGTGTTGTGCGAATAAAGTATCGAAAAATTAATTTGCCACACGTAACCCTCCGTTCCTAATAAGTTGTGCCCATCCTACCACATGCTTTTTCATCTGTCAACGATTGGCAGTTTCAATGGTTGTTCGTATCCCTGGCTCCGCAAAAATCGTCTCAACGTCTCGGGTAAGCCTCAGCTCGACAACTTGATCACATGCCAGCTTGGAAAGAATCTGGTCATGCGTGATCATGACGACCGTTTTGCCTGCTTCGGCCAGCTTTTTCACCCATGCTGCTACCTTCAGCACTCCATCGCCGTCAAGTCCACTTGTCGGTTCATCCAGCACTATCAGTTCTGCCTCGGAGCAATAAGCGGCTGCCATCGTAACCCGCTGCTTCTCTCCACCAGATAATGACGCAGGATGCCGATCGCGAAGCTCACGCAAACCGAAAGCATCCATCGCTTCATACGCCTTTGCGCGGAGCTCTTCATTCAAGACTTTTCCCAAAACGATTTCGTTTCCGACACTGTCTGCGTAGAGCTGATAGTCCGCATCCTGCATCACCAAATAACTCACAGCTCGTCTTTTGCTGGCAGAAAGTGAACGACCTTGGCGGACAATCGTTCCTTTTCGCTCACGAAGAAGACCGCATAAAATTTTGCATAGCGTCGTCTTGCCCGTACCGTTCTCGCCAGTCAACGCTGTTACGCTCCCCTGCGGAAGCGAGATGTTGATATCGGTGATTCCGTCGTTTTTCTTTTTATAAAAATAGCTAAGCTCTCTTCCTTCCACCATGAATTCGGGCATCTCTGGCTGCTCATGTTGCTTCGCTGTCTCGGGAAGCGTCATGTCAGGATGACGCAAACCGTACATACGCACATCATCATGAGATAGCTGGCAGAACTCGTCCTTCGTCCACGTGTGTGCGATTTTGCCATTTTCCATGCAGACAAACAAATCGACAACGGGTAGAAAAGGAGCGAGCCGATGCTCGCTGATGAGCAAGCTGGTACCGTTTTGCTTGAGCTTGCTTATGATTTCAATCAGGTTTTGCGTAGAGGAAGCGTCCAGATTCGCAGTAGGCTCATCCAGCAAGAGAAGTGGCGGTGTCAAAACGGATGCGGCCGCTATAGCCACCCGTTGCTTTTGCCCGCTGGACAGCTTATGTAAAGAGCTATCGAGCAGGTGGGAAATCTCGAGCTGGCTCGCCTGTCTCTCCATCCGGCTTCGAATCTCGTCTGGTGCCATGCCGATGTTTTCTGCGGAAAACGCCAGCTCATCCCGGACGGTTTCCATAAAAAATTGGCTGCGGGGGTCTTGAAACACGACGCCCATTAGCCGGGTACGTTCCTCTGGCAGCATGCTCGCCGGACTTTTGCCACCCACGCTTACTTCACCCGTGAGGCGTCCGGCATAAAAATTCGGTGCGAGACCATTGACCAGCCTCATAATCGTACTCTTGCCGCAGCCAGACCGCCCACATAGCACGACACACTGTCCGGCTTTTACAGATAAGCTGATATTTTTCACGCCAGTCTCAGTGTCATGTCCCCCATCTTCCTGTCCATAATGAAACGTGACATCGTTCAGCTCAATCACGAAATCATCCCTCCCGTCCAATAAATTAACGACCCTATCAGCGCATACACCCCGATGACGATGCCATCCGTGATCTTGAAGCCAACCGGATAGATAGAGGTCCGCGCATTTGTGCACTCGATACCGCGGAGCTCAGCAGACGACGCCAGTTCTGAAGACAGCTTCAGGCAACGGACGACCAACGGCATAAAAAAACATTCGTAGGCCATGGCCGGATGCTTCAGTACGCTGTACCAATGTGGAAAAATCCCTCTGGCGCGGATTCCGTCACGAATCGCTTTCATTTCCAAAAGGACCACGGGGAAAAATCGGATCAAAATGCAAATCATCACCAAAATCGTTTTGGGGACATACATCTTCTCAAAGGCACTCATGATACTACCAGGTGGCGTATAGATCAGAACCGTGCCGATCATGATGACCGGCATCATCCTCACCATCGTGTAAACAATGAGCTTCATCGTTCCCAACGACAACGCATTCGGCATGAAAAACACAAAAGTCATGCACACACAATAGAACACGACCAGTTGAAACGCCTTTCTGGACAGGTAATTCCATACCAAGTACACTACACTTAGTGCCACCAGTAAGTGCACCTGTATATCATCACGAACGGTCATGGTCAAGATACTCGCTATTACCAGCACCAACAGATGCGTTCTGGGACCGAGACGTCTCGTACGCGCTGTTTCTTTTTCATTAGCTTCTTCCATCCGACAAACACCCCTACAACCAAGATCACACACAACCTTATAAAGGGAGACAGCCTCCCTTACAAATCGTAATGATAATGATGATCATAACCTCTAGCAATACGACAGGTAGACATACGTCTTTTCGTAGTATGTTTTCGTCCGATCACGGCATGGGTGGTGACAATAATGAAAGATATTTTGACGGAACTACATACGCCGTGTTTAATGCAATGCGGCTTTCATCCTGACGATGACCACGGTCCATACAACCGCGAGGGTACTTGCTTTTCTGTTTTACCAGAGAAAGGTCAGGGGCGTTACTGGACTTATACGCGCGACAACCTGTTTTCGATTTCGATCCAAGATTTCGTCTTTTACGAGGATTTGTTTCTGGAGTTCCAGCAGCCCAAGTATCTGAGCTTCAATTATTACGATTCCGTCTCTGGAGAGGAATTCAACCCATATAAACGATTGTCAAGCGGTTGCATCCGCGTCCATATCGGCTATAACAATTTGTATCGGGCCAGCTATCGCAAAAACATTCCCATTCGCTCGACAGCTATTGAAATCATGCCGGAGTATTACGAGGATTATTTGAAAAGCAAATATCCAGTAGAGTATAAGGACCTGCGCTCGTCCTTTATTACTGTAGATGGGATGACGAATTTCGCGGAGCTTGTTTTCTTGCTCCGACAGATACGGAATTTTCGGGGAACGGGAATTGCCGCAAAGCTGTACTACGAGGGAAAAGTCGCAGAAGCAGTATCGCTAATTGTGGAGAAGGCCAAAGCACATAAAAAAACGCATCCATCCAAAAGCATATCCCGACAGGATATGGACGGCCTGACAGCTGTTACAGCCTACATTGACGATCACTTCTCCTCCGAAATACACTTGGAGCACCTCGCCCGGATCGCCTGCATGGGACTCACCAAGCTAAAATACACCTTTAAGCAAGCGAACCAATGCACCATTACCGAATATATCCAAAACAAGCGAATGAATCACGCTGAGCAACTGCTCACGAGCACCGATTTACACATCAATCAGATTGCGTATATCGTAGGCTATCACAACTCCAGTCGCTTCTCCCAGCTGTTTCGCAAAAGCACCGGGCTGTTGCCCAACGAATACCGAAGATTCACGGTTACAACCAAATAGGATCATGGAAAAAGCTGTAGCCAATGATGTGGCTACAGCTTCTTTTGTGTTTATCATTTTTCTTCTTTGGCAGCGAAAAGTAATTTTCGCACACGATCATCTCGCAGCCACAACCCGCCCCACATCAAAATCGCGAGGTAGACAGCAAACAGCGTATGGGAAAAGAGTGGCGCATCTACACGGATCTGGGTAGCGATGACCCCACCGAAAAATCCGGTCAGCAGAAGCGCACCCAAAACTGCTGTTCGGGGAATGGCATACAGCACCGTTGATACAAGGGCGAGAATTCCAATTAAGCCAATGTGATGCTCCGCATAGCCAAGTACGAGCGTTCCCTCTACGACAGGAGCCGGCTGGATGAGTTTGAATACACCGTCAAAAAGCATAAAAAGAATGACAAGTCCGCTCATCATCCGTGCAATCCACAGACGTGTTTTGGAAATTTGACTCCGCATGGGGGTCCCACCTTTCATTTTTTTCCTAAGCAGATCGTAGCACAATCAAAGCGGCGACATTTCTTCTGTATTGCTCTTTTGGGGAACTGTCTTTTTTTAAAAACGAAAAAAACCTTCTCAAATGAGAAGGTTCTGAATTCGAATCCAAGATTAAACGGGAAGCGTAACTCTGTAACCTGGTTGATTCTTTGGATGGTTTTGATTCACGAACACACCACGGTCATTTTTCAACACGATTACTTCAAAGAATGGACGGAAACGATCTTCCGAAATACCAAATGCAGTCAAGAACTTGCCAAACAGCTCTTGCTCTTCACGCTCAGGTTGGCCATCTGCCAGGGAGGAATCGATCAGGTTAACCAGGATGCACATTTTTTGAGCATCTGTGAGCAATGGAGTTACTTCGTTCAGGAATTTCTCGATGGAGTTATTGCGTGTATATTTCATTGCGTTATCGAGCAACTGTCTGTTATTAGCACCTACACCAATCACGCCGTTGCTTTCTTCACCGCCCAATACAGCGAGTAATTGACCGATTTCCTCGTGGTCCATTTCTCCATCCGATTTCATCATGTAGAGCAAGGAACATGCGAATCCAAAATGAGGGGTCATTTCTTCCCCTTTGTCTGTCTTAAACATATCAAACAAGCCCACGCAAAATACCTCCTATGTATGCCAAGATAGTATAATTTTACTATCAACTGGAGAATGTTAGCAACAGTTGTCCGGGTAAGCAATTTTTCGGTAAACAAAAAAGAAGTGCCAGCCTGCGCGCCGACACTTCCTATTCTAGCTCTTATTGCAATTGTTGGACGTTATAGCCCTTGGCTTTCAAATGATCGATAACCATGCCCTTCATTGAAAAGTGGGCAGCACCGACCACGACAAAAGAAGTAGTTTCCCCTTCTTTCTCCAACACTTCTGCGAGTTTAATAGCCATGTTTTTGTCTCGCTCACCGAGCAGACGCTGATTCACTTCGCCTTCACCGAAATCGCCATGCTCTGTCATGATCTTGGTAAAGCCCTCCAGATCGCCTTCTACCCATTCTGTTTGCATGTTTTTTAGCATGTCTGCGTTTTCTTGAAGCCCTTTTTCGGTCAAAGCAACATCCAACATGATATTCAATTCCTTCTCCTGTTGCTCTGCCGGAACGCCAGAGAGCAAATCTGCTTGCAGCTTGATGCCTTCCAGCTCATTGATCGGCTTCTCATCCAGCATCGCCTTTGTCAGGAAGTACCTGTCGATACCGGAAAGCATACTGAACTGAAGGTCTGTATCGGTGTCTACATAGCCCAGCGATGGCACAGACAAGGAAATGGCAAAAGGCTTGTAGGCATCAAAGGAATTGGCTGGCAGCTCCAGCTTTGAGAGCAGTTTTTGCAGCTTTTGATATGTCTCAGCAGATACATGATCCTTTAGTGTCTTGCCATCTGTATAGACCATTTTTTGCGTGAGATAATCACTGTCCCCATTAATAATGTCTGCCTCAACCCACAGTTCGTCTGACTCTTCATACGCTTCCCGGATGTCTTTTTGCATCGGGTACATATCGGGGATTCCCACATGAATCGAGCCGAGCAAGTACATGGTGTTTTTATCGTTGGTCACTTTCCACATCAGACCTTCGGCACCAGCACCAACCGTATCGTATGCAAACTCAACCAGTCTGCTTGCCATCACTGTTGCTTGCTCCACCGTGCTTGGCTGTTTCAGCTCAAGACCAGCGCTCGTCCCTTTTACCAGGCCCTTTTTCTTCATGTAGTCAATCGGGCTCTCCCCGTTCATTTCGAATGCTGCTGGCAATTCGTAGTTTGCCAGTATGTTGTACAAAGCAGTCGTGACCGCTTCCTTCGTCATGACCTTATCCTTTGCAAGCGGCAAAGTCGCATTCTTTTTCTTCAATCCCAGACGGTCCAGTTTTTTCGCTGTACCTTCCAGCAAGATAGTGAACTTCTCAGCAGAAATGGCTTGTTGAAAAGAGGCATCCTCATACCACGCCAGTGGAAAAATCCCGTATTTTTCCCCTTCGTTCAACGTGGTGACAGACCAAGGGCTGATAACAGGAGCTACGGGTGTCTGCCCGTGCACAGGCAACACATATCCCAGCAATAGCGCCAAGCTGAGGGCACCTGTTCCCGCCCAACGAGTCAGCTTGCTCCAGCGTTTGTTTAGTTTCATCAAACTTTCTCCTCTCGATTCTAAGCTGTTTGTTTCACAATGGTAGATTATACCACAATAATCTGGAAGAGATAACCGAATGATAGAAAAGAATAGGAAATGCGACCATTTTCACTATACATAAAAAGCATCGACATTGATCGTCGACGCTTTCGCAATGAATCAGCAAGTTATCGATTCGGTTTGGTCAAATACAGACGCATCGTCAACGGAGCAAATATGCCAATGAGCAGCAGACATAATCCGATCCCTACCATCAGATCAGACAGATTTGCTGTTCCGCCCATCAATCCTCGAACCGTCCCTACCGCGATACTGATCGGGTTTAGATTGACGATTGTCCCCATCCATTTGGGCATGGTAGAAGAATCTACGAAGATCGTGCTGGCAAAAAGCAACGGGTACACCAAAAACATACTTGAACCCGATACCGTCTCCGGTCGCTTTGCCAAAATACCGATCATGGAAAAAATCCAGCTCACACTAAAGGCGAAGAAAATGATATACAAAATAGCGAGTACCGCACCGACTATACCCCCTTCTGGACGAAACCCAAGCAGCATTCCTGTACCAAAGGCGACGAGTATCGCAATCGTATAACGTAGGCCATCTGTCAGTAATGGGCCTATGACAGACGCTGGCTGCCAAAAGGGCATGGTACGAAAACGGTTATACACCCCCTTCGCAATATCCTGGCAGATGGTTGTCCCGCTATAAACCGTCATTGGAATGATCGTCAACACAAGCACACCTGGCAGAAAAAACTGGAGATACGATGCCGTAGAACCAGCGATGGCTCCACCGAACAAATACGTAAAAATAAGCAACGTCATCACAGGTGAGAGGATAGCATCCATACAAAATGTGAAAAGGTTGTTCTGTGTGTTTTGCCATGTGCGCCACATAAAGATGCGGATCGCCGCAAAGGTACCGAGCGTATGACTTGCGTTCATGAGATGGCCTCCTTCTTTTTGCCATGAGTCAGGGCCAAAAACACTTCTTCCAGACTCGGGTCACTCAGGGAAAAATGCTCGATGGAAACATCATTAGCCAGAAGCAACCCGATTGCTTGGTTTGCCAGACTCGCTTCTTTTACCGGGATTCTTAAAAAATACGGGTCATCTTGATCTGGATAAATCGGCAACCGAAGATGTTCTTCCAAAAGACGGCTTATCCGTTCCTTGTTCAGATGTTCGGTCAATCGAACCGTCAACGTCTTTCCTCCCACCGAGGCTTTTAACTGCTCAGGCGTCCCTTCTGCAATCATCGTTCCTTTATCGATCACCGCGATCCGGTCTGCTAGTTGATCGGCTTCTTCGAGATATTGGGTCGTTACTAGCACAGTGGTGCCTGATTTCAAAAGCGTACGGACGACTTCCCATACTTGTTGCCGACTTTGCGGGTCGAGACCCGTAGTAGGCTCATCCAGAAAAATAAGCTCCGGCTGTGTGAGGACGCTAGCGGCGATATCTAATCGTCGCCGCATCCCGCCAGAATAGTTTTCTACCGTACGATCCCTAGCATCTAAAAGCCCAAAGGTATGAAGCAGCTCGCTTGCTTTTGTACGGGCCTCCCTCGCAGAGTAGCCAAACAATCTGCCAATCAGGATCAAGTTTTGCAATCCGGTTAATCCTTCATCCAGGGCAGCAAACTGTCCCGTCAGGCTTATTTTCTTGCGCACAGCCTGCGCGTTTTTTACGATATCGCAGCCGGCTACCAACGCTGTTCCTCCATCTGGGGCAAGGAGCGTGGAAAGAATATGGATCGTTGTCGTTTTTCCAGCGCCATTCGGGCCGAGCAAAGCGAATAGCTCCCCTTTTTTTACATGCAAGTCAATTCCTTTGACCACCTCATGATCCCCAAACGATTTCCTGAGATTTGTGACTTCAATGGCATATGACATGGCGGCCACTCCTTATCCAAAATAGTGTTTATGTTCGGATGCCCATTCGGCAAACGTTCTTGCAGGCTTTCCCGTCACTTGCTCGACCGTAGACAAGACTGTGTAGCCCACTTCAGGTGGATTTTTGCCCATGGCTACGAAAAAGTCGATATCTCCCTCTTCGTACCCCTGATCTCTCCAATTCTGTCGCGCCTGCTCCTCCGTAAGCTCTTCAAACCGAATTTCTCTCTCCAATATTTTCGAAATTATCTGAACTGACTCAATGCGCGTAATCGCCTCTGGTCCCGTAAGATAATAACTTTGCCCATGGTGTCCCGGTTCAAGCAATGCCACCACAGAAACACTCGCGATATCTGCTTCGTGTACTTTCGCGCTCAAAGCATTGCCAAAAGGCTCCCGCACGACTCCCTCCAAACGAATCGATTCCTGCCAATCGATAATCGCATTGGACATGAATTCCACAGGCTTTAGGAGAGTCCATTCCATCCCACTGTTTGCCAGTGCTTCTTCCACAGGTCCTTCCGTGTCGCTCACCAATACGGATACGCGTTTCACACCAGCTCTTTCCGCCATTTCGACTACCTTCGGATCGGTTTGAAAGGTGTAGCTAGATGCAATTAAGTGCAGAGCCGTTACACCTTGCAGCGCCGCTTCCAAGCTCTCCGGTATAGCTAGGTCCCCTGCCACAACCTCTACTCCCGCTGGCTGGTCGGCTTTTTCCGGATTACGCGAAATGGCACGCACCTTGACTCCTTTTTTCAAAAGCTGATCCACCACATGTCTCCCTACCGTACCTGTTGCACCCGTTACTAAAATCGTCATGTTGTACATCCTCCTCAAATTATTGGTAGCGTTGCTGAATCTCTTTGATCTCTTTCAATACGTCTTCCTTTAAGTCGTCAGGGGAAATAATCTCCACCTTTGCTCCATAACTTAATACGACGGAAATCGCGTAGTCTCGTTTATAAAAAACTTTGTGCAAATCGATATGCGTACCGTGATGCGTGCATTCTCCCGGGAATTGCTCCAACACACGCAGCTCTACGGACGGATCAAAACGGAGATGCGCGAGTGTCCCGTCAAAGTCTTGCGTTTCTTCTTCGTCCTGGCTTGTCTGATCTGTTCTTGGTTGAAAAATGACTTCTGTCACCTCAGGCGCGGTAATCCTGGAAAGGCGAAAGATTCGATTAGCCTGACGCAACAAGCAGTAGGCCTGAAGATACCACGCTCCACGCTCCCAAAATAGACGGAGCGGCTCTACTCGTCTTTCTGAGACCATACCTGATGCACTCATGTACGAGAAGGTCGTGACTCGATTTTGCTGGATCGCCTCTGAAAGCGGGTGAATGGCGGCCTTCTCATCTTCTACCGTACTCAGGTTAAAAATGATCGCTTCGTTATTTCCCCCATTCAGTAGAGCAGGCTGCAGGCTGCCCAGCTTCTGAACAAGTGTCGTATATTTTCCTCCGATAGCTCCTTCCGTGCTTTTTAAGAGATGGTATATGACCGAAAAGTCTTTCACAGAGAAGTGCTGCTTCGTTAGGAAGAAACCTTCCATCAGCTCGAATCCACCATCTGCTCCCGTAAATGAAACGACGGGAATGCCAGCTTGATTCATTAACTCAACATCACGATAAATCGTTCGAACAGAGACCTCAAATCTGGCTGCAAGCTCTGTTGCTGTCACCCGTTTTTTCGTCATCAACTCTATTGTGATGGCAAGTAATCGATCCAACTTCATCTGTTTACACTCCTCATGTTCATCACCTATTCGGTAACTGTCCTCATCATAATGCACGAATCCTGACATCATGTTTGTCAGGATTAAAAAAACTCACCCTCTTATTTTACAGGAGGGTGAGTCCTTTTTCGAAATCGTTACTTTATGGATGCTTCTTCAATTTCTTTATACGCCCAATGACCAGGTACGACGTCCGGCCATCTTTGCGGGCTAGCTTGGTTCTCTGGCACGCGATTCAGCACGCGATTGAGAATCGTTACGGCTTCAGCACGAGTCAGCGCTTTCTCTGGCTGGAAGGTGCCGTCGGGATAACCTGTCATGTAGCCTTTTGCAACAACCGCTGCAATGATTGGAGATGACCAGTGATCTCCCCTCACATCAAAAAAGGCAGTGCCCCCTCCCGCACCTTGCAAGGCCTTATACTTATAGATAACCGCGGCTATTTCCGCTCGGGTAATGTTGGCCGATGGGCGGAATGTGCCATCTGAGTAGCCGCTCATCATACCCGCTGCACTTGCTTGATGAATCGGATTTACTGCCCAGTAGTTGTCGGCTACATCGAAGAACCTTCCTTTATTCGCAGAAGACTGGCTCACCATTTCAGCGTTCAGTAAAATGGCAGCCATCTCCGCACGTGTCACCGTGCGATCCGGTTGAAACGTTCCGTCAGGATAGCCATTGATATAGCCACGTTGGCTCTTACTTTTCTTATTGGTTACAGGGCGTTCTTCTTTCTTATCTGTAGAGCTGCCTCCAGTGAAAAAGCTGTTTGTCGGTGTGGTATAGGAATCTTTTTTACGGTCTTTGTCTCGATCCCGGTCTCTGTCTCGATCATCGTCATCCTCTAGATTTCTCCATGCCTTCTTCAAATCGTACAGGGCGTCGTCTACCTCCGACTGTCTGGCATGTGGATCGTTGATGACATCCCATGCATGTTCGAGTGCATCTTCCAAATCACGCCAGCTTGATCTGGTGTAGTCGTCTTCATCCAAGTCTTTGTCCTCGATCTCTTCCACTTTGGCTCTCAATTCTCTTTTATAAACCGCGTCATCTTGTCTCTTCAAATCTTGTCTCGCTTTGATCAGTTTCTCAAGGGCAACATCTACGACAATTTGGCTCGCATGCGAATCATCCAGCACAAAGTAAGCATTCCCTAGTCGATTCTGCAGCTCTTTCCAACTGGTCCTCGTGTAATCTTTTTCTTGCAGCTTTTCCACTGCAATTTCCTCTACTTTCGTTTGCAGTTTACTCTTGTCGACTGCACCTTCCTGCTTCTTCAGCCCTTCTCTTGCTATGACTAACACGGACAAGGCACCATCGATTTCTGCTTGAATGACGTTTGGCTTCGTCAGTACGGCTTTTGCAGCATCCAACGCATACACAAGCTTGCTCCAGCTGTCGGGCGTATATTTTTCCTGGATTAAATTCTCGGCGTTAATTTCATTGACTTTTCCTTGTAAGTGACGAAGATCTACAGTGGATTCTACCGCGGCAGGTGTTTCCTCTTCACTTGCTGCTTGGCTTACAGGCACGAATATGGATGCTTGGAAGATCAAGCAAAAGAGGCTAAAGAAAACAAGACTCATTACTGCTCTTGGAAAACGTCCCAATTCCCATCCTCCGTTCTTTACGATGACCCATTTGATCATCTTTTTCCAATCGTTGACATTATATGATGGAGACCGATAAGAGGATTCATATTTTTAGAGGCCAAGAAAAACAAAAAACCAAGTAGCCAATAGAGCAGCAACTTGGTTCTTCTTTTCTGGCGCTAAGCAGAAATAGGTTTTTCTGGGCGTTGCTTTGTCTTGCCGGAGAGCGAAAAATTCGTCCACATACGCAATAGTCGTTCCACTGGGCCATAACGGAACCGTTTGAGATACAGCGGGCTTAAGAAAAGCTGTCCCACATAAATCACGATCGCTAATCCGCAGCCAGCCAATACCCCGATCTTTCCGAACCATCCGAGTCCATAGCCATAGAAGATCGTCGTACAAATGACGGTTTGCAAAAGGTAATTCGTTAAGGAGAGTTTCCCCACGGCCTGAAACCTTGGCAGCCAAGTTGATTCCGTGCTTCTGGAAAAGAACCAAACAAAGGCGAAAATGTAACCGATGGCAAGAATGGTTCCCCCCGATATCTCACCGACGCCACTCCACCAATTTCCCGGCAGATACTCATGTAGCCCTTTTAACAAAAGTCCCGCTGGCAAGAAGATCAGCATGTTTCGGAAATACGAGGTTCGTTCTTCCTCTGGCTTCTCGAACCACCTGCGCTTCGCAGCATACATCCCAAAAAGGAACATGGGTGCGCTCATAAGCGGCGCGAGCAACAGTAAAGCAATCATCATGTATTCTGGCAATCCAAGCGGGTCTTCACTGCTTCTGTGATGCACGATCTCCTCGTACGTGCCCGCACCATAGACAGTCATGGTTTTGACGACATAAGTTTCCATACGGGCAGGATCGGTAATACTCGCAGGATCATTCGGATCATCTGGAGCAAGGCCCATTAAGCTGATGAGGCAGAGTAAGACAATCCCCCAAATGAGCAGTGTTTTCGGTTTACGGTTCATGAACAGCAACAGAAAGAAGCCCATCATGCCATAAAACCCCAAGATATCCCCTTCCCATAGGAAGTACGAATGAAGGAGACCAAGTCCGATCAGCATCAAAAATCTGCGGGCAAGGTAGCGTTTTTGCTTCAAACCTTTGGCGGCCAAGCTTTGCTGCATCTTGATCATGCCAAAACCAAACATGAAGGTAAAAATCGGCATAAAGCTGCCTTCCACAAATATTTTCACAAGCTTATAAGCTGTCATTTCATAATCGGGGAGGGCGTATAAATCCATTTCTTGGCTTCCCCAAATCCCATACTGGAAAATCAGCATATTCGCCATCAAAATTCCTACTAAACTAAATCCCCGCAAGCCATCGATGATTCGAACGCGGTTTTGCTGTAGCTCCATGACTATCACCTCAAGCCTGATTGTAACGAGCTAAGCTTAATGGCTTCTAAATCGCACCTTATCGTTTCCTTAATTTTACATCCATCATTGCTTGCGTATGGTGGACGGTCAGGAGAACTTCAACCGATCAAATATAGCGACAAATATTTTGGCGATGTTTCTGGCATCATCCATTCCACGATGACACTGCTTGTTACATTTCTTGTCTGCACCCAATATTGATCTCATCTGCACCCGATATTGATTTCTCTATTCTATGATATGGCTATCTTGTAAGAAGGAGTTATTGCGTATGAAATTGGTACAACGATGGGTAAGTATTTTTCTGTCAGCGGCGATACTATCAACCCTCGTCGCCTGTGGTGCGGCCGACGACAAGGGGCAGACTCAGCTCGCTACGACACAGGCGCCTGCAGGCAGTGTTCAGGAATTGTTCGGCAGTAGCTTGTTCGTAGGCGACTCCATTATCGGAGGACTGACGAACGATGACCTGATGCCTGAAGCGAACGTTATGGGGGGATTGGGCGCAACGGTCCAATCTACACTGGACAACGTCGAAGAGATCACGAGCCGCAAGCCGTCGCATGTGTTCCTGTCAATGGGGCAGAACGATCTCGGGGAACCGCTGGAGGAAGCGAAGAAGACATTTATACAGAAATACACTCGGCTGGTTGATCGTATAAGGGAACTCCTGCCGGCGGCCCGCGTCTACATGCTGTCGATTACGCCAGTAGATGCCACATCA
Source organism: Brevibacillus sp. NPDC058079 (assembly GCF_042885155.1). Taxonomy (NCBI): domain Bacteria; kingdom Bacillati; phylum Bacillota; class Bacilli; order Caryophanales; family Paenibacillaceae; genus Brevibacillus; species Brevibacillus sp. NPDC058079. Next base: position 579,276 of record NZ_JBHVSO010000003.1, read on the forward strand.
CCGTTCGGTGCGTCCATGAACCCGCAGATTGAAACATTCAACGCAGCCCTGCAGAAAATGGCGAAGGAGAAGGGAATCGACTACATTGACCTTGCACCCATTTTCCGGCAGCACAAGATTCAATACGATGAAGACGGCTCTCATTTCACGAACCCATTCTACCCCATCCTGCTGGGCTATTTGAAAGAGCGAACGGATTTGGCCAATCAGCCGCGCGGTCCGGCGGTCACCGATACGAACGAAGCCTACAAAGCAGCGTTCAGGCACAGTGTTTTCCTGGGGGATTCCATCCTGGGGGCGTTGTCCTATCTGAACAAAGTGGATACAGCGAATGTCATCGCCCCAAGCGGCGCGACGCTCTCTCTCGCTCTCATGAATGTCGAGAAACTCGCCAGCCGGGCACCGGAACATGTCTTCATTCTGTTGGGCAGCAATGACATTCGGTTGTCGGACAAGCAGGAATTCGTCGAGCGCTATCGCCAGCTGATCGACAGCATCCGGAACAAGCTGCCAAAGGCCAAGCTCCACATCCTGTCAATCCCGCCAGTCGCCGAGGAAACCCTGAAACAAGTGCCGCAGTATGCGAACATTACTGCCTTCAACCAAGCGCTTGAACAGTTGGCCGATGAAGTCAAAGTCGATTACGTGGACTTGTCACCCCTCTTCGCCGCCAACAAAATCCAATACGCGGACAACGGCGTTCACTTCAAACCGCATTTCTATCCGTTGCTCCTGGACTACTTGAAGGGACTTGTAAAGTAAGGAAATGGCCGGTTAGTTGGCAAGCGTCAAACAGCCCCCACCTTTTAACTAGGGTAGGGGCTGTGTATTTTAACATTTTACAAAGTGGTTCCTGTATCCTTCCGTGTTGATTTCCAAGGCATTTAGTTGTCCACCAGAATAGCCACACCCGCCATCTATTCCTATCCTCACCTATCCAGACAAAATCGGAAGGTGTTGTTTCTCGCCAATTCCTTGGACGAACTCCTGCGTGTACAAAAATATGTCCTTCATCTTCAAAGTAATAAGCTAAATGATTTATAAAATCAATTTCTTCTTTGCGCTCTACTTTGAGTGATCTTTTAACAAGCTCTATTTCGTTAAAAACTGAATCATCAACACCTTGAAGAAAACTTTCTATTGCGTCCATACCACCCATTTTATGTAGAAAAAACAAATCAAAGGAAGGGTTCCGAGAGTCTAAAAATTCAATCAAAGAATATTCATGATTCCCCATTAAAGCAATTGCATCTTCCTCTAATTTATTTTTTCCAGTAGCAGCTTACGTACATGAAAATATCCATGGATATCACCAATAATAAGCTTCCGTTTCATAGCTACCTCCTTCCTGCTTACTCTTATTATCACATATTCAGATTCTTTTTCCGAAAACTAGCAACAATTTTGTCGATCAAACGTACAACTCTTATAAGATACATAATTTAACAATGTAATCGAGGTGTTAACAAGCATGGAAGCATCAATCTCAATTGTCACCTACCGCCCTGAGTTGGCCGCAGCGGTCGCAGATATGTGGAATGCCAGCCGAGATAGCTGGGGAGGCGGAAATTCGATTACGACAGCCGAACAAATCAGACAAGAAGAAGCAGCCTCTGACGCTATCACTGTCTATCTCGCAATGGAAGGTGAAACGGTCGTTGGTTATTGCAGCCTGGCCGAATATCGGGAAGATACCGGTGCCCTCTATATCCCTTTGCTCAATGTACGTCCCGACTTTCACGGAAAAAAAGTCGGCCGGATGCTGCTTTCATGCGCACTGGAGAAAACGATTGAGCTCGACTGGCCGCGACTTGATCTGTATACGTGGGCAGGAAACACGAAGGCTGTTCCGTTGTATAAGAAGTTCGGTTTTTTCTGGGAAGACCGGGACGACGCCACCCATCTGATGAACATGATTCCTTCTGTGCTCCGTACCGAAGCGATCGCCCACTATTTTGAGGAGCTTGACTGGTATCAGGACTCCACTCGGGAGATCGTTGTAGAGCCGGATGGACGCAAGGAAAACGGCTTTGATTACTTCACATACTCCTGGGCAAAAGGAGAAAAGAGCTTGCGCGTGGAGTTTGAGCGGCGGGGTCGAGGCATGCGCCTCATCGAGACGGAGGATTATCTCGTGTCTGCCGAAGCGGAAAAGCTGGAGCTAGTCTTTGGACGGGAATATCAAATTCACTACCGGATCGTCAACAAATCAGGAAAGCCGTTACAGATTTCGTTAAACGGGCAACCGAGCGACACGATCCGCTTTGATTATCAACACGAGCTGGCTGTGACAGATGAAACGACGCTGTCAGCTACCTTTTTTGTCGATCCAATCACAGAAGAACAAAGCATCTGGCGCACTCATCCGCGTGTTTGTACCACCCTGCTGATCAACGGCAAGGCAGCGGTGTTCGAGGTGGGAATCCTTCCCAAGTTTCCTGCTACCCTTTCCTTGCATGTACCTGGCCTCTCCTATCCGGGACAAACAACGCTTTTTTATTTGGACGTGGAAAACAACTTTGCGGAAGAAGCGGAATTTTCATTCGAGCTGCCCGTTTGTTCATTTTTTGGCTTACAAGAGCAACGCCACACTTTGAAACTGGCTGGCAAAGAGCGCATTTCGCTTCCGCTTAACGCTGACCTGTATGAACACGGCTTTTACGAAGCCAACGTGCAGGTGGAGACAAAGCTCGCAGATGGCAGATCGGTTTCTTTTGCCAAAAAAATCGGAGCTGCCTTTACGGGGCTTGGTGCGATGGTGTCGGGAGAAACAGAACAGGCTTGGCAAGTTCACCATGGCCGCCATACGCTCTATTTGAACAAAGAAGATAATGAGATAACCGTTGTCGGCGGGACAGGTGGGGAGCCAACTAACTTCCTCTATCCCAAGCTCGGCAAACCGTTTTCCAGCGAGTTCTCGAAGAAGCGTGCCGAGAAAGTTGAGTTTATCGTGGAAAAGGGAGCAATCGGCATCCGTGCAACGTATCGCTCCGGGGCATACCCGCAAATTGCACTGGTTAGCAAAACGCTCCTGTTCGGGGATGGCACCGTAGAACACGGAATGGAGATAGAAAACCACTCTGCTGACAAGCTGACTACTGAGCTTTGGCTAAACCAAGGCTTTAGTCACAGTTTTCATCGCCCCATTGTGCCGTACCAAGGCCGTTATGTTGAAACACCATCCTCCTACGGCAGCGATATGGATTATTGGGATGCTGAGTTAGTCAGTGAAAACTGGCTGTTTACACAGGATGAAACGGCCCCATGGGGAATGTGCTGGCCTCCTGAATACCGTTTTGACATTCAAGGCTGGTACGTCACACTTGAAACCAATCTCGGCATGCTTGCTCCACATGAAAAAAAATCGTTCGGCACCTTCCACTTCTCGCATGGGGGCTATGCTGACTGGAAAGAGTTCCGTGCCTTTGCCCGTAAAGAACCTATGCCAGCAGACCTGCTCTTGACCTCTCACCTAGAGTTGAGTGCCAATGGGCAAAATCCGTTTGTCACAAGCAAGGAACTGGATGTACAGGTGAAAGAATACAAGCAGCAGTACTTGGACGGAGAACTGATGGCATCTCTTTTGAGCGAGTCAGCTTCCGAACAAACGCAGAGCTTTTCAGAGGATGAGGAAGAGACGGAATCTGGCTTCTCCTTCAAGACGCCAGAAAAACCATATGACCTCGTGCAAGTAGAGGGACGTTTTGCCACGCATGTGTCGCATTTGCAGAGCGCGATTTTCCCAATCGGTCAAGGCGAAGTCATACAGGAGCAAACAGTGGAAGAAGGACAGCAGGTCTATATCGCCGACAATGGACGATTGCGGATCAAAGCTGCTCCAGATTTTGCTCCGACGCTATACTCGCTTACAAGCAATGGGCAGGAGTGGCTGGACAGCGCATTCCCTGAACGGAAGCCGAAATCTTGGTGGAATCCATGGACAGGTGGAATCGGCAACTATATGGAGGAGTTAAGCGCGTTTTCACTGGTTAAAGAAGAGCGTACTGCTTCCTTTGTCGAGCTAATCGACAACAAGCAAAATGCGTGGCAGGGAATCAAGGTGAGCTACCATGTGAAAAAGCAGGAGAAGTATCGCGGGTTGACTTGCCATCAGTATTACTTACTGCTGCCAGGAGTACCTGTCCTCTGTCATACCGTAGCGATCGAGCAGAATACCGGAACGTACTTTGCTGGCAAGGAATTAGCCACTGACATCTTTTTGCAGCCAGGAACCGAGGACGAGGCGGTATGGCTGAAAACCATCGGTACGAATGGCGAGGAGCTCAGCTACAAGCTGGCACAAGGTGAATTGGATGTCCTTGAGGTATCCGATTATGTCCTCGGGCGAGCTTCCTGCAAGGATCAGATGCATATCGTTACTGACCTCGATACTGCGGACCTCCAAGTATACGCAAACAAGGAAGTGGCCGTAGCTTCTGTCATACGCGAACTGAATCTACCAAACAACAGCACTACCTTTACTCCGCCTGTCTTTTTCCTGTTTGCCGACAACACGCTTCCTTCCAATGCCTTGTCTGACTTACGGGCGATACGCTTTGCCAAATAAGGGAGGGCTTCCCAATGAAAATCATTGATGCGCACATGCATTTATCCCATATCGAGGAATTCAAGCGGACGGCGGCAGAAAAGTCGTTTGTCGATTACTCCGTCGCTGGTCTCTTGCAAGAATATGCCGAGAACGGCGTGGTCCTTGGGATAGGCATGGGCTTAACAGAGACTCAGCTAGACGGTTTCCCCGATGTGGAAGCTGTCACTCCCATGGGACTAGACCTGACAGACGAGTTGCCGCCACAGTTCGTCTATTGCCTGGGAATCAACCCGTTCAAGCTGGATGAAGCAGCAGTAGCACGCTTGGAAGCTGACCTGCAAAAGCCCAATGTGGTCGGGTTGAAAATCTATCTGGGCTACTATCCATTCTACGCCTATGATAGCGTCTACGATCCCGTCTATGCGCTCGCAGCCAAATACCAGGTACCTGTCGTCTTTCACACCGGCGATACGTACTCGGAGCGTGGGCTCTTAAAATACTCCCACCCTCTCACACTGGACGAGGTGGCAGTGAAGCATCGAGACGTCCATTTCATGATGGCCCATTTTGGCGATCCATGGGTACTCGATGGGGCAGAAGTCGTTTATAAAAACCGCAATATGTTTGCAGATCTCTCCGGCTTAATGGTCGGTGACGCAGCCAATTGCAAGCGACTCGCGGACTCCCCGCTCTTCTTCTCCCATCTGCGCCACGCGATCACCTATTGTGATCATTACGACAAGTTTTTGTTCGGAACGGACTGGCCGTTGGCGCCAGTGAAGCCGTATATCCAGTTTGTACAAGAGCTGATCCCAGCGGAGTATCACGAGGATGTGTTTTACAAGACAGCATTGAAGGTGTTTCCCAAAATCAAGCCGTTGGTTGAGTAGACGATACGAATCCCATGTCTCTTCCTCTCGAAGAAACATGGGATTTTTCATTTGTTCAATAAAACTTCTTCTATTTACGACAAAAACCGACAGTTTTCGTATTATGATAGAATATGCGAGTTTGCTTATACAACATCAGTAATGGACAACCATGACCCAAAGCTTTCGCTAGTACAGATAGAGCAAGACTAGGTTTCTACTTTAATGGGGGAGGACATGTTTCCTTGAAGAAAAAAATTGCCTGGGTTACAGACAGCACCGCACTCATCCCTGATCACATCATGGAAGAGCATGACATCTACGTCGTTCCACTGGAGATTATCTTTGAAGATGGCACTTTTGAAGACGGCATTGATTTAGCGCCTGAACAGCTTTATCAAAAAATTGTACAGGCTAGTTATGCTCCCAAAACGTCACAGCCTTCCTTAGGAAAATTTGTGACGCTCTACGAACGATTAAAGGAAGAGTATGAATGCGCGATTGCTGTCCACCTCTCCTCTGATCTGAGTGGGACCTACAATTCAAGTGCAACAGCAGCCAAGATGGTAGACTTCCCTGTCGAGCCGGTAGATTCCAAGCTGATGTCGTACCCGATTACCTCGATTATCTTAAACGGAATCGAGCAGGCCAAAGAAGGAAAAAGCTATCAGGAGATTGCGGCTTCCTTGCGCGAGGAATACAAAAAATTTGAGAACTATATCCTGGTTGGCAGTCTCGACCAGTTTTACAAGGGCGGCCGAATGACCGGTTTGCAATATTTCATCGGCAATCTGCTTCAGATCAAGCCGATTTTCCAAATTAAAGATGGGCTGTTTGAAGTATATGAAAAGGTTCGTACCGAAGGGAAAGCCGTCAAGCGCATGCTGGAACAGCTGGAGAAAGCCAAACAGAATTACACCGTGAAGCACGTGCAGATTTTGCATGGCAACGTTTTGGACAAAGCGCTGGAACTGAAAGAGAAAATTCAGAGCAAGTACTCCGATGTCGAGGTGTTGGTTGGACCGATCAGTTCTACGATTGGGGCACATGCTGGGATGGGGACGCTGGCGTTGGCTTGGCGGAATGAGTAAGAGTTAAATGGGGCAGTCTCACATGCTGATTTTTTTCGGCAAAGAGCTGCCCCCTTTGCCTTTCATTTTGGCACAATTTCCTCCGTCCGCACCTTTGCAATCCCTTGCCCATCCACTGTCAGGAATAACCCATTGGGCGCCAGTGCTTTTACGCAATGGGACTTCGTTGCTTTCCCAAATCTAAATTGGCAGAACTACATACCCCTGTCACCTCAGCGCCAAAATACTTGGCAAGCTGTACCGCGGATGTCCCTACCGATCCAGAAGCTCCGTAGATCAGCACTTTCTGTCCCTTTTGAAGCTTTCCTTTTCGAAAAAAATGCAAGGCGGTCGTTCCCCCAAAAGGAATCGCAGCGGCTTCTTCATGTGTTAAAAAGGGGTGGGTATAGCGATTATTTCATGAAGCAGAGTCGTGATCATCTGCTTTTTTCAAGTTACTCGCTACTCGGAATTGGACGATTTTCCTAATCAGATCATAAGGTAAGGGCTGATCGATCGGAAATTGCAATGTCCCTTTCGACTTGTGATATTCCTTCACTTCCTCTTCGAACTCCTCTATTCCGCCTGGCGATGGGTAAAAACCGATATGATTTTTGAAAGCAGCAAAATGCACCAGATTTCCATGGAGCGAAAAGGTCGGCATCTGGTAGCTGATCTTTTCCTTCGCATCCGGCGCCTCCTCCTTTATTACTCCTCTTAGCGTTTGCAGAATCTCCTGAACCTCAGGAGCAAACGTCGAAATATAATCATCGATGGACCCATACGTGATTTTGGTTTCTTTCATGGAGGAGATCTCCTTTCTCAATTCAGAGGGGAATGCCTTTATTATCTCCCAAACGTGCATGACACAAAAAAACACGCCGAGCTGGCGTGTTTTCGTTTTGGTGGCAAGGATGCTATTTCGATATACGTTTTCCAATAGCCTCCACGAGCTCCCTCGTTGTCTTGGGAAGATTGGATTTCAGAATGGAATTGATCATGGGGCCCTTCACACCATGGGCGGTGATATCCAGACACCCCGTCATTTTCGTCCGCGCCTCACCCATTGCCCTCGCTTTAAAGTAACCCTCTCCGGTAAAATTCCCGCTGATCCCTGTCAGGTTAAACCTCACCTCAGTTGGCGGAGTCCATTCGGTGATATCCACTTGCAGGCTGATCGTCTTCTTCATGATGCCGATATCGCCTGTAAACGTCCAAGCGACACGTCGTTCATTGATTACCTCGTGGCTGATGTAGCCAGGTACCAGTGGAACCCAATTCTCCACTATACTCACAAACTGCCATACCGACCCGATGGGCTGGTTCAGCTCCACATCATGTATTCCTTGAGGCATGATTTGCTCATTCCTTCCCCCAGTGTTCTTTGGTATCTTGTTATGTTTATTGTCGGAACACGGGAGATATTTCAGGAATATGGCGGGTTAATCCCACCAAAAATACCACACATCCTGTTTCATTAAATAATCGGCGTAATGCCCTAATGAAGGAAACTCATCCAAAACGTACTGACAAAAGATGAAATGCTCTTGTGCCAGCTTTAGGGCCTCCTGGTAGGTCTGCGGTCTTGAACCGGCTTGAAAAATCCAAGTATCCTCTGTCACAGCGAGAATCTTGATCCCATACGCCTCCTGCCAGTGCTTTACGATAACGGACTGATAAACAGGTAGTGGGCAGTCATTATAGCCGCCCATCGGGACCCACAACGGTGCTTCATAACCAGATGCTAGCGGCAATTCCATAACAATCAAGGAATCATCTTCTAACCGATCCTGCACCCATTTTTCACTTATGAGAAAGGACTCTATCTCTGTTTCACTGAGTTGTTCATTGATTAGCTCATGACCTTCCCATATAAGGGAATATGCCTTATAGATTTCTTCAAAGTTCTTCCCATCCAAATTTTTCAACTCGGATGAAATGTCTGTATACAAAAGTCGAGATTTTACAATTTGCCGAAAGACATCCTCTACTAATAAATGATGAACCTCCTCTAGCTGGTTATGTACATAATCAGAGAGTGATCCTTCTTCGTCCACAGCTTCTTCTATCATCTCTAGTATATTATAGCTAGGCAGGACCAAAATGCTGTGCTTATCTTCCTTTGTAGAAGGTACCGAGAAGTCTTCCCCAGCAACCACTTCTATGTCACATTCTTTTAGGTAATTTGACAACTCTTCTACCATCGTCACACCTCTTTTTTTGCATTTTTTCATACCGTATATCTTACCACATCTAACAGAAAAATCCTGCGTACCCTCTCTTGGATTCACTTTCGAGTTGGTCTTATTCTGGACGCAAATTCAAAATAAAACCTGCGTCTACCGCCGGAAAACACCACAAGCAGACCGTGAATGAGGAGTACAAGCGAAATCACTACGATGACGCCAAAGGAGAAAAGGATAAGAAATGGATAAAAAGCCGACTCCATTAAACTCTCTATCTGACCGATTGCACTCGAGGTGTACATGAAAAACCAAGTGAAATACAGCGCAAGAAATCGCTTGAATAAAGCAATTCCGGATGGCTTCCCGGAATCTTCGTTCACCAGTCTGAACCGCAAAATCGCCGATCCAATCGTCTTTCCATTCCATAAAATTGGAATGAAATAGAAGCAAAGCAGCATACCGAGCGAGGTACTGATCACCTCTGTCAGCCAGCCAACCGGAAGAAGAACGCCAAACAAATCCGACAAGAACTGAACTGCAATACTGTCGATCAACAACGCCAGCAATTGCGGTACAGGGAGGACGATATCACTCTCCATGACACTTTCTCTTTTCGCTTCTATGCTTTTATTGGACGGAAACAAAGCCAGTATGATCGGAGCAATGAAAAATCCAAATAAAACACCACTGCTGTTGAGTATAAGATCATCGACGTCGAACAGTCGATAGGGACAATTATAAATGCCATAAATCCCCGTTAATTGTGTGACCTCAAAGAAAAGCGACAACCCAAAACCAAGCCCCAAAGCCCGTTTCCAATATTCCCGCTTCTGGAAAAAGTACCGGAGATAAACGCCAAATGGGAGCAGTAGCAAAAAATTAAATGCGGCTTGCAAGAAAGCTCGTTCTGATATGAGTTGAATATAGCTGGATGGATGGGACCATACCATCGAAGTTTCCTTGAGAATATCACGGACAAAGGTAAAGGGAATCAGCGAATAATAAACCGTATTCTCTGCTTGCATCGCGCAAGTATCCCTCGTGTCTGGCAAAGGAAGCAGCACCAAAAACAAAGAGCAAAGCAAATAAAAAAGAAAGGAGGCGTTTAAAATGAACCTCCACCAACTAAAAAACCCATCTTTTCTATACGTGTAAATGAGCCAGGGAACAAACAATAAATAAGAACCTAGCATAAAAACAAGAAAAGCATATTGAATGGGAAATACGTACGATGACATGAGAGTACTCCTTTTACCTGTTGAGTAGCTGAGTAGCAGCCTTTTTCATAGTTGGATTTCAATCTTTGTTCCTAGCCCCAATAAACTATTCACCTTTATTTCTCCACCGTGCGCCACAATAATATCCCGCGCAATGGCCATACCCAGCCCGGAGCCTTTGTGCAGCTCTCCAGTATTCGTCCCCCGGTAGTAACGGTCAAAGATTCGATCGAGCTCCTGCTCTTTCATTCCTTTGCCGTTGTCCTCGATTCTGATCAAGGTGCGCTGACCTTTCTCTACACTTACTTTGATGAGGACGGAAGGATCATTATGAACGATGGCATTGTAGATTAAATTGGTGATCGCTCTACGAATCAGAATTTCATCCATATCCACTTTGATCATTTCATCACTAAATCGGAATTCCATGTTCCTGTCTGCATATCTCGCATCGTTCAATGTATCAATGACGACATTTCGTAATAGGGTCACGATGTTCTTATTTGATTTGAGCAAGCGCAATTCTTTATTTTTTAGGCGGGCAGATAAATTCAGATCCTCAATGACGTCTTTCAAGTACAATGACTTTCGTTCAATAATCTCCGCAAACTCTCTCATTTCCTCACACGAAAAATCATACTCGGTGTCTTTCATCATTTCTGCGTAGCCTTGGATCGACGCTAATGGCGTTTTTAAATCGTGAGAGACATTGCCGATCCACTCTTCTCTCATTGCATCTAACTTTTTTCTTTCATTTTCCGCCGCTCTTAGTTCATGTGATAAATAATTGACATTATAGAAAACATCTTTATAGATGCCAATCGGTTCATAGTTGATATGGTATTCCTTATTAGCGAGCTTTCTTATTCCCTCTATGAGTGACAACAGTGGTTTCGTTAGTCTTTTGCTAAAAAAATATCCAACGATCAGCGCGATCAATCCGTCGACGGTCAGAACGAGAATGCTTCCTATGTTAAATACTTGCACGACCTCCCGGATATCATAGGACAATACGTGTCTTTGCAAATTTGGATTTTGAAACCCGATAAAGTAACTATAATGGCTGGAACCTGTTTGCTTCTCACCAATAAAGACCATCGTGTTCATATCAATTTCTTTGTATTTGTACATCTGGATAATGTCTATGGGCGCATATTTTTCTTTTATACCCACCGGCAATCGATAGCCAAAGATCTGTTTGCCATCTTCGTCTAGAATTTGTATCCATGCGTTATGCTGATCCAGCTCCGCTTTCCCTTTGTCTGTAAGCGTCGCCTGATGATTCGAAATGACAATTTGCTCATGGAAACGACTGGTTATTGCTTCAGCAGAGTTTCTCTTCTCGCTTATTGCAGTTTCATCCCACTCCGTTTGGATGGTGACCACGATCGACAAAACAAGAAGAACAATATTGCTTAGTACAACCAAAATGACAATCAAAACAACAGACGCCAGAAACCTCCCAGTCAACCTCCAATTCATCCACTATTCATCCTTTACCACCAGCTTATATCCCAAGCCCTTCACCGTTAACAGGTATGTTGGATTGGAAGGATCATCCTCTATTTTCTCTCGTAATTTTCTGATGTGTACCATCACGGTATTGTCAAAGCCAAAGAAATCTTCACCCCATACTTGGTAGTACAGCTTTTCTTTGCTGATAATTTGGTTAGGATGCTTAAGCAAATGGGTGAACAGCCCCAGCTCTTTCGGTTTCAATTCGATGATGGTTCCATGCTTTCGCAACTCGACCTTTTCTTCATCAAAGACAAATGGGCCGACCTTAATGATAGGATCCGCCTTTACTTGAACTTGCTGATATTCAGCTCTTCTTAACTGTGCTTTCACTCGATAGGCCACTTCTTTCGGACTGAACGGTTTGCCAATATAGTCGTCACCGCCGATGGCCAAGCCTACTAGTTTATCCACTTCTTCCGTTTTTGCGGATAGAAACAAGATCGGGACATGTGAGATACTTCTGATCTTTTTGCATACGTCATAGCCTTCCCCGTCTGGAAGCATAATATCCAAAATCACAACATCTGGATGCTTGTCTTGAAACTGCCCAAATCCTTCGGCTGCCGTTGAAGCCGTGTATACATTCTCGATGCCTTCCTTGATCAGAACCGTTTTCAACAGTTTGACGATGTCCTCTTCATCGTCCACAATCAGTACTTTGCTCATGTAGAAGCCCCCTGCCAAAACTGAAATTATTGCTTATCCTTTCCTTGAACAAACAAGGATACACCGAAGCCATCCTTTAATGACTTCGGCAAAATCTTCTACCTTCTTTAGTTTACTGCTGGATTGCCAATTTTTCTTTCGCTTTATCAGGCAGTTCGTCCACTTTCACTTCCTGATAGGAGGTAACCCCTTTTTCTTCTTTTACGAATACGCACAGATAGGCTTCTTTACGCAGCTCTTTCATCGCCATAAAATTGAGTGTTTTTTCTTCGCCATTTGCGTTATAGCCTTGCAGCGTATAATCGTACGAGACAAACTTCTCGCCGCTATCCAGTGTAACTTCATTCTTTTTCCCTTCTTTATTAATCTGAACATAATACTCATCTGCACCCAATCTGTTAAAATTCACGTTTTGAAGCATGAGTACAGCTCCTATCATAAGAGCAAGTATGACTGATAATACGATGATGGTTGTCTTTTTCATAGATAGTCTCCTTTAAAAGTTTACGATTTTGTTTTCGTTACGATTTTGTAGTACGCATGGACGGTCAAGAAATAGTAGGCGGTGTACATGCATGTATAGATCGCCATACAAATCACCACAGGAACGACTAAGTTCATTTGCAACATCCGCGATAAAGGCGTTAGAGCGACGGCACTATGCGCGATACCAGCCAGCAAGGGAAGCGCGAAGATGAACAAGACTTGTTTGGCAATGGTTTTTTTGATTTCTTTTTTTCTGACGCCGATTTTGTATAAAATCTCATATCGCCCTTTGTCTGCATGGGCTTCCGTTAGCTGTTTAAAGTAAATGATGCTACCAGTTGCAGCCAGGAAAACGAGTCCCAGAAATCCGCCCATAAAAATGAGTAAGCCGGAAGTTTCCAATCCTTGTGCATAGTCCTGATAGAAGCTTGCAAATCTTGCTTTTTCGGGTAAGATCGCTTGAATCTCTTTGGTTAATTGTTTGGCCTGATCTTCCTGCGTAATGGCATATGCTACCAAGCTCGCCTGATTCGCTTCTTGTTGCAAGCGGACGAACAGCTCATCGCTGACGACGATCGTCGAAAAGACCGTTTGCAGATTCAAGACGTTGTAATCCTTTCGATCCTTGATCGTTATAATCTCTTCGCCGCCCTTCGCTTTTAAAGGGAGCCTTGTCCCGACATATTGAGGGGAAATACCCTCGATGTAATAGGGGTCTAATAAAACGGCTTCCTGGGCTTGTAAGGAAATCACATCGTCTTTTCCTTGTAATTGGGTCAATTGGTTGAATTCACGATTTGACATCACGGTATATGTCCGTTCATTACTTCCATCATCCAGATCACCAGTATCTACATCCATCTGAATAACCGGAATGGTTCGATGATAAAGAACTTCATGATTGGGATGATTCGAAATCACTTCCTCCACCTGTTTGGTTACATGTCTGTCCGTAGCGATAAACATCATGCTGTTCGGATTCAACTTTTCGACAGTGCTTCTATTGTTGTAATACAAGCTGTATGCCGTTCCAACAGATGTGAGCGTCGTGGCGCTTAGTACAGCAATGATGGTTAACGTGCGGGCATTTCCTTTCATTCGGTACAGCAGCTGAGAAATCCCAATTACGTTAATGCCATTCCAATAACTCTTCTTATGGTTTCTTAACCTTTTCAATAGCGTAACGCTGAAAACACCGAATAGGAGATACGTTCCGAGAATGACGGTTAGTAAGATGAGGAGCGGCGTTGCCATTATCCCTACTTTTCTCCATATCGCTGACTCAAAGATGTTTTGCAGCGTAAGCCAATAACCGAAGCCAATCAACGCAACCGATAAGATAGCAGTGATCCAAGAAGTTCTTGGTTCTTTTTCGCTTTCTTGATCCGCGCGAAAGAGTTCGATTAATTTGAAGCGATAAATTAACCGATAGCCTTGGAGCGAATTTATGAACGTAATGATAGAGAAGACGGTGATCGTGTTTATCATTGCCTCGGATGAAACAGAGAAATTAGCGATGGCATCATAACCCATGACCTTCATTAATACCGCAACAAAAAACTTGGACAACACGGAACCAAGAGCAATTCCGATCAGGAGCGCGATGATTCCCATTATGAAGTTCTCGTAAAAAAGCATGCGGCCGATCTGCTTCTTGCGTACGCCTAGCAATGAGTAAAGCCCGACCTCCTTCTTGCGTTTGCGTGTGAAGAATGCGTTGGAATACCAGATAAAGATGGCCACGAAGATCATTAACACGACCGACGCACCGCTAAATACAGAACTGATTTTATTCGACCCTTCGGCGGCCAGCTGAATCGTATCGTCATACTTTAAGGAAACAAACGTGAAGTAAATCACAATACTAAAAATCATCGAAGCAAAATAGATAAAATAGTTGGTGAAATTTTTTCGGATATTTTTTCTGGCAATGCTAAAGAGCGTCATGATACCCACCCCCAAGCGAAGCAAGAATCTCCAGTATCTTTTGGAAAAACTCCTTCCGGGACTGCTTTTCTTTGTGGAACTCGGTAAAGAGTTGACCATCCTTGATGAAAATAACCCGTTTACAGTAACTCGCCGCATACGCATCATGCGTGACCATCAGAATGGTAGATTGATTGGTTTCATTGAGTCTGCTTAAGCTTTCTAGCAAGCTTGCTGCCGATTTGGAATCAAGCGCACCTGTGGGTTCGTCCGCCAAAATGAGGCTTGGATTTGCCACGATGGCCCGCGAAGCCGCTGTCCGTTGTTTTTGACCCCCTGAAATATGGTAAGGGTATTTGTCTAAGATTTCCCGAATGCCGAACGTGTCCGCTATCTCGTTGACTCGCTTTTCGATTTCAGCGGCTGGCACCTTCGACAAGGCAAGCGGAAGCAAAATATTTTCTTTGACAGTCAACGTATCGAGAAGATTATAGTCTTGAAAAATAAAGCCCAGCTTATTCCGGCGAAAGTCTGATAATTGCTCTTCGTTCATGTAGACGATATTTTGATCAGCAATAACGACCTCACCCGAAGAGGGCATATCGATGGTCGAAAAAATATTGAGCAAGGTTGATTTTCCGGCTCCGGATGGGCCCATGATTCCGACAAATTCACCCTCTTGTATTTTTAAGTTAATATCTTGCAGGGCGGTATACACATTTCCTTTTGTGCCAAATGTTTTTTGCACGTGGATTGCTTCCAGAATGGTTTTCATATCGCTATCCTTTCAAATGCAACTCATTTTTTCGTACTACATTTATCATAGCGATCGAACCTTAGAGCATTTTTATTTAAACCTTATATAAACCTTAAAAATAGCATCCGAAAAGCAAAAAAGCGCCCTCCATCGGACGCCTCCCACGTTACTATTCAGGAACATACTTTGCTAATCTGCGTAGAACATGGAAAAATAAATCCCCGTTCCGACAGAAGTTTTTATTCCCTCTCCATCATGGAGACTTTTTGCCTGATTTCATTCAGAACTTCTTTCCAATGAAGCTTCATTTGCTCCCTTGTGCTACTGTTATCCAGATTCTCTTGATGAAAACTAATTGTCGTTCGGTCAGGCTTGTCGGATATCAGCCGGATTTGCAATGTGGACGGCTTTTCCCACTCCTTCATCGACCACTTCAATCGAAACTGCTGGAACGGCTTTACAACACGAAATTGACCCGATATTCCTTCGCTGGAAGTAAAGGCCTCCCCCTCGCTAAAGGTAAGCCTCGATACATGTCCAAGCCATAATTTCACCCCTTCGGACGAGGTTAAAAACGCCCATGTCTGTTCTTGAGTAATGGGCATCGTCCTGCGTACACCTACTTGGAAGCCTGTCGCTGCCGTTTGACCAACGATTTTGCTAGATTTGGTATTTGGATTCTTCATCGGGACACCTCGCCAATCCTATTTGTTCGCACTTGCTTTTCACGAATACCACAATCGCGTTTTTTACACCGTAAATTGTAAGCAATCGCCCATAAAATGTCACTCTTAAACAGAAGACCAACTCGTCGATAGTGTCGCGATTGAGCGATGATGGTTTGTTCTCCTATAGTTATTAGAGGAGAACAGCTTCATTTGATGTCCAAGGTATGGTGAAACTCTTGCATACGGATATTGTGTTCAGGAATTATTCCAACGGTGAACTGGACATAGAAACCAAAGGATTAGAAGCGTTTAGTGAGCTAGCTGAAAAGTCTGCGAAAATTTTCTCGAGTCGGCGTCAGACCATTCTTGCCTGCCTAGTAATGGATGACAAAGCAGAAGTGCAAATTGATTATGAAGGAATACTGGCGATTGATTTGCCAAACGGAATTAAGGCTGGAGATACGATGCAATTAAAAGGGAAATCGCTATTTATGATGAAAGAAGGAAAAGTCTCCCTAATTGAAGATTACAGTTAAGATCACGGCAGAAGAAATACACCTCCCTCATGATATCGACACAGGAATGACCCGAATTTGTTCACTTTCTTCATCAAAAAAAATGTTAGGATAGAGGCATCACTTCATAAAAAATGAGGAGAGTCACAAGTGCGGGTACATCCAATTTACTTTTTACGTCTTACAGGCCTATTTGATGGCCTTTCCTTATTAGTATTGATGGGCATCGCAATGCCCTTGAAATACGTGTGGGGCTTAGACAAAGCCGTAACCATCATAGGAAGTATTCACGGCGGGATATTTTGCTTGTATGCTCTGGCGATACTCTATGCGGCCATTCGCGTGAGATGGAGCTTGCTCTGGTCTCTTGCTGCGTTACTTGCCGCTTTTGTACCGTTTGGGAACTTCTTTCTGGATCGCAGACTGAAAACGGCACAGGATGTGTATCCTCTGAAGCCGTTTAATAATGCCCTGCTCGTATACGGCATCGTTTTTTTCTCGTTCTTTGATTTGTTCTCGCAACTGCCGGTCATGAGTACATTTGCTGCTTCCGTAGGTGCCAGTTCATTTGTTATAGGCTTTGTCATCGGTCTGTATTCGTTAGCCAATACCTTTGGCAATATTATCTCTGGCATACTGACAGATAAGGTTGGTCCATCCAAACCACTTTTGATCGGATTGGTTTTATCAAGCTGTGCCTTGCTGCTGTATCACATCGTCGATCAGCCGTTTCTGTTGATTATCGTGCGACTCATTCACGGATTTGTTGCCGGTTTGATAGTTCCTGCTGCTTTTACTTTCTCTGCGAATAACACTACACATGAGCAGCAAGGACGAAAGGTTGCTTTCACCGGTACCTTTGTGGGACTCGCAGCGATTATCGGACCTGCATTCAGCGGCATTATGGCAAGCAAAACCTCCGTGCCTTTTGTCTTTACATGTGTAGCTGTAATGGGCTTTTTCCTAGCCATCCTGTCCGTCATTTTTCTGCGATCCACTCAGGCCTGCAAGAAAGAGAAGCTTAAGAAGGACGTTCCAACCTCAGCCCTGATCTTCAATGCTGGGATAATCAAGGCTTACGGCGGTGCCTTTTTGCTCATGTTTTCACAAGGCGTCATCGCTTACCTTTTGCCCTTGCATGTCCAATCGCTTGGATACGATTCGAAATTAAGCGGTACGTTATTGAGCACGTTTGGGATGATTGCCGTTCTGATTTTCGTGCTTCCGACCAATCGCATTTTTGATCGTGTGGCCCCTTCCAAAACGATGTCCATCGGAATTGGTTTCATGGGCGTGAGTCAGCTGCTTATTGGTCAGTCCAACACGACATTGGCACTGTACTGCATGTTAGGACTATATGGGATAGGCTTCGCTCTCTTGTTTCCTTCTGTCAATACGATGCTCATTCAATCGACGCCGCAAGAATTGCGGGGGAAAGCACACGGTTACTTATACGCCTTCTTCTCTCTCGGTGTGGTCGTCGGCTCAGGTCTTTTAGGGTGGCTGCCCTTCTCCATCGAGGAAGGGTTTCTGTTCACAGGAAGCCTGCTGCTCGTGTTTGCCGCTTTCATTGCCATGCATAAACAGAGAGAACGCTTGCTAAATCAACAAAATAATCGATAGCAGCCAGCGTTTGTAACAACAAAACCTCCTCAACCACTAAGCTAGTGGTGAAGGAGGTTTTGTGCTAATGCTTTCAACCGCGGAATCACTACGAATCAGGCATGCAGCCAACAGACCAATGCCAAGTACGATTGCAAGCAGTACAAAAGTAATTTCATAGCTGCCAACATTCATCAAACGGATGGACAATATCGGCCCAAGACTTGTTCCCGAAAAAAGGATAAACGTATAAACCGAAACCGCAATTCCCCGCGATTTGCCCCCTAGCTGTCCAATAAGCGTGATCAGGGAAGGAACAGATAACGCAATTCCGGCAACGAAAAGCACACTCGTACCAATCAAAAGAGACAAATTAGATATCATACCGAAGGAAGACATACTGACCACTGCTAGACCTAACCCGCAGCGTAGCACGGTACGTAAGCCAAACCGTTTTGCCAGCCCGCCCGCCAGCGGAGAAATGAGCATGCCCACTACACCAATCGTTCGAACAAGCAGAATATCCTTGTTGCTAAGCCCAAAATCGGGTCCCGCCAAATAACTCCCCAAGACCGTATACATATTAACGAATGACATAAGCAATACAAGAGCGATTATGTAACTCAAGACGATATTTTTTTGTTTGAACAGGGAGGGAATTCGCTTAATCGGCTCCCAAATATTCACGGTAGCAAGAGGACTCTCTTCTTTTGGTAGCCACCTCATCACCACGAGCAGCGTCACGAAATAAAAAGCAGCAAGCATATAGAATACGGCGTGCCAACTGTATTGTTGACTCATAAAGCTACTGATCACTTGACCAATGATCCCAGCCGCCAAAAATCCTGTGCTGATAAATCCGATTGCCGTTACTCGTTTTGCCGCAGGGAACATTTCCACAGCATAGGCGAGCGCAACAGGCGAGAACGTAGCAGCGGCAGCACCTTGCAAGCTCCTGAGCACAATGATCCATGCGAAATGATTTGCACTTCCAAGCAACAAAGAAAAGAGAGTCAAGGCAATTAGCCCGAACACGATCACGTTCTTGCGGCCATACTTTTCGGACAACGGTCCATAAATCAGGCACCCTATGGCAAACCCAACCGAAAATGCGCTACCTACTGCTGCAGCCTGTGTCAATGTGATACTGAAAAGATCGGCAAATATAGTCATAAGGGGAATCGTGACGTATAAGCTCGACATGACGACGATTCCTGACCAGCATAAGATTGCAGTCATGAGTGAGTAGTTTCGCTGTGACATCGCACACCTCTTTTTCAATTATTTACACACAATATAGTTAGATTATCTAATTATATTCATAAAAAAATATGATCTTATCTTCCCACCCCCAGTTTCTCTTCCATGCTGCGATTCAACTTCATCAAGATTTTTTCTAGCAGCATCCGTTCTTCCTCTTCTAAGTCGCTCATAATGGAGGAGCAGGCAGACCAGAAAACTGGCAGTGCTCTGGCTACTAATTCTCTGCCTTCCTGTGTTATTTTGACATGAATCTTGCGACCATCCAGCGTGCTTTGCTCCCTGATTATCCAGTGCCTTTTTTCCAGCCAGTCCAGCAAAGCTGTAACAGAAGCACGCCGAATGCCCAGTCTATCTGCAAGCGAAGAGGGGGTGATAAGTTCACTGTCTTCATGTAACGTAAGCAACAGCAATACGTCCCATTTACTCTCCGTTATGCCGAATGACTCCAAATTCAAATCAATGGTGTCTATGGCGTTATCCCCCAGCCATAGCATCAATAACCCCAAATGAGCCAATTTGCGATCCGTATTTTGCAGAGCTGTTTTTTCCATCAGATCCAAATACGGCTGAATACCTAGTTTTGGCAATTGATCAGATGTATGCTCTCTCTTGTTTTTTCTGCTCATAATCCACCTTGAATATAATTAGATTATCTAACTAAAATCAATATAACGGATTCTTTTGGATTTTGCAACCCCCCTGGCAAGACGAAAGCCGAGATCATCAATACGAAACGTGGGGTGACTGCGTCTGCGGCACGTCGCTCCACAGCCTCTGGCCTCTTCTGCCCAGCTGCCACCGCGAAAAATTCGATAGGAGCCGTAGACGTTCACATCGTAAAGGTCCCAGCACCACTCCCAAACATTTCCCAGCATGTCATAGAGCCCCCACGCATTCGGCAGCTTTTGTCCTACCGCATGTGCTGTACCCTCAGCATTCTCTTGGTACCATGCGATCTCATCCAGCTCGCCGTACCGATAACCACCCGTCCCTGCTTTGCACGCGTACTGCCATTCCGCCTCTGTCGGCAGACGATAGCCATTCGCTTCCTCGTTCCATACGACACGCTCACCATCTTCACTTATCGAGTAGCATTCTGTGAGACCCGCTTGTTGAGATAGCAGATTGCAAAACGAAATCGCATCGTTCCACGAGACATTTACAACGGGAGCCTCTGGGTGGTCATTCGATCCAGCTGCTTTTTGTACCACCGAGAAGTATAACGCATTCGTAACAGGAACCGGCGAGAGTAAAAATGCGTTCACCTCGGTTGTCCATGTGGCTTTGATTCGATCGTCCCGTAATTCGATTTGCCCTGCTGGGATATTCACCATGGTGTACGCCCGTTCCATCTCTATTTCACCTGGCTTAACTTCTCGATCGCCTGCTCTTCGGTCGGCAAGAAAAAGATGTCCTTTCCGTTGTTGGATTCATAAATGAAGTCTTTTAGACTTTTACTTGTGTACACCGAAAAATCTCCTACAATTGCCACTTTCACCCGATAATTGATGAACTTTTGCAGGATCTCGCCAGCCAGGCGTGTTTTCAAATCGAAAAAGCTTTCGTTAATCAATGATTTGTTTATAATGATAAGATTACTGTCTGCCTCATAGTGTACGGTTGCAATCAGATCCAGGGCTGACTGCACATCAATAATCAATACCTCGCTACCACTCACGATCGCAATGTTTCCCACGGCTGCTTCTACCTTTGTAATATTCATGTGTATCCTCCTCACTTTCTGTTGGTAATCTGCCTCACAAAATCCTCACAAATATATCGATTGTCTTCGCCGTTTGCCGGCGCAATGCTCGCCACTCGAAAGAAGCTCAAGCCCACAACCATCGCCATGAGTCCGTAGGCAGCGCTTTGTGAATCTTCTACAGACATAAGCCCGGTTTGCTTGCCGTAATCAAAAATCTTTGTGATGCCCTGCAAATCTCTCGTATAACTTTTCGCAACCACTTCTTGGAGATTGGGGTCCAATGCGGCTTTGGAGAAGAATTGTACAAAGAGTCTTGCTTGATCGTCATGCGGGATGTACATCTCAGCGATGCCATCCAGCTGCGAAACATTGATCCGTTTCTCCTTGTCGTTCATGTACGGCGGCAAGATATGCGTAAGCGTAACATCCATCATTTCCTGGGCTGTCATGGTGTTCTCAATGTCAGATTCGATTTTCAAGCCATAATAGGCCAAGAATGCCTGAAAGGCTTCACTCGTCAAATTGTCCTTATTCTTAAAATAATACGTGACGACACCTTTTGAACAGTCTGCATACTCCGCCACCTTATCTAGCGTCATGCCATCAATCCCGTGATTGCTAATACAAGTGAGGGTCGCATTGATGACATCTGCTCGGCGCTTTGGTTCCATTCCTAATTTGGGCATGATCTTACCTCGTTTATTTATACTGTACGGTCGGAATAAAAAAGTGTACACAATTATTTTCCAGTTTGTCAAACAAATGGGTTCGACAACAAAAAAAACACGCTTACGCAGCGTGTTCCATCAAGACGTTACATGGCAAGTGCTTGACGATTGATCCGATATTGCCCTGGTGTCAGCCCTGTCCATTTCTTGAAAGCATTTTGAAAGGCGCTTGGATCTGAAAAATGCAGCAGGTACGCAATCTCCCCAATGGAATGCTCCGCTTGCTGTAAATACCCCATCGCTATTTCTTTGCGGACATTCGTGGACAATTCATGATAGGAAGTGTCCTCTGCCTTTAGTTTCGCTTGCAGGGATCTCGTACTCATATGAAAAGCAGCGGCAGTCTGCTGTAAGGTCGGAAAAGCCGCAGGCATACATCCCATCATCCATTGAAACACACGGTCCGAAAATTCTCGCCCTCTGATCAGCTTCTCTCTAATTTCTTCCGCGATTGGTTCAAAAGCTTTACG
This sequence comes from Brevibacillus sp. NPDC058079, assembly GCF_042885155.1. Taxonomy (NCBI): domain Bacteria; kingdom Bacillati; phylum Bacillota; class Bacilli; order Caryophanales; family Paenibacillaceae; genus Brevibacillus; species Brevibacillus sp. NPDC058079. Next base: position 601,471 of record NZ_JBHVSO010000003.1, read on the forward strand.
CAGCCGAACATCTGAATACAGGATCGGGTATTGCAAAACTTCTTTGCCTATCAAGAGCCCATTTTCTTTTCCACTAAAATGAGGCTTCATTCCGAACAAATTCAAATACGGAACGATATCGGCCGTAGCGTCGTGTGTGAATTGTATCGCCTGTAACGGAATAGACCGGTGACTCATATGGACAATCAAGTGGTACAAGGAGCTGACCATATCCTCCATGCAATGTCGAGAAACGCTCCCAGGGCTTTGTCTATGAAACCGCAGGAAAACATCGTTCCCCCTCACTTCCCAATCCAGGTCGTACCCGCTGCAAAGGATCACGTGATACCGCTGATAAGCCTTCAATGCATCGACGATTTTTTCGGAATGCATCATGACATAGCCAAGAATGCCCAGATCGGCAATATCGGTTAACTGTCCTTGATGCAGCCCGAAATGATCATCCTGCGTATAAATGGCAGCTTCCTTCATCAAACGCTCGAGCTCCGCTTCATCAATGCGCGCTTCTACATCTTTTAGCAAGCTACTGTCGAAAGAAATATGGTCACAAAAACGCTCAAAATCAAGCTTCTTGTGAGTAATTGTTTTCATAATCGGATACACCATCGAAATCGCAAACCCATGCGCATTTTCCAAGTACGGAACCTCCTTTGCGTGAATCCACAACATTTATGCGCTTTCGATCATTCATCTGTTCCATTCCACACGATATGCTGAATACAGTTCAGTTTACCACGATCTGTCGGTAATGGAATCAACTCTACAGGGGGATATGAAAATGAACATTCTCGTTATCATCGGACATCCAGATCCCGAGAGCTATTGCTCTGCGTTGGCGCACGCCTATATGAAAGGAGCTAAAGGCAAAGCAGCACAGATTCGCACCATTGATTTGAGCCAAATCTCTTTCGACCCAAATTTGAAATACGGATATCGGAAAAGAACGGAGCTGGAGGATGATCTAAAAGAAGCGCAGGACCTCATCCGTTGGGCGGATCATCTGGTCATTGTCTATCCGACCTGGTGGGGCACGATGCCCGCTATCTTGAAGGGATTTTTCGATCGTGTCTTATTACCCGGATTCGCCTATAAATATCGAGAAGGTTCTTCTCTATGGGATAAGCTGTTATCGGGCAAAACCGCGCATGTGATTGTGACCATGGATACTCCATCTTGGTACAACCGATTGATCTACTGGCAAGCCGGACATCTCGTGATGAAACGCAACATTTTAAAGTTTTGCGGGATTAAGCCTGTGAAGGTTACGGAGATTAGTGGAGTGAATGCCTCGGCGGAGGAAAAGCGCAAAAAGTGGCTGGAGAAAGTGAACCAGCTTGGGGAGAGGCTAGCCTAAGCATAGCCGGACCAGAACGACATAACAAAAACTCAAGCATATCCCAGCTTGAGTTTTCTCCATTCCCTTACTTATCGAGGTGCTTTTGTACACTTTCCAAAAACTTGATGCGGCTAAATGCGGGGCCGCCCTCCAGCAGCGGATCAACCACGTTCACGTATACATGATCTTGTTTAAAGGCATTCGTGCTTTGGATAATCGGATTCTTTTTCAATTCATCAAAGGCATTCTTTGCATCTTGCGTTTCACGTGTAGAGAACTGTACAAACAAATAATCTGGATTCATTTCAGCCAGCTGCTCGACAGAGATCGCTTCTTGCGTTTTCGCCTTGCTGATCTGTTCCGGAACTTCCAGACCCAATTCATCGTACAAGACCGGGTTGAAATACACATCTTTCGGGTAAACGTAAGCTTGTGTCCCACGAATGCGAACAGCGGCTACCTTTTTCCCCTGTAGCTTTTCCTTCAGCGATGCTTTGACTGCTTGTGTATTTGTTTCATATTCGGTTAGAACCTTTTCTGCCTCTGCTTGCTTCCCAGATAATTCTCCCATTAGCTTCAGATTGGATTCCCAGTCAGTCGAAATATGCGACACCAAAATGATAGGAGCGATTTTTTGCAAGTTATCCACCACTTCTTTTTGGAACTTGGTGGAACCCAAAATGACATCTGGCTTCAATTGCAATATTTTCTCGAAGTTCGGTTGCTGTTTTTCACCAATAGATTCCGACTTCCCCGTTACCGAAGCAAAGATTTCAGGAAATTGTCTACCAACGGATATCGCCCCAATTGGATGCACGTCGAGCACTACTGCATCCTCCATCGCTTCCATCGCGCCAGTAATCACGATTTTTTCTACCTTTTGCGGGACGGTATACTTTTTGCCTAAATACTCAATCGTTCTTGTTTCGCTTGTTCCTGTCTGTTGTGCATGATCTCCGCTGATGCTAGCGGTTGAACTCGATTCTGCCTGTTTGCCAGCTCCACATGCTGCTAAAACAAGCATCCAGACTGCTATCAGGCCAACCAGCATTACTTTTTTGTTCATTTTTCTCCTGAACCCCTTTTCCAAGGCTTATCTCATTCCTAAATGTTCTCGCAAAGTGACGCCCGCATATTCGCTTCTAAACAAGCCTCTTTCAACCAATTTCGGCATCAGCTTGTCAAAGAACAGGGCCATCGATTTTTCTGATCCGCCTGGAAGTGCAATGAATCCGTCGATCGCTCCAGCCTCAAACCGCTCCAGGATATCGCTCAACACGTCTTCAACTGTTCCAACAGAAACCCAGTGAGCAGATCCGACAACCTCTGGCCTTGCCAACACCTCTTCTACTGTAGGTTGATGGATGGTGATATATCGGCGCAACAGCTCGGCATGTGTTCGGCTACGGACGGGCTGATTCGCATCAGGAAGCATATCAGCAGTTACGCGTTGGTCCAAAGCAAAACCGCTTGCATCGAGACCCAGCACTGATTTTAACGATGCAAGTCTGCGCTCCGTACTCAAATTTGCGTGTGCCACTTTGTGTAATTCCTGAGCTTCCTCACGAGTGTCAGCCAAGAAAAAATACAATCCCGGCAACACTTTGATGGCATCGGGACTACGGCCCTGTTCCTCGGCTCTTCTCCTCAGATCCCTACGCAACTCCACTCCCGATTCGATGTCTGGCATCGCTACAAAAATGGCATCTGCGACTCTGGAGGCAAACGTCCGTCCTGTATCTGACGCGCCTGCCTGAAAGAAAGGAATCGATCCCGATGGATGGCCTGGCAAAGTAAGCGGTCCCTTGACACTGAAAAACTCGCCTGAATGATGAATCGGGGAGATTTTGTCCCTGTCAGAAAACACGCCAGACTCGCGGTCAATCACAATGGCTTCTTGCGGGAAGCTGTCCCATAGCTTGCGCACAACATCCGTAAATTCCATGGCTTTCGCGTATCTTTCTTCAGGAGACGGCATGGGGCCATCACCGAAATTTTCGGCTCCTTCAATAGAAGTGACAATATTCCAGCCAGCACGACCATTACTCAGCCAATGTAGAGACTGAAGCTGCCTAGCAACAACATACGGCGGATTAAACGTCGTAGAAATCGTCGTAACCAGTCCGATCCGCTCGGTTTCCCTAGCAATCGTAGCGAACATCATCGTAGGGTCAGGACTCCCAAAATTAACGGAATCGCCTATCATCTGCGGATGAACATATAGATAATCAGCCCTGAAAAGAAAATCGAGCTTTGCCTCCTCCGCCATTTTTGCCACTGCAATGTAATAGTCGATGGAATCCATTTTTTCCACATCGCTGTCCGGGTGTCGCCATCCTTCCCCCTTCATCCACGTTGTGTTTAAGGATAATCCGATGCATAATTGTCTGCTTTCCATCATTTTTACCTACCTTTCCTACACGATAATAAAAATGATTCTCATTATCATCCAGTAGTGTAACAAGGACTGGTATAAATGCAAATACACAAATCCCAAATTTTACATGCATCATTATTTAAACGAGCGACGAAAGAAGCGCTCATTGACTTATGTAAGCAGAGGGAGAAACCCCGAATTTCTTTTTAAAAACTCTACTGAAATACAGTGGATTGTCGTACCCCACACTGAAGGCTACATCACGGATGGAATAATTGCCGGTTAGAAGTAATTCACTCGCTCTCTCCATCCGATACAAGATGACATAATCGATTGGACGGACCCCCGTATATTTGTGAAAGTAGTAAGAGAAGCTCTTGGGAGTCATTGCATGCAGCTCCGCCAATTCATCGATTGTCAGTGGATTCATATAATGTCCGTTTATGTATGCAACGGCTTGCTCTATCACCTTTTTACTAGGAGAACTCTCAGTCTCTCGATGCTTGCACCCCACCAAAACCTGATGTATGATGCCAAGAAATAATTCCTTGATACGAAGCCTCCCAATTCCGTCAACTACGTGGGCTCTCTGATGAAGCATCATCAGCAATTCGGTCACTCTTGGATTCGCTCCCGGTTCCAGCTTGAAATGTGCGTCACATTCATGAGCACTAGCTTCATCCCCTGACTTGTCCAATCGATACGTAAGCAAATAGTACTCGAACTCTGCTTCGCCAATGACTTGCGTATCCAACAGCATATCTGGCGCTGCATGAAATACGGATCCTGGATGTAATTCGTAGACAGTTCCATTCACACACATTCTAGCTGCTCCGCGAGTCGTAAACAGAAAACCATGCCATACCGTCCTAAATTCACGCAATATACGGTTCGGCTGGATGACTAAACGGTACGTACTTACTATCTCGGAGGAACCACTAGCAAAAACTTCGGCTAGTTTATCCAAATCTGTCACTGTCTTTGCACCTGCTTCCTGTCCAAGATATCTGGGTCCATTTTTACAGCCATATTTTATCACAGGCCTTTATCCAGCGTATCTCTTTCGCTGGAATGATTTACCTAGGCAAATAAATCGTGCAAAGTGTATTTATTATGTAGCTGATTCTGAGTATGATAATAGTAAAAATAATAAGAAAGAGGCTATCATATGGATTCTACTTTTTCATCAAGAAAAGCAACAAAGACGAAAACCTTGGTTATTAACGCACTTTTTATCGCTTTTACACTCGCAGCCACCATGTTTATCAATTTACGACTCCCGATCATGGGGAACGGTGGCCTCATCCATCTCGGTAACGTGCCTCTTTTAATCGCAGCTTTTGTGTATGGCAGAAAAACAGGTGCTATCGCTGGAGCTTTTGGTATGGGCCTCTTTGACCTTATCTCCGGTTGGACAGCATGGGCACCGTTTACCTTCGTAATCGTAGGTGCAATGGGCTATGTAGCTGGCCTCATCGCCGAAAAGGTGCCTGGCAATCGGGTATTTGTGTACGCACTCGCAGTTGCCGCTGCATTGGTGATTAAGATCGTGGGCTACTATTTTGTTGAGGTTATTCTTTACGGGAACTGGATTCAGCCGTTTGGCTCCATTCCGGGGAACGTTTTGCAGGTGGTTGTAGCAGCAGTTATTGTCATCCCGCTGGTGGGACGCTTGAAGAAGATTGTAGGGCAAGGGTAAAAAGGAAGGATGGGGCAGAGCTCCATCCTTCCTTTTTTACAAAAATAAAAAGCATACAATACTTCTTGTTGCCAATCGTCTGGTTCAACACCCAAAGTATCCTCGACGAAAGCAACTGGATCATCCCAGTACAATTCTAGCAAGTCTAGTACGACATTATATGGCTTGCTACTCATTTGCAGTTACCTTCCCTCGACGCCGAGCTGCAATCTCTTGAATACCATTAACCCACTCTTTCACTGAATCTCGCTCATCATCTTCTGCTCTTCTGTCATGAAGCCAAGATACTTCTCCAGCTTCTCCAGCGCCTTCATTTTGTCAAGTAGCTTGACACTCACTTATCAACGTGCCGTTGACCTCTTCGCTATTCCGGAAAGCAATGTAATTTCGCTTGTAAGTCATCTGTTCACCGGTCTCTGGATCATTTATAGGCTGGCCCTCTTCAGTACACATTGGGATGTCCTGCTGTCCAAACTCCACATACTCAGAAATGTCAGCAAAGGCAATCTTCATGTACTCTGCCACAATTCGTTGCACACTCATTCCGAACTCATCTGTCATTGCTTCTTTCTGACACTTGATCTCTGCCTGAATCTGAGGTTTCCTCAAGTTCTCCCATCCGATGGAATAGGCTGTTTTCTTACTGTAGCCGACAGCCATAGCTGCTCGGGTGGCGTTAAAGTCACGAAGGTACTCTAAAACAAAAAGCCTCTGCTTTTCAGTCAGAGACCCGTCTTCGTTATCGACTTCTGGTGGAGGATTGATTCGTTCTATTACATGTTTGGAACGTTCCGTAACTTTTGGAACGTTTGGAGCGTTTCGTTCCGTTTGATTGGAACGTTGCATTGGTCTTGAAACAGTATCTGTCTTCGTTGGCTGAGGTGACGGTGCTGCCTTTTGGAACACCTTGCGCGGTGCGCTGCCCTCATAAGGGCCGACAATACCCTGCTGCTCCATCAGTTCAACAAGCCTAACTGCGCGGGTGTATCCAATCCGCATACGCCGTTGCAGGAGGCTTGCAGAAGCTATTTGTGCTTCTACTACAATACTAACTGCCTGATCATACAGTTCGTCGTCTTCCAGTGTTACTTGAATTACCAGAGGATCCTTGTGTGTGCTACAAGAAGTCTCCCATTTGTCCTTGTTCTTCCAGCCTCGTACTGTTCCCTCTGATATGCCGAGTTGATCAGCAATAGCTTTGAGTTTGACTTCACCATTTGACTGCTTCCGAATCTCGAACGCTTTAATGATGATGACATCTCCCTTGCCCTGACCCAGCATCGGCGGAAGCCCGTAGTGCAGCGTCAACATAAGACCATGTACACTCGTCCTGTACAGCTCCTCCCATCTTTCCTGATCCACTTCTACCAAAGGACTTCGATACCCAAATCCGGCATTGGCGACTATAATATCAAGACGGCCCCAGCGGTTAATCGTTTTATTGACCACATGCTGTACTTCTTCAGCCTTTTGAATATCAGCAGGTACTGCGATAACCTCGTACAATCCCTCTTTATGCAATTCCTGAACCAGCTCATCCAATCGATCCCGCCGACGTGCCACGACCGTCACATGGGCGCCGCGCTTTGCCAGTTTCCTGGCGATCGATGCCCCGATGCTACTGCTAGCGCCTTTCACTAAGGCCACTTTGCCGATCAGACTCTACTTCTCATTCCAAGATAGCTCCAAATCATCCAGATTCATTTCACACCCTCCCAAATTCCAACATTATTTTGTTAAAAGCACGCGATGAACACCCTTGCTGCCTCCCGGTGCCGTTCCTATATATAAATAACCGTTATGGCTTACAGCCGTAGTTACGCCATACAGTTTGCCTTCCGGATCATGCCAGCTTCCGATAAGCTCTCCCTGCGGGCTGAGCTCCATAGCAAGCCCATGCTTCGCCGGTGCGCTTGCGCCGCTAAGCAGCGACTCCGGCAATTTGGCCATGGTACTGGCTAACCAAGGGTTGCTATGCATCTGATCTACAAAAGAAATGCGAGTCGTGAAGATACCGACCCAGAAATGACCTTGATCATCACGCGTAATGTTGTCTGGAAAACCTGCGAGATTGTCTACGAAAATATCAGATGTACCCTTCTTCGGTCCTTTAAGCCAGTATCTAGTCAATTGATAATGATACGATTCCGCCACAAGCACAAAATCTTCATCCGCAGACAAGGCAACTCCGTTTGCAAAATAAAGGCCTTCTAACAGAACGGTCGTTTGCTTGGTCTTTGGATCGTACTTCAGCAAACGTCCATGCGGCTTGTTCTCGGCAATTTCTTTGAAGGTCACACTACCATAATTCGAAGTATCAGAAAAATAAATGGAGCCGTCCTTGGCAATATCAAGCTCGTTAGCTAGATAGATCGGCTTACCGTCCACTTGATCAGCCAATACCTCTATGCTCCCGGATGGGTTAATAGACAGCAGTCCCCTCTTGACATCAGTAACGATCAAATCGCCTTTGGCATCGAATATAAGCCCATTAGGAGTTCCTTTGGTGTCTGCAAACATTTGGGCTTTTTGCGGATTTCCTTCTGCATCGAAAGGAACCTTGTAAATCTTCCCATCTGAATCTCCTGTATATAGCTGACCTTCTTTATCGAATGTAATGAATTCAGGGAATTGAGGGGCATCAGTCACAAGCTGAGCCGAGCTGAGTTTATTGTTTTGTTTCCACGGACCCGCTTCCTCAAAAGAGGGGGCCGTCGGTGCTGACCATTTTGCCGGTTTGATCGGTGAAGGTACAAGCAAGAAAATGAGTATTCCTAGAACGAGCACCGCGAGCAGCGATGATAGCCCCCATCTGCATATCCTAGCACGTAGTGAACGTTTAGGACGATTCACGCCTTCAGTAGATTTAACGGGTCGAACTTGTGTATTAGGCATTAGTGTGTCTCCTTTTTCATATAAGCGAGATTTTAGATTTGGACTACGATTTTACCGAAATATTGCTTTCCTTCAGCCAAGAGCGCGATTGCTTCTCCAATTCGGGCCAGCGGGAATACATGGTCGATGACGGGATATAAACGATGATGGGCAATCGCCCGATTCATCTTTTCGAAGTGATCTCGGTTGCCGACTTGACTGCCGCGAACAGTTGCGGCTTTCTGCAAAATGCTGGAGACATCGTATTCCGGAATGGTCAAGCCCGATAAGAACCCGACCATACTCAAGGTCCCTCCAGTGCGAAGCGCATTTATGGATTTCCCCATCGTTGCCGCTCCTCCAACATCCAGAACATGATCGACGCCGCAGCCAGTCAACTCTAACGCCGCTTTATCCCAATCGGGAGCTTCCGAATAATTGATCGTTTGCCATGCGCCAAGAGCTTTTGCTCGTTCCAGCTTGGCGTTGCTGCTCGAAGTGATGATGGCTCGTGCTCCGGCCATAAGCGAGAATTGAAGCCCGAAGATGGATACCCCGCCCGTTCCTTGCAGCAGCACGGTATCACCCGCTTGCAAACCGCCATATTCGATTAGCATGCTCCATGCGGTTAATGCCGCGATCGGTAAGGTTGAGGCCTCCTCATAAGTGAGGTGATCGGGAATAGTGACGACTCCATCTTCATGTAGAACGACATACTCGGCCGCTATTCCGTTCAACGGCCCCCCCAGGCTTTCTTCTAACACCCCAGGTCTTGGGCTGCCGGCAATGAATCGCTGTTGAAAATTACCCGCTACTCGGTGTCCGACCTGGAACCTTGTTACTCCTTGGCCAACGGCTACAATTTCTCCCGCTCCGTCTGATAATGGAATGAAGGGAAATTTGACTTCGATCGGCATTAATCCGCTGAGGATCACTAGATCACGGTAATTGAGAGAAGCTGCCCTCATGCGGATCAGTACCTCCTTAGGTCCTGGCGTTGGTATGTCTAGTTCCGTTATGGTTAATTCCTCGAAGCCGAAGCCGTTTTTCAGCTGTATAGCTTTCATCGAATTGTCCTCCCTGCAAGATCAGATTGATTACCCGGATTCTTATTATTGCTGCTGGATCCTTCACGCGGACGAATCATGCTTCCAACAAGCCGGAGACTTTGTTTTCGTGTAATGAATCGCGATAACTGCGCCCCGAGATAATTCTGTACACCCGGAACGACGTACACTTTCCCTTCCTTCAACGCACGAAGTGCAACCTCTACGACTCTTTCCGGAGTGTCTTTCTTTCCGACGGAGGCTTCTTCTGCTCCTACGACATTAAAGAAACTCGTGTCCGTCGCACCGGGACAAAGTGCGAAGAATTTAATGCCGCGGTTGCGGTTTTCAAACCATAACGCTTGAGTAAACGACAGGACGAAAGCTTTCGTTGCCCCATATACGGCCATATAGGGAAGTGGTTGAAATCCGGCGGTTGAAGCAACATTGATAACTGTACCTGAACTTTTACGCAACATGTCCGGCAAAAACAAGTGGGTCATATCTACAACAGCGGCGACATTGAGCATAACTTCTTCATGTTGACGCTCGCCTGACACTTGGTCAAACAAACCATGCGTAGCAAAGCCTGCATTGTTGACCAGCAGTTCGATATCCACTTTCAAAAGTCGACATTGCTGATATAACTCGCTGGGTGCGCCCTCTTTCGCAAGATCCATAGCGATAACCTCGGCTTTGATGCTATACATCTTTCTGAGCTCTGATGCCAGACTCTCAAGTTTGCCCTTCGATCGGGCTACGAGTACTAAATGGCTGCCTTGTTTGGCCAGTTGTCTCGCGAATTGCTCTCCAATACCGGAAGAAGCTCCCGTGATAAGCGCCCATTTACCTTGAATCGTCATATCGCTACTCCCCTTCTAGATACTATGTTATAATATAGAAACAGTGTTACCGAATGAGCAAAAGTAATTATTCCCGATTCTCAAGGAACGTGGTAATCACCATACCATTCGGTAACGATGTTTCCAAGCGAATTCATTGTATCTCGGCTTTTCTAGAAAGTCAATATGATCTTTGAATATCCTTGAACATCTACCGTCTCATTGACAACCGCTTAACAACTGTATAAAATTCCTTGCAAGAGCGTCAGAAACTTTGTTTCCTGACGATAACTTGATATCCGAAGGTGATGATTATGAGCGATCAAGATATCTCCTCCAATGCAAACTCACGAGTGTTGAAAACCTACCAAGAAGCCCGCTTGCAAAATATTGAAAATCTCCGCAAGCTCGTTGTTGACGCTGCGGCAACGCTCTTGCAAGAAGAGGGTCCGGAAGCCGTTACGGTGCGTAAAGTATCGCAGAAAATGGATTGCTCGACAAAAATCATTTATAACTTGTTTGTCAATAAAGAGGGCTTGGCTCAGCAGCTGTATCTGGACGGTTGTAAGCTTCTCGCTAACGAATTCGAGGGGACGCCGCAAGCTGCTGATCCGGCGCAGCATTTGCAGAATTTAGGCGAAGCCTTTTGGCAATTCGGGCAGCGTTACTCCAGTTATTATAAACTGATGTTCGGAGGCGCATTCGCGGATTTCAAACCGGACGAGGAAAGCCTAAATGGTACCGTAACGGCCATGCGGCAATTATTGACGGTGATCAGCAATGCGCAAAAGCAAGGTCTCATCCCTGTCCAGTATGACACTGAATTAGTTATCCGCGTATTCTGGGCTTCGCTCCATGGCGTCATTCATCTTTACATGGGAGGACACTTAGGAGATGTACAATCGGCGCATGCGGTATACAGGCAAACGTTGTCTTTAATTGTCAGCTCGTTATTGCCGGATAAAGCTTAAAAGACGGCAAGCTCTTCCCGGTTTAGGGGAAGAGCTTGTCTTTTTTCACACTGCAAGGATACCTTCAATGCTAATCTCTACTTCAATTTTTTGCTTTACCGCTATTTGTGATACGCTTCTCCGCGCTTGATCTTAAACGAATCTGCCCGTAGCGTAGCAAATACTCGTAATCAAAATTTATTGCCAATACAGTCTTGTTTCACGAAAAATAAAAAGGGCACTCAGATCATCCCGAGTGCCGTAGCAATTTGCATAATTGCCTCGTTCTTTTTTGTGTAGAATTGGTCTTTTGTCAGACCTAAGTCCAGATATACATTGATGTCCTTCACCCTGGATGTGCTCAGATACTTCTCTTCGTTGATCTGTCGCTCTACCTCATCGAGCGAATACTCGAGTGCTCTTTCGATCTGCTTCGCTTTCAACTCATTCTGTGTCTCTGAAAGCTGCAGCCGAGGGAACAATTGCTCGATGCCCTTCTCCACTTGCTCTTTCTTGTTCTGAACAGCAACACGGAGGGCTTTGTATGATTTCAATTCTTTCACAACTGCTTTTCTGACTTCTCTCTCATCAGCCGGTTGCAGAAATGACAATTGTTCTTGTACCTGTGCGCTCATCTTTCCAATTCCCCCTCGCGGTAAGCCCATGATATGTCCCACCTCCTTCCTGCTACGGTAAGTGCGGAAGGAGGTGATTACCTTGACCAAGTAGCTTTTGTTTTCGAGCGTGTTACCGAAATGAGCCATGCCATTTTGAGACAGTTGTTTGCAGATCGTCACTAGACAGCTAGTTCCGCAGAGCTGGTGCTCCTCGATCTGAGGGGCATCAGTTCCATCACTGATTTACTCAGCAAACACCACCTGCACATTGTTCTGTTTTGCCAGCTGCATGAAATCGCCTAACTCAACAGGGTTTCGGGAGTTCGCTCAGCACTGTTCTAATTTGTTTGTCGTCTTACTAATTATGTATGGTATTACATGTAAATAGAAAGGAAATGACACTCTGTTATGAAAAAATCATATGTGCTCCTTTCTTCTCTGATTTTATGTTCATTGCTTGGTACTGAGGCTTATGCAGGTTCACAACAACAAACAACTGCACCTGCTCCTTCCTCAGTAATTATTCCAACTAGTAGCAAAGATAAACAAGGCAATACCATTGAAAAATCAATGGCCTATGTGAAAACTCTACAAGTGAAAAATGGAAAATTAGTAGTCACGCTTGACTATGTGCAATGGTTTTTCGGTGAGGAAGCAGTTAAAGCTTATCGTCAAGATCATCCCTTAGTGAAAGAGGACTATCCAGCACCATATTACATTCGCAATAGTAACCCTAAAATTAGGACGTTTGAAATTTCTCCAGAAGCTTCGTTTACTCTTCAAACCAACTCTACAAAAGATGGGGATTTACACTGGAATGAATCAGTAAACGCCGATACTTTTAGCAAGTTTGTGCAATCCAAAGGAATTCCTTATCAGCTACCTTTCCACATTGAAGTAACAAATGGGGGCGTCACAAAAATTACAGAGCAGTACGTCCCATAATTATTAGCAGCACTCCCTATTTGGGATGCTGCTTTTCATTTTTTCTCTTTTGTTAAATCAGTGAAACCTATTACTCCCTGTGACGTAATCTTGGGTGCTCTTATTTTTACTCTCTATTCATATTTTGCTGGAAAATCTTCTCATGAAGAAGTGATTCAGGAATTCATTGGTTCCAAGGGTGGCGCTGTAATTAGTATCGAAGTGTTTCCTTAGATTCAACACCGTTCCCCGTCTATTCCGAAAATGGGCGAGGTAAGCTGGAGGCAGGGCATCAATTTTATAAAGTAACCTACACAAAAAACGGAGGTGAATATACTGCCTGGTACCGTGGTGTAAATGGGCCGTTTGCAATACATATACAAACTCAGACAGGATCAGGTGTACCTATAGAAGAAACACCAGAGAACGAGCAATTTATTCGCAGTTATGGAGAACGATGGATCTTTTCTGACTAAACAATAAGTAATGTTTTGCTAAAAACTCTCTTTCTCCCAATCCCCAGTAGTATTCCAACTACAAAAGCAACATTTTGACTTAACCCTGACCTGGTATTGAAACGATTTTCTGCATCCTTATTAAGTGAAAGATTCGTGATAATATGCTTATTAAATCTTTAATGATGACAACTAGGAGGTTTGATTTTCAAATGGCTGAAAAAACGAACAAGAGTATCATGCTTGATATCGCTCCGCTAAGAGCAGAGGATCGCAAGCGTTGGGACGTATTGGCTCGAAGCTACAAAGCCTTTTACGAGACAGAGCTCCCAGATTCCACATACGATGAGATCTGGAACCGACTGCTCATTGGCGATAGGATATTCGGTTTCGGTGCGCATCTTCATGGAAACTTGATCGGTATCACCCACTACGTTTTTCAGCCTACGGTCTGGAAAGTAGATGTGTGCTACCTGCAAGACCTCTTCGTTAACGAAACTGCTCGCGGACATGGGGTGGCCCGCGCCCTTATAGAACGGGTCGCTCAAGCTGCTCGAGAACAAAAAGCTTCTGCACTGTACTGGCAAACCCACCAGGACAATTTCACTGCTCGTGCTCTCTATGACAAAATTGCTCATCATAAAGGCTTCATTCGCTACGACTATACACTTGAATAGAAGTGGAGGCCGGTATCTATTGCGTACGGGATACCGACATTTTTTCAAACTTACCTGCTGATCCCATTTAACAAATCGATTGTTTTTGATAAACCCATCGACACATATCTCTTTCACTTCTGATAAGATCGATAAGTTGCCAACTTGTCGTTTCCCACCCGGTTTTCATTACTGTGATATAATGAAAATAAAAACAATGGGGTGTATTGTTGAAGAGACAGTTTTTGATGATTGTAAGTGATGTAACAAAACCACAAATGGATAGAGTCACCGAAGCAGTAAAAGATTTTAACGAATTCATTGACTTGATTCCAATTGAGTCTAAATCTGATGGAGGCTATAGCCTATACATCGATATTCAAAAAGGCGATGTTGCTATAACAGTCTCAGATACACGAACATTCCTGAGAAATTGGTTTAAGGCTTTAAAAATAGAATGTGATTCAAATCCACGAGACTTTTATTAAAAGTCTTTTTTAAATACACATTTTGTAGAACCATATCCCCTCTTGTTCCTAATACTGATGTACAGTAAGATTTAGGAAAAACCATTAGGGAGTGGAAAAATGGTCACTTGTTACTTGAAATATGTTATTGATCCATATCAGGTAAGTGTTTTTGAAGAATATGCAAAGATGTGGATACCTCTTGTCAACAAGTTTGGCGGACATCATCATGGCTATTTCCTTCCTCATGAAGGTGCTAATAATATTGCTTATGCCTTATTTAGTTTTCCTAGTTTGGCAGAATATGAGGATTATCGAAAGAGAATACTGGTCGATGAAGATTGCCAACTTGCCTTCTCACTCGCAGAGCAAACAAAGTGCATCATCAGTTACGAGCGAAGTTTCTTGCGTCCGGTGTTTGAATAATTTTCCTTCAACCTTGTCCATCCTTAGATAGGATGGGCTTTTTTATATAATGAGCATTTTGTATCCATCCGCTATATGCCGGGCAGCGAGAAGATTGTCTGCTGCCCCACTTGATCAGCTGCCACTGGATTGATCCAGATAACTTCTGTTCTGATGCGCGCCATTTCCGCCAAAGCTACCCTTCTCATCCTCGTCAAGTCGAGCAACTGCGTCTCTGCTGTTTACAATCTCAAGGACAGCGCAAACGTCACGGGCTACAAACCAAGGTTCTCCATCCTTTACCACTACTCGAATCTGTTTATCTTGATAGTTAATAACGTTTTGAAGTGCCTGCATTGTATATTCCTCCCCTAACTTCCCGTTGTCCTTAAACTTCTCATGCGATCTAGTATTCCCATCAGTTTCGGGTCATCCCGTAACAAGCGCGTTGATTCCCGTGACTGGAAAGCCCCTGCAGGCCGTTTAGGAGGCTCTAAAAGAGAAGGGAAAACCTTCTGTCCGCGTAAGAGTGGCTTTCTTTTTTGCGTTCGTACGAGATCGGCGCGGAAATACGAAAAATCGCTCAGAGGATCATCTATCCCTTGAGCGATTTTTCGTATTTCAACGATATAAAATGATTGATTCCAATTTTTTGAGCTCTCTTTAAAGGGACAGGCTTCCGGCTATATACTTGGAACCCTAATTTCTGGTATAGCTTCATAGCGGGAATATTCGTATCTGCTACTTCTTCGATGAGAAATTGTTCATACGGGGTATTTTCCATCATATAACGGAGAATCATCATTGCCGCCCCCTGCCCTCTGAATTCGGGAGCCGCTCCGACGAAATCGATTGAGCATTTGTCGGGAGAAGGATCTACCAGCGTGGCTTCAAATTCTTTTTTCAAAAAGAGTCCGGCGAGGGTACCTTTATAGAATCCCAAGTGTTTTCGCAGCTCTTTTTGATTGAGCTTTACTGAAGAGATAGTGCCATCCGTGCATGCGGCCATGCCAGCTAGTTTGCGATCATCCGTTACCGCTACATAAAATTGATTCAAAACGAACATGTGAGCAAAAGCTCTGGCAATGGTTTGCTTGTCATTGGAAAAAAAGCCAAGCCACTGCGTGAATCCCTCCGCAAAAATCTGAGACATTTGCTCTCTTGCATCGAATTCTACTTGATCCGCCCTGATCACTGTAAACATGTACGGCTATTCTCCTTCCTTATACAGAAAAGAAGTGAGGATGACGCGGGAAGGCATCGTGAAGTGGTTTTTTCGCATCATTTTCATCATAGCTAGGCCGTGGAGCGTCGAATAAAAAAATACGACCATTTCATCTGGGTCCCCTGATCGGAATTCACCGAGTGCCTGACCCTTTTTGATAAGCTGTGCTGTGGCGTGAAACAACTTGTCGCTAAGGCGAGCTACCTCGGTTTGTTTGACGCTTGTACCTCCTCCCGATAGAAACGATTGCGCCATCAGTATCAGCAAATTCGCAAACTCTTCGCCTGTCGTCATGTCGTTGTGAACTTCTTTCAGAAACTGATCCAATGCTTGTTTGGGTGAAACAGTCGACACGAAAAAATCGATGTTTTTCTGCAATCCTGCAAGCGCGTAATCCACCAGGTCGTCAAACAAGGTTTCTTTCGATTTGTAATGTCGGTACAAAAGCCCGATGCTGATGCCAGCCGTATCCGCAATGTCCTGGACATTCGTAGACCCGAAACCTTTTTGAACGAATAGCTGCATGGCTGCTGATTGTATTTTCTGTTTGGTTGCATTGCGCATTTGTTCGTATTGTTCTTTGGTGCGGGGCATTGGGGGACCTCGTTTTTTGAGTGAGTTTTTACTCATTATAAAAGCTGGAATTTTGAAATGCAATCTTTTCAGTTCGGTACATGCAAAAAAAAACGGCATCTCTGCCGTTTTTCGTTGCTCCTCTATTCTTCAATCTAATCCTTTGCAGCATTTAGCTCTGCTTCGATCTGGGAGTTTTTCGACGACTCACCCATACGCCAGTAAACGAGGAGGCTTATGGCAATACAAGCTGCTACATAGTAATAGAAGAGAGACTCGTTTCCGATACTTTTAAACCATAGCGCGATGAACTCCGCTGTTCCTCCAAAGATCGCGACGGTCACCCCGTATGGAAAGCCTACGCCCAGCGCGCGAATGGCGGTAGGAAACATCTCGGCTTTCACGATCGCATTGATGGACGTATAGCCAGTAACAATGATAAGACCAGACAGCATCAGCAAGAAAGCGACATATGGGCTAGTCGTTTGTTCCAGGAGCAAAAACATCGGTACAGTCCACAATGTTCCAAGAATACCGAAACCAATCAGTAACGGGCGCCGTCCAATTCGGTCGGACAGCATACCAGCAAGCGGCTGCATGACGACGAATACGAGCAATGCGGTAAAGTTAATCCAGCTGACTACTTCTTTCGGCATTCCTACCGTAATCACCATGAATTTTTGCAAATAGGTCGTGTAGGTGTTAAAGGCGATAGTTCCTCCGAGCGTAAGGCCAACAACTGCCAGTACCGCCTTCGGATGCTTCATCAACTCCCGAAGCGTACCCGCCTTCTCCTTGTTTTTCGACTCCATTTTGGTATACTGCTCCGATTCGTCCATACTGCGGCGCAGCCACAACACGGCTACTGCTCCAAATGCCCCGATGATGAAAGGAATTCGCCAGCCCCATGCCATCATGGCTTCTTCCGGGAGTATTTGCTGCAGGATAATTTGCACACCCAACGCCAACAATTGTCCACTGATCAGCGTAACGTATTGAAAGCTAGAATAGAACCCTCGACGACCACTCGCAGCCATCTCGGACAAGTACGTTGCAGATGTTCCGTATTCTCCGCCAAGCGAAAGACCTTGGAGCAGGCGGGCAAGAACGAGAATAATAGGAGCAAACACGCCGATAGTTTCATAGTTTGGTGTTACGGCAATCACCAGAGAACCACCTGCCATGATGGTAACAGACAGCGTCAACGCGGCACGGCGCCCATGACGGTCAGCGTATCGGCCCAGGAGCAAGCTCCCAATCGGTCTCATTAAAAATCCAATAGCAAAAACAGCGGCAGTATTCAGCAACTGGCTGGTAGCGTCTCCTTTTGGAAAGAACTGAGACGAGAAATACACCGCAAAAGCTGCATATACGTACCAGTCGTACCATTCAATCAGGTTCCCCAGTGAACCTTTAAAGATGTTGCTTGTGATGCGCCGCGTATCTGCACGATCACTTGATGACTTCATTGCTGTCCCCTCCTTATGATTGACCCGAATCCATTCGCAATTGGGATAGTTTAACCGCTTTCAATTGAAACAATACCTTTTCTCAAGAATGATGGGGGCATTGTTTGCTTTGAAAGGGGTTACATATTGACCCGGATGGATTCTCGAAGAACTGTTCTTATTCTAAGTTGTTTGTTTTGCTAGAATCTATTGAATACTTCCGAATATGCAAAAACGGCATCTGAACTGCCGAAAAACCCAGTTGAGTTACATTGATTTTTCGGCCGGATCGGGCTACCCTTTTTCATAGGGAGGCGGCTGTTATGACAATCACTATGCTTCTGGGACTGCTTGAAAACATCTCTGTAATCGCAGTCATCGCCCTTATCATCGGCCAACTGGATTACTTTCGGAACATCATGTACGGGAAAAACAACTGGATGCGGATCGTGATCCTCTCTACGCTGTTCGGGTTCCTGTCGGTAATCGGAACGGAGAACGGGCTACGGGTCGATGACGCTCTTGCCAATACGCGCATTGTCGGTGCCGTCGCGGGCGGGTTGATCGGGGGGCCTGTTGTCGGTTTTTTTGCCGGCCTTATCGGAGGTATTCATCGCTATTCGCTAGGTGGATTTACCGCATTCGCCTGTGCCATCTCGACCGTCATGAACGGCTACTTGGCCGGGATCGTAAGTACGAAAATGAATATGCTGCGACTGAAATGGCAGCATATCGTACTGATTGGCATTACTGCCGAGCTCATTCAAAAAGTTTTGGTGCTTCTCATGGCCAAGCCTTTTTCTGCGGCACTCGACCTGGAAGTAAAAATTGCGATCCCGACCACCATTATGACCATTGCGGGACTGCTGCTCTTCACGCGCGTTTTCCAAAATCTCAAAATGATGCAAGACCAGTCCGGCGCATTGGGGGCAAACCTGGCCTTGTCGATTGCAAGCCAAACATTGCCTCATCTGCGGACGGGTCTAAATGAACATTCTGCAAAAAAAACCGCTGAAATCATCCGTGAAATAGCCAGGGTGGATGCAGTCGCCATTACCGACCGCGAAAAGCTGCTTAGCGCAAAAGGCCATGAACTGGAAAATCATTTGCAGAAAGAGACGCTGTGCACACAAGTAGCGGAGGCTGTTTTGACCCACCCTACAGGGGTATGGTGCGACAAAGATTTTGCTCTTCCGCATCCGCCTCGCCTAAAATCGATCAGCGCCGCATCGTTGTATCATCAAAACCAGAAAATCGGGACGTTGCAATTCTACTATAAAACCTCCTCCTCCAAGACGTCCCAGACCAATGAGAAGTTAGTGGACGGCCTGGCCAAGCTGCTGTCAGTCCAAATTGAACTGGCGGAGATCGAGCATCAAGCGAAAATGCGGAAGCAGGCTGAAGTGAGCGCCCTGCAAGCACAAATCAATCCGCATTTTCTGTTCAACACCTTGGGGACGATTATGTCCTATTGTCGTACAGACCCTGATCAGGCGAGAAACTTGATCGGTCATTTAAGTGACATCTTCAGGCGCAATTTGAAAAGCAAGGGAAATCATCACAGCTTGCAGGAAGAACTGGACGGAATCAAGTCGTATTTGGAAATCGAGAAGGTCAGATTTAGCAACCGATTAAAGGTGAACATGGAGATCGACGAATCTCTGCTGGAGCGCAAACTGCCTGTCCTGACTTTGCAGCCGATCGTGGAAAATGCCATTCACCATGGACTTTCCCCAAAAGTTAGCGACTGTCTGCTCACAATTCGAGTAGAACTGTACAACCAAGAAGTGAAAATCAGCATTGAAGACAATGGAGTTGGAATCAGTGAAGAGCGTTTGGACGAAATCTGGAACAGCCAATCGAAAGGGATCGGCCTTGTCAATGTCCATTCACGGCTTCGATCCATTTATGGCAAAAAGTATGGCCTCACGATTCAAAGCAAGCCCGGTTTGGGAACAGTAGTATCCTTTGTCGCTCCGTTATCCGCATTTGAAAAGGAAGTGCATCCAGATGCTCCTGAAAACGATCATTATTGATGACGAGCCAGCCATTTGTTCCGAATTGGAATATTTGCTGAAAAAGTATATTGATATCCAGGTGGACGCAATCTATACCAATCCGCTTGAAGCATTGCCTCATATTATCAATTCCGAGCCTGATTTGCTTATGCTTGATATTCAGATGCCCGGGATGAATGGGCTTGAATTTGCCAAAACATTGAATCAGATGTCCAATCCCCCATTGATCGTTTTTTCGACTGCCTATCATGAACACGCTCTGGAGGCTTTTTCCACGCTGGCTGTGGGTTATTTAACCAAACCGATCATGGAATCGAAATTGGACGATGTGATCAAAAAAGTAAGGACACTGAGGAACCGATCGACCATGAATGCCCGCACCTCAACAGTTCCCCCGATGGAAGAGCATGTCTGCATCCGGAAGACCAATAAGATCATCCCGATCCCTGTAGGGCAGATTTACTTTGCGTTTGTGCGGGAGAAAGATTTATATGTGGCGACTAAAGAGAGTATCGACAAGTGCGACTTGTCCTTAAATGAGCTGGAGGAGATTTTGAACCGGTCCCGCTCTTTCTTTAGAAGTCATCGAAACTATATTTTGAACGTGAAGCATATTAAAGAAATCATTCCGTGGTTTAATAATACGTATTTGATTAAGATGAACGATGACAGCCAGACAGATATTCCTGTTAGCAGGGGGAAGATAAAAGCGTTTCGCGGTTTGATGAATCTGTAATTTTGTGAAAAGAAGAATGATGAACGGAGCGGGGGGAGAGTATCTTTTCGCTCTGTTTTTTCAGAGAAGCGCGGTATATATTACAAAAAGAAAAAACGCGGCATCTCTGCCGTTTCCATAGTTACTTATATGGTGGAGCATAGCGGGATCGAACCGCTGACCTCTACACTGCCAGTGAAAATAATTCAATTCGTGAAAACAAACCAATCTCAAAGACCCTTGAATATCAAGGGTCTTTCTTGTTCGCATCTGGGCAATTCAAAGCGCAACACCCATTACAGCAATAAATTTGAAATGAAATTTTTAAGAAATCTTTAGATAAAGTTTCTTTTATCTTTCGATTAGTATTATATGATTTACCCCTAAATATAAGAATCCCCTTCAGACCTAGTATAGTGGCATTTATCAACAGCAAAGTTTACAAGGAGGGTCATCTATGAGTAAGAGAATAAAAGAATTAGATTCAATACGCGGATTGGCGGCTATTACAGTGGTGATAGGACATTTTTTTTTAATGCTACCATCGTTGCCTAATTCCATCAAATTTTCACCTCTTAGATTTTTATGGGCTGGTGGAGAAGCTGTAATCATTTTTTATGTACTCAGTGGTTTTGTCTTATCAATGGCAATTTATCATTCAAAAACAAATTATTGGGGATATTTAATTAAGCGATTTGTAAGAATTTATATCCCTTATTATGTCTGGATGTTCATCACCTTTGCTTTATTTATTTTGTTTTCGCCATATGAAGTTACGGGACTACGAGATTGGTACTATGATAAGTGGCAAGGTCCTATAACAGAATTAGATATTATCAATCACCTAGTGCTTCTCAACAACTTTTTTTCAGATAATTACAATCCGGTTATCTGGTCATTGGCTCAAGAAATTCGTATATCTATCGTGTTTCCCTTGTTATTCCTTCTTTTTTATAAACAGAGTTGGAAGAAAACGATACTGTTTGCCATGAGCTTTTCTTTAATTAGTATTTTCCTTAATATATTGCACATTGGAAAAGCTGAGGGATTTTATAATGGTTATGCTGATACACTGCATTTCACATCTATGTTTATGGTCGGAATGTTACTTTTTAAGCATCAGGAAGAACTTATCCGATTATATAGAAATATGAAAAAATTAAAAAGAAGACTTCTTATCACATTAGGAATCATTCTATATTTATACTCTACTGGAATTTTGGTGATTTCTCGTAGTGATACGATGTTTCTATTAAAAGATTGGGGCGTTGTAATTGGTGTTAGTATACTTATTATAATGGCTATGAGTAACCTAAAAGTAAAAGCAATTTTAAATAAGAGTGTATTTGTATACTTAGGAGAAATTTCATATAGTATCTATTTATGTCATTTTCCAATCATGATGGTACTATTTAAACTTTTGTATGCAAAAATTCCAATCTCTTTGCTGTTCCTCTTATGTGTTACAACGGCAATATTGTTTTCTATCGTATCGTATCATTTTATTGAAAAGAAATGTATAAAATGGGCAAAGCAAAGGACAATAAAATTCCAAAAAAAGGTGTAATATTTAATCGGTTCCTCATATATTTAGGAACCGATTAAAATGCGTCCAAGTTGTATAAGCGTACAATTTTCTTTTTGGGGTCGTGTCGCTCTTAGAGGGGCATAGTGACAGGATTACTGCCATATGCATCACTCTCCCCACATGCGATTATACTACCAATTATATGAAAAGAATTTGTGCTGGTCAGTTGACTCCATATACTCATTAGTAAATATTTTATTATTGACTATCTACCCAACATATGTTAGTATTTAGACATTAATGGGGCCATAGCTCAGCTGGGAGAGTGCTTGACTGGCAGTCAAGAGGTCAGGGGTTCGATCCCCCTTGGCTCCACCATAATATAGAACTCAGAAGTCACCTGTAAAAGGTGGCTTTTTTAGTTTTTACAAACCGAAAGTCCAGACAAAAAAAGCCAACCGATCTCCACCGGTTGGCTTTCCTCTTTACTCTATCAACCCACTATCTCACCGTCACCACAATCGGTGTCTTCTTCCCACCATACTGCACATAAATTGTCGCTTTACCCGACCCTGTCGCCTTGATCACGCCGTCTTTCACATCGGCTACCAACAGGCGAGAAGTGGTCCAGAGAGCTGGCTTACTGACATCTTGCTCAGAGCCATCCATGTACGTCGCGATGGCGCTCACTTTCTTCACTTCGCCTTTGCTCATCACGAGCTGGACGACATCTGTCTTCAAGTATTTCAACATATCAACATCGACTGGAATGGATACGCTCTTGTCGTTGTATCTCGCTGTAACCGTCGTTTTGCCGTAGGCACGTCCTGAAACGAGGCCTTTGGTTACGTCTGCTACCTTGTAGTTGCTCGTCTTCCAGTCAGCCAGATTGGTAACATCCATGGTGCGGCCATCGGAGAAGGTAGCTGTCAAGGTTACTTGTACGTTGCTGTTCGACTTTGTAGATACAAAGCGCTTGTTTGCTTCCAGCTTGGTCACGATTCCGACTTCTACCGGGATGCTGATCGATTTGCCGCCGTATTTCGCGGTGATCGTCGCACGTCCGTTTGAGAGACCTGTTACGCGGCCGTTTACCACATCCGCTACTTTCAGCGAGGACGAGGACCATTCTGCATCGTTGGTCACATTGTCCGAATTGCCAGCGGAGTCTGTTGCGCTCAGCTTGATATCTTTTGATTCACTAACGTTCAGGATCATCATGCGAGGATCAACAGAGAGATTAGTCGCTTGGTCTACTTCTACTGCAATCGAAACCGACTTGCCTTCGAAGGTACCTGTTACGGTCGTTTTCCCTGCTCCTGTCGCCGTGATCTTCCCGTTCATTACTTCTGCTACAGCAGCAGAAGCCGTGCTCCATGTCGCTGTATCTGTTACATCCTTGTTCGTTCCATCTGCGTAAGCTGCAGTCAGCTTAACGGTTTCGGACTTGCCTTTGCCAAGCACGATCTTTTTCTTGTCTACCGTCAATGTCTGCATGACGCCAACCGATACGGAAATGTTCACTGTGCGTGTTCCGTATGTAGCAGTTACGGTCGCTGCACCTGTGGACACACCAGTGATCAAGCCTTGACGCACGCTTGCTACGTTCGGAGCACTGGATGACCAAACGACTTTTTGAGTGACATCTTCAGCAGGAGTGCTTCCATCTGGATAAGAAGCCGTTACTTTCACTTGCTTCGCGCCACCCACTGGGATCGCTACTGTCGTGATATCTGCGGTCAAGTTTTGCGGTACATCTACATCGACAACCAGTGTCGCTGTTTTTCCGCCGTATTTCGCGGTTACATTCGCCGTTCCAGCCTTGTAGGCGGATACGGTCTTGCCGCTTGCAAATACGACATCTGCATTATCCGAAGACCACTCTACTTTTGAAGTGATATCTTCACTTGTTCCGTTTGCGTAGGACGCGTTTACAATTACGTCTTTCGTCGATCCGCTTTTCATCGTCAGGAAAGCTGGAACGATATACAAGGAACGAGGTACTTCTACATCTACGCGTACCTGAACGGATTTGTTTCCGTATTTCGCAGTAATAACTGCTTCACCGGACTTCACCGCATGGATTTTCCCGTTGCTGTAATACGCAACGTCCTCGCGATCGGAGGACCATTCGGCCTTATCGTTCACCACTGTGGAACCGCCGCCATTGGCATAAGTTGCTTTCAGCTCGATGGCTTCTTCCTTGCCCACATTCATGAAAATGTTTTGCTTGTTGAGTTCCAGCTTTTGCGTTGTATCCACATCGACTTTGATCGTCGCTGTTTTTGTTCCATACTTCGCCGTAATGGTTGCTGTACCCGCGCCATATGCCTTAATCGTGCCTTTGAGCGCATCAGCTACAGCGGTATTGTCTGAAGACCATTCAGCCTTGTCCGAGACGTCTTCCGTTACACTTCCATCCGGGAAAATGGCCTTGAGCTTGATTGTTTCTTCGCCGTTCAGCAAGAGTGAAACCTGATTTTTGTTTGGCTCCAATCTGTGGGCGATCTCGACGTTTACAGAGATCGTCGTCGTCTGGCTGCCAAACTTCGCTGTCACGGTACCCGTTCCTGAATTCAAACCTTTGATTGCACCGTTGACTACAGTCGCAATCGCCGGATTATCGATGGACCAGTCTGCTTGGGTCGTTACATCTTCTGTTGTCCCATCGCTGTATACAGCTGTCAGCTTTACATTTTCCGTGCTGCCAATTCTCACGTTCAACGTTTGATCTTCTGTTGTCAGTGCCTTTACCTTTTTGGTTACATTCACACCCACTACGACAGGCTTACCCATGTAAGTAGCTGTAATGGTAGATTTCCCTACCGATTTGGCTGTAATCTGCCCCGCATATACAGAGGCTACATCCGCATTTTGCGTGGTCCATTCTGTCTTGACGGTGACGTCTTCCGTTTTTCCGCTCACATAAATAGCGGTAGCCGTCAGCTTGGTAGAGTCTCCATTTTCCAATGTTACCTCGTTCTTGGACAGAACGAGTCGGCTGATTTCATCGGCAGCCAATCCTACCCCTGCGTTTCCAGTCCCCACTAATAGCAGGACGGCCAGAAACAAGAGCATCGTTTTTTTCCAGAACATTAACTAGCCTCCCTCGCAAGTATGAAATTTGCTGATCTTCGAAACCATTCCACCATTACTATATCGGCAAAGAGCAAGAAACAATTTACTAGTTTTTCGTGTCAGGCATGTGTCAAGCTTTGTAACTAGACCTTCTTTCAAACGTCTAAATAAAGAGAGGGACTACAAGGGAGATTTCGAAGAATGAAAAATCGAACGATAGCCGCACAGCGTCCTTGCTGGCGCGGGATATGGATAGTGTTGGGGATTGTCATGCTGCTCGGGCTAATATGGTCGGGCTACAACTGGTATCGCATCGAACAGACGATTGAGAAAGCCAAAGCCCGACACGCAACCGTCGGCATTGTCCTCGGTGCAGCGGTCTGGGGTGAGGGACCTAGTCCTGGTCTGCGCGAACGTCTGGAGCAGGCGGCAACCCTGTATGAAGGAGGGTATGTATCGAAGCTGCTGGTCACAGGCGGCCTTGGTGAAGGCAAAACGATCACGGAAGCTGCTGTAAGCAGAAATTACTTGGTGGCCAAAGGAATTCCCAAAGAGGACATTTTGCTAGAAAGCAAGTCTACCAGCACATACGAAAACCTGCTGTACGGCCAGCAGGTCTTGGAGGAACATCATATTCAAGATGCCCTGATCATCAGCCACGACTATCATTTGGCCCGTGCAATGATCATGGCTGATTCACTGGGAATTGTCGCCTCTCCTGTAGGGACGACGTCACACGTCCTGTTTGGACCGTATCATAAGGCGAGAGAAGTACTCGCCCTCACGCATTGGGAGCTCTCTCGCCTCTTTTCACAAGTGCTAGGAACGGTGGTTCTCGCGTAAAATTTCATACACATCGACAAAATGGCGGATTCGCTCCATGATGCGAGCCGCTTTTGTTTGTTCGATCCGATTTCCGTTGGAGATAGACAAATGCTCTTGCAGTTCATTCAGCGCGTAGTTTGAAGTAAACAGCGTAGGCAAATGGTTGTTTGCCCGCTGATTCAATATAACTCCCAAAATCTCGTCACGAACCCATGGCGTCAAGTTCTCCGCACCGATATCATCGAGGATCAGTACAGGCACTTCTTTCAGTAGCTCCAGCTTCCCTGCGTACGATTGATCCGAGATAGAATCCTTCATCTCCCGGATAAAGTCAGGCACATAAACCAGCAAGGAAGCAACGTTGCGCTCCGAGAGCTCACGACCGATTGCTCCCATGATGTAGCTTTTTCCGACACCAAACGGACCGTGCAGATAAAGTCCTTTTACCCGCTCGCCTGTTCCGACTTTTTCACAGAACTGAATCGCGGCATCTACGGTAGCCAAATTCCCGGAGTCAATGACCAAGCCCTCAAAGCTCGCGTTCAAGGTCTCTTCGGAAACGTAGTAGCTGCGCATCAGTCGGCGGCGGCGAATCTCTTCCTCGTGCGACAGTTGCTTGGAACAGGGCGTCATCGAGCTGATAATATGTTGGTGAGCCAGCTCCAATTGAGTGCTATGCCCCTTGACCAAATTCGGGCATTCGCCAAGACCCGGACAACGCTCACACCAATACTGCTCCTTGACTGCCGTATAGATGTTGGAGAGCGAGCGAAGGTAATCGTCTCGAGTCAATGCGGGATGCTCTTGTTGAAATGCTTTTAAATATGCTGACGAACGGAACATTTTATCTAACTGCTGATCTGGTGTCAGCAACTGACGCGGCGTTCGTTTGGCGAGCTCTTGCATGAACTCACTGATAGATTCCACGTTCCCTCACACTCCTTATTTCCGTTTTCGCAAGGTTTCCAGTCTTTTCTGCAAGTCTGGAAAATCCTGAATGGACTGTTTCTTTTCAGCGTCCGTTGCGGTTTTCTCCTGCGACAGCTGCCACTCAACAGATGCCGGCAGCTTGTCCTGCAAGATAGCTCTACCGTTGCGTCTGACAGGGGCAGATTCCTTCTTGCCCGTTTTTGCCTTCTCGGCTGTTTGTGCCCGTTGATCCGCACGCTCGAGGATCTGCTTGACTGCCTCGTCAACTGTCGCGATCCGCTTGGCTTTCCAGCTGTCTCGAATCGTCTCCATGTACGCTTTTGGCAGCTCCATTTGCATGCTGGCTAACGTATGGAGCAGCAGCGCATTGACGACTTCCGGCTGCATCCCATCCGCAAATACAAGTGTTTCAGCACGTTCCAAAAACACCTTACTGATTCTGCCACCAACGACCTTTTCCAACAGGGTCACCGGAGATAACTGGCGACAAGCACGGATAAAGGCTTCACTGCCAGGCTCAGGCAAGCGACCAGGTCCAAAGCCATCCTCTGTCATGTCAGTTGCAGGCGCCGTTCGGTATAGCTTGTCTTCCGTGTAGCGTTGTACCAAACGCTTGCGCAAAACTTCTCCGTCCAAGCTCCGATCCGATTTGTACAGCGTCCAATCACGCAGCTCCTGCCCCATCCCCCAGCTGTCCAGCTGATAGAAATGGCACAGCGAGAACAACAGCTCCATGCTCTTGCCTTCCAAAACTTTGACCGAGTCGGCATTATCCGGCAAGTACAGGCGCAAGGACGATACACTCAGCGAATGGTTGACCTGTGCCTCGTAGCCAGATTTCATCGGCGCTTGCGGGAAGCTGGTGTCCATCTCGGTTAAAAACTGATCCCGCTCCGACCCTTTTTTCACTTCCAGCTCCGATTGTTTCAACGACTGGAACACATCATGGAAGTCTTTCGTGACGTTTTCCACAATGGAGTATTCTTGATCCAACTGACTGCCAAGCGTATCTGCATAATGCTGGCGCAGTTGCGAATAGCGAACATTTTCGATTTTGTTTAACAACATCAACGACAGTACATAGTCTGCAAAAAACTCAGCCGGACTAAGCGGAGGTTTGATCAAGTACTCGTAATAATAGTCACGCTGCTGATTTTCCCTGCGGCGCACCTCGACTAGCCCGATTGCCTCCAGACGTTCACGCGCATCCAATAGCCGATCCAGAGAAAGCGAAGTCGTCAGCATCAAACTGCGATGGGTCCCCTCCGAGGAGGCTCCGCTCACCTCCTGCACGCCATGGACGAGCAGTTGGTAGAGAGCGTACGATTCGACACCGATGATCGGCAAGTATAGCTGCGTAACAAAGCCCATTTCGGCAAAGCCAATCGGTCTTGCCATTCGCACCAGATAACGATCCTTCGGCAACAACTCGTTCCAAACTAAACGACGCATCAGATCTTTCCTTCCTGACAAAATTCGATTCTTTTATTATAGCACGACTCCCCATTCATTCGCGGAAAAATCAGCTGGAAAGCCAAAGAAGCCCTGGCGGATTGGCCGCAAGAGCGAGAGAGAGGTTGCGAGTCTGGCAGAAAAAAGCTTATCTATTCTTTTGGAAACGAGCTGCTTCGCGCTTGAGCTAAAAGCTCCTCCAGCTCTTTCATAAATACATTGATATCTTTGAATTGGCGGTATACAGAGGCGAAGCGCACATATGCGACCTCATCGACATGGTATAAACGCTCCATGACCTTCTCCCCAACGTCATTGCTCGGGATCTCTGCTTGCCCGCAGCTGCGCAATTCTTTTTCAATGTCGTTCACTACATTTTCAAGCACTTCCAACGGTACAGGACGCTTTTCGCAAGCGCGCACCAACCCGCGCAATATCTTGTCTCGACTGAATTCCTCGCGGGTTCCTTCCTTTTTCACAATTAACAAAGGTGTTTCTTCTACCATTTCAAAGGTAGTAAAACGGCGCTCGCAGGCTTCGCACTCGCGGCGACGACGAATCGATTTATTATGATTGAAAGGACGTGAATCCAGGACTCTAGTCCCATTATATTCGCAAAATGGACAACGCATATCAGAATCAACTCCAATACTGACAATACTTGTCTACAGTGTCCCTCATATTCCTGTCAGAAGTCAAGTCAATCCTTGTACCTATTTAAAGCATAAGTCGAATGGAGTACAATTATGGTACTGTTGGAGGGATAGTCATGCGTTTAGTATCTTTAAAGCACCTACAGCCTGGAATGAAATTGGGACGTACGGTCTTCACAGATGATGGAAAGGTGCTGCTTGGAACCGGTATGGAATTAACGGAACGACTCATCACCGGATTAGAGCGAGCTGGTGTTGATTCGGTGTATATCGATGATCCCCGTACCAATGACATCGTTGTGGAAGAAGTAATTCGCCCACAAACCAGACAAGTAGCTGTGGAAACCATCGAGAAGACGATCAAACAAATTACAAACTCAAACAAGCTGGCCCGGAAAATTTCCTTAAAAGAAATGGGCCTTCATTTTCAGCGTGCCTTTAGTTCTATTTTGGACGACCTGATGCAAAACAAGCAAATGGTTGGACATTTGACGACGATGTCTTCTCATTCGCCATCCCTATACCATCACTCTGTGAATGTGGCCGTGCTGGCAACTGCTGTGGGCATGTCTCTGGGCTACAATCGCACACAGCTCATAAACCTAGGCGTAGGCGCCATGCTGCACGATATCGGCAAAATAAGCCTGCCTGAAGAGCTGTTGCAAAAAACAGAGCGTTGGACGGACGAAGAGAAGGAAATCGCCAAACAGCACACGATGCTTGGCTTTAATTTGTTGCGAAAGCAGCATGACATTTCGCTTTTGTCAGCACACGTCTGCTTGCAGCACCATGAACGACTAAATGGAAGCGGCTATCCACAGGGATTATCCGGCAAGCAAATTCACGAATTCGCACAAATCGTCGGTCTCTGTGATATTTATGACTCATTGACTTCCCCACGTCCATGGCGCAAGCGGTACATGCCACAGGATGCTGTCGAGTACCTGCTAGGCTCTGGCGGTACTCTATTCGAGCATCATCTAGTAAATGCCTTTATCAAGCACATTGCTATCTTCCCGATTGGAAGCAGCGTCGTTTTGAATACCGGAGAAGTCGGGGTAGTGAGTCGAGTTGATCCGGATTATTCGCATCGCCCTACCGTACGTGTGCTAAAAGACGGCCGAGGAAACGACGTCCCAAGCCCTTATGACCTCGATCTCAAGGCGAACATCCGACTATTTATTGTCGGCTTTGAAGATGATGATCTGTTTAACGTGAACTCATTAGATGAATCTTCTACCACATCGTAAATACGAAGCAACGAAAAACCCCTTTGCTCGAAATTGAAGTGCACCCCTTAAAGTAGACATTGGAAAAACCCCTGTGGTTTACCGATGAACTTTAGGGGGTGCATTTTTTTATGGCAGCTAAAGGGCAAA
>NZ_JBHVSO010000004.1:0-586498 GCF_042885155.1 Brevibacillus sp. NPDC058079
GAAATACCACCGTCCAAAGCTATATTAATAATCATATTATACTATATTAACGCGGTAATTTATAAAAGTAATCCGAACTAAAAAAAGGTTGCCGATACTTTCTCGACAACCTGGGAAAAACCCTTATCTATTTATAAGGGTTTTTCTTTTTGTAAAAAATTAGGTGATGTGTAAAAGAATGGTCCCTCCGTGGTATGATTTACATATAATCCCATTCACTTTAGGAGGGATGCTCTTTTGGATATTTCCCTTTACATATTTGTTGCCTTCGCTTTGGCTCAACTTGCGAATAGAATCTACACATACAGTCTCACTCAGTACAACTTGGATAGTTTTGGAATATCCATTTTTGGCATGATCATGAGTTTTCAAATCAGAGAAGTATTTGTATATAACGCTGTTGTGATTTTATTCACGGTTTTGGCCATGACTTTCCTATGGGGCTATTTTCAAAGCCGCAAATATACGTAATCGATACGGGTACATGTCGATTTGAATCGGTATCGTGTTCCTCCTTTATGGTAACGATAAATTTTAGCTGATTGATAATAGGAGGAGATTCACACGACTGAGAAACATCGCATGTCCGTTAATGGCCTGCCTCCGAATGCGCATATTTCATTTCGTGAAAATGTGACGCAACCCGAACTACGTCAGGCCGCTGAGCGTTCTATTGCCACACTCATAACAAGCTTCGAAAAGAAAGTTGAACAAACGCTTGTCACTGATACATCGAAGGCGAAAGTACAGACAAGCGTCAATGCACAAGATGATCGATCTAGCCTACAGTCTATAGACCTGAACATTCCTGATACTGCCCACATTCGGACGTTGGCTATTGTCCCCCCTTTTGATTTCACATGGAGCTGGTTTCTCCCAGATGGAAGTCCTCCCACTTTCCAGAACCTCAATAACGAAACAGGTGAAGTCGGTTTAATCTCCAGATCAGGAGCTGTATCAGGAGTAGGTGGAATGGGTGCCCCAGGCTTCATAGCGGCACATGCGGGTTTTGGCATAATGCTCTCCACAGATCGCGAAGTGACCGCAACAGGATACGCCGCTCGACGTTTTGTGCCCAAGTGGCACCTGTCTAGCATTGAATCTACGGATAGTGTTATGGTTGAGGCAGGCACAGAGTTGACCGTACTGAAGGACGGGCAACTGGTCAACAGTGCGAGTGGGAAGCTGTTCAGCGAAAGTGTACATGGAAACGGTGGCGGTCGCTACGAATCATCCGGTTACGTTGATGTGACCAATCCACCAAGCATCAGCTTCGCAATGTCTCCCGGGCACCAGTACACCTTTAACGTTGGCATTTGGGTAGTCTCGAATAAATCGGGTAGCCAAAACGCTTTTGCGGAATCATGGTTAAGTGGAGCAGTGCTCTCGATGAGCGTCGTACGACCCTTATTGTAAATAAGGGTTTTTTCCTTTTCCAATTGGAAATCAAGTTCGTAATCGTTGGTGTGATTCTACTCCTTCTGCTACGTTTTAGTGCGGAAGGAGGTGATTACTATGACCAAGCATCTGTATTTCTATGCAAGTTTCGAAGATGCAGCGCGACTCAATCTGGAGTTGATTCAACTCGGCTACAGGAATTATTATCTGGAGCCACATGAACACCTGGTTGCTTTTGTTTTTGAACCAGTGACCGAAGTGAGTCAAGCGATCTTGAGACACTTGTTTCATGCAGATGGTCCATCGCACCTAGACAACTAGCTTTGCAGTACTGGTGCTCCTCATTTGAGGGGCATCTGTACCCCCATCTACACTGTCGTTCATCTTATGTTCATGTTCAACGATTACACTTACAAGCGTAGTCAAAAGAAATGAACAGGAGATGATCTTACGTGTTAGCAGCAGCCGTGATTTTTATAAATCTTGCTCTCATTGCCTATACGATTGGGGTATGGGGCGAAAAACGTTCAGGAAGGCTAAAGTCGAAACACCTTATCTTTTTTGGTTTGGGTTTAGTATTCGACACTATCGGAACAACGTTTATGAAATTGCTCGCAGACGGTTCCAGCTTAAATTTGCATGGCATTACCGGGTTGATCGCTTTGATCTTGATGTTTTTCCATACAGTGTGGGCCTGTGTTGTTCTATGGAAAAAGAATGAACATCAAATCAAGCAGTTCCATAAATTTAGCCTAATCGTATGGATTTTATGGCTTGTACCTTATTCTATTGGTGTGGCTTTAAGCTTTATGAAATAGGAATACTCTTCATTTCGCTCCGCACGCGAACAATCTACCCTTCCCTCAACCCTCTCAACTGATGAGAGGGTCATTTGCTTTTCTCACGGCTGTTCAACATATCGTCAACTTTGCCTACCATTCGACAATATCTCCTAAAGTAATCAGAACGATAATCGTATAAAATGTAATAAATTAGTATTTTTAGAAATATACAGCACTTAACTGCGACTCGATGATCGTTTTCTAAACAACATTCATCATTTCAGAAAGGTTGATGCTCATGTTTAAAAAAGCGCTTCTTATCCTGTCATTAAGTTCAGTCGTCGTAGTACCCTCTCTAGCCACACAAGTCCAAGGGGCAGCTCTCCCTACACAGGAAAAGGCAACCCCCTACGCTTCCAATAAAACAATCAGAAACGCCACGTATGGTGAAGAAATCTGGGTGTCGCTTACCTCACCTATTCCAGCCGGATGGGTTATCGTTAGAACTTTAGGAACGCAGAACCTGATCAGGAATGTGAACGGTGCTTCTTATGGCACGGAGGTAGAGGTGCTGCTCGCTTCGCCTATCCCAAAAGGATGGGTCATGGTTCGAGCTTTTCGAGGATCGAATGTAATCAAGAATATGAACGGTGCTTCTTATGGCACGGAGGTAGAGGTGATGCTTGCCTCGCCTATTCCAGTCGGATGGGTCATGGTTCGAGCCTTTGGAGGATCGAATGTAATCAGAAATGTTGATGGTGCTTCGTACGGCACGGAGGTAGAAGTGATGCTCGCTTCGCCTATCCCAAAAGGATGGATCATGGTTCGAACCTATGGAGGATCGAATGTGATCAGAAATGTCAATGGTGCTCCTAACGGAACACAGATTGAGGTACTGCAAGCCTCGCCTGTTCCTGAAGGATGGATCATTATCAGTTCAGGTGGAAATTCGAAAGTGATCAGGAAAATTGGCTAAAACAAAGCGCACATGGCATGCATCTAGTCCGCAGGCTGACGTCGAAATGCAATCGGCATCAGCTTGGGGGCTTTTCTTTAATAAATTTCCATCAATGGTGGAATATATAAGGGAAGCAAACGTCCTAAGGAGGCCAATAATGAGCACGTTTTACGAGAAATATGGTGGGGAAGATACAGTCGCAAAAGTAGTGGACTACTTTTATGATTTAGTTTTAGCTGATGACACCGTGAACCACTTTTTCAAAAACACCGATATGGAAAAACAGCGTAAACACCAAACAAAGTTCATCAGCTATGCCCTCGGTGGTCCGAATCAATACACTGGACAGTCCATGGCAAAGGTTCACGAAGGGATGAATCTGCAACCCATTCATTTTGATGCCATCGTTAGGCATTTGCGTGATGCCCTGACTCACTTTGGTGTCAGCGAAGGGGATATTGCCGATGCTCTGAGCAAAGTAGAGTCACTACGGGATGATATTTTGTATAAATAACCGAGTATCAAAACGCCTGATGTAATGGCTCAGGGAAAAGTGGATACGTTCCTCTCAGTGGCCCTTCGTTTTCGATTGGCCATTTTTAGTGTGTTCATACACATTTTGTAAAATTCTTAGCAACTCTATTTACTTCATTACGTATATGATAGGAGCAATATTTGAACAATGGAGGAAGTTTCGAAAATGGAAGATCAATATTTTGTTGGTTGGGGTACATTGGCCCTCATCAACGCTGGGCTAGCTCAAGGAAAAAATCGTAGCGGTCTTAACTGGTTTTTTCTCTCTTTATTCCTCGGTCCTATCGCAACTCTAATCATTGTAGTCTGGGAAAAATTGCCTGATCAGAAAGACTTGTCACAGTGAGGTATGTTGATAAGGAGGCACGCATGATGCAAATCCGAAATGTACAAGAGCAAGACTACTTCAAAGTTATTACGGTCCTCAACGATTGGTGGGGTGGGCGACAAATGTCTGATATGTTACCCAAGCTGTTTTTTGTCCATTTCCAGTCGACGAGCTTTATTGTTGAAGAGAATGGAGAAGTCATCGCGTTCCTCATCGGCTTCTTGTCCCAAACGTTCCCTGGGGAAGCTTACATTCACTTCGTTGGGGTACATCCAGACAAGCGAAAGGATGGATGGGGCCGCGAATTATACCACCATTTCTTTCAAACCGTAAAACAAAAAGGATGCGATACGATTCGATGCATTACCTCTCCTGTTAATAAAGGCTCAATCTCCTTCCACATGAAGCTAGGTTTTGCGGTTGAAAAAGGAGATCAAATGGTGGATGGAATCGATGTGACTTCTAATTATGATGGAAAAGGAAACGACCGGGTTTCGTTTGTTAAAAAGATTTAATCTTATTGAAACGTTTTGTCCTTTTAAACGTAAATACAGTTAAATTATCCCAAAAACAACAGGTGGTTCTCATGCTTAAAGCACTTGGTTTTGGCGCTGCTTTGCAGTTTCTCTGTATGATTATAGCAATAACGACTGGGAACATCGATCAAGCTGGCAATTATGCGGAGTACCTTGCATTTGGTCTCATTGCACTGGCTGGATTAATGGTTTATAACGCCCTTAGCGCCCCCTCAGCCTATTACAAAGAACATGAAGTGCAAGATTATAAAAGCAGATGGAAATGGACCTTTTATTTTCTGCTCGCCTCTGTTCCCAGCGGCATTTTTGCTGTCATCTTTTTCAGCTTTTTTGCTTAATTCCTTTTGCTTCACAAGCCTCTCTATTCATTTACGTAACCAAGAAGCACCATTTCACGTACTAATCAATAGCCACACCAAAGTAATCTTTCACGTGGAAGGATGCGGTCTGATTTGAAAAATGTAAAAACAATATGGGGCTGGACGAAAACGTTGGGCATCTCCCTTTCACTCGCGATGTTAGTTAACATATTTGTCCTCCAACCGTTTAAGGTGAATGGACAATCGATGGAGCCTACTTTGCAAAACGCCGAACGCATCTATGTGTCGAAATTGTCCCACACATTCTCTTATCTCCCTGAGTACAACGATATTGTCGTGGTCGACAGCCGTGTAGACCGGGATCGTACGTTAAAAGACGACATCCTTGAAAATCCTCTGCTCATGCTCGCCATGGGGAAAAGCGATGCTAAAACATTCTGGGTAAAACGAGTCATTGGCAAACCCGGTGATACTTTGGAGTTTAAGAACGAGAGCCTGTATCGGAATGGACAGCCGTTAAACGAGCCGTACATAAAAGAAAAGATGGTCGACGTACCTGATACCAAGATCGTCATACCGGAAAACCATGTGTTTGTGATGGGAGATAATCGTAACAATAGCGATGATAGTAGAGTCATTGGCGTAATTCCACTCGATCATATCATGGGGAAAAAACTGTTTTAATCAGACGAGAGTCCTTTCCACTGAGGAAGGCTCTTTTTCTTTTTGTTTCCTTTTTTCATCCGTAACCTCGTTATCAGTCCAATCGCAATAACCTCACGAGTTTTAAAAATACTAAAAAAAGTTAATGCAAATAAAAATAGTAACCAGAAATATCTAAGGAAATTTCATGTTTCAATCGAGGGGACTACCATGATAACAAGAACATTCATACCAGACACAATCCATGCTCATCCGGGTCCAGTAACCGTACCTCCACAAGCAGAAGTCAAAATCCAAATCGATATAAAAGATCCAAGCTTGGAGATAAAAGAAGTTTTCTACACCACAGTCACTGGCAAAAAGTCTGTTTCCATTACCGATAAGGTTATCGTTTCTAGCATCAGTGGGATATCTGGGTTTTTAATGCGCATACCAAGGATGCCGCAATTATTGATAACATTGTAGCTACTTATGCCCAACTATTTGTGTAGCTTTTGTACATCCTGATTATCGCGCCTTCATATTGCTGGCGTTTTGCTTTGTCAGGTAATTTACATCTAGACGAATGTCCGTTTCGAAACGCCTGATAAACGCATTTATTAGTGATAAATGCATGCAAAGGGGCGTTTCTTGATGAGCTCTCAGCACTCTCACTCATTACGCTTTATTCGATTTGCCGATCGGCCTGGGCATTTTCATGGCTATGACACACTGACAAGCATTTCGGATCGTCATCGTCACCGAATACGTGGCAGAACGTCACCCCCAGAAGGAATGAGAGATCGGCACGTCCATTACTACGAAGGTACGACTACGTTTAATGATGGACATGTGCATCACTACAGGGGATGGACGGGGCCGCCTATTCCACTGCCGGACGGAAGTCATTACCATGAGTTTTCAGGTCAAACCACTTATGATGACGGACACACTCATTACTACCGGGGTGTAACCAGTGAGGCCCTATCTTAAGCGAAAAAGGCTGTCCCTCTCCGGAACAGCCTCTCTACCGCTTCTTAATTTTCCAACACTGACGCCAACGGACAATCTAATGTATACAGGTTGCGATACCTTGGATTGTCCTGATATAACTGCTCATGTGTCCCTCGCATCGAGATGACCCCCTGCTCCATAAAAATGACCTCGTCCATTTGCTCTACACCGCTCAAATGGTGAGTCACCCAAATCAATGTCTTCCCTTGCAAGACACGGAAGATCGTTGTCATCAGATCGCGTTCAGTCAATGGATCCAATCCTACCGTCGGTTCATCAAGGAGAACAATCGGCTTGTTTTGCAGCAAAATCCGTGCAAGAGCTATGCGCTGCCTTTCTCCGCCAGAGAAGCGCAGACCGGTTTCCTGCATCCGTGTTTGATAACCGTCCGGAAGGGATTCAATCAGCTGATCTAGACCGACTTGAGCTGTCACAGCACGCACTTCTTCATCGGACGCATCGGGTCGACCGAGCCTGATGTTATTGGCTACGGTTGTGTCAAACAAATACGGCTGCTGATTCAACACGGAAAACAAACAAGCAGAAGCCTCTTCTGACTGGACAGGCTGCCCATTTACTGTCACCTGACCTGCCTCCGGCTGTATGGCACCTCGAATCAAGTTCAGTATTGTCGATTTACCCGCTCCGCTGCGACCGAGCAACGCGATTTTACCACCTTGAGGCACCTCAAAAGACACATCCTGCACACTCCAACTGCTAGCTTGTGGGTAGCGAAAATGAACATGATCGAGCTTCAAGCTACCTCCAGCTTGATCTGCCACCTTTTCCTTCTTCGCTTCCCCAATGGATAGACGACTGCCCTCGATCTCACGAAGCCGCCTCAGAGACTCCTTGTATTCTGGCATTCGCACAACAGCGTCAGAAATACGGGCAAACGCATCCATCAACGGAAATGCGACCAGCCCAATCGCAGCAATCAACGTAGCAGGAATCTGATTGGCAGCGGCAAGTCCACCCGCCCAGATAACCAGTAAAACAATGGCTCCACCGATTGCACACTGCGCCATCCACTGGACTCGCCATTCTCCGCGTCGAATAGAGTTTTCGATCTGGGCAGCTGTCTTTTGCCGTCTTGTAAACAACTGAAGGAACTGCTTTGTACGACCACTGAGAATCCAGTCACTCATGCCAAAAACTGCATCAGTCAGCTCCCGATATGCTGCCTGTCTCTCCTGCTTGAACCGACGACTCTTGGCAATGGATGACCACAAAACTACTGCGGGTGCAACAAACAGTAGAAAACCACAGTACAACGCCATCAGCAGTGCGAACATTCCGTCCATTCTTCCCAGTGCCACAATACCTGCCCCGTAGAGGATGACCGCCGAGACGGCTGGCAGCACAAAGCGCAGATAGACATTCTGTAGTTGCTCGATGTCATCTGCTAGTACACCAAGTAGATCTCCCGTACGAAAACGAGTACGAAGGAGCTGATCTTGCGGCTCGATGGCCTGGTACAAACGCACACGCATACGCGATAACACACGCAAAGCTGCATCGTGTCCAACCAAACGCTCCAGGTACTGAATGACTGCTTTGCTAAAGCCAAAAGCCCGGACAAGTACGATGGGAACATAGACCATTAAGACGTTTTCGGGCTTGAGTGCGGAGCGAGAAATCAGATAGCCGGACGTATAAAGCAAAGCACTCGCACATGCCACTGCCAAGGTTCCCAGCAAAGCCGCTGTGGCAAACTGCCAGAAAAACTGGCGAAAGTATGGAAGAAACCACCCCTGATTGCCTTCTCGCGCTTCCTTCATCCTTTCTCCCCCTTGGCACCAGCTGTCAACAACCGATAAAATACGCTTTTTTGTGCAACGAGCTGTTCATAGGTACCCGCTTCTACCAGTCGTCCTTGGTCGATTACCCAAATCCAATCCATGTCTCGCATCCAATGCAAACGATGTGTGGCCAAAAATACGCGCCTGTCCCCCAATACCGACAACATGGTCTGTTTGAGCTCCCATTCCGTTTCAATATCTAAGTGAGCGGTCGGCTCGTCGAGCAAAATCACTGGTCGGTTGCCAAGCAGCGCACGTCCCAATGCAACCCGCTGCGCCTGTCCGCCGCTTAACGTACGACCCCCTTCGCCAATGATTTCGTCACAGCCATTTGGCAAGCTGTCCACCAGCTCTCCCAGACCAACATCACGAATCACCTGCTCCACCTGTTCCTGCTTCGCTTCCGGCTCATAGAAGCGAATGTTATCCGCCAACGATTGATTGAATAAATACGGATGCTGTGGAATGTAAGCGATTTGCCGCTGCCACTCCTGCTTCGCATCCCCCGTAATGGGTTGCCCATCTACTTGTATCATGCCAGCGTCGGGATCAGAAAAGCCGCCTAGCACTCCGAGGAGGGTTGATTTTCCAGCCCCGCTCGCCCCTACAATGCCCACTCTTCTCATGTTGCTGCCCAATTCCGCAGATACCTCACCCAGTACCTGTCTGCCATCCTCACCGACGACACGAATATCGGACAAAGTAATCATTCCATCCAATACACCTGTCAGAGACCTCTGGCTATCTGTTGCTTGTGGTTCTGCCTTATGTTCATCCGGAGCGCCACTATCGATAATCGTACGAATAGTCCCCAACGCTTCCTTACCATCCAATGAGGCGTGGTAGTCCGATCCCAGCATCCGTACTGGCAAAAAGTATTCTGGTGCAAGAATCAGGATGACCAATGCCGTTTCAAACCCAAAGTTTCCTTCAATCAGCCGCAACCCAAGACCAACCGCCACAAACGCAACCGACAGCATGCTGAAGAAGTCGAGTGCCAAAGAAGACAAGAAGGCCACGCGCAAAGTGCGCATCGTAGCAGATCGATATTGATCGCTCACTCTACCGACGGTCTCCCCATGGTCTTTGCTACGTCCCAAAAACCGGAGGGTCGCAAGCCCGCGAAGCGAATCGGTGAAATGATGGGATAGCATTCGATACGAGCGCCATTGTTTGTCTGCTTGTTTACGCGCCGCCAGACCGAGTACGATAAAAAAACCAATGAGGACAGGCATCGTTACCGTCAGGATCAGTCCAGAAATCACATCTTGCATGTAGACAAATGCCAGAAGCGGAAACGTAACAAAAACCATATCCAGCGTACGCGGAACAGACAACTCCAGGTAGGTACGTACACGATCTACACCTTC
Source organism: Brevibacillus sp. NPDC058079 (assembly GCF_042885155.1). Classification (NCBI taxonomy): domain Bacteria; kingdom Bacillati; phylum Bacillota; class Bacilli; order Caryophanales; family Paenibacillaceae; genus Brevibacillus; species Brevibacillus sp. NPDC058079. The sequence goes on from NZ_JBHVSO010000004.1 coordinate 9,685, forward strand.
CAGGACAAGCGTAACAAGCTTTCCGCTTCCTTCACTGGCGGCAAAACGTGGACCACGCTCGAACAATCGAGATAGAACTCGCTCTTGCAAAGACTCACTAGAGGCTTCAGCAAAACGGCCAGCGACTTTCTTTTGCAGCCAAACGATGCTATGACGAGCGGCTATCATGACCAAAAACAGTGCAAGCGGCTGATACGCCATCTGAAGCGCTTGACCTTCAAACAAGATCGCGATCGACTTCGCCAAAAGCAGTGCCTGACCGATAATCGCCGCACTTTGTAGGAGGGAAAGACCGGCTAGCAGCAGCATAACCGGTCGGATTCCTTGTAAGCGGAACAATTCCTTGTCCATTAGTACTCCAAATGATCCTTTTCAGTGACTCGCTTGTGGAAAACGAAGTAGCTCCAAGCCTGATAGGCTAGTACAAACGGTAAAAGCACTGCTGCAACAATGGTCATTGCTTTTAACGTGTATGGACTCGAAGCTGCATTATAAAGGGTCAAATCAAACGCGCTATCAATCGTGCTGACCATCACCCGTGGGAACAAACCGATAAACATCGAGACGAACGTCAACAGGATCATCGCACCTGTCATCCCGAAAGCCCATCCTTCCCTACCTTGTCTCAAGAAGTGACGAGCCAGTACAAAAGCCACAACACCTAAGAGTACGGCTGCTGTCAACAAAACACCCTGACGCTCAAACAGATCGGTTACCATGAATGTCCACCCTACAAGCACCGCCATGAGAACCGCTTGCATCGGCAACAGCTTTGCCGCCAGTACACGTGATTTTTCACGTAGCTCGCCTACAGTGCGCAATGATATGAAGTTCAGACCGTGCAGCAAGCATAGTCCTGTAACTGTCACTCCTGCCCACAAAGAGTAACCATTCACAATGTCAGAGAAGCCAGCAGTCATTTCCATATTCTGATCAATCGGCACACCCTTCACCAGACTGGCAAACACCATTCCGAACAACATCGGCGGTGCAAAGCTTCCAATCAGAATGGCTGCGTCCCACGTCTTTTTCCAAGCCTCGCCTTTCCCTTTGCCTCTAAATTCAAATGCTACCCCGCGTCCAATCAACGCAAGCAGAATCAGCGTAAGCACGAGATAATACCCGCTAAACATCGTGGAATACCACTCCGGAAACGCTGCAAACATCGCACCAGCGGCTGTAATCAGCCACACTTCATTGGCATCCCAGAACGGGCCAATCGTATTGATCAGAACCCGGGTTTGCAAATCATTCCGTGATAGCAGGCGCGTCGCCATGCCGACACCAAAGTCGAAGCCTTCGAGAAAGAAAAATCCGGTAAACAGAACGGCAATGAGTAGGAACCACAGTTCATTAAGCTCCATAACGTTCACTCCTTACACGGTCAAATGGATCCTGAAGCTGTAAATCCTCTACTTCCTCATGACTATCCATATCCGGTCCTTTTTTGGCCACACGAGCAAATAGATAAGCCAAGAGACATAGCAGGATGAGATAAATCGTCGTGAAGGCGATGAGAGAGAACCATACCTCTCCTGTGCTAATGCTTGGCGAAACCGAATCTTCAACACGCAGTAGCCCGAATACCGTCCACGGCTGACGACCTACCTCCGTCATGATCCATCCAGCTGAGTTTGCGATGAATGGCAACGAAATACCCGCAACCATCAACTGCATAAATCGCTTGTTTGGCTGTTCCAGCTTTTTGCGTAAAGCGAGGTAAGCCCCGTACAAAGCCAGCAAAATCATTGCACTACCGCCCGCTACCATGATGCGGAAGCTCCAGAAGGTCGTCCGAACTGGTGGAATGTAGTTTCCAGGACCGTAGGTTTTCTCATACTCTGCCTGCAATTCCAACATGCCCGGTACAGAACCTGAAAGCGAGTTGTACGTCAGAACGCTAAGCAAGTAAGGAATTTTTATTTCAAAGCCGTTTTCTTGTTTTTCTGGATCAATCGTTGCAAAAACTGTCCAAGGAGCTGGGTCTGAGCTTGTTTCCCAGAGACCTTCACTCGCTGCCATTTTCATCGGTTGGGTAGCAACCAAATACTGTGCCTGACCATGGCCGAATTGAGCAATAGCAAGCGAGGAAATCAATGCTACCACGATCGCAATTTTGAAAGATTGTACAAAGAATGTAACGTCTTGTTTTTTCAACAGCTTCCAAGCACTGATACCTGCTACCAAGAAGGCACCTGTCGCAAATGCCGCAAATACAGTATGCGGGAATTCATATAGTAATTGTCCATTGGTAAGGAGAGCAAAGAAATCTACCATCTCTGCACGTCCGTTATTGATAGCGAAGCCGACTGGCTGCTGCATGAACGAGTTGGCTGCCAAAATCCAAAGAGCCGAAAGAATCGTTCCGATGGATACGAGCCAAATACATGCGAGATGCACACCTTTGGACAAACGATCCCAACCAAACACCCAAAGTCCAATAAAAGTCGATTCGAGGAAGAATGCTAAGAGGGCCTCAATCGCTAGCGGTGTCCCAAATACATCACCGACGAATCGTGAGAAATCAGACCAGTTCATCCCAAATTGGAACTCCTGCATAATCCCTGTCACGATCCCGACAGCAAAATTTATGAGCAAAAAGGTTCCCCAAAACTTGGCCATTTTTTTGTACAAGTCATTCTTTTTTACCACATACATCGTTTCCATAATGGCTACTAATAATGACAGCCCGATGGAAATCGGCACAAAAACAAAGTGAAAGATAGTTGTTATCGCAAATTGAAGTCGTCCCAAATCCACTATATCCATGTACAAGATCCCTTTCTATTCGCGCTTTGGCCTTTATGTACCGGAATTATACCAGTGGGGAAACCAGCATATATGGCGACTTTGTGAAAAAAATCACAAATATATGTGAAAAAATTCACAATTGATTCTCTCTCTTGTAACCCCCTTTTCGCATTCATCTTCGTGAGAGAGTTCTTTGTTTTGTTTTACCCTGTATATTTCCGGTCATGTATAATTGTAGCAGGACTTTTGACCCTAGAGGGTGTCCGATTCGTTACATGATTTTTAACACTCTGTGACTGTTTAGGATTATCCTATCATTTGGGGTAGACTTATGCTTCTTTACTTATTTCACTTCAAATGTAATCTATTCATTCATATTGAAAATTATAGACGATTATGGCCGTAAAAAAAATGGACCCTTTTACGGGCCCATCTTTCCCCTATTCAGTCAACAAAGCCCCAGGCAGGACCGACCTCGAAAAGCAATCGAAGTCGGTCCTGCCTGGGTACGTGGTGAAGTAACAACCGCTTATTTTTTGGCGGATTTCGTTGACAAGGAATCGATGATGTTGCCGATAGTCGCAGCATCAAAGCTCTTCTCTGCCATCTGGTACAACTCGTACGTGAATCCTTCATGCTCCCAAATCACGATTCCGTTGGCGAAATGTACCTTTTTCCCGCCAATGGTTTCGATCTTGACACCCTCTGTCGTGCTGATGCCGTTTTCGCCACCGTTTGAAATCAACAAGGAAATAAACTCTTTCTCTTTTTTATACTGAACTTCTACCATACGCTCGCCTTGAACGACCGTGTTTACATAGGAATAATGCTCTGACAACCATGTCGGTGCGGGAAAGTCCATTTTGCTAGCTGCGCGTGCTTCTTCCACTGTCATCTGAGGAGGGGCCTTGCGTTCTATAGGTATCTCGATTTCTTGGGTATTGGACTGTGTAGCAGGCAGCTCTTTATCATATTGGGTAATTTCCATGTTCCCGACCTGAAAGCGTGCCAAGATCGTCTGAAGCATTCCTTGGGCAAACGACGTAGTTGAGAATGCACCTAAAAGGCAAACAACAGCAACAGCACTAACTGTGGCAGCTTTCCATTTATTCATTTTCATATAGATCCCGTCCTTTTCATGTAGTTGTATGTTTCCTGATTCCAATTTGAATTTCAGCCGATTGTATATGTTGACTTTTGGAGTGGCGTCATCTAATTCCAGATCAGTAAGCAAGTCGGTGAGTTCACGAAAATCGTCTAGATCATGCTTACTCTTCATAACGGAAGCCTCCTTTTTGCAATTCCATCTGCAGCTTTTTCAAGCATCTGTAGAGCACGACGCCAATATTTGAACCACTGACACCAAGAAGTTCTGCGATTTCTGCGTTTTTAAGACCAGCCGCATATTTCATGGCGATGATATTGCGTTCCTTGTCACTCAGCTTCGCCAGTGCTTGAAATAAGGCTTGATGATTGTCGTCGCGGATCACGATATCCTCCGGTGACGACTTCGGCAAGACCAGATTCAGAATCGAATCCAATGAAAAGCTGATTCTTTTTTTCTGTGAGCGGAAGTAATCTGCCACTGCGTTTCGGGCGATCGCAAACAGCCAGACTTCAAAGTTTGATTTATCCGGTGAAAAGCTGCTATATTTTGAAATCACCATTTCAAACACATGGCTACATATTTCTTCTGCTGCGTAGTGATTGTTGATCCGATAGCAAATATATTTATAGACGCGCTTATAGTACGCACCATAAATTTCGGCAAACGTTTCGGTCGACATGTTTTCTGCGTGTCTAGCGTTTTCTTCGTTTTGGCAGATGCCTGTGTTTACTTGGGCAATCTCCAACTACTTCCCCTCCCTTCTTGTTATCATGAACAAATTGCGCAATTTGTCTGGTTTGTGGGCCTCACGATAGTTAATACGGAAAAAGTAGAATTGTATTAACAACCATTTTTAAAGAGCAGAGGAATTAACATGTGGCGCGTAAAAATGCAGCTGGTCTTGGAGGTAAACAAATGACTGAAAAAAAGCAGGTTGTCAACGAATGACATCCTGCTTTTTTTCAGTCATTTAGCCCAGTGCAGTGGACGCGTGAACGAAGGTGGTAGCTTGGTGGTTGCATCGCCCTTCGCCGCGTTGAGCTGAACCTGCGTGAGAAACAACGTCTCCGTCAAATTCGCTCCGCTCACATCTGTATCGCGAAAATCTGCACCAATGAGGTCAGCTCCCCGCAAATCTGCTCCTCTCAAATCAGCAGCAATCAAATAAGCTCCGCGCAATTGAGCTCCTCGTAAATCAGCACCTTTGAGCTTGGCACCGATGAGATCAGCGCCTCGTCCATAGGCTTTTCCTTGCTTGCCCCCTTTGTACTTGGCAACCGCGTCCTTACGTACCAATTCACTTGTCTGCAACAATAGTTCGTTCACTTTTGCTCGATGAAGAGTGATGTCCAGCTTCAGGATGTCCTCAGGACTGTGATCCGTCAGGCGCTGTGTCTCCTCCAACGCTTCCTTCAATGCAGGATGGAGGGACTGGGCAGCTTGCTTGGTTAACGCCTCCGTTATATACCAGAGCAGCTCATGAAGCTGCCACATGATCGGAAATACTTCGTACATTTGCTTCGCTGTTCCAGGTACTGCACGCCAATCTTGGCCGCCATAAGTGACTTGAGACACCTTTTGACCAGCTCCAAAACAATCGTAGACAGTACAACCGCGAAAGCCTATCCCTCTCAGCTTTGTGTGAACACCACATCGGAAGTCTGCCTGTAAGTTACTACAGGGCTTTCCTGCGTCTTTATTGATGGCAAAGTCAGAGGAAGCAGCAAAAGGCAATGCCACACAGCACAAGCCAAAGCAGCTTTCACAGTCACCTTGAAGATGACGGCGACTTTTATCGTCAGTTGATTGTATGTGTTCTTGATGTGTAGCCATAAATGATCCTCCTGGAAAAAAACACGATTCTCTCGCGTGTGGCGAAAAGAATCGTGCTACTTTTAATTGAAGGCGATTTGAGATTCGATCAGGTAATTCCCAAAGACATCGGCAAAGGCTTCTGCTGTATTATAGCCTTCTTCCAAGGTGTTGTTCGTACCACCGAATTCCAAAAGCAGGGCTCCCTCGGAAATGGACTGATTGTACACCCCGTTCCCTTGATTTGAACCTTTCAGGATAATCCCCCGCGACAAACCGGGATAAGAGGCTTCCAGACGGGCGTGCAGCTCTTCCGCCAGCTTTTTGTTCGCCAGATGGTTCGGATTCGCTGTTCCGATTACAAACAGCATCCGGGAATAGGTTTTGCCATTGATCGTGATCGCTACCTTGCTGCGTGGCTCATCACTGTCCCGATGAATATCGAAAATGTACTGCAAGTGCGGACTGGTTGCAGCCGCTGCCGCTACCGCCTTGTACGACTCGGAATAAGACATCGAGTAGGCTTTATTTTGTTCCCTCAATCTCTGAGCGAAATCGTCCTGGCTCGCCATTGCCGAAATGCCTCTTGTTTGCAACAGCTCGCCCAGCCTTTTCCCAACAAGCGTGATGTTGATCTCAGGATCATCTACCGAGCTTCCTTGTTGGTTCCGTGCAACATTTCGCCAAGACTCACGATTATGGGTGTGATAGATATACACTTTCTCGTTTCCAATCATCCCACTGTTGTACTCGTACGTTGCTCCTGTCGGTGGCAGAGTACCAGCTGGTTGAATCTTCTCTACGATCCACCCCGCGATGTAGGCGGTCGAATTGTCTGCCAGCCTGATGAGGTACCAGTCTCCTACTGTTTGCACAACCGGGAATACTTGTCCGGGTTGAACAGTTCCGATTATATCATGATCGGTTGTGGGACCGTTGCGGATGTTAGAATCAGGATTTTTGACGCGAATCTGTAGTTCTTGATTAGAGGGAGGCGTTGTTGGCAAAGTTGCTGGTGCCCCCGGTGTTGAACCAAGCAGTGGCGGAGCTGTCCCAGTCTGTTCCATTGGTTTGAAGATATAGGCATAGGTCCCGTTAAAGTTAATGGTGTACCAACCATTTGCATATCCGTAATGATTGATTGTCATCCCGCCATGGATTTCACCAATGACGGTACCAAGAATATCTGGCTGTGCATAAACTTCATAGCCTTCGGTTAATACGATTGTCCCTTGCCCGAATTCACTCCCTGTATTGGATGGGAGTACAGGAGGGGGCGGGGGCGGTGCTGGAATTGTTGTCGGGTCTGGGATTTGTGCTGGTACCTGGGCTGGTTTTGGTGCGGGTGCCGTTGTCTCCATCAAGAAACTAGCTTTCACCCAGCCGTTCTTTTGATCAGACAGCTTAATTTGTGCCCATTCCCCTTGCTTTCTCATTTGCAAAAACACACCGTTTTTGTCGATGATCTGCAAAATTTGTGCAGTGGCATTTGGTTCTGCCCGAACATTCAGCATGTCCACATTACTTTTGACATATTTGATCTGTGGAACTTCTATCATCTTCACATACTTATTATTGACCCATCCGGTATTGCCGTTCGGCAGCTTTACCTGAGTCCAATCTTTTTGCTGCTTGGTGATTGGCAACCGCGTCGCTTTTTTGAGTGTTGCGACGATCTGGGTAGTCGTACCTGGCTCGCTTCGAATATTTAACTGATCGACCGCCACGTCTACATGGGTGGCCGCTCGCGCAATGGACAGAGGCATCAGCAAAATCAAGAAGAAAACAGCTAGCAAGCTGACATTTACTCGTAAAAGCAAGTTCCTCGTTCCCCTCTGTTTTTTCGTATTTTTGGAAAATCCAGCTAATAGAAAGAACTTCTCGATTCGTCCGCATATTCCTTCATGTTTTGACATCTTTTGCTCTCAAAACAGCAATATCGTCACGATCATTCTATCTCCTGAAAATAGTGACGTATTTGCTAGAAAAAAGTTACAGAAAAAAGGATGAAGCGAAAAGCTTCACCCTTTTTCTTTCGACTCTATTTCCTTCCTACCATTTCGCTGCCCAAGCTTCTATCTCCACTTTGAGCGAAGGGACTGCCAATGCTGGTACATAAGACATGGTCATTGCTGGCGGTGTCCCCCCGTGGAACTTCTCCCACACCTGATTAAAATGCTTCCAATCCATTTCCTCGGTTGCCCAAATATTGATTTTGATGATATGGTCCGCAGTTACTGACTCACTTTCAAAATTGCGCAGTATGTTCTGTAGCGTGTTTTCTACTTGTTCTTTCATATCTGTCGGCAACTCTCCGTGAAGGTCCATTCCTACTTGCCCAGAAAGCACGAGCAAATCGGCTCCTTTTGGAACGACCGTCAGATGTGTATAGGGTCCCATAGGCGGAGCAACTGTACTAGGATTTTTGCGCTGAACCTTGGGCTTCACTTGATCGGTTTGTTCTTCTTTCACAATCGCCAGTGTTTGATGATCTTCCCACCGACCATTGATTTTCACGTTTTTCTTGGCAATCCCTTCCTTGTGAAAACCAGCTTTTAGCAGCACCTTGATCGAGCCTATATTATGCGGCATCACGCCTGCTTCCAAACGGTGAAGACCTAATGTCTCGAAGGCATAGTCAACGACGAGCTTTACGGCTTCGGTCATGTAGCCTTTTCCATTATGCTCTTTGTCCAGGAAGTAGCCGATCCAGCAGCTTTGCAGATTCTCTCTTACGACCTCTGAAAGGATGACTTCCCCAATGATTTCATCCTGTCCTTTTTTCGCAATGACAAAGACGTACCCTCTATCTTCTTCTTTTAAAGCCATCGAGCTCTTGATCCTGTCGATTTGTCCTTCCAGCGTGTAAAACGCCTCTTCTCTCGTCCCTGTGAAGTTTTGAAAGAAGTCTCTGTTTCTCACTTCAAGCGCCAAGAGGCTCTGTGCATCTGATTCCTGTACCAGTCTTACGCAAATGTTCTCTCCGTTTCCTTGCATACAATCCATCTCCCTTTTTCGAAATAAAAAAACACCACAGGAAATCCTGCGGTGCTCAAAAAAGAAAACCACAGGAAGCGACCTGTGGCGTTTTTCCACTGTATCCTGATGAGTCCCACTACATCAAAGGATGGTCGCTATATCCGTTTTTGGACATACTTCTCCCGTGATTTAGCCAGATCAAAGAAAACAGCGGTGGAGTATCCAATTCCTTTTGGCAAAGACATTAATGATCTTTTTTTCATGTGGACACCCTCCTTTCCGCTGTTTTTACGTGCATACGATTTCGATATAGAGACGGTCGTAGCAACAACCGTTACATTATTATCCATAGACTACTCCACAAGTATAGCGGCAAATGACATACGTGGCAACAGCATTAGTGTCTCTTTTTGCCGTTTCGCCAAAGCATAAACACATTCGCAATGGAGGTCAGTACAAGTAGACCCAACAGGATGTTTGTGACAATCAATGTGTTCGTCAAATGCTGAATGGGTGCATGAATAACGGATAAAACGCTCATCAGCTTGTTCGGAATATCATTAATCGAGGCAATAAGATTATTGAAATATTGCACATAGTCCCCCAAACCGAAAAACCTCCTCTCGCATACCTTATCCCGTCCATTGCCTTTGATAAAATTCGCCGTCTTACTCCACCGAAGAGGAATAGATCCATTTTTTTGTGGAACAATGAAAAGGAGAGAAGATTGTCATCATTCATAATCCGATTGCAAGAAAGAAGGGAGCTACCTTTATGACGATTCAACGTTTTGTTCGGGAGTCGCGCACGTTCAAAGCAAGCCATGTGCTGCCCCCGGATACGAACAATCACAATACGCTGTTCGGCGGCAGGCTGATGGCGCATATCGACGATGTTGCTGCGATCTCTGCCATGAAGCATGCCCGTGGGCCAGTCGTGACAGCCTCCACAGATTCCGTCGACTTTTTGCAGCCGATCCGGGTGGACAATGAGGTTGCGCTAGAAGCCTTCGTCACATGGACGCATAACACGTCAATGGAGGTTTTTGTCAAAATTGTTGCGGAGGATTTGCTAACGGGCGTTCGATGCGTCTGTGCCACATCATTTCTCTCGTTTGTAGCGATTGGCGAGGATGGGCGGCCTACCCCTGTGCCCAAGATCGTGCCGGAGACGGAAGAGGAAGTATTCCTGCACAATGGTGCTGACGAGCGAGCAGCGGCACGTAAAATACGTCGCAAGGATAACAAGCATCTCGCGGATATGCTCGGAACGAGACGTCCCTGGGAGCCGTTATTGAACACCCCGTAACGCCAAAAAGTCCCCTTACCTTTTACAGGCTGGGGACTTTTTGCTGTAGCTTCATACCTTCAGCCAGCAGCTTTTTAGACAACGCACAAGCGATAGTGGAGAAAGTCATCCGGTGTTTCCGACTCCATGTCATAGTGCTCGAATCCATTTTTCAACAACACTTTTTGCGAGGAGATGTTATCCGGTGTTGTTTTCGCACAGATCATTCTGACATTCAAGTGGGGAACATGCCCCTCTAAAAAGACCTTCAGTGCCTGCGAAGCTACGCCTTTACCAGCGGTATCTTCCCCGACTCGATAGCCGAGATGTCCGATTCCTTCGTCTTTCTCGATGTCTACCAAATTCATTCTTCCCAAGATGTCACCTTGGCTGTTTTTGATGAGGCCAAAAAACGAGATTCCTTGCTCCTGCTCGTCGAGCAAGGCTTGCAGACCTCGTAAAAAATGGTCATATTGGTAGTAAGCGTCTCCCCGACTGGGAACCGATTTTTCAAAAAAGGCGCGATTGCGCACTTCAAATTGAAATAGGCTGGCTGCATCTTGTATGCTTAATTTTTCGATAGTAATCATCATGAGTACGTATCCTTTCTTGAATCGAGGTGGAATTTTCATATGACTGTTGCTTATCTAGAGGAAGGTACCTTTATCGCCTTTATTGCCTTTACGATATTTTTCTTTGTCGCTTACAAGCTCGATCAGATTTCGTTTGTTTCGTTCATTGTCTCCTTGGCGGTCTCGGCTTGCGTTCACGCTGCCTTCTTTGTGTTAATTGTAAAATATTGGCCATTTTTTTAATAGCACAAAAAAAGGCGCAGGATGAACATCCGCGCCTGTACGTTTATCTGCTCACAACTTCGCTTCATAAGCCGCAAGCAATTTAGCCGCTTGCTTGTTGTACTGGTTGACCAAGCCTTGAATGGCTTTTTGCCACTCAGCTTGTGGGAGCGGGATTGATAGTTGATCTACTGGCTTTCCGTTAATGACAAGTGCTGTAGTGAGCATTTGCTGTTGTACTGGACTGAGCGTAGCCACCGTTAATACCTTTGGCTTGAGCACTTTCTTTCCTTTCAGGGAACGCATGAGCTCTGTCATCAAGATGTACTGATACTCCGTGTACAAATCCATCGTCATGTAATAGCTCATTCCGCCTCTCTCCGGCACAATTCCCCGCTTCAGTGCCCATTCCACCACCTGTGGCGTCGTCATCGCTTGACTTGTTTTTCCTGTCGCCATGAAATAAGCCACTCGGAACATATCTTCGTCACTCATGACAGTACGTTTCTCATCGGCCTTGATGACTCCCGTGGACACCAGCTCAGTGACTACTGCCTGCTTGCCTACATCCTTCGGCAAATTCAAATAAAGCGCCAGATTGGTAAAAAACTTGCTCTCACTGTTTCCACCAGATGGCCAGCTATACGGTTTGTCGAAATCAATTAACTCAAGTGGACTTTTTCGCATCAAATCTGAGTAAGCAGAAAAAGAATCGAATGTTATCGGACGATAGGAGACCACTGGTTTTTTCGTCAGGAATCGAGTCGCAAACAGCTCTTGCCCACCCTGATCTAAATAGCCGAACTGGTCTTTTGTCGTGAACACATAAGGAGACTGACTACCAGCAGGGTTCCACAATTGCAGGAATACCTGTTCAACCGGCATAATCGTCTCGAACTTGGCACTTGTCAGCACCTTGCCATCCATAGACAGAAGTCCGCGCAATCCCGTCTTTTTATCCTCATAAACGATGGCACTCTGCTTTCGATTTGCTGCAATCAAAAACTTCAAAGACTGATAATCCCCCGTACTCAAGCGCAGTAGCTCTGATGAGTATACATCCCATCCGGTACTCGTTTGAACGAATAGCTTATCGAAATCGCCATCGGACAGACAATTTGTCACGCCTGTGAGCTTATTTACGAGCTGATTTCCTTCTGGTGCCCATATATCCATGGTGCCGTCTTCACGTGCGGCTATCACGATCTTGTGATCCTGCAGCATTCTTTCCGTTACATCGCGATAAATATAATCGCTTACGACTTGAAGATGCCCGCCATCAGCCTTGATCATCGCCATACCGGCAGCCCCCGATCTCACACTCGTGGTGTATACGGAGTCAGCCACTTTGATCAAGTTGAGAGGCGGTCCGTCGTTGCCTGACTTCCACAACGCGACCTGGGTCTCCGTTGTCAACAGCTTGCCCTCTGGCGTATAAAGATCCGTCCAATCTTGATACATTGCAACGATCAGCTTGCTATCGGAATCCATGTAGACAGATTGGTAGAGCTTGCTGATTGGTTGGTTCGTCTTGCGGTCCACGATCATAACGCCTTTTCCCGGCTGATACATGGTCGTCAAATCATCGGACAACGGATTTGGATTGACAGCTTCTATTTGTTTCCCTCCGATGCTGTATCGCAGCACCTTTCCATCCGGCTCCGTCACCAGCACCTCGCCCGTTACTTCCTCGTGGCGAATGATTCGATTCGCAACAGGAGACAGGAGCAAGCCTTCATCTTCAGAATAAAGCCCGATTTTGTTTCCGTCCTTGATGCTAAGCATGCTGTAGCTGCCCAAAGTCACATACGAGTCGAACCAAAAATCTGGCTCCTTGACTTCTTTATCCCAGCCTGGGAGAATCGTTTTTTTCCCGTCACTACGGACGAGCAAGCGTGCAGCTGGCGGACCTTCAGCCCGCGGATAAGCAAAGGGGATAACCGTCTCTCCCCCGACTTGGAGGACGCCGTACAGATTCGTTTTCGGGTCCTGTCCCAACACGTAGCTGCCATGCAAAAACTGGGCTCCTTTTTTCAATGGATGCGACGTACCTTTGGACCTGGAATGATACGTGATGACATCTCCAGAAACCGTGTAGTACACATCCGGATTGTTATGCTCGAACCCGACTTCTTTGTAAATGGGCTCTGCCAGCATCCGTCCGTCTTTCCACAGTCCTTGTCCCTTGGGTCCGATCACCTGAAAGTATCCATTGTTCCAAATATAGAGCGCATTGTATTTCGGCTCTAGTACGTACTTTCCGTTGCGATCGATCAAGCCTTCTTTTCCACCGGATCGTACTTTGAGATACGCTGTGTCTGGACCCCCTTCAGTTGGAATCAGCTCTGCTTTTGCCAGCGCAAACAACTTTTTCCCAGAAGCAGGATCGTACATCATGAGCTCTTTCGGCGTCGTTGCGACAAAATAACGCTTTTTCTCCGCGTCTCTATTTTCCGTCTGATCAGGAGCAACTAATGGAACCATCGCGAGCTTGCCTGCAAATGGCGGAATCAGGACCTTTCCATTCGAATGGAGCAGCATAGATGATTTTCCCAGCAGCATGATCGCCGTCCCCTGCTCTTTGGACAAATCATACGGATGCGCACCTGCAAACTTCATGGTCGACAGCTTGTTTGTCTTCAAATCGATATATTGGAACCAGCCGCCTTTTTGGACAATGGCGATATTTTGGGAATCGGGAATGTCGACGTTATCCCAGATCGCAGGAGTTATTTCTTTCCCCGTCCGTGCGTCGAGAATTCCTTTTTTACCGCTTTTTGTTACGATCATGCCAGTAGTAGCTAGTTGAAATTCATCATAAATAGCCTGTGTGACCAGCTTGCTACCGTCCGTAAAACCGATCTTGTAGTCTGTAACATACGGCTGAATCTGCGAAAACGTAGCCGCATGGACAGAAGAAGTCCACGCACTTGCCCCGAGTACGGCAGCGGTAACCAGACTGATGGTCTTCGTTTTTATGTTCATTGGTAATTAGCCTCCCTTGGCAAACATTCCCTTCTTTTGACGCTTCGTGGGGTGAAATAGTTTCGTTGCACTTTTTCAAACAACTGGAACCTTTTCTTTCCCTCCACTCGCTTTTAAGCGTGCTATAATTGTTCACACCGACGCAGTATAATCATCGTATACGGATGGGAGTGCTTATAAGAGCACTTGGAAAGGATGTTCCCATGAATTTCTTTGCTGCCGCCTTGCAAAAGCCGGATGTAAGACGATTTGGGATTTTGGCGTTATTTTGTTTGTTGCTTTACTCCTTGGGAAGTATGCTGAACATGGTTTTGCTAACCTTTTTAGTTACCTATTTAATGAATCGGCTGCATCAATACCTCACACGTCTTATACACAAAGTCGTGCCGATCCATCCCAAGCTGATTCTCATTTTTCTCTATATGTTACTGACGTTCTTTCTCGTTGTCGGTGGGATGAAAGCCATTCCGGCGCTTATTCACCAAACCGGACAATTGTTCCATGTCATCGAGCAAGTGTACCACCAAAATCAGCACAATGAGTTTGCCCCCTATCTTATGTCTGTTGTTGGGAAGCTAGATATGAAGGGCATCGTTCAAGGCAGCCTTGATTTTCTCGCAGTGGTCAGAAACGTTGGGTTCAATGTCTTTCTAGCGATTATTCTGAGTCTGTTTTTCCTGCTCGGTAAAGACAATGTCGTTACGTTTACGGCTCAATTTCGCACGAGCAAATTATCCTGGCTGTACAACGAAATCGCCTACTTCAGCCAAAAATTCATCCTGACCTTTGGTAAAGTAATCGAAACACAGCTGTTGATCGCCTTATTCAATACGACCTTCACCGTTATCGGTCTATGGATCATGGGCTTTCCGAATCTATTGGGACTCGCCATCATGGTCTTCATACTGGGGCTCATTCCCGTTGCAGGTGTCGCCATTTCATTGATTCCGCTCAGTGCCATCGCTTTTAGCGTAGGTGGTATCGCAACCGTTGTTTATTTGCTCGTTTTTATCATGGTGATTCACGCGCTTGAGGCATATGTGTTGAATCCTCGCTTGATGGCAACGAAGACTCACTTGCCGATTTTCTACACGTTTGTCGTTCTGATCTTTTCCGAGCATTTCTTTGGAGTATGGGGACTGATTGTCGGGATTCCGTCCTTTGTTTTCTTGCTAGACATCTTAGAAGTGAAGAAAATGGAACAACCCCCTACCAAAAATAGATCCGTCCCAAAAGATGTACGAGATGTACAAGTCAACACGTGACGGATGGACATAGAGAAGGAGCCCTTCGTGAAAAGGGCTCCTTTTTACTTCTACTTGCCTTCAAACCATTTGATCAAAGCTTGCGTACCGCTATCTGCCTCGCCGTTTGCTGCCAGTTCTTCATAGAGCGATTTGGAGAGCGCGAGTCCTGGTGTCATTAGCCCCATTTCCTCCGCTGCTTCCAATGCGATTCCCATGTCCTTGATAAAATGTTTGACGTAAAAGCCTGGTGCGAAGTTGCCCGCGATCATGCGCGGTGCCAGATTCGACAGCGACCAGCTGCCTGCGGCACCCGCTGCAATGCTCGTCAGCACTTTCTCTGGGTCCAGACCTGCTTTTTTCGCATATGCAATCGCTTCACACACACCGATCATGTTCGTGGCAATACAAATTTGGTTGCACATTTTGGTATGCTGACCTGCACCTGGTCCACCCTGCAAGACGACGTTTGTCCCCATGATCGTAAACACTGGCTCCATCGCATCAAATACTTCCTGATCGCCACCAACCATGATAGTCAGTCGAGCTTCGCGTGCCCCCACATCTCCACCGGAGACAGGCGCATCAAGGGAATGCAGCTCGTGCTTTTTGGCTTCCTCATAAATATGTTTCGCCAGCGACGGCTTCGATGTCGTCATATCGATCAAATAAGTGCCTGGCTTCGCATTTGCCACAATTCCGTCCGCGCCGAGATACACTTCCTCGACATCAGATGGGTAGCCGACCATTGTGATGATCACGTTTGCCTCTTTTGCCAGCTCACTGACATGTTCCTTCCAAATCGCACCTGCTGCCAGCAAATCTGCCGCTTTTTCCTTTGTACGCGTGTACACCAGCACTGTATATCCTGCTTGCAGAAAATGGTTTGCCATGCTTTTCCCCATGACACCCGTTCCTACAAATCCAATGATTCTTTCACTTACAGGCAAAGTCATGTGAACCACTCCTTCGTTTCTCTCTTTCCTATTATCTCGACAATTGTACTTCTCGAATCTATCCGAATATTCCTGCTACGCGTCTTCTGTGTTTAAATGGGAAAAAGGACATATGTCCTTTTTTTTCGCGCGCAAATGCCTTTTACTAAAGAGGGTATAACCTGCAAGCAAACTAGCAGGAGGCTTGATACATGAAAGAACTTCACGACCGCACACTTTTGCATACGCTGTTGCAAAATAGTTCCTTGCCCGATATTTTTGACGCCATTACTCTCCATGAAATGCGCCTGTATCAGGCTGAAAAGGGTGACATCCTCTGTTCGAAGGGCGATCAGCTTCACCATATGTACTTCATTCTGAAGGGAAAAATCAAGATTTTCACGACGCTCCCTAACGGAAAATCTTTGTTGCTACGCTTTAACAATCCACTCGCGATTATCGGAGACGTCGAGTATGTCACACAATGCGAGGTCCGCAATACGGTTGAGTTTGTCCATCGAAGTCTCGTGGTCAGTCTCCCCTTCAAAGTTTTGCAGGAAAACTACCAGAACCACCCACCTTTTTTGCAATTCATTCTACATAAAATCAGTCACAAGCTGCATACATCATCGAACTCAACCAGCCTGAACCTGTTGTATCCCGTTGAAAATCGCTTTGCCAGCTATTTGCTCTCCACGCTGTCCAGCGATACGGGGTCGACCGCTTCCGAGGAGTTAAAGACGGCGAAGCTGACAGAGGTTGCCGAGCTGTTGGGTACCAGCTACCGACATTTGAACCGGGTCATCCGCAATCTTTGCGCAGCATCCGTGATCGAACGCAAAAAAAGCGCACTGATTATCAAGGATCGAGAAAAAATCAGCGAGCTTGCGAGCGGAAACATCTACGAGTAATCAACCATATAGGAGGTCATATTGTGCAAGGCATTCTCTTTTCGTTACTCGCTGGCGTTTTTATTTGTCTACAAAGCGTGTTCAATGCGCAAGCCAGTACAAAGCTTGGACTGTGGCAAACCAATGCGATTGTTCACGCCGTAGGCTTTCTTGTATCGTTCGCGATCTTTCTCTACGTTCGTGATGGCGATTGGAAAAGCATCGGGGAAGTGAACAAGGTGTATTTGCTAGGAGGCGTTTTCGGAGCGATCATCGTTTTTAGTGTGATGAAAGGCATTACCGCCATCGGCCCTGCTTACGCTGTATCGATTCTGCTCATCTCACAATTGCTTGTCGCTCTCCTCATTGATTCTCTCGGTCTGTTCGGCGTGCAAAAGGTTCCGATCACCTTGAACAAAATCATCGGAATCGGCATCATGATCGCTGGTGTAGTCGTTTTCAAACTCAAATAAAGGGGGAGGGCATTATCGCCCTCCCTACAGAATCAATTGCTCCGGATTCAGCCCCAGCAGAGCCTCATGCACAAACCTTCCATCTTTTCGAATCAGCACATCGTCAAACCAGATTTCGCCGCCACCGTATTCCGGACGCTGAATGCAGATCAGGTCCCAGTGAATCGCGCTGCGGTTGCCGTTATCCGCCTGATCATAGGCACGACCCGGTGTGAGATGGAAGCTCCCCTCGATTTTTTCATCAAACAAAGTATCGCCCATCGGGTGCAAAATGTACGGGTTAAACGCAATGGCGAATTCACCAATGTAGCGTGCACCTTCATCCGTGTCCAATATTTCCATGAGCTTGTCAGTATGGTTAGCGTACGCCTCGACAATCTTTCCTTCCCGAAAAGTAAACCGGACGTTTTCAAACGTCGTGCCTTTGAAATTGCTGGGCGTATTGTAGCTGATCGTCCCGTGAATCGAGTCGCGCACGGGAGAGGTATACACTTCGCCATCGGGAATGTTTCGTTTGCCTACCGCTGTCCGCGTCCCAATCCCTTTGATCGAAAACGTCAGGTCTGTCCCTGGTCCAACGATGCGCACCTTGTCCGTTTTGTCCATGAGGTCGTACAACGGCTGGCACGCTTCTGCCATTTTCCGATAATCGAGTGAACATACGTTGAAATAAAAATCTTCAAACGCTTCTGTCGTCATGTTGGCCTTTTGAGCAAGGGCCGAGGTCGGGTAGTTAATGCGCAGTCCCGTAACTTGATTGTCGACATGATGGAAAATGGAATCATACGCTTCTGCGTACAGACGGTACTTCTCCTGCGGAACATCCTTCATCTCACTATCATTTGTCTCGCCATGAATTCCGATATAGCCTTGCATGCCAAACCACATGTCCTTTTCCCACTGAACTGTCTGGGCAAGCTGCTCTTCCGTTAGCCCTTTCAACCATTCCCGCTGGACCTTCGGCCGTACAAAGCGCAGGTGGGGATACGCTCCCTTCGCATACAGCCGCTTTACCAATTCCATTGCCAGCGGCTCTCCTTCATCCACGACCATGATCATAATATGCTGTTTGGCTTGCACATCCAGGCTGTACGAAATCAAGTTGTCTGCTATTTTTCCTAGTCTTTCATCTCTCATCGCGCACGCGTCCTTTCCAGATTTTCATTGCTCTTCCAGCATAACGCGCGTTTGTCAGAGGAATATCATTGGAAAAATCGAGAAAAAAGAGGAGCCAACTAAAGTTAGGGCTCACGTAAAAAAGCCGAACTGACTCGCAAGCATAATGGCATGCGTCCGGTTTTTGGCACCGAGCTTGCTGAACAATTGGTTATTGTATCCTTTGACGGTACCAATCGATATTTGATATTGCAGTGCGATCTCCTGATTCGTATACCCCGCTTTGATCATGTGAAGCATCTCCAGCTCTCGTTTGGTCAAGGTCTCTATCAGTCCTTTTGGAGACAACAAAGCTTTGCTGTTTTCTCCCTGTATGCTCCTCCTGCGCAAGTGCGCCTTCACCCGTGAAATCAACAGATTGGGATCAAAGGGCTTGGTCACATAATCATCACCACCAAGATCCAGGCCAGCGATCATATCCTCCGTGTCATTTTTACAGCTCAAAAACAAGACAGGCACATGAATTCCACTCTGCCTCCATGTCTGACAAAGTTCTAGGCCCGATCCATCCGGCAACAAAATGTCAAGGAGGACCATATCCAATTGTTCACTCAGCATCATGGCCTGCGCTTGCCTCGTATCCTCTGCCTCTCGCACCTGAAAACCACTAGCCTGCAAATAGAGCCTGACCAATTCGCGAATGTTCTCATCATCTTCTACCAACAGGACTACCTCGTTGCTCATCTCACCTTCTCTCCTCCCTCTTCACTCTCTTCCTTCCAGCGGACTGGCAGCGAAAACCAGAAGAGGCTTCCCTCTCCCGCTTTACTCTGTACGCCGATTTTCCCGTGATGATTTTCGATAATTTCTTTGGAGATGGCCAGACCTAGCCCCACTCCTGCCGTCCGTAGCTTTCTAGATTCACTCCCCCGATAAAATCGATCAAACACAAAAGGAAGCGCCTCCTCCTGAATCCCTGCACCTGTATCTATTACCTTGATGGTTGCCTCGCCTGTCCCATCCAGAGCCAGCTCCCACTCTACCTGTAGCTTGATGACCCCGCCCGGTGCCGTATACGCTTGCGCATTTACAAGCAAATTGCTCATGACCTGCTCCAGGCGAATCGGATCAGCCACCAGCAAAAGCTTGCACTCCGTATCTGGCTCCTCCTGTGCTTCCCACACAAATTGCAGCTGTTTCTCCTGCATATCGAGTAAATGCTTCTCGTACAAGCCACGGAAAAATCCAACTGTTGACAATGGCTGAAAATGAAAGCGAAGCTGCCTCGACTCCATCTTGGACAACTCAAACAAATCCGTGATGATTCGATGCAAATAGATTGTTTTTTCATAGATGATCCCCAAGTATTTCGGATCATTCGGCTTGACCACACCGTCAATCATCGCCTTGATGAACCCTTGAATCGACGTGAGCGGCGTCCCCAGTTCATGCGAAATATTGGAGAGCAGCATGCGCCGTGACTCCTCCATCCTTTGCAGCTCCTGATTCTTGTCCGCGAGTGCCTGTGTCCGTTGCAGTACTTTTTGCTCCAACCATTCATTGGTCTGCGCAAGCTCTTCGGAAAGCTGCTCGACATGGGCAAAGGAACGGGCGAATACCATGGACAAATTCATCATTTGGGTGAGTAAAAAAACGAGCAAGCCGAACGGAATTGCATTTTCAAACGGAGACAGATGTGCGTAAAACAACACTTCATTGACAACTGCGGTAAAAAATACGAGGAGACCGATTCCATTTAAGACAGAGCCTGTCTGTTTTTGAACGATGGCCCGTCCATAAACGAATAGCATGTAGCCATAGTTAAGCAACAAATAGGCTTCTCCTACATAAATCCATTCTGTATAGATTCTAGCAGGGGTAAAAAGCACGAAGAGAATAAAGAGAAGCCCTGTCCAGACGCAGGCTCTCTGAATGAAACGATTGAATAATGCCCGATACTGCGAATGGACAAAACAAGCGAGCATGATCAGCGTGAGAAGAGAAGACATGTACTCCAGCTTGACCACCATCTCCCATGGGATCTGCGGAAACAAGCTAACAGCCATCGTCTCTCCCAAAAATAAAATGCGGACCGCGATCGCAATGCTGACTCCACAAAAATAGAGAGTCGAACTCTCTCTTTTGCGTGTCATATACAAACCGAAATGATAGATGCCCATGACTAACAAGGATGCAGCAATCATGCCACTGTAGATAATGTTGGCTTCACGCTTCCCCATGATTTGCTCAGCATGCCCCAACTCAATGGCTTCCCACAGGCCACCTTTTCGCTGGACAAAATTAGAGACGTGAATAACGAGCTCCACTTGTGGTTGATCTGGTTGAAACACGACGACCTTGGGATAATTTTTCGGGGTCATACTCGCTAAATCCTCACCGACTACACCGTTTTCGGCCATAGCCTTGCCGTTTATCCACAGTTTGTAGGCCGTTGCGACGCTGGGCATATAGAGTGCGAAGGGTCTTTCTGACTTTTGCTCATCCAGCTGAATGAGCAGTCGATACGTGGCGTATCCCTGATTGGATATATCCGTTCGATTCCCGGCCCCCTGCTTCCAAGATGAAGGTACTTGGATGTACTCTCGTACGGAAGCATGGGATTCAAAAGTACCTGGGGTGAGGAACTGCCGCCAGTAAAAACTCCATTCCCCATCCAGCCAAATCGTGTCGCCGTCTTCCCAATCCACGCCACGCAAATCTATCACGCCTCGTTTGGCCTGGGGTGGTTGTTCCACGGCATTAGCGAATGGCGTCACGGCGAGCATCCCGATCACCATGATAACGACAAGATTGCATAGCCTTACAAACCACTTGCTCATGCAGGCACTCATCCTATTTGAAATATTCTAACGTTAGCATAGTATGAAATCGGTACAATCAAAACCCCTAAGTTCATGTCCTTCTAACTGTAGTGGTCGGGAGAAGCCCTGCCACATGTTTTCCAGTCGCCTGTATCCTCTCTTCGTTCGGGCGGTCTCCTTCCAAACATGTGACAGTGCTTTCGTACAGCTGTGGATGACTTCGCGCTACTACGGCATTTTGTAAGTTATTACAAAGAAGTTTTTGAGAGCATAGGACTGCATTCATCTCCTAAGATTTGCTTTCAAACAATAATGAGAAGCTGCGTAGAAGAAGCGAATTTCCAGTCCAAGCGCCTCTGGAGCCCGACCTAGCTTCGGAATAAATGGCGGGGAATTTCAGCTTCACTTATGGAATCCTTCCTCGAAACTTCTAGGTTTTGAAGCGCTCCCGCCATTTATTCCGAAGCGGACAGTCTTGACCCCTTGCGGGGCGTAGGCCGAAGCGTAGACTGGAAATTCGCTTCTTCCCCCACTACAGCTCCTTCTAAAAATAAAAAGCGATGCTAATGCACCGCTTCTCCATGATTCACTTTCCAAACCGCTTGTGCTGGACATCTTCCACACGCTGACTGATCCTAGCGAGTACAAAGGCGATGATGACCGAGAATATCACAATGCCGTAAAATCCGGCTCCGATCCCTATACCAATCCCTCCAGCGAAAAAGATCATGGCTGCGGAGGTCAGTCCTTTTACTTTCAAGCCGTCCTTCAAGATGACGCCTGCTCCCAAAAAGCCAAGACCTGTGACAATCTGTGCAGCCAAGCGCATCGGGTCCATCATCGTTCCATTGCCAGGCGCGCTGTATAGCTTTGTGCTGTAAATAGAAACGAGTGTGATGAGCGTGCAGGCTACGGACACATACATGTACGTTTTCAGCCCGGCAGGCTTATTTCTATGCGAGCGATCCCACCCGATAAACAAACCGAGAATCGCGCTCACCACTACCCGCACATACATTTCCAAGTCATAGTGCACATACAACCATTGTAGAGTCTCCATCCTAGTCACCTTCTTATAGCGATAGAGACATGATATGTGCAGACTCGAAAAATAGACCGGCTTTTTCTAAACCTTACTCCCTTTCAATCTTCACTTCTGGCCCGACAAAGACTTCAAATAACCGTTCCCAAGGAAGCTTGATCTCCCTATCCTTTAATTCGACGATTTCACCTTCAAACGTATTCTTGCCTCGCTTCCCAATAACCAGCGATTGATTGGCAAAGTAGTTTTCGTACCATTCTTCCGTATGTGGTATCAGTGCATCTCTCACAAAATCATTGACTTCGTCGTAGTCATCTCCGAGATTCCACTCATTTCCTTTTAACTCTTTTACAAGGTCACGTGCTTCTGCCATCACTTCATTTCGGTAATGATGGTCATTTACAAACGATGACAAGAGCAGATTGATATGGGTTTCTGCCGCATCCACCGTTAAGGGCACACCGAACTGATTTCCTTTTTCCAAAAAGGCTGATCGTTGCAACGCCTGTCCCAACGCGCTTCCCATGTTATTTCCCGCCGTTCCCCATGCCGTGTAGGCGAAAAGTTCCGGCAGCTTTACTTCTTCTTGTAGTCGCTCGATCAGCTCAGGGTCAGCTTTGTTTGTAATCGTCACATCTGTAATGGCGACCTGCTTTCCTTCCTCCAGAAGATCATTGATTTCTTCGACGAACTCATCCAGATCTTCGCGTCTCTCTGCGTTGCTCTGTCCTTTTTTCTTCGGTGAATTGATCATTAACACGATATCTGCATCGTCTTCATCCCGAACTGGCTTGCCGCCTGCTGCGATGATATGCTTCTCGACATTTACATCAAAGGTCGTGTCTTCAAACGGCGCCGTCCACTCACTGCCGTCTATACCCGAATACTCGACTGCTACTTTTGGATGGATGCGCATTTCGTTCAAGGCGAATCGGCTCAACAAGACGGTTCCTACTTCGTCCGCTCCAGGAAAAATCGCCACACGATCCTCTACATCCAGCTCCTTTGCTTTTTTGACCAAGGTCTCCCGCTCTGCCCGGTGAAGACCATGGGGAGCAGCGTCATCCTGAGCCAGCACTAAATAATCAATGGTCCCATCCTCTACCCAATCAATCATCAAGGAGTTAATCTTGTGGTTTCGCTCGCGGGCATTCAAGTAATCTTCCAGCACAGACTCAGGAATCTCCCTTTCCAACTGATCGAGTCGATCCTTTTTTTCTGTCATGCCGAGGTTGTGTACTTCATCGTATAAAATGGCCCATTCTCTGATTTGCTCATAGTACTTCAATGTTTCGGGATCAGTCGCCGTCACCGCCAGGCGTTGAATCGTATCGAAGACGTAGATCGGCTTTTTGGAATGTTTGTCTCTCAGTCTCTTAATGGCTTCGATATTCGATAGGGCATCTTCATAGGACTGTTGGTCGGTACGGGACGCAACTAGCCCGCCATATGCCAGCATGCTGACAGAGATGACCGAGCCGTCCACTTTACTTGCTTGTTTGATCAGCCAATCGCCAATTTCTTCCCCATCGCCCGGAGTCATAAAGTGACCGAGCATGTCTTCATCCGGCATAATCGCCTCCACCCCGCCTGCCCGTGCTGACATTTGTGGAAAATACGTGTTGACCGGACGATCATCGAGAGGGACAAGGGCGACTTTGGCAATTGGTTTTGGTGACGCTTTTTTCGCCGCAACTGTACTCGTCTGCGTAAATGGAACCATGCCTGTTACTAGTGCTGCCATAGCCAGTGTTGAAATGACAACGCGCAACTTTTTCATAGATCCAATCTCCTTTCAAAATGAAAAGGTTTAATCGAGGACGGCATTCGCTAGACGCAATTGTTCTTGTAATTTTGCCACGTGAATCAAACGCGGAATGGTCTTGTCGTGAAATGCGATGGCCGCTGCTGTACCTGCTGCTTGCCCTGTAGCCATACAGCTCGGGGTAAGCCTGGTCGTAGCCAGCGCCTCATGTGTCGTAGAGATACAACGCCCCGCCGCAAGCAAGTTGTCAATGGACGGAGGGATCAGGCATCGATACGGAATGTCATAAGCGCCCTCTCCTTCAATATCTGCTGCCACTACGCCTTTGCCAGAAGGATCGTGAATGTCAACCGGATAGCCGCTTCGAGCAATGACATCCGGAAAACGCCTGCCCGCGACCACATCTTCGATCGTCAAGCTGTACTCCCCGACGATTCTGCGCGTCTCACGGATTCCAATTTGCGTTCCAACTGCGGAGACGGATGCTTTCGCGAAACCTGGAACTTTGTTTTTCAAAAATTCAGACATAAATAGCACTTGACGTCTCCCTTCTTCCTCCGCTTCCGTCAAATCCTCGACATCTGTTCCATCCAGCCCCTGCACCCGCGTGCAATTGATCAGAACTTCATCGCTTTCAGGCCCTGTGAAAAACAGAACTTGATCCCGATTAATCGGAACACCTGACATCTTCCAATGCGTATAAAAGCCTTGGACACCCGTCAGTGGAATGGACGGCAACTGCGCAAACGGCGTCTTGTGATAAAACTCGTCTGGATGATCAAGCATGTACTGCTTGACCTGCTCCAGATCGACGCCACGCATGCGAAACTTCATGGTCATCGGCTGTGTCAGCCCATCTGCCTCTCGCCCTTTACTTGTCGGCGCTCCCGATAAATAAGCGATATCTGCATCTCCTGTCGCATCGACGAATACCTTGGCCTTGATCTCATACTTGCCTGATTTACTGGTGAGCGTAACAGAAGTAATCTCTGTCCCCTCTACCTTCACCTGATCGACAAAGCTATGGACAAACAGCTTGACGCCCGCTTCCTTGAGCATTTCCACAGCGACCAGCTTGTAAATTTCCGGATGATACGGCGTGACTGTGCTGACGAATCCTACCGTATCTTGCAAATGTCCAGGCGATCCCCCCTTTTCTTGCAAGCGGTCGACGATTTCCTGTGCAATTCCTTTAATGACTTGCTCGCCTTTCTCCGTATGAAACGTCATCCACGGATAAACGAGCGCAATCGTCGACATCCCTCCGAGAAAGCCGTAACGCTCGATCAGGATCGTTTTGGCTCCCAATCGTCCGCTGGCGAGAGCGGCACTGATTCCTGCCGGTCCCCCGCCTACCACGACTACATCTGCTTCCACTACTCGATCCATCTGCACTCACTCCTTGTTGAAAAAGTCGATATTTTGAACTCCCTTTACCCTTTAATCTTTAAGGCCCGTCATCGATACACCCTCGATAAACTGCTTTTGGGCGAAAAAGAACACGATCAAAAGCGGCAAGGTCGCCATAACGGACGCACTCATCAGATGATGCCAAGCTGTCCCTACTTCATCGGTAAACAAGGACAAAGCGAGCGGCAGCGTCATCAGCTCTCTGTCGTTGATGAAAATGAGCGGATCGTAAAACTCGTTCCAGCTCGTCAAAAACGTAAAAATCGTCAGCGTCGCGATGGCTGGCTTCGCTAGTGGTAGCATGATGCTCCAGTAAATCCGCCAACGCGAGCAGCCATCAATCATCGCCGCTTCCTCCAGTTCTTTCGGAATCCCGAGGAAAAACTGGCGCATGACGAACACTCCAAAAATTCCGCCTGCCCCGAAAATGGGAAGCACAATCAACGGCACATGCGTATTAATAAACCCAAGCATGCGCATGAACAAAAACATCGGAATCGACGTCACTTCATGCGGGATCATCATCGTTGACAGCAGCACTAGAAAGACGATATTGCGTCCACGAAACGGAATTCGGGCAAACGCATAGCCTGCAATCGATGAAAATAAAACCGTTCCAACCGTAACCAAAATCGCAATGTACAGGCTGTTCCAATAGAACAAATGAAACGGCGTATTCGCCAAAACCTCCGTGTAGTTCTCCAAGCGGATCGACGAAGGAATAAACTCTGGCGGAAAGACGAATATTTTGGCCGGCTCTTTTAACGATGTAGAAAGCATCCACAAAAAAGGCACCAGCATCAGTAGGGAGATCGCTCCTAACGCTACATAGTGACCTCCAATTCCCAATAACTTGCCCGCTTGTAATCCGTGGCGATTACTCTTCATGGAACACCCACCTTTTTCTAAACTGCCACTGCAAGAGCGTAAACACTAAAATGATAAAGAACAGCACAAAGGCAAGTGCAGACGCATAACCGAATTCAAAGTTTTTGAAGGCACGCTCCCATATGTAATAGACGAGCACCTTTGTACTGTTATCTGGCCCACCCTGGGTCATGACGTAAATCTGCCCAAACACCTTGAGCGAGCCGATGATCGTCAACAACGTAGTTAAAAAAACCGTCGGACTGATCATTGGGATCGTAATTTGAAACAATTGACGCGTCCGACTGGCTCCATCAATGCGCGCCGCCTCGTATAAGTGAACGGGCACCTGCTGTAAGGCAGCGATGAACAGAACCATGTTCAAGCCCACATTTTTCAGGACACTCGTCACGATCACCACTGGCATCGCCAGCTTTGGATTGTACAGCCATGAGGGACCTGTAATCCCGAACATCTGCAAGATTTGATTGATAAACCCTGTGTCTGTCGCAAACAAATACTTCCACACAATCGCCCAGACGATCAGCGATGTCATGACCGGCACAAAAATGGCTGTGCGAAAAATCCCGATCCCTGGCAGCTTGCGCACGAGCAGTAAGGCCAACCCCAACGCCAACACGATATTCAGGGGGACGAGACCAGCAGAGAACGTAAAGGTATTGCCCACGACCGTCCAAAATTCGGCATCCTGAAAGATCGCTCTGTAATTTTCCAATCCAATAAATTCAGCTTCCCCTAGTAACGGCCAATCCGTAAAGCTCATGTACAGCGCGAGCAAAAGCGGACCAAGCAACAGCACCACAAACCCGATGGCCATCGGACTTATAAACAGCCATCCTGTCAGATTCGCTTCCCGGTTGAAGGATTTTTTCCTTATGTCACTTGTTCTCTTGTCAGGAGAGAGCGGGACATTCAACTTGCTCTCCATACGATCCCTCCTTAGTTGTCAATCGCGTTCCGCAATGCATGGATGGAACGGCGCATTTCATCCTCTGTCCTCCCGATCGCCATCGCTCCAGCTAACAGGACACGAACTCCCGTTTCCCGCAGAGCTTTCATATCCTCCGCCACAATTTTCCGCTGTGTCGGGACGATGATGGGGATGCCTGCCTTTTCTACAATGTACCGATAGGTGAGCAGGTCGGCAAACGTAAGCCTCGTGCCATACTCACTCCCCGGAATAATCGACGCCTCCAATGCGGTCATGGGAAAATGCTTCACGGCCTCCAATGCGGTCATGGGAAAATGCTTCACGGCCTCCAATCGGTTCAAATCAAACTGATCATCGATGGCAAACGTACTCGCCACCCCTTCGATTTTCAAAAGGGACGCAGGCAAATGATGACCATAGATGGAGATGAAGTCGATTCCCAGCGAATCGAACTGTTTGATTTCCTCGGGATTGAGCTCCTCCATTGACCCGCCCGGAACAATGCCAATCGGCCCTGCGAACTGGCTGCGTATCTTTTGGATAAAGTCCGTATATTCAGCCAGAGGACCGAACCGGTTGCCACTGGCACGATGGTACACATTGATGTGCATCTTCAAGCCATCTGCGCCTTCCTCCATCGCTGCTCTGGCCAAGGTCTCATCGTTTTGCGGGAGACTGACCATGAGCAGAAACGGCTTCTCTTCCAGTGCTTGTCGAAAACGATTCATCGTAACCCCCCTCTCAAGTCACAACGGCCTGTATCCCAGACCGTTGTGGCGAGCTTACTTTTTCAAGATCGGATTGACTTTCTCTTCCAGCGACTTCACGATATCCGCAGGCTGTGCCGTTTGACCGAATAATTGATCAAAACCAGCCAGTATCGACGTGTCGATTTTTTGCCAATCCACATGGCCTGGCTGCAGGTGTGCCTTAGGCATTTCATCGATAACCGCCTGCTTGATGTGTGCAGGGTCAGGGTTGCCTGGAACATTCAAAAACGGATCGGAATTCAGCACAGACAAGCGCGGCGGTACAAAGTAAGTCGAGGTCTCCTGGACACCCTGCTCACTCGCGAGGAACTTGAGGAATAGCTTGGTCTCCTCCAAATGCTTCGTTCCTTTGAAAATCGAATACCCTGCCTGACCGAGCATCGGTGCCGAGCCTTTTGAACCCGCTGGCATTGGAGCAATGTCCCACTTGAAGTCCTTGATCGTCCGTGCCTTCGAAACGTAGCTGTACACGTCAAAGAACATGCCAATTTTGCCTGATTCAAAGCTGACCTGCTCACCCGCCTTCGGATGCGACCCATCTGTAAACATCATCCGTTGGAGCATGCTGAGTGTCTCCACCCCGTATTGGTCATTCCACGTAAACTGATTCATTTCTTTGTTGAACGGACCGCTGCCATTTGACCACGAATAGGAAGACAGGATGATCCACGTTTTCCAATCGCGGAAGAAGTTGGCCCCGTAGATTTTGCTCACCCCGGTTCCGCTCGAGATCGCCTGAGCCGACTTTTCGAATTCCTCCCACGTCCATTTTCCTTCTTTCGCTAGGTCGTTCGGCGATTTCAAGCCTGCCTTCTCAAACAATTCTTTGTTGTAAAACATCACGGTAGGTGGGGTAGAAAACGGCAGTCCGTACAGTTTGTCGTCTTTTCGGAACAGCTCAAGCGTCGACGGAATAAAGTCGTCCAGCTTAAAAGCAGCATCGTTCTTTACATCCGAGACATCTTCCAATATCCCATTCTCCATAAACTGCGGCACCATTCGCTCAGACACCCAACCGATGTCAGGCAGCTCCTGACCAGCAGCGAGCACCGTCACCTTTTGCTGGTAATCGGGGAATGGCACAGATTCCAGCTTCACCTTGATGGTCGGGTTTTGTTGCGTGAATTTTTCAGAGAGCTTCGTATACAGGTCTAGGTGGGCTTGGTTGCCCCATGTCAAAAACGTAAGCTCGACTGCTTCTTTCTTGCCCGCTGCGGAGTCACCGGGAGTCGTCGCGGTGTTGCTGCACCCAAATGTAAACGCTGTCAAAGCAGTAGACAATGCCAACAGGATTGCCTTTTTCATGGCGTACCTCCTTATCTGATTTCCCTGTCACCAGTATAAAATTGATCGAATAGTGAGATAAATCACGCGAGATTTAGATTTGGTATGAGATTTAAAGATCTTCACTGCCTACGAGATCTCGGTAGCTCCCGGGTGTCATCCCGACTTCCTTTTTAAATACCAGCATGAAATGCTTCGCGCTCTGATACCCTACTAAGCGGGCGATATCATACACCTTTAGGCTCGTCTCGTGTAAAAGCCGCTTGGCGCGGTTCATCCTCACCTGGGTGATGTAGTCGGAGACATTTTCCCCCGTCTCGGTCTTGAACAATTGACTCAAATAAATCGGATTCAAATGAACAGACTCCGCCAGCGTCTGGAGTCTCAAATCGCCGTCCAAATGATCATGAATGAATGCTTTTACCTTGCGAATGATTTGTCTTTCTTCTCTATGGCTGCCGTCGACGCTGTTTTCTTCTTCCCTGACTTTCTTTTTGCGATCCAGCGCTTGCCTGATTTTTGCGAGCGTGCTCACCAGCTCTAATCGATCAATGGGCTTCAAAAGATAGTCGGAGACTTTGTACTTCAACGCTTTCTGTGCATAGTGAAAATCACCATAGCCACTAATAATCACGATGGGCAGCTCCTCGTACATCTCCCGAATTTTCCCGATGAGCGCCAAGCCGTCGACTTCCCGCATGCGGATATCTGTCACAATCAAATCAGGTATTTCCGTGCGCATATACTGCAGGGCATCCTTTCCATTTTCCGCTTCTGCCATGACGGCAAAACCAGATGCTCCTTTTTCAATTAACGTTTTCAAGCCTTCCCGAATCATTCGTTCATCTTCCACAAGCAATACTTTGTACATCGCATATTTCTCCCTTCTGAAAATCGAGCGGAATCTTCATCGTAATTTCCGTGCCTTGATCCGGTCTGCTCACAATCGTCAGCCCGTACTCTTCCCCGAACAATAAAGTCAGCCGCTGGGAAATGTTTCGCAATGCTGTCCCATTGTGTGCGTTTCCTGTCATCTCATGCTGCTGCATAGGCGTACGCAGACTTGCGAGCAGACGACTCAATGATTGCTCAGACATTCCCTTGCCATTGTCCCTCACGCTGATTTGCATTACACCCTCCTGACAAAGCGCCGTGAGCCATATCGTCCCCCCCTGTTCCTGATGCTCGATCCCGTGTGCAATTGCATTTTCAAGCAATGGCTGTAGCAGCAGCTTCGGAATACGCTGATCCGACAGGCTCTCTTCCACGTCCATATACACCTGAAGGCGCTCGCCCAGACGAATCTTTTGGATACGGACGTAGGATTCTAACGATACAAGCTCTTGCGTCAGCGTAACGTGCCCATCCTCTCGAACGACCGTATAACGCATGAGTTTTCCGAGCGAAGAAACCATGTCAGACACATCGTAATTGCCCGAGCGGATCGCCATCATATTGATCGATTCGAGTGTATTGTAAATAAAATGCGGATTGATCTGGCTCTGCAAGGCCGCCAGCTCCGCCTCCCGCTCACGCAAGCTGCTGAGATACACCTCATTGACAAGGCGGTTGATTTCCTCGACCATCTGATTAAATTGCTCGCTCAGCTTCCCGATCTCGTCTTGGGAATCGACAGGAACTCGTTCATGGAAGTTACCTCGCTTTACTTGCAGCATTTTTTCTTTCAATTGAACGAGCGGCTTGCTGAGTGAATAGGAAAAATAAATCGCGAGCCCGCCAGCGACGAGTAAAAACATCGCCGCAATCAGCATCGTAAAACTGCGCAAGCTATTGGATTCTGCGAGCAGGATATCGAGCGGAATCAGACTGATCACCACAAGCCCCGTCTCTCTCGATTGATGATCCACGAAGAGATATCGCTGACCCTGAATCATCATCTGATTCGCATTTCCACGATTGATCCCGTTAGTTTCTTGCAGCAAAGTACGATAGCCCGGTGAGCCTTCGCTCTCCCTCTTTTCATAAAACAGCTCGTTTCCCTCATTTACGATGATCAAGCTCCCATCCTGGGTAAAAGGCATATCGGACAAGATCTGGTCAAACATGTCCATTTTCATATCGATTTTAATGATTCCGAGCGGTACTTTCGTATATGGCTCTCGCAATAATCGAGCTACTGACACATAGCGCTCACCAGAGGCATCCAAATAATAGCCGGGCCGATGCTGTGGAATAATGACGGCTGCCCCCTGTTCCTTGATCACGCGCGAATACCATCCCTCTTCTGCCAAATCTCCCTTGCTCTTCATGACGGAAGGGTCCAGATTGGAAAAAATCATGCCATTCCCCGCGATGATTTGAATGCCTTTTACTTCCGGTCGGCTATAGGAAAGACTGGATATATACAGCGTCATCTTCTCCCTTTTTTCCATGGAGAGAAAAGAAGTAGCCGACGTATTAGTCTGAATTCCTTTTAAAATGGACAGGACTTCTGGATCGTAGAGCGGCATGAGTGATAAGCGCTTCATCTCCCGAATATTGCGCTCCAGGTTGCGATTGATCTGACCCACAATCTGCCCCGTGTATTCAGCCGTCCTCAATTCCGTTGAAGCAGAAAACTTGTTATACGTGATGATTCCCTGCAAACTTAGCGGGATTGCAATCAAACAGAGAAAAAGCGTGAGAATCTTCACCCGCAGTGTTCCTTGCAAAAAAAACGTCGAGACTTTCCTTTTCATGATGGCCCCCTTCCCACTTGTTTGAATAATCAGTATTTTGTTCATCAAAAATCCGTCAGGTCAACATCCTGACGGTCTGTTCCTCAGTCTATTTCGATGCCCATGTGGAGACAATCGTAAAATGTATCCTCTATCAAAAATCCTCTCGTCACCGTACCGAATTCCTTGAAGCCTAGCTTTCTGTACAAGCGAATAGCAGAATCGTTGTCTGAACGGACTTTCAGATTGATTTTTCGTATCACCTTTGATTGCTTGGCCCATTCCAGCAGTGATTCCAGTAGAAGTCTCCCAATCCCTGATCCCCAAAACTCTTTCAAAACGCTAATCCCAAATTCACCTACATGCCGCGTTCTCGATCGGATACCCCCTCGAAAAGTCAGGTTCCCCACAATTCTCCCGTCCACTTCTGCAATTAAAAACAGTTGATTATGAGTTTCTAGACATCTTTTGATGTTTTCTTTTTGCTCATCTAGGGTGACTGTCAATTCTTGGGGTCCAAATGACAAATTATAAGAACCTCCCAGCATGGAAACTTTTCATACTATTTAAACAGAAAAACGGACGCCTGTTAACCGTCCGCTTGTAGCTTGTTCGACTATTCCAATGTTTTAAAGTAAAGGACGGTATCATGCAAGCTGCCATCAGCCGCTCGGGCAAACCCCGGAATGCGCCCTGCTTCTTGATAGCCCATCGACTGATACAACTGATTGGACGGATCGCCCGCTCGTGTATCCAAAACGAGGAGACTGCGGTTTTCAGCAAGGGCCCTTGCCTCCGCCAACAGCATCAGTCCACGCCCAATGCCTTGACGCTGCGCTCTAGGATGAACCATCAGCTTGGCGATTTCTGCCCGATGCAATCCATTTGGACGACTCACCAGATGCAACTGGATGGCTCCGACGATGACATCTTCCTGTACAGCTACCCAAATTTTCACATGTTCATTGGGCACCGAAGTCCAATAGACGCGTGCTTCTTCTAGCTGCATAGGTGGTAAAAAACCAAGGGAAGCCCCATCCTCCACGACATCGACCAGCAACTGGGACAGCTGACGCAGTTCTTCCTCTGAAAACTCGATTCCTTCCCGATAACAAAGCGCTGACTTCATAAGAGCCCCTCCGTATTTGAAGAAGATTTTTTCTCCCTTCTTACACTATAACGGAGAAACCAAAACTATGTAAGATAATCTGACATCACTTGTTTAAGGTCGATATCCGTACATACTGAAAACAAACAGCAAGCATAGATAAATAATCGCTGCGGGTACAATGGTAAGAGCAATGAAAAACCGTCTCTTCACACTGTTAGCTTTTCGAAACAGCCAAAAGTAGATGAACAGCAGGATGAGAAAAAATGGGACAAAATAAAAGCCCAGCATGAATCCCACCCAATCCGAGTTGGTTTCCCAGAACTGCTCTGGAACGGGCACCCGATGATATTCACTATATATCTGTTCTTTACGAGAGATAAATAGGTAGGATAGCACGAGGTAGTAACCGAATATAACGAATTTCAGCCAAGGCTTGATCTGTCTCGCCGCGAGTGTTATGGAAAAGATGATCCCTACGATAAACCATAATGACAAGTATTCCATCTGGATCCCTCCTACGAAGGATTATAGGGATCAGTTCTGTTGGAGATAAGTACCAACTTTTTTTGGTACCTCACCCTAGCGTGATTGCAAGAGTCGACAAAATTTGGAATCCTTCCTATAATAGACTTGTCAAACAACACGGTATGCGAGTATCTTTGCATATAGAAAGCCCACTACCTGTAGGAGATGGTCACGATAACGTACGCTCTTTCGTTTTTACTGTCGTTTTGTATCGTTATGGTGCTGATTCCGCCTCTGGCTAAATTGGCATTTCGCCTTGATTTTGTGGACAAGCCACGTAAAGACGTGGAAAGAAAAATTCACCGGGAGCCTATCCCATTGACAGCTAGCTACGCTATTTTTGTCGGCTTTGCTGCATCGTTTTTGCTCTTCTCGAAAGAATCGACCGGGCAAACGATCGCTGTTCTGTCAGGCTCACTACTGCTGCTTATTATTGGTACCATTGATGACTGGTACAAGACGCAAGGCAAGGATTTTTCCGCCCTGCCCAAGCTGATCGTCCAAGTATCAGCCGCCGTGATTGTCTACTTGTCGGGTATTACTTTTTCCGGCTTTTACAATCCATTGAGTGGCGAATACATATTGCTCCCGGAATGGTTGCAGTTCATCCTGACCATCCTGTGGATTTTCGGAGTAACGACGGTCATCAATTTTTCGGATGGCATGGATGGCTTGGCTGGAGGGCTTTCTGCGATCTCCGCAGGCACGCTCTTCGTAGTCGCTTTGGTAAAAGGACAAAGCACTTCTGCGATTATGGCGATCAGTCTGGTCGGTGTTGCCTTGGCTTATCTGCGGTACAACAAGCCGCCGGCCAAAATTTTCATGGGAGATGCAGGCGCGACCTTCCTCGGCTTTATCTTGGCGGTTATCGCGTTGGATGGTGCCTTTAAGCAAGCAACTGTTCTCTCCTTGTTCATTCCGATTTTAGCTCTCGGTGTGCCGATTTTCGATAATCTGTTTGTCGTGACTAAACGCTTCCTGCAAGGAAAGCCGATCTACCAAGCAGATGCCAGCCAGGTTCATTATCGCCTGCTGCGTTCTGGACTCAATCCAAAGCAGGTCGTCACCTTCCTGTGCTTGATCAGTGTTTGCTTTAGTCTGACGTCCATTATCCTGCTCCTGCTCGGAGTATAGGCTATCGGTCACAATGAAAAATGCCGCTCGGGTCTAATCCCTGCGGCATTTTTTTATAAGCGGATTACGCAAAGTCTCTCTTCGCTGTCGTGGTCGTCTGAAACGTCTGGAAGCCTGTCCGTTCGTACAATGCAATCGCAGGTTCGTTGTGAGTACCTGTGACGAGATAGGGCTTCAAGCCCTTTTCCAGCGTCCGGTTCACAAAAAAGTGGACAAGCTCTTTGCCATAGCCTTTGCCTTGATGCATGGGATCTACGAACACATCGTAAACCTCGCCATGTCCTGTGATGATCAAGGACCCTACGAATACTCCCTCATGCTCGAACAAATAAATGTCCTCTCTCATCTCACCCAGCAGCCAGTTTTTCCATGCGTTCATCGTTTTCTCAGGATAATCCGCCAAACGGTATGGCAGAAGATCGATGCCTTTGCGCACCTCATAGTAAGCGTCACTCTGCGATTGGATGTACATATCCATATCGGACTCGGTGAATTTTCGTACGTCGAGTGTCGGCGCAGGCCCGATCTCTCCTGTGTATTTCATCAGATGATGTCCCCAGATAGAAGCGAAACCTCTCTTGGCAAAAAAATCAGCACCTTGCCCGTGGTCTACCCGATAGGTAGCCATGACTGCCCTCGGCTTCTCCTCGTGCTGTTGCAGTTCCAGCCAAAGCTTATCGAACAGCCGGGAACCGACTCCTCGCTTTCGCTGGTCTGGTTTTGTATAGACGTATATTTCTGCTGTCCCGTCTTCGCCGGAGGAGTTCAAATCATATGTGCCACAGCCGATGATTTGATCATCTTCCTCCCAGATGTAAACCGTAGCTTTTTCCACGATATCAACAATCTCTTCGGTCCTCCAAAGCATGCCTTCGCCGATCATCGTCACGATTGTCTCTTTGTCAGTTGATTGTGCTTGTCTTATCATCTACGCACTCCTCCGTTCTCTCCCGTTAGCTCTGTTGGACGGTTGCTGCTTCTGCGGCTTTTTCCAACTTCTTGCGATGTTGCAAGCAAGCCTCGCATCTTCTGCTTTTTCGCCCGAATGCCGTGTAGTATTTGCTTTTTTTGCAGGATCGGCACGTAATGTACAACGAGCTCGACAAATTGTAGTTCTCTTCTGGCGTGTTTTCTTTCAACTGTACCGTCTTGTTGTATTTGATGAGCAAATGAGCTGTGTGGATGGCATCGACCAAGGCGGAGTGCAGCCTGCCCTCCTGGATGATTCCTGCCGTGTCGATCGCTTCTTTCAGACTCATCTGTTTGCGATCAGCCAAAAGCATGCTAATTGGCGGCTGGATGTCGTTGTAATTGCGCATCCAGTTGAAGTCCAAGCCAAACCGCGCACAATGCTCGATCATCAGACGCTTGTCGTCTTGCCCCCATGTGCACAGGTAGTATTCAGAATCGTTGCCGATCCACTTCATAAATTCTGCGAATGCCCGGCGAAACGGGATAAAGGTTGGCATGTTCTCTTTATCGAGACCGATGAATTTGCGCGTTCTCTCTGTAATTCTGCGCTCAATGGCTGGAAAGGTGTATCGCTGGAATGTGTCGACCTCCACGCCATTTTTTCCGGGTACGACTTTTGCCGCTCCGATCTCAATAATTTCCGGGATCTTGTCTCTCTGATAAGTCAGTGTCGTTTCAAGGTCAAAAACAATGATCTGCAAGCGTAATCACATCCTGTATGTATTGTCTCTATTATGGCTTGGATTGGGCATAGAAAGCAAAACAAAGACAAAAGCGGCTGCCTGATTGGCAACCACTTTGTTAAAATTCTTTTGCAGGAGGGACTGCGAATAGGATTTCTACTTTCGTCCCTACTCCTACTGTCGATTGGATATTGATCTTACCGCCCATTTCTTCGAGGAGCTTTTTGCATACCGACAGTCCAATCCCGGTCCCTTTTTCCTTCGTTATATAAAAAGGTTCGAATAAGTGCTTTTGGCGTTGCTCGGAAATCCCGCATCCATTATCCTCAATCGTCACACTTACAAATGATTGCATCGAAGAGGTTTCCGTATAAATGGTGACATATCCATTATGGGCTACCGCATCCATTGCATTCTTAATCAGATTCAGGCAAATTTGCTCCACATAGGAAGGAATCGCCCACACCTGAACATGCGACTCTGCATAACCAAAGGACAACCGCACCTCTTTCTCCATCACGTAATGCTTCGCAAGCTCGTGCACACGCTCCATCAAGGGACGAAGCTCGACGATCTCATTTTGACTGTTCCCCGTTTCATTTTTGCGGGCAAGAATCAAAAAGCTCGTCACCAGATTATTCAAGGACTGCATCTCGTGCTGGCAAATTTGAATGTACTGTTCAAACATCTCCCACCCTCGGCTGCGACCGTCGTGTTCTATCGTTTTTCGCATAAGCTGCAAAAACCCATTCACCGCTGTCAGGGGGTTGCGTATTTCATGTGCCATTCCCGCTGCCATCTGCTCAATGATCCCGATTTTTTGCCGATGCAAATGGCTGATCATTTGATCCTTGCAGGCCAAATATCCGCGCATCGCATGGTAGTAACGAATGTTTAATATCTCATGCAGGCGAGACAGTAGCGCATCTCTTATCTCGGCATCCGTACAGGAATGTCTCACACGCTCAAAGATAAGCTGGCGCAGATTGTATAACGTTTGCAGCAGTACTTCCTTTGAAATGTCTCCTTTTGCCCATGTCTCCCCCCAAATGTAGGACTCCACAGACAGTGCGTACAAATACTCGGCGTACTCTTTCTCTTCGGAAAACAATTGCTGCATGACATCCGTCAACATACCGGAAATTCCCATTCGCTGCTGCTGTTCATATTTTCGATAGTAATGGGAAATCGGTCCGCCAAACGAAAGCATGTCCGTCATATGCCCTTCCACGACATCTTCCATCGACAAGAGCAACGACGATAGCCATCTGTCTTTCGCCGCTATCCAATCCATCCTATTCGTCTCCCATTGTTCCTAGATTGCCCCTGCCTTTTTTTCCCATTCGAGAAGAACAATTCGCTAGCAACGGGTGGGTTCCCTTTTGGGGAAGAAAAAAAGGATAAGAACCCTCAGGATTCCTACCCTTGTTTCCCCTTTTAACTTGGCGATTTTGTGGTTTCTCTCGTCAACTGACGCAATCCGTAGCTCATCCTCACTATTTGCCCGTCTTCATCCCGGAAAAACTCAATCCAAGGGATGGAATCTCTTTTTTGGAAAACGAAGCTGTCCTTTTGTACCGGGATCAGTGGATACGAGTGACCATCCACCTCTAGGAATAGCTTGCCTTCGCTTTTGGCTATCGATGCGCTTACCCATTCCTGCGAAGAGTAGCGACCCTCGTACAGTGGCAGCTGCTCATCTGTGACCTCGTATGGATCATAGACATAGACCGGAGCTCCAGCCGGTCTTGCAAAATAACTGTTCAAAAAGCCGAGGACCAACTCTCGGACGCTCACGCCATCGAGATTGACCAGAATCACGCCCGTAATCCCTTGATCCGGAACCGAAAAAATGTGCGAGCTGATTCCCTTCAGCGATCCGCCATGCTCTACCAGTAAGCTATCTGGAAAGGCAGGCGAGACCATCAGACCATAGCCGTAGGAGCGGTGCCCGTCCACACGAGCAAAGGGAGTGAGCATCTCCCGGACACTATCGGCAGACAGAATCGATGTCGGGTTTCTCGTTGCCCCCAAACGAAAGACTTCCAAATAAGCGAGTAAATCATTCACAGTCGATTTGAGGAAACCGGCTGCTCGCATCGCTGGGGCATCGTGCCAGATGGGTGCTGCAATGATTTGGTTTTCGTCCTCGATTTTTTTGTTGGTATACAAAATCGTGACGTCATCCTTGTCAGCCAATTCATCCACGGAGAAAACGGTTCTGTCCATGTCCAGTGGCTGCAAAATATGTGTCGCAACGTAGTTTTCATACGTCTGGTTGCTGACCCGTTCAATGATCGCCCCCAAAAGCCCGTACGCATCGTTGTTGTAGCTAAAGGCACCCCCTGGCTCTGAGAGCGGCTTCCCTTCGAATCCAGCAATGGCTTCCATGACTTCTTCGTAAGTATCCAGATAAGGCACTGTTTTCAGTTCTTCCTCCGCCTTGGTGCCAATGACAGCGGGATCATTCTCCATACTCCGCCTCATTGCACCGTCTAAGTAAGGCATGGGCGCTATTCCAGGCGTATGTGTCATGAAGTGATGTATCGTCATGCGCGCAGTCAGCTCGTGGTCGCCCGCCCGAAATTCAGGCAAATATTTCACGACCGGATCGTGGACAGACAGCTTGCCTGCCTCCTGCAGCTGCATGATCGCAACGCAGGTAAATGATTTGGTGATGGATGCGATGCCAAAAACGGTGTGGAGGGAAAGTGGCAGTTGCTGCTCTCTGTCGCGAAAACCAAACGTCCCCTCGTACAAAAGCTCACCATCACGTGCAACAGCAATAGCGGCGCCCGGAGCCTTTGCCTCGTCCAGCAGCTGCTGTGCATACGCCTGGAACTGTTCCTTCCATGCCGTCATTTTCATCAACTCCCCATTGCTTGCTCATAAATCGCTTTTGCTACACGGGCGATGGTAAGCTCTGCGGCTTCTTTGTCAGTCACACCGCGTGATAGTGCCGTGATCGCAATCATTCCTTTTCCTTCGGGCAAATAAATGATGCCAGCATCATTGACGACTGCATTGACGGTCCCTGTCTTATGCGCGACCTTTGTTCCTTCTGGCAACAAGTACGGCAGACGGCTGTTGTAATGCTGACGTCGCATGATGTCCAGCATCAGCTCGCAGGAGGCTTCCGTGAGAATTTCTTTTCGCACAATCATGATAAGCAGGCGGTTTAGCTCGGCTGGTGTCGCTACGTTATTATCACGGGTAGGTATCGATACATCGTGGATCAATTCGTAATTGCCTGACTCTTCCCGTCGCATGAACTCATCGAACCCTGCTTCCGAAGGTGCAGGCTCATTCATACCTACACAGTGGTTGAGGAGCTCCCAGCAATTATGCCGCAAATGAATCTGCGAAAGCCCCAGCTCATGCATGTGCTCATTCACCTTGTCGATGCCGCCGATCAGCTCGATGATTTTGTCTGTCGCATAGTTATCGCTGACAATCGTCATCAGTGTCGCTAAGTCTTTGACTGTTAAGGCCGCTCCGGCATCCAGCTCTTGCAAAATGCCTGACCCCGGCACGCGATCCTCCCATTTCAGTGTCACACGCTGGTCGAGGCGGATTCGTCCTGCTTCCACTTCGCGCATCAAGGTGACCATGATCGGAATTTTGAATGCACTCGCCAGTTGAAACAACTCTTCATCCAGATGCCCTGCTGTCTCTCCTGTTTCCAGATGCACAGCTGCGATTCCAAAAATACCGGGTGCTTCCTTCAGCACGTTTTCTACTGCTTGCTGCCAAGTCATTAAAATTCCTCCCTCATCGCTCGCGAAACGGCCCACACATGGATTTTTGTGTCGGCCTTTTCTTTTCAGCGCTATTGTTCTTTGTATCCCCACTTGAAGTCGATGTAGCCCAATGGATCGACCGTGATGCCTTTTACCTTTTCATTTTGTACCCACGAATTGACGCTGGAGTACACACCTGTGACCGGCATTTCTTCCATCAAGATGCTCTCCGCTTCGACTAGATACTGATTGCGTTTGGCCTCATCTGGCTCGGCGTACGCCTTTTTCACCAGTTCTACGTACTTCTCGCTAAACCAGAAAGTAGAGTTATTGGAGCTGTACTTCTCCATCATCAACTCCAGGAAGTTGACGGAGTCGTTGTAATCTCCCGTCCAGCCTGTTCGGGAAATCATGTACTTCCCTTGCTCCTGATCGTCAAACATGACCTTCAATTCTTTGTTGATCAGCTTGACGTCCACACCGAGAGATTGTTTCCATTGAGCCTGCAATGCTTCGGCAATCTTCTTGTTGAGGTCGGAGGTATTGTAAAGATAGGTGATTTCGGGCAGTTTAGTGATGCCCGTCTCCTTCATTCCTTCTGCCAATAACTGTTTCGCCGTCGCCACATCGTTATCCTTGAAATATCCTTCTGGCTTCAGGGAAGCGGAAATGGGGACGAAGCCCATCAAGGGAGTCTGTCCGGCCTGACCAATATTTTCTGCGATGTCACTGCGGTTGATCGCGTAGGCAAACGCTTTGCGGATTTTGCTATTCGTAAATGGCGGCTTCTCTGTCTGGAACAAGAGATAGTAGTTGGTGGCACGTTGCATGGTTTGCAGCTTGCCTTCATCGCGCAACGGTCCAATGGCGTCCGCAGGTAGTCCGCTAATCGGGCCGCCAGCCCAATCCAGCTCGCCGCTATTGAACAGCTCCAGCTCGGTATTGGTATCTTCAATCATGGAAAACTCGATTTCGTTAAACTTCACGACATCTTTGTCCCAATAGTGCTCGTTTTTGGCCAGCTCAATCTTGTTTTTATGCTCCCAATTCACCAGCTTGAACGGCCCATTCGTCACGATGGACTCGACCTTTTTCGCCCAATCGGGATTGGCTTCTACTACCTTTTGGTTGACCGGATAGTAGAAGGTCGCAAGTGTCAGGAAGTAAGGGGTAGGGTTTTCCAAGGTGACTTGCAGTGTCTTGTCATTGACGACTTTGATGCCGACATCCTCCGCTTTCGCCTTTCCTTCGAAAAAGGCGCGGGCATTTTTGATCGGATAGTACTTGTAGGCGGAGCCGCTGGCTGTCTTTGGATTGAGCACGCGCATCCAGCCGAAGGCGAAGTCTTGAGCCGTAACCGGGTCGCCATTGCTCCACTTGCTGTCGCGCAATGTAAAGGT
The DNA here is from genome assembly GCF_042885155.1 of Brevibacillus sp. NPDC058079. Classification (NCBI taxonomy): domain Bacteria; kingdom Bacillati; phylum Bacillota; class Bacilli; order Caryophanales; family Paenibacillaceae; genus Brevibacillus; species Brevibacillus sp. NPDC058079. The sequence continues at coordinate 51,214 of NZ_JBHVSO010000004.1, forward strand.
ATACACCTTTTTGTCCTCCGATACTTGAATGTCGGATGCAACGGAATTGGCTGGCTTGCCATCCTTGTCCAATCGAACGAGTCCGTCGTACAACGAACGGATGAAGGCACCAGAAATCACATCGTTGGACATGCCTGAATCAAGTGTTTCAGGCTCGGCGGCATTCATGTGCAACGTCTGCTCTGCCGCAGTCTGCACAGTTGCCTGCTGTGCTGGCGCTGGTTGCTGCTGGTTGTCTGGTGCGGTTTGAGTCGGCGTATTGCCGCTGCTACAGCCTGCAAATAGTCCCGTAAGCAAAACGAAGAGACTTGTCACGACAACTGGTCTTTTCATGCTGTACCCCCCTGTTTGAGTTGGATAACCGATTATTGAATAAATATTCTGCAAATTTTATGCCATTCGTGTTTTCGGTTGTTCTTTTGTTGGTTTTATTCAGTGCTGAATACTTTTACCCGAATCGGTCCGACAAGTTTCTACCAGTAGTCTCTGTCACGCAAAAAAGAAGTATTCATCCTTGAATACTTCTATTCATCCGCGCATATTTGGACTGTCCTCTCTAGCTTATCGCTGGTTCATACATGGCTACAGCATCACATGACCGTCGGCAAAATACGATCGGGACGTGCTTTTGCTTCGCGAGCTTCTTTATATTTTTGCTCAAGCTGTGACTCACAAAGTTAATAAAGACAAGAACAAGCTCCGTATCAGAAGGAATCGTCGCCTTCACATCGGATTTTTTGCGACCAGATACGTGATAGACATTCTGGAACCCTTTGTTCTGCAACAAGCTCTCGATTTCTGCTACTCGATCTCCTCCTACCACAAGAACGCCTGCCATAGTCCTTCCTCCTCTCTTTTTTCCACGCCTTTTCTTCTATTTTCCGGTGCGCGCTTGCGAAATCTTTGTCTCAGCCTTTTCCGCAGGGAGTCTGTATTTTTCCGTTCGCTCAATCTGAACGACCTGTGAATCGTGAACCACAATATGTATGGAGCCGTATTCCAGACCATCCAGTGCGCGCGCGATTTTCTCTAATAAGAGATCGTCTAGGAAAATCTCATTTTTTGCCATGGGAAGCCCCCTCCTGTTTCGTAAAATCAATTCATATTAATCATACCAACTTACTTTGTTTTTTGATCTGATAATACCTCTTGATCCCTTAACCGTCAATGTCAAACAGTTTGGGAATCAAGAGGCTTTTCTCACCTCATTTTCCTTCGATTGACGAAAGCCCCCTGCGCAACTAGACAGCTCGATTGTCTTTGTCCTCGCGGGAGCTTTCGGTCGACCGATCAGTTAATTATTTAAAAACCGATACGTTTACTATGATATGAAAATATTACCATATCATTCTGCTATCGGTCAATGCCCGGTGCAGTTCTTCATTCCCCCATTGATTCCCGTTACACCAAGTGACAGGCGACAAATCTGTCGGTGCTAACTTCGCGAAAAGCAGGCACTTCCTGTCGGCAAATGTCCTTCACAAACGGGCAGCGCGTGTGGAATTTGCACCCTGCCGGAGGATTCGCCGGACTTGGCATGTCTCCCTGCAAGACGATACGCTCCCGCTTTTTCTTCGGGATCGGAAGCGGTACAGAGGAGAGCAATGCTTTGGTGTACGGATGAAGCGGCTCCAAAAATAACTCATCCCGAGGTGCCAGCTCCAGCAATGACCCCAAATACATAACGCCGATCCTCGTGCACAGATGCTCCACGACGCTCAAATCATGCGAAATAAATAAGTACGTCAGCTTCCTTTGCTCCTGCAACTCTGCAAACAAATTGATGATTTGGGCTTGGATCGACACATCCAGAGCAGATACTGGCTCATCCGCGACGATAAAATCAGGGTTCATCATAATCGCCCGTGCGATACCGATCCGTTGACGCTGACCGCCCGAGAACTCATGCGGGTACCGATCGACATGATACGGTGCCAATCCACATAATGCCATGACCTCTAAGACTCTTTCCCTGACCTCTGCTTGTGGGAGCAGCCCGTGATCAAGCAGCGCTTCCCCCAGTGCTTCTCCGATTCGGACCCGCGGATTCAGCGAGCTGTACGGGTCTTGAAAAATATATTGCATCCGCGGGCGCAAAGCTCGGAGCTCTTGGCGATTCAAGGCGTGCACATCGATACCCTGGAAGCGGACTTCTCCCTCTGTCTTTTCCAAAAGGCGCAGGATGGTGCGACCTGTCGTGCTTTTTCCGCTTCCGGATTCACCAACCAGCCCGAACGTCTCCCCTTTTTGGATGGAAAAGCTGACGTCATCCACCGCTTTTACATGGCCGATCCTCCTGCCTAAAAGCCCTCCGGTAATCGGGTAGTATTTTTTCAATCGGCGCACTTCCAGCAAGTTATTGTCCACGGGCGATCTCCTCCTCATACAACCAGCACGCGACCTTTCTGCCTTCTCCCCCATCGCGCAGAGGCGGCTGCTTCACCCGGCAAATGTCCAAGCACTGATCGCAGCGGTCAAGAAAATAGCACGATTCACCGAGTGTCGCCGGATTCGGTACTTGACCAGGGATGGAATACAGCTTGGCTCTGCGTTGATTCAACACAGGCTTGGAGCGAAGCAGGCCTTGTGTATACGGATGCTTCGGCTCCTCGAACAGCTCGACAACAGGAGACACCTCTACCACTTTCCCTGCGTACATCACAACTACGTGATCGGCCATTTCCGCTACGACACCCAGATCATGCGTGATAAAAAGAATCGCAGTTTGGGCTTCCTCCTTGATTTTGCGCAGCAGATCGAGAATTTGCGCCTGAATGGTCACATCCAAAGCAGTCGTCGGCTCATCGGCGATCAGCAGGCGGGGATTGCAGGATATTGCGATGGCAATCATAATGCGTTGCAGCATACCCCCGCTCAATTCATGGGGGTACGATTTGGCGATTTCTTTTGCCCGCGGGATTCCGACTAGCTCGATCAACTCAACGGCTCGCGCTCGGGCTACTTTTTTGCTTAGACCTTGATGCTCCACGATCGGCTCCATGATCTGCTCACCGATGGTCAATACGGGATTGAGTGACGACATCGGCTCCTGAAAAATCATTGCCAGCTCATTGCCGCGGAGCTTTCGCATTTCTTCTTTGCTGACTTTTCGCAGATCACGGCCTGCAAACCATATCTCACCCGAAACGATATTGCCTACCGCCTCTGGGATTAGTCCCATCAATGACATGGCTGCCGCGCTTTTGCCGCAGCCCGACTCGCCTACGATGCATACTGTCTCTCCCTCATAGACGCGCAGATCGAGGGCATCGACTGCTTTGACCACGCCTTGTTCGGACTTGAAGTAGGTACTTAAATTTTGGATTTCGACTAAAGCATTCATGCTTGGCTCACCTGCCTTTTCGTGTATTTGAAGGAGCTGTAGCGGAGAGGGAGAAGTGATTTCCAGTCTACGCTTCGGCCTACGCCCCGCAAGGGGTATCACTGTCCGCTTCGGAATAAATGGCGGGAGCGCTTCAAACGTTGAAGTTTCGGGGAAGTAGTCCATAAGTGAAGCTGAAATTCCCCGCCATTTTTTCCGAAGCTAGGATGGGCTCCAGAGGCGCTTGGACTGGAAATCACTTCTCCCTGCGCTGCTTCAGCTATCCTTTTGAAAGTAAGTTCAATAAGGTGAAAACAATTCAAAAGAACCCCTCAACGCTTCTGCTTCGGGTCCAAAGCATCCCGCAATCCATCCCCCAGCAGATTGATCGAGATAACAGTAGCAAAAATAGCAATCCCAGGAGGAACCCACAGCCACGGTCTTTTCTGAAAATCGATCAGTGTGTTTGCCGCATCCATCATGTTGCCCCATGTGGGTGTTGGTGGGACGACTCCGAGGCCGAAATACGATAATACAGATTCACTTAGGATCGCACCACCGACGTTCAAGGTGGCAACTACAATCAAGAGCGGTGTCAGATTGGGCAGCAAATGAAAGAATAGCTTGCGTCTGTCGCGCAGACCGAGTACTTCTGCTGCTTGCATGAATTCACTTTCACGCAGGGTGAGCATCTGGCTGCGGACCATTCGCGCCAAGCCGGGCCAGCCGATCAGGCTCAGCATGACCATGACGATGTAAATGCGGTAGTCGGTCGGGATTTTCCACTCGGAGAGGACTGCGCCCATAATAAACAAGAGCGGCAGACCAGGAATGGTCATGAGTACGTCTGCTACCCGCATGATCACTTGATCGACCCACCCACGGTAAAAGCCAGCCAGTGCCCCGAGAAGGGCGCCAATGGAAACGGAGAGCACCATGGAAGCAATGCCGACTGTCAGCGAGATTCGGCCAGCCTGCATCAACCGCGTCAAAATGTCTCTGCCCAAGCTGTCCGTCCCGAGCCAATGGGAGAAGCTTGGCGGCTTGTTGATCATGGCCGTATTAATCTTCCCGGATGCATACGGAGAAAAAAACGGACCGATGAAACATAGCACTGCCATGACGAGTAAAAACACAAGTCCAACCATCGCCAGACGCTTCTTTTTCAATCGCAAAAACGCCTCGTGCCACAAGGAAGAACGCAACGCTACCTGCTCTGGTCTCGTCACCTCCGCTACTTCACTTACCGTTGATGCCATCGTTTTCCCTCCTATTTCAACCGAACCCGCGGGTCAGCCACTCTGTACAGCAAATCAGCAGATAAGTTTCCAATGACGGTGAGAATCGCCAGAAACATCGTAAAGCCCATCAAGAGCGGATAGTCCCGTACAGAAAACGCCTGCATGTACAACTGTCCGACACCGGGCCAGTTAAAGATTTTTTCCGTGATAATCGCCCCACCGAACAATGCTGGCAGCTCAAAGCCTAGCAGTGTAATGGCGGGCAGGAGCGCATTCCGCAGCGCGTGCTTGTGCAGGACGACTTTTTCCTTCAGTCCTTTTGCCCGGGCTGTGCGCACGAAGTCTTGTTGAATAACCTCCAGCATGTTCGTGCGGAAATAGCGAGTCAGCGTCCCCACGCTCAGCAAAGTCAGCACCATCACAGGCAAAAACATGTGCTGAACCACGTCCCACGCATAGGCGAGCCCTGTTTCCTTGCTGCCGATCGTCATCATGCCCCCTGCGGGAAACAGCTTGGCATCAACGGCAAACAACTTGATAAACAGTAGTCCAACGAAAAAGACAGGTAGCGACATCGCAGCAAAAACACCGATCGTCACGAGCGCATCGAACCAGGAATGTTGCCTTGCAGCAGACAGAACTCCGATTGAGATTGCGATCAGCCACGTAAAAAAGGTAGAGGTAATCGCCAGCAAAAACGAATTCCAGATGTAATCGTTCAACAGCGACATCACCGGCTGCTGGTACTGCAGGGAATAACCAAAATCGCCTTGGAGGGCGTTTTTCATCCAGATGAAATACCGTTCGACGACAGGCTTATCCAGCCCGTACATCGCTTTTAGCTCCAGCTTTCGTTCGGCTGTCAGCTTGGGACTCGTATCGACGAAATCACCGGGCGTTAGGGCATACAGGAAAAAAATCAAAATGGATGCGCCGAAGAGCGTCAATGCCATGTAAAAGACCCTTTTCAGGAAGTAGGACGTCATCGTTGGCCTCCTTTCATGCTTGGGGAAAAAAAGAAAGCCCAGCCCCAGGGCCGGGCACAACATTCGTGAGTCAGTTACTCGAACTTGTTACTCCATTTTGATACTAGGCAGGCTGGTCGAAATGCCCGTGAACGGATTCGGTTCCAAGCCCTTGATCTTGCCGTTGTGCGCAGACAAAATTTTGCGGTAGCCGAGGAAGATGTATGGTGGGTCATCGCTCAGCTCTTTGTACAGGTCTTTGTAGATCGTTTTGCGCTTCTCAATGTCCAACGTAGATAGACCTGCTTCCAACAATTCGTCTACTTTGGCATTGGAGTAGCCATTCGTTCCGGTAAATCCGCTCTTGCCCTTTTTCGTCGAGAAGGCATCTACACCGTCATCTGGATCGATCAGCATTGTCGTCGAGAACGAAGCGAGGTCGTGATCTCCTTTTTCCGTCCGTGCCAAAACGGCGTTGTAGTCCATCATTTCCGCTTCAAACTGGATGCCCAACTCTTTGTAGTTTTCTTTGGCAATCGGGATCAGAACCTCTCCCAGCTTTCCTTTTGTCGTGTAGTAATGCACGACTAGCTTCTGCCCGTCTTTTTCACGGATACCGTCCGCGCCCGGCTTCCAGCCCGCTTCCTCCAGGAGCTGCTTCGCCTTTTCCGGATTGTATGCGTACGGATTGACATCCTCCGTATAGGCCCACGAAACAGGACTGATCGGTATATTGGCGACTTGCGCGTATCCTTGGTAGGTCAAGTCCAAAATCTTTTGGCGATCCAGTCCGTAGATGAAGGCTTGGCGGACGCGCTTGTCTTTGAAAAATGGCTTGGAATGATTGAACTTGATGTACGAATAGGCACTGGATGTGTACAGATTGATATTCACGTATCCCAGCTCTTGCAGCTGCTCAATGTTATCCGAGTTGACGGTAAAGGAGTTGTAATCCATTTCCCCTGTCTGGATGAACTGCAAAGCGTCGCCCTCGGTCGTCTTGTAGATAAAGTGTTCGACTTGCGGCTTGCCCGCATAATAGTGTTCGTTTGCGAGATAGCGGACTTCTTGTCCAGGAATGTACGCCTCGAATTTGTAAGGTCCAGCTCCCAATGGCTTGCCATGCAAGGTGCGGAGATACTCCAGATTGCCTGGTTTGTACTCCTTGCCGTAGTACGCCTTGGAGAGCACCTGCCCACCTAACAGGACGAGAGATTTGGCGTTCACTTTCTCCGTCGTGATCTGGATCGTCTGTGGATCAATCACCTTGATTCCTTCGATCGTGTTCGCTTTGCCTTCCTTATATTCACGACCACCCTTGATACTTGCTATGAAAATGTCCGTTTCACCGTCGTACGTTTTGTCGTGCAGAATCGTCAGTGTAAAGGCTACATCCTCTGCCGTCAGCAGTGAACCATCACTGAATTTCAGATTCGGTCTCAGGTGGAACGTATACGTGAGCTGGTCAGAAGATACGTCCCATTTTTCCGTGAGCTTGGGTACTGGCTTTCCTGTCGCATCGACATCCACCAGTGATTCGAAGATCGCTGAGGAGACGTTGCCATCGTAGCCGTTGTGGTAAAAAAACGGGTTAAACACGCCGCCTGGCTCCGTCAATCCCGCAATGAATGTATCGGTTCTTTTGGCTGCTGCTTCCGGCAGCTTGGATAAATCCGTAGCCAAATTGATGCCGTCTTTTATGTCTTGCACCTTGCTGGCAGCGGGTGCTGATGCTTCTGTCGACGGAGTTGCCGTTTGTGTCGAGGTAGCCGGCGCACTGCCTTCGGAGCTGCAACCTGTGACCAGTAGCGTCCCTAGCAACAAAGTTGAAATGATTTGCGAAAGCCTTTTTTTCATGGTGATCCTCCTTCATATCCACTCACATCAGTAAAACCAGCTCCTCCGGTGGTCCGGTCGGATCAAAAGATAATAACTTATAATTCTTACCTGTTTACTATGAATTAGATTATAGGTATCGTCACCGGATCGGTCAACAGTTTTTTCCAAACAAAAAAAGCCCCGATTATTCGAGGCTCTCATCAGTGGCATGTCTTTTATACGGAATGCCTAGTTTTTCACACGCCTGCATCACGAATAGAGAATGTCGCTCACGCATGGTTTTCTCAATACTTTTTTCCAATCCCCAATCAGATAGGTTCGAAGCTGGTCGCAGTGCGGCACACAAATCCCAGTACGGAAGCTGGGTGTAATCGAGTGTCTTGCTGGCAGATTGGTAGTAAAGGGTAAAGTCATTCATGGCCTCCACTCCAAATGCCCACAACATCTCCAGTCTGGCATTGCCGAGATCAGATAAGGGGGCGCCGATCGCAGCGTCCTCCCAATCGATGACAGCAGCCAGCTTCTCTTCCTTCCACATCGTATTTCCCGGCCAGAAATCGCCATGCAAAAGCGATGCTGCATTCGCTTGGGACAGCGGCCAAACGGACTCCAGCACTTCGCGAATGAGTCCCTCATCCAATGATTTGTCCAGGATCGTAGGTCTTTTGTGGAGCTTTTCCGTTATCGCTTCTTCTTGTTTCGGCAAATAAGTACCCGCCAGTCTAGAAGTGTCTACCGAATGGATGCGAGTCAGCACCTCAGCTGCTTGTTGCAAAAAGCTGGACAAGTCGGCTGGTGCAGTGACTGTCTGTCCTTCTATGAATTCGATGACAAGACACGGTGTGGGAAACATATCGCTGGATGCTTCGAGGTGATAAGGCGTTGGAGTCGGCAAGCCAGCGGACTTCAGTATTTGCAAAAGTTTGAATTCATCTGATGCGATCTGCGGATTTCGCTTGAGGTCAGCCTGACCGTGCTCGCGGACGACTACTTTTTTCTTTGTGCCGTCAGGGGTCTCTATTTCTAGCGCGGTGACCTGTGCAGAGATCCCTCCTTTTAGCTCCCATGCACGAAGGAGCTTGGCTGACGGGTTCATGTTATGTATCAGGCGCGTCCATTTCTCATCCATTATTTTTTCCACCTTTATGCTTCACTGTCTGATTGTTTGTACAGCCCTATCTTCATCATATCCATGTACGATTCTAATTCCGCAAAAAAGGATTGGACATGTGCGAAGCCTTTATCGCTGGCTTCGTAGTTTGCGCGGACGTACTTTTGCGTCAATGCCTCTACAGCCGACAGCAAAAAATGCAGCGCCTTCTGTGGATCGAACTGCACTTTGATCAATGACGTATCGACTTGATCCAGAAATAAGGGAAGATATCGGGCATTGAACTGTGTTTCTCTGTCTTCGATCTCAGCACGACATTCCTCGGGATAATCGAAAAAGGTCGCAACTGCCATTTGATAAATAGCTGGTTCCTCGGCAAAGAGGGACATTTTCGCTTGGTTGACATGAAGAAATCGTGCAAAAAAGTCTTGCGGCGCCGCTTCCATTCGCGCCTGTATATAGGCAAAAAAATGCTCGATACAAGCATCGACAATCGCCAGAAACAGTCCCTTTTTATTCCCGAAAAAGTGGAACAGCATCCCCTTTGATACGCCTGCGTTCTGAACGATTTGATTGGTGGAGCCTCGTTCATAGCCTTTCGCGGAAAATTCAACAAGGGCCGCATCCAACAGCTTTCGCTTGTTCGGCTCCAGCGTTTCGTCTTGCCAGATTCCTTTTATGTCCGTCACCTTCTCTCCGTTCTTCTTTGCCCTATCATAACGAATATTGACCAGGTGGTCAAAGTGGAGTTATACTTTCCTCGAAGACTTCATCATCCATATTCCACTACAAGGAAGTGATGCCTGATGACACGGACTTTGCCCGTATTAGCCCGTATCATCCTTGGATTGATTTTGCTTGGAGCAGGTGTGAATGGCTACATTGTCTTATTTGGATTCGAGCCTATCTTTCCAACTAGCCCTGCTGCCATGGAGCTTCTAAAAGGGTATTTGCTAGTTCTGGTCAAAACCGTCGAAATCATCTGTGGATTGCTATTCCTGACTAACCGCTTCGTCCCACTGGCTCTAACCGCCACCGCTCCTCTTGCTGTCAACATCTTGACGTTCCACCTGTTTGTCGATCCCAATATGCTCGCCATGGGACTGATTGTTGCAATTTTGGAAGTGTATTTACTGTGGAGCTATCGGCGGAGTTTTCGTCAGTTGATGACGATGTAGACAAAAAGACTATATTCCATCGGTTGTGGTCGGGAGAAGCCCTGCCACATGTTTTCCAGTCGCCTGTATCCTCTCTACGTTCGGGCGGTCTCCTTCCAAACATGTGACAGGACTTTCGAACAGCTGTGAATTCTTTCGTGTTTTTAAGACGTTTTGCAAGTCAACACAGTGAAAGCTAAATGCCTGATACGAAACACCTTAGAATCCCTATCAACGAATGAACGAAAAGCTACGTAGGAAGAAGCGAAATTCCAGTCCAAGCGCCTCTGGAGCCCGCCCTAGCGTAGGAAAAAATGGCGGGGAATTTCAGCTTTTATTACATACAAAAACGCCTGCGCGTTTTCTGGTTTGAAGCGCTCCCGCCATTTATTCAGAAGCGGACAGTGATACCCCTTGCAGGGCGTAGGCCGAAGCGTAGACTGGAAATTCGCTTCTTCCCCCCACTACAGCTACTTCATAAAAACGAAAAAGCCGGTACCAAGAGGGGTACCGGCTTTTCAACTATCATCTTTTCGGTAAATTAATCTGCCACGATATTCCGTAACGATCTTGAACCCATCCGAATTTTTCACTGAACGGATATTGTCCAAGCGGCATAAGGACTTGTCCATCCGAAGAAAGCTGTCCAAAAACCCGGTCAACCTCTTCCTCTGTATCGCAGTCAACAAACAACGAAATCGCCGGAGTAAAGGCATGATAGTCACCGTTTGTATTGTCGATACACATGAAGGTCTGGTCTTTTAATGTAAAAGTAGCGTGCAGGACTTGTCCATTCTCGTGATGCATGACCTGCTTGATTTCTGAGCGATCAAAAATAGAAGTGTAAAGCTTCATCGCTTCTTCCGCTTGTCCATGGAACATGAAAAACGTAGTGATGGCTTGCACTGACAATCACTCCTTTTCGTGATGATATACGTCTCCATTCTGCCCATTCCTCAAGTATACATAACCACTAGATCCAATCGATGATCCGCGACTGCCCCTCTTTTCTTTGCTTCTGCAAAAGTCCAGTAGCAGTCTCAGCTAACAAGGCGATCCCTCTCTCTATTTTATCTGCATCTGTTTGGATAATGCTAATTCGCAAGCCGTTTTCACGCGGGAAGGTAGGCAAATAGCTCTGGTTCGTGGACATGATCCGCACGTTTTGTTGGTGCAACGCTGCGATGATATCCTGAGCGTCCAGCTCATCGGGAAGCAGCACTCTCGAAAAAATCCCGCCTGTTCCGATTTGTGCGTGAAGCTGCGGGGGAAGATAGCGCCGGCAACACTCTGCCAATGTCTCCATCCGCAGGCGATAACGTTCCCGAACAAGGGCAGCATGATGGTCGTACATCCCGCTATTCAAATACAGCTCCAAGGCCGCCTGAGATAAGACAGCCGTACTGGAATCGCACGATGCTTTAAACAACCGAAACGTTTCCATCACGGAAGGGGGCAGGACGACTGTCGCCAATCGAAGTCCGGGCAGCATGATCTTAGAAAAGCTTTTCACGTACAGGACTCGACCTGATTGATCGTAGCTGTAGATCGGGTCTGCCTTCAGACTGGTTTCCATGTCTGCCAGATAGTCATCCTCGACGATGTATACATCGTAGCGCTGAGCCAACTTTACGATTTGTTTCTTTTGCTCCGTTGTATAGCTTGTCCCCAACGGATTGTGAAACCGGGGAACCGTGTAGAAAAACTTGATTTGGTTGTTGCGAAAATGCCGCTCCAGCTCATCCATATCGATGCCTGCTGCAGTCCGCTGGATGCCCAGAACGGTAACTCCCAGTAGCTCGAGTGAACGCAGCATGCCGTGAAAGGTGGGCTGTTCGACTAGCACTGCACTCTTTCCATTTGGAAACGGCATCGAGGCGAGCAGATGCAGCGCTTGCTGAGCGCCGGAAACGACGCAAATTTGCGAAGGGGATGCAAATACTTGTGATTGGGCGAGATGGCTCTCCAATGCCCGTCGCAAGGAAAAAAAGCCCTGGGGGTCCGAATAAGAGAACAACTGATCCTCATACAATTCAATCGCACGGTTTAGACAATGCTGGAAATCTTTGAATGGCATGACTTCTGAGTCAGGGCTGGCTGCGGTAAAGTCAATTCGCTCCTCTGGAAAACGCGCCCTTTGAAGAGGGCGAAGGACCGCGTAATAACCGCTTTTGGGAATGGAGTAAATCAGGTGCTCCTTTTCCAGCTCTTGATACGCCCGTATCGCCGTATTCAAACTGCACGACCAACGCTCGGATGCAGTACGAATCGACGGCAGCTTCTCCCCTGGCTTGATTGTATGGGTGCGAAGCTGCTCTTTGATGCTGTCTTTCACCACTTCGTATTTATTCTTCATCCCGTTCACTCCCCCGTCATCTGTGTGGGTACAGATTCACTTTTCTCTCCTTTATGCGCCCTAGTCCCTTGAGTATAGTGAATCGTAAGCAAAGGAGTAAATACAAATACGGAGGGATACAGATGGAAACAAGACACGCGACACTGCCTTACAAAATCAGTGATGAGAAAGCTTTACTCGATGTCGAACGCATCAGCGATTGGCTGTCGACAACGTATTGGGCGTCAGAACGCTCCAAAGAAATGATCATAAAAAGTATCGAAAATTCACTCTGTTTCGGCTTGTATGGTGAGGATGGACAGGCTGGGTTCGTCCGGGTCGTGAGTGATTACGCGACAATTTCCTGGGTGTGTGATGTCTTCGTCGACCCAAAGCATCGAGGTAAGGGATTGAGCAAATGGCTCATGGAGGCGATGGTGGAACATCCAGACATCCGTCATACGAGCATGATACTCGCTACTCGGGATGCTCATGGTTTATACGAACAGTATGGTTTCACACGAAGAGAAATGATGCGGCGACTCGTTATTGAGGCTTAGACTCGCTAACCTCGCCTTTTGCGTCAACGCTCGCCCCATAGGAAATGCGGTTGAGCTTGTCGATGATCCTCTTTGTGTTTTTCTCGTCCATCGGAGCAGGCTGACCGTTCGTGAGCTTCACCGGGATCACGCGGCTCTTGCTCCCGTCTTTTGAAAAAGTCAGTTGGACCATCATGGCTTCGCGACCTTTCGGATTGCGCGAGGTGGTAAACACAAAATTCCCTACGCTGTAGTAGATCGGCACCTTTTTATAAAACTCGACGCCCATGATCGAATGGCTGTGCGACCCGACAATGGCATCTACACCGCTGTCGATCAGCTTTTTCGCCATTTCGCGCGCATATGGTTCTGGGTAATCCTTATATTCCCGATTCCAGTGCATGACTGCAATCGTTATGTCTGACTCCGCCACTGCCTTTTTTACATGGGACAGCATCGGCTCATAAGAGTAGGCATGTGCGAGACCTGGCTTGTTTTTTCGCGCATACCAACGCTCATTTGGAAGGACACGGCTAATCCCGATGACTGCCACGCGTTTCCCCTTGATCGTTTGGATGTAGGGAGCGAATGCTTCTCCTTCGTTTCTCCCCGCCCCCACGTAGCCGATCTTCACCTTTTTCAGATGCTCCATCGTGTCATAGAGCGCGTCCATTCCGTAATCCAGCGAATGATTATTCGCCAGGTTGACCACGTCGAAACCCGCGTTCACGAGCCCCTTCAACGACTCTGGCTTCGCACGATAGGTATATTCCTTTTTCTCCGGACGTCCCCGCGTACTGACTGGTGTCTCCAGATTGCCAATCGTCAGGTCTGCCTGCTTGAGAAAATCCGCTGTTTTTTGAAACGGATAATCTACGCCGTACCGCCCGATCTGATTCCCGACGCTCTTATCCAAAATCATATCCCCGACAAACGCTACTTGAATGGAATCCTGCTCCTGCACATCCCCTTCGCTGCTCGCCTGGACGGCGACCGATTCCGTTCCCATTGCAACACAGAGCATCGCAGCAGCTACCACATTTACGGCGTATTTCCATCGTCCAATCTTCATTCCTCTATCGCCCATCTCTCTTTTTTGCTTCCATTCTAGAAGGCGTGGGATGTGAAGCCTGTTGAAGCATGTCTGGCTTCCATGGAAATTTCTCGCCGAAAAGTGACGACCATGCAAAAGATGGCGGTTTAGGGCCAGCTTCTTTGGACAAAAGATTCTTTCTTTTTTCAAATGTCGATTTTTGCCGATACCAAGTATAATGGTCAAATAAGATTCTAATACATAGGACGGTACAAACATGCTCCATCATTCCATTATGCTGAAAACCAAAACAGCAATGCCCGCCGTTCGGTCAAATAGCGTTCATAGGAGCCGACTGCTGCAAAAAATGGACGCTGGTCTGCAATGCCGACTGACCACGTTATACGCCCCAGCCGGTTATGGAAAAACGACCTTGCTCAGTCAATGGGCGCATCAGTACGGCGGTACCACTGTATGGCTCTCACTCGATGAGATGGATAATGACCTGATTCGCTTTTGGAGATACATCGTATTTACGCTATCTGCATCTGACTTCACAGAACTCTCCGAACGAATGGAACCAGCCATGAAGGCGACCAGTCATACCTCGATCTTTACCTTCATCGATTCCCTGCTCAATGAACTTGCTTCTACGACACAGCCCCTTGCTATCATTCTCGATGACTACCACGTGATCTCGGATGAGACGATTCACAACAGTCTCGCTTATTTTTTGGAATATGTCCCGAGCCACGTCCATTTGTACATCGCCAGTCGCAACACGTTGCCTTTTTCTACAGTCAAATGGAACGTACGTCATGAAGTATGTCACATTGAGTCGGGACAATTTCTTTTCAGTCATCAAGAGACGGACAGCTTTTACCGGCAGGTTCACGATTTACCTCTGACCGAAATGCAAATCGAGCAGCTGGTGAAAAGCACGGAGGGCTGGGTCGCCGGCTTGCAGCTCGCTGCCATTTCACTCGTGAATATGGAGAACTACGATCAATTTTTTGCCGGATTCACTGGCTCTCATCGCAATATTTCGGAGTATTTGTTTCATGAAGTGATCATGCGACTCCCAGAAGAGGAGCGCGGCTTCTTGCTCAAAACCTCTGTGCTGGTGAGAATGGACGCTCACGTGTGCCACGCTCTGACTGGCCTGCCCCAATGCCAACAAATGCTAACCAACTTGCACCGCCAAAACATTTTCTTAATCCCGCTGGATGATTACGGGACGTGGTATCGGTACCATCATTTGTTTGCCGATTTTTTGCGCAGTCAATTGGAGCAGACAGCTCCCGGAGAAGCACGTGAGCTGCACCGGCTAGCCAGTGAGAGCTATGCGGAGCGTGGAATAATGGACGAAGCGATCGATCATGCGATTGCCGCTGCCGATTACCCGTTGGCTGTAAGATTATTGGAGCAACATACTCAGGTACTGCTCCAACGCGGCGAGTTTTCCAGCTTTCTCAGAACGCTGGACAGCATCCCTGATCACGCGAATTATTTTTCACCACTTTTTCGTCTGATCTATACGTTCCTCTTGGTTACCTGCGTTCAAATAGATAGGGCGGAGGTGGCCCTCACTGAATTGGAGCAAACGATTCCGTCCATAGAAGACTCAACAGAGCATCGGCAGTTTTTGAGCGGTCTGTTTTTTGTCCGAGCGAATTTGGTGTTCGCCACTATGGATTTTGATCGCTGGATCGCCAGTTCTTCACAGCTTAGCGGAGGGTTGCCTGAAAGTCCGTTGTTTTACCACTTTAATTACAACACGACAGAACCATTTATTCGGCGTACGAGATTCGGGTTAAAAGGCATCCTGTCCGAGCAGACAGAGGTTGTAGGCAATCAGTTCTCTGACATACTCGAAGCAAATGGATGGAAGGATTCCTTGATCAACTTGTATGTCGTTCAGGCATTAGCGGAGGGGTTTTATGAGGAAAACAGGCTGGAAGAGAGCCTTGATTATCTGCAGCGCGTTCGCTACGTTGCCCTGCACAAGCAAATTCCTGGCCTACTCGTCCCTTATGTCCTGACATCCGCCAAAATCAAGCTGGTAGAGGGGAATTTTGTCGCGGCCCGCAAAATCGTTTCGGAGACAGTAGAAATGCTCGCGAGCTGGGGTGCTTCGTATTGGTTCAGCCCGTTACAAGCCTTTCTCGCACTCATCGCGATCCAAGAAGGCGACATCGCTTTGGCGAAAGTGGAGTTGTCCAAGCTCCCCCCTTCCATTTTGAATCAACCAAGCATCCAGAGAGAATTAGAGGTTTTGACCTATGTCCGTTTGCTGCTCGCCGAGCGGCAGGAACAGGAAGCCTTGCGTATTTTAGCGATCCTAAAGCCATCCAGCATTCGTGAGGAGCTATTGATCAGTCAGGTAGATATCGCCATTCTGCAAGCACTCGCCCACCAGCAGTGCGGCAACAAAAAAGAAGCGCTGGCTTTCCTCCACGAAGCACTCTTGATTGGCGGAAACAACTGCTACGTCCGTAGCTTTCTGGACGAGGGAACGGCGATGTCACACCTTTTGCACGATTACCAACTACGATTGAGAAAACGATCCCAACAACCAGTTCCGTCCGTATCAGCTGCGTATGTCAATCAACTGCTATCCCTTTTCCCCAAGAAAATGGAAAAAAGAAAAGCTCCTTTAATCGAGCCGTTAACTGGAAAGGAAATGATTATCCTTTCCATGCTGGCCGAAGGAGCATCTAACAAGAAGATTGCCGATGAGCTAGGGAATACGCTCGGGACAGTCAAGGTGTATTTGCATCGGATCTATGGCAAACTCGGTGTCACCAATCGCACACAAGCTCTTTTGAAAGCTCAAGAAATTTCGCTGTTAGAAAATAGCCCTGTTGATTAACGGAACTTTTCAATATGTTCATGCAGAAAAGCGTCCAGCTTGCGAGGCTCTCTGCCGAGGACGCGCCCTACATCGTCTGTCGGCTTTTCTAGGATCGCTACTGACATAGCTTGAATTTCAACGACATGACTGGCGAGCCACTCCGGCATGTTTCCGTACTCCATCAGATCATGTCGGAGTGCTTCGCTATCCTTGTTGATGTACGTGATATGGCGGTCGAGCAGCTCGGACAGCTTGCTCGCAATTTGCGGATAGCTGAAAACCTCAGAACCCGTCAGTGTGTATACACGACCTGCCTTTTCGGGATGGGTCAATACCTCTGCGGCAACATCGGCGATATCCCGGCAATCGATAAAATTGCATGCTGTTTCGCCCATCGTGCCGAAGAAAACATGTTGCGACTGGATCGTCGATGCGAAGCGGAGCAGATTTTGCATAAAGGCGTACGGTCGCAGCACGGTACTTTTCATACTCGATTCTGATAAAGCGCTCTCGATTTCCTGGTGCCATCCCGCTACGGCGACTGGCGCCTTTTCGTCGTAGGCTGGACTGGATATTTTCACGATGTGTTGGATCCCAGCCTCAGCTGCTATGCGAATCATCGATGATTCCAGCTCAACCTGATTGGGACTGTTTGAAAGGGAAAGGAAGAGCTGATTCGCCCCTGCAAACGCTCGGCGCAACGATTCAGGGTCAGAAGCTTCCGCTGCTGCGACTTCCACCGTAGATGCTGCCCGCTCTCCCATTAGCATCTGAAGTTTTTCCGGCGTTCTGCTCAATGCCCGGGTTGGGACACCAAGCTCTATCAATCGTTTCAAAAGTGCACTACCTATGGTTCCTGTTGCTCCCATGACTACGATCATTTTCTCTCTCCTCCGTAATTCCTATTTTGATAATCATGGTTGATGGCACTACGCCACCGCCATGTGATTAACGTGCTGGCGATTATCGCTGATAGCGGGAAGTCGATCCAGACACGACTTAGCCAAGCCAACGATTCACCGGGAGCAAAGATGACGAGTAACTCCGTTGTTAACCATGCTGCCAATAGACCAATCACTGCCATTGTCATCCCCATAACCGCTACCAACGCCAAATGAGGCGTACGGGTGACCCAGCGTTTATGTATACCATGACTCTGTAACCATCGCCCAAGTAGTGCGGCAATCAATGCGGATGTTCCGCCAATCGTGGTCAATGCCCCTATTTGCAGCCCTTTGTCAGCGGTGATCCATCCTCCTATGCTCGCCATGATCGCAGGAGACAAATAAGCCATGATGACTTCTCGCCATACAATAAACGATTTTCGTTCGGAACGTGCCCTCTTGATTGGATAAACACCTTCCGATTTTGCAGGGTCATGCATGTTTTTCACCTCCTTTCCCCTTTCCAGAAAAACAATTAGGAACCTAACTATATGTGGATGAAAATGGGCTAGCTGCCTAGCCCGCTTTCCTGCTTACTATTCGTCTGTCAGTGCCGAGATGCCTTGTGTCACGCGGCCAAGCAGGTCGAGAAACACACTGCGCTCCTGGGTATTGAGCAATCCGACCATCGCTTCCAATCTCGCAAAGTGCTCAGGCGCCATTTCACGCAGCTTGCTTGCCCCGAGCTCCGTTAAAATGACCGATTTTTGCCTGCCATCTTTTGAACTCGCTCGTCGTGAAACAAGGCCATCGCGCTCCAGGATGTCGATCAGACCAGTAACAGTAGCACGTGTTACCCCCAGATGCTCTGCCAGTTGTGACGGTAGCACTTCCCCACCGTTATCTTCAAGGTCTGCCAATAACCGATATCGTCCCGTAGATAAGCCAAATCTGGCAAAATGTATTTCGGCCGCATGCCCAAGCTTGGCTCCTGCCTCCATCAGCCTGGCGGCAACGAGTACAGCTTGCGCATCAACATCGAGTCCATATCGATCAATCTGGCGCTGCGATTGAACAAGCGATGGGATCGCGTCTTCTTGTTTTCTTCCGTTTGAATGGTTTGTCATGGATATAGTATGGCACCTAACTATTTTTCTGTCAACACGGCTTCTCTATTTCGGTGCCATCCTGATTGCCCCATCCAGCCGGATCGTTTCTCCATTCAACATCGGATTGGTGATGATGCTGTTCACGAGCATCGCGTATTCTAGCGGATCACCCATGCGAGGAGGAAAAGGAACAGTCGCACCCAACGCCGTTTTTTCAGAGCGCGGGAGCTGATCGAACATCGGCGTGTCAAATAGCCCTGGAGCAATCGCCATCACACGTATGCCATACGAAGCCAGGTCTCTTGCTAGCGGCAGCGTCATGCTTACGATTCCGCCCTTGGAGGCGCTGTAAGCAACCTGCCCCACCTGCCCTTCAAAAGCCGCCACCGATGCGGTATTGATGATGACACCTCGCTCCCCCTGTTGGTTCGGCTCGTTTCCTGCCATTTGCTCCACCGCCAACCGAATGACATTAAAAGTACCGATCAGATTGACTGAAATGACTTTGCTGAAGGATTCCAGTGAATGTGGACCGCTTCGCGACAGCGTTTTCTGTGCCAAACCGATCCCCGCACAGTTGACCACGGCGTGAATCGTACCAAATGTGCCAGCAGCCTGATCGATTGCCTCCCGCACACTCGCCTCACTCATGACATCCGTATGCACGAACAAAGCATTTTCGCGCCCCAGCTCATTCGCCAGCGCTTGCCCCTTCTCCACCGTCAAATCAAGAATGGCTACTTTTCCCCCGTGTTGAACTACATTCCTCACAGCGGCTTCTCCCAAACCGGAAGCACCACCCGTTACAATGGCAACCACTTCCCGCATATCCAAGCCATTCTCTCCCTTCCTCTACAATTGCATCCGCATTCAGAAAAAAGCTCTGCAAGTTGGATACCAATCGAGTCCCCTCTTGTGGCACGTGGTTTTTACAAGTGATAAGAACTCTAGACCTTCTCAAATCCAGACAGGTATGAGACATCTGTGTCCGGGCAAAGGACAGTTGTGCTTATCCATCTCCAACATTCATTTCCATGGTCAGCCATATCATTGTCGGGCTCGGCTTCCTCGCCTTGATTGGTCGATTCAAAGATCAAACGCTCGCTTTTGCAATCCTCTACGCCATAGGCTTCTTCCTCTTTTCCATTGTACTCACACTTGTATGGAGACGTTGGTTCGAGAGGGGACCGTTGGAGAGCTTCATGAGAAAAATAAGTGGGTAACCATTCTGTGGGTTCATCCGTCTGCTATATAGGAGAATTTTGCTAATCATACATACACCAATTTCGAAGTAGTCAGACGAACTGGAGATGATCTCATGAGTCCTATGGTTTTTTTCAAAAAAGCTGTCCCCGCGAACGCGGAGCAACTCACCCAAATTGCCACTCGCTGCTTCGCAGAAGAAGTCCAAAAGTACGGAGAGGGCCCTGCCGGACATGACCAGCCTGACCAGCACATTTTGTTCATGCAAAAGGCCCATTACTATACGATCTTGCTGGATGACCAGATCGTTGGCGGTTTTTGCCTCATTCCAGTCGATCATGAGCATTTGGAGCTGGGGATCATCTATGTCGATCCTGATAAGCAAAACTTGCGTATCGGAAGCCAAACCATGCAGTTCATGGAGGCCGCCTATCCACACATCAAGAAGTGGACGCTCGATACCGGCTATGAAGCCGTACGCAACCAGCACTTTTACGAGAAATGCGGTTACAAAAAGATCGGCGAGACTGAGCCGAACGTAGTGAGTGGTTTTTATAAATTCAGGTACGAAAAACGGATACCTAAATAGATAGATGGAAAAGGAGAACGGCTACAGGCCATTCTCCTTTTTTTCCTTCGTCGCCCCTATTTTCGAATACCCTTCTTGGTCGCCAATTCCAAGTAGTACGTCGTTTCTGCCTTTGTTTCCTTCGTAAATGCTTCACTGGCCGCATAGGCCGGCTCCACCTGGATTTCACTCAGCTTTTGCAAAAAGGCTGGGTCCTTTTCCATCTTGGCAATCGCTTCTTCCCATTTGCGAATAACCGACTCTGGCGTTCCTTTGGCAAAAGACACTCCCGTCCACCAAAAAACCGACAACCCTTGAATCCCTTGCTCCTCCGCAGTAGGGATGCCAGGCAGGAACTGACTTCGCGTGTCACCGGATACGGCAAGGATTTTGACCTTGCCCGCTTGCAGCATCGGCATGATCTCCCCCACTGTATGCACCGCCAAAATCGCGTGCCCTCCAGCGACTTTTGGAACGGAATCGGAGGCGCCTTTTGTCACGATCATTCTCGTCTTGGCGAAGTCAGCTCCGATCGCATCCAACCACTCTGCTACCCCAAAAGCGGAAAAACCTGCTGGCCCTACAGAAGTCCATGTTAACTGCTCCGGATTTGCGCGCACCCACGTGGAAAATTCGGCGAAATCTTTCCAAGGCGCGTCGGCTTTTACTGCAAAAGCAAGCGTTCCTTTGCCAATCCTGGTCGTATAGACTTGATCCTCGTTTGTAATCGGCGGCGTTTTCATCCCAGCAGCGAGCATCGTCGTATTGGATACATTGACAGCAAGCGCTGTGTAACCATCGTTTTTGGCTTGTTTTAGAGCATACTCCGCTCCAACTGCCCCACCACCTCCCGCCTTGTTGACGACGACGATGGGCTGCCCCCATTCCTTGCTCAAATAATCAGCTGCTGCTCTGGCCACGAGATCGACTCCGCCCCCGGCAGAATACGGCACGATATACTCCACCTGCTTCGATGGATAGGCCGACTCGGTACCTTGATTTCCACATGCGCTAACGGCTGCCGCCAAAAGCAACGACATCATGACAGCCGCCCATTGTTTATACCCTTTCAATGACTCTTCCTCCCTACGCGACATCTACTCCCCGGTCTCGCTCTTCTTTCAGACGTTGCTGTGTCCGGCGGTTCAACATCATGGAGATGATCAAGAGTGCTCCTGCTGCCAGCAAGATGGTCAACGATAAAGGCCGAAACAAAACAATGCTGAGATCACCTGAGCCCATCGCCATCGTTTGAATGAAGGATTCTTCCAGAAGAGGTCCCAAAATAAAGCACAAAACCAGCGGAACAACTGGCCATTTATATTTGGAAAAAACATACCCAAGTCCGCCAAACAAAAACGCTACCCACACATCAAACATGCTGTTCCGCACACTGTATGCCCCAATCGTGCAGAACATTAGGATGATCGGAGCCATGATGCCATATGGTACCCTCGTCAATTTGACCCACACCCATACCATCGGGAGGTTCAGCACGAGAAGCATCGCATTTCCCACGAACATCGAGGCGATGACCGTCCAGACAAAGCCCGCATTTTGTTCAAACAAAACAGGGCCTGGCGTCAATCCGTAGATCATCAAGCCTGCCAACAAAATCGCCAATGGCGGTGAAGAGGGAATCCCGAGCGAAAACAGCGGGATGAAGCCCGCACTGCTGGTCGCATTATTCGCTGCTTCTGGTGCCGCCACCCCTTCGATCGTTCCCTGACCGAACTTCTCGGGATGCTTCGATAGCTTTTTTTCCATATCGTACGCCAAAAACGACGTGATCGCAGCCGAACAGCCAGGCAGCAATCCAAGAAAAAAGCCGATAATCCCGCCCCTCAGCATAGGCCCGGCACTTACTCTCAAGTCTTCCTTTTTCGGGTAGACACTACCTGGCTTGCCAATCAGGGTAGCTGTGCGTTTTTCATCAATCCCTTTGAGGACTTCCGTAATCGCAAACAACCCGATGATGATGCTAATCATGTCAAAACCGCCGACCAATGCTGGGACGCCGTAATCAAAGCGCGGCATGCCAGAGGATGGTCCCAGCCCAACTAGAGCGAGCGAATAGCCGAATGCCCCCATCAAAAACGATTTGACCAATGATCCTCCTGATAAACTGACCATCAGCGTGAGAGCCAGAATCATCAGCGCAAAATATTCAGGCGGTCCGAATTTTAACGCTTGATCTGCCAGAATGGGAGCGAAAAAAACGAGGCCGATTACCCCGAGTACCCCTGCACCAAACGAAGCCAGTGCGGATATCCCCAATGCCGGCCCACCTCTCCCTTTTTTCGCGAGCGGATAGCCATCCAGACACGTGGGGACTGACGATAGCTCCCCAGGGATATTGAGCAGAATCGCCGTCGTCGAGCCACCGTACATGGCACCGTAATAAATACCTGCCAACATGATCATGCCTTGTGTCGGCTCCAGTACGGCTGTCACCGGAAGCAGAATCGCGATGGCAGAAGTGGGACCGAGACCGGGCAATACACCTACAAAGGTGCCAATAAGAGCGCCGAGTGCTGCCATGAGCAAATGCTCCGGGGTGAGGGCTGAAGCAAAACCAGCCAGTAATAGTTGGAACGTCTCGATGATCAGCACCTCCTAAAAATGCGTGCTCTAAAACAAATCTCCTCCAGGCAGTGTGATATGCAGCGAGTAGATGAACACCACATACAGACCCCCTGTCAAAAGGACGGAGTACACAATGGACGTGCGCCACCGGTAACTGCCGATCAGTATAAAAAATGCAAAGGAGACAAAGAGCGTAGCCATTGTGTAACCGATCGCGCCGAGCAGCCAGACATACAGTAACAGGAATAAAAAGCAAAGCAGCAGGCGCAGCCTTTTTCCAAGAAGAAGCGGTCCAGGATTTGGCGAAGAGGCTTCCTCCGTCACACGGAATGATTGAACTAGCAGCACACCTCCGAGCATGAAAAACACTAAGCCAAGAATCGCAGGCAGCGTGTGATCCCCTACGTACAACGACGTCGAAAATGCCTCCAGACGATAGGCCTCGAACGATATGCAGACTCCAAGGATCATACTTAGAAGGGCACCGATAAAATCTGGCTGATTATCCAGGCGTCTCATGTGTATCACCTCAGCAAAAAAGCTACCATCAGCCTATGGCACATGCGCCCATTGTGTGCGAAAGCAGAAAAAAACTACCATAGCCAGTCCGCACGGGACACAGCATATGGTAGTCGACTAGACTTCGATTTCTATTTGGTCGATCAGACGAATAATGGCATGGGCGACTTTCGCTTCATACGTCTCATTGCTTTCGAACTCGCTCCAAAGCTCTTTGATATCGCCATTCGAAACATCGTCTATTCGCAGTCCGCGAAAGGAGGACCCTGAGACGGAGGCGACATCGTGGATCATCAGCATTTTCAAAAGCTTCTCCATATTGGCCTGATTGCGGATCAAATGAGGCTCCATCCGCTTAACCACCATCCATAATTTTTGCGAATTGACCATCGTCGTCGTCACCATCTGCATCCGCTACCCCCATACCAATTATAACTATATATAACTAGTTATAATTAATTATAACGAATTACTCAAGTAAAAATGTTGTCTTCCGACTGTTGTGGTCAGTTTGGCAAGTAAAACAAATGCCCTCCAATTGGAGGGCATTGATCGTATTGTTCAGATGATTACCAAGGCTCCGGCCAACCATATTGTATAATCGAAGTTGTTTGCTTGGCTGGTTGTTCTACTAAAACTGGTAATGTAATGAAGGCGGTTAACATACACAAAGACAATATCCATTTCTTCATGACCTATACCTCCTGTTTGGTTCTATGATTACTTCCATTATACACGTTTACCAATTTATGGAGTATATCAAATGGAAGATTTTTTTTCTGTGACACATAGAATTCAAAAAGAACGCTAAGACTCTTATCTGCTTGTTTTATCTCATTGATTGCGCGATAGTGATTCACGCTTTCCACAAGACTCTCGATTCCTAAGTCTACTTCATTATTTTGAATGCAAAAGATGCCCTTCGTTCGAAAATACAGTCCCAATTGATTGTATTGATTCGGAGTAGTGAGACTCTTCGGCAAGATAGCTGCTTCTGCCAAAAATAGTTCTCGGATTTTCGCTTCTTCTCCTACCTGTATATAAATCTCCAACAAATCATTCGCGATCACAATCTTGTCATCTTGTGATTGCTGCGCAAGACATTCTTGTAATACTGGAATGGCCTTATCAAATTTCCCTGTCTTTCCGTATAGTTTCCCCCGAATATGTCTGGCATGTTTATGTACTTCGGGATAATCGAACATTTCGTATCTCTCCAGATAAAAATGTCCCAATGTGTAGTCTTCCAGCTCAAAATAGGAAATGATGATCGCAAGGATCGCTGCTGCTTTTTGCTCACTCTGACTATGGTCGATTTCAAGTCCTTGTTTACACAGATGAATACAATCTGAATAAAATCCAAGACGCAATGCATGGAAGGAGAATTTATAGTAGGTCAAAACTCGCTCATTGATATGCAGATAGGACGTGTAGTGTAATAGCTCCTTGCCCTCTACATAGGTTTGATCTAATTGGCTTAGATTTTCACGTCGAATCATATATCGTTGGAAAAGCGATCTTGCCAGGTACAGAGGAATTCCATGCTCACGTGAGTAGTCACAGATCACGTCATAAAGAGCCAAGCGCAGTTCTTCATTCCCTTCCGTTCCTGCCGTTTGATACAGATAGTCTAAAGAAAGAAATGTATTGCTTTTGGGACAATTTAGCAATTGCAAAGCTACTTTGTTGGTAAGAACCACATTCTTCTCTTGCATCACGGCCTCTAATAGAGTCCGAAGTGTCGCTTCGCGCTTAATTTTATGTAAATAGGGTACGATCGCTGTATAAAGTGGAATATCCAGTACTTTTGCCAGTTTCATTACATGCTGCATATTTGGTAAAGTAAAAGCATCGGATTCTATCTTACTAATGGTTCCAGAAGCTACACCTGTTCTTTCTGATAACTCAGTCAGTGTTAAGTTTGCTCTATTTCGATATACTCGTAATATGCCCCCAAAGGTTTTTCCCTCTGAAATCACAGCAAATACACCCTCCTGATGATTCCTTTTTATGGATATGATAGCACAATAACCCACGAATGATATAATCGATTTGAATCATTTTTTAAATAGATTACACTTTTTTACTGATTTGGTGCTACTACCATTATGCAAAAAGCTTTTCTTAGCATGCAAGCGTTTGCTCAACAATAAGTGTTCTAGTAGAAATGAATCTCTCGCCCTCTTAGATTTACAATCAAAAAAGAAAAGCCGCGTAGGCTGAAGCGGAGACTGGAAATTCGCTTCTTCCCCCCACAACAGCTCCTTTCATAAAAAAAGCTGTAGCCAGGACCATGCTCCAGAAAAGCATAGCCCGACAACAGCTTCACATATCCCTCGACTACTCCATCGTCAAAACAACCCGGCCATTAATTTGACCTTTTTCCAAACGCTCCAATACTTCGTTGATCTGATCAAGCGGCTGCGTCTCGATGATCGCGCGAACCTTGCCACGTGCTGCAAAATCAAGTGCTTCTTGCATATCCTTGCGCGTCCCCACAATGGAGCCTTTCACCGTCACGCCATTCAACACCGTGTCAAAAATCGGGATGGGCAACTCTGCATTCGGCAAGCCAACAACGACTAGAGAACCACCGCGTCGAACGGATTTGTATGCTTGTTCAAATGCCTTCTTGGTGACTGCCACGCTGATCGCACTGTGGACACCGCCCACCTGCTCTTGAATAGCTTGTACCGGATCAACCTCACTGCCGTTTACTGTCACATCTGCCCCTAGTTCTTTTGCCAAGTCCAGCTTTTCCTTGTGAATATCGACCGCTACGACGTTGTAGCCCATCGCCTTGGCATATTGGAGAGCCACATGTCCCAAGCCGCCGATGCCGTAGATCGCAACCCATTCACCCGGCTTCACGTTTGCTACCTTCAATGCTTTATAAGTGGTTACCCCTGCGCACAGGATCGGCGCTGCTTCCACATCGCCCAGCTCATCAGGAATGCGTGCCACGTAAGCAGCAGGCGCTACGCAATATTCAGCATAGGCACCGTCAGCGGAATAGCCCCCGTTTAACTGTTGCATGCACAGTGTCTCCCAGCCTGTCAGGCAGTAGTCGCATTCACCGCAAGCGGAGAATAACCACGGAATGCCTACACGATCACCAATTTTCAGCAAGGTAACACCTTCCCCCAGCTTTTCGACAACACCTACACCCTCATGTCCAGGAATCAAAGGCAGCTTTGGCTTCACAGGCCAATCCCCGTGTGCCGCATGCAGGTCCGTATGGCAGACACCACACGTTTTGATTTTTACCAGAACCTCACCGTGTCCGACCTCTGGAATGGCGACTTCCTTTACTTCCAGCTTTTGATGGAACTCGTTGACTACTGCTGCTTTCATCTTGACCTTCCTCCTCTTTTTTCCCCTTCAGGCATGTGCGTAAAGGGCAGGTGTTCTTCCCGCCTCCTACTAATTGCAAGCAGTATGCCAACAGGAAAGCGCCTAACCATTCAATCATTTAGCCGTTTCCTTTCTTCGAAGCAGCCGATATTGCGGCACATGGGCCGAAAAAACGGCCCGCTTGCCAACCTTTTGGCCGAAAAAGGGTATTCATCCTTGCCTGCGGTATTACTACGTAGTGGAAAAAGGGGGCGAACGCATGCAAATATCCAAGTTCATGACACCGGAAATCATTTTCGGGAACCAGTCTCTCGGCCAGGTAGGGGAAAGCTTGCGCCGATTGGGAGCTTCTCGCGTCTTTCTTGTCAGTGATTCTGGTGTCGCAAACGCAGGCTGGGTCGAGCGGATCATCTCTTACTTACAGCAGCAAAAGCTCGACTACCATCTATGGACCAACGTGACAGCCAATCCGAAAGATTACGAGATTCATGCCGGGATTGCCGAATATCGCGCCAAGGAATGCAATGCGATTCTCGGTGTCGGTGGAGGTAGTGCGATCGATGCAGCCAAGGCTATCGCGCTGTTGGCTACCAACGCGGGCAGCATCGTCCAATACGAAGGCGTCGACAATATCCAGCATCCCCTTCCTCCCATGGTGATGGTACCGACGACAGCCGGCTCCGGTTCGGAGGTTTCGCAATTTTCCATCATTGTAGACAGTACACGCAAGGTGAAAATGGCGATCATCTCCAAGTCACTCATACCCGATATCGCCATCATCGACCCGCAAACCTTGATGACCAAAGACAAGCTGCTCACTGCCAATACAGGCATAGATGTGCTGACACATGCCATTGAATCGTATATTTCGCTC
The DNA here is from genome assembly GCF_042885155.1 of Brevibacillus sp. NPDC058079. NCBI lineage: Bacteria > Bacillati > Bacillota > Bacilli > Caryophanales > Paenibacillaceae > Brevibacillus > Brevibacillus sp. NPDC058079. The sequence continues at coordinate 78,707 of NZ_JBHVSO010000004.1, forward strand.
GCTGCAACGCCGCTTACCGAGGTGCATTCGCTGCAAGCCATGCGTCTCATCGCCAAGCATTTGCGCCCATCTGTCGCCAGTCAATACAATACAGAGGCCAAGCAAGCGATGGCCATGGCGAGTCTTCAAGCAGGAATCGCTTTTTCCAACGCCATACTTGGTGCTGTGCATGCCATGTCCCATCAGCTCGGGGGATTCCTCGACGCTCCGCATGGCGAGGTGAATGCCATCCTGCTCCCCCACGTACTCGAGTACAACTACATCGCAGCACCGGAAAAATACAGGCTAATCGCAGAATGCCTCGGGGAAAACACGGCGGGCTTGAGCACACATGCCGCCTCTCGTCTCACACTCAAAGCGGTCAAGGAGCTGGTAAGCGATCTGGAGGTGCCCCAATCGTTGTCGGCCATCGGGCTGCATCCAGAGCAAATCGACCTGCTCAGTAGTCTCGCCGTACTGGACGTGTGCATGACGACCAATCCCCGTGACATGACCATCCACGATGTCGCGACGTTGTTTCGCCAAGCCTTGTAGGAGGTTCGTCATGCATACCAAACAAGAGATTTTGGAAAAATTGACCGGAATTCAATCCTCGCGAAAAAGCTATTACAGTGAGCTCGTCTATCTGATCGAGGAGATGAAAAAGAAAAACAAGCAGCTCGCCGTCATTAACCAGCTGACACAAATTCAGATCAGCGCCACCTGGCAACAAACAACCAGTTATATCGCCGCACAGCTCTCGCAAATTCTCGTATTCGAGCATTTTGCCCTGACCATCGTGAAGGGAGGCATGCTCTCCTCCTATCTCGCCAAGTGGACTGACGGGGATTGGCAATGCCATACGCTGACACAGACCGTTTCAGTGGAAGCCCCTGTGCTTACCGGGCAGGTTCATCTTACGCTTGCCGAAGTGCTGCCTGAGCATCACGCCACCTCTGTTCCGCTGCGCAGTCAATTGAATCAGACCTTTGGTTTTCTGACACTCTTACGCCAAACAAAGCAACCAGTCGATCGGGACGAAGTCGAATTGATCCAGCTAGTCGCCAGCCATGTCGGTGTCGTCGTAGAAAATAGCCTGCTTTTTCAAGACGTGAATGAAAAGATCAAAATCGAAGCCCAACTGATTCAATCCGCAAAAATGGCGGCGATTGGCGAGATGGCTGCCGGCATTGCCCATGAGCTGAACAGTCCGCTCACGGCCATCCTCGGAAACTCTCAATTGCTCATGCGCGAGATGACAGATGCCTCAGAGTCTCCCTTGATGAAAGACATCTATCAATGCGGGGTGCGCTGCAAAAAGATCATTCAAAACTTGCTCACCTTCTCGCGGCAGGAAGAGTACTTGTTTTCCACCACCTCTATTGACGAAGTCGTGGAGGACGTACTCGGGCTGATTGGCTACCAGCTATCTGTTTCCGGCTTGACCATAACCCGGGAAATGTCCGAGCCTCCTCTGCTGTTTCATGGAAGTCGTCATCAGATCGAGCAAATTGTGATCAATCTCCTGTTAAATGCACGAGACGCTGTGGCAGGCAGGGAATCTCCACACATTGTCATCCGTTCCTTCCTCGTACAAGAGGAGAATAGCTCTTTCGTAGGCTTATCCGTTTACGATAACGGCACAGGCATTTGTGCAGAACAGCTTTCGCAGATTTTTCAGCCCTTCTTCTCGACGAAGGAACGGACAAAAGGGACAGGTCTCGGGCTTTCCGTCAGTCTTGGAATTGCAGAAGCACACGGCGGGAAGCTGTTTGCCGAAAGCGTGGAGGGAGAGTACAGCAAGTTTACGATGCTTTTGCCACTGTTAGCTGACGAGGAGGGCAACGATGGAGAAAAAACGGATTTTGATTGTGGATGATGAAACAGAAGTAACTACCTTTTTTACCTATTTCCTCAAGAAAAAAGACTGCGATATCGTCGTCGCCAATTCTGGCAAGGACGTGGAACGGCTGCTTCACTCGGATTCTACCGGCTTTCACGCTGCACTCGTGGACCTGAAGCTGCCAGATGCCGACGGATTGACGCTGCTCAAACAGATCAAGGCAGTATTTCCCGCCTGCGAAGTCTTGATCATGACGGGCTTCAGTACGATTAAATCGGCTGTGACAGCGATGCAATGGGGCGCACGCGATTACTTGGAGAAGCCGTTCGACGATCTGGACAGTCTGGAGCAGGTCATCGACACGGTGCTCTCTTCTTCCAGCAAACAAAGTGATCACCTATCCCAAGAAGCCGCCCAATATGGTATCGTGTATTCATCTGACAGTCCGATGGCCAATGTATGCGCAATTGCCAAAAAATTAGCAAAAAAGGCGATCCATGTGCTCATTGAAGGAGAAACGGGTACCGGCAAGGAGCTAATGGCCCGTTTTCTCCATGGAGCAAGCAATCGCGCCCAGCAGCCTTTTGTTGCTTTTAACTGCGGGGCAGTGCCGGAATCCTTGCTGGAAAGTGAGCTGTTCGGCTATGAAAAAGGCGCTTTTACCGGAGCGCTCAAATCTCGTAAAGGCTTGTTCGAGCTGGCACATAACGGAACGCTGTTTCTTGACGAGATCGGGGAGGCTCCCCCTTCCGTCCAAGTGAAGCTCTTGCGTACGCTAGAGACAGGAGAGTTCATGCGCGTCGGTGGCGAGCAGATCGGCCAGAGCAATATTCGCTTTATTTCTGCTACCAACCGCGATCTGGAGCATGAAGTCGGGATGAATCGTTTCCGCAGTGACCTGTTGTATCGTCTGGAAGGGATCAAGCTATCGATTCCTCCTCTCCGCGAACGGATTCAGGATATCCCCACAATCGCGCACTACTACTTGCAAAAGCGCAGTGGAGGCCCGTGCGAAATCGACCAGGATGCCATCGAGCTCTTGCAGCGCTATGATTGGCCGGGCAACGTCCGCCAACTGATCAACGTACTGAATCAAACCATCGCGTTGCACGAATGTGAGCGACTGCGTGCCGAGCATTTGCCAGCGAATTTACGGAGCCGCACGGTACAGGTGCATCCACCCACTGTCCCCAAACGGATAGAACAAGTTATCGATCACGAATGCGAGCGCTTTGTCGATACGATACTCCGCCTTGTCACCTCTGTAGACGGGATCGACTTCGATTATTTAATCAAGCGGGTTAAACAGCTCGAAGGCGAGATCGGGCGTACGATTATCGAAAAGGGCTTGACCGAAACGAATGGAAACAGACAGCTTTTAAGCAAAAAATTAAACATCACCAAACGGACGATTCGCTACATTTTGAACGAAAAAGCATAACGTCTGCATTGGCGCATCTAGGAGGCATTCACGTCGTGGTACCCGAAAAACCTTTCTCGACCCTGAAAAAAATCCCTGCTGACTTCTCTCTATCTGCCGTTATTGTTGGACTCATCGCCACGATGGTCTCCTATGCAGGACCATTACTGATCGTCTTTCAAGCTGCCAAGGGTGCCGGACTCAGCGATGCAGTCCTCGCCTCTTGGATTTGGGCCATCTCGATAGGGAGCGGCTTGACGTGCATTGTGCTCAGTATCTGGTTTCGCACCCCGATCATCACGGCTTGGTCGACGCCGGGGGCCGTTCTGTTAGTCACCAGCTTGACGGTATACTCCTTTCCCGACGCGATTGGCGCGTATATTTTTTCGGCCGTGGTCATTACGCTCGTCGGTGTTTCCGGTTTGTTTTCCGTCTTAATGAAATACGTCCCGCAGTCGATTACGACCGCCATGCTCGCGGGGATTCTCCTGTCTTTTGGCGTAGAAGTCTTTGTTTCCATGCAGCACTTGCCTGCATTGGCTCTGCCGATGATCTTTTGCTACCTGTTCGCCAAGCGCTGGTCTCCACGGTATGCTGTCGTTCTTACGCTTTTCGTCGGCTTGGGTGTCGCCTTTCTTTTGGGACGTTTGCAAATGGACAATGTCCAGATGTCCCTCGTCCAGCCCATCTTTACGATGCCGACGTTTTCTCTCGATGCGATCATCGGCTTGGGGATTCCATTGTGCATCGTCGCGCTTGCCTCTCAGAATGCCCCAGGAATTAGCGTCTTAAAAGCAGACGGGTACGATACACCTGCTGGACCGCTCGTAACAACTACTGGCATCGCTTCGCTATTGCTCGCTCCTTTTGGTTCACCAGGCATCAATCTCGCGGCGATTACAGCTGCGATTTGCACGGGAAAAGAAGCTCATCCGGATCATGCCAAGCGCTACATTGCCGGAATTGCCTGTGGCGGCTTTTACTTACTTTTCGGGATGTTTGGCGCTACAATGGCTTCGGTGTTCGCTGCCTTGCCCAAAGAATTGATTGCCGTCATTGCTGGCTTGGCTCTGTTTGCCTCGCTCAGTTCCAGCCTCGCACAGGCGATGAGCGAAGCGAAGGAACGGGAATGCGCCTTGGTTACGTTTCTCGTCACGATCTCCGGCATCTCCATTGGCGGAATCGGTGCTGCTTTCTGGGGCTTAATTGCGGGAGTGATCACCCATCTGATTTTGAATGGCAATGTGAAACGCTGGTTTGTGAAAAAGAAGGATACGCAGCCGTTGGCATAAGTGCCTAAACGTGAGGAGAGTGTCCCGTGAAAAAATGGTTTGGTGTCATCACTCTTTCAGCTTTCCTTTTAGCGGTCGGCTCTGCTTGCACGACGAAGGAATCCACACACTCCTCGAGTGGTTTTGCATTATCGAAAACTTTTTCATCCACAGAAGAAATCACCCAAGACGCCATGGTTATTTTGAAAGGTACCGTTCCAAAAGCATACAAAGAAGAAAAAACCGAATCCCTCGTATTCTATGTGTATGAAGTAGCCGTGGACAATGTGTTTCAAAACCTCACCGATCACCAGATTGAGGCAGGAGATACGATCAAGCTGTATCGCATCGTAGGTTATCAACCTGATAAAGATAAAGAGATCGCTCCGATTGCGGATCATAAGCAGACTGAAATTCCTGAAGGAGAGTATCTTCTGTTTCTCAACGGTGGTTATGATGAAGAAGTTGGTCAAGTGAGATGGTTTCCAAATACCCCCAATCAGTTATTTAAAGCGACTGGTGGGGTCAGCGACACCGAGTATAAGAACGTGTTTGTGTCAGACGAGATTCCATCTATTACGGAAGATAATGTACTGGATGCAATCTAAGAAACGGCTCCTCGAATGAATCTGAGGAGCCGTTTTGTATGTTCCCTGAAACTAGCGGTAAAACCCTTGTTCCTCTGCGTAATTTCCCCAATGCGGGCGGCTACCGTCTCTATCCCTAAAAGGATACTCGTCCGACAAGCCCCATGTACTGACCGTCTTCCCTGTTTTTTCTGCGACAGCCGGGTCCGAAGCCAGCGCAACCACTGCTCGACCGATGTACGTAGGTGTTTCCGACATGATGAAGTGCTTATCTTGCTTAACTGCCTCTCTCCACGTCTCTTCTGTCACGCAAAAAAGATCAAGCATCGCTTCTGAGCGTAGGAAGCCCGGTGTTAATGCCAACGCGGTAACCCCGTGGGGGCGCAGGTCCTCTGCCATCGACGAAGCTAGATGAATCGTCGAGATTTTTGCCAAGCTGTAGTACAGATTGCCGCGGTACCGATAGTCGATTCCGTCCGTAATCTCGATGATCAGCCCTTTTTTCTGTGCCACCATGAGTGGAACCGCATAATGACTGGTGATCATATGCGTACGAATGGCTCGCTCTTGCATCAAGAGGCCGTCTGCCAATGGCTGCTCCCAGAACGGCGTCCCCCAGTGAGTCAACGGATCTCCACCCCAGATGTCATTGACCAAAAGATCGAGCTGTCCATTTTGCTCCGCTTTTACTCGCTCAAAGAACGCTTTTACCTCTTCTTCCTGCGTATGATCGACTCGCACAGCGATCCCGATTCCGCCGCTTGCCGTCACGAGCTCTGCTGTCTCTTCGATCGTCTCCTGTCGCGCCATATCAGAGTGCTGACCACGCACCGTGCGTCCCGTCACATATACCGTCGCCCCTGCTTCTCCCAGACTGACCGCGATCCCCCGACCTGCTCCTCTTGTGCCGCCTGCTACCACCGCTACTTTGCCTTGTAATGGTTTCATTCGTAATGCCTCCTTATCGATTCATACATCAAGAATAACGAAGTAAATATGACAACCGCTGTCATATTCGTTAAGATACAATCAAAGTAATGTTGTTTTTACTTCTAGGAGGGCTTCTTATGCGGGCAGATCGACTTCTTACGATCTTGTTGCTCTTACAAAACCACGGTCGCATGACTTCCAAGCAATTAGCAGAAAGGCTGGAGGTGTCCGAGCGAACCGTTCATCGTGATATGGAAGCTTTGAGTGCGTCAGGCGTTCCCGTCTATGCGCTGCGCGGTGCAGATGGGGGCTGGGCTCTGGCAGAAGGGTATCGCAGTAATTTGACCGGAATGAAAATAGATGAGCTGCAATCACTTCTCGTAGCCTCCCCTGCTGCCTTGTTGAATGATCTCGGGCTGCATGAAAACTATGAAGCTGCTTTTCTCAAGCTGTTGTCCGCGCTGCCAAAAACCGTTCAGCAGGACGCCATCCACGTACGCCAGCTCCTTCATATCGATGGGGCTGGCTGGCATGAATCGACGGAGACGTTTCCGTTCTTATCCATGGTTCAAGATGCCGTATGGCTTTCCCGCAAGCTGTTCATTCGTTACATGCGCGAGGATGTAGCCGTAGAGCGCATTGTCTGCCCGCTCGGCCTCGTCGCCAAGCGAAGCATTTGGTATTTGGTCGCCCAAGTGGACGAGGACATGCGGACGTACCGGATTTCACGACTGTTGGATGCACAGCTGTTAGATGATGGCTTCATCCGTCCAAGCGATTTCGACCTCGCTTCTTATTGGGAACAATCCACAATGGACTTCAAGTCCAGCCTCCCACGTTATCCTGCCCGGTTGCTAGTCAAAAAAGAGACGTTGCCTGCTGTAAAACAGGAGCGTTATATAAAAATAGCTTCCACCCAAGCCGCAACAGACGACTGGATGGAAGCAAAGGTTGAATTTCACACACTTGCATCAGCATGTTCGCTGGTGCTCAGCTTCGGCCCGCACATTCAAGTGTTAGAGCCACAAGAGCTGAAACGTGAGGTCGCAGAGCAGGCTCGCGCTATACTTCTCCTGTACGAGGGCCAGAATTAGCAAGCACCTTCGTTTCTCGTCCGCAAACGAGCAGGACGATGGCTCCCACGATCAGCACTGCGGTAAATACACTAAAAATGAATGTGTAGCTGTAATGATGTGACGAGTAGTAACCGACGAGATACGGCGCGATAATACTGCCGATTCTTCCGACACCGGATGCCATACCAGAACCGGTAGCGCGCAGCGGTGTCGGATAATTTTCCGGCGTATACGCGTACAAAGCACCCCAAGCACCCAGATTGAAGAAGGACAAGAAGGCTCCCGTCACCAACAGCTCCATGGTGCCACTGCTTTGTCCAAAAGCGAAGGCCATCACACCGGTCATGAACAAGAAGGTCGCCAGCGTCCATTTCCGTCCCCATTTTTCCACGAAATAGGCTGCCGCGAAATAGCCTGGCAGTTGGGCCAATGTCATGATCAGTACGTACTGGAAGCTTTTGATCATCGTAAAGCCTTTGTCGACCAAAACAGATGGCATCCATAAAAACATGCCGTAGTACGAGAACGCAATTGCAAACCAGACAACCCACAGCGTAATCGTCTCTGTCCGATGGGACGTCAACAGCGTTGCAATAGGAATGTTCTCGGCCTGCTTTTGAAACTGTGGAGATTCAGGAATGCTCCGCCGGGCAAACAAGGCGTACACGACAGGCAACGCCCCGATCATAACAGCCACGCGCCAGCCGTAGTCCGGAATGATGAAATACGATATGACTGCTGCTGCAATCCAACCGACTGCCCAAAAGCTCTCCAACAGCACAACCGTACTTCCTCGCTTCTCCGGTGGCGCAAACTCGTTTACCAGCGTCGAGGCTACCGGCAGCTCGGCACCCAAGCCTAGTCCCATTAGGAAGCGGAATAGCAGCATGGTCGCAAAACCAGTTGCGAAAGCGCTCGCAAAGCTCGCCAAGCCAAACAAGACCAAGGTCAGCAAAAACACTGGCTTGCGGCCAACTCGGTCAGCCAAATAGCCACCTACAATCGCCCCAATCGCCATGCCGACGAGATTGCCCGTCCCTAGTAGCCCGGCCTCTTCCCCTGTCAAACCCCATTCCTGTCGTAATGCCACCATAATAAAAGATAAAAGTGCAACATCCATGGCATCGAACATCCAGCCAAAACCGGCTGCCCAAAAAACTTTTTTGTAAGGCTTTGACATTCTCGTTCCCTGCTTTCCTTTCTTTTGCGCATGATATTCGCGCCTAGTTATCATTTCGTTTTTTCGTCCAATATCCTGCTCGCAGAAAAAAGTTCGACTATTGTGATAGTAGGCTTTCCCAAGAAGCTCCATTCTAACCAAAGCATGACGAAAAGGCAGTCCGCTGATTCGTAAAGACCGCCATTTTGAGACAAGGGACTATTGTTCTTATTGAGGAAGCCGCTGAATGAATCTGTTCATGAGCAAAGAAAGAGAAATCAAGATGGGAGGGTCGTCCGGATGAGGCACATGAAGTGTAACTTGCTGATGAGGGACGATCGTAGTTGGTGTGACAATGATTGGTTTCTTGGAACGTGTGCGCAATGTCTCGTACGGCAAGAGAAAATCCATCGCCTGCATGCCCCAGGCAACAGACGTCGCCATCAAGTAATACGTGCCCGGCTTGACATTGGTAAAACAAAAATTGCCTAGTGAGGGCAGCAATGTTCCGTATAGAGGAAGACCTTCTGGAATCGGCTTGGCAAACAATCCAATCAAAATGACGCCTTGAAAAGGCTCCGTGGACTCGATTGTTCCTGCGATGGTCATCGGTCGCTCGGGGGACGGATGTAACCGAGTCCACTCTGTCAACTGCTGCAAGGAAAGGAGACGGTCTCCCGCTAGTTGGGCGGTTTCTCTAAATTCGCTAGGCGATACCCCGACACGCTCCGTAAAACGGGTAGAGAACGTCCCCAGGCTCTGCTGGCCAATTTCCAGACCGATGTCGCGAACACTCATATTCGTCCTTAGCAGTAAATCCTTTGCCCTTTGGAGTCGCATGGTCGATACGTAATAAAGAGGCGGGAGACCGATTCTTTCTTTAAAAATCCGCGCAAAATGATACTGGCTATACGCAACATGATTCGCCAACCGGGAAAGCGGCAACGGCTCGTCTAAATGCCGATGTATATAAGCGATCACTTCGTCAATTTCGGTATACCTGTCCATCAATCGAGCCGCTCCCTCCTTCTTCTGCACAGCAAAATATAGAACGTTTGTTCTGAAATAAAATTTACCATATTTTTCTGACATATGGAAGAGGAAATTGCAGCACTTACGCTTTCGTTTTCTGCAAACGAATTTCGTTCAGAAACGCTTGCATCGTGTTCGTTACAAATGAATCTTTTCGGCGAATAAAGACGGTTGTCACCTCATGATAAGGCTCCGGGATGCGATGAATATGAACCGTTCCGCTCTCAACCAAGTGATGTACTGCCGACTTCGGTAAAATGGTAATGCCGATCCCCGCTGCCACGCCCCCGATAATTGTCTCAAACGTTCCGAATTCCATCACTTTTTTCGGAATCAAGCCCTCTACCTTCATCCAGGTCTCTAACCGTTCTCGATACCCGCAGCCCTTCTTGTAGAGCAAAAGAGCTTTCCCTGTGATATCACTGGCAGTGAAGGAACTGTTTTTCGTTACCAACACCAGCTCCTCTTGAAACACTTGCTCCTGCTCGATCAAAGGATGGTTGATCGGTCCACTCACGAACGCTCCATCCAGCGCGAGATCCAGTACTTTTTGCAGCAAATTCTCTGTCACACCTGCCTTAAGAGAGATATCCACATGCGGATACTGGCTGCAATACGAGGATAGCAACCTCGGAAGGGCATTGATCGTCTCGACCATCCCAACCTCCAGCACCCCGGACGGCTCGGAAGCCCGATGAAAGTACTTTTGCATTTCTTCGAACTTGGCGATGATCTCTCGCGAATATTCGAGCAGGCGCTTCCCTTCTGTATTCAAAGTCATGCCTCGCTTGTTGCGATAAAACAAAGGTGTCCCCAGCTCTTTTTCCAACAGCTTGATCCGCGCCGTCACATTCGACTGAACGTAGCTCAACTCGGCGGCGGTCTTGCTCACGCTACCCAATGTGGCGACCATCTGGAATATTTTCAAATCATTGATCTCCACGTTTCTCCCCCTCATTCCATCTATCACTGAAAATGATACATAAAGTTATTATCAATCATTATACTAACATATTTCCATCCAGTATGATGTGGTAAGTCAGCATCATAGAGAAAGTTCAAAAAGAAATGTCTTTTTGAACACATATCAAAAGGGAGAAATCGCATAATGAATAAGCAACTACTTTTGGGGTCAATTTTCTGCATGGTCGCCAGTATGTCATGGGGGGCGATGTTTCCGGTTGCGCACATCGCACTGCAAGAGATCGATCCATTTTACTTCTCATTTCTTCGCTATTTTTTCGTAACAATCATTTTGTGCGGTTTGCTCTGGGCAAAAGAAGGCTTATCTGCTTTTCGTTTTGAGGGGCGCGGGAAGTCTCTGCTGTTTTTTGGAACAATGGCGTTTACCGTCTACAATATGGGAGTATTTCTCGGGCAGGATTTGATGGGAGAGCCAGGCACGATTGCAGCGTCCATTATGGAAGTGCTCATGCCAATGATCTCGATTATACTTTTGTCCATTACCACTAGAAAGCTGCCGCCGTACTATACGTTGGCGACGATTCTCGTAGCTTTGGTCGGCGCTGTCCTTGTTATTACCAATGGCAATCTTACCTTCTTTACTACAGCAAGTGAGCATTTTATTCCATTGTTCTTCATTTTCATCGGTGTCGTGGGTTGGGTGGTCTACTCGATCGGCGGCGGGCGTTTTAACACGTGGTCTACGCTTCGCTACTCCACGTTGACGTGTCTCTTAGGAACAGGAGTGAATTTCGTGATTGTCACGACTTCCTCCCTCTTTCAATGGCTTCCGGTTCCTACCGTCGAAACGGTGATGTCCATCAAATACGAAATGGCGTTCATGGTTCTTTTACCTGGCTTTGTAGCTCTTTTGAGCTGGAATGCAGGTATCAAGCTGCTCACTCCGCTCAACGGCATTTTGTTTATCAACCTGGTTCCGATCACGACCTTTGCCATGATGGCGTTTCAAGGCTATGAGATCAGCCGTTACGAATTGTGCGGGACCTTGCTCGTGATCCTTGCCCTGATCGGGAACAATCACTTCCAAAGAAAGCAACTACAATACCGTTCAGTCACAAAGCAACAACCGAGTGGAAGAAAAGTTCCTTCCATGTAGTCTAAAAAAAGTAAGGATAGACATTCAGGAAGCCCTGAATCTCTATCCTTTTTTTATATCTATCGTCGCTGTACCTACAGGGGCTTGAAAAAGGAAACGGCTCTATCTTAAAGCATACATTTTTAACAGAAGTGATCCGAATATTGTCTGACTAGTACCTTCGTCGTTTCAATCCAGAGCTTCCGGTGCAAAATCGTCGGACCTAATCTTCTTTCCATAAACCGCAGCATGGGCTCGTTGTCATGCTCGACAAAGCACATGCCAAAGGGAAACACTGGCTGCACCTGTGCAATGGTTTTCATCAACAGCGTAATTCCTCTTGCCTGCTTCTGATACTTTTCCTGGACGAACATCGTTTTGTACAAAAGCAGATTACCGGCCATTCGCTGTACGATCACCCAGCCAATGACTTTCCCTTGATAGCGCAAGCCTGTACTGTAATCGAGATCAAATTTTCCTTCTTCAAAAAACGGAGACAGTTGCGGCGTGTACCATTGCCCTTCTCCCTGTTCAATTTCCAGTCGCTCTGCTGGGGTCAGGTCTTTCCAGGGAAAGAGGGTAAAACCTACGGGGAGCGCCAGCCTCTCCACCCAATGGCATTCACCCAACCGCATCGAGCCGAGTGTGTACATATAGGTTTTTACCTTTGGCAACTGCCAGCCTTCCCTGATCGCAATTTTGGAGAGCCATGAAAAATCTTGTGCTTTGATAAAGCCAGCGAACTGACCATCGCTGATGCCTTGCTCTCTCATTTTTTGCTCAGCGTGCCACAGCAGCTTCATGCCCATTCCCCGCCGTTGATGCCCCTCTGCTACCACAAGCTCGATGATCTTGGCCTGTCCTTCGTTTACAGCGGATCGCCCCAACACGATGCCCGCAGGCTGATTGTTGTTAGAAGCCCCGAATCCCCAAACAGATGAGCCATTGATCTGGTCCAGCAACTCCAGATGCTTGGGGTGCACTAACGATTTATACGCCCGTGCAGTGCTGGCAGTCAGTTCCTCTAGTTGCAATGTTCGTACCTCCTCGATGGACTTTGGCTTACTCATTGCTTGGGTTTTACAGGTGCTGTTGCGGTACCTTGTATAAGATTCCCGGCCTTATCCCTCATGAAGCCCGGTTCAAAGGAAACCTTGCTCTGTTCCGTGATGAGAGACCCGAACATGGTATAGAAAGTATCTTGAAACGTAACGCGAATGGTGTTTCCTGACACCTGGAATTTTGCATACGCCGTTACTTCTCTCTTGTCGTCAAAATTCCCGGAAGGTGAGAATAACAACTGTAAATTAGGGTTCGGGTCATTGCGAAGTGGTTCTGACGCCGACAATGTATAGGTTGTTCCCTCTTCGGTGACATCTGGAGACAATTGTGGGTTGGTAGCGTCAAAGCCGACACCAATCTCCTCTGTATCCAGCAAGTTTTCACCCCGATACAGCTTGAACACTGCATAAGAGTTGTCATCTTCTGCAACTGCTGGTTTGGCCTTAATCGTCACTCCATAATCTCCATGGGTCATTTCCAGTAAAGACTCGTCGACCTCGACGGTGATGTACTCCTTTTCATTGATCACAAAACGGTCTAACTGGTTGTCATAGTTGTACGAAAGAGGCTGGTTTTTTACAGATACCTCAAGATATTCACTCAACGCCCTCTTGTCCATTGCTGGCTCCCATTTGTCGGCAATCGTAACTTGACGGGACTGAGTCGTTGCAATCGGCAGCTCGATCTTGGCATCTGGCAAACGATCTATGCGTGGGTTATTGAACAACATTTGTGCTTTTGCTACATAAGACATCCAGTGTGTTTTTTCTGGACTTTCCCTCAGAAGCTCGACCTTGGAATAGGCCGCATCGATCATTTCCAGCGTGACCTTGGGCCTCAGTTCGACCATATCATTCGTCGTATAAAGTCCCTCAACTGCTCGCTTTGCTTCCTCCAGCAGATTATCCCCTTGATCAAATAGCTCCTGCGCTCTTTGAATGGCCGCTAACAGGAATACCTTTGTCTCCGACCCATCTTTTAGCCTATCTACCTTTGCCTTCGCTGCATCGATGGTGCTCTGTGTCACTTCTGGGTTTAGCGCTGCCTGGCTTTCATCGGTGAACAGGTCACGAACAGCTTTTTTTGCTTCGACTAGCAGCAAGTCGTCATACTGCTCCTGTGCCTTCCTGATATCAGCAAGCAGACCCGGCTTTTCCGATACACGATTGTCCAGACCCTCGACCAGCTTCTTCGCATCATCGATCTGTTTCTGGGTCGTTCCTGCCCGTAGTTCTTCTTTCTTCCCATCCGTAAACAGCTCTTCGACTGCTCTCTTCGCTTTTAGCAGAGCCGGGATCGGCGGAGGATCGCTTGGGGGCGTAATCACAATGACGGGGTCTTTGAAACGGATGGAAAAACTGTCGCTCGTGACATCTTTCTGTGCGCGCTTGATGCTTCGCTTGTCGATCGTGAAGCTGACCTCTTTTACAGTGTCCGCGACTGTATGCTTTCTGGCCTGTCCCGTAAACAAAATGGTGAGCTCGTCGTCGCTCTCTTGTTTGACCTCAATATCCAGCCCGTCAGGCAGATTATGTACCTTGATATCATCGGCAGACAGTTCATCAAGGAACTTGCCGTTAGACAGCTTGAGCGTTTGTTTTGCCGTGATGCTGCCATCATTTGCTCCTGCTTCTTCTATCAACGTCTCGCTGACAGAAAGCGCGGGCAAATCAGGCAGTTCCGCTCCATCTACGGCTATCTCAAAGACGGCTTCCGCATCGTCCATTTTGGCCGTAATTTCTACCAGACCTTCATTCTTGGCTGTTACCTTGCCCTCGATGTTGACAAAGGCAATTCGTTTATTGCTAGAGCTCCAGAGCAGCTCCCGTCCAGTAACCACGCGATCATTTTCATCAAATGCAACGGCGATCAGCGTTAGCGACTTATCCGTATTATCTTTGGTTGATAGCCGCGCATCCTCAGCGACCGCTACCAGCTCGATCCGCTCTGCTTTTGTCCCTCTTTCGGCAATCACGAATGGTTCAAATTCCTCTTCTTCGCCGTCATACTGTAAGCGCAGGGAAACCGTCTGTTCTTTTTTCGCTGCACGAATCGGTGAAAAACTGAGCAAAACTAGCTGTTCTTCCTCTAGCCAGACAAAGCTTTTGATTTTGATCCGAGTGGGATTTCGATCATCTATAGCGGCCCTCAAACGGAAATCCTTTGCAACAGGTGCCTTGTCTGGAGCTGTCTCCAATCGATAGGCAATAAAGCCGTTGGTCGCTGTATGCCCCTCTGACTCTAGCAAGGACTCCCATGACTGGTTCTCTTCTTCTACTACTTCCTCTGATACCTCTCGTACTTCCTCTTCTGTTTGTTTTTCTGCTACTGACGGGCTGGCTGTCCCGATTGTCTGGATTTCTTTAATCGGATAGGAAACGGCTGCATAGGCATTGCCGACAAAGGAAAGCAAAAAACCAGTGGAAACAACGGCAGTTAAGATTGTTTTGGCTTTTGGCTGCTGTTTGCCCATATGTAAATACCCCCTCTTTTTCTTCTGTATGACAAAATAATGCAAACTAATGCTATCAGAGGAGGAAATGAAAAAAACCTAACAAAAGTTAGGTTTTTGACGTACTTTTTTAGACGAGCAATAGATCGACAAAAGACGCTTGATCCAGCTTCCCGAAAAACTCTTGGAGATTGATATCGGCCAGTCGATCACTGATTGAGGCACGATCATACGGCGTATCTCGCAGCACTGCTTCCAGCTCCGCTACATCACGTACACCGAAGAAATCTCCGTATATTTTCGCTTCTTTCACTTTGCCTTTCTCAATATCAAGCTGAATCTCCACGGTGCCGATATCGAAACGTTTGGATTGACGATAGTTGCTTTTCGGAGACTTGCCGTAGTTCCACTCCCAAGTCTGATAACGGGAACGGGAAAGCTCGTGAATGTTCTCCCAGTCCTTTTCAGTCAGCTTGTATTCTTCGATCTCCCCTTCTCCAAAAATCGACCAGAGAATCGCCAGACGGAACTCTTCAATGGTCATCTTCGTCTCCAAAAACTCCGAGATGTTGGCGACACGGCTGCGAATAGATTTGATCCCTTTGGACTGGATCTTCTCTGCGTTTACCTTGAGAGCAGACACGACGTTTTCCATCTCCGAATCAAAAAGCAGCGTGCCGTGGCTGAACATGCGTCCTTTGGTCGAATACTGCGCGTTTCCAGAAATTTTCCGTTCCCCGACCTGTATGTCATTTCGTCCTGTCAGCTCTGCTTCTACCCCTAATGTTTTCAAGGCTTGTACCACAGGAGCCGTGAATTTGCGGAAATTGTGGAAGGACTCGCCGTCATCATTCGTAATAAAGCTGAAGTTGAGATTGCCCAGATCGTGATAAACAGCGCCGCCTCCAGATAGTCTGCGAACGACGTGGATATTGTTTTCCTCTACATAAGTTGCATTAATTTCTTCGATTGTGTTTTGGTTTTTCCCGATAATAATAGAAGGTTCATTAATATAAAACAGCAAGTAGTCGTCACTGTTGGGCAAATGCTTCAGGGCGTACTCCTCAATCGCCAAATTGATGCGTGGATCTGTAATCCCTTGATTATCGATGAATTTCATTAGATAGCCTCCATCCGTAAGCGTCCTATCTTCCTAATCATACCATTTCCTGCTGGTCTGTACTGCTTTCGAATCTGCTCATTTATGCAGCGACGATTACTTATCTTATTTTTTTTGTAGATTTTTTGAAAATCCTCTTTAAAAACGTTTTCATTTTGTCGATATAGGAACGTAAGTCTAGGGCAATCATCTTGGTGTTTTCTTTTCTAGATCAAATACTATGGACCAACGAGGTGTTCTTTATGAAAACAACCAAGTTCTCCCGTTCAAGCTCTCTTCGTACTAAGCTCGTCCTGTTATGTCTGCTACTATTGGCGATTCCTTCCCTTAATATTGGAATTCAGGGCTATTATTCTGCGAGCTACAGCTTGGACGACATGGGCAGCCGCATCTTAAAAAACAACGTGAACTTGACGATTGAAATGATTGATGTTCTCCAGAAACAGGTCGAAGCTGGCAAAATCAGCAAAGAAGATGCACAAGAGCAAGTAAAAATTCACATCCTCGGGCCTAAGCAATCAGATGGAACCCGCTCCATTAACAAAAATATCGATACTGGTGCCAGTGGATACATGTTCGTTCTGGATGAGAAAGGTGTCATGCTGGCCTCTCCTACAATTGAGGGGAAGAATCAGTGGGATGCAAAAGATCCTGACGGTATCTTTTTTACCCAAGAAATGATTAAGCGCGGTCAGGAAGGTGGCGGCTTTACATACTATCAGTGGTTGAAGCCAGCGGAGCCAGATATTCTCTATCCGAAAATCGCCTACTCCAAGCTAGACCCTCACTGGGGATGGATCGTAAGTGCAAGCAGCTACATGGAAGACTTCAATGCCCCTGCCGAAGAAGTACTGTCTGATTTGATGCTCGTGCTGGGAATCTTCTTGATCGTCGGATTCGTCGTCTCGTGGTACGCCTCTGGGTTCATTTCCAAGCCGATCTCCTTGGTTACCGAGCGTGTGAAAGAAATTGCTGGTGGTGATCTGTCCGGAAAAGACATCGTGATAAAAAACCGTGATGAAATTGGGCAATTGGTACATGACGTGACCCATATGACAGAGAATTTGCGCCAGCTCATCTCTCGCGTCCGCATCAGCTCTCTGCATGTTGCTTCTACCTCTGAGGAGCTGACGGCGAGTGCAGAACAGACGAGCAAGGCAACCGAGCAAATTGCCGTCACGATGCAAGAGATCGCCATCGGAGCAGAGGATCAGTCCAAAACGATCGATGGAACGGTTAAGACGATCAACGATATGTCCTCGAGTCTGCAACAAATTGCATCCAGTTCCGAACAAGTCTCTCTGACAGTCGATACAACGAACATGCTGGTCTCAAACGGCAATGAAGCGATTGTCGGTAGCATCGCTCAAATGAATTCCATCAACACTACTGTCCAAGAGCTGGCAGAATCAATCAAAATGCTTGGTCACCGCTCTTCGGAAATCAGCAAAATTATTGAGGTCATCACATCAATTGCCGAACAAACGAACCTGTTGGCGCTAAACGCTGCGATCGAAGCTGCCCGTGCTGGAGAGCATGGACGTGGATTTGCTGTCGTCGCCAATGAAGTACGTATCTTGGCCGAGCAATCAGCAAAATCTACTCAACAGATTAAAGACCTCATTAGCGCGATTCAAGTCGATACGAACAAAGCCGTATACGTGATGGAGACGACGACATCTGAGGTTTCGGCTGGAATCGAAGTCGTACATGAAGCCAGCAAGGCCTTCCAGGAAATTTTGTCTGGAACGACAGAAGTAGCACGTCAAATTCAGCAAGTTACCACAGCCACTCATCACATGACAACCGGAGCAGAGCAAGCTGTCCATTCCATTGAAGCGATTGCCACCACTGCGGAGACAACGGCTTTCGGAACACAAAACATTTCTGCTGCCGCTGAACAACAATTAGCCTCTATGGAGGAAATTTCGTCCTCTGCTGCTTCCTTGTCAAAAATGGCGGACGAGCTGCATGAATCGATTCAGCAATTTAAGGTATAACGACGATAATCTCTCAAACGAAAAAGGCTGCCTTTGCTGGTCACCCCTGACCTCGCAAACGCAGCCTTTTCCTCTCCATATTAGCCTATTTAAGCCCGAGGCGATTGCTCCGCTTCCCACGTAATCGAAATCGTCGTCCCCTGCCCGACAGCTGTTTTTACTTCGATTGAACCACCAAACGCTTCCACTAATGCTTTTGTAATGACCATCCCAAGGCCAGAGCCTTCCGTGCGGGACTCGGTGTCTGTGCCACGATAATACCTCTCGAAAAGTCGATCTGCTGTTTCTTCATCCATCCCACTACCATTGTCGCTAAAAATGAGCATTGCTGTTGATGGCTCGACTGCCTGTACGCTGATGGACACAATCGTACCACTCTCGTTATGAATCAAGGCATTAGCTACCAGATTATCCACGATACGCTGAAACCATGGCTTGTAGACGAGCATGTAAACAGGTTCAGCAGAGGGGGTAAACCGGATGCAGCCTTCCGGGTACAAGGGATGTTTTGCTGCTTCGGTAATGGCTTCAGCGGTGAAAACATTCAGGTCAACGAGCTCGACTGTAGGGGCGCCTTGTCCGTTCCTCAATCGATACGTCAGCGCCAAATCGTTGATCAAGTCTTCCATATACGCTGACTTGTCCAAAATAATTTTGGCGAAAGTATGTACCTCTTCTGTCGTCCACGTATACTCAGCATTTCCTAACAGATGCGCGTACCCTTTGACAGAGGACAGTGGTGTTTTCAGATCATGGGAAACGCCTGCGATCCACTCATTTCTCAATTGCTCCGTTTCTTGGCGCAGCTTTTCATTGCGATAAAGCGTTTGCGACAAGGAATCCATCGAGTCAATCACATCTTGGTAGATACGGTATTTGCGCTTTCTTTTCCCTCGCTTGTCTTGGCTGAGCGGAACACCATCCGCATTGGCTGGCTCCTCGTACTTTCCTCCACGCAGAAAGGTCAGCCATCGTAAAACGTGAACAATCGGTGCACCAAATCGCTGTCCGAACAAGTAGGACACAATCCCGAAGACGAACATCGCCGACAAGAGCAACATGCCCATCCCGATGAAAAGGGCCTTACTTTCCGGTGTCAATAGCGGTTCTTCCCCGGGAGTCGTTCCTGGCAACGGATAACTGAGTACCCAGGTTTGGCCGCTTTTTTGATCATAATGCGATACGATTGTTGCTCCGTAGCGATCTGGGTATATCGAGCGTAGCGCCAGTTCTTCCACCGAGAAATCCTTAATCGCTTTTGCAGGCTTATTGAATGAAGCCAGCTCCGCTCCCTTCGGATCAAGGAGCTGTACCCAGCCCGCTTTACTCTTCAATTGATTTTGGACGCTTGGAGGAAGCATGATCTCGTTATTTTTACGATCAGCCTCCTTAATCATCTGCTGCAAGAAGTCGTCATCGCGGTTCGTCATTCCATACAGCAAGGTGTGTACTACGCCGTCTTTTTCCTGTATCCATAGCGATAGCTGATACGGAAACGGGCTTTTCCGGAGCCAATAAGCCGTTAATTGGCCAGGACCGTAGTAGCTGGGTACGTCAGGCGGGGTAAAAAAAGAGTCGGTGACATAACCCTTTTCATCAATTCGCTGAAGCCACCCTCCGCTTTCTCGCACCTCCTCGAGCAGCTTCGGGTCAAAACGGACATCCTCTCCCTCTACTTCAATGGTCTGGATCAGCCTCTGCAAGCCGACACTCTCAAATTGACGAGAGGACTGTACTTTTGACATTTCTTCAAGCGTCCAATATAACGTAAACCCGGCTAACACAAAAAGAATGAGGCCAACCAGCACCAACCACATGATCAGATGGAGCGCGATTCTACTCTTAATATTCATAAGGAAGGCCCTTTTTCACCATTTTGTACCCGAGTCCCCTGACGTTCACCAAAAACTCCGGTTGCCCTGGATCGGGCTCGATGCGCTCCCGAATCCGGTGGATATGTACCATGATGGTGTTGTCGTCACGTAAACTATTCACGCCCCATACTCGTTCGTACAGCTCGCTTTTCGAAAATATCCGATTCGGATTTTTGCACAAAAATAGCAACAGTTGAAAAACAAGGGACGGACAAGGAATGACTTTCCCCTCCACACAGAGCTCCCCTGCTGCTTCATAGACTTGAAAACACCCAAAATCATAGACCCCTTGAACGGGTGCTGTCGGTACGATCGGGTTCGGTTTGCGCGTACGGCGAAGCAATGCCTTGATGCGTGCGACGATTTCCATCGGATTAAACGGCTTCGTCACGTAATCATCTCCGCCAACGGCAAATCCAGTCAGCTTGTCAAAATCGGTATCTCTCGCACTCAAGAACAAAATCGGCGCATCCGTCAGACGGCGGATGAATGGACAGGCTTCTATGCCGCTCATGTTCGGAAGCGTTACGTCCAGGACAATCAGGTCATAGCTTTTTCGTTCGCATGCACAAAGCGCCTCCTCGGACGTTTTCACCTTGTCGATCGAGTGGAATCCTTCTTTGTGCAGTACAGTCTCAAGCAATTGGAGAATGGCTTGCTCGTCGTCCACGAGAAGGATAGCTGCATCTTTCACGATCACTTCGCTCCTTTTGCGCTTTTGCGTTATCCTCCATTTTATCATGCGTAGTGTCAGCGCGCGTTCGCAACAACCTTAACGGAATCATAATTTTGCCGTGATCGATTTAAGCATCCTGTAAGGCAGCGTTTCATGTCCGATAAGAGTGGCTTTCTATAATAGAGCTAGCGCTAAGAAAAAGATAGGAGTGGCGACATGAAAAACGTATGGATTTCACTAGGGGTAGGAGCAATTCTTTTGACAGGATGTGCTGCGCAATCAGAAGCAACCGCAATCCCCTCTACTACTGAATCTCCCACAAAGAAAGAAGAAGGTGCAAAGACGATGACGGTTAAAACGGAATCTTTTGTGCAAGCTCTCCTTAACGGAAAAATAGAGGATGTATATGAGCAAACAAGCCCGTCATTCAAACAGCAGATTTCAAAAGCACAGTTTGTAGAAGGGTATACTGCTTTTAGCTCGGGGGTGAAGTCGTGGAATCACCATTCCCACACGTCCGTAAACGGCAGTGATTATGACACTTGGGTGGATCAGGACGCCAAACGGGGCCTTGTCCTTACGACGGATGAAAAAGGGATCATTACGGGCGTTTTATTAAAGCCGCTGCAAAGCTACCCTGACACCGACAATGCTTTGACAAAGCTAGCGTATAGCGCACCGTTTGCAGGTGAGTGGTATGTGTTCTGGGGAGGTCAGACTGTCCTTTCAAACTATCACTACGAAGTGGAGGGCCAACGCTATGCATACGATCTGATTCAGGTCAAAGACGGATTATCCTACAAAGGTGATCCTGCGAAAAACGAGAGCTACTTCGCATTCGGGCAAGAAATACTTGCACCGCAGACAGGAACCGTCGTGCATGTCGTCAATGATATCAAGGATAATGTCCCTGTCGGAGCGATGAACGCGCAGCAGCCCGCTGGCAACGTCGTCATCCTCGATCATGGCAAGGGAGAATTCAGCTACTTCGCCCATTTAAAGGAAGGCTCCGCCAAGGTGAAGGTTGGCGATCGTGTGGAGAAAGGGGATTTGCTTGGGGTATGTGGCAACTCTGGCAATTCCAGCGAGCCTCATCTGCATTATCAGGTTTCTGACGGTAAAGATTTGTTCACTAGTAAATCCCTTCGCGTACAGTGGGAGAACAGATTGAATCCGCGTCAAGGTGAAAGCATTACCTCGAAGTAAATCGTATAGCTGTTATACATCGGCAGCCCATCCTTTGGTCTTGTATCCAAAGAGATGGACTGCCGCTTTCTTTTAGAGGACAATATCATACTCCATTGTCTTCGCAGTCTGTTCTGCTACTTCCGCACCTACTAATCGTTTAATGATGTGAAAGGACATATTGATTCCCGCTGAGATCCCAGCAGATGTCACGATATTTCCTTCATCCACGAATTTTACTCCTTTTTGCACAATAACTTTTGGAAATTCCTTTTCCATTCGATCGAGACTGGCCCAATGGGTCGTTGCCTTTTTGCCCGATAATAAGCCTGCTTTTGCAAGCAAAAAAGCTCCTGTGCAGACAGAGGTCATCAGCTCCACCTGCTGCATTTGCTCACGAATCCATTTAATCACCTGCTCATTATGTACTTCTCGTTCCCTCGCACCTACCCCGCCAGGAATGATGAGAATATCAAAAACAGGCATATTGGCAAAGCTGTAATCAGGTTGAACCTTCAGACCATTCAGCGTCTGAATCATGCTCCCTTTTTCCGATACCGTTTCTACACGAAAAGGTATATGGCTGCCATTTTCCATAGACGTCACCGAGAATACTTCAAGCGGACCTGCAAAATCCAATACCTCCACATCGTCAAATAAAAAAATGCCTACTCGCCATTGCTTGCTCTCCATGTAGATCTCCCCCATTTCATGTTTGGATATATTTTACACCAGCTATATACGAACATCTCTAGTTTTTTTAGCTGTAAGATTCTGCTAGAGTCATTAATAGAAGAAAAAATAATGGAGGAGGTCCTCTGTCTGATGAGTACCAGCCCGAATATTATAGAGGTCGCGTCCCTCATAGGAGAACCATCTCGTGTCTCCATCCTGGTCAGCCTGATGAACGGCAAGGCACTCCCCGCCAGTGAACTCGCACGAACCGCAAAAGTCACCCCCCAAACGGCAAGCACGCATTTGGCAAAGCTGGTGGAAGGCGGTCTTTTGGTCAGCGAGTCGCACGGCCGACATCGCTACTATCGCCTAGCCAGCCCTGATGTCGCCCATGCCCTAGAATCATTAATGACGATCGCTGCTCCTAAGCCTGTCCGTTCCTTGCGCGAGTCCGACCAATTGCGAGCCATCCGGTATGCTCGCACCTGCTACGACCATCTCGCAGGTGAAGTGGGCGTTGCCCTGACGCAGAAATTGCTGGAATTGCAGTTGATTGAAGCATCCGGCCAAGACTACGTGCTCAGTGAAGCGGGGAAAACCAAGCTGCAATCACTCGGCGTAGACCTTCAGGCTAAGCCGAAGAGCAGACGTCGTTTTGCCCGTCCGTGTTTGGATTGGAGCGAGCGCCGCCACCACTTGGCAGGCAGCCTCGGGGCCTCCCTCACCAACCGTTTTTTTGAGCTTGGCTGGATCGAACGAGTGCCGGGCGGGAGAGCAGTCCGAGTCACGCCGTTAGGCAGCTCTGGATTTATGACCGAGTTCGGACTGCATGTAGATGAATGCAAAAAGCACAGCTAGCTACTCTGCCAGCTGTGCTTTTTCACTTACTTGCCTCCGTGGAGCAAACGTCCAGTTCACCAGGAAAATCCCTGCGAAAATCAACAATCCTCCCACATACACATGCCATTGCACTACCTCACCCAGCAACACCCAACCCGATAAAACACCGAAGAACGGAGCGAGGAACAAGAAAGCACTCGTCCTGCCCGGATCTCCATGATTCAACAAGTAAAACCACGTCGCAAACTGCACAATGGAAGCCATGATCGCGAGCCATAGGACGACGAACACAGCGGTCGGTGTCACAATCAGCTTCGGCGTTTCGAGCGTGAACCCCATAACGAGGAGAAGAATTCCTCCGAACAACATCTGATAGGCTGTCATCACCCACACATTGAAGCGGACTCCCCACTTTTTGACGAGAATCGTGGCCATTGACCACGCAAGGGCGGACCCGATACCAAACAGCGTTCCCGTCTCCCATTGCAGATGGAAGCCAAGCGTGATGAACACCCCAACCAGTCCAATCAGAACACCCATCCATTGCGTCAGCCGATAGGATATACCTAGAAACAACGTTCCCCATACGACCACGAGCAGTGGGTTCATAAACGTCAGGATCGAGGATTCACCCGCTGTGATTGTACGCAGACTCAAAAAGATACACCCCATGACGGCGGTCGTCTGCAAAAATCCGATCAAACATAGCTTCCCCCAGTCACCCGCCGACTTCGGGAGCGGCTTTTTCCATACCCACGCGCCCATGATCAGTCCTGCCAACGTAAAACGCAGTCCTACCAGTAGCAATGGTGAAAAATAGGCCAATCCAATCTTTCCTACTGCAAAAGACGAGCCCATCAATGATGTCGTCACGACGACAAGTATGCCGAACAAAATTCGATTCATTACGTTGTTCCCCCGTTTCAGGCAAGCTACTTGTTTCTTCTTCCATGTAGTGTACCTGACGGTTAGTTCGATGAGGGTCGAAGTGTGCAAATGGTTTACAGTCGGTACTTCTCCACCATTTTGATCCCGATTTGATTCAGCAAGACAGCGAGCACCTTCCAGACCGCTTGACGATAAAACGGCAAATGTTTGACATACACCGCTGTATATTCCGCTTCCCCCTCGGCTCCCCTGTCCGCTTTGAATGCGCCTACGCCCGCACTTTGATGGAGCAGGATGCCTTTGCTCTGTGCTTCTTGAACCAAGAGGCATGACACCATCCGATACAGTCCGGTCTCTTTGGGGAGCGTCGTATCATAGCCGAATAGCGGCGTTGTCATCACACCATTTCGTTCAAAATAGCCAAGAATGCCGTCCAGTCGTCCGTCTTTTTCCAAGCCGATGAGGGTCAATGTCCTCTTTTGCATCGTCAGTTGGACGAACTCCACCGAAAACTGTGGATTATGCTGGGAGTATTTATCCAGATACAGCGCGTTATATAAAGCAACGATTCGCTCGACATGCTGTTCCCCCAGCTCCTCATGACGCAGGATGCGATAGCCGGATTTGGCAAGCATTTTTCGATCGCGGTTGAGCGTATTGCGGACCCGCCACTTGCCCTGCGATGGCCAGTCGGGGTGAAAAAGGTAGACGTAGCGGCTGGGGACCATGAGATAGCCCTTCTCTATGAGCCCCTTGTGGAAATCCGGATACAGCCTCCGACAAACAGAACGAAACGCGATGATATGATCAGGGAACTTTTGGATGCCTATTTCCGTGAGGTCCTTCACTTCATCTGCACTCACATCATGATACAGATTCGTCGATAACAGCCAATTGTTGACGATGACCATTTGGTTGCAATGGCATTTTTTCATCCAGCGTCCAAGCCCTGTCAGTACAGTCGACAATACCCGCCTCAGCACCACTGAATCGAGCATGCCTAGCTCTTCCTTCGCATACGTCACGTAATGGGTAAACACTGAACTGACATACGAATTGTCGTACTCGGTATCGTTCACCGTTACGGGCATGATCCGATCGCCTACACGGAGTGCATGCATCTGCGTTTGTACATTTTGCACATAGCGGGATGGATGTTCCGTCATCATGGGCAACAAATAGCTTTTGACGTAGTCGGCGTCCTGCGCCTGTTCCCAAGGGATTTGCCCCGCCGAGGTCCCTTCATACCATTCAATTAAGTGCCTGCTCACCTTGAACAAACATCCTCTCTACCCGCCGCAATTTTTTCGTGCCGAGATTCAACTCGTACGGTGCAAACACAATCGCAGGCAATTGTCCTTGCTGATCGGCAATGACTCGCTCCAGGCCTTGGCGTACTCGCTCCTGCTCTTGCGTGGACGGTCCTTCCCCATCCTTCATGAGCAGTGCTACCTCAACTTGCTCGTAGCTTAGCTGCCGTACTACATACTCTTCGACCGCATCAGACGAGGTAATGACGGCACGACGGATGAAATCAGGAAAGACCGATATCCATCGCGCTTCGTTTTCATGGCGAAAAACAAACAGATCATCTGCTCTGCCCTCAATCGATTCCAGCGCCATAAACACCGAGCCGCACGGACATGGCGTACGCTTTTCCGTCAAAATGTCGTTCAATCGATAACGGATAATTGGCTGTGTCGTCCGGGAAAAGTCTGTGATGATCGGAAAGAATCGCTCCTTTTGCTCATCGAGATACTCCTTTTCCACCACCACGAGGTCTTCATTGACATGCAACGTCCCGTGTGAGCAGCTCACCGCAAGCAGCCCTTCTGTGCATTGATAAATTTGATGCACAATCTGCCCAAACACTTCTGCGATGTACGTTTGATCCAACGGGTCCAGCACTTCCGCCACCGAGATCACCTTGATAGGAGATATCCCCAATTTCCCTTGACGCTGAGCAGTCGCGAGCATTCTCAACATCGAGGCTGGCGCAACCAACACCGTCGGCTGATACTGATTCAGGTGATCAAGGTGCTGATCGAGCGGTATTTGCAAATCGAAGAACGAGAATTGAATGCGACGCCTGTTGACCGCCGTATACAGGTTGCTATTCGCTCGCAAGAAAAAAGCAATCCGCTGTGTCGACCATAGCTGACCAGGAAGTGCTTTCGCCAAAATCACCCCTACCCATTTCGCCTGCTCCTGCGGTCCCACGAGAAAAAGCCCGCGATTGCCAGATGTCCCAGAAGACAAGCCAACGGTCACGCCATTTAATTGGGGAGTGAAATCGCGTGTCGTTTCTCCTTTCAGTGCAATCGCAAATGCTTCTTCCTTCTTGATCCCGCACGTGTTCAGCTCGTCATAATGGTCCATCATGCTCTTTTTATCAATCGGCTCCATCTGTCTCCATTGTTCTGGTGTTCCCAATCTCTTTCGGTAAAAAGAAGAAGCTGGCAAAATGCGGGACAACATAGCTCTGACCTGCGCTTCTTGCCATTTTACGAGCTGCTCACGCGAGGAAAACCGACGGGCAAGCCACTTCGTTTTTACATACTGCTTCAAGAGCGTCATGATCTCCATGCGAACTCTCCTCTACTGGCCTGCCAGACTTCCCCGCAGTGTGTCGGCATGATTTTCATGTCGGGACGTTGACGGGATAGCACATGCAGCTTGTGCAAATGCTCACGATACGCTTGTCGATCTGCCATGATCAACCTAGCCAACGGATGGGGCAACAGGTTGCCGCGATAGGCTTCACTCGACCAAGCGGCATCCGCGCACAAAAATACATCCCCACGATCCCGATCACGCAGGAACACACCAAACTGCCCGATTGCATGTCCGTTCAGATCGACGATGTACAGACTCTGATCCGCAAACAAATCGTAGCCTTCCGTGTATGGCGCGTAAGCATCAGGCAATGCCACCAGCCCTCCTCGATCAATGAATGTCACCCGTTCTTCGAAATCGTCAGGCATTAAATCAGGCAAGTACGCCTCCCTCAGCGCCGCCCAACCCGTCTTTCCCTTCACATGGTTGTAGGCACTCTCGAAGCAGTATAGTCGCGCATGCGGAAAATCTCGCAGACCGCCAATATGATCCGCATGAAAATGAGAAATAAGAATGCCCGCTATGTCTGTCATTTTGATTCCGCGTGCCGCGAGCTGCTCAGAAATACTCTCATGTGCCTCCGAGAATACGGGCGTTATTTTGCCGTACAGCGAATAAGGAAGCTTGCTCGTGGCTTCAAAAAGGCGCTGCGAATAGCCCGTATCAAAGAGCAGCATGCCGTGGACGGGGTGCTCGATAAGCCCAGCGATGGCGTGAAACGGAATGTTTTTCATCCGGCCGCCTTTTCGTGAAAACATCTCGAGTTGTTGGCAGTAGCCCGTGTCCATCAGCGTCAGTTTAACGTCCATCATGCGTCCTCCACCATTCTGTAAACGTCTCTATGCCTTGGGCAATGCTCACTCGCGGTTCATAGCCCAGATCGCGCTTCGCCTTTGAGATATCCAACGTTTGTGATTTGGCGAGCACGCCTACCGAGTAACGTGTCAGGACCGGCTCGCGATAACCCAAAACGGTCTTGGAGAGTGTCTCTAGCACC
The DNA here is from genome assembly GCF_042885155.1 of Brevibacillus sp. NPDC058079. Lineage (NCBI taxonomy): Bacteria > Bacillati > Bacillota > Bacilli > Caryophanales > Paenibacillaceae > Brevibacillus > Brevibacillus sp. NPDC058079. Next base: position 106,448 of record NZ_JBHVSO010000004.1, read on the forward strand.
CAAGCTGCCGCATACGCCTTCCAATATGGCAGCTCGCGCGTTTTCAGCGGAACCCCCAAGCGACGGAACACATCTGACAACACCTCGATCATCGTCACTGGCTCTCCATTTGTAATGTTGTAAGCCTGTCCCAATGTGTGCGCTGGAGAATCCATGCACAAGATCAGCGCGTCCACGACATTTTCCACATAGGTCAAATCAATAATCGCCTTGCCTCCGTCGATCAGCGGAACGAATTTCTTTTCATTGGCGCGGATCAATCTGGGAAGGATTGCATTGTCCCCTGGGCCAAACAGGGCCCGAGGACGAATCGTTATCGTCGGAAGCCCTGCAAGAAACGCCTTGTCGACTTCCAGCTCCGCCTGATATTTGGTCTGTGCGTATGTATTGGCAAACAGTACGGGCATCGGCTCATCTTCGCGGATTCCCAACTTGTCGTCAAAAGCAAAATAAATACTCGGCGTCGATACATGGACCAGACGCCGGATGCCGTGTTGCTTGCAGCCCTCGATGACATGAATCGTTCCTGTCACATTCGTCTCGTACATGTCACGATACGTTCCCCACGGGGAGGAAAAAGCAGCCGCGTGATGCACGATGTCCTGATCGCGGCAAGCCTTCAACATGGCTTCTCTGTCTCTTAGGTCTGCCCGAAGGAATCGAATGCCTCGCTCCTGCAATTGTCGGCCGATTCGCTCGTCTCGTCCTTGCGCTGTTACCTCATAGCCCATTTCATGCAGTCGTGTAGCCAGCTTCTGTCCGAGAAACCCCGTCGCCCCTGTTACTAGAACTCGCTTGTTCATTTCTTCCTCACGTCCTTACGCCTCTTCTCCGTTCCATTCGATATCGCTCGTACTGCAAGCGATCATGCTTTTTCTCGTTCGAAAGCTCTGCCAAGCCAAATCTGCCAGCATGGAGAACTGATCAAAAAAAGGCCCCGGATCATCCCGCCGAAACAGTACATCCCTCGCAGAAAGCAGGTCGCTCACCCAACGCTTTGCCTTCTTGCCATTCGTCATGCCAGCAAGGCCGTATGTCAGCATCGCCATCCCAAGCATGCAAGCTTGTTTTCCAGCAGGAACAACGGTTTTTCCCCGATCCGAAAAATAAGCAGCCGCAGCCTCTTGCTGTCCCGCAAACAAATGCACACCGCTTGTCAGGCGTGGATTGCATTCGATCACGTATAACTCTCCCTGCTCATTCTCAATGAAATCAAATGCGATTTGTCCGCTAAACGTATGCCGTTGCACGAAGCGACTAACAAAGTCCCTTACCTGTGGATGGGCTGAATAGGCAAAGTGAATCGAGGCACCCTGCCCTGCTGTATGTGTTGTTTCATAATCGGCGTACAAGGTGAGCTGTCCATCACGAGCAACAGCGTAGCTGCACACCTGTTTCCCTTTTATAAACTGTTGGACTAACCATGGTTGCTTAACTGTCGGTTCGGGTAACGTGGACTGCTCTACCGCAGAGGACGGGTCTGCCACGATCTGTACGTGAGCTGCGAAGCGAGAATAGACGGGCTTCAGCACAACTGGTGCCCTTGCTTGCAACATGGCCTCCCGCAATTGAGCCGGAGATTGTACCCGAACCGTCTGTGGAACCAGTGCTCCCACCTCGCGCGCCATTTCGGCAAAAAGCCATTTGTCGTGCAGCGAACGTAGTACCTCGATTCCTTCTACAAGCACTTCACCAAAGTCAAGCAAGCGATCCCGCCCGCGCGAGACGTAGAATATTTCCTCGCAAGTCGGGATCAAAAGACCGATACGCTCACGCTGCATGATTCCGCACAGCTTATCGATATAAGCATCGGGCTGCTGTCGGGGAGGAGGTACTTGGTAGGAGCGCTCTACATAACGAGAGTGCTGGCATAAATGTCGCCGCGCACTCTCCGCTACAATGACCCGATGTCCCGCAGAACCCAGCAAGCGCGCCAGCTCTAACGTAGCTGGAGCTCGTCCTCCTGTCAGCAAGACTGATTGTTTAGTATTCAAGCACAATTCCCCCGAGTGACAAGCCGGCAGATGTGCCCAGCAGCATCAGGTGATCGCCTCGCTGTACCCGATTCTGCCTAATCGCTTCATGCAGCGCCATCGGGATCGAAGCTGCGATGACATTGCCGTGCTCTACCAGAATGTTAACCATTTGCTGGTCGCTAAATCCGAGCTTACCTGCCATGATCCGCATCGCCATCCCACTGGCCTGATGAGGAACGACAGTACGAATTTGCTCCTTGGTTATGGAGGCTGAGGACAGCAAGCGATCCACAAATCCGGTAATCAACTGCGAGGTCAGGCGAAAAATTTTCCGTCCGTCCATATCAAATGCAAAGTCTGCTTCTCTTCCTTGCGCAAATTGGCTCGGGTGGATCAACGTACCGCCACCCCGTATTTCGGAATAATGCGCTCCTTCACTATATGTTTTCATACTTGAACCCAAGATGCGGGAGCTTTCTGTTTCTGGCGTCCTGCCGATGACAACAGCCGCAGCTCCATCTCCGAACAGCACGCAGCTCTCTTTTTGCTCCCAATTCAAACCTGCGGAGGATATCTCTGACGAAATGATCAAGACTCGCTCGTAAATACCAACCGCCATCTGGCACGACATCACATCAAGTGCAGTGACAAAGCTTAGGCATGTCGCATTTATATCAAAGCAAGGAATACCTGTTTTGCTTAGTTGAAGCTCTTCCTGAATCAAGGCAGCCGTGCATGGGATTTCCTGCTGAGCCGTCCCGCTTGCACATACGATACAATCGATATCGTGAAGGGAGAGGCCCGCCGCTTCCAAAGCACGCCTAGCAGCAATGGCTCCCATCTGTGCTGCCGTTTCGTTCGTCACAAAATGCCTGACGCTTACCCCGGATTTTTTCTCTACCCATCCAGCCGCAAGTCCCAGCTTTTCTTCTAGTTCTGCCGCTGTCACTCGCCGAGTGGGCAAGTATTTCCCTGTTCCGAGGATTTTGATTTTTCTCTCCATGATCTGTGTCTCCCTTAGCTCGCATTACTCACACACTATTCGACATCTGCCCTATATTTTACATAAGTCTGTCGATTTATGGTAAACAGAATAAACACTTGGTACTAATTACCCAAGTGTTTACGTATACCGCATTTTTTGTTACGCAAGCTTTACCACAGGTTTCCACCTACTATAGTAAAAAGCGATAACCGACACCCCACACCGTCTCGATGTACTGGGGCTTAGCCGGATCACTTTCTATTTTTTCCCGCAGCTTGCTGATATGCACCGTCACCGTCGCGATATCCCCGTACGAGTCGAGACCCCAAATTTTTTCAAACAGCTCTGTTTTGCTAAATACCCAGTTGGGGTGGGTTACCAAAAAGAGCAGGAGGTCGTATTCCTTGGAAGTGAACGCTACTTCGTTTCCGTTAATGTAAACTCTCCTCGCCAGCTTGTCGATGCGAATCCCACGAAGCCTGATCTCCTCTTTTGCCGTACGCGGTTTGGAATCGGAGACGAGACGGTCGTAACGGGCCAGATGGGCTTTGACCCTCGCTACCAGTTCTCCCAAGCTAAAAGGCTTGCTGATATGATCGTCGGCTCCCAGACCCAGGCCACGGATTTTGTCGATGTCTTCCTTTTTAGCGGAGACGAGCAGGATCGGAATATTTTTGGCTTTCCGCACTTGCTTGCAGATTTCGAAGCCATCTACGATGGGGAGCATCAGGTCTAGAATCAGGAGGTCATACTCCTCTTGCAGTGCCTTTTGCAAGCCCGTATCGCCGGAAGTAGCGACATCGACCGAGTAGCCGTTTGCCTCCAAGTAATCCTTTTGCACCTCTGCGATCACCGTGTCATCTTCAATAATTAAAATATGTTTCATTCCGTGTCACCCCCGGCTCTCTTGAGATCTGGCAAGGTAAAACAAATGCGGGTCCCGCGTCCGCTCTCACTCTCCGCCCATGCTCGACCACCGTGCCCCTCCACAATTTGCTTGACGATGGCGAGTCCAAGACCACTGCCTCCCATGGCCAAATTACGTGAAGGATCCGCCCGATAAAAGCGATCAAAAATATGGGGCATTGCTTCTTTTTCAATCCCTGTCCCATTGTCGGATATCGCCACGATCACTTCACCTTCAGCTTTCTCCACTTCCAATCGGATCAGCTTCTCGTCCTTGTTCAAGTACTTCAGGCTATTGTCCACGATATTCATGAGCACGCGATGGAGTTTTTCCTGGTCAGCCATGACTGGAATCGGACTTTCATTATGCTCGTCGTAACGAATAGGAACGCCGTTCATCCGCGGGTCTAGCCGCAGCTCCTCGGCAAACTGAGCCATATATGCTCGCATATCGACTTCTTCAAAGTGAAAGGGAAGCTTGTTCAAATCCAGTCTCGAGAATAAAAACAGCTCATCAATCAGACGATCCATCTGTTCCGATTTGATGGCAATCATCTTCATATATTTTTCCCGCTTCGCTTCCGTATCCGCAATTCCTTCCTGAACTGCTTCCACACAGGCTTTGATTCCTGTTATGGGTGTTTTTAGATCGTGCGAAATACTGGAAATCAGTTGTTTACGATTTTCCTCATACTGAAGCTGCAAGTGGATAGAATCATACAATCTGCCACGCATCTCTTCAAATGCTTCTCCCAGCTCTCCTAGTTCATCTTTGCGATGGAGTTGAACAGGATGCTCCAGATTGCCTTCTTTAATTTCGTTCGCTGCCTGCTTTAAGGCGTACAACGGTCGAATGATACTGCGCGAAACAAGAAACGTTAGTACACCGTTCGTCAGCGCCACAATCGTTAAAAGACTGAGAATCAATGCGATAAAAAAATAAATGCCTGTCTGCATAAATGGGAAAGAATTCGCAAGGAAGTAGAGCTTTCCTTTACTCTGATCAGCAAAAGTGAACTCGTACGTATCAAACGTGTAGCCGTCCTGTTTAAACTGCTGCCAGCTGTGCATACGCTCCTGATCCGGCTGATCCTGCAAATAGTCAGGCAAGTCAGCGCTATCAATAGACTGGGAGAAGAATAGTACTTTTTCGTCCTTTGTCAGTATCAATGCACCGCCAACTGCTTGTAGCTGCTCATCCGTCTCTGTCAGCATGTTCTGGTTCGTCAATTGTTCGGGAGCGTATTTGGCCATGAATGTGACACCAGCAAACAACTCGTCTCGTTTATTGAGCGTATCACGAAGGAACGGTTTGCCTGCTTCTCGTTCTCCCCAGAAGTAATTCGCCAATCCCGATGCCACCAATCCAAACAAAACAAGGGGGATAATAATCATGGCAATATAGGAAAGCAAAAGTCTTGTTTTGATCGACATGGTTCATCCCCCCTTGCAGTCATGGTTTACTCGGAATCGGAATGCTTCGTCCAGCCTGTTCTCCATTTGTTCTTCATATCCTCGCGGGAAACCTTCTCGACTTGCTTGCCAGTAAGTTCGATGCGATCAGGTGTGGTCGTACCCAGATCGGACAAGTGGATATCCAAAGAGAGCTGGAGCTTGTGCTCTTTCCCAGACGCGTCTGTTCCCGAGAGGTGCACCACAGCAGATTGCTGTTCGATTTGATTTTTTTCGTCGATCTTGGCGTTTAGCAAAACTTGGTCTACTTGAAAATCCTTTTGCAAACGAGGAAGTTGGACAGATAGATGGTTTTCAGAGGAAGACGCTTCTTGACTATGTTCGGCGAGCTTATCGTAGAGAATAGGTCCGGCTGCCTGGATAAATGCCGGAATTTGCTCTTCGGAGAGCTGAAGCGATGTACGCTTGCCTCCATCCGGTAGATTCTCAACGGTCGCGTTTTTTCCAAGATCGCCGAATACCGTAGCAAACAGCTTATGCATCATGGCCCCGCGATTGTTATCGACGTCATTTTCTGGGTGGTGTCCTCTATCCATTTTTTCCATGACCCGATAAACGTTACTATCCCCTTTTTTAACCACAACTTGATCCTTTTCCAGAAAGGCTTGCATGCTTTTCTCGCCCAGCGTGTCTGTAAAAGTCGCATCTATATTTCCGATGTGCTGGTTATGATCGATCTTTGCGACTCCCTCCAGTGTGAGCAGCTTCGCTCCGTTGTCTGTGAGCGTTAACTGTGCGTGGGCGGTCATGTTCTTCGCTTCCTTCGTTTGATGCAGGGCTGATTCATATACGCCCATCGTCGTGCTATCCGCACTCACAGATGCCCCGTATCCCCAAATCAATGCTCCTGTGATTCCAACCGACAAGCTGATACCCAACCATTTTTTTCGCATGTTGATCCCTCCTATTTTCATCGAAAGCAATCTTCATCGCTTCCTATACCAGTGATGATAAATAGAGGGTCTAAACACGCTCTAAATCAATTCTAAAAAAAGTGTAAAAACAATTCCATATGCTATATTGATAGAAGAAGAGATCAGTATGAACCTGAAGTGGAGGCATTATCGATGAGTATGCAAGAAGGCTATATTGACGTTCCTGGCGGAAGAGTATGGTACAGTCGTGTCGGAGAAGGGGAGAAAACGCCTCTGATCGTCCTTCACGGAGGACCTGGCAATACCCATGATCCGCTCAAATCAACGCTTCAAGTCCTAGGCAACGACAGACCCGTTATTTTCTACGATCAGCTAGGGTCAGGAAATTCCGATCGCCCGACTGATCTGACTCTTTGGAAAACCGAACGCTTTGTGGAAGAGCTGGCTTGCATCAGACAAGCCCTTGGCTTAAAAGAGGTCCACATCCTGGGGCACTCGTGGGGCACGATGCTGGCAGCAGCTTATTTGGTGGATGCCAAGCCGGAAGGGGTACAGAGCATCATCTTCTCCAGCCCATGCCTGAGCGCAGAGCGTTGGAAACAGGACGCAGATCGCTTAATCGAGCAATTGCCAGTGGATGTACAACAAACCATCGCCACACACGAGGAGCAGGGCACAACTGATTCACAAGAATACCAGGATGCCATGAAGGAATACTACAAGCGCCATGTGTGCCGCCTTGATCCAATGCCAACAGTCATGACAGAAAGCCGTCCAAAAGCGAACAAAGAAGTGTACATGACGATGTGGGGGCCGTCTGAATTTTGCCCGACAGGGAATCTCAAAACATTCGACTACACACCCAAGCTGCATCAAATAAATATCCCTTCCCTGTTCGTTTGTGGCCGTCATGATGAAGCGACGCCTGAATCGACAGGTTATTATCAGTCTCTGGTGCCAAACGCCGAGCTCCATGTCTTTGAAAACAGCTCACATGTCGGCTATCTGGAAGAGACAGACGAATACGTGCAAGTCATCCGCAGCTTTTTGCAAAAAGCAGATACGAAATAAAAACGCCGCAGCCTCGCCGGCTCCACCTACTATATTTTACCATTGGTTCTCTTAAGAGAACCAAGCAGGACCGAATCTCGCAAGCACGTCCTTTTGCAAGATTCGGTCCCTTCTTTTATACTCCTCTTCTTTTCTCTCGTCCGATCAAATACAAGAAATACGGAGCTCCAATGACAGCTGTCACGATGCCCACGGGAACCTCCATCGGCGGCAAAAGCCATCTGCCTAGCCCATCAGCGGCGACCATGAGCGTAGCACCGAGCAGAGCAGCCACCGGGAGAAGAAGTGCGTGCTTCCCACCTACCAATCGACGAGCGATATGCGGTGAGAGCAAACCCACGAACCCGATGGAACCGACAACCGCCACACATGCTCCAGCGAGTGCGACAGAGGTTACCAAAAGTACAACACGCAGTCTCGTCACATCCTCGCCCAAGCCTTCAGCTACATCATCTCCAAGAGACAGTATGTCGAGCCGGTACGCCAATAAATAAGCAATTGGTAAAAAGACGAGTATCCACGGAAGCACCGCCCATACGTGTTCCCATCCCCGCCCCCACAAGCTGCCTGCCATCCAGAGCAGTGCCGCATTGACATCCCCCGGATTTTTGACCATCAGGTATTGGATGCCCGCCTGACAAATGACCCCGATCGCGATCCCTACCAGTGCTAGAGTAGCGGGCTGAACGCGTTTTCGCGCGGTATATACATACAAAATAGCAGCGACAACTGCCGCACCCCCAAATGCTGCCAACGGTAGCAAATAAGCCGGAGATTTGGGAAAAAGAAAAATGACGATGGCAGATGCGAGCCCCGCCCCTTTGGTGATGCCGATTACGTCAGGAGAGGCCAACGGATTGCGAATCATTCCTTGTAAAATAGCCCCGGATACCGCCAATCCCGCTCCAGCCAGCATGCCGAGGACAACACGTGGCAAACGATACTCTCCAATAATAAAGCTATGATTTTTCGGTCCCGTCCCGAAAAGTGACTCGACTACCTCACGCGGCGATATGGACACCGCCCCAGTTCCGATACTGATAACAGCAGTGACGATGAGCAACAGTAGAAGGACAGGTGCAATACTTTGTCTGCGTGTCATGTAGCTCTCCTCTCCTTACCCACTAAATAGAGGAAAAAGGGAGCGCCCAGAAAAGCGGTCACGATGCCTACTGGTGACTCATACGGATATGCAATGAATCTAGCAAGAACGTCGGCATAGACGAGCAGCAATGCGCCGAGTAACGCTGTAATCGGGAGGTATAGCTGACTCTCTCTTCCTAGCAAAAGTCGGGTCACATGAGGCACCATTAATCCGATAAAGCCGATCGGACCAGCAACGGCAACAGCCGAGCCTGCGAGTACGATGACAATGATTCCACAAATCGTCCGTACCCGAAATACATGTTGTCCAAGATTTTTGGCCACATCCTCACCCATACGCATAATCCCGATAGAGCGAGCCATAAAAAAAGCAACCACGAGCCCCGCGATCGACCAAGGCAGCACACGGTTCACATCCGTCCAATCTGCTCCATCCAATGACCCGGCAAGCCAAAACAGGACTTGATCGGTAGAGTGCTGATGAAACAAGATGAATGCCTCTGTAATCGAAGCGAGAAACAGATGGACGGCTGTGCCAGCCAAAGCCAGCTTAACAGGAGTCATCCCCCCAGCCGCACCGAGATAGTACACCGCAAATCCACCTATGACAGCGCCGCAAAAAGCGAGTGGCGCTAAAAATGGCACCGGAAGATTGGGCAAGAGTACCAAGGCAGCTACGACAGCCATCGATGCACCTGCGTTAACCCCAAACGTCTGTGGAGAAGCAAGCGGATTGCCTGTCATTGCTTGCATAATCGCACCAGCCACGCCGAGACCGGCCCCAATGATTACTGCCAATAGCGCTCTTGGAAGCCTGAGCGTCGTCACAATCAAGTGCTCCTGCGATGTAGAGGGGGCAAAAAGGGATTTTACGCCACTTACCAACCCCATGTCTGTCCAACCAACCGAGATACTGACGACTAAACCAAAAACGAGCAGGAACATTCCTGCCGCAAAAACGATGCCCGCCTTTGAAGCTCCCTCCATAGGTACAACCTCCTCCCGCAAAAACGACGGGATCGATGTCAGCTACGACAACCGATCCCGAAAAGTTTCCTCTTATTTTCCAGAAAGAAGCGTTACTGCTTCCTCCGAACTTAACTCCGATCCGATCAAGCCTCTCGACAGCGCCCATTTATTGCGTGCTACTTCAAACACCTTGCCATTTTTTACGGCGTTGATGTTTTGCCACAGTGGGTTCGTCTTCCATTCATCCACAATCGTTTTGTCACCTGTTTTCATCAAAAACAGTACGTCTGGATTGAGGGCAACCAGCTGTTCCAAATTGGTTTTTGGATACGCCTCTTCACTCTTTGCCGCATCCTCCAACCCGAGGTATTCCAGCAGAGAGCCAGCATAGGAAGCATTGGAGTGAGCGAAGAATCCGGTCGGGTTCACTACTGCCGGCAGAACCTTCAGCTTGGCATCTGTTTTTGGCAGCTTCGCTTTGATGGCATCCATTTTCGCTTGATGCTCGTCTAGACGTTTTTTGCCTTCTTCTTTCATGCCTACTGCATCCGCGATTACAGCATAATTGGCTAGCATATGCTCATAGTTCGCCTGGTGGTCATTCAGAACAATAGTAGGTGCAATTTGCTTCAATTTGTCGTATACAGCCTTGTGCTTGTTCAAATCTGCAATGATGAGATCAGGAGCAAGGGAACTGATCAGCTCCATGTTTGGTTCGTAACGAGATCCGAGCGATGTATACGCTCCTACTTTTCCTTTCACCTCAGGAATGATCAGATTCGCATCATTGTCATCAGAGATTCCTATAGGAGCTACCCCCAATGTCGCCAAAGCATCTGCAAAGGAAAAGTCCATCACGACAATACGCGCAGGCTTGCCAACGATTTCCGTTTCCCCCAGCTCATGCTTGATCACTCGCTTTTCACTAGAAGCTGCTGGTGTAGACTCTGTATTGGTCGCAGCTGCTGGAGCTGTTCCCTGTGCATTTTGTGTTGCTGTACCGCAACCACTCAAAAAGACAGATACCATAAAAATAAGAAGAAAGCCGGGTAACAACAGTCTTGCTCTCATGATGAGAAAACCTCCTACCAAAATAAAACTCTATCGAAATTGAAAATCATTTTCAATAGAGATTATATCGATAGCCACTATACCATACCATGAAGAATCTTGCTCGATTTCATGAATTATCTTGTCTCATATGCGTCTTGACGTATTCCGATGGGGATAGGCCAACGACTTTTTTAAACATCTTGCTGAAGTAAAACTCATCGTTATAGCCTACACTTTGTGCCACCTCACGCAATCGACACCCCGACAATCGGAGCAACACCTTGGCCCGATTGATTCGAAGGCTTGTCATGTAATCGGAAAAGCTCACACCCTTTAACGTTTTGAACATGCGTGAATAATAGCTGGGACTGACATTCGCCTTTCCTGCCAACATCTCTAGCGTGAGATTGAGCATATAGTGCTGATCGACATACAGGATCGTTTCCTCGATGCTAGCCATCGTATTTTCGTTGCTCTCAATCGAAGAAAAATCTTTCACCAGGATGTACAGAATGCGCTCGAATATCAATCTCTGCCGAAATCGCTCTCTCTCCTCATTTGACGCATAGCTTCTATGTAGTTCCTCCATTAAATGCAATATCTGCGAGTGGCTGCGTACACGGAAAGTCCCTTCCAGAGGAAAATTTTCTCCGCCCGGAACAAATACTCTCTCTTTCCCTGTTTCGTTTTGTTCGATCCAATAGGAGAATTCAATGAAAAAGATCTCCAGCTCTTTGTCTTGTTCCGTCCGCAAAGAAACGCTCGTCTTCGGCTTGTTAAAAAACACGTCTCCTGCCTCAACTAACTGTCTCTTCCCGTTCTCTTCCATTGTCCCTTTTATATTTTTGACAAACCCGATTCGATGAGAATGAGTAGGTGAGAGGATCAGTGGTTCATTGTGACGGCAAATCTCAAGACTGACCGTGTCGAGGGAGTAGATCATCTGTTTTAACTGTCGATAGGCTTCATTTGCAATCAACGGTGCTTCCCCCTCTCATATGCCTTTTATTATAGCTTGTTTCCGTTATCTGACGCATTATTTGAGGGTAATGGTAAATTCAAGAAGGCTGCCCGAAGTAGATCCTCGACAGAACCACTTCGAACAGCCTATTTTTATCTCTTAAATCCGATATGCTTGTCATACACATCGTATACGGAACGTGAAATAATCGCAGCCGATCTTCCCCCATAACCACCCTCAGGAACGATTACGGCTACTGCCAGGACAGGATCGTCGACTGGGGCATACGAAATGCTCACACCATTCGTAATGCGGCGGTGCATTTTCCATCTTGTCTTTTTCTGCCCGGTCTTCTCATCTGTCACCGTCACCGGTACATAAATATCTTGCTCAGATGTTCCTGTCTTTGCAGCTACCTGGAACGGCATTCCCTCATACGCGCGGACTGCTGTTCCCCCTGGTTTCGTCACCAGCACCATGCCTTGCTCTAGAATGTCCCAATATTTATCTGGGTGAGGAAAGGTACTCATGGTTTTTGGCGTGTACGTTTTCACCAGTTTTCCTTCTGCGTCTGTGATCTTATCTACCATCTGCGGCTGCAAACGAACGCCTTTATTCGCTAATGTCGCCGCAAACTGTGCCAATTGCATCGTCGTTGCCCGAACTTGCTGCCCGAAGGAAGCTTGCACCATCGCTGCTAATGGTCCATAGTTTTCATCCATCACCAAATAGTCTTCTTTGCCCTTGTTTTCATTCGGCAAATCTACGCCAGTCTGAACCCCTAACCCGAATGCGTGATAGTACGATTGCAGCACGGCCGCTGACTCTTTTCCTTTTCGGCGGGACAATTCCTCCCCGATTCTCGCCATGTACGTATTCGATGACTTTTGCAAGGAAATCGCGGGGGTAATCATGCCATGCGCTTTGGAACTGTCGTTCTTAATCCGGTCTGTTCCACGTCCATAGTGATACACCCCTCCATCATTCCAACGATCGGAGGGAGAGATGATACCTTCCTGCAAACCAAGCAATACCGTAATCGGCTTGAGGACAGACCCTGATGGCACAATGGAACCCGGGTGCTTGTAGCCCTCCTGGATCGCCGCCTCGCCCGTTAATGGCCGCGTATCGTATGGCGCTTCCCGAATCGTACCATTCGTCACCACCAGCTTGATCTCGTCATACGTTTTTTGATCCGGCCCCTCAATCCATACGTTTGGATCGTATTCCGGATAACTGACCATCGCGACGACCTTGCCTGTCTTGACCTCGACTGCCACGACGTACGCTCCCTTTGCAGCCCTCGCCTCAGGGATGGTTGCACGCATCTTCGGAAGAAACTCTCGGATCGAATCCCGGATATCTAGCTGGACCCGCTGATCAATGGTGAGATACACATGATTGCCTGGGACGGACGGAACTTCCTCCACTTGCTTTACAACTGTCTGATTTGCTGCGACCTCATACATCCGGTAACCATTGCTCCCGCGAAGCTCTTTTTCGTAAGATAGCTCAATTCCATCGAACCCAACTAACTGGTTCGGCAAATACCGCGTGCTCTCATCCTTGTAGGAGGCGAGCTTCACATTTTCAGCAATATGAAAGGACCGGACATATCCGACCGCCTGTACGGCGATTTGCTTGGGATCGTATTTCCTGATCGGTTTTGTCACCACTTCAATCCCCGGCAAATCGCCGCGATGCTCACCCAGCACTGCGATTTCTTTATCCGTTAAATCAACCTTCAGTTCTTTTTCCAAATAGCGCGGCAATTGTCGTGCCGCTTCCACATAATTGCCTTTCTCGTAGGCATAGCCGACATCCATCTTTTTTAACAGCGTGGCCTTGTCGACGCTCAGTATTTTCTCCAGCTTTTCCACCAGGTCAAAGTACGCTTTCTTCTCCATGATCTCTTGTTCACGGAAGACAGCGAGATGGGAAGGCCGACTTTCGGCAATGACATACCCGTTGCGGTCATAAATGTTTCCTCGCATAGCGGGAATGTAATCTTTTTTATACGATCTGTCTGCCAGCTCATTTGCATATTCGCTCCCTTGCTGGATTTGGAGTTGCGCTAATCTCAAAATGATTGCTACAAACATCAGAAAAACGACGATATAGACGATTTGCAGTCGTTTTAAACGATCATTTTTTGCTTCCTTCATACCTTACTCTCCCTATTCTTTCAGTACCTTCGTGAAAATCCGTTTGATACGTGCATCGAGTACATGACTGCCACCCCGACCACGGACATCTTCGATCATTATGGTAACCAGCAAACGCGGATCATCTACATTAAAAACGGCGTACCATCCGTTTTCCAACCCGCTCTCGCCCTTTTTCTGTTTCAGCTCAGCTGTTCCAGTCTTGCCCGCCATGCGAATACCAGGCACCCGTGCTCCTCGTCCGGTGCCGCGCGGGTCTTCCATTACCTGTATCAAATGCTGCTTCACCGTGCTCGTTACATCAGAAGGTATGACATTCGTCTTCCAATACCCGCCTTTTTTGTCTTCCTGCAACAGTGATGGATAGACGATATTCCCGTCATTTGCAAAAGCGCTGTACACCAACGCGAGGTGAAGCGGCGTCATCGTTACCTCGCCCTGACCGTATCCAGAGTCTGCCAATTGAATCTCGTTTTTGAAACCGTCGTTATACAGCTTCGATTTTTCCAGTGGATATGGAATCGGGAGAGCTTCATGGAATCCAAACAACTCGCTCTTTTTCACGAATTGCTCCTCCCCCATGGAGAGCGCCGCTTTTGCAAAATAAATATTGTCGGAGTACACCAATGCTTTTTCCAAATTGACAGGTCCCCCGTAATCGCTGACCCGCGTTACCTCGTATCCACCCCAGGACGCATCCTTTTGCCAATGCAGTCCACGGACCTGGATACTGTCCGTAGGGGTAATAGCTCCTGACGCAAGGCCAATCGCTGCCGTAATCGGCTTGAAGGTCGAGCCCGGCGCAAACCCGCGCGCGAATCGATTGAGAAGCGGCTTTTGCGGGTTTTCATTCATTTGCTTCCATTCTGTAGCCGACATCCCAAGCACAAACGCATTCGGATCAAAGGACGGAGAATTGACGAGGGCCAGTATTTCCCCGGTCTTTGGTGAGATTGCCGCAGCCGTGCCTGCTTCGTTTTTCAGCTCCTGGTAAATCGTCTTCTGTACTTCGGCATCTATAGTTAATGCCAGTGGCTGTCCATGCTTGGCGAAGCGTTCCGTCACGGTCTTTTTTTCCGTTCCATCTGCATCCGTAATGACGATACGCCCACCTGCACTTCCTCTTAGCTGTTCCTCAAAAATCTGTTCCAGTCCTGATTTGCCAATCACATCAGACGTTTTATAGCCCTGATCCTTTCGCTTCTCGTACTCTTCCTGACTGATCGCTCCTACATAGCCAACCAGATGAGCCGTAGCGGACTGATAGGGATAGTAGCGGACTTTCTTTTTGTGCAGTTTGAGCCCTTCTGTTTTTTCTAATTGTTTGATGCGTGTATCGTCCTGCGGCAGCGTGGCGATCCGGATAAACTTGGCCGACTTGCTTGTCGTAGCTTGGACCTTCGAGGTGAGGTCATCCATCGGAATTTGCAGAAGCTTGCTGACCTCCATTTTCCCGGTCTGTGAAGCCTGGCTCCATTCTCCCGGATTTATCCCGATATCTACTACGACACGCTCTGTTGCCAATGGACGCCCTGCCCGATCCGTGATTTCACCTCGTCTGGGATACACCGTATTGGCTCTTACTTTGTCCCCTTCTTTCATTTCTGGAAAGATAAAAGAAGGATTCCAATGAATGTACCAGTCCTCCAAGTCGTTCTGCGTTTCTTTGACAAGCGTCGCTTTCCCCGTAAAGGAAATCCGTTCAATGAAAGTTTCCATCGTCAGCCGATAATGAAAATTGATCTGCCCATCCTCACCTGGCATGACGTCGCCATTGTACATCGGCTCGACCACAATCGCTTTGGCCTCGATTCCGCCGTAAATATTTTGGTAACGCGAAACGAATTCTTCTTTGCTGATGGTCTTTTTTGTATGTAAAGAAAGCTGCTCGTACATGCCAGAGAATTTCTGTTCTCCCCACTTTGTCGTATACGCGGTGAATGCTGCCTTTGCCCTCTCGCCATCCGACTGCGTGTTGTCCTTCCAAAAGTCCCAGAAAAGATAGAAAAACCCTGAAAGAACAACGACAAAAACCGTCCAAAATACTATCCATGTCTTTTTCACTAGTCATTCACCTTCCCTACCACACGATATTACAGTCGGATACCATAATATATGGGAAAAAGATGATAACAAGATGAGACTATTCTCATAGGACGATGATAAGTGTCAGATAGTTACATCAAATGCAAAAAACACAGGAAATTCATCCTGTGTCTATCGTACTACCTACTATTCTTCCCACATGTAACCAAAGCGCGGGATCGTGGTGACGTTCTCTCCATATCTGCCCAGCCGCTTACGCAAGCGATAAACGAGAGCGTTGATCTCGGCTCGTCCAACATCCGGGACGCTGCTCTCTGCATTCAGCAACCGCTCCGGCCAGACGAGTACCATGATTTCATCATAGCTGACCGCCTGATTCGAACGTTGGTACAGAAGCATGAGCAAGTCCATATCTTTTCCGGTCAAATGGATTCTCGTGCCATCGAGACGTATTTCTCTGCGTTCCAGATTGATGACCAAGCCGGAAGTGGAGGTGGTTTCTTTTGGAATCGTCAAAGGGAATGAGAACTCCCGCGTCACATCCATCTCACTACCCTCTGCGAAAAATATCATCTCTACCACGCCTTTAGCCAGCGTAATATGATCACCGTGATAAAGAAAATGCGGTGCTTGCTGTATCACCATTCCGTTCACTTCTGTCCCATGCTTGCTTTGCAAATCAGAAATCGTATATTGGTTATTGATTTTCCGTATCACTGCATGCCTTCTGGAAATATACGGACTGGAAAAAGCAATGTCTGGTTGTAATTGATTACCCCGTCTCCCAATCGTACACTCTTCCTTATGTAAAAACTGACGCTTCTGAAGCTGCTCGGGATCTCCTTTTTTAATCAATACATATATGCCATCGTCCAACATTCATCACCTCGAAAAGAGTTGGAGCTATCAGTATTTATTACATAACAAATTCCGCATAAGTCAACACTTTTTTGAACATATATTAATAGCAAAAAAGCCGCCAATTGTCCAGCCAACGAAAGTGACCGGTCGATTGACAGCTCTATATCATCGCTATCCACGAACGAATAGCGCTCGATTTTCTATGTTGATCGTCTTAGGAGCAGCGCTTGAGAGCAGCGAATTTTTTCGGTTCAATCGCGAGTAGATGACAATCGCCATTCGGGATAAACAGCTTGTAGGAAACTCCCTTCGGCACAACGATAAACTCTCCGGCTTCCACCCATATATTACGCTCGTGGTACATCAGCAGCAGTCTGCCATTGACGACAAACAGCAGTTCATCTTTCTGATCATTTTGTTGCCAAGGATACTCACCTTGCAGCTTCTCTAGCTTAATAGACGTATCATTCATCTCTCCGACAACCAGAGAGCCCCAGGAATCTTGCAAGCGTGATAAATGTTGTGCGACGTTCACCTTTTCCATGATGATCCTCTCCCCTTTGCACTCTACGATAATATAATTCGCAGGAGAGAGACATAGTAGCGAAATGATAAATCATCTCATAAGACGATGATAAGATGCTGAAATTTCTGATTGAATAGAGGGGAGTGCCTTAAATTAATAGGAGAAGTCCCGAAACAGTACATCCAACTCCTTCTCGTCGTACATGTCACCGTCACTAATAAATTTTTCAATCTCCATCGTACCGTCCTCCATAATCTCGATCTCCCATCTTTGACCAGGGACAGCTACCTCGATCATGATGCTTTCGCTCCTTATTTTACTCAAGCGATAAAAGATATGTCGTTCCTCCAATTTGTTTAGCAAATCGTTCAACTCATTTAGCCGCTCCATAGGCTCACCTCGTATTCATTTCTCGCAAAATAAAAATGGGCAGTTGCCTTAACGGACTGCCCCTCAAATAGACTTCTTGTCTTTATCGTCTCACTACTCTGTCGTGCCAAACCGTTTGGCGTTTCTCGCGCGAGCACGCTCGATTTCGACTTCCCTATTGCGTGGCTCTGCATTCGTCACCAACGAATCTAAGAGATTTTTCGCAACATCGGAGACCTCTTGGACAGCCCGGTGAAAAGCCTCTTCATTGGCCTTCGAAGGCGTGTTGAAGCCTGAGAGCTTTCGCACGAATTGCAGAGCTGCTGCTTCAATCTCATCTTCTGTCGCGGGTGGGTCGAAGTTGAACAAGGTTTTGATGTTTCGGCACATCGCTTACACCTTCTGTTCCCTTTTTTGTATCATTCTACTATACGTGATCGATGAATCGCTAGGTTGTGCTGTACAATGAACGTATTCGTGGATCATAGAAGTTACTTGCCTTTTGGTGCGATCGCTATTATGCCCATTCCATCCGCACTCGCATACAATACCCCATCAGGGCCTGTCCAAATGTGCGTATACGTAAACATCTTGTCATTTCGGATAACAATATAGCGTTCCTTGCCGTTAGGATCTAACGAGAAAATATTCCCACCCGTATCGGAAAAAAAGACATTCCCCTGCGCATCAGACACGAGTTCACTGGATAACGTTCCTGTTTGTCCCTTCGGACGGTTGTAGCTCCAAAGCTTTTTGCCTGTGCGATCTACTTTCCATATCGTATAATCGTTGTATTCACGATAAAAATTCCCCTTGCCATCATGAGGAATACCGACTTTGTTGAGTGTAACAGCATCCACTGGTGCTTCTGCACGGTCTTTACCATCAGAAGCATGAATGAATGTCAGCCCTTTTTCTCCCAAGGTGTACACCATGCCATCTTCTGAAACGTATATTCTCCCCGGCTGAACGTTTTCCCGCAGCCACTTGATTTTCCCATTCTGATCGATAGCAGACAGCTTGTTGTCACTCTGTTCGACTAGCAATGTTTTAAGCGATTCGATCCAGGTCATCCCTATCACGCCATGTGATAGATAAGAATCAAAGTCATAGTTGACTACCTGATCGTTTGCCCAGACTAGATTCGCTTCCTGATCGACTGCCGCAACCCCTCTATCCGTCAGCATGAACATGGTCCCTTCTGCTGACACATCAAAGACCGTATCGTAGCTGTACATATGCGGTAGCTCCATTATCCAGCGATCCTTTCCAGCCTTGTCTACAGCAAGTATCCAGGCAGGCATGCCGTCTTTGAAATCGAACCAGTTATGGTCCAGTACGTACAGTGAGCCGTCTTTGCCTAACTTAAAGTCATGGGCCCAGTCAAGTCCAAGATCACTTTGCCAAATAACTTTTCCATTCGGATTCAGCGCATGGAGCACACCGTTTTCCGAAAGCAAATACATCGTACCCGTATCCTCATCGACGACCTCGGAGAAGTACTCTTGTCCCCCATCATAGCGCCATGCGATCTCGAATCGATCTGCTCCTCGCATCTTCAGTTTCTTCGGTACCCCATCTTCCAAGACCGTAATCGGCGTTGTTTGTTCATTGCTCACACTCTGTGCAGCTGTCCCTATGGGAAATGCGAGACTAACACCCAGTGCCAAAGCGACAATCGTATGATGTATTTTCATAATAGCCCCCTTCCTTCCTATGTCGGCTACTCGCTTCCTTTTTGTTACAGGAAAAACGGATACCCCTTAGGCAAAGGTATCCGTTCCAGATTGTAAAATTAGCAAAATCTCCCCCGCTTCACTTCGGAAGGATTGAGTCCGTACTGCTTGCGAAACGCCTCAGAGAAATGACTGAAGTTGGAGAATCCCACGATGAGTGCAACCTCACTGACATTCAGATTGCCCCCCCGCAGCAATCCAAGCGCTTTTTCCAAACGTCTTTCCCGCAAATAGGCAAATACACTCGTCCCGAACTCTTCTTTGAAGCCGATCTTCAGCTTGTATTCATTGAGCTGTGCCATACGTGCCAGTTCGAGCAGAGAAGGCGGGGACTCCATATTTTCGAGTAGAATGTCACGGGCGTTGTGAATCTTTTCCCGATCACTCCGAGATAACTGTGACCTCGGTCGATTCTCTTCCCGCTCGAATAAAAACGTATCTAGCGCCGTCGACACAATCTCCAGAATCTTGCCTTCCGTATGCAATCTCCGCAGCTTCAGATGGGAGGTTGAAAAATCGTTCAACTGCTGGAGCCTCCGAGCCATATTCGGTTGCAACGGCATCCGAAACAGACGATAGGCTTGATTGCCAAGCAGCCCTTGAAAGGAATACGCTGCTCCCACATCGCTTTCCGCCACCCAATCATTAAATTGCTCCACGGAAATACCGATCCCGACAGATCGATGAGGAACGTCCGCCCGGTACATAAAATGTGCATGAAAGTCTTTCATCAATTGAAGGGAGCAGCTCCCAGGCAAAAACTCGTGCTGACTTCCCGAAACAACGAACTCCCCGCTCCCCTCCAAACAAAAGCTAAGCTCAACCATGGCTGCCTGCGACTGTAAATCCATCACGCGGTTTTCCTGAAGAGAATAGCTGGATTCGACCAGCTCCAATCCCGGTCGAGGAGTCAGTCTCCGAAAGTAGCCATCATTATTCGTCAGTGTATACCGATTCGCTTCGGATACTATGCGATCACTTTTTGTTGAGGGCAATGCATTGATATAGCTATCGTATATGGAATGTACAGATGCTTGATCCATGACCTTCTCCCTGCCTAACCATATGTAGGATAATCTTGCAAATGATTCTTATTCTCATAATAGTTACACGGGCGACTATCTGCAACTACAAAAGCTGCCCCTCAGAGCAATGGGCAGCTTCTTTTTCCACGATACTATTTATACTCAAAAAAACATGGATAAGTATAGGCGAGAAATTCAAAGCCTTTTTTCTCCAAAATCGGTCGACTCATCGGACTCGCATCGACCATTAAAAGCGGATACCCACGCTCGTGCGCTACTTGTACCCGTATCGCTACAAGTGCCGTATAGTAGCCTTTATTCCGGTAAGCAGGCAACGTGGAGCCTCCCCACAGACTGCCAAAGGACGTCCCCTCATGCAGATACATCCACGCTGCGCTCACCGCCTGATCGCCACTGTATGCCGCATACACGAGAAAATTCTCTGGATCTTCGGCCAAATCCTTTTTCAATCTCGCAGCCAACTCCGGATTCGCACTGCCCCATACCAGCTCTTCCAACTGCATGATGTCATCGATCCCTGCCAGAGTGGTAATTTGGCGAATCTCGGGAGGAATGCTCCGACTGCGTATGTCCTCTGCTTGCGCCACATCCATGACCAACAGTGCTTCTTCCTCTCCTACTGTAAAACCATGCGCCTGCAACCGTTCGAGCAGATTTGCGGGTTGGTCATAATCAAACAGCTTCCATTCAAAAGACTGTTGAATGCTTGAGAAATACTCAATTTCTCGTGCGATCAATTCCTCTGCATTTGCCTCAGACAGTCGGGAAAACAAGACTGTCCCTGGCTCATCAGAGAGAGAGACGTGGCGAATAATATGCTCAGTCTCTTCTCGTCGAACATGCGGATAGGTTACCTCCACTCTCATCTCTTGATCGTACAGTCGTAGTAACTCTTGTTTGCGCAAGTTTATTCCTCCTCATAAGTGCAAAATGTTCAGCAAAAACGTTAATGTACCTATACTGATAAGCGTCGTAACCAACACGCTGCTGGAGACGAATTGTGGTCGCATGTTGAATTGGATCGCATAGATCGCAGTCGTTGCGGTTGAAGGCATGGCTGCCAGAACGACCAACACCTTTTGCAGAAGCGGATCAATCGGGAAAAACAGACAGATGAGGTACGCCAAAAGTGGTGACGCCACCAGCCGAATGACACTCGCAGCACTGAGCCCCTGCCACTCTAGCGCTTTGGTAGATACATTGGCGAGCTGCATGCCCAAGATGAGCATCACAACCGGAATCGCCGCCTGTGCAACGAGATCAATCGCCTGGTAATAGCTTTGCGGGATGACGATTTGCAGCTGTTGTAGCAAAATCGCGAGAACCACAGCGTAATTGGACGGCTGCTTGAAGATCGCCTTGACGGCCGTCCCCATCCCATTCCCGCCTCGGGAGGCAAAATACACGCCGAATACACCCATCATGATCGAGTGGAAAACCATGATTTGCACCGCATACGTAAAGCCAGCCTCTCCGAAGGCAAACAAAATAATCGGCGTCCCGTAGTTGCCACTGTTCATGAAGGCGGTCGCGAGCATCAGTGCGCTTTCCTGTTGTTTGTCGTATTTGAACAATCGTGCCGTCAACTGCGTGATCACAACGAGAGCAGCCAGCAAGAGCAGCGAAATCACAACGATATAAAATAATTGCAAGTCGAGCTGTGTTTTGTAAAAGGTACGAAAGACGAGCGCCGTCGACAAAATGTAAATCGCCAGGGAAGAGATCGGCTTCAAGTCCATTTTGAAAATGCGCTGCAAAATATAGCCGCTAAGAAAAATGAGCAGGACAGGCAGGATGACTTCCACAAAAATCATGATTCTTCCCTCCTACCGTGCTGCTTCCATGAAGCTTTTGACCTCAGACAGTGTAGGCATGGCGGGAATGGCACCTGATCTCGTTGTCGTGAGCGCACCTGCGGCATTAGCAAAGCGCACCATGTCCTCTAACGTGGCTTGTGGGATATCCAGCATACTTTCCCCCGCCTCAAGAAGTTGATAGAGCAGCGCGCCCACAAACGCGTCTCCCGCTCCAGTCGTATCGATCGCGGTTACTGGAAATCCATCGACTGTACCGAAATGATTTTGTGTGCGGTAAAAACACCCCTTTTCCCCCAACGTGACAAAAACAGCTTGCAGATCATATTGCGTAAGCATCCACGCTGTCGCTTCCACAACATCCTCGCTTCCCATGAGAGAAGCCAGCTCTTCCTCTGACAGCTTGACGATATCAGCCTGCGCCATTCCTTTGAGAGCCATAGCCTTCGCTTCCTCCAGATCAGCCCATAAGGACGCTCGAATATTCGGGTCAAAGGAAAGGAGTCGCTTATGCTTTTTCGCGTACTCGACGGCTTTCCAGGTTGCTGATCTGGCTGGCTCATGCGTCAAGGACAACGTACCGAAATGAAAAATGGCTGCCTGTGCAATTAGCGCCTCGTTCACGTCTTGTTCCCGCAGCATCATGTCTGCACCCGGATTGCGGTAAAAGTGAAAAGAACGATCGCCTGTCTCATCGAGATGGACAAAAGCCAACGTCGTAGGCGCTTCCTCCGTGAGTACGAGCCCTTCTGTGCCAATATTCTGTCTGATCAAGGTCTGTTGCAAAAAACGCCCAAACAAATCGTTTCCCACCGCACCGATAAAGGAAGTCCGCTTCCCAAAGCGCGACAGAGCGGCAAGTACATTGGCAGGCGCTCCTCCAGGATTTTGCTCAAATGCAGCGCTGTCCGGCTTTTCCTTCTGCTGTACAGGTGTAAAATCAATCAATAACTCGCCACATGCAACCACATCTACCATGTTGATTTCCCCCGATGACCGTGATAGTTCCAGTATGTCACAGGTTCTTTTTTTTGCCAATGAAAGCCAGCAGCTGTATGTGGATGTTTCCCTTTGGTAAAATCAAGAAACGAGGTGATTCTCTGTGAAAAGGAAAGTAAAAGAAATGGCTAAAGATCCAGACATGATCTGTGATCTCTAGCCATTTCTTTTTAATAGATCGTCAAATCCCACGCACTTGCCATATGCTTGAGCAGTGCTACCCCAGCTACGCTGTTTCCGTACTGGTCAATAGCAGGACCATACACACCGATTCCGCAGCCGCCAGCAAAAGGCAGCTCCCCAGAGCGCCCACGCGGAGGGACGGCAGCCATAATACCTCCTGACACGCCGCTTTTCGCTGGGACGCCCACAAAAGCAGCGAAATTACCGGAAGCGTTGTACATGCCGCATGTAACCATAAGTGCTTTGATTACGCGAGCCAGCTCTTTGCCGAAAAGCTGTTCCTTGCCTATCGGATCATAGCCATCATGCGCTAGGATCAAGCCGATTTTCGCGATGTCCTCTGCCGTTACCTCCAGGGAGCATTGCCGGATGTACACATCCAAAGCATCCTCTACCGGACAAGCCAAAAAGCCAGTAGCTGCGAGATAGTAGGCGAGGGAACGATTGCGGTTAGCCGTTTGCCACTCGGAGTGATACACTTCCTCGTTGATCTGATGCTTGCGTCCTGTCATGCGCTCGACCATGTCTTGAAAGAAGCGAAATTTTTCCTGGACTCCGTTCCCCTGCAACAAGGAAGAAACCGTAATGGCTCCTGCATTGATCATCGGATTAAAAGGTCTTCCCGGCTTGTGCATTTCCAGCCGAACCATCGAATCAAATGCGTCTCCCGTAGGCTCTACATCCACCTGCTCCAATACATTCGCAATCCCGTGGTGCGTACATGCTGCGAGAAAGCTAATGACTTTGGAAATGCTTTGCAGGGTGAAAGGAGCATCGTAGTTGCCTCCCCTGCTGATTTGTCCATCTGGTCCCATCACACAAATCCCTAGCTGTGTTGGGTCAGCTTCTTTCAAAGCAGGGATATAAGCAGCGCATTTGCCCTTGCTGGACTCCCCGCGATATTGCTCGATCCATTGTTCCAAGCAGTCTGTTTCGATCGTTCTTGTTTGCTGCGCCACTTGACTAACCAACTTCCTTTTCACCGTCGATTTAAGCTTTTTGAGGTGGTTGAACATCGTCAGGAATGAGCGAGAAATATTCTTCTCCTTCCAAACGTTCCTGCAATTCGGCTTTTGCCTGTTCGATCAGCGCAGGGTTTTCCATCGCCTCGATCGCTGTAGCAGCCATGACTTTGCCTGCTTGCAGCATCCCTTTGTGTGCGATTGGCATGGCCCCTTGCGAGACGACCTGCCACGTATGGAAAGGCGTGCCTAGTGCCCAGCATGTCGTCATGCATTGCATCGTCGGTACTTGCCAGCTGACATCTCCCACATCCGTAGACCCAGCAAGCGTAAACTCGTGCGTAGAAAGTGGTCCGATCACATCCGCAATCGCTTTGTCCTTCAGTTGCTTCGCTGTTTCACGATCCAAACCGAACAACGAAGCTCTCATATCCTCAGCTGTTAACGTTGCCTGAATTTGTTTGGCATATTGCTGATCTGCTTCATCGTACGTAGGCACGCCGACTTCAATCAGATTTTTGTGCATGAGCTTCGCTAATACCGTATTCGGCACGAGATCAGAAGCTGTACCTTCAAACACTGCTTCCATGGTGGTTCCCGTCATCAAGGCGGCTCCCCGTGCGATATTGTAGACTCTTTCATACAGTTCCTGCACTTGCTGCTTTTTCGGAGCGCGAATCAAGTATACGACCTCCGCAAACGGCTGGACGACGTTTGGCGAAATTCCGCCTGTATTCGTAATCGCGTAGTGAACCCGTGCTTCCGGAATCATATGCTCTCTCATATAGTTCACGCCTACGTTCATCAGTTCCACGGCATCCAAGGCACTGCGTCCCAAATGCGGAGCGGCGGCTGCATGCGCGCTTTTTCCGTGAAACTGAAAACGAACAGAGTAATTCGCCAGCGAGCTGATGTTCATGATGCTTGACGCTGTCGCAGGGTGCCAGGAGAGTGCAAAATCTACGTCAGCAAATACGCCGGCTCTTGCCAAATACGCTTTTCCAGAGCCCGCTTCTTCTGCTGGGCACCCATAGTAGCGAACTGTACCTTGTAAGCCTGTTTGCTCCATGTAATCCTTGATGCCAACCGCTGCTGCCAACGCTCCAGCACCTAAAAGATTATGTCCACATCCATGCCCATGACCGTCAGTCACAATCGGATCATGGTTGATTGCGCCTTTTTTCTGGCTCAAGCCTGCCAGCGCATCATACTCGCCCAGGATGCCCACGACGGGCTTCCCGCTTCCGAAGCTGGCAACAAAGCCTGTACCCAGTCCAGCGATCCCTTTCTCCACTTCAAAGCCCTCTGCTACCAACGCTTGACACAAGTACTCGGCAGAGCGATGCTCCTCGAAGTAAATCTCTGGCGTTTCCCAAATTTTATCGCTAACGCGAATAAACGCGTCTCTTTTTTGTTCAATTAACGCAGAAATGATCTCGGTTCTGTTCATTTCATACGCTCCTTTCTCTCGATGTTCAGGCGGATGCACTGTCGGCGTTTTGCTTCAACAGCTCGCCTTTTTCATAGTTCAATGATAGTAGTGCGCCAATGCAAATGACCGCGAAGCCGATCAGCATCCAGAACGCTGCATCAAATGAACCGTTAAACGCTTCTACGATAAAACCAATAGCCATTGGCGTGATAAAGCCAGCCAGCTGTCCACCTGTATTCACGATGCCCATCCCCGTTCCCGCTACGGCAGCCGGAAGATTTTTCAGGACAACAGACGGCAACAGAATGATCACAAAGGAAAGGAACAGCGACACAATCGCTTGGTACGTAATAAACATCGTCACGCTCGATGCAGTAAACATGAAGTACAAGAGGACCGCGACTACCACACAGGAGAAACTACCAATAATTTTTTCGCGACCTTTTGGCAGCTTGTCCAGTACATAGCCACTCACATAAATACCGACCAATGTAGCGAAGCCTGGGATCGTTTGCAGCCAGCCGAGTGAAATCATATCCAGTCCGCGTACCTTGCTCAAGTAAGTTGGCATCCAGGTTACGAGGCCCCAGTTTACTGCATAAATGCTAAAGTAAGCGATTAACAGACTCCAAAGCAGCGGTGTTTTAAACAGCATAGCCACTGAGGTTTTTGATTGATCGGAGCCAGTTGTATTTGTTGCAGATTCTGCTTGTGGAAGTTTAATATAACGCCAGAACAGGAAAGCAATGATGGCGCCAATTGCTCCAATGACGACGAACATGGTTCGCCAGCCCATGGTTTGTATCATCCAAACGGATAAAATCGGGGAGAAAAGTCCAACAATGGCACTAGAGGAGAGCATCACGGACATGGCTCGCGAGCGTTCCTTGACAGGAAAGATGGTAGCGATAATCTTCGAGCTGGCTGGTTGGAAGCCACCTTCGCCGATTCCGAACAGAAAACGGATGAGAATCATTGAAGCCATAGACCAAGCGGCTCCGGTCAGTCCCGTAAAAATAGACCACATGACAACAGAAACGATGAGTACTTTTCTGGAACCAAATCGGTCTGCCAGCCATCCTCCAGGCATTTGCATGAGTGCATAACCAGCAAAAAAGCTACTGAGCAATAATCCAGTGGATGATGCACTAAGCTGCAAGTCTTCTGTGATCGACAAAATGGCATAGTTCATGACGTATCGATCCAGGTTCCCTAATGCCCAGCCCAAAAACAGTAACGCTAAAATCCAGTTTCTCGTGCGTGCTGATACCATATGTGTGGATACCTCCTTCTAGATGCATTACTAAGCTAGTCTTTCATTTTGGCGAAAGCGCATTCATCTCGTTCGATGACTGACTATCCGCGCAAATATGGTCCAGCCTTCTTAATTACCGCATATATTGCGACATGTCGTTATATATACATTACGAAATGTTGAGACTATTGGCAACGGTTTTTTTTTACATTTCGATTTCTCTGCAATGAAAAAAGCACCCGTAACAGGGTGCTTACAAAAGTCGGTATCGTTTGATGGGTCTTCCTCGCGTTGATTGCGATTCCTCCCCTGAGCTTTCCGCCAGCTCAACGGCACACAAATCCGCGACGATTCGCTGTGCATTTCGCTCGCTCATTTGCAAATATTTGGCCAGGTCCTTTGTCGTGAAATCGGTCCAACCCATTTTTTGCAGCAAGGCATCGAGCTTTTTATAGCTTTTGACGCTGATGTTCCCCTTTTTCAGCTTTTCCAAAACCTCATCATCGTCTGCACGATACGAGTAGATGAGCTCCTCTTCCTGACCGACCCACTCCACGATCGTTCCGTCATCCTGAATCATGACAATATCTCGCGCTGCTTTTTCCTTCGATTGGCGCAGCGCACGATGGGCATTCATCTCAGCTGCAAAAGCCGTCTCTCCAAAACCGATTCCGACAGCGACCGTCGTATCTGCTTCCTTCGCCAAAAACTCTACTGTGTTTTGCAAGGTAGGAATCTCTCTGTGAATCGTCCCGCGCGTGCTGAAGATGACATATCGGCCATTCCCCTGCTCCAGAAGTGATCCGTCCACTTGCTCGCACAGCTTGATCAACGCTTGCTTTATACGCAGCTCCAAATATTGCAAATGATACGGGGTCTTTGCGCTTTCCTTGATTCTGTCAAATTGCTCGACCTCAATCATCTCGATCCCGATCTGTGTATCCTTGAAGTAGGATGTGCGCACTTTCTCGACAAACACGCGAACTGTTTGATGAATGTCCATATTACTGGGAGAAATCCAATAGGCCGGGATACCTGCATCAACTAACGATTGATAGACGGTCGGATAGCAGGTCATCGCAGCATCAATCTTTTTCTTGTTCCATAGATCGAGATGAAATGCCAGCAGCTCTTGCGGATCAATCGTAACCTCAAATGTCTTCATGTATAGCTGGCTCACGGATATGCTGCTGTTGTACAGGGAATCTTCCATGAACTTAGTAGAGGAGAGCATATCGACACTGACCCGATCCAGAAGCTCTCCCCGTGTGTACACCATTTCCAAAAAGCCTTTATAGATGCTGGATTCCGTCGGAAAAATATGTTCCATCCGCTTTTCGTCTTCCAGGACATTTTTGGCAATCAAGTACGGAAGTGGTCCCGAAAATAGCCAATGATCCACGTACTGGTCATTTTCCAAAACGATTTTTTCCGTCTCTTTTGTTTCTGTATAGATATAGGGAATAAAATTCATCCCTTCATCGAATTCCTTGGCAACCGCAAGAATTCTCTCTACCGATTGCTTGGGACCCACCACGCCGATTTTAAACATCCATCAATCCAACCTCTGCCCTCTATTTATCGAACCTTGCCTACGACCATTCTATACGTATTCTCTGGCACAAATCCACCCTTCGCCACACAAAATGGGCAGGACTACGCGAAACGAAAGAGAAATGCTGGGAAAATACTACGGGTTTCCATACCGAAAGGAGTCGTACGATGAATTTTAATCTGAAACAAGCGATTGAGGTTCTGGAGCGTACACCGCAAACATTGGAGTATTTTTTAGTGGGCTTATCGGATGGATGGTTGCAAGACAACGAAGGGGATGCAACCTGGAATGCCACCGAAGTAATCGAGCACTTGACCCAGGCTGAGAAAACGAATTGGCTCCCGCGGCTCGAAATGATTCTTCAGTATGGGGAAAGCAAACCCTTTCCTCCTTTTGACCGTTTCTCTCACTTACACGAGACTTCCGAAAGGTCGTTCGCACAAAAGGTCCAGGAATTCAAAACACTTCGAACAGAAAATCTCGCAAAATTACAAGCACTCGTAGAACTGGAAAAGAATCTCGAATTAACAGGGATAACACCCTGCATTTGGCGTAGTCAAGGCAAGAGAGCTGCTCTCTTCATGGGTGGTTCACGATTTAACCCATATGGCGCAGATTGTGCGGGTCTTGGCCAAGCGGTACACGGCGGATGTTGGACCTTGGCGGGAATATTTAGGTATCTTGAAAAAGTAACGCTTGGTTCTCCATATTGCTAACTTAAGAAAAAAGTGATACGATTTATGGTATAAGATTCCATAAAAGAGCTCTCGGAACTTCCCGGAGCCTGATTATTGATGAAGGGTGACCCTCGTGAATAATCAGGCTCCTTTATGTTTGTAATAGGGCTGCTCATCTGGCCTATTATGGAAAAGGGAGTGACGAGAGTGAACGAGATTTTTCGCAATCGCAATTTTCGCAAGCTGTTTCTTTCCAATTTGTTTTCAGGCTTTGGCCAGGGGATGACCATGATCGGGATATCTTGGTATTTGGTAGAATCCACAGGCTCAGCCAGCCTACTTGGTTCCACCATGCTTCTCTCCTCGATAATGACACTGCTCATCGGACCTTATTTTGGTACATTGATTGACCGCTTTTCCCGCAAGGCCATTCTACAGCTGGAACAGCTAGGAGGCTTCTCGGTTCTCGCTCTTGTAGCAGCTTGGGGATTTTGGGGGACTTATCAAGAGTGGATGATGGTACTCGTTTTTTTGGCGTCGATGTTCATGTTTCAGGTTCACGAACCTACACAGTCAGCCTTCATACAGGAAACCTTTGAGCAAAAGCACTACAATGTGATCAATTCTACCCTGGAAATTCAAAACCAAACTGCTTTGGTCCTCGCAGGAGCTTTCGCAGGTTTGCTATTGGGGAAATACGGACTACATATAGTGCTGATCCTTAACACTTTGACCTATCTGATCGCTTTTCTCTCCTTAACCGGAATCGATTATGTGTATACAGAAGAAAAACAAGTAGAAAAATACCTCCGAACATCCTGGGTGTCACAATTTCAGCAAAGCTGGATCTATATCAAAGAAAAACGAGGGTTTATCGTATTCGGAATTGCTGCGCTGATACCATTCCTCGCCGTTATGCTGACGAACCTGCTTAACCCTATCTTTGTTAGCCAAGTTTTGGGGGAAGATGTAGCGATCTATTCCATGGGAGAGGTTACGTATTCCATAGGCGCAGTGCTGGCGGGATTTCTTCTTACCTGGTTTCGTGGAAAAATCGGTGCTTTTCCTTATATGGTAGGGAATTTCATCTTGATGGCGATTGCTCTTGTAATGACCGTTGTGATCCCAATAGGCTCGGTTTTTGTGTTGCTCTCTGCGTTTATGGGCTGGTGCAATGTATCAACCAGACTGATCCGACAGACCATCTATATGGAACTGCTACCTAATCGTTTTATGGGCAGGGTTCTGAGCTTCTTTCGGTCGATTGGTACATGCATGCGGCTGTTATTACTCGCTCTATTTACTCTCATGCTAGATTCAACCGGCGCATCAGTCGGCTACCTTGTATTGGCAGGTCTTTTGGTAACGGCCACACTAGGAATCGTCTTTTCCATGCGTATGCTGATGCAGCAGGCAGACACCCCCGATGTTGTGGCAGACCAAGGCACTGTGAAGCACTGAGTCTGTCAGCTTTCCTATAAAAAGACAGCGGTAGCTATGGACGTGAAAGTACATCCTAGACTACCGCTGCCTGCTACGCTATTTGGATGGCAAAAACAGCTGCGGAACGGTATACAGCGCTGGGGAACCACCTGTATGCAGGAACAATACGTGATCACTCTTGTTAAAATGCCCTTCGCGAATCAAGCCGATCAACCCTGCCATCGCCTTTCCGGTATAGACAGGATCTAGCAAAATTCCCTCTGTCCGAGCGACCAGCCGAACGGCTTCAATCATGCCATCCGTCGGAATCGCATAGCCTGGCCCGACAAATCTGTCGTCGCAAAGCACAGCTTCTGCCCGTATGTCCCCTTGCAAACCGATCCGTGCAGCTGTACTCCGCAACAACCCCATCACCTTTGCTTCTTGTGCAGCCCGATCTCGGCTGACATTGATTCCGATTACTTTTGTGTTGGACTGGCGCGCCATAAAACCGGCAAGCAGACCGGCTTGCGTACCGCCACTTCCCGTTGCCGTCACGACATAATCGTACGGAGTCGTCGTTTCCCAAGCCTGCTGCTCGATTTCCTCCGCACACGCCATGTACCCCAATGACCCGACTTCATTCGAGCCTCCTACAGGGATCAGATATGGTTTTCTGCCTTGTTTTCGCAGACTTTCTGCGAGCTCTTCCATAGCTGCAAGCAAATCTGCCTCTGCGGGAATGACCTCGATTTTTTCTGCTCCGAGCAAGTGGAACAACAGATGATTGCCACTCGCTTGCGGTTGGTAGTCGCCCGTCTCATGCGCGGATAGCACGAGCTGGCAGTGCAGACCTTCGCGAACTGCCGCCGCCAGAGTCAACCGACAGTGATTGGATTGGACAGCTCCACATGTAATCAACGTGTCTGCTCCTTGTTCGATTGCCTCTGCCACTAAATACTCCAGCTTTCGCGTCTTGTTTCCCCCTGCTGTCAAACCAAGCATGTCGTCTCGCTTGATAGAAATGCTCGGTCCGCCTAACTCCTTGGACAGTCGCTCCAGCCTTTCGATTGGTGTATGACCCTGCGTGTACTTTCTGCGATGGTAACGGATTTGGTTCATGCTTTTCTTCCCTTCTGCTTGGCGTTTGTTATGGGACGGAAAAATCTTTACGTTATGTGACTTTGTTACATGCAGCCAAAAAGTACTCCGGTACAATAAGTCTCATCAATCACAAACACCATAACCGGAGGGATAAGAATGAAAAACGTCGGTCGTTTTGATCAAATGTTTCGTATCGTTACTGGGTTAGCCTTTCTGTCCTTGTTCTTCTTTCTGGAAGGAGGCTACCAATACCTTTCGTTGATGGGCATTCCGCTCCTATATACAGCCTTGACCAAACAATGCTTCTTCTATCGTATCTTTGGGATTAACTCTTGCCAACTACCTTCGCAAAAATCGTAAGTTTCTCAATTGATCTTACCTCTTATGAATGTCCAAGCAGAAGCAACTGTAAAGAAGACAAAAGGATGGGGCGGCTGGTTAATCTGGCCGACCATTATTGTCGTTCTCAGCCCACTACCTTGCTTGCATCCTGTTCGCCATCCTCATGCTTGGGGCTATCCATGCCCATCTTTTTCGGGGGCTTTCCAATACGTCTTTTGTCCGTTACTGATCAAGATTGCCTGTTTCGGAACTTGCTTCATCACTAGGAAAAGATTCAGCATATCGACTGATGAAGCTATTGCGTTTATCAAAATCAAAAATTTTAACACGGTAGTGAACAGCCCCAAAAAACCTAGAAGAAATGGCAGCATAACCGAAAGGATAATGAATGGGGCGATGGTAATCAGTATGTATCGTGATTTTGGAATCATTTCTTCCGTTGCTACAAACCCTCCAAACAAGGTAAGCCCCATCCATGTTTTTTCTGATCTCATGAAATTAGGGATAAAAATCAAATGCAGGCATTCATGAAAAATGACCAAGGCAAGTAAGAAGAAAATCACACCGAAGTCAATGGATATGGATAGAGAGCCGGATGTCAGTCCGAATTCCTGAAAGGTTAATGGCGAAAAAATAAGGATGATCCCAAAGGCGATGAGTGCATTGATCAGCATGAAAGGAATCGATAAAAGAGTTGCCATGCCCAAACTCTGTGGTTCATTCAGTGGAACCCATTCATTTTTCATCAACTCGACATGTACATTTTCATGATACTGGGGCAGTTTGGTTGTGATTCTCATAAAAAAACCTCCTTCCTTTCTATTTAGACGTTCACCCTATGTATTCAGTTTCTTTGCGGGGAAGTAAATAAAAAAGGCTATCTCCTGAGCTTCCTTGGAGACTAGCCTTTTTCTCATGGTCATTTATGCTTGCTGAAGCAAAAACTGCTTGCCATATTCCCCGTGATCCAAAATCGTCGGGTGCTCGATCTGAATCGTCGAATGGTCAATTCCGTACTTCGTTTGCAAAATGTGATTAATCGCCAGAATGACACAATACGGCTGGATGCCTTCACGAACGAACACATGCGCTGTCAGGGAGTAATGTTCCGTGGATACCGCCCACAGGTGCAGCTCATGAACATCCTCCACGCCCTCTACTTCACTGAGGTCCTGACGGATTTGCTCGAGATCAAACTGCTCTGGAACAGATTCCATCAACACGAGCAGCGACTCACGAATGATTTTGGCACCACCTGTAAAAATAATTCCCCCAATCACCATGCTGATCAACGGGTCGAACAAGTAGTAGCCTGTCATGTAAATGAGAATTGCTGACGTAATCACACCGACGGAGCTGAGCAAATCTCCGATAAAGTGCCACAACGCGCTTTTTACATTGAGGTTGTCTTCTTCCTTCATACTGCGGGAAAGTACGATGGTCAGCACGATGTTTACAACCAAACCGATGGATGCAATGGTCAGCATCAACTGCAAATCAACGTCTTGCGGATTGATCATCCGTTTGATCCCTTCAATCACAATCCCGATCGAAATTACAGCAAGAGCCAAGCCATTCAAGAACGAAGCAATAATTTCAAAACGGAGAAATCCGAACGTGTACTTCTTAGTCGGCTTACGTGTCGCCATATAAATAGCGGTCATACTCAACCCTAAAGCAAAGACGTCAGAAATCATATGGGCGGAGTCGGACAGGAGCGCGAGTGAATTGGACATCAAGCCTCCCACAACCTCCACGATCGTAAAAAACAACGTCAATAGGAGCGTAATCCACAGTGTTTTCTTCGATGTTTGCTGTTCTTTCACATGATCAAGATGGTGAAAATCACCCTTTTTCATACGTATCACCTCTGTCCATTCAAATTATAGAAATTATAATATAAGAATTAATGTAATCATATCCTCTTTTCCGCCAATATTCAAATGAACATTTTATGGATCATACAAGTGATTTTCATTACCAGTTGTGTCTTATAATGATGGAAAAAGCATTATTGGGAGGCGAAGAATTTGTCAACAAACTTCGATGAAATCATGACTTTGATTTATTCCATTGAATCTCATACATGCACAGCTTCAGACCAAGAAATCATCCAAAAAATCCACTCATGGATTCCAAGCTATACTTGTCCCACTGCAGCTGAAGGTTATTTTATGGTTGTATCGACAGTCCTTCACTTTCGGCCTCAGCTGGAAGAAGAATTGTTAAAAATAGCGATCGAACCTTTATATTATTGGGGATTGGACAACGCACAAGACATACTTTCATGGATAAAACAGTACCAATTTAGCAAGGGCGGATATCGTCCTCGAAAGAATGGTTTGCAGTGGCTAAGTAAGGCGAATTCCAAAGTAGAACAAATTGATAAAACACTCCGCTATCTTAAAGACCTCGAATAACAAAAAAAGCCTCATCCAAAAGGATTAGGCTGATCATTCCTGATTGTGATTCCCTTCCAAAATCCGTCGAATATTGCCCTTATACTGGGTGAGCAAACGGCTTGCGTCCTCTGCTGGCACCCCGGTCTTTTGCATCACGATCGCCAGTTTTGCGTCACCGTCTGCCTTGTGCAACAGTACGTCTGCCTCATCGGTAGAGACATTGGTCGCTTCTGCCACGATTTGTTTTGCCCGTTCCTTCAGTTTCTCATTGGTTACCTGCACATTGACCATCAAATTTTTGTACACTTTCCCCAACCGTACCATGCAGCCGGTTGTAATCATATTGAGAACCATCTTCTGCGCCGTCGCTGCTTTTAGGCGAGTCGATCCGGTCACCACCTCTGGTCCTACTACCACATTTATCGCTACATCCACACCTTGGCTGATCTGCGCCATCTGGTTGCAGGACAACGAAATGACTTTTGCCTGCTGCCTTCTTGCTTCCGTCAATGCTCCGATGACATAGGGTGTCCGACCACTCGCCGCAATTCCCACCACGGCATCCCCTGCCTTTACGCCATAGGCAATCACATCTTCTCTGCCGTTCTGCTCCACGTCTTCGGCTCCTTCGACTGCCCTGACGATAGCTTTTTCCCCGCCTGCTATGATTCCCTGCACCAATGAGGGATCCGTCCCAAAGGTTGGGGGGCATTCAGCAGCATCCAGCAAGCCCAATCTCCCACTCGTACCCGCTCCAAAGTAAAAGAGTCTTCCGCCGTTTTCCAGACATTCTGCGATCAAGTCAACGGCCGCTGCAATCGAAGCCAGCTCCTTTTCAACGGCAAACGCAACTGTTTTATCCTCTTCATTCATAATCTGGACAATCTCCATGGTAGAGAATTTATCCAGCTCTTCCGTATTCCAATTTCTTGTTTCTGTCGTTAAATCACGCAGGTGAAACTTCATCCAGTTACCTCCCACCCATATACACTCATCTTCTCTTTCTACCCCACACCATGCTGCTTTTTCTCCGTTGGAAACAGGCTGACCGGAAGATGTCCAGCGGCCTTTCGTTCCCCGAACAAAATGTCTGCCACAAGCTCTATGGCATGGTACGTATGGTCGTAAACGGCGAGATACGCATCAACCTCTGGCATTACCAAGAGATCATACGGGTTTCGCAGAGCGACAGCCACGACCCTTTTCCCCTGTTGAATTAGCCGATTCAATAGCAGCGATTGGCCTTTAAAGATATGGGCATTGTACGTAAAAACGACGATTTGCTCCGTGGCTGACATCAGATTCGCCACCATCTCCCCTTCATCTTCTGTCGGGTTGAGCGTCGACATCATATGGTATTCAACTTCACGATATTTTCTCAATGGTGCGACCAAATCGCCTGAAGCTGCTTGCCCATCCTCTGCCAACGTAAGGTTAGCGATCCCCGGAAAAATCACACCGAGCGGTTGCGTACTCCTCTGTAAAGGAAGTAGCTGATGCTCATTTTTCACCAAGGTTATGGCTTGGGCGAGCGCACTTCTCGCCATATCTGCATGCTGGATATGGTCAAAGGAAGGGCCTTTTGCTCGCAAGCAATGCTCCCAGGAAAGAAATCGTTTCTTTAATTGAAGCACGCGATTTACCGCTTCGTTGACCCGCTCATCTGACAGCTCCCCCGAATGAATGGCCGCAACGAGGCGATCATACGTTTTTTGCTGAACTTCATGCGTATGGGAAACCAGAACCAGATCGATCCCAGCCTGCACACAACGCACCGCCGCTTCCGGAACCCCGATGGTACCCGCGATAGCGGCCATTTCCATACAATCCGTAATTGCGACCCCATCAAAACCGAGCGACTCACGCAAAATTCCCGTCACGATCTCTTTGGAATACGTAGCAGGAGAACCCGACTCATCCATACTAGGTAAACTGATATGTCCAACCATCACCATGGGGACTCCTGCCGCGATACTGCGCTGGAATGGAACCAACTCAACCTGATCCAGTCGCGTCCGATCATGCCCAAGCACAGGAACGGCTTCATGAGAATCGATGCTCGTATCGCCATGACCGGGGAAGTGCTTGATAGAGGGAATGACACCACTCGCAAGCAGGCCTTGAATGGCGGCCTCACCAAACCGCGCCACCTGCTCTGGCGCTTCTCCAAAAGACCGCACCCCAATGACCGGATTGTCCGCATTATTGTTCACATCGACCGTCGGGGCGAAATTGACTGAAATCCCTGCTGCACGTAGCTCCTCACCTGTTGCCTGGTAGATGCGCTTGGCTTGATCGAGATTGCCTGTCGCACCTAAAGCCATCGCTCCTGGAAAGCGCGTCGCCCCTTTTTGCAGACGGGAGACCACGCCATTTTCCTGATCGGTCCCAATCAACAGCGGGTAGGGATGACAAGACTCATACGCCCAGCTCTGGAGTTTCTGTACGCGCTGATAGGTCTCCTCCGGTGTCCCGATATTGCGGCTAAAAAGAATCACGTTACCAATCTGTTTTTGTTTGATCCACGCTTCCATTTCTTCGGGAATATCCAGCGTAGGGTAACCGATCATCAGCAGTTGCCCGACCTTCTGTTCCACTGTCATGTGTTCGGCTTGCATGGAATCCTCCTCCCTATCGACTTGCTCTTATTATGAGAATGCTTTGCCGTACTTCGCATACTGCTTCCAGCTGCGATACCCGAGCCTCGTATAAAAGTCGACCAACGTCGTCCAATCGATGACAATGTTCGGAATACCGCGATTCCGCAAAGCCACAATGCCCGCCTCCACAATCGCCAGTCCCAAGCCCCGTCCTCTATACTCCGCATCCACACCCAATGGACCGATGCCGCCCAGCCCATCTGCAAACAATGGTGCCCAGTATACGTTTTGGGCAACAAACGGAGAATCGGCATCATTGATCCTGCAAAAACCGACGATCTCACCGTGCAGCTCCACCACGACGAATTCGCGTCCGGTTCCTCCTCGGTGGAAATAGTGAATGGCTTCATACTCCCAGCGTCCGGGAAAGCATCGATGCAAGAAGGCCAAGAAGGCATCTTGGTCCTCCCTCATCAACAGTCGAAAGCGGCCATCTGGTACCTCTGGCAATTCCAGTTCCGCTGGTTCGAGATACTGGCCTAACAGATCGTTCTCCAACCGATCCTCCGAGTGATACCCTTGTCTCTCAAACCACACTTTTACGTCCGCAGATTCATCGGGTATGCCCGGGAAATAATGATACGGATCGCGCCCCAGCAAGACCTTTTCCACCCCTTGCTCTCGCAACGCATTCTCTGCCCTTGCCAGCAATTCACGCCCGACCCCTTGCCCGCGATGTGCGGTAGACACGAGTAAGACCTGTATCCAGCCAATGCCTTTTCCCAATTGAATGTCGAGCTTTTCCTGCCAGCATTTGGCCACAACAAAACCGACAGGACGCTGCGTCACAGCATCTATCGCAATCCACGACCCAGCTTTGACTACATTCTGATCCTCGAAGCTGTTTTGCCGCATGAGCCCAGACCGCATGGGAAAG
The DNA here is from genome assembly GCF_042885155.1 of Brevibacillus sp. NPDC058079. Classification (NCBI taxonomy): domain Bacteria; kingdom Bacillati; phylum Bacillota; class Bacilli; order Caryophanales; family Paenibacillaceae; genus Brevibacillus; species Brevibacillus sp. NPDC058079. Next base: position 144,254 of record NZ_JBHVSO010000004.1, read on the forward strand.
CGATCACCCAACTCCTGATTCCACAGCTCGCACAGAGCGTCCGCATATAAATCGTCCCAAGGTACGTATTGCATCGGATGCTAGCCTCCTTTACGCCCTATTTCAATCCAGAAGTTTTGGAGCCTTCCACAAAATATTTCTCCGCAAACAAGAACACGATCAAAATCGGGATCAAGCTGATCAAGGCCCCTGCTACCAGCAGTTGATCCTCTGTCTTGTACTGACCGCTCAAAGACAAAATCCCGATCGGCAGCGTAAAGTTCTCGTCCGAAATGAGATAAATGACTGGCGCCAAAATCTCATTCCACTTCCCCATAAACGTAAAGACCGCCAGTGTTGCCAAAGAAGGCTTACACATCGGCAAAAACACCCGCCAGTAAATCTGGAACGGATTGCAGCCATCCAGCTTTGCCGCTTCCTCATAATCCTTCGGGATATTTAAAAATGCTTGCCTCATTAAAAAAATAGCAAACGGCTGTCCAAGCCACTCCAATAGCCAAAGCGGTGCCAACGTATCGAGCAGTCCCAAATTTTTAAAGATAATAAACTGCGGGATAATCGTGACGATCCCCGGGATCATCATCGTTCCCAGCACGATCATGAACAGCGTGTCGCGGAAAGGAAAGCGCAGCCTGGCAAAAGCAAAGGCAATCATCGAGCTGGACAATAAGGCCCCGATAACCGAAAGAATCGCGACAATCAGACTGTTGATCGTATAGCTGCTAAAATTCGCCTGTTCCCACACAGTTGTATAGTTGCTCCACTGTGCTGGATTTGGCAGCCATTCTGGCGGAAATTGCATGTACTGCTTGTAAGTTTTCAGCGAGTTAAACACAGTTGTCAAAAACGGAACCAGCATAATCAACGCACTCGCTATGACAAACAGGTATCCAAAGATTTTATTTAGAGGGAAACGCTTTTGCATGGCTACCTCCTTGCCTCTTAATCATAATGAACCCATTTCTTTTGCAGCTTGAATTGGATGAGCGTAATGGCAAGCAGGATGAGGAACAACACCCACGCGATAGCAGAGGCATAGCCCATTTTGAAAAAGCTAAATGCTTGGCGGAACATGAAGAGCATCAGGACGAGGCTGGCGTTGTTCGCACCACCTGTCGAGCCTGCCTCCGTAGAGGCCCCGGTCATGACAAAAATCTGCTCGAAGTTTTGGAAGGAGTAAATCGTGTTCAAGATGACGACCAGAAACGTCGTGCCGGAAATCATCGGGACCGTCACTTGCCAAAACTTTTGCCAAGCGTTTGCTCCATCAATCGAGGCTGCCTCGTACATATCAGAAGAAATTCCTTGCAGTCCAGCGAGAAAAATAATCATCATGTAGCCGACTGACTTCCAGATGGCGATGAGAACCAAGACCGGGATGACCCAGAATTCATCAATCAGCCAGTTTTGCGGAGCTAACCCAAGTTTAGACAGAAAAGCATTGGCAAAACCGATCCGCTGGTTAAACACCGCATCCGCTACATACACGATCACCGTCCATGAGGAGATCACCGGCAAAAAGTGAACCATCCTGAAAAATTTCAAGCCCTTCAGCTTTTGATTCAGGGCCACCGCTAACAGCAACGCCAAAAACGTTTTGGCCGGAACGTACAGGATCGTAAAATAGACCGTATTCCATAACGCGCGATAAAACAGCGGGTCTTCAAACAGCTTTGCATAGTTGTCCAAGCCAGTCCATTTAGGCGGATTTAAAATATCGTAGTCCGAAAAACTGAAGTACAATGACGCGACCGATGTTCCCACAACGAATACGAGAAAGTGGATGAGATAAGGGGAGACCAGGAGCAGTCCCCATCTCCCCTCGCTATCCAACCATTTTCTCTTTTTCTCAGCAGGCTTCGCCTGTTGCTTGGTTTGCAGCTCTAGCATGGTTGGCACACATCCTCACTGATTGATGACTACTGCTTCTTGAAGAAGTCATCCAGAACTTTTTGAATGCCTTCGTCTGTTTTCGTGATGAATTCATCCGTTCCGTATTTATCCATGAACAGTTCCGCCAGATTATCCGTGAACACCTTCACCCATTCGGTAAAGACAGCGTTGGTATCAATCGTGCCCGCGAACTCCAAGGTGTCGAGGAAGACTTTTTTGTTTTCTGGCTTCGTGGCTGGGTTTAGGAACATCTCGGAATTCGCCACTGATTTTTTCACTGGAATGGCTTCCCCTACTTCTGTCCATTCTTTTTGTGCTTCATCTGATGTCGTCCAGTAGGTGATCCATTCTTTAGCGGCCTTGACCTTCTGCTCCTCTGCCTTTTTGTTGATGACCCATGAGTTGGCGATTACGGGTGCGAAGCGTTTGCCGTCCGGTCCTTTTGGCATAGGAGCGACATCGTAATTCAGCCCTGCACCATTCATCGAGGTTGTTGCTGCGTAAATATCGATTTGCATCGCCACAGCCCCGCTCAAAAACGCTTTGAAGTTGCTTTGGAACGCCTTCAAATCAGCCGGATTCGGGAATAGCTTGCGTTGCATACCGTCGACCATCCACTCGACCGCTTTTTTGTTCTCCGAGCTGTTGATAATCGATTTTTTCAACGTCGGGTCCAATACCCCGCCACCATACGCTTTCAAGATGTTAAATGCGCCGCGTGAGCTACCGAAAAACGCGAAACCGTACTGCTTCACTGATTTTTTGTCAAAAGCAGGATCGTCTGCATTTTTCCCGTTGGCATCGAGGGTCAGCTTGACGGAAGCCGCCTTCACATCATCCCAGGTCCAGTCAGCCGTAGGGTACGGTACGCCCGCTTTGTCGAACAAATCCTTGTTGTAGAAAAGGGCTCCGACTTGGATGCCCTGCGGCACGCCCCAATACTTCCCATCTGAGTCTTTGTTGAATTCCAGACCGTTGAGCTCCTCTTTGTTGATTTCTTTCGTGACGTAGTCGGTGATGTCGAGAATCGCGCCTCGTTGGGCGTAGCCAAATACTTTTGTCCCGTCGCTCTGCCATAGATCAGGCGCATTCCCGGCCGCGATCTGAGTCGTCAGCTTTTGATAGAAGTCATCATAAGGAGCCGTCATTGTTTTAATTTTGATGTGCGGATGTGATTGTTCGAATTTTGCAATAATTTCTTCCATCTTTTTCTTCGTAGGTGGATCAGAGCTGTAGCCCATATACAATTCGACTTTGTCCCCCTGCTGTGTGGAGGACTGGCTGCTACATCCGGAAATAAGCAATGCCGCGGCTAAGCCAATCAAACCAAGTACTGAAAGAAACCTTCTCTTTTTCATGGAAAACCTCCCCAATTGCATGAAGTAAAAAACTTGCATAGCTAACGATATTTCCAAACGCCTAACGTACTACTAGCCACATGTGGGCACTTTGAAAATAAGGGACTCTTTACTGACTGATAAGGATAAAAGGATAAAGGCAGGATTTTGTGTATGCTAAGGAGGATTTGCTTATTTGTATTGCTCCCGAACAGCTTTACGCGTCTGGCGCAAGTACGCAGCAGAAACATCGTAATTTTTGGCAGCAACACCTCTAAACAAGATGTCGATCACATTGAGTTGTGCGATTCGTGAGGAAGTGGCGGCACTGCGTTCATCCGCTTCTGTTGAAAACGTGGTTAAGTGAATATCCACGCATTCCGCCAAGGAGTTTGTGCCGTATTTGGTAATGCCGATGGTCACAGCTCCGGATTTGTGAGCTTGTTTCATCGTGGTTATGATCTGTGAGGTTTCCCCCGAATTCGAGATACCGACTGCCACATCACCAGCCGTCAAGGTGACTGCCGAAGTAAGCTGCAAGTGGGAATCCGAATGGGCCGTGCACATTTTATTGATGCGCAAAAATTTATGTTGGGCATCCTGGGCAACCAATTGCGAAGCACCCACTCCGTAAAAATCAATCCGAGTGGCTCGGAACAGCTCACCAATCGCCTTCTCCACCGCTTCTGTATCCAAAATTTTGATCGTTTCTCGCAAAGAGAGGATGTTGTTGAGCGAAACTGATTCAATCAAGGTGTACATATCAGCATCGGGAAGAATCTCTTTGTATTCATCCTGAGCGGTAGACGATTGCAGATCACCCGCTATTCTGATTTTCAACTCCTGAAAACCATCTACACCGATACTTTTGCACATGCGTATGATGGCAGCTTGGCTAGATTCGCTTCTTTCCGCGAGTTCCTTGATGGAAAGACGAATCACCTCATCCGGATTGGCTAAAATGTAATGCGCCGCGTTTTGTTCAGAACGCTTGATATTGTGCAATGATTCGCGGATGCGCAGCAACCCGCCATTCAACACGATACCACCCCTTTAGTCCACAAATTTGTTAAGCGCTTACATTCAAGTGTGACTTTGGTAAATCATTACATATTTTGTATTATAGACACTTGAAATAAAATATCAATATGAATTGTCAGATTTGAAATAAAATTTCAAAACTATTTTTCGACATTTTCTCCCTTCCTTCGTCCTGTAATAAATTTTTCACAATTTTTACAGTTACTTATACGAATCTCTTTCCGTATTAATCCATGTACACCCAATTAACCAATAATGGGGATGATCCAAAATGACCAAGCGTAAGGCACTCGCATTCACCCTGATAGCGGCACTCCTTTTGCCAAACACATCTGTTCTGTTAAACGAAGCCGCAGCAGCCTCTTCCCACAAAGCGAAAGCAACTGTAACTGCGACCAAGATTAGAAGAGCTTTCCATAAAAGATCTGAATCAAAAAGCAAAAGCGACTGTGAATCACGTCAAAGAAGTCATCCCTGACCTGAAGAACTATCACATCACCTCCATCTTAAAAGAGAACGTCGTCACCACTTCGGGTCCCATCGAACGTCTGGAAGTGATCCTGTCGAGCACACCAGAGGGTACTACCCCAGAGTTCGGAGTTGTCCATGTAAACGCAAGTACAGGAGAGCTGATCAGCGTCGACATCCAAAACGGACTCCCCTCTTCGAAAGAAGTTTTAGGTGATGAGAAAGCGATCAAAAAAGGCAAGGAGCATCTCAAACTTTTGTTTGGAAAGCAAGCAGAAAAATACAAGTTCTCACAGATCCACTCCTCTACTGTCCAGGATAACAAGACACAGATTCTCGTCATTTACACTTCCCCGGATCATTACATCAACGTGACCATGGATTGTGTAGGAAAATTAAAGGCTGTCAAAAAAGACATCTACCCCAAAGCAGAATTAGATGGCAACAACAAATAATATGGACCTTTTGTCCAACTAAAAAGAGACGGTTCTGCCGTCTCTTTTTTGATGCTACGAAACCAACCTTACAACCCTGTAATATTTCGTAAGGTAAATCAATTTCCCATTTCTCTCCTATCGATTACGATTCTCCTGTTACATGTAAAGGGGGATCACCAAAAATGAATGGCATGGAAATCAACATTCACTATTTTCGCTTGATTAATGACTTGGGGAAAGAGTATCCGGCTCTCAACCCCGTGGCTTTTTACGTAGCAGAATATACGGTGTTTATTTTGGCGTTGAGTGCTTTGGTGTATTGGTTTACGAGAAAACATGAGAATCGCATCATGGTCGTTTGTGCGACTTTTACGTTTGTCATCGCCGAGCTATTCGGGAAAGTAGCCGGAAGCCTTCATACGAATAATCAGCCATTCGCAGAGCTTGCGAACGTCAATCAATTGGTACAAAAAGCGGTCGACAATTCGTTTCCCAGCGACCATACGATCCTGTTTTTTTCCTTTTGCATGACCTACTGGCTTTTTAGAAAGACGACGGGGCCACTCTGGATGCTGCTTGCTGCTTGTGTCGGGCTTTCTCGCATTTTGGTAGGCGTTCATTATCCAGCAGATGTCATTGTGGGTGCCCTGATCAGCATTGGGTCTGCCTTGGCCGTCTATATGATCGTACCGAGATTGAGTTTTGTCCATACTCTACTTGCTTTCTATGAAAAAGGAGAGCAAGCAATCTTGCCTGCCAAATCGAAGACGAGAGACTTTTAAGTATGTCGAGCCGATCATATCCCTGGTAGGGCACAACATGGAAGGAAAATGACATGTATGTATGACATGACCTTTTCCCATTATGGAAGCAACCATTTATGAGACAATCATCTTGATGAACTGAAGAATGAGAGGGACTCCTTGTACAGGAATGTCACTCAAAATCAACACTCCCGGCTGGACAACATATAAATTGGGAGGTTGTAGCATTCCATTGATGAATAGATTCACAACCGAAACTTCATTCGGGTCCAGAATGCCGGATGTACTAAAGGGCATGACCGCATCACTGTTGGTATACCTGTTTTTGACTCCATCTGAAATTGCCGTATACTGATAGGTTTCTGTTCGTATTAAACCAGGAGTACATGGACATGGGGGACAGGGAGGACACGTTGGGGAGGGTTTTACTGGAAAAATTCCGGGGCAACCTAATGGCGGGACGATTTGCAGACACTGTCTCCTCACTGGGTATGACTGCGTGACATAGCGCCTCATAAAATCACTCGTCCTTTCTCGCAGTGCTTCGAACATTCACTCCGATTTACACATATGAGTGAACCCCAGGCACATACCATCCACCTGGGGCCACCATCCTATTCACCTTAGTTAACGACAAACTCTACAACTATGGGTGTACCACCGTTTTCGGCATTTCCATCTGGAATCGTGATCGCTGTCGTTGAGATTGTGGAAGTATTACCTGCCTGAAGCACTCCATTGACGTAGAGATTGTAAAATGCAAACGTACTAGGAAATGCTGTCGCAGCAGCGCCAGTGTCAGTGGTAAATGCAGTTGCTGCAATGGCAAACGCAGCACCAGTACCAGTTCCAGCACCCATGGTGGACGTAAATCTCAATGAGGTTAGATACGGTTTAATAATCGGCACTTAGAACACCCCCTCCTCTATTTATTCCCTACTAGTTAATGATTGGTTTCTTCCGATTGAAACCGACAAATGACAGTAGGAACATGCACATTTTCCTCGAAAGAATATAATTGGAAAACAAAATCACCCCCCCACTTTTACCAGTAGGAGGGCGACATGATTTCTAATCTTGAAACAGTACTCGCAACTGCTCTTTCTCTGCGTCACTCAATACGTATTCTGCCATCGGGAACAGCACACTCTCTTCTTTAAAGAAATGTTCCAAGAGTATTTCTACTGACTTCAGCAAATGAGTGTGGACAGCTTCTATTTCAACTGGTTCAGACTTTTCCTTTTCTACGATTCGCATGAACGACATCAGGCTTTCATGAATAAGATCATGCTCTTCCTCCATGGCAGCAATCGGTCCCATCTCCCGTTCGATATAGTTAGCCATCAGGGGATACAGGTCTTCCTCCTCGCGTCTGGAGTGTCTCTCCAGTTCCGCCCGAAACGAGGACGCCAGCTCATGAAGCTCTGTTAAGCCTTTCTTTCTTTTAGTAGGTTCGGCAGTAGATTTCAGGTTATTTGCTAGATGTACGAGCTCATTCAACTGCTCAGCTAATGATAGGTGCTCGTCTTTCAATTTTTCCAGAGCTGGACACAGCTTCCTTCTCCCTTCAAACTCCTGCATCTTCCCCATACATCCTATAGGCGGTGGTCCCATTACAATCCCTCCATCTACTAGTGGGAGTTAGTTACCAAAAGAAATGCGATACGCTAGCTGTCCCCGATTGTCGCTAGCAACCATTTGAATACAGTTATCCTCTTGCGAAAAAACAACCGGTCCATTCTGGATGGGAATCGCAATAAACTGGCAAGGATTAAAATAGAGTCGCAGATGCTCCTCATCCTCCGTGATCTCCCATTTTGCCAGCTTCCTTTCCAAGAGAGCCGGGCTGTGTGGTTCGGCATTATCCGCCAAATCTTGAATGAGTATCCCCATTTTTTTATCCACCAAGGCAGGGAGCTCTTGGTGAAGCTCGGCAATCGTTCGCTTACTAGGATTCATGGCAACTGATCACACTTCCTTCCCCGGATTATTTCCCTTGTTCTCTTCGATCTCGCTGGTCTTTTCTAAATACCATCCATGCCAGTGGGAACAACACCACCGTTGCACCGCTGAGCAAAAGCACCTCCATATATCGCTGTGCAAAATACATATTGACTGTGTACTGGGTGCAAACAATGCTGGCGAACAAGATCAATGCTAATAGGATGACACCTCTATAGCTGCTCTTCATATCTCTTCACCCCTACAGCGTATACAGCTCCATCTTTCTCTTGAAGCACAATTTCCGGAAGTGGTCTTCTTGGGGGACCAGCGAGCGGATTACCTGTGGCGATATCAAATTTCCCATGATGGCAAGGACATAGCAGCTCTTTCTCATCTCGGTCCCAAAATACCGGACAACGCAGGTGGGTACATGCATTTTGATACGCCTTGTATTCCTTTTCCTTCACATATACGAACAACGCGCTGTCATGCTCTCCTGGATAAGCAAATTCAATCGCATCTCCGGGTTTTATATCGCTGAGATTCGCGATTTTTTGTGTGGGATACGACTTGCTGGATGAACTCATCAGCTCTTTGGCAGCTAATGCCCCCCATGGCAGTGTAGATGCCGCGAAAAGACCGGCTGCTCCTACCATTGTTTTCATAAAACTCCGTCGATCCAGACTACGCTCATTGGAACGATTAATGTTATGTGTATAATTGTCATCCTTCAACGGAATTGGGCGGGTTTTCTCGTTCTCCATAAGGTATTTCTCCCCTCTAGAATAGCTTCTGTTTGCCCTGCAGAATGCCAGGCAGGCTAATTTTCACATTGGTTTCGCCTTCCAGTACATCCGGGTCGTGGCTGGCAGTCCATTTGCCATTGGCCAAAGGAATCTGTGCCCGTTTTTCTTCCAGCTCTGCTTCCTCAATCCACTGCAAGGTGTTTGTCGGGCAAACCGAAGCGCACATCGGCGGGATTCCCTCTTTCGTACGGTCGTAGCATAGATCGCACTTGTACATGAGATTCTGTTCTTCATCAAATTTGGGAATCCCATAAGGGCACGCAATCGTACAATTTTGACAACCGATGCATTTCTCTACCAAGGCTGACAATACGGCCCCATTATCTGCGATTTGAATCGCCTGAGCAGGACAGCTGCGGGCACAAGCAGGATTGACACAATGGAAGCACATGAGAGGAATCGTTTGTCTGCTAATAAACGGGTCCACATCCAGTACGTAGTTTCGGTTTCGGTTGTCGTGACCTCCACACTGTGTACACGCCGCCAAGCAGCTTCGACAACCGATGCAATTATCCATTTCGATGTATAAGACTTGTTTACCCATGGCGAACTCCTCCATGCTTGTGCTTGATGATTTTCGCAGCGCACGCTTTAAATTCAGGCATTTTGCTGTAAGGGTCCAATGCCGGGTTGGTCAGAAGATTGATAGACTCCGCTTTTCCCCAGTGGTACGGAACAAACACCGTATCCTCTCGAATGGCCTCGATAACTTTCACGCGGTACTGCGCCTCGCCTCTTCTCGTTTTCAAAGTGACCAGCTCATCGTGTTCAATGCCATAAAGAGTCGCTGTTTTTGGATGAACCTCTAGCAGAGGATCAGGATACATGTCCGTCAAAAACGGGATTCGTCTTGTCTGATTCCCGGACAAATAGTGGAACACAACTCGTCCCGTAGTTAGCCGCAAAGGATATTCTTCATCCGGCTCCTCCGCTGGCGGGCGATAAGGCAGCGCACATATTTTGGCTTTGCCATCCGGGTGATAAAATTTTTTATCCAGGAATAAATGGGGCTGCCCCTCGTCACCCTCCTCACGGCACGGCCAGAAAACACCATTGTTTTGATCAATTTTCTCGTAGGTGACCCCGTAGTAGTCAGCTATTCCGCCTTTGGAGACCTGACGTATTTCATTGAAAATATCCTGAGGAGACTTCAAGTGAGCAAAGAATTGTCCGCGCCCCATTCTTTTGGCGATTTCTACCTGAATCCACCAGTCAGGCTTGGATTCTTCGAACCAGTCCTGTGCCTGACGGTGACGAATGATACGACCTTCGAGGTTTGTAGTCGTTCCATCGTCCTCTGCCCAAGTCGTAACGGGAAGAACGACATCGGCGTATTCAGCTGATTCGGACAAGTAAAAGTCGCAGCAAACCATAAAATCTAGACTTTTCAGGGACTCCCGAACATGGTTTAGATTTGGCGCACTTACAACCGGATTGGAGCAGAGTAAGTATAAGCTACGGATTGTTTTATCCTTCATCAACTGGAACATCTCATAGGCAGAGACACCTTTCTGCGGCATCTCTTCCGCGGGGATGCCCCAGGCACATGCTATTTCACGCACATGTTCAGGATTGTCGAGCTTGCGGTAGCCAGGCAATTGATCGGCTTTTTGCCCGTGTTCCCGCCCCCCCTGACCGTTTCCTTGACCAGTAAGGGTTGCAACACCTGATTTTGGACGGCCAATCTTGCCTGTGACGAGCGACATGTTGGTATAGGCCGATACGTTGTCCGTCCCTTTCGCCTGCTGTTCCACACCACGGCAAAACATGACAATCGCATCGGGTGCCCTCCCGAAAATGTCGGCAGCCCGCACAATCTTCTCCACCGAAACCCCTGTTATTTCGCTGACATACTCCGGTGTGAAGGTAGCGACCACTTCTTTTGTTTCTTCAAAACCATTCGTATGATTTCGAATAAAGTCTTCATCAATATGTCCGTTCTTGATCAGGAGATGAACGATTCCGTTTGCCAGTGCCAAATCTGTACCGGGCCGCAGATCCAGATGGATATCAGCTCGACGCGCCAAAGGTGTTTCCCTTGGATCGGCTACAATCAGATAACCACCTCGATTTTGCACTTCCCAAATACGAAACATGCTGGTTGGATGACACTCTGCCGCGTTTGAACCGGCCAAAAACAAGCAGTCTGTTTGATGAATATCCGTCCAGGGAATGGTAGAACCGCGATCAATCCCCAAGCTTCGATTCAATCCTGCCGCAGCGGAGGACATGCAGAAGCGACCATTGTAGTCGATATAGCGAGTTTGCAAGGCGACCCGCGCAAACTTACCCGTGAGATAGCATTTTTCGTTCGTCATGGAAACGCCAGAGTAAACAGACAAGGTATCTTTGCCATAGTTGTGTTGCAATTCCTTGAACTTGGAAATGATCAAGTCAAGTGCTTCCTCCCATGATGCCTCCCGAAATCCTTCCGCCGTGCCTTTTAGTGATGCATCCGTTCGAATCAACGGCCGCTGTATCCGATCCGGATGGTTCACCTGCTGATAAGCCGTCACGCCTTTTGGGCACATCTTGCCCAGGTTGACAGGGAAATCGTACCGTGGCTCCACTCCAATAATCTTGTTCGTCGTTGTATCTACACGCAGGTTCATCCCGCATTGCATACCGCAGTAGCAGCAGTGCGTGCTGACCAACTTCTCGTTCGGATGTATCTTGTTTTCAATTACTTTAAAAAATTTATCCTTTGGCATGTTGATTTGCCTCCCTGGCATTGATCTCGTGCGTAGGAACTCCTGTGAAACGGAACATCCGGTATTTTCTGCGGCACGGCAAGCAAAGTTCAGCCAAGTGGAATCCTTCTTCCATTTGAAAAGCCATTTCGTTTTTACCCAGCACGTTGATTACATCTGCCGACTGTTCCACAGAAACAAACTCATTGCTGCACACTTTACACTTTTTCATTTCCTGCTCGCCGTAGTGTTCGCGATAATTACGTGCAAACACACTCATGGGACGGAACGGTATGTGAGCCAGTTTTCCGAATGGCAGATAAATCAATGTCACAATCACTGCAAATTGATGAGTGACTGATATGACCGGGTGCCCAAAGCCCCCTAAGAACATGTTGCTTGCGGTTAACATCAAGCCTGTCACGCTGATAAACAGTAGCAGGTATAAAGGCAAAAAGTCGTAGACAAAGGATTGTTCAGCCCGTGCCTGCATGTTCTTGAATCTGCGATACAATGCCATGACTGCTCCGCCGATGACCATAAAAGCGGTAATGTTCAGTGCGTTGTAAAAGAGAAAGGCAACCCAGCCATCCGCTTGTACGGTCAGAACATCCACACCCATGAACACGACCTGATAGAAACCATTGTCCGTCATCGTGAAATACATCCAGCCAAAAACTAACGGAAAGGTGACAAACGCGGCCAAGATGCATCCCCATCCCAGCAAAATGTGCTGTGTCCAGCGGTACCATCCCCGATTCCAAATAAAGCGATAGATGGCCAGATGATCCACCGTTGTATTCGCCGTGCTTTTACGAAAGAGAAGTCGTAGCCCCTTTTTCAAAATGACATTCGTTGGCGGGCGATCTGCCCACGCAGAAAATCGGTAAAGGAAACCTCCAATAAAGACAAGTGTCCCCACCATATAGCCGTAAAGCGCCAAATCAATATGCGTGAAAAAACGTGTTCCCACGTAACTTAGGACGAACAAGCAAGCAATGATGATAAAAGCACGCTTCGCCACCTTGGAAGCAAATATATAGTTCATACAACACCCTCCCTGCTGCTGCTCATTTTTTCCTTTCGCTCGAGTCCATTGTAGCAATGGCTCGTAACCCAGGTTGTGATTTACCTCACACCACTGCCACAATCTAGGACGATTTTCTCTTCCCAAACCATCGATTTCGGATGATATAATGAGTTACTTTGTATCCTTGTTGTAGGGAGGACCCACATGACCGGAAATGGCACAACATTTGTACAGCAGATTTCTTCCGATTTTGTGAATAGCCTTGAAACGTTTTCTATTAGGAAAAAATTCGTTCCCGGAGCCGTTCTGTTTTTGGATGGTGAAAGAGCTGATCAGCTATTCTTAATTTCGTCAGGCCAAATTAAGCTCACTAAAAACACCAACGATGGAAAAGAACTGACACTGCAAGTATTTGGTGCAGGAGAGCTAGTCGGCGTCTCCGGGCTCTTCGAACAGGAATTGACGTACACCTCCACAGGCACCATGTTGATGGAGGGTGAGATATGGATCATTCCGCGACAAGAGTTGGAAAAAATGCTCATCAAAAACGGTCAATTTTGCGTAGACTTCCTGCGTTGGATGGGATTGATGAACAGGCGGATGCAGTCTAAATTTCGTGATTTGCTACTCAATGGCAAAATCGGTGCCTTGTATTCAACGCTAATCCGCATGAGTAACACGTATGGCAAGCCACACCCCGATGGAATCCTCATCGACCTTTCCCTTACCAATCGTGATTTGGCACAATTCATTGGTCTGACACGAGAAAGTGTCAACCGGATGCTTTCCGATCTAAAAAAACAGGACACCATCGATCTGCTTCCCCAGGGACATATCTTGATTAAGGACCTTGCCTATTTAAAAGAAGCGATTTTTTGTGATGACTGCCCTCCAGATATTTGCCAAATGTGAGCAACGTCTACATCCTTTCCTGCACGAAAAAAGTCCTGGACTCGTCCGTCCAAGACTTTTTTTCATAAGTGGTTCAAGCTTCTTTATCCATGTCTTTGCTCCGCGAGCTCGCTGAACATGCCAGCATAGTACTCGACGTCTCCTGCATCGTCCAGAATCGCGCTGATCGTTAACCATTGGAGGTACTGATCTCCATTCTTCCGGCGATTCCAGATCTCTCCTTGCCAGTAGCCATTCTTCTTAATCGAGTCCCACATCTTTTGATAGAAATCGGCACTCTGCCTGCCTGATTTTAAAATATTAGGGGACTTGCCAATCACCTCATTCATCTCATAACCGGTCACTTTCGTAAAAGCGTGGTTCGCACTTTTAATGACTCCTCGTGTATCGGTAATCAGTATCGCCTCTCCCGTCTTTTCCATAATGGTAGCGGCGAGCTGCAGCTTCTCTTGATAAAACATCCACATCACCAAGACCAAGCTTGCCAGTGCAAACTGAGATAACGCCATGAAACCGATCGCGTAATGCCCCGTCAGATTAAACAGCAGCGTTAAGATCAACGGCGGGAAAAAGCCTCCTAATCCCCCCATGGCAGATACGATCCCATTCACAATCCCCGCTTGTCGCGAGAAATACATCGGCACTAATTTGAACACGGCTCCGTTACCGATACCGGCACATGCCGCTACTAACAAGCATCCTACCGTATACATCAAAATCGATGGCGAAAACGATAAGACAATACCAGACAAGGCAAGCCCTGCAAACACAATCATCAATGCCTTGAAGGGATTCCACCTATCTCCTAGCCAGCCTCCCACTGGTCTCGCAAGTGTCGCCAAGAGAATGAACCCTGCTGTTCTCATACCTGCATCTACTTTATCCAGTTGGAAATGGCTCACTAAAAAATTCGGGAGATACACGGTGAAAGCGACGAAGCAACCAAACGTAATAAAGTAGAACAAACTGATTAACCATAGCTTTTCGTTTTTGTAGACACTCTTGATCTGCTGACCAAGAGGAGTCACTACCTTAGGTTCATTTTTATCCCCCAGTAAGAAGGTAAGCACAGCGAATCCTGCAAGCAGTAGCATAAACATCTGTACGGTATTGGCCCATCCCAATGATTTGGCCAGAACTGGTGCTGCAAAAGTGGTTATCGCTGTACCAATATTCCCCATACCGTAGATTCCGTTTATAGAACCATGCTTCTCTTTCGGATAGTATTTAGGAAGAGAAGTAACACCAACGGAAAACACCGCTCCGCCTATCCCCAAAAATAGCCCGCCGATTAACAAATCTGTATAAGTGGTCGCCTGGCTAATATAAAAAACAGGGGCTAGCAGCAAGAGAAAGCTTATGCTAAATAATATTCTCGCGCCAAATCGGTTACTCCAATATCCTACGGGGATTCTCAGCAACGATCCAAGCAAGACTGGAATCGCTGTCACCCACGCCACTTCGCTTGCACTCATAGGTACGGTTTCTTTGATAAAAGGCATGAGCGATGACAGAATGACCCATACCATGAAACCGACCGTAAGACTCAACGTCTGTAACGGCAACTGCCATTTTCGTACCATAAACAACACCCCTCACTTGGGAAATCTTCTTCATCCACTATGATAAAAGGCAAAGTTTGGTTTCGTTGTGATTTTAATCACAGCTCCTTCCGGGCAATCCGCTTATAATCAAAGCGAAATCTTGAATCGAAGGAGTGGATTATACATGTTTTGTTATCAATGTGAACAGACTCCATCAGGTGGTTGTAAGGTCATAGGCGTTTGCGGAAAGAATGAAGATCTTGCGAGTATTCAGGATACAATTATTTTTGCTTTAAAAGGAATTGCAGCTTATGCCACACATGCTCGACAACTGGGCTATATCGATCCTGAAGTGGATGGGATTACACAGGAAGCTCTCTATTTTACATTGACGAATGTGAATTTTAACTTAGACGAACATTTGCAAATGGCCATGAAAGTAGGCAAAGCCGCCATAAAAGTCATGGAGCTTTTGGATCGGGCTCATACGGATCATTTCGGAGTCCCGCAGCCAATCACAGTCTCGCAAAATAAAATCGAAGGAAAATGCATCGTTGTTACGGGGCACAATCTGTTTGCTCTCGAAGAGCTGTTAAAACAGACAGAAGGCAAAGGAATCAATGTGTATACGCATTCCGAAATGCTTCCTGCACATGGCTACCCCGCACTGAAGAAATATCCTCATTTGAAAGGAAACATCGGGAAAGCATGGTACGATCAGCGTCAATTGTTTGAGAAATTTCCCGGCGCCATACTCGCTACAACAAACTGTGTAATGCCTATTCGAGGCAGCTACGCCGATCGTTTCTTTTCGTATGATATAACCGGTTTGGAAAATGTGACGAAAATTGTAGAGAACGATTTTACGCCGCTCATTGAAAAAGCATTGTCTCTTCCTGAGGTTTCTATCGAATCGGAACTGACATTGACGACCGGATATCATCACAAAACGGTCCTCGGCATCGCCCCTGAAATCATTCAGGCAGTCAAGGAAGGACAGATCAAACGCTTCTTCGTCATCGCTGGTTGTGACGCTCCTGGCAAGGGAGGCGAGTATTACCGTGAATTAGCTACGTCCTTACCGCCAGAAGCAGTCATTCTTACTACCTCCTGCGGAAAATTCCGTTTTAACGATGTAGATTTCGGCATCGTGCCAGGTACCAACATCCCAAGGTATATCGATTTGGGACAGTGCAATAACTCGGTTTCTACCATTACGATTGCGGCTGCATTAGCCGATGCCTTCGAGTGTGAAGTGAACGAGTTACCGGTAAGTATCGTTCTTTCCTGGTTTGAACAAAAAGCGGTTGCCATCCTGCTCGGCCTGTTTAGCCTGGGTATACAAGATATACGGATCGGTCCAAAATTGCCTGAGTTCATTCAGCCCGGTGTTCTGGAAGTATTGCAAGACTTGTTCCATATTCAGTTGATTGGTGATGCCCAAGAAGATATGAAGCAAATGCTCGGAATCACGCAATAGGCCGTCACCAATCACAAAATGAGGCACCTTCTTATAACAGGAAGGTGCCTCATTCTACCTTTTTATAACCATTTTGCAAGCCATTCTGAAACAGCTTGGTGCTGCAAATTGATTGCTTCTCCACCAGGAACGCTTTCCCGGATACTACCTCGTTGGATGCCTACAGACGTTACGTTGACGAAAATACCGACCACTTCTCCATACTCATTGACGGCAGCTCCGCCGCTGTTGCCATTCTCCACAGGAACAGAGCAGTCAAATTCCCACGGTTGCAGCTTTGTGCTTAACTGACACAACTCACCAGTCCTTACGATCCAGTCCGTATACTCCGCTTCGACAGTCAGTAGCTTTTGACCACTCACAAGTGGATCGGTGCTCAAAGACAGGAATGGTAATTTTGCAGACGGTCGCTCAATCTTATACAGAGCCAGGTCAACAGCATCTTTTCCTATTCCCGAGTGCTCCGCAACCAGCGTCGCATTTAACCAATCCCGAGAGTACGTTTTCACTCTGAAAGAGACTCTACCTTTGGATACGTGTTTTGCCGTCAGCAATAGGCCGCCTTTCAATAATACACCCGTACCGCCGAATCCAATGTCTATGTGAACCGAAGCAGCCTTTGCCAGCTTCTCGATTTCACTCCACGGCTTCGGTTGCTTGGCAGGTTTGGTAGGGTCTGGTTTTGGTTCAGGCTTCGGCTTTTCTGGCGGCTCGGGTTGAGGAACTGTTGCAGTCAGTTTTTTCGCCATGTTTTGGATGAGCAATGCTACCAAGTCTCCACGGACAACTCCGCCTTCATGAGCGTTTTGTACCCAGTATTCTGCTGATTGGATGACTGTTTGGTTTTGTAATACTTTTAATGCCTCTTTTGTCTCTTTATTCGCCTGTTTATTCAACGTTCATCCTCTTTTCATCGCTCTATTTGTTCTATGATTACTTTACCAAATATTCCTATTGAAACAAAAAAAGAGACGGTTCTCCCGCCTCTTCTCTATTACTACCATTCTGTTTCCGTTTTGTGTTCAATGACGCGTAGGACTTTTCGCTCAACTGCTTTCATCATTTGTTTCAGTAAATCATCGCTGATTGTTACTTTATTTTTTCCATCTTGAAGTTGTCTTTCAGCCTGTGTTTTTGCGATCACATCAATTACTTGTTGTTTCGAGATATTTTTAGATGCTGCAACCTCTACAACAGATTTCCCTTTTGCTATTTCTTCTTTTAACTCTGTAGGGCTCATTTTTAGTAAAGAAAACAGTTTTTCATCGTTTAAGAAGTTATCAGCAGTATAATCAGGTTTACCATCTCTGGAAAAATAACCTTCTACTTCCTTGTTTGATGGTGCAGGAGCTACCGGAGAAAGACTAATGGTATTACCGTGAACAAATACTTGGTAACCCTCTCCCTCTGATCCCTTCTTGATGTAATTCAAGATAAATGTTTTTTGATCTGGATTCTCCATTTGCTCCATGGCAACCTCGTACTCGTTGATGTTGCCATACACTTTATCAATGAGCTGATCTACCTTCCCCTTGATTTCCTGATCGGGCAAAGTAATGAGTGGTTTCTCCTTAGGCTCCCAATTCTCTTGAGTCAGGTCTTGAATCACATCCGTAATACCGTTTGTATGGAGGGTAATCTTTTTGCCGGTTCCCCCTTTTTCCTGCAAGACGATGCTTAGTTGGACCTTTTTGGTTGAATCATTGGGGTCTCCAAGGTAGCTAGCATCGATAATCTCAAACGATTTTGTTTCGGGAATTGCAGCATATAGCTTCTCAAGTGTTGCTTTTCCAACCTCATCCAACTTAACTTGTTCAGTAGTCATTGGTGCTCGAGTAAGCATGTCAATCACAACAGGGGCCGCAAATGCTGCAGTTGGAATCAAAATCGCAGCAGCAACTAATCCACCAATTAAACGTTTTTTCATCGTTATTTCGCTCCTTTTTCGTTGCAAATAGTAAGAATAGGATTGTTCTATACGTTTGGAAATGGCCGGCGGGCACTCCATCTTTTCTGCCTCTTCGTGCAGATGTTCATAGATTTTGCGTTCAATAGTCATTGATCTTTTCCATCCTTTCCAGGGGGAGATTCCCGAAGTCTTTTCGAAGCGCCTGGAGGCCAGCATGATATCTGGACTTGACTGTACCCAACGGAATATCGAGCAACGTCGCAATTTCCTCAAGAGTATAGTCGTGATAAAAGCGGAAGATAATCACTGTCCGTTGTTTGTCGGTCAGTTTTCGTATGGACTGGGATATCAGTTGGTTCCTCCCATCCATCAACGCAGTATGTTCATCCCAATAAGACTCTTCCTGGGAGTAGGTACGGATGCGTTCAAAAATGCGGAATCTCCTCCAGCTCTTGACCCGAAATCTCTGCACTTGACGGATTACCAGGCCATGCAGCCAGAACTGGAAAGGACGGTTCGTATCGTAATTAGCAAGTGATGTCCACATTTGCATATAGATTTCATTCATGACATCTTCCCGATCTTGCTTATGATCCACCAGAAAGGAGACGGTCCGGTATACGTCCTGAAAGGTGGCATCATACATCGTATGAAATGCTTGTTCATCACCCTCTTTCATTTTTATAAGTAATTGATACATCTCTTCATTTTCCATTCAGAGGGCCCTCCTGAGTAAGCTTACACACTATATTGTCTCTCTTTCGGAAAATGGTTCGGTCCTCTTCTAAATTTTTTTCAAATGTCTTAGGGTCTCTTGTCTGGCAATTGTACAGGGAGGTTCATAACCTATTTATGTCGAAACTTAAACTGTCACTTACCGCAAAGTCAGTTCGGAAAACTTCGAGTAGGAGCGTGTAAAATGAATGTAAAAGAAAAGCTGATATTTATTAAAGATAACGGCTACCAAGCCCCACCCGATACATTCCAATTCATACAAGAAATGATGAGTCACATTGGTTCTTTGGATGCCGAACTACGAGATGACCTCATTTATACAACCTTATCACATTGGATTCCTGACAATTCTCTAACTGCAAACGAACTGGAACAACTGATACCAATCATTCTAGATCAAAACCATTTGCTCTTTAGACTTGGTGAAACAAATACAGATTCTGTCTTTACCCGCTCTTTCTCCATGCTAGTCATACCGCTCCTTCTTATGAGACACAGAGAATCCCCCTTTCTCTCCCGCGAGAACATCCATGCGATCAAAGAGAAAGTTTTTTATAACGTACGAGAAGAGCGTGATTATCGAGGATATGATGAAGAAAAAGGCTGGGCTCATGCCATAGCCCATGCAGCAGATGCATTAGACGAATTAGCTCAATGTCCCGAACTGGATAAAAATGACCTCATCACCATCCTCGATTTGGTTTACGAAAAGATGACCATCACCGATCGCATTTACTCCGATGGGGAAGATGAGCGCATGGTAAAATCCATCATTCGTATTTTGAATAGAAAAATACTTAGCCAGGTTTATGTAGAGCAATGGATTCAAAGTTTTGGTGATATGGAGAAGAGTTCCGAATTTCTTCCTGCCTTTAAACAAAAAAATAATATAAAGAACTTTTTGAAAAGTCTGTACTTCCGAGTGAAATTTTACAAAGTAGATGCCGATCTCTGCCCAACCATTGAGCAGACATTATATAAAGTAGAAAAAGTATACTATTCGTGATATCGCGAATAAAACGAAATACAATAACAAAAAAGAGGCGGTTCTCCCGCCTCTTCTTCACCATTTTCTCATCAAATATACTAATCATTTAATCCCTTTCCATCGAGAATTTGCTGCATACATTTTTCAACCCTTGCCTCTCGCGTTTTGGCTTGTTTGGGTGCTGAAAAATGAAGAATGTAGGCTCTTTGCCGTCCCGGAGTCAATGCTTCAAAGGCAGTTTTCAAGGTAGGGATTTCATCCATTTTCTTTTGCAATTCTTCAGGAATGATGTATTCTTCATGCTTTTTAAGATTCACTTCTAAACCAGCTTTTTCAACTTCAATGGCTTCTTGAATATAGGCCTTCAATATAGATTCCATTTCCATGATTTCTTTGACATTGGTGAACCGGATCTGGCGGGCCGCCTGTACATTCTCCGTTTGTTGGATGAGAATCCCGTGTGGATCCTTTAACAAGGCACCTTTTTGAAAAAGTAGCGCACAATATTCTTTAAATCCATGTATTAAAACGATGTTTTTTTTCTCAAACGTGTAACAAGGATGCATCCACTTAAAATCTTCGGTCAGCTCACAGTCAAGAACAATACTTCTCAACTTCTCGTATTCAGCCTTCCACGTTTTCGCCTTGCTTAAAAATTCATCAACCTTCGGATTCGTTTTACTTGTTGTCATCAAGGAACACCTCTCATCTAGTTGGTGTCATGTCAATTTTTAGTTTTGACATTATGGTATTTGTATTATTCTATCATCATGTATTCAGGTTCCTTCTTTTAAAGAATGAGCTCTATCAGATTAAGAGGTGATTGATTTGGATATCGATTTCTATAGGAAATGGGCTTGCCAAAAAATGATCGAATCATCACAAAGCAATATATGGGAAGGACATTGGGCGTGTGCGGTTATTGCCTTGACTGAACTCTTGGAAGATAAACTTGTACCTGCCAAGTTGGAAGATTTGATTCGTAAAAATCTTGATAAAGTTGTGGAAGAACATGCAAACGAACAGCAGTATCGGGCAAACACAGAATACGAAGATTTTCCTGCTCAAATGATGAAACTGCTTGTCCAAAAGAGCCATACATGCCATGCGCTTGGTCATGACGCGATTTACACGTTCTATTTGCTGAGTATGCTCTCTCGTTCCCATATTCCAGCAACTGCCGAATTGTTTGATGCCATGGGGAAAATGGTTAGTAGTTTCGCAGCATCAGGTCCTGGTTTTGTTACTGTGAATGGAGAGAATATCGTCATTGATCCTGACGGCGTACCAAATACAGGTGTAAGATTACAGCTGACTCCGGAGACTTTGCTTGACTTACTCCATAACTTTCAGAGACCGCTGCAAATGGAGAAAGGCGATATGCAGTTGGGGCATATCCTTACGCATGGTCATGCTATTGTAGAAATGAAACAAGCTTACCGCCATTATGTACATGACAATCTCGATCCGGCCTTTTACACAAGAATCAACCTCTTAGCTTATGCTAATACACTTGAGGAAAATCGGGTTGTTGAATCCGATTCGATGGTTATGGAAAACGAGTTGAATCCATTAGAACCTTCCTACTGGGAACAAGCATTAGTTGAAAGCAGGCATGGCCATTTTTATAAATACGCGTACAGTTATTTGAGACTTTGCCGAATATCGGGCCGCAGTCCATCCGATTTTCGATTGTTTCAACGTATTCTGTAAACGGATGATGTTACGGATACAAAAGTAAATTCAGGTGAATCTAATTACATGACTGCAACGGGTTTTGTCCAAAAGCATGAAGCGAAAGGACAAGAACCCGTTTTCTTTTTACTCAAAAGTACCATCATCTCCGCACGCGCCAAGTCATTGATCATGTAGTTGCGTAATATTATTGTGGCAGTGGGAAAACTAACGGGAAATGTCAGATAGGGGAATACACATGATATCAGAATTCAAGCGATTTTTACTCGGTAGACCTATGAAATCAAGTGAACTTGCCGGAGAAAAGTTAAATAAAGTAAAGGCTTTGGCGGTTCTTTCATCTGATGCTCTATCTTCTGTCGCTTACGGAACAGAACAGATTCTTCTCGTGTTAATTACTTTGGGTGCAGTAGCGATGTGGTACTCTATCCCCATCTCCATTGCGGTTGTTGGTCTTTTAACCATCCTCATTTTGTCTTACCGACAAACCATCTTTGCTTATTCAACTGGTGGTGGAGCCTACATTGTCGCAAAGGACAATTTAGGAACCACTACTGGACTGGTTGCAGGTGGATCTTTGCTTGTGGACTACATTTTAACGGTTGCTGTTAGTACGTCTGCTTCTACAGACGCTATTACTTCGGCATTTCCAGTTCTACATGATCATCGCGTTCTTATTGCTCTGTTCATGATTGCCATCGTAACGGTATTAAATTTACGTGGAATCACAGAATCGGCAACGATTTTAATGTATCCTGTTTATTTATTTGTTGTCGCTATTCTCGTCTTAATTATTGGCGGCGGATATCAATGGATGGTTGGAAATGTGCAAGCTCATCCCCCACAATATGGGGCAGTTGTTCCAGGAATAACTTTATTCCTCCTATTGAGAGCATTTAGTTCAGGGTGTTCCGCATTAACAGGGGTAGAAGCCGTATCCAATGCAATTCCCAACTTCAGGGACCCAGCACCGAAAAATGCAGCATTAACGCTTCTCATGATGGGACTTATCCTCGGTGTTATGTTCATGGGCATTAGCCTGTTGGCTTATTTGTATGGGATTTCACCGAATCCGAAGGAAACAGTAGTATCTCAAATCGCTTCTGCTGTTTTTGGACGAGGAATCATGTATTACTCGATCCAAGCTGTTACAGCACTTATTTTATTCCTGGCCGCTAATACTGCTTTTGCAGCCTTTCCTTTACTCGCCTTTATGTTAGCCAAGGACAGATTTATGCCTAATATGTTCATGGTTCGAGGAGATCGTCTTGGGTTTTCAAACGGGATTATTTTCTTGGCTATTCTTTCAGCACTATTAGTGATTGCGTTTAAAGGAGAAACGGAAAACTTAATCCCTTTGTATGCGCTCGGTGTTTTTATACCGTTTACCTTGTCACAAGCAGGAATGATGAAACGCTGGATTTCCAAAAAGCCCCGAGGGTGGCTAGCACCTTTTGTTATTAATACTTTAGGAATGCTAACAACCCTCACCATTTGCCTGATCTTTTTCATTACAAAACTCTCGCAGGTATGGCCGATTTTTGTGTTCCTTCCTATCGTCATTTTCATTTTTAGGAAGATAAATCAGCATTATAGAGATTTGGCAAATGAGTTACGACTTGATATGGAAACAGACAAACCCGAACCAAAAGGGAGTGTCATCGTTATTCCTGTGGCTGGGATTTCGCAGGTAGTGAAAAGCACCATTAGTTATGCGCAATCCTTGTCGGACGACATTGTCGCTGTCTACGTCGGGTTCAATGATGAAGACATGAAAAAAATGGAGGAAAAATGGGAGCTCTGGAATCCCGGAGTACGTTTGATTGTCCTGCGTTCACATTATCGCAGTATAATAAGACCTTTGTTTAAGTTTATTGACACGGTTGAGTGGAAAAAGGCAGAGACGGATCATGTTACTGTCATGATTCCACAGTTTATTACCAAGCGCTGGTGGCATAACTTACTTCACAACCAAACGAGTTTATTAATCCGCGCGTATTTATTCGCCCGCCAAGATGTAAAAATTGCTACGGTTCCATACCGATTAAAGAAATGAAGCAGTAAATATTCCCCTATATAGTTCCATCATTTTTGTTTATCTTGATCATCGTGACTGTTATTTAAATCCAGGATGAGCCTAAAATTTGATTGAAAGACTACCCAATCATACTCTTTTTTTACTCGAATGATTTCTGGCTGAATACTGTTGGAGACTCCAGAAGTAACGGTAACCACAAAGCTGCAGGAGGCCATATTTCCTGACTGATCCCTGGCTGTGCAGGTGAGCATTGTCATTCCTACAGGAAACTCCATGGTAAAAGTTGCAACTGCAATTGGTGCAGGAGGGGAAAAGGACCGTGTGATCCCATGACAGGTAATAGAGGTTACCCCACAAGTATCAGTGGCAGTGACTTCATACGTAACAGTAGCGGACGTTTGCCCGGGTAAAACAAGGACTGTGATGTCCTCAGGACAAGTGATGGTTGGAGGTTCGTCAATAACCGTGATGGTAAATGAACATACTTCCGTATTCCCAAATATATCTTGTGCCGTACAGGTGACAACAGTATCTCCCACTGGAAAAAGTGAGCCGGAAGGCGGAGAACAGGTAACAGTGACTCCGGGGCAGGTGGCAACAGGTGTTGGATAGTTTACAATAGGGCAGGGTACGACCATGTCAGGCGGGCAGGTTGGTGGCTGCACGCAGCCATTGAGCAAAACTGAAACATTGCTCGAATCCTCGTTTGCAGTAGCAATGTCAATTCTTCCGTCTCCGTTAAAATCAGCCGCTGTAATACTGAAAGGACCTGCTCCTGTAGGGAACTGAAAGGGAGTCGAGAACCCGCCTGTTCCGTTGTTTATGAGAATAGAAACATTATCAGAACCTGCATTTGGGGTAGCCAAATCAATGGCTCCATCACAATTAAAGTCAGCCGCTGTTATATCAAATGGAAATGCATCAGTGCCCAAGGTAAAGGGACTTCCTGCTGCTTCTGTAAAAGAACCGAATCCATCGTTTAGAAAGACGGTTACATTACTCGTTGCGTTATTTGCGACAGCGATATCAATAAACTGATCACCATTTAATTCAGCAGATACAAGGCTACTGGGGGATGAGCCACCGGGAAGTACAGAGAAACTCACTCCAGGAGTTTGGAACGTACCGTTTCCATTCCCTCTAAACACTGTTACATCATTGGTGTCTCGATTGGCAGTGGCCAGATCAAGCTTGCCATCTCCATTATAGTCAGCCGCTACAATATCAGTTGGGGCCAATCCAGGGTTCGTGTCAAAAGGACTTCCTGGCGCCATGCTAAATACACCTGATCCATCATTCAACAAGACAGTAATAAAACTAGTTCCTGCAAGTTGGCCCCTATTTGCTATGGCTAAGTCTAAACCGCTCACACCATCAAAGTCACCTACAGCAATAGCAAAAGATTCGGAAACAGCAGGAAACACACCGGTACTGTAGGCTACAGGTGAAGCAAAGGTGCCATCTCCGTTATTGAAAAGGATAAAAACGCGGTTATTGGAAGATTGATCTGTAACAGCCAAATCTATAGAACCATCTCCATTGAAATCAGCTGCTGCAATTTGACCTAGTACAGACCCCGGAAACAAAGTACTGAAGGGTATCGTTTGTGATATGGAAAATACGCCGGACCCATTGTTCAGAAGAATGGAAACATCATTGGACCCAATATCCACTACGGCCAAGTCTATGCGACCGTCTCTGTTAAAATCGGCAGAAGTAATGCTGGAAGGAGAGGTTCCTCCCGTATTATATTCGACTGATGGCTGAAAAAATGGGCAGGCCAATTTGGATTCACCCTTTCTTATAGGAATACTGTCAGCCATTCCCTGATCGAAATGCTTCACTCCAAACACCAATAAAGGCTAATAAATGCACGTGATGCATACTATGCAAATGCCTTTGATCATGATATGGCTGTTTAGGCATGAACGTGAATCCACTAAAACAAATGCTGGAAAATTATCAGGGTGATAATTTTCCAGCATTTGTTTTGTTAACATTTAACATTAGTGATATAGTTTTCACGTGATTTATAGAAGATTTATGTTTTTATAGAAAGGGAAAGTGAACTTATGAAAATTACTTCATTAATCAAGGGTTTGGGGATTTCGGCAATTCTATGTTTACTATTGCCACTAACTACTTATGCTGCTCAATATGGAGATGTATTGCCAAAAGTTGAAGACGGATGGCAACGCTATGAATTCAACAAACCAGATACAGATCCAAACATTCAATATCATGGGTCTTCCTGGTTTATGGACACAACAGCCCCTACATACACTGGAAAGACAAGTGGTAACTCAATGGCGAGCAAGACTGTCGGAGAAAAGATAAAGTTTGATTTTACTGGGACAAAGTTGAATATTCGATCCTATCTTTATTCTGGAGTCTATCACTTAAAAATTGATGGTGTAGACATTGGAGACATTAATTCAAACGGTAAAACAGCTTATGGAGTGACATATGTAAATGAGTCGCTAACTAATTCACGTCATAGCGTTGAGATTACTGTTAAGGAACCGTATTTTTGGATAGATTCAATCGACATAGATGAAACTGGAACGGTTATTTCTCCGGACACTCCAAATCCAGAGCCCGAACCTGAACCAGA
This sequence comes from Brevibacillus sp. NPDC058079, assembly GCF_042885155.1. Classification (NCBI taxonomy): domain Bacteria; kingdom Bacillati; phylum Bacillota; class Bacilli; order Caryophanales; family Paenibacillaceae; genus Brevibacillus; species Brevibacillus sp. NPDC058079. The sequence continues at coordinate 170,579 of NZ_JBHVSO010000004.1, forward strand.
GCCAACACCAGCGGGTAATGACGCATTGCTTGTTATTAAAATGATCAGTGGTCTTGAAAAAGAGTTTGAGCTAACTGCTTCTGAGATTGAAGACTTTATCAACTGGTATAACAACCGCGCTGACGGTAACGGCAAAGAAATTTATATGTTTGAAAAAGACTTCAATATGGGACCATTCACCGCTCGAAAAGATTATGTAGCATTTAGCAAGATTCAATCCTTTGAAGTTATGGAATATACCAAATAACATGATGAGGCACCTCCCTAAACATAAGGATGGTGCCTCGCACTTTTTAAGACGCTGTTTACGCTAAAAAAGATAAGCCCTCCCCAGATTTTTCCGAAGGAGAGCTTCTATAATTTTATCGTGAGTTTTATACCTTATTTAAGAATCACCTGTACAGGGGAAGTCTTATAGGTTGTATTTCCAATACCTAATTCTCCATGACTGTTGAAGCCCCAGCTCCATACAGTTCCATCAGATTTTACCCCAAGAGATACATTCGACCCAGCCGACAGGGATTCAAAATTAAATAAATTTGTAATTTCGATAGGAACTGCAGTGGAAGTCTTCGTTCCATTTCCTAACTGACCAATTCCATTTGCCCCCCACCCTTATGCGTAGGCGACACACCAAGCTCAATGACACCTGCAGGTCGACCGTTATAGTGTGCAAGCCATCCGAAATCACGTTTGCTCCATCCCGCGATAAGGACGTCTACATACGTATAATTGATGATCTTGATGAAATCGACTGTCCGCTTATCCGAATGCTAACATACCCCAAACTAGTCAGGTAAAAAAATGCCTTCCTCGGTCAGCCGTTGCTTCTATCCGTCGGTGTTATCGACTTTAACAGTCTACGAAAATGTTTAAAGTTTCAAAAATAGCGGAAAACAACAAGCATATCGTATTTTCATAAGAAAGGTGAGAGCAGATGTTCTTTCGAAATTTGAAGTTGTATTACAAAATCTTTACGCTTATTGTCCTAGCATTAATGATGTTGATCGCAGTCGGAGGGGTTGGGTACATTTCCACAAGAGATGTGGCCGAAAGCTCGGAAACGTTGTATAACGAAAACTTTTATGCTGTCGAGTCGATCAGCAAGATCCGCACCAATATGCAGACCAATGCCTCTTATTTTATGGAACTAATGGTTACCACAGACCAGAAAAGGAATAAAGAATTAATAGACAATATTGAACAAGTGAAAAATGATAATGCAAAAGTAATAGCCGATCTGGACAACATCGCTTTCGATCAGAAGAAAAGCGAGCTGTTCAAGAAATTCAAGGGATTGTATGACACTTACGTTACTGAACGAAATAAAACAATAGAACTTGCTACAACCAACAGGAACGCGGAAGCCTATCAGTATTACCTAACAAAAGTCCGCGCTGTGCAGCAAGAGACCTTCGATGTGATGAAGGAATTCTCGGACTACATGACCGATGATACAAGGAAGGTCAATGCAGAAAACAAGCAAAATGCCGAAACTGAAGCTACTTTCATGCTTGTTGCTGTCATCGTGTTTGTCATTCTACTAGCGGTAATAGGTGTTGTCATTAGCAATATGATTACAAAACCGGTAAAAAAAATACAGGAACTGATGAGCCGGGCCCAAGCTGGCGACCTAACTGTATTCGGAGAATATCAATCCAGGGACGAAATTGGGACACTTACCAAAGATTTTAATCAAATGATCGCTGGACTGCGTACCGTTGTCAGCAAAATTAACGACAATGCCCTTTCCTTAGCAGGGAGCTCGGAAGAGTTGGCAGCTAGCGCGGAACAAACAGCGGAAGCCACTACTGTCATTACAACGGCGATTCAGGAAGTAGCCAATGGCGCGGAGCAACAGCTTCACGGGTCAGAGGAGAGTGCGCGATCCGTGGAAGAAATGGCAGTAGGCATCCAAAAAATTGCAGAATCAGCCTATACGGTTTCTGCCTCCTCCACAGAGGCTTCCGAGGAAGCGATACAAGGAAATACTTCGATTCGAGAAGCTGTCGAGCAGATGGACTCAATCAAGGAGGCTGTAGATACCTCAACCAATGTCATAAAATTCTTGGGTGAACGCTCTGAAGAGATTGTCAAAATCGTAGATGTGATTACCGGCATCGCCTCGCAGACCAATTTATTGGCGTTAAACGCAGCGATTGAAGCTGCCAGAGCGGGAGAGAATGGAAGAGGTTTTGCTGTTGTGGCTGATGAAGTAAGAAAGCTTGCTGAACAATCGGAGGAATCAGCAAAACAGATTGCACACTTGGTTCACGAGATTCAAAACAATACGAACCATGCCGTAGGCACGATGAGTAAAGTAAACCAAAATGTTCAATCTGGGATCAGTGTCGTCCACGAGGCAGGTGAATCATTCCAGAAAATAGTAAACAAAATCCAGCACGTCACCGATCAAATTCAAGAGGTATCAGCTTTGGCAGAAGAGATGTCAGCCAGTTCCGAAGAGATCTCTGCTACTGTTTCTGAGTTTGAACGGATTTCCAAAGAAACAGCTGGGAACTCACAGTTGGTTGCCGCTTCCTCTGAGGAGCAGTTGGCTACAATGGAGGAAATTTCAGCTTCAACCCAATCTCTAAATATATTGGCACAGGAGCTTCAGGAAATTACAGGTACATTTAAGGTAGCATAGCATAACGATATGAATGGAAATCCTCGCATCTGCACAGATAGCGAGGATTTTTCGATGCTGATCTATTTTTGATCTCACTTGTTTTTTTAAGACAAATTGTCAAGCCACGTGCGAAAAAGCTTACATAATGGCAAGGTAGTGGCCTGTCTTGCGATCAACGGGACGTCACTCGCCTTGCTTTCCCCATATCTTCATTTTAGAAGGTGGTACAAATTAAGCTAACAAATCAAGAAGTCATCGATATGGCACGTACTATGAAAGAAAACTGGCGAAGCCGTAGGTGGACCAGGACGCCGAGTAGCTTGTGAAATTAAATCCTTTAAAACAAAAAAAGAGGCGGGTAATCACCGCCTCTTTTCCCAAATCAATCCCAAGCAAACCTCTGCTCTTTCCATGGATCTCCATACATATTGTACCCGTTTTTCTCCCAAAACCCTTGCTTGTCTTTCTCCATAAACTCAATCCCACGCACCCACTTGGCGCTTTTCCAGAAGTAGAGGTGCGGAAGGACAAAGCGCAGCGGCCAGCCGTGCTCAGGGGTCAAGTCTTCGCCGTTGTGTTTCGTAGCGAACAAATTGCCATTTTTCATAAAGTCGACAAGCGGAATGTTCACAGTCCATCCGTGCTCAGCGTGCAGCATGACGTACTTCGCTTCCGGCTTCACCTTTACCAGCTTCAGAACTTCCTCCACCGGAATACCTTCCCATTCATTGTCCAGCTTGCTCCAGCCTGTCACGCAGTGAATATCGTTAGTCGTGCCGCCTTTTGGCATAGCCATCATTTGCTCGTAGGTCAGCGTCACTTCTTCTTCGACGAGACCGAAAAGGCGAAAGCTCCACTCCGTAGACAGATCTGTATATTCGGGAACCTCTCCATAGTGCAGGACAGGAAAGCCTGTCGTCTGTTTTTGATTGGGTGGAATGCGATCGCGCTTGGTATCTGCCGCTGGGTTGATAAACATGTTGTTTCCACTCCCTCGATTGTCAGTCTCTTATTTTCCAACCCGCAAAAGGGCGTGATCTACCTTGATGCACATGTCCTGCACAACCTCGATGCCTTGATCAACAATCAATTGAGCCGCGTCTTCGTTGGCAATACCTTGTTGCATCCAGAACACTTTTGGCTTGTTCTGCATTTTCAATGCTTCCTGTGCAACAGGCAAGATGTCTTCACTGCGACGAAACACATTGACGATGTCGACTGGCTGATCAATCTCAGTCAGGCTCCCCAATACTTTTTCACCCAAAACCGTTTCACCCGCGATGATAGGATTGACCGGGATGATCGTGTAACCCGCGTTCTGCATGGCTTGCGATACCATATAGCTGGTACGGTCCGGCTTGTTAGACAGACCCACTACTGCGATCGTTTTTGCATCCTCCAGCAGTTGACGACGTGCTTCGTTGCTTGGATTTTGAGCCATGTGAAAACACTCCTTTTTTATATGGAAATGGGATATTGAATTATCTCTTATTCACTACGACTGGAAACAAACTCAACAATCGTACGTGTCATTGCTCCGGTACCGCCAGCTGGTTGCATGTCGCCAGCACTTGCTGTGTACGCCGTACCCGCGATGTCCAGATGTACCCACGGTGTATCGCCAACGAATTCTTGCAGGAAAACACCGCCGATGATGCCGTGTCCATAACGACCACCCGAGTTTTTCAAATCGGCAAAACGGCTCTTGTTCAGGCTGCGGTACTCATCGAAGGTAGGGAGCTGCCACAAGCGCTCACCCGCCACGTCTGCTGCGTTCATCAACTCATCCAACAGTGCTTTGTCGTTGGTCATGGCACCAGAGCAGAAGTGACCGAGTGCGACCACGATACCACCTGTCAAGGTAGCGGCATCCACCAGGCAAGACACTCCTTGCTCTTTTGCATAGGTGATGCAATCAGCCAGTACGAGACGACCTTCTGCGTCTGTCGTAATGATCTCTACCGTTTTACCGCTCATGGTCGTGATGACATCCCCCGGACGGAATGCCGTTCCGGATGGCATATTTTCCACGGTACCGACGACAGCCAGTACGTTTACTTTTGGTTTAATTTGTCCCAGTGCCTCCAATGCGCCGATCATCGAAGCCGCTCCACCCATGTCCGACTTCATGTCTTCCATGCCTGCTACTGGCTTGATGGAGATCCCACCTGTATCAAATGTCACGCCTTTACCGATCAAGCCAATGACATCGTCCCACGTGTCTCTTCCTTGATATTTGACTGCCACGACGTAAGGCTCAAGCTCGCTACCTTTCGCTACAGAGAGCACTCCGCCCATCCCCAGCTCTTCCAGCTTCGCTTTTTCCATGACTTCCACAGTCATGCCATAGCGCTCAGCTACCGCGACCATCGCATCCTTCAAAGCGCATGGAGTCAAGTAGTTAGCTGGTTCATTAACGAGTGTGCGAGCCAGATTCGTACCGGATACGAGCGCCGAACCACGCGCAACACCTGCCTGTACTAATGAGGCATCGCCATCTGCTGACAAAATCCGCACCGTAGCAACTGGGTCTGACTCACGCTTTGCCTTTTGACGGTAGCCCTCGTAATTGTATTCGGCAAGTCCAAAGGCTTCTGTCACTGCTTGCGCCAGACGGTCCGCACTCAGATGCTCTGTTGTTGGCAAATCAATAACTACTGTTTTGCCGTTGCCTTTACCCACAACCGTTTTGGCTGCACGTCCCCATGCATTGCGGGCTGCTACGAAATCAAATTTGCCTGGTTCGCCCATCCCGACGATCAACAGTTTTTTTGCAGCTACGTTGTTCATTCCGTGGACAACCGTAATTTCCTTTGCCTCACCCGTAATTTCCTTGTCCTGCTGCAAGCCACTCAGACTGCCTCCAAAAGCTTCGTCCAATTCCGGGTATACTTGCGAAATCTCCTCACCCTTCCATAGGGGGACAATCAGTTCATCACACGCGATATTCACAAGCTGTATGCGTTTTTCTACTGCTACTTTCATATACTCTTCCCTCTTTCTCTGTGGTAGGATACAATATGGGCACATTTGTTTAAAACGATGTGTCGACATATAAGCGCAAGGGTGGAAACGTCATGGCTTTTGCCTCTGTATAAGAAATGACATCCTTTTCCGGCAACAATTTCTCGCATTCATCTATGTAACGAAGAACTCTTGTTACGTCCAGTCCCCAATGAACTGGCTGGTAACGAGTCAAATACTTTCGTGCATTGCCTAACATCCAGCGAGCACCTTTTATATTGCCGTACTCTTGGTGATACAGTCCGACTGACAATTGCAGCAATCCTTGCAAAAACTTGTCTGACTTATCTTCCATCCAGATGTCTTCCAACAGATCGTGGCATTCGTAGTATTCGCCATCATTGAATTTTTCAATGAACTGTAAATACTGCTCGGGATACCCCATGGATGCATGCCTCCGTTTCGAACCTTCCGTCTTCATGGTAACACAGATTGGCAATGACTTTACATCCAAACAAAAACTTCACGGATTAAGACAACGCCCTTCTGTTACAATAATCCTAGAGATAAGCGCACAGTAGAAAGGAATGGATTTTCCGTGGCGGATTTTTTTGAAAACTTCCCCTTATGGGCAGCACTGCTAGCCATAGGGATCGCCCAATTTATTAAAATTCCCCTCCATTTTTTTGCAACGAAAACGTGGCAATGGTCACTGCTCATGAGTACAGGCGGTATGCCCAGCTCCCACTCTTCTGCCGTGACAGCACTATCCACAGCCGTGGGACTGCGTGAAGGCTTTGGCAGCAACATGTTCGCTATTTCTGCCATTCTCGGTGTGATCGTGATGTTTGATGCCGCAGGTGTCCGCCGCCATGCCGGTATGCAAGCCGTTGTCTTAAATAAGCTGGTCGATGAATTCAACCACCTGTTAGAAGGAATGAAATCGTTAAAAGTACGCCCTAACCAGGAAAAAGCGAAAAAACTGAAAGAACTGCTCGGTCATCAACCGATCGAGGTATTGATCGGCGGTTGGTTAGGCGTCATGATTGCGTTATTGCTCCATCCGTTTTTTTAAAGGAGGGCTCCCATGCGCATTGTTTCCATCTGTCCCAGCAATACCGAAATCCTGTATTATTTAGGCCTGCATGAGCATGTCGTCGGTTTGGATGATCACTCTGACTGGCCGCAGGAGTGGCAGCATCTCCCCCGGGTTGGACCCGATTTGACAATCGATATGGATCTGGTCACTGCCCTCCAACCGGATCTGGTCGTAGCATCGCTCTCTGTTCCTGGCATGGAGAAAAATATAGAGGCTCTGCGCGATAGAGACATTCCTCATATCGTGCTGAACCCTTCCCGGATCGCAGAAATCGCTCACGATATCCGACTCGTCGGTGAGGCGACAGGAACACAGAGGCAAGCCGAGCAGCTTGCGGTTCAATTTGACGAAACCATTGAAAGCATCCGACAAAAGGCTGCAAAGTACGCTCAACGCCCGAAGCTGTACTGGGAATGGTGGCCGAATCCCATCTACACACCTGGTCAGGAAAACTGGTTGACCGATGTAAGTGAGATTGCGGGTGCCACCAATATTTTTGCAGATTATCCTGTCGCAAACGTCAAGGCTACGCGGGAAATGGTCATGGAACGCAATCCCGATCATATTTGTGTCGTCTGGTGCGGAATTGAACTGAAGCGAATCAAGCCTGAAATGATCACAAACCGCCCAGAGTGGATGAACATGACCGCGATTCGAAACAATCAGGTCCATTTGTTGGAAGAAGGCCTATATTGCCGCCCTTCTCCTCGCATTTTGGAAGGACTGGAAAAGCTGGTTGATTTGATTCATACAAAATGACACAAAAAACGTTCAAAGCTTCTGCCTTGAACGTTTTTTTCTTTTTTCTTTCATGCCACCGATGCGGCATCCATTCGTTTTCGTTCGTTGCTATTCAGTTTGTTGTTTGCCGCTGACGGGTTCCGCCATGGCTGCGATTCCTTTTTCATTCAAGCTATTCAGAAAAGCTTCCGTTACCTTGCCTTCGCCTTTTTTTACGATGTACACGTCCACTGATTTTTTCCCCCATTGCGAGAATACGTCCTGCTTGGTCTCGAAATACAGGTCAATCTTGTGGCCGCGAATCGCTCCACCCTTGTCAGCTACAACGCCATATCCATAACCGGGAATGTACAAAATGGTCCCCAGCGGGAAAACGCGCAGATCAGCTGCAATCGTGGAATAGTCGTCTCTACGTACTTTTACACCTGAATATGTAATGCCATAGGACGGGTGAGATGGATTTTTGCCCGTCGATTCGTATCCAGCATAGTAGCCAGTCGCTACTACACGTACTTTTGGATATTGATCGTGCAATACTTCCGCTTTATCAATCACTTGAGTAAGAGAACTGGCAGATACCGTCCGTTTTTTGACGACATGTTGCCCCTCTTTCGTTTCCTTGATTCCAAAAGTAGATGTGACACCGTGGTCTCCCACAACATTATAGCTGTATCCATCGCTTGCGAAGGCCGTCAAGACCAGGATGAACAGCGCGACGATACTTACGAACTGCTTTCCATTCATTTCTTGGTAAACCTCCTCTCGTTTCTAGTCATGTCCCGACGAGGAGGAAAGTATACACAAATTTTGGTTGATTACAGAAATATTCAGTCAGTTGCACGTTTTTCCAATAAAATGCCAAAAGAAAAACAGGCCCGAAATAAAGGCCTGCTTGTACTTGTTTTAAAACATCCGATATCCTTTTTTGCGAAGCGTTTGAATGGTCCAGCCACTCGCCACTGTACCTGCCATGCCGCAGCCCAGAATAAGCGAATCCCAAATTCCCGGAACGATTTGTTGATAGACAAGTGCACCTACGACTACACCAACGCTGATCACAACAGGAAACCATGTTGTTTTCAAAATCATGTTTAAAATAAACCCAATGCCAAAGCCTAGCACGGAGAACAGAACAATGGATACCATAAATTGCATCAAGTTCATCGACGAAAAAGACCTCCTGCCACCTTCTCCACCTTTTGCCACTTCCTCGGCAAATATAGGAAAGACGGGCTATTTTCGGTATTAAGTGTAGCAAAAAGTCGAGGGATCGGTCAATAAGAGAAGCCCATCGTATGTGTTGCGCGCCTGACAGAAAAAACCGCCGATGCATTCGCTTCGACGGTTTTCTATGCGAGGTTCCTTAATCATTATTGATGAGAAGAAACAGCTTCCTTCTGAGATTCTTGTGTACCTGCTCCGTCACAGTTAGGACAATTCTCCGAGCCCCCCAGGAGCAGTTGGAAATACCCTTGGCCATGGCAGTATGGGCACTGTTCTTGTTTTTGTCTCATGTTGAGCTCCCCTTTCGGTATACATGCGTGAGAATTAATTGCATGTATTTTCAGATTATTTTGATGTATCTAACTATATCAGAATCTCCCCTTGGTTCACAATGCAGTTCATCGCGAAAAAACCATAAAAAAACCGCAATGTAAGCGGAAACATTGCGGTTTATCTAGCTCTTTCGCAGGATTACTTAAAGATTTTATAGGAAGTGTATTGAAAAATGGGATCGATATCAAACGATTGACCTGTCATTCCCTGCTCCCGTTTGATATAGTCTGGCAATATGATTTTCAAATAAGTCGAAGACAGCGGGTCATGAAGCAGCTCCTGTATCGGCATAAATCTCGCCTCCGCGATCTCACCTTCCTGCGGGCGCGGTTCCCCACCTATGTAATCCATCCAAAAAACGACCATATTGTCACTAATAGACTCCCGGATGACGCCTGAACGGATTCCCGCTACTTGTCGCACGACTGCCTCGACACCCGTTTCTTCCAGCACCTCACGCACTGCTGCTTCATCTACAGTCTCGCCCTCCTGCACGAATCCCGCAGGAAATGACCATTGTCCTTTTAGTCCGCTGTACGTTTTTTTGACAACCAAAGCTTCTTGCCCGCGAATGACGATCCCGCAGGCGCCTAGCCAAACCTTCCCTTCGCGCATCCAGCTCTCTCCTTCCATATCCTAGCTAAACGAAACCCCCGGCTCTTCTTCGCCGGGGGTACCTATCAATCATCCTCGTCATCAAGGAGCCCATTATCGATCATGTATCGCAGATTTTCCCGATCCCTTTCGCGGCCCTTTTCCTTGAGCCGTTCGATGGCAGGCAGGATGAGAATATCTACTTCACGCTGTACATGCCATGCCAAATCGTGTCGCCCCTGTTCCTCCAGAAAAGCTCCCACTTCCATCAAGGCATTGTACCGATCCATCTCTTCGCGGACCATGAGCCCCCGGACTTGAATGCTCGCGTGACGCATCGTTTTACAGCTTTACTTTCTTTAGTGCGAGACCGACGCCGCCAATTTTGTACAAGTAGCGCAGGTCGCTCGCTTTTTTCATCATGGCTGCTGTGCTGCCGAACAGCTTTTTCGAACCAACTTGCCCGATGCCCTCACCTTTTCCAAGAGAGGCCAGTGTCCCTTGCAAATGCGGGGTGAATTTTTGTGGCAGATCGCCACGAACCAATGCAGCGAGATTCTCACCCAACGTCTCGCCTTCCTGTACCGCAATTTGCGCAGTTGGCGGGTAAGGACGTCCCTCTTCGTTGAAGATCAATGCGCAATCTCCTACGACAAAAACATTCTCATGACCAGGTGCACGCAAGTATTCGTCTACCTTGACGCGACCGCGCATGACTTCGAAGCCTGCTTTTTCCACGATGCTGTTGCCGCGGACACCTGCTGCCCAAACCACCGTCTTCGATTTGATTTCTTCTCCGGTAGCCAACAGCACGCCATCCGGGGTGCACTGCTTGATCGGTGTTCCAATTTTGAACTCGATGCCTTTTCTCCCCAATACATCCATTGCGTATTGGATCAGCTCTGGATCAAAGCCAGGTAATGCAGTTGGTGCTGCCTCAATGCAGTAGACTTTCACCAGTTCTGGATCGACATCGAATTCTCGGCACAGCTCTGGCAGACGATCGCCGAGCTCTCCACAAAACTCAATACCTGTAAAGCCAGCTCCACCCACAACAAACGTGAGGTAGTCCGTACGATCCGGCTCATTTTTAAATTTGGAGAACATGTATTCAATGTGCTCGCGAATATTGCGGACCGCATTGATGCTGCGAATGCTAAACGCATGCTCCTTGAGTCCCTCAATTCCGAACGTTTCTGGCTCGCTGCCCAATCCGATGACGAGATAGTCATACGACAGCACTTCGCCATTTTCGAGCGTGACGGTCTGCTCCTCTGACTGAATGGCTTGCACCGTTCCTTTGACAAAGTTGACTTTGTCCTTGTTCAAGATGCCATCCAGACTGACGCGGGCATGATCCGCAGGTGCTGTACCTGCAGCCGGCTCATGCAGCCAAGTCGTGATGTAGTGATAGTTGTGCTTGTTGACCAAGGTGATTTCTGCCTCATTGTAGTTGAGCTTTTTCTGTAGCTGCAACGTTGTGAGCAAACCACCGTATCCAGCGCCAAGAATCAGGATTTTGGGTGTACCCATCAGTATCCCTTCCAATCATGTATGATGTCATTGTTCATGGTAACTTAAGGAAGATTGTGCGATTTTTCACGTGGTCTGGTACAGATTAAGATGCCCCATTTCATGATCCGTGTAGTATCGGAATTATTGCCCTGTGATGCCACCCGAACCACTCTGTGAAAAAATGCACAAAGTCAGCCATAGAAAAATGTGACAATTTCTTTACAGTCATCCTCATCTTATCGGCAACCGCTTGGATTTGCAAGGTTTTTTTGCCTATCATCTTTCGAATTTTCTCTCCTGTTTTTCTACTTGTATGGGTTATAATGGTTGAGGAGTTCGCTTACGATTAATTCGGAGGTGCTTTGGATTGAACTTTCTACAAAAGGACGAGCAAATCTACGACATTACGATCATTGGTGGCGGCCCTGCCGGGTTATTTACCGCTTTTTACGGCGGGATGAGGCAGGCCAGTGTAAAAATCATTGAGAGCATGCCCCAGTTAGGTGGGCAGTTATCCGCTCTTTATCCGGAGAAGTACATATATGATGTAGCCGGATTTCCAAAGGTTTTAGCACAAGATTTGATCAATAATCTGAAAGATCAGATTTCCCGCTTTCAGCAAACCGTTTGTCTGGAAGAAAAAGTGGAAAATGTCGTAAAAAAAGTAGACGATGTGTTTGAAATCACAACGGACAAAGGCACTCACTACTCCAAATCCGTAATCATCACTGCTGGGGTAGGAGCGTTCGAACCTCGCAGGCTGGAACACCCAGATGCCGTCAAATATGAAAAATCCAATCTGCACTATTTTGTTACCGATCTGAACTCCTTCAAGGGACAGCGTGTAGCTGTTATTGGCGGCGGTGATTCCGCTCTGGACTGGTCCCTCATGCTAGAACCTATCGCAAAAGAAGTACACCTCATCCATCGCAGAGACAAGTTCCGCGCACATGAACACAGCGTAGAAATGCTCATGTCCTCCAAAGTAAACGTCACGACACCTTATGAAATTGCAGCTTTGCACGGCGAGGAGCGCATCGAAAAACTCACGCTGACCCATTGCACGACAAAAGAAGAAATCGATCTGGAAGTTGATGCAGTCATTGTCAACTTTGGCTTCATCTCCTCTCTCGGTCCGATCAAGAACTGGGGGCTGGAGCTCGAAAAAGGCTCCATCGTGGTCGATACCCGCATGGAATCAAACATTCCAGGCATTTTCGCAGCAGGCGACATCGCAACCTACCCTGGTAAGGTCAAGCTGATCGCTGTCGGATTTGGTGAAGCACCTACTGCTGTAAACAACGCGGTTTCCTACTTTAATCCGGATGCCAAATTGCAGCCTGGTCATTCTTCAAGCATGGACAACTTCAAATCGTAAAAATGTTTGGTCCCTGTTGTTGCCTCCGATGGCTGCGACAGGGATTTTTCATTCCATTGCATAACCGCTTTTGTTGGCGTGCACAGTAGAAGCAACAACGAGGAGGCGATTACACTTTGAATCATCTGTGCCCAGTTTGCAATGGCTTCACGCCGCTCCAACAAGCGTGTTCAACGTGCGGTCAAGCTCTGCAAGATGCAGGCCGTCTGTATGACTTTTATGGGAGCTACAGCCCGTACCGGGAGATAGACGATGCCAAGATGGACAATGGTTACATAGATCGTACACGCCACCAATGCATCCATACAGGCTGGTGTCCCTCCTGCCAAACCGAACAGATGGTCTTCCTGAATGAATGGACACCCGCTATGCTTGTAACAGATATGAAAAAGGACGCCTACCAGTAAGTCGGTCACGTCCTTTTTTGTTCGAAACGTTATTTTTTCTTCATGGCCAGCTTTTCCGCCATGCGAGAATTGTTTGCTTGCATTTGTTCCAGCATTTGCTGGAGTGACTCCTTAATCTTGGCTGTTTCGCCAGATTCAATCGCCGAGTCAAAAGCTTCGTGTGTTTTTTTCATTTGCTCGATCCGAGCTTTTCGGGCGTCACGCTCTTCTTTTGGCCCCATATTTTTGTCTTTCCAATCCTTGAACTGCTTTTCCATCTGTTCGTTGGTGATTTCTCCCTTTTTCACTTGTTCATTCAGCTTGTTGATCAGTTGCTTGCGTTCTTCACGCTTCGCTTGCCACTTCGGGTCGTCACTCAGCGCTTCGAACTCGCTCATTAACCGATCACGTTCTTTAAACGCTGCCTGCCATTTCACAACGCTATCTGGTGCATATTTTTCCGCTAGCAAGAGCATGTACATTTTTTGATGAACGCCTCTGTTTGAGCTGTGTCGCACCTTCATGTGCTTTTCCCCATGCTCATCATGGCTGTGAGTCGGCTTGATCACCTGGTCAACTGTTGCAGATACATCTTGGGCCAACGCAACACCTGGCATGGCGATACCCATTACCAGCGCTGTTGTCATCATTCCTTGCTTCCACATCTTCATACTATTCACTCCTTCTGGTAGAAAACGTCTATGATTGATCCGTTAAAAAGGGCGCAACTCTTCTCTATCCAACCCCAATAGTTTTACAAGGCCCATTTGCTCGAGATCACTTTTTGTTTTTTCAGTGCCATACTGATAAATGAGTTGGTAGATGGCCCTCAGGTTGTCATCGTATTCGTCGTTGTCCCGATCCGGCATGTCAGACCATAGCGTATGCCCATGCATCCACATCATGAAATCCCCATGGACGCAGTTATTGAACAAATCTCGCATCATGCCTACTTGAACATCGGTTGCTTCGATCTCAAAATCGTACGTGGCGGAGCCTTTTTCATCGCGGATTTCTGCCACTGTCGTTCCTGCTTGTAAGGTCACGTAGTAGTGTTTCTTATCCAGTGTCACTCATCTCCTTTTTGGATCGCATCACCGACTTGAAAACTTTTCCTCCTTACCATGTACAAAAATCGCGGAAACATGTATATGACAAGCAAAAAAGCCCTCCGTCATGGGAGGACCTTTGCCTGCTAGCTTCTCTCTTGTATGCTACGATCGATCTTCTTTCCGCAAATTATGCCCAGTGTTCTCTCCCGTTTTCGGAGGAGTACTGCGTGAGCCGGCGGATGCTTCTGTTGGGCGTTTGTCTTTATTGTTGTGCTTGGACATGTGGTTCCCTCCCTTACTCGATGAGTGGCTACCCATGTAGTATGCCCCCACCTGTGAAATGAAAAAACACCTTGACCCGCTATGCAGGCCAAAGTGCTTGTTTGTTGTTTTATTCCATTAAGAGAATCGAATTATTTCACGACTAATTTTGCTACCATTTTGCCATGGTCCGGTCCACAGATCACGTTGCAAAAGATGGTGTACTCACCAGCTGTATCGATTTTCATCGTTTTGCTGCCATCTTTTTGGAGGTCTACATCCAGCCCTTGGATACCAATACCGTGAAAGCCTTCTGTCGACTTAAAGTTGAGCGTGAACTCTTCGCCAGCTTTTACTTCAAAGGTTTCTTGATTGAATTTCCAGTTACTAGCTTCGATATTCACTTGTGTGCCAGTAGTCGCTGCAGGAGCCGCTGCATCCGTGCTAGCAGCTTGATCCTTTCCTCCGCCGCATGCTGTAATCAACATTGCAGACAATGCAACTGAAGAAACCAACATACCCCACTTCTTGTTCACAATGACCCCTTCTTTCTTCTTTTTCTACACTTCCATCTTACTCGATGAAATCAATCCAAAATCTGGGATCGTGTGAACGAACAGTGACGAATTGAGGAACGATTGATGAACACGCGATAGATCACCTCGTCTCCGCTCTCACTACTTTCAAGGAAGATATGCCTTTACCCGATACTCCGAGAGATTAAAGGACTGCCAGCTATTGTCCTCATACAAAATCTCTTTCCGCTCCTGCAGCATCTCCATAAACCTCTCTTCTACCTTTTTATCCCGCACAAGCTCCATAACCACTGGTATGGCGTCATAAGACAGCTCGCTCAAATACTCGATGTCGATGTGGCCAGTCGCATGATAGCGCTGTACATTGTTTTTAGCAATGATGACGTCCATATTGATGTAATTCAGAATGACGTAACTCACTAGTGTCACAATCGCGTAATACTTGATCAGGGAGAAACGGTCGCGCCAAATTTTCAAGAGAGCAATGTTAAACAACACAAACAGAAATATCATGAAAACGTGAGCTAACAGCCGCGTATGCGTATACCCGTAAGCATCCTCATACAGCGAGAGGCGAAAATAGGCAGACACGAGCATGAAACCCGTACAAATCGTCAGCATACTCAGCAGAACTTGAATGATCCGGTAGAGCATTGGTTTTGCCCGTGATGCGAAATGCATCGTGCATAGGAGAATCAAGAAATTAATGACGGTGACCGTCACCAGCTCATTGAAGCCATTTCTAGCATACTCGGCGTACGTCAATTCATCTGGTAAAACTCGCTTCGCCCCGCTGAACAAATACGATATCTGAATGTATGTAAACGCTGTGTACACGAAATTGATGATCGCCAGAATCGTTACAAGGATAACTCCGTCCCAGACGATCTTTTTGTCATCTCCGGGTACAGGCAATTCCACTACTTCTTCTCGTTTCCCGAAAAGAGAGTACATGTAAGCAAACACAAGGATCGTAATGAGCCCGATTAGCATCATTCGAAAGATTGTTTCAAGTGAATCGACATCAATCACCCTTCGAGGTATTTGACCCAGAAAATGTCCAAACACACTATCCGCATTCGAGAGCAAGGAGAGTACAATCACCAATAGAGGCACCGAGATGCCGATTCCTATGAAAACCTTCTTCATCACCCCATACTTCTCCTGATTCACCCTACCCTTGATCCATTCCTTTGTCAGCTTAAATGGCAGGCGCGTATACTTCGGGGTGTAAAGGAGCAATGTCTCCATCATCTCCATGAAAAAGCCTGCCTCGTACCATTTCGCTTGATGACGCTTGGTGATCAGGATCGTTTGGATCACGAATAGAAACGGGATCAGTAGCAGGTTGAACAGGTGAAAATGCGGATTGGAAAATAGAAAAAAGGTAAAGGCCAATAGAAAAATCGGAAGCGACCATATCCAGTCGAATACTTGCTTTCGGGAAAAGCCTATATGAATGCGTTGCCTAGCCTGCCAAATAAAGAGACCGTACAAGCCGATTACGAACAATAGAAAAGAGATACCCAATCCTTTACCGTAAAACATCCAGTCAAACAGTAAGCCGCTTCCAAATGCCCCCAGCAATAACCACTGCAAGCCTTTTTGTTCTTGCGTAACATCAGCCAACTTCTTCACTCCTTACTCATGCTTTTGCCTAAAAGTGAGCTAAGAGCAGTCTCCAAAAAGGAGCTGCTCTTGTAAGTACGTGCATATTTGGATAAATGTTACATTTACGGATAGATGTTCTCTATTTCAATTTCTCGGCAATCATCAGTAAATCTTTTTTTGTCAGAGCAGGATTCAAGGTATGCCGAAAAAGAAACGGAGTGCCGATCTTTTGCATCGCATCGATGATCAAACCAAATTGGTTGATATCCCCCGCTCTGACCTCCTTTAGCGCTTGCTCCATTTCGTTATGATCCAAGCCCTCTCACCGCCGATTCGCACGTATAACAAACAAAGGCGTCATTTTGTGACACGATTTGGAAATTTTTATCCGAATACTCCCAACAAAAAAACCTCTTCAACTCATGCGAAATTTCCGCACAAGTCAAAGAGGTCTCTATTAGTCTTATTCACCAAATACTAGCAAAAGGCCTTAGTCGTCACATTTCTCCGCTTTGCCTTCAGCGAGTGCCGTCTTAAACGAAGAGCCACACCCACAAGAAGCGACTGCATTCGGGTTCTCGATAGAGAAGCCTCCGCCCATCATCGATTCCTTGAAATCGATCTCTGTACCTTTAATGTATGGGTAGCTGTCCTTATCGACAATAATTTTCACACCGTTTTGCTCGAAGGTCTCGTCGCCTTCTTTCATCTCTTCGTCCCAGCCCATCCCGTAGGTAAAGCCGCTGCAACCACCTGTTCTGACACCTACCCGCAAAAACACATCGGGCTTGCCTTCTGCTGCCAGCATTTCTTTTACTTTCAGACTGGCGCGCTCTGTCAATGTAATCATGCTTCTTTCCCTCCTTCACAGGCTCATTATTCCTGCACTTGTTACAACCAGTATATTCAGTTTACTAAGAAACGCTTCTTCCCACAAGGTTCCCCTGCACTTTACGCACTCATTCTCTCTTTACAAATAAAAAAGAAGGGTTTCCCCTTCCTATGCAAAATGTGCATTATTTTCCATTAGATAAAATCTATAAGCTTTCTTCCGGTTCCCTGCCTTAGACAGACTATGATCGATCTGGTTCAGTTCGTTGTGTAGTTGATCAATTTGTATACTGTATTCTAGGACATCTGGATGATCTAACCCAAACTCTAACCCCATATATACCATACGCTGTCGAAGGAGTTCGATTTTCTCGAGCAAAACGTCCCGCATTTGAAGCTCCTCCTAGTAATAGATCAGGATTTCTTACTATATTTTACAAGAACAGCTAGAATTTCGCAAACAAAAATTACTTAATTTCCGAAAATATACCAAAAATACGACGGTAATTGTTATATTTTTACATACAAAACTTCCTTCTAGAGAGTTGGAGAACTTATGATATTGTTCGTACTTACCAAGAGGTTTATAATATAGGTGCTCTTGTTGTCCGAGATTTACTCTATTCCTAAGAGCCTTTCCACTCCCATGGAACGAATATCGATTGGGTACGACTGGATTAAAGCTCTTTCATCTAAGAACCATTGACTTTGAAAGGAAGTGTTTGGAATGGCGCTTGAAACGATTGCCATACAAGACAAATCTCTCGCCGGAATCGCAGAAAAAGTCATGCATGGCGAAAGACTTACCTTGGAAGACGGTGTCACCCTTTTTAATTCCAACGATCTTTTGACGATTGGACAATTGGCTAACGTTGTTAACTATCGCAAGAATCAGGATAACGTTTACTTTTTGCAAAATCTGTACATCAACCCAACGAACGTATGTGAAGCTCATTGCAGATTCTGTGGCTTCCGCCGCGATGAAGGGGATGAAGGTGCCTACACAATGAGCATGGAAGAGTTGCTTCATTATGTAGAAACTCGCTTCCATCCAGGTATCCGTGAATTCCATATCGTTGGCGGACATAACCAGCACAAGCCATTTGAATACTACCTCGACACCCTTCGTACCTTGAGAAAAGCGTACCCAGATGTGACGATTAAATCGTATACAGGTGCGGAGATTGAGTTCTTCTCCCGCATTTCCGGTCTATCCATCCGCGAGGTTTTGCAAGAGCTGATGAAAGCTGGTCTCCAAAGCCTCACTGGCGGTGGCGCTGAGATTTTGACTGAGCGCTATCGTATGAAAATGAGCCCGGAAAAAGCAAGTACAGACATGTACCTGCAAGTACACCGCACGGCTCATGAGTTGGGCTTGAAAACACATACCACCATGCTGTACGGCTCCATCGAGACATTGGAAGAGCGCGTGATCCACATGCTCCGCCTGCGCGAGCTGCAAGATGACACAAACGGCTTCATGGTGTTCATTCCATTGGCTGTTCAACCGATCCAAGCAACAGCTGGAATCAAACGCCGCAACTCTGCCATTGATGATTTGAAAACAATGGCGATCAGCCGTCTGATGCTCGATAACTTCCAGCATGTCAAAGCATACTTCATCAACATCGGTACCCAGCTCACACAACTTTCTCTGCAAATGGGAATTTCCGATGCTCACGGAACCTTGATCGAGGAGCGCATCAGCCACTCAGCCGGTGCACTTACCCAGCAAGCTCTGACTGTAGATGAGTTGGTCTGGTTGATCAAAGGCGCAGGAAAACGCGCGCTGGAACGCGATACCTTCTACAACGTGATCAAAGAACATTAATCCAAAAAAAAAGCTGATGCTCCAAATCAATTGGGCATCAGCTTTACTATTTTGATACGTGCACGGTTGATCATGCTCCCCAATGAACATCCTAAGAGAACAACTTACAGAGGAAAGTCTGCATTCAGCAGCTCTTCTTCCTCCCGTAATTTATTCTTGATTTTCACCAGTAATTCATCGGCTGTTGGAGCTTGTACCAATGTGCCGTTTACGAGCGCGAATGGCTCCATGTAGCATTCACCGCAATACCCCAGACAGCCGTACTCGAGTACGTCCACATCCAGATCAGGATCATTTTCCAATGCATCCACGACGGATTGCGTATAGGAGGAAACATTGCTCGCGCAAAATTCTACTAGTGGTTTCATCTATTGTCACCTACCGATTATTTCGACATCATCACGTACTTTATTGTACCGCGACTTTGATAAAAATCCAGCGGAGAAAACGGGAAAAAGATTCTGCTTGCATTTTTAGTGAAAGAGACTAAAAATAGAGTGGGTGCTGTAAAAAACGGACAGAAGAAAGGACTAGACCTTCTATGAAACGACTTGTGATCCTTGGAGGAGGATACGGGGGTCTTCGTATTATTGAGCGAGTCCTGTCCCCTGATTTACCAGATGACGTGTTTATAACCCTCGTAGACCGTATGCCGTTTCATGGCTTGAAAACAGAGTATTACGCTCTGGCGGCAGGTACTACACCGGAATCTCACCTGCGTGTTAATTTTCCAAACGATCCACGCCTGACCGTCAAATACGGTGAAATTGCTGGTGTGGAATTGGACGAGCAGGTCGTCAATTTTGCTAACGGGGACACCCTCTCCTACGATTGGCTTGTAGTCGGATTGGGTTGTGAGGATCGTTACCATGATATCCCTGGTGCTGATCAATTTACATGTTCAATTCAAACCATGGGAGCTACTCGCAACACATACATGGCAATCAATAATGTGAACCCATACGGCACGGTTAGCGTTGTGGGCGGTGGTCTTTCCGGAGTGGAAATGGCTGCTGAACTGCGCGAAAGCCGTCCCGACCTGAATGTACGCATTATCGACCGCGGTCAAAACATTTTGAGCCCATTCCCTAAAAAGCTTCAGGAATATGCTTCTCAATGGTTCATTGAGCACGATGTACAGCTTGTTTCTATGGCGAATGTCACTAGCATCGAGCAAGGGATCGTGTACAACCACAACCAGCCTGTTGAAAGTGATGTTATTGTATGGACAGCAGGTATTCAAGCGAACAAAATCGTGCGCTCTCTGCCAATCGAAACAGATAACATCGGACGCGCCAAACTAAATCAGTATCATCAAATCCCATCCCATACGAACGTGTATGTGGTAGGTGACTGTGCAAGCACCATCATCGCGCCGAGCGCACAAACCGCTGAGATCCAAGGCGAGCAAGTTGCCTTGATGTTGAAAAAAGACATCAAAGGCGAGGAGTATCCAGCTTCATTGCCTGCTCTCAAGCACAAAGGCTTCCTCGGTTCCCTCGGCAAAAAGGAAGGCTTTGCTAGCATGGGGAAAATGTCTCTGGTCGGTCAGATGGCTCGTGTCATCAAGAGCGGTCAGCTATGGATGTACAAAAAGCATATGGGATAGTGCACAAGCCTGTTGGCCGGATGGTCTAACAGGTTTTCTTTTTGTATAACTTCCTATTCAACCAATTCAGGTCGGAAGCGCTGGGCCAGCAAACGCGTAGCTCTCGCAGGATCAATTTCGCACACGAGCAGCTCCTCGGCGCCTGCTTTTGCCACACACAGCCGTTCCCCCGTAGGTGAGATCATTGTCGTCGTCACCTGTTGATTCGGAATCGCGTAGTTCACGCTGGCGAAGTAGATGTTGTTTTCCAAACTTCGGCAAACCATTGCCCCGTTGTAAAAATCGGGATTGCTCACTTCACCTGTAAACATCGGATGGAAAACGATGCTCGCCCCGCGGCGTGCCGCCCACCGTACCGTCTCTGGATATCGCCATCCTTCGTGGCAGATGACAATGCCAAACGACACATCCTCTATCGTAAACAAGTGGCGCCCTTCGCCCGGGACATAGTCAAACAGATCCTCATCAGGATCGATCTGATTTTTGATTTGTAGCCCAAGATCTTCTCCCTGTTTTCCCACCACAAAGGCGACTAGATGATAGCCGCGCTCATCCTTCCATTCCATCGGTAAAATGACGGCAAGCTGGCGTTCCTTCGCCAGAGCACGAATCTCTTCCAAAGCTCTCTGTTGTACCTCATGATCGTATGCTTCCACTTCATAGCCTACACCGCGCAGCCCTGGAATCACCGATTCAGGAAAGCAAATCAGATCGCAATTATTTTCCGCAGCTTTGATCATCTGCTGCTTGATGATCGCGAGCCCCTCCTCCGCTGATTGAGGAAACATCGTCTGAGCCAAACCAATTTTCATGAGGGATACCTCTTTCTATGAAAAATTCGCTAGAAAAATACAAGGAAAAAACAGGAATTTTCAATATCATTCCATTATACAAAATAATTCTCCCAATGCAAAAAAACCGTCAAGATTAATCCTGACGGTTTCCTCATTTAGCTGGTTTATCGCTTTTGGACACGTAAAACAGGTACTTTTTTCGGTTCAAAGGTGTCTGCCAGTACCTTCTCTTGAATGACATTCAGCTTGAGTAGACTGGAGATTTTCCCTGTATCCGCCTTCGACATGAGGCGCCAAAGCGAAGGATCTGGCAAGGCGTTGTAAAGACGGTCATCGTTGTATTCTCGCCGCTCCTGGTAGGAGATCAGCAGCTTGTATTCGCCTTCCTCTACGCTGCCTGCTTCGCTGTAAGCTTCAATCAGTTTACTCCGCAGCTCGTTCAACTCTTCCTCTACCTGCTTTTGAATTTCCTTCAACTCGTAGTAGCGAGCAATCGGTTGGTCCATCCGCTTTTCCTCCTTTGGTTACCCCTGTACCCAAAATCCATATGAGAAAAAGTCGGTTGGTAGAACCATTCGCTGGCAACGAAAAACAGCCTCCTTTTTTCATTTCCGTCATGAAAAGGAGGCTGCGGATCAAGCTCTACAATTATTACTTTTCAATCATCGTGTTGATCGCTTCACCTGGGTGTTTTTTCAAGAAAGTAGAATATTCTACTTCCCATGGATTCCATTTGCCGTCACCTTGATAGCCCCATACGGAGTTGATACGGGAAACGGTATCTGTGTTGTTCATTCCTACAAGGCGTTGCTCACCTACCAGCTCAAATGTACCGTTCGCATCCATATCGACTGGAGTCAAAGAACCGAATGGATAAGAGAATACAGAAACAGCATCTTCTGTTGGCTGTACTTTGCCTGCTTTGTCATACAGCTTGGCAGCTACGTATACATCCTGGTTGGCACTTACGTCAAGCGTCAGTGGCTTATCCAGGTGGGAGCCTTTGCCCTCTACTTTAAAGCCATCTACAAATTTCCCCTCGTAACGGATTCCTTCGTTTTCCTTTTCACCAAAAATCACAGCTGGTTTGTTGTTTTCAAAGGTAGCGATTACGTGGCTGTAAACACCGCCGCTTCCGCCAGTCGCTGTTTTCACGAAGGCATCCGCAACATGATCACCCGTGAAGTCTACGAGAGTCAGCTCGCCTTCATAGCCGCCCAGTTCTTTGATATCCGTTTGGCTATAAGCGCCGGATTTTCCGTCTTTTACTACGATGTTCATAGTGGAGGAATAGATGTCATCCGCTTTTTCTTTTTCGCCAATCAGGTATACGACGTCATCCTTCTTATCGCCATTCACGTCAGCTGTTTTTTGATCGATCACATAGGTGTTTTTCGCGAGCTTCAATTCAGCTGCGGCAGAAAACAACTTTCCTTTTTCAGAGTCTGCGTGAGCTACTTGTGTGTTCATTGCAGAAAATCCAGCTACGCCTACAACTCCTGCAAGCAGCAAATATGTAACAGGCTTCATCCATTTTTTATTCATCGTTATGGCCTCCACTAGATGGTAAGTTATTGGTTACATTTACTACTATAGGACGAAGCCTGCTCTAGTTCGTTACAAAATGTTTACGAATGATATACAAATAGTAAACAGCACGTTACTTGACGTTATCCAGCACACTTTTGATAATGGCAGCCGAGTCTTGACGGATACTGAGGTTGTAGTGCTTTCTTACAGCTTGGTAGACGGCATTCAGATTTTTGCTGCTTTTGTTTTTACGATAGGCGGCAATCTCCTTGGAAAAATGAGGATGGTGAATTAGATCGCGGCTCCAGTCCCATGCCCGAGGCTTTAGGGCATCCTTACGTGCTTGATCGATCATTTGGGGAAACTTCGGAATAAAGTACTGCCCGATTTTTCTACTAGCATTTTGGTATTCTTGGGTCTCTGTAATAGAGTAAACAGGATCATCATTATAGGGCTTTCCATTGACTGAAATGAGATCGCGCGGTTGTGTCGGCACCATACCCGGTGCTAATTTCACCTGATAGTACTCCCAACCTGATTCAGTCTTTTTCCCGGGAAGAATGAGTTTCATAAAATGCTGCAGACGATCATACGCATGCTCCTGTGCGTATTTTTCCGGACCGGATTCCATGCTAAGTGGTGAATCAGGATGAATATAGCCTTCGCTATCTACTACATAACCCGGCAAGCCTACTTCAACTGCCCAGCGCACAGCGACATTCTCCGAATCCTTCAGATCAATTCCTCCGTGGAAAGGTCGAACGGTTCCGAACATCCGATACAGAACGGTCGCGACGAACTCCTTCGTTGCGATCCCATCGTCGATCTCATTTGGCATGACGTAACCGGCTTGAACAAGAGGCTGCAGGCGGGCATTCATATTGCATTGGGCTCTGGTTTCTCGTAGAGCTCTCCCCTCATTTGAATAGGCGTCCGTATTCTTAATGCCTTGGTCTAGCTCATCCAGATTCATGTCAGCCGGATATGCTGGAGGTAGAGTACCGATAAAGTGATACAGATTCCAGAGAAATCCTTTTTTCGAGGATAAGAATTTCACGCGATAAGAGAAATTCATTTTGTGATACGATTCTTCCGTTTCCATGTCGATTATATAGTCATCGGATGAATAAGGGCGCAGTTGCAAAGACAATGGATGCGGATTAGTAATAGAGACCATCTGTACATTCAAAAACAAGTATTTTTCCGGATTGGGCGGAAGTTTATATGTAATTCGGTAGCTCGCTGTGTTTGCTTCTGCAATATTTGTAGCAGATGGGGTAACAAGTATGGTGGATAAACAAAGGGAGCATGCTAGAACGCTAAACGCCATCTTTTTTCCAAACATAGAAAAATCACCCTTTTTCTTTGGATGCTAGTTAAACGCTTCTTGACCTTCAAAGTTGCGCTCAGACTGTTACTCTAAAAAGAAAAACGACCAGATATAGATCATCTGGTCGTTTTTTGAGTGATCTTATTCTGCCAAAGAAGCAATCGGCTGTACACCCATGCTCTCCAGCTTTTCATAGATATCTTTTAACTTCGGATTTCCCTCACCGACAATTTCCCCGGAAATTACGACAAGCGGATACCATAAATCTTCCTCGATAATGCGATTCGCCCAGCTTTTGTCATCGTCTGTCTGCGGCTGTTGAAAGTCGCTATAAACGATGCGGATGCTGTCACTCCCATATTTGCGAGAGAGTGCCGCCTCCAGCCACTCGGCTGTTTCCTTTGCAGATGGCAAATTGACGCAGCTTGCGCACAATTGCTCTGTTCCAAAAACCTTGATATCGACAGTCACTATATCCGCCCTCCCCGGGTCAGCTAGCTTAGGACAATGCTTGGTCCAGGTCCTCAATCAAGTCCTGAACATCTTCAATACCAACAGAGATGCGCACCAAGCCATCCGTAATGCCCAGTTCAGCACGGCGCTCCGCCGGGATAGAAGCATGTGTCATGCGTGCAGGTACGCTGATCAAGCTCTCCACCGCACCCAGCGATTCTGCTAGCGTGTAGTATTTTACCTTTGCCAACACTTCGTCAGCACGCTCTGCGCTGCCTACGTCGAAGGAAATCATGCCACCGAAGCCACGCGCTTGCTTTTGAATCAGCTCATGACCGGAATGGCTGGACAGACCAGGATAGATCACGCGTTTGATATCGCTGCGCTCAGACAGCCATTTTGCCAGCGTACGAGCATTGTGCTCATGCTCTTCCATCCGAATTCCCAGCGTCTTCATACCGCGCAGCAACAGCCAAGAATCTTGTGGTCCAAGCACACCGCCAATTGCATTTTGCACAAAATGGAGGTCTTCGCCCACTTGCGCATCTTTTGCTACAACCAGACCTGCTACCACGTCGCTGTGTCCGCCCAAATATTTCGTTGCGCTATGGAACACGATGTCAGCACCGAGATCCAGCGGATTTTGCCAGTAAGGTGTCATAAACGTGTTGTCTACCACGAGAAGAACGCCTTTTGCTTTCGCGATGCCCGCCAACGCGCTGATGTCGCTTACTTTCAGCAGCGGGTTTGTCGGTGTTTCCATAATGATTGCTTTGGTTTCCGGGCGAATTGCCGCCTCTACTGCTGCCAGATCACTCGTATCTACATAGGTCGCTTCCAGACCCATACGGGAGAATACACGTGTAACGACGCGGTAAGTACCACCGTATACATCGTCACCTACCACGAGATGGTCGCCTTTGTTAAACATGGAGAGGATGGTAGAGAGTGCCGCCATACCCGAACCAAATGCAAAGCCGCGAGCGCCGCCTTCGATTTCTGCGATGTATGTTTCCAATGCGTGACGGGTCGGGTTCCCGGTACGGGAGTATTCAAAGCCCTTGTGAACACCAATGGCTTCCTGTTTATAAGTACTTACCTGGTAAATTGGAACGGATACGGCTCCTGTATGTGGATCTCCATCGATTCCGCCGTGGATCAGACGAGTTTTGATACGCATCTTAAATTCCCCCCTGGTAAATTTTCTTGCTTAGATAACGTTCGCTGCCGTCGGCAAACAGTGTAACGATATTCGTCCCTGGAGCTGCTTCTCTTGCTTCGCGCAGTGCCGCTGCCATGGCTGCACCTGAGGAGCTGCCTACGAGCAAGCCTTCCTTGGCTGCCAGCTGCTTGACCAGATCGAATGCTTCCACATCGAGAATCGTGTGAATGGCGTTGAAGTAGCTCGTATCCATGAACGGAGGCAAAAACTCCATGCCGATCCCTTCTGTTTTATGCGGGCCGGATTCTCCCCCATTCAAGATGGAACCTTCTGGCTCGACAATTACCGTTTTTACGTTTGGGTTTTGTTCCTTCAAGTAGCGAGCAGCACCCATGAAAGTACCGCCAGAACCCGCGCCTGCCACAAATACGTTTACTTGGCCGTCCATTTGACTCCAAATTTCCGGACCTGTTGTCTTGTAGTGTGCGTCTGGATTCGCTGGGTTAGCAAATTGCTGTGGTACAAAAGCACCTGGAATCGATTCTGCGAGTTCTTTTGCCTTGGCGATTGCACCCTTAATCCCCAACTCTGTTGGTGTATTGACGACTTCTGCTCCAAGAGCACGCATCAGCTCTTGCTTTTCCTCGGAAAACTTCGCTGGTACGCAGAAGATGACTTTATAACCAGTTCCTACAGCGGCCAGCGCTACACCAATTCCTGTATTTCCTGCTGTCGGTTCGATAATGGTACCACCTGGGGCCAATTGGCCATTCTCCTCTGCGGCACGAATCAACTCCATGCCGAGTCTGTCTTTTACGCTGCCTCCTGGGTTAAAATACTCCAGCTTGGCGAACAAGCGGACACCTTCAGGGAGCTCAAATTGTGTAATTTCGACGATCGGCGTATTACCAATCAGTTCCTTCACATTGCGAAATACGTTCACGAAGATCTGACTCCTTATATTGAAGTACTTGCTTCTTTCTTTTTCATTATAACATGCAAAGATTACAAAAAGTCCATGCTACTAAACTTCGGTGTGTAAGTGGAACTTCAAAGTGTCAACAGGGCATGTAAGCCATGGATTTCTCACCATGGTATGATTATAATAAAGGAGAGGTTGGAAAGGAGTGAATGTAACATGGATATCATGGATCAAGTACAAGAAGTTCTCGATAAACTGCGTCCTTACCTGCAACGTGACGGCGGAGACGTACAACTCGTTGATGTAGAAGATGGCATCGTGAAGCTGCGCCTGATGGGTGCTTGCGGTAGCTGCCCTTCCTCTACCATCACCCTGAAAGCAGGAATCGAGCGTGCACTGGTGGAAGAAATCCCAGGCATCAAAGAAGTTCAACAAGTATTCTAATCCAGTCACATCGACCTAAAAGCAGCTACAGCAACCGCGTAGCTGCTTTTTTCATTTCTACTTTTCCCTTCCTTTTTCCAAAAAGGCAATGACACGCTTCCCATATTCTTCAGGAACTAACGCATAGCTGCGGACGTGACCCGCTCGCGGTACGATCCAAATCTCAGAATCTTCGTCTTGGGTCAGCTCAAAGAGTCGTTCGCTGTTTACCAGTGGGATCGTCGTATCGCCTGTCCCGTGTATAAAAAGAATCGGTTTGTTCGCTTGCTGGACTGCCTGATATGGATTGACGTCTCGCGGGTTGGCTCCTAGCAAAACAGGACACAAGGTAAGAATGAGCCAGTTGAATGGAGCTCGTGGCAGGCCCGTCCACTGCGGCAAGTTCTCAGCCAAGTATTCACGCAAGGAATAGAACGGTGAATCTGCCACAATTGCTGTGATGCGTTCATCCACTCCGCCAACCATCAAGGAGGTTGCCGCCCCCATGGAAAATCCGACGAGGCCGAGTCTGTGCTCCGGCTTCTTCGCTGCTGCAAAATCGATGGCCCCAAGCAGGTCTTGCTGTTCCCGAAGACCAATCGTAGTCAGTGCTTTGCTGGACTCCCCCGCATTGCGAAAGTCGAACATCAATACATCAAAGCCGGCCTGAACCAGTCTTGCAGCCAGAGACAACGCTGGCAGATGTGGCTCTAATCTGTTTTGACTATATCCGTGAGCAAAGATCAGCGTTTTTCCATTCGAAACCCGCCCATTTTTTTCTGCCGACAAGTACCATCCAGCCAACGAAATCTTTGTTTCTCTGCTCGAAAAAACAACGGACTCCGCCTGTTCGATTCCAAAATCTCGGGGTTCCATGTGAATCGGTTTTCGTACAGGATGAGTCAAACGCCAGGTTACGTGAAACGAAACGGCTACTGCTGCAATCAAGAGAAGCACGAGGAGTCCTGCAATCAAAACAACGAACGTGTTCATACGGCAGTCAGTGGTCCCCTTCCACTTAGCACCGCTACGATATTAGCAGCAGCCAGCCTCGCCATCTCCGCCCTCGTTTGCACTGTTGCACTACCGATATGTGGCAATGCGACTACATTCGGCAGTTGCAAGAGCGGGTTATCCATCGGGACAGGCTCGACTGCAAAAACGTCCAGGCCAGCCGCCCAAATTTTTTTATCTACCAACGCTTGATACAGTGCAGACTCATCGACTGTCCCGCCACGAGAAACATTGATAAACACAGCGGTTTCTTTCATGAGCGAAAATTGCTTTTCCCCCATCAACATGCGTGTGTCCTCTGTCAGCGGGGTAAGTAAAACGACGTAATCGGACTCTTGCAGAAGCTCCGCCAAATCAGCATACCGCGCTCCTGTCTCTTGCTCAGCCTGCGGTTTGCGATTCCGGTTGTGATACAAGATCCGCATGCCAAATCCTTTGGCGCGTCTCGCCACCGCTTCCCCAATTCGTCCCATCCCAATAATCCCCAGAGTCGAACCATATACATTTTGTCCAGCCATGAGGGTCGGACTCCACGATGTCCATTCCCCCTGCAATAAAAATCGATTGGCTTCCGTCAATCGGCGGCCTGTTGCCATCAATAAAGCGAAAGCCAAATCGGCTGTAGACTCTGTCAGCACATCGGGCGTGTTGGTTACGATGACCTCGTGTCGTCTGCACGCTTCCAAATCAATATTGTCGTAACCGACCGCCATGTTCGCCACGATTCGGAGTCGTTTGGTACACGCCAAAAATTCCTCGTCCACTCGTTCTGTCAGCATGGTCAAGACGGCATCTACATGTTTAATCTTTTCCAGCAACAACTCACGCGGAATCGGCGTATTTTTTGTCCATTGCTCGACCTGGGCTACTTTTTCAAGCATCGCGATCACTTCAGGATTGAGTTTCCTTGTAACGAAAACTTGTTGCTTGATCATCTTTTTTCCTCCACAACCAATCAATTTGTGGAATGGATACGTCATAACGCTGTGCAATGAATAGGGGGTACTTACGAAGTCCGTCTTCTATTTTCGCGAGCTCGTCTTCCAACTGCGTTTGCCATGCTTGGATGTTGACTTCCTGGCGCTCTTCTACCGGCAACTCCATATAGGTCTCCACGAGCTTCAAAAACCTGCCTGGGTAGAGCATGAGCGCAAAAATCACGGCATATTCATCTGGCTGCAGAGCAGAGATGCTGTTGTAGCCGTCGAAAAAGCTGGTCACAGCCTCTTCATTCCAGCCGCTTCGCTTTGTCTCGGCTTTGATCCACTGCCCCACATCACGAGTACGCATATCAAGAACCCAGTTCCATTCACCTGCCATTAGACGTACATCCTTCTCTTTCCATAGCATATACCCTTGATCAAAATTTTGGTAGGCTACTTTCCCGAGACCAGCTGTTTCCTTCACGACTTTATCGTATCCAGCATCCAACAAATATTGAACGGACAATTCCCCGAGTTGAGTAATGTACGTGAAGCAGGTCAACAAATATTCATCCATTGGCGCGAGCTCTACATTTTCCTCATCCATCTCATCCCGATACTCATTAAAATTCCGTAGCTTTTTTCGCCACGTGCTCGGCCAGTTGCCAAGAGAGCTAAAGGGGATAAACATCTTGTCAGATGAAAAATCACTCGTGGCCAGATGGAACTGTGCGAGTGATTGACCACTGGAATAATGTGGATTGTCTGGAGCCGCCTCTCGCACGCCTCTATATAAATAGTAAAGCTGCTCATCATCAACGATGTGAGCCTGCCCGCTTGTTGTGTTCACCAGCTTTAACAAGCGAATGTTTTGCTGTTGACTCAAATGCTGTTTTACTTTCTCAATAAACTTGCTTTTGTATTTATATCCGGCTGGCGCCTCGAACATGTAGTAAAGGCCTCGATCCGTTTCCAGTACCTTGCTTGCCCCCGTCGTGCGATATCCCTGGAGTTCAAAACCGTACTTCTCCTGAAGAAGCTCTTTTTCTTCCATACAGTCGTTCACCCTCCTTGCATACTGCTCTTCTGGCATTGTATGTCATTGGATCGGGATAGGTGCCTATCTGTATGCAGATACTAGATACATTCATGCCGACTTTCTGGGTGCTGAAAAGTCGGCTTTTTGAACACGCACGTTAAAAAGGAGGAACCACAAGCATGAGTGAGCATCCACTAAATAGCGAGAGTTGTCTGGACTTCGTTATTGAGCTTTTGAAAAAACGAGGAGTCAGTATGAACGACATTGCTGAAATCGTCATGTTCCTGCAGTCAAAATACATCCCGGACATCACCTTGAACATGTGTCTGGACAGTGTTGCTGCCGTCTTGAAAAAACGTGAGGTCCAAAACGCGTTGCTGACCGGAATTCAACTCGACATCCTCGCCGAACAAAAGCAGCTGCTGCCCCCGCTTCAGGCGATTATTGAATCAGACGAGCCTCTGTATGGCATAGACGAGGTACTCGCCCTCGCCATCGTCAACCTATACGGGAGCATTGGATTCACCAACTTCGGTTATGTAGACAAGCTGAAGCACGGCAAACTCGCCGATCTCAACGACAAGCGTTTTGGTGTCCATACTTTTTTGGACGATCTCGTCGGTGCGGTCGCAGCAGCCGCCTCCAGCCGTATTGCCCACCGCCAGAAGCAGCAGGAAGAATGCGCAGAATCATAGGGAGATTCGTTGCTGCCATTCAGGCAAGTCTTCCGCAATATGGGTAGGCGCAGCATGATGCTTGTCTGCTTCTTCGCGCGTGGAATAGCCTGTCAAAACGAGCAAGCTGTCCAAGCCGCTGTTGGCACCTGCCTCAATGTCCGTATATAAATTGTCCCCGACGATCAGCGTGTCAGCCGCAGCTGTACCAAGCTGATCTAGAGCGTAACGGACGATGATGGACTCCGGTTTGCCAATCACGATAGGTTTGGTCGCGGAGGCAACGGAGACGGCTGCCACCAGTGAACCATTGCCGGGGAACAGACCAGCATCAGTCGGCAAGGCTGCATCTGCATTTGTAGCGATAAAAGTTGCTCCTGCACGGATAGCGCGTGCGGCGATCGCCAGCTTTTCATACGTAAAGGCACGATCAATCCCAACGATGACATAAGCCGGATCTTCTTCTGTAATCACATAGCCTGCATCCGTCAGCTGATCATGCAAGCCCGCCTCTCCAATCACGTAAACGCGTGTACCCGCTGGTGCTTGCTCTCGTAAATAGGTAGCGGTCGCCATGCTCGTGGTGTACACGTCCTGAGCCTGTGCTTCTATGCCCATTGCTACCAGCCGTTCTGCGACGTGCTGTGCAGAGGCTGAAGAATTGTTGGTCAGGAATAAATACGGAATCTGATGTGTTTGTAAGTGGGTGATGAATGCTGCAGCTCCCGGAATCGCTTCTTTTCCCCGATAAATCGTTCCATCTAGATCAAGCAAGTAGCCTTTGTATTGTTTCACTTTGATCCATCTCCCATCTGTTGTCGTAAGCCGGTTGTACAAGCGCTCCCCTCTTAGTGTAAACCTTCGTCCTTTCTATCGCAAAAAAACAGGAAACGGCTTTCCACCGCTTCCTGCTTTTTGTCTAGTCGTCTCTTCCTCTCATCGTCACGATTCTGTCTATCCCGTTATTTCTTGAATTTGACCATGATTGGCGTACCTGCTTCCAGGTTCATTTCCCCTTTATGACGGACATACACGATCTGGAATCCTGGAAATGTCGGTGGATTTTCGGGATCATAATCCCGCCAGTTTCTTGGCTTGCCAACTGCGTACTCCATGTATTGCGTCGCGTTGACAAGCACGTTATCATCATCATCCGCCTGTACATCCGGCGGCAACTGCTCGATTTTTCCATAACGGATGCTGAGCTTCTTAATTACTTTATCGTGTTGGTAGTCATACGCTTGGATGACGACATCATTACCGTACACTTGCAAGCGCAGTCCTTGCTTGAAAGCCCCTCCATCCGGCGTGACTTTTTCGCCCCCATCTGGACCGGCTGACATCCATCCCGTTTCAATGCCGGCCGTGTTTACGACGGTAAAGCCGCGTTTGTCTCCGCCTTTGACTTTCTTTTTGCCTGCCCAGTCCGGCAGGTTCAGATCCCAATGGGTGTGGCTCGTGAAGAGAACGACTTGCGGATAGTCTTTCAAGATGTCAAGGAGCTTGTCCACATCCAGGTAATCGTTCGTGTATGGATTTTGTCTGGAGCCCGAGATACTGTCCGGGAGCACATGGTGGGAGAATACAAAAATGGGCTTATTCTTGTCCTTCTTGCTATAACGCTTCAGATTATCTTTCAGCCAATCCAGTTGCTCGTCGCTCATGTATACTTCATCCCACAATTTTGGATCGTGGTATTTCATGTATTTTTCTGTGCCGAGGAAGAGGAAGGGATATCCATCGATTTCTTTTTGGTGATAGACTTTGTCTTCTCCACTGAATTCGTAAAAGTTATCGAACAACTCTTCTTCCGTTGTGCCGTTTGGCCATGTACTTTGTGCAAGTGTTTGGGGATTCTTCCACTTCGGCACATAAAACTCATGATTGCCAATGCTGGACCACACATTTTCAGGGTGAGGATTTTTATCGAGCACATCTTGCACGGCTTGATATTCAAAATCGTAACCGCGAGGAGTAATATCACCGTTAATGATCAATGCTTTGGATTTTGGATTTTCCTCATTGATGTCTTGCAAAACATGATCAAAATCTCGGAGGTCTCCTTGGATGTCACTGATCACGTCAAATGTCATCGTCATCTTTTTCTCGGGAGATTTGTTTTTTGCATGAGCGGAATCAACGACTGGCAGGATCCCACCCAACAAGATGGCAGAAGCAGCTATACTTGATACCATTTTTTTCATTTTCATTACGGATCTCTCCTCAACTGTTTTTCGTCACGACGCCCATCCGATTCACCAATATTATCCTGATATCATTCCACCTTTCTGTTGTTTTCTGTGTGTTTGGTTGTTTTTTTACACTATAAATAGTAGATGTCCAACATAAAGAAAACGTTAAAACAACATTAAGATTGCAAGAATGGAGCAAAAAGGTACTTAATGCCTGCCTGATTATAGAAAAAAAGGCACAGGACTCTAACCGAATCCTATGCCTGGTAAATTTTGTAAACAAAGAAAAAATCCACCCAGCTCGAGTGGACTTTCGTTATGGCTAGCTTATTTCGCTTCCTTGATGTGAAACACGCATTTGTCTCCGCCTTTTGCCATGCATGTGGTTTGCTCGACATTGGCATTCAAAACCCGACGGAACAAGGAGAGCTCACAGCTGCACGCTTGGTTGAATTCACGAGCTACTTGCGAGATTGGGCAATTGAACTCCTGAATCCGATAGCCGTCTCCATTTTCGTCCTTTTCCCATTCCACCATGTAGCCTTTATCGTTTTGCAGCTCGGCCAGCTTAGCTACACGATTTTCCAAGTCACCTTGCATGTGGGAGCGATAAGTCTCCTCCAAGCGATTCTCGCGGCGTCTAAATAGCATCTCTATTTTGGACAAACCATCGATTTCCTTTATGTCTTGTAAAAAATCTAATGTCAAATGAGAATAATTGCGCGGGAACAGTTCGTCTGCTTCCTGCGACAATGAATAAACATTCGTTGGGCGTCCCATCGCTTGGCGAACAAGCGTAGACTTGATCAAATTATCTCTCTCCAGGGTGTTCAAATGACGTCGAACCGCCATTTCAGTAATCCCTAGCTCGACGGCCATGTCGCTGACAGGGAGTGAACCTTTGACCTTGAGCATGTGCAGGATTTGATCACGAGTGGACGTTCCTTCGTTTGTCATACGTATCACCGTCCTTTCTCCCTATTGTAGTGGATGAAGACGTTTTAGTAAACAAACGAAAGTCTTTTGTATAAAATATCCGCTACGTTGGTTATGGATTGAAAACACTTTTAAAACAGTTCTTTTTTCAGGAAAGCTCTCACCTGTGGCTCAAACTGACGAATAGTACCAGCAGCTTCTTCTACCAGGCTGTACATCTCATTGACCGGCACAGTTGTATAATCATTGACCAGGTGCTTGCGGAAATCAGTTACACGTGTCAGGATCAAAGCCTGTTCATCCGTGATAACTTGCTCATCCCGTAAAATTTCCACGATGTCGCTGTAGCTTCCTGGATCTCGCATAATGAATCCATCGATCAGTGCGTTTCCGACATCCACTATTCCTTCGATAGACAAGTGCAGGGCTCGCTCCATCGCTGCAACAGCTACTTCATCCGCCAAAACCGCTTCGGCTCCTCGTTCGCTGAGCTTGTCCAACAGATCAAGCATACGAGACATATGTTCCAATACTTGGTCGATTCGTTTTGTATTCACGTCGTACATATATTTCTCCTTACTTTCGCTTTTTTGATTTGCGTTTTGAGTAGTAAACGGTAAACACAAATGTTAGCACCAGGACGAGAAGCACCAATTCCCCTTCCTGCAAATAGGAATTGCTCACCGGTTTCACCTCTTTTCATCCCTCAGTATACCAAATTTGTACGACCTGTCACGAATCACGTATTACTTTATGTTACAATGATGGGGTGAATTTTTGCCGGCAAGCATAAGGGGAGGAACACACTGTGGAACGCGAATTGGCTCTGGAAATTGTGCGGGTAACGGAAATGGCTGCACTCGCCTCTTCTCACTGGATGGGACGCGGGAAAAAGAATGAAGCAGATGGAGCAGCGACCAGCGCCATGCGCGCCATGTTTGATACGATCAACATGAGGGGTACCGTCGTCATTGGCGAAGGTGAACTGGATGAGGCCCCCATGCTCTATATCGGTGAAAAGCTCGGTAACCCGGAAGCAGGTGGGCCTGAGGTAGATGTGGCGGTTGATCCGCTAGAAGGAACGACGATTGTCGCCAAGGGTCACAACAATGCCATGTCTGTTATCGCCATCGGTGACCGTGGAACACTGTTGCATGCACCAGACATGTACATGATGAAAATGGCCGTCGGCAAACGTGCTGCCGGACAAATCAACCTTTACGATCCCGTGGATAAAATGATAGAGGTTGTAGCAAAAGCAAATAACAAGCGCGTGCAAGATGTGACGGTCATTATTCAGGAACGCGACCGCCACCAAGCGATTATTGACGCCATTCGCGAAAAGGGTGCGCGAGTGAAGCTTTTTGGAGATGGCGATGTGGGTGCTGCGATTGCTGCTTGTCTGCCCCATACAGGGATTGACCTGTTCTTGGGTATCGGTGGTGCGCCAGAGGGCGTGATCAGTGCCGCGGCGATCAAGTGCTTGGGTGGCGACATGCAAGCCCAGCTCAAGCCGCAAAACGACAGCGAGCGCGAGCGCTGCATCAAAATGGGACTAGACAATCCGGAGCAGCTCCTGACGCTGAACGATCTGGTCAAAGGGGATGACGCCATTTTTGCTGCAACAGGCGTCTCTGATGGAGAGCTGTTGCAAGGCGTGCGCTATCTCGGTGATGATATGGTGGAAACTCATTCGATCGTCATGCGTGCTAAAACCAAAACCATTCGCTTTGTCCGCGCTGTACACAATACCGAACACAAACCAAATCTTTTATGGAAGTAGAGGGATACCTATATGGCAAATGATTTGTTCTACTTGTACGACGAAGCTGAGGATACTCGAACGCGCTTTGTCAGCTTCACGGGTGAAGCTACACGTTTTGACCTCGCGATTACAACGACCAGCCGTTTTTATGGGAAGGCGATTGTCATCAACATTCAAAATGGACGCTCCGCTATTATTGGACATGATGATCTGGAAGAAGAAGGCTATCTGGAATTCGCGTTCAACTTGAACGAGCGTGAAGCAGAAGAATTGAAATCATTTTTGGAAGCAGCCATTTAATTCACCAAAGGAAGAGCGATTGTAGGCTCTTCCTTTTTTTATTTGTATCCCCCGCCCAATTCCATCTGGACAATGCTCCTTACAGGCGTATGCCTCGTATACTGCTACTGCACAGATGCACAGACAGATAACGAGAGGAGTGCGAATCGCATCATGCAATCTTATCCATATGACCAAAGCTCTTACGACCAAAACCAATACGATCAAACTCAATATGATCAAAACGAATACGATCAAAACCAATTTGTTCCTGCACAATATGACCAGCCACCTTATTACTCAGCAAACCAGGATTTTCAATACATTCCAGAAGATCAGGCTCATCCTGTCTTTTTCCGTAGAAGACGAGGTCCTGAGGTCGTTGTCGTCCCACAGCCATATCCTTGGTGGGGATGCAATACATGCTGGCCTGGCTATTGGCCCACATGGGGCTGGCCTGGTTGGGGTGGAGCACCAGGTGGTTTTGGTGGACCAGGTGGTTTTGGTGGACCCGGTGGCTTTGGTGGACCCGGTGGCTTTGGTGGACCCGGTGGCTTTGGTGGACTCGGTGGTTTGGGTGGACCTGGTGGTTTTGGTGGACCCGGTGGTTTTTAGATCGAAAAACGAAAAGAGCCCTGACATACAGGGCTCTTTTTTTATGCTTCGGTTATTCTGATTCATTTTTAGGATTCACGCTTTGGTGTATTTGGTCCTGTTGGGACTTTATCGCGTTCGCGATTGGGTTTCAAATGATTGGGACGGCGCTCTCGTGAGTTGGAGTCCTTGCCGTTTTTATCAGGTCGATCCTTTTGAAACTTTGGCTTCTCCCCGCGTTCGTTTCTCCCTGCCCCATTGCGATCCGCGCCAGCATTGTTCTGGCGATCCTGTTTATTTTGACGCGGGTGATAGCGTCTGCGTTCTTTTCGTTCTACATAGGGCGAAGAGCCACCCTCTTCACGAGGAATGTCCTGACGAATATCAATAATGACATCAAAGGCAGCTTCGTCTTGCCCGCTTTGGTCGTCCCCGTTGCCAACGTTTGCTTTCACCTTGCGCAAAACGAAGTACGGACAACCAAAATTGCAGAACTCATGCAGGTACTCATCCAAAGCGGCGATCCGCTGCTCGAACGGTACTTTGCGATTAGCGTCAATATAAAACCCACGAAGACGAAGCTGACCATAGCCCCAGTCCCCTACAATATAATCGTACTTGTCGAGGATGTCGCTATAGCGCTCCTTGAACGCTTCAAGGTTCCAGCCGTCTCGATTTACTTCCATGACTTCATAAGTACCGGCTTGCGTGCGAATCAAACTCGCTTCCTCCTTACGCATGTATACTACGTCCATCTTATCATATTTCACGCAACATGAGCTAAATTTCCCACGATAACTGACCTGTGCCTTTGGACATTCTATCGTGTAGGGGGTGTTACCATTGAAAAAGACATGGTTGTATCCTGCAATTGCAGGTATTGCGCTCTTAGCTACTGGTTGTTACAACAATGCTGCGCCTAATTACACGCATCCGAACAAGACGATGTCGTACCAGTCTGCTCCGCACGTTCGAAATTTTGATGGAATGCACGTCCGTAACTACGATGGCATGCGCTCGACGAACATCGACGGGTATCATCACACTCGTAATTACAACGGTACAAGCACCACTAATTTCGACGGGCTTCATGTCCGCAACTATGACGGAACACGTGATGGACTTCACATCCGTAATGGCATGGGACTGACCAACAATGCTGGGATTAACAATGGTGTATATCCAAATGGTACCTATCCACATGCAAATGTAAACAACTACAACGCCTACACAAGCGGTATGAGACCGTACAATGCCTTTACGGATCATAAAGCTGGTATGGGTACAACAGGTATGGGTACAGCAGGTGTTTACAATACTCCCACTGGAAGACACCATTCCATTTATCAGCAGCATGCTTTGAACCGCGGTGGAGCAGGAGTCATGCAAACCGGAATGCCACGCATGGGCTATGCGCAGACTGACCGTCAGCATATGAAAACCGCCAGTGTAACAAACGTCTATGTAGACCGTGATGCATTGGCAAAAGCTGTAGGGAATGTCACTGCCAGTTGCCCTGGCGTTCAGCGTTCTACGGTCTTGGTAACGGATAAAGAAGTTTTAGTAGGTGTGCACACACAAGGAGCAGATGCGCACACAGCGAAAAAACAAGCAAAAATGAACGCCGAATCGGTTTCACCACGCTATTACAAAGTGTATGTTACCGATAATCCAAATGACATCCAAGAAATCGCTCGTGTAGCAAGTCGCTCCAGCAACGTGAGTACAGCACGTACAGAAGATGCGAAAAGCATTGAAACGCTTATCAAGCGTATGGGTGGAACATCCCATAACGTGAAGGCAACTCACAAAGCTACAACCAGTCGCTAAAGCCCTCTCCCCCATGTAGTGAAAAACCCCCTCTTTTCCGCTCGTATAGGGCGGTTGAGGGGGTTACTTATTATTGCGCTTTTGGCATGGATTCTTTCGCAATCGTTTCCTTCGCGGCACTCGCCTGCTCGTGAGCGTGGTACGAGCTGCGTACTAATGGCCCTGACTCCACGTGACTAAAGCCACGCTTCATGCCTTCATCCTTCAAGCGAGCGAATTCATCTGGATGGTAAAACGTTTCTACCTTCAAATGCTTCTTGGTCGGTTGCAAATACTGACCAATCGTCATGATGTTGACATCGACAGAACGCAGGTCATCCATCGTTTCGATGATTTCCTCCATCGTCTCGCCTACACCAATCATCAGACTGGACTTCGTCGGAATGCTCGGCTGGAATTCCTTCGCCTTTTTCAACAGTTCCAGCGTCCGATCGTATTTGGCTCTTGCCCGTACGCGATCTGACATCCGGCGAACTGCCTCAATGTTGTGGTTTAATACGTCAGGCTTTGCGTCCATGACCGCTTTTAACGCATCCCAGTTCCCCATAAAATCAGGAATCAATACTTCTACAGAGGCAAACGGCAGTCGACGACGAATCGCATGAATCGTATCGGCAAAAATCTGTGCGCCTCCATCTGCCAAATCATCACGAGCAACGGAAGTAACAACGACATGCTTCAAACGCATTTGTTCTGCTGCTTCTGCTACACGTTCTGGTTCAGCTGTATCCAGCTCCGTCGGTAGTCCAGTTTTTACTGCACAAAAACGACAGGCACGGGTACATATATCACCCAAAATCATGAAAGTTGCTGTACCGCTTGCCCAGCATTCATGAATGTTGGGGCATTTCGCTTCTTCACAAACGGTATGTAGCGTCTTCGTGCGCATGGTTTGCTTAAGCTCTTTAAAGCTGGCTAGTTCTGATCCTGAAACAAGGTTGATCTTGAGCCACTCCGGCTTGCGTTGCGTCATAGGGCTCACTCCTCATGTGACATCATGGTACAAGACAATAACAATCTCCATTATAGAGGTTGGATTTCAGAGGGGCAACCTCTTTCCTCCCTCGGAAACAATTACCCGATCCGATGCACGGCATGGCGGTTCCCTTGACGAAGCAATGGCTCCAGCATGCGTAGCTCTCGTTCATGACAGGTGAAAAGAAACACTTGCTGCTCTTGTGCCAGCATCGCTATATATTCAAGTGTTCGACGCAGGCGCTCTTCATCATAATGGACAAAATGATCATCGAAAAAGAGCGGCAATGGCTCCGACTGCTTGGCATGATGCACCAAAGCCAAACGCTGGGCAAGGTATAGCTGATCAATGGTTCCAGTGGAACATTGGTCCTGTTCGAGCACCATTTGCTTGATGGGTTCCAGCAAACGGACGGCAAATCCGTCACGGGGATCGAGTCTGACATCCCGATACGCTCCCCCTGTAATATGCTCGATGATCTCCGAAGCCTGCTGGTTCACAGCAGGTGTACTATCCCGCCGCCATTCCCCTACTGCCTCCTGCAACATTTCCCGAGCCAATTGAAGGGCATCTCGCTTATTTTGCAGCTGACGAAGTGCTGCCTGCGCTTCCTCAAGCTCATCAGTCGCGCGAGATAATGACAGGCTCTCATGAACCGCCATCTCCCCATTTCCTCTGGCCATTTGTTCCCGCAGCTCCTGCAGTCTCTCCTCAATCTCCACCATCTCGATGCGCAATTTGCCTTGTTCGGTCTCAAGCGCGCTTTTCTCCTGATCAAGGAAGGTCCGAAGTGCCTCCCCCCAGCTTGCAGACAGATTGGCCTCCTGCTTCGTTTTAGCCATCTCTGATAAAAGCTGCTCAGATTGTTGCTTTCGTGTGCTTTTCAGTAGCACTTCCCGTCTTTCCAAAAATGTATCCCAATTACTCGCCCCCCATTTCTGAACGAGTGTGGCGAGTTCAGCATCGAGCGAAGCGATATCTTCTTGTACCCTTTGACTTTCCTGTACAGCATCATGATCTGCTGTCTGTTTGAGTTCGCCCGTACTCCCTTTTACTCGCAGTAAGAAAACTCCAAAACCGAACAGCAACAAAGCGGCCGTCACAGAAATTCCTCCCAGAACGGGATGTCCACTCACGAAACCGATTAACCCGAGAACAGACAGTATCCCTGCGCCGCCCCACATAAGTGCAGCTCCCCGCTTCCTTTTCGCCTGATTGCCTTGTCGGGTGCTGCGTGAGGCTGTACTTCGCGGACTTGTAGAAAGAGCCGATACAGCCAAGGTCGCCAAACGAATATGTAATGCCTCTCGTTGCTTGAGCAATTGTGCGCCTTTTTCATAATCGTGTTGTAAGGGTATGAGCTGGTCATCACTCTGTTGTACGGCTCCTGTCGGCATGTTTACCTGAGTGAAACCACGTTTTGCCTCTTCGTGAATAGCCACCTCGGCCTCAGAGCGAGCTGTTTGCTCCCACCACGCCCAGTCTTGTTGACTGACAGGAGTATGGCTTCGTTGCCAGCGTTCCTGCAACGCTTTTACTTGTCCGGTTGAGCGCTCCAGACGCTGCTGTAATCGACTGCGCCGCATTTCTAATTGCTGACATTCTTCTGTGGCTTCCGCTATTTGCAGCGTCAGTTGGCTGATCGTTCGCCACGCTGCCTTTGCATTTTCCTTCTCCTGCTCTTTTTGCGCCACCTTCGTAGCGGCTTTTCCCAAAAGTGTATTTTCAGCCCGTTCTTTTTTGCCGATGACCGCAACCTCCCGATCCAGCTCCGCCAAAATTTGTTGGACAGCCGGATTGGCTTCTTCCGCAGTCGTAAAAGTCGGAATCAAATGCTCAGCCGCTTGAAGCGGTTCCCTCCTGATCCACGTCAAATCCGTAAATAAACTGCGTGTAAGGCCCGTATGCTTTTCGATAAAATTCCGTTCCTTGCGTCTATCTTCCAAATAAAGATCAGTCATTTCCGTCCATTCGGGGTCCAAAAAGAGGCGCGCTTCTTCCCGTTCCTTCGTCAACTGACGATGCAGGCGATAGGTTTTGCCCGCTAATTTGTACGTAATGATCGTTTCGTACGCACCACTCTGCCACGGACGGTATTTTTCATATTCAGGCAAGTATCTCGCTGATTTGACGTAATCGCGCTTCATTCCATACAAGGCAGCGAAAACACCTTGTAGGATCGTTGATTTTCCTGACTCATTGGGGGCATAAAACAGATTGATGCCTGGAGCAAAACGAAAGGTAGCATCCTGCCATTTTCCGAAGCCCCCCAGCACTAGCTCCTCAATTTTCATCGAATGGTCCCTCCAATCCGCGCCAAAGCCTCTTGCTTGGCTAACCTGACGATTTCTCGCTCGTCCTCATTTTGCGCACGGGACTCCGCCTCTGCCAGCTTGGAAAGCCATCTCCCCCAGACGCCACCCTCTGCGATCAGCTTGTCCTCATCGACATCAGGCCAGGTCCGGTCTGTCAGCTGCAGCACAAAAAAACGGGAAAATCGCTGTTGAAGGACGGACAAAGGAGGCTGAAAATGCGCAGCGCGTTCCCCTGTCAGCGTGATGTACATCAGATCGGAATCCTTTTCCTCTACGAGTTGCTGCTCCATCCGGTCAATGAGCTGCTCAGTGGTTTCGATTCCTTTCCCTTCGACTTCCAGCTTTCGAATTTTCCGTGACTGGACAGGAATCGCCGTGAGCTGCAATCTGCCATCATGCTCCAGCTCTCCATACAAAACAATTCGTTCTCCCGCTTCCTTGCTCGTCAGTCCTTCTGGAGAGCCTGGATAAGCTGCGAGCGGTTGTTTTTTGACGGGATGCATAAATTGCTCCGGCTTGTGAATGTGTCCCATCGCAACATAGTCCATGCCCGTCTGTACGAGCTGCTGCAAAGTAACAGGCGCATACGGATGATGCTCTTCATCTCCTGAATTGGAAAGCACACTGGCATGCAGAACCATCAGATGATGGGCATACCCTTCCAATTTGCCTGGAAACGTATCGAGTGGCGACTCGTACACATGTGGCTGCCCGAAGCCCCAGCCGTAGATCACGCACGACTTTTCGGGAAATTCATACACACCCCACTCCGGTGTAAACCAGTAGACGTTCCCTGGCCATTCCAATGTTTGATAAAACGAATCCGCTCGCCACGGATCGTGATTGCCAGGTGCAATCACGACAGGGATTGGTGCGATGCTGGCAAAAAGATCACGTAAAAACATTGCAGTTGATCGTCTTCCCCCGTGGTATTCCAGCAAATCTCCGGCAATGAGCCAGAAGTCTGCTTTCTTTTCCCGAACGAGGTCACGGATTCTTTTCATCGTTTGAAGAAAATCATCCTGACGCAGCTCGTAACGCTCCCCCAGCATTTGAAGCGGCGCATCCAGATGGACATCCGCTGTATGAATAAATGACAGCACGATCAATTCCACTCCTCACATGAAACAGACGAACATACTTTCCCTTTATGATACAGAGGAAAAGGCTGGATGAAAAGCATCTGTCAAAAACGAAAAAACTTCCGCCAGCAATGACGGAAGTTTGGAGGACTTGGTTTTTACTTGAGCAAATGGAGGAATTCACGCATGAAGCCTGGCAAGTCTGGCCATGCATGTCCGGAAACAAGATTGCCATCGACATGGAGCGTTTCTGTTTGGTAGATCGCTCCGCACGCTTCTACATCGGGTCTGCATGCCTGGTAAGCTGTGATTTCACGGCCGGCTAAGTGCTCTCGAACAATGGTCAATACTTGAGAGCCATGGCAGATGGCTGCGACTGGCTTTTTCGTCTCGAAAAAGTGCGCCACAATCGGCTTCAAGTGCTCATTGAGCCTGATATGCTCAGGTGCTCGTCCACCCGGAATAATCAAGGCGTCAAACGCCTCAGGGTTAATGTCTGAGAATGCAACATGGGCGGGAAGCTGATAAGCTGGCTTTTCTGTGTATGTCTCACTGTGTGCTTCGAAATCATGGCAAACGGTGTGCAGGGTTTTCACGCTTGGTGCTGCAATGACCGTTTCATACCCTTCTTCCAAGCAGCGGTAATACGGATAGAAAACCTCCAGTGCCTCTACAGCGTCGCCTGTTACAATCAACACTTTTTTGCTCATCACACAGCCTCCTCAGGTCGATTTTTAAGGAATCACTCCTCCTGATTTCAATTCTTTGGCTGTACGGTGTGCTCCTGCCTCCTTTACCGCGAATTTACAAAACTTTCCTCGAAAACAGCCAAAAAGCTTTCCAAAAGTATCTTGGATAATCCACTCCAACTGGTAGAAACTACAACAAAAGACTACGAGGCAGGAGGGAGACGGCATGCGAGTTTTCCGCCTAATCATTCAGATCAGCTTGTGCGTGGTTGCAGCTATTTCACCACTAGAATCCGTCGCCGGAATTGCTCCGTCCGCCAATGAGCAAGACCCGGTTCTTCAAGAGCGCTTGCAAGTTTTTTTGCGCTTGGAATCGATGTACGGCATTCCGTGGAATTATTTAGCAGCCATTGATCAATACGAGCGAACCATGAAAATACGCCGGAAGAAGCAGGAGCAAGAAAACGTTTCGCGGCTAACAGCTGTGGACATTCCAAGCGAGCGTTGGGCAGGTGCATTTAATCCTGATGCAGAGGATACAAATCCGGTATCCATCCAATTTTTTAAAGGGATTGGGATGGATGGAGATGGCGATGGTGTCGCAGATCGTCACAACGATCTCGATGCACTCATTACGTTCGTTCACTACCTATCCCAATACGGCTTCTCCCACGAGGATTGGCAAATTGGTCTCTGGTCGTACTACCAGCGGGATCGTTCCGTGAAGACGATCAGACAGTTCGCGCAGGTGTATGCAAAATATCAACATCTGGACCTAGATGAGCGGCATTTTCCTATCCCCGCGAGGTACGATTACAGCTACCGCAGTACATGGGGAGCTCCGCGCGGCTGGGGTGGGCGTCGTATCCACGAGGGGACCGATATTTTTGCGAGTCACG
Organism: Brevibacillus sp. NPDC058079; assembly: GCF_042885155.1. Taxonomy (NCBI): domain Bacteria; kingdom Bacillati; phylum Bacillota; class Bacilli; order Caryophanales; family Paenibacillaceae; genus Brevibacillus; species Brevibacillus sp. NPDC058079. Next base: position 214,997 of record NZ_JBHVSO010000004.1, read on the forward strand.
GCACCCCTGTACTCAGCACAGCGTACGGAGTCATCGAAGTAATCGGCTGGAACAGGTTTGGCGGATGGCGAATCGGCATGCGTGACATGGGCAATGTGTACCATTACTTCGCACATCTGTCCTCGTTTAAAAAGGGAATGAAGCCAGGTGACATCGTGGAGCCAGGAGAAGTCATCGGATATATCGGCAGCTCTGGATATGGGAAGCCCGGGACCTCAGGCAAATTCCCTCCCCATCTGCACTACGGTATGTATCGGGAAACAGGTGGCGCAGATTGGTCATTTGATCCTTATCCGTATTTACGACGCTGGGAACGGCAAAAGAAGCGGCAATGAAGCCGCTTCTTTTTTTGGGCAGCTCTTTTCATTTTTCATTGACAGACATCATCCGTAAAAATACAATAAAAACAGAAAAACTGGACAATCGTCCAAAAAAGAGGTGAGAAAGTGACTACCCAGAAAAAAGCCGAAGCAAAACGGGCATTTTTGATTGAGCAAGCAACTGCTTGTCTGGCTGAAAAAGGGTATGCCCATGTTTCCTTGCGCGACATAGCCAAGGAATCTGGCGTCTCACTTGGCATTCTGCATTATTACTTTGCAAGCAAAGAAGAGCTTTTGCTCGCTGTAATCTCTAGCTACAAAGGACGCTTTATGGAGGAATTGGAACGCGAAGTGCTCGTAGCTCCATCTGGCGAATGGTCAGCTGCTCTAGCCCGTGTCTTGTGCCGAAGTCTGCAAGAGGATCGGAAGCTACATCGGCTCTGGTATGACTTGCAGGTACAGTCCATGTACGTTCCGGCGTTTGGTGAACAGGTAAAAGTCATTCGGTCCCGGCTGCATCAGCTCATCTCTCGTATGCTCGTACGATTGCAGCGCGAAGAACAATCCTCATTGACCATCGACGAAGACTCCGCAATCTCACTCATTTACTCTGCAATCGACGGATTCCTTTTTCAATTTTTGCTCGATGAGTTACAGAAGCCGGAAGAAGCGATTGCCCGTTTTGAACAGACCTTTGCCCATTTGATGCATACACTCTTCTCTTCCGAATCCTAATCTCCTGAATCGAGGTGAATCATGATGGCAGTCATGTCCATGAAAAATCCCGCCACTGGTGAGCTGCTTGGCTCTTTACAGGAAGCGACTCCAGAACAAGTAGAAGATGCGATGGCACGTGCGCGTCTTGCCTTTCCAGCTTGGTCCACTACAACGTTGGCCGAGCGTCTGGACTATTTGACACGGTTGCGGCACTATTTAGTCGATCACGGCGAAGAAATCGCCCGAAAAATTAGTGAGGCTACCGGAAAAGTTACATTGGAAGCGTACATGACCGAAATTTTTGTCACTGTCGACACGATCCGTTTTTATGAAAAACATGCTTCTCAAATGCTGGCCGATCAGCCGGTACCAACCTCTATCGTGCTGTGGCCGAAGAAATCGTATATCCACTACAAACCGATGGGTGTCGTCGCGGTCATCTCTCCGTGGAATTATCCGTTTCAGCTCGCCATCATTCCCGTATTATCTGCCCTCGTAGCAGGCAATACCGTTATTTTAAAACCTTCCGAGGTGACTGCTTCTACCGGACTTCTCATTGAAGAGGTGTTTTCTGCTGTTTCTATGCCGGATGGAGTCGTGACCGTCCTGCATGGAGGACGCGAGGCTGGACAGGCGCTGGTAGCTGCTTGCCCAGATAAAATATTTTTCACAGGCTCTGTTGCGACAGGTAAAAAAATTATGGCGGCAGCATCGGAGCATTTGATCCCGGTAGAACTAGAGCTGGGCGGAAAAGACCCGATGATCGTTTTTGAAGACGCTCATCTGGAGCGGGCAGCAAATGGCGCTGTGTGGGGGGCTTTTACGAACTCCGGACAGGTATGTATGTCTGTCGAACGCCTTTTTGTCCATGAAAAGATCTATCCTGAATTTCTCAAGCTGGTTACCGAAAAGACAAAAGCATTGCGCCAAAGTTATCCGAATCAGGCCGAAGTCGGTTCGATGACGTCTTCCCAACAAATCGGCATTGTCCACGAGCATGTGAGCGAAGCACTGGCTACAGGCGCGACCGCAGTCACCGGAGGACTTCCTTCCACTGACAGCATGTATATCGCTCCGACCATTCTCACAAACGTGACATCTGACATGAAAATCATGCGGGAAGAAACCTTTGGACCAGTGTTGCCGATCATGACTTTTGCCACCGAAGAAGAGGCTGTTCACCTGGCTAACAGCTCACCGTACGGGCTGAATGCCTCGGTATGGTCAGCCGATAAAACAAAAGCGGATCGCGTAGCTCGTCAACTCGACAGCGGCAATGTGTGCATCAATGACGTCATTATCAGCTACGCCAATCCCCATCTTCCTTTTGGCGGGGTCAAACAGAGTGGCATCGGCCGTTATCGCGGACCTTCAGGTTTGCAAGCCTTTACGCACAGCATCTCTGTCATCCATGATCCGGGCAAACGCAAGCGAGAGTTCAATTGGTATCCGTATACGAAAGATCAGGAGCTCACCTTTATTGGTTTAACGAACCTGTTGTACGGCAAGCTCCAAAACGTAAATCGCCGGACTTTGGGTGCGATCTGGCGCGAATTCAAGCGTCTGTTCTAGCCACACTGGAATACCGTTACTCCTTATTTCAGTGTGCCAAAACCGACTATATCCACATGAACTTTAACGTTTAATTTCGCTTTTTTATAAAGGGCGAGACCCGTTTCGCGCGTCCACTTGCCATAATATTTTTGGCGAATGCTCTCCTCAAGCTGCGCCGGGTCGACCCCTTGCTTTTGAAAACGTACCAGCATATCCACGCTTTCCTTTTTGATTCGTTTCTCAAGCTCTTGAACCATGGTCCGAAATTGAGCCCGCTTCTCCAAATCCTTGCTGCCTGAATAACCCACCAGCATCCCTCTTACCCGAAGCTCGATGTTGATGACAGGCTTTTTCCGGCTGCCTTTGCTTCTTACTTTCGTTTTTGCCCGCACAAAATCGAAGATGACCTTTTCCGTTTGTTTTTTACCTGCCTTCGTCTCTTGCTGGAACTCGAAGCTCATACGGGGCAAGCGTTCTCTACCCAGAAACCCCTGAACCAGCTTCCCCTCTCGCTGTGAGTACATTCCGATCATCCGGTCTACTCGAAAAAGGGCTGCCTTGGTGATCTGAATCTCTCCGTCACTGTGGATGAGATAAGGAACATTAGGGTCCATCGTGTTGCTGGTCATCATAAAAACAAAATCGTGAATGGTCGCAAACGACGAAAAGGCCGTTTCCACTCGCGGACGGAGCAAGTTGTTCAAATACGTGTTGATTTCTGGCCTGTGGTTATAGGTTCCTTTGATGACATCTTTCGCTTTTCCTTTTACGATGGCAATGTATACATTTTCTCCTACAATCGGATTGCGATAAAGATCAAGGATGACTTTTCCGATCCCTACTTTTCGGGCATATTCTTCACTGAACAAAATCACACGCAATTGCGAGAGGGACATGGTTCTCTCTGCTTTTGTCGCGAAATTCAGCATCGCCTCGCTCGTCATCGAGGCATAAGTCGAGTACACCTGTGTGGACTCCTTATTTTTGGAGGGAACTGGTACCGATACGGTGATATCGATCTTTTCACGATCCACATAATCGAAGCCCATAACCCCAATCATCGCCATGTCTTCCAGTGCAGGCCGTTCGAGTTCGCCCCCACACCCGCAAAGGCTGAGCAAGAGGATAACCGTAACAATGAACCTGCTCGCCCTCTTCATGATACATGCTCTCCTCTACCGAACCTCAAGGAATGCAGCAATAACAAAAAAATCGGCCACAAGATCAATCCATAGGCCATATAAACAGTCACCTTGTCATAAATGTAGCGTTGTTTTTCTACAGATAATGGCCCCACAATGAATAGAAACGAAATGATTGTCGGTAAAAGCAGATGCCACAGCCGAGTCTTTTCTGCCATCTCTTCAAGGCCGGTACGGGCAACCCACAAGTATCCCGTGCTCGTACTGAGAATGAGGAAGACCCAAAGGCCAATCCCGAGATTTTCGATCCGCTCCAAAAAAGACAGCTCTACAGCCTTAAACAAATTCAAAACGGGATAAATGAGATTGTCCATTTGCCATTCGGAAAAATAAGCTACACTTGTGATCAAGATCATGACGTACAACAAAACCACAATCCATACCCCAATCAGCACATGCTTGTGTGCCTTGTTCTTCTCTTGGATATATGGGTAGAAAAACAGGACCAATTCATACCCAAGCATGCTCGCGTAAGAATTGTGCACCGTTTCGGCTATACTTCGCCAATCTGTATTAAAAAGAGGAAAAATATGCATCATTCCTCCCTTTTGAAATCCGTACTGCAAAAGAAAAATCATCCAGCCCGTAAAAAAGAACGTTAGCAGGCAAAAACGCGCGATCAATTTAATGCCGCCGTTTGTAATGTAGACCATGACCAATGTCAATCCAAGCAATGGCAGTGTGACTGTCTGATTGCTCAGCATGGAGGTTTGCACCAGCCTAACGTATCCTTCATTGGCGGTAGATACGTTTAGAATGGCGTAGACGATGATCAGGATATTGAAACAGCGTCCCAGCCATTTTCCCAACAGCTTTTCGTGAATCCGAAAAAGATTATCCTCTGGATAGCGACGGCACAAGGCCATCATCGGAATTAGCGTTAAGCTGACGATGCATCCCAGCAAAATCGGAGACCACCACAGATTGTAGCCCATTTTACTTGCATGATGAGCCAGTCCAAGTAAATTAACCCCCACCATCGTATTCATAATCAATCCGATTACCAGGATCGGATTCAGGCTGTGAATTCTCCCTCTATCCATCTCCCTAGTCCTCCCCAACTGGCCGGACATGCTTTTGCTTTGCCCGGGACATGCGGTTGCGATTGACGATAAACCTTAATGGTGCACGTACGAGACTATTCATCAAATCGGTCCATTGACGCGGAACCCCCGGAGCCATGTACGGCGTCCCGAGTGATGTCAGATTGAGCAAGTGTGCGAATAAAAACGCCAGTGCCAGTAGCTGGCCGTACATGCCCAATACACCTGCCATCAAGATGAAACCATAGCGAACGAGCCGAATCGCATTACTCATCAAAAAATTGGGTGGCACAAAAGAAAGCAGTGCCGATACGGAAACAAGGACGATCAAGATATTACTGGCTAACCCCGCTTGTACAGAGGCAGTCCCGATCACAATACCGCCAACGATACCGATTGTCTGTCCGATTTTAGTCGGCATGCGTATCCCCGCTTCCCGCAGGATCTCGATGACGAGCTCAATAATGAGCACCTCGATCACGGGCGGAAAAGGCACCCGACTGCGTGATTCAGACAAAATCGTCAGTAAAGCGGGGGGAAGCATTTCCGGATGATACGTCAAGACAGAGACGTAACTGGATGTGAGCATAATGGTGATAAATAAACCGAAAAAGCGAATCATCCGCAGCAAGCTTGCCGTTGACCATCGATTGTAAAAGTCTTCGGGGCTGCTAAACATCTCCAGAAAGGAAGTCGGGCAGATTGCGGCATCCGGGCTGCCATTCAGCATGATCACGATTCTACCGTCCAACAAAGCTGCTGTTGCATTGTCAGGCCGCCCCGTCAAGCCAAACTGCGGGAACGGAGAGTACGGCTTGTCCTCCAGCATTTGCTTCAATATAGGCATCCCGACAAATCCGTGGTAAATAACATTGTCGATCCTTTTTTTCACACGCTCCACATTTTCCGCGTTCGCGATATTGTCCAAATAAATCACAGCTACCTTGTTCTGCGCCTGGGTGCCAATCGTGTAGCTCGATACTTTCAGATGAGGCGTAGCGAGTCTTCTCCGAATCAAAGACAAATTGATCTCCAGCATTTCAACAAAGGAGTCTTGCGGTCCAAGGACGGTCGCCTCCGTCTCGGATTTCGTAATGGAACGATGCGCGACCTGAAATGTATTCACATGCAGAATGAGATCCCTTTCCAAGAAAAACAAGATGGTATGACCACGTAGCAAGTTACTCATCAACGTCTCCATATCGTCGAGAAGACATTCCTGTGAAAAGGGGAGCGCCTGCATCGGATCTTTACCATCAGAACGCTGCAACGGAAGAAAGACATTCTCATAAATCTGGGACACATCCACCAGCGTATCGAGAAAAAAAACGTGTACCTCTTCGTCATTCATCTTCAATGACAAGCTGCTGAGGTCATCCACGTTTTGCATACATTGTTTTACCATATCCGGTGTAATTTGTTCGATGCGCCGCTTTGCTTGTATGGCCTCTACTTGCGCTCTCCACCAATCAGTCGGCTTCACGCTAGATCCCCCCTTTATTCAGGAAAATCTTTCTTACTTTGACCTGTCCGTGGTGATTTTATCCAAAAAAATAGAAAACGGGAGCCGAAGCCCCAGCTGAAATATCTCGTTCTCCATATGAACTGATTAGGCGAACTGCTTAGATAAATTAGCCATTTCGATCGCTGCCGTTGCTGCTTCCCAGCCTTTGTTGCCTGCTTTTGTTCCCGCTCGCTCGATGGCTTGCTCGATATTGTCTGTCGTCAAAACACCAAAAATAACAGGTATCCCAGTCGATAGAGATAGGGACGCAACTCCTTTTGCGGTCTCATTGCAGACGTAATCGAAGTGTGGAGTGGAGCCACGAATGACAGCTCCCAGTGTAACAACCGCATCATAGCGACCGGATTCCGCCATTTTTTTAGCGATCAACGGAATTTCAAATGCCCCTGGTACCCAAGCCACGTCTACCTGCTCATCTTCTACGCCATGACGCTTCAGGGCATCGAGCGCCCCTCCGACCAGCTTGCTTACGATCAATTCGTTAAAACGTCCTGCCACAATCCCTACACGCAAACCTGTTCCAACCAAATGTCCTTCAAAAGTTTTCATGCTCATTCCCTCTCCTTATCCGTGCAGATGAAGCAGGTGACCCAGCTTCTCTTGTTTTGTTGATAGGTACTGTTTGTTGTGCAGATGCTCCTGCATTTGAAGCGGCACCCGTTCTTCTACTGTTAATCCGTAACCGGTAAGCCCGCGGATTTTTCGTGGATTATTAGTCAAAAGCCGCATGCGTTGCACTCCTAAATCTCGCAAAATTTGCGCACCGATACCGTAATCTCGCAGATCAGCGGCGAATCCTAGCTTTTCATTGGCCTCAACCGTATCCAAGCCTTCCTCCTGCAACTTGTAGGCACGTAGCTTATTAATCAAGCCAATGCCTCTGCCCTCCTGGCGCATGTACAATAAAATGCCACGTCCGTTCGCTTCGATCTGTTCCAATGCAGCGTGTAGCTGTGGACCGCAGTCGCAGCGATGAGAGCCGAAAATATCTCCTGTCAAGCACTCCGAGTGCACGCGGATGAGAATGGGCTCATCCGGTCCGATCTCTCCCTTGATGAGAGCCACATGCTCTTTACCATCCAGCTCGTTCGTATAGGCCGCCATCCGAAAATCACCGTAGGCGGTCGGAAGCTGCACTTCGATTTCCCTTTTCACCATGGATTCCGTCCGCATCCGATACGCTATCAAGTCTGCGATCGTAATCAGCTTAAGATCAAAGCGGCGTGCGATCTCTTGCAATTGCGGCAGACGTGCCATGGAGCCATCCTCGTTCATAATTTCGCAAATGACTCCCGCCGGTATGCCCCCCGCCAAGCGAGCCAAATCAACTGCCGCCTCCGTATGTCCCGCTCTGCGCAATACACCGCCAGACTTCGCGATTAACGGAAAAATATGTCCCGGTCTACGGAAATCTTCTGCGGTCTTTTGATCATCCAGCATCGCCAAGACAGTCTGAGAGCGCTCATGAGCGGATATCCCTGTGTGTGTACTCCCTTCATCGATGGACACGGTAAAAGCCGTTCCTTGCTTGTCTGTATTGGACTTCACCATCGGATGGAGCTCCAAACGAGTTGCGTGCTCTTCTGTCACCGGTACGCAAACGAGTCCCCTTCCATGTGTAACCATGAAGTTGATCATTTCAGGCGTAGCCGCTTCGGCCATGCAGACAAAATCTCCTTCGTTTTCCCGATCCTCATCATCTACCACGATGACCGCCTTGCCCTGACGCAAATCTTCTAATGCTTCTTCTATGCGATGAAACATACTTTCTCCCTCCTTCTCACGCGAAGCCATTTTCCTGCAAAAAGGCTAGACTGAGCCCGCCAGATTTCTCTGTACCGCCATGGTTTTGATAACCTAACAAACGCTCTACATATTTGCCGATGACATCTGTTTCAAGATTCACCAAGTCCCCAGGTCGTCTGTCTGAAAGACTCGTATTCGCCAGCGTATGCGGAATGATTGAAACGGTAAAACCGTTATCGTTTACGTCCACCACGGTGAGACTGATGCCGTCTATGCAAATCGATCCACGGGCAATAACATACTTCAACAGCTGCGGTTTGGCCTCAATCCGAAACACGACAGCATTCGCATTCACCTCTCGTGAAGCAACCATTCCAGTCCCATCTACATGCCCGGAGACGATATGCCCGCCAAAACGGTCCCCCAGCCGCATCGCTCTCTCCAAATTCACTCGCTGTCCGCTGCGTAATTGCCGCAAGCTCGTCTTGTTCATCGTCTCTGGCATCACATCGACGCTAAACTGACGATTCGTATAAGAAGTAACCGTAAGGCAAATGCCATTGACCGAGATACTGTCCCCGAGCTTCACCCCTTCGAGTACCTGCTGTGCGCGGATGACCAGTCGACTCGCCTGCTCGTTCCCTTGAATCGATTCCAACACGCCCACTTCTTCGACCAGTCCCGTGAACATGCTCTCTCCTCCTCACTTGCTACGTCTGATCCTCCCATTGTGGGTACCCGATGATTTGTACATCACCTTTCCCGATCGGTGCGATCGTCACATTTGTCAGCTGTACCGCTTCTCCCATCGTCGCAAAGCCTTGACCACCGAACGGCGAGGGCGCGCCGCTTCCCCCGATCAGCTTTAGCGCGATATGGCTCACGACCTTTTGAATTGCTCTCGCCTGCAAAAAGGAGCCATTGACTTCCTGCCCGCCTTCCACAAGCAACGAGGTAATCCCCAGCTCTCCCAGCGTATCCAGCACCTTTTCCACGCGAATTGGCGCTTCCGTCGTGATGACCTTTACTCCTCTTACCGCAAGCAGCTTCTGCTTTTCCCTTGGTGCTGCATCTGTCGTAAAGATCCATGTCTTCGTATCTGCATTCTGGACGACACGGGCATCCAGCGGCGTCCGTAAATGACTGTCCAAAATCACGCGAACTGGCTGACTTCCAAAACACTGCTCTTCCTGGCGCGCCGTCAACAGTGGGTCATCAGCGAGAATCGTCCCAACCCCAACCAGGATCGCATCGTGCTGCCTGCGCAGTTCATGCACCTCTGCACGAGCCTCTGCTCCAGTAATCCACCGACTGTGTCCCGAGAACGAAGCGATTTTCCCGTCCAATGTGCTGGCCGTCTTTACCGTTACAAATGGACGTCTGGTCTGGATGTAATGGAAAAAGACTTCATTGAGCGCCTTCGCTTCCTCTTCTCTCACGCCCACCGCCACTTCCATCCCTGCTGCCCGCAGCATCTCCATTCCTCTTCCCGCCACTAGTGGATTCGGGTCGAGCGTCGCTACAACGACACGACTTACATCAGCTGCGATCAGCGCCTCTGCACACGGCGGTGTTTTCCCGTAGTGACTGCAAGGCTCCAGCGTCACGTACACGGTCGCGCCTTGCGCTTTTTCCCCAGCCATCCGCAGTGCGTGCACCTCAGCATGGGGCTCTCCTGCCCGCAGATGCGCTCCCATTCCCACGATGATTCCATCCTTCACAATCACAGCTCCGACCATGGGATTCGGGCTGGTTTGGCCTCTTGCCGATCGTGCCAGTTCCAGCGCCAGATCCATGTACTTGCTGTCCTGTTCCATACCGCACTCCTTTCTGTTCCATCATTCCAGCCAAGCACAACGCAAAAAGCCCTTGAAACCTCAGAACGTTTCAGGGCATAGGGAAAGAAGCCTTACCTCATCCGTTTTTCGAAAAAACAAATGAAGAAAGCACAAAATCTTCTTCCATCCGGACTGTACCGTCGGCTCTGGGTTTTCACCAGATCAGTCGCTGTAAGCGTGGTCAGCGAGTCGCGGGCTCAGACGTACGTACGTCATTACCGCCGGTCAGGAATTTCACCTTGCCCTGAAGATTGTCGCTATGAAGTTTTAACGAAAAACAAAAACGCCCATGAATATTATGCTCAGGGCGTTCAGAAAGAAGCCTTGTTTCTACCGTTTTTTGAAAAAACAGCGAAACAGGCCGTTCCAAATACCTTCTCCCATCCGGACTGTACCGTCGGCCTTGGATTTGCACCAAGTCAGTCGCTATCAACTGCTTACGATAGCGAGTCGCGGGCTCAGACGTGCGTTCGTCATTACCGCCGGTCGGGAATTGCACCCTACCCTGAAGGCTGGTATTCAGTTAGGCAAAGTATAGCACATTTTTCACTATTGTCTGTAATCATTTATTGGAGAAGTGCACTTACTCTTGCTCGCACTCTTCGAGGACCGTCAGGAGTTCTTTCAAATCATTTATGTACGCCTTTGGCACAACACCATTTTGCTCCATGTCCTGCTCATTCCCTTGATAGGCAATAAAAGCGACTTGTCCGTCGCAGGCCGCCTTACCATCGATCCACGAATCCCCGATCATCGCCCAAGCCGAAACAGGCCAATCTGGCTTGCGGCTGCGAATAGAGTGAATGCCCGATGGAGATGGCTTCAAGGTCGTCATCTGCTCGCGGGCGACGATTTCGTCAAAGTAGGAGGCGATTCCCGTCTCGTTCAAAGCCTCCTCTGCAGCGGCATACGCGTTGTTGGTTAGGATATACAGCTGATAGCGGTTCTTTAACTCCTCTAGCACTTCTACCGCGTGCTGCTCCAATACAGCTCCATGCATCCCTTCCTTCTCGATCGCGGTTACCGCATCCCACATCGCTTGCTCCAGCTCTATCGTCATCTGCTCCGCTTTTCTCCCGATCTCAATGAGCTGCGATGCGGTATGCTTTTCCCACTCAAGTGTTGGAGAAACGATCCCATTGTCTGCCCATAGCTGAAAAATAGCCCGCTTCATCTCGGTAAAATTGATCCTGGATTGCAGCAAGGTGTTGTCCATATCGAAAATAATGCCTTTTTGAAAGGTTCTGCTCATTTTGTGCCTCCTTTTTTGACAATACGCCATGCTGGTTCAAGAGTTCACCCATGTGGGGGATACTTCCATTTTATCAAAAAGAGGACCATCCCTCAGTCATTTAATAACTTTTGGGACAGCCCTTTTTGGGTTAGGTATTGTGTTCCTATTGCTTCTTCTTGGCGCTGTCTACTTCATACGGTACATCCTTTGGAACTCCACCAGCTGGCCAGTCTTTTGCCTTTTTGGCAAAGTCTGGACGAGGCTTGGACAAAATATAGGCTGCTAGGTCCGCTGCTTCTTGATCTGTTAACGAGCCTTGCTTGATACCGCCCATTTCCCCTAGAGGCATATTGCGTTGAATGTAGCCAGCAGCTTTGGAAATTCGGGCCATACCTGCACCAATATTGAAGGAGTTATCCCCCCATAGCGCTGGTCCAGTGTTTGGTCCTGTTCCTGAACCATCAGCTGCATGGCATTGCAAACACGATTTTTGAAAGAGGGCTTCTCCATTTGCCACATTCGGTTGAGGTACGCTCTTCATATCGTTTTTCTCTATCCACGGGCGCTCTTTAATTCCTACTGGTACATCTGTTGAGATATATGTCAGATAGGCAACCATCGCTCTCATTTCATCGCTGTTGTAAGGCAATGGCTTTCCGTTCATGCTTCGTTGAAAACAACCATTGATGCGATCTTCAATGGTAAGCACTTTGCCTGACCTTGGAATGTACTGGGGATAGACTGCGGTGACACCCGTTAAAGGGGAGGTCGCATCCATTCCGGCATTACCGTGACAGCTGGAGCAGGAGAGCTTATTCCCTGTGTATTCAGGGATCACTGTGCTCGTTTCATTCATTAACTTATGTCCATACTTAATCGATTCTCCCAATGGCCCTTCTGGCACCTTGTCCATACTAGGCGGGGTGTAGGAATCTAGATTGATCGCTCCAGCTGCCCCACTCGCTGTTTTATCTTTGGCCTCACTCGCTGTTGAGGTGGGTTGAGCCGTCGGCTGTGTAGCACAGCCTGCAAAGACCAGCATCGCCACTACCACCATAGACAGCTTCTTCCAGCCTGTCTTCTCTTTTTTTATCATAGGTCTCACTCCTCCATGTTGATCGTGCATTCACTACAGGAGAGTAGCAAGAGGCGTGCCATACGATAAAAGCAGGAAAACGAACGGCTTGACGCTTCCAAACAGCAAGAAAAAGAAAAGACCATGCCAAAATGTCATGGTCAGTACGCGACAAAATGTCACGGTCGCAGCTCGTACTCTTCGATTTTTCGATACAGGTTGCGTACGCTGATCCCTAGCTTCTCAGCTGTCTTGGTCTTGTTCCACTGCAAAACGTCCAGCACATGCTTGATATGTTCTCGCTCTACATTTTTCAGTAAAAATGCCTCTTCCTCCCCAGTTTCTGCTGATAAAAAGAGCTTCCTATCTGACGGGTTGTGAAGTACTGACTGTTCGTGTGGAAAGAGATCCTTGTCGTCAATTTCCTCTCCTTTTGCCAAAACGACAGCACGTTCGATCATATGAGCCAACTCTCGAACATTCCCCGGGAATGAGTAGGCCAAAAGAGCTGCCTGCGCTTTCACAGAAAGCGGTTTGACTGGATACTTACGCTTAAGTCGATTCAAAAAGAAAGCCGACAGTGGCAAAATGTCCTCTCTTCTCTGGGTGAGAGGTGGAATCGTTATATCCATGACATGCAGCCGGAAATAAAGATCGGATCGGAACGTTCCTTCTTCCACTTTCTTTTCCAGGTCGGCATTGGTAGCAGCAATGATACGAACATCCACCTTGTGCAGAATCGGGCTCCCTATTCGGCGAAATTCGCCGGTTTCCAAAAAACGGAGCAGCTTGACCTGCAAAGGAAAAGGCAAGTCCCCTACTTCATCCAAAAAGAGCGTCCCCAGGTGGGCAATCTCTACCAGTCCCTTTTTCTGTGCAGTTGCGCCTGTAAAGGCTCCCTTTTCGTGCCCGAACAGTTCACTTTCCAGCATCGTTTCAGGTATCGCCCCTAAATTGATCGGTACGAATGCCTCTGATGCTCTCTCACTACATTCATAAATGAATCTCGCGATGACATCCTTCCCTGTTCCACTTTCCCCTTTTAAGAGAACGAGAAAGTCCGTACTGGCTACTCGCTCGGCAGTAGCTAGGACCTCTTTTAGCTTCGGGCTTTCCGCAACGATTTGAAACGTCGTTTTCCCGTTTGTCGATAGAGCTTCCTTCAACTGTTGGTTTTCCTCGGTCAACTGTTGGTTTTCCTCGGTCAACAGCTGTTTTTCGACGGCCTTGGAAATCAAAACCTCCAATTCATTGAGGTTGTAAGGTTTTGTCAAATAATCATAAGCGCCGCGTTTCATCGCTTCGATTGCAGTTTCGATAGTTCCGTGTCCGGTCACAACAATGATTTGAATGGCAGGAGAGGTTTCCTTGCACCATTGCAGAAAAGAGAGACCGTCCATCCCGGGCATTTTCAAATCAAGCAGAATGACATGAATCGTTTCGCTGGTTACCAGCTGCTGTGCACTGATTCCGTCAGATGCTTCCAGCGTGGTATATCCTTTTCTCTTTAATCGACTGGTTAATAGATGGCGGAAATCTGCTTCGTCATCAACGATGAGTATACGTGTGTCAGCGTGCATCTTTTGTTCATTTCCCCTTTGCCGACGGCAGGATGACCGTAACAGTCGTGCCTTTGTTTGGCGTACTTTCGATCTCGATTTCTCCGCCTAAATTCGTCACAATCCCGTAGCAGACCGAAAGCCCGAGACCAGTCCCTTTGCCAGGAGGCTTGGTTGTATAAAAGGGCTCCAAAACATGGGGCAAATCTGCTGCGGGTATACCGCATCCATCATCTCTGATCCACAGACGGATTCGATCATTCGATGGAGAATCAGTTGCGATCTCAATATTTCCTCGCTCCTGGGTCGCGTACAATGCATTGGTTAACAGATTGAGCAAGATCTGCTGAAGTTGTCCAGGCGTAGCGAGAAGAAACGGAGCAGAGGCCAATAGAGACTGGCTTACCGTTACCTGTTTGACACGTATTTCATGGGACAGGAGAATGAGAATGTCTGATAACACTTGATGAATATCTACTTTTTCTACGGTAATTGGTGATTTCCCCGAAAAGTGCAGCAATCGGGTCGTAATTTCCTTGCAACGGTTAATTTGTTTGTCCATCGTGTCCAAGTATTGGGTAAGCTCTCCTGTATCCTGTAACTCTCGAATATCCTCGTCCACGAGACGGTCTCGCAAGTCTTGTCCATACAACGACAGAATACCTAGTGGATTATTGATTTCATGAGCAATGCCCGACGCCAAGAGTCCAATAGCAGCGAGCTTGTCTGCTTGTGCGATAGCGGCTTCTAGCTCTCGTTTCTCCGTGATGTCCTCGATGACCTCCAGAAAAGCAGACGATTCTTTCTCCGGATGCAGAGGGAAAACCTGATGTCGATAAGAACGGACACGTCCATCCTGATCGACTCTGGAGGAAATAAGGTCTGTCTGCCTTTGGTTTACCATTTGTCGCGTTCGGAGCATGCAACTACTGCATGAACTGAATTGCTGACCAATCGTCTGAAGGCAGTCTTTCCCCAGAAGATGAGCCGCATCCTGAAACCACGCCGACGCTGTTTGATTAATCCAGCGAATGCGAAAAGATTCATCTACGAGAATCAACCCCATCCCCATACCACTGACGACGAGATCAAGCCGTTTCTTTTCTTCGAGAAGCTGATTGGTCTTCATCTCCAGATTCTGTGCCATTTCATTGCAGGACGCTGCTAGCCTGCCAATTTCATCTGAGGTCGTCACTGGTATTCGTACGGATAAGTCGCCACCTGCGATTTTTTGCACAGCTGATTCGATCTTTTCCATTAATCGGCTAAACGAGACAGAGAATACAATGCTAATCCCCAGAACGATAAGTGCGATGAATAAGGTCGTAAAGAGCAGAGATTGTTCCAATTTTGAAAAGGCAGCAAACGCCGTTTGACTCGACTGCTCCAGCATAATGACCCAATGTGTGACAGAAGAGCGCATGGCATAGTTGACCATGACATCTCCATTGGAAGCTTGATACGTACGGATAACAGGCTTGTCAGTTCGATCTGGTAGTGTCCAGGAGGGAGGAACCGCTTGTTCATAATAGGTCAAAGAGCCATCAGAAGGCTTGCCCAGCATAAACGGATCGGCAAACACGTCGCTTTCCCCATCTGTGACGAATAAATAGGCCTCGTTTTCATATCGAGCTCGCAGTGTGACTTGTTCGAGCAACTGTTTTACATTGAGCTTTGCGTACATGCCGCCTTTTACACCGTTGGCAGATACATGAGGGATCGCTACAGTTACCAGCAGCTTCCCTTCTGCTGATCGGACAATGCTTCCGATGTATGTTTTTCCCGACTGGATGGTTGTAAGAAGTTGCTTGTCTCGCTCCCTCGGTGTGTCCAGCTTTTGATGTTTCCAGCGATTCAGCAAATACTGCGGCTCTCCATCCTGATTAAAAAGCGCGACTTCCTCCATGTAAGGAGAAGTTTTCAATAACGTATTCAGCAAAAAATAAGCATCCTCATCATTAGGGCGTTCATTGAGAAAACGCTGCTGAACCACTTGCATGGATTGGGACGTATGTAAAAAAAGCATGTCTAACTGCGCCAACGTATTTTCCACGTAGATTTGATTGGCTCTGTCTACCTCTTCTCGAACCTTCTCTTTACTGGTATGCAAATTGATATAGCCAAGAATCAGAAAAGGGATGATGGACATGCATAGCCCAAACAGGAGCATTTTTGTCTTTAGTCGATTGATGCGCGGTAGTCTGCTCCCCCTCATTTGTTCCTCACTCCATACCATTCTTGTGCCAGTGACCACTGTTGATCGGTTACGGTAATAGGAAGCTTGGACAGGGAAGTGGCATTGACAACTAACCGTACGTCATCCGGCCATTCGATTGACAGATCTGTAGGAGGGACTCCATCCAACACCCGAGCCACCATATGAGCAGCCTGCATGCCTTGTGCATGAAAAGAAACGCCGTAAGCGGCATACAAACCAGCCTTCACCTGCTCGGGATAAGAGCCCATGACAAACAATTGCTTATCGATCAAAAGAGGTAAACAATCGGTAATCGCGTCTTCCAGAACATAGCTAGGTAAAGGAAGCATGGCGTCGTATTCTCCTGGAGAGAGCGTACTGAGCAACTGCTCCAATTCTTTTGGGGAAGCAACCTGCTTCACGTGCAAGCGAACACCAAGCAAGGAAGCAGCTGACCCTGCTTCTAAGATGGCTTGCTCTGTCGTAGGAGCATGAGAATCGGCAATGATCAGAATGCGCTTGGCATCAGGCAACAAACGAGTTGTCAGCTCCAATCTTTTCCCAATCACATTCATTTGGCCATTGCTGATTCCACACGTTACCGTCCCCTCGGTCTCAACAAGAGGTAGCTCGACCAATGAAGCGACACCAATAAAAACAACGGGAACCGTCGTTGACGCCTGTTGAATCAAAAAGGTCTCGTGCGCCCCTGTCGTGACGATTACATCCGGCTTTTTTGAAATCAAGCCCTGGACAAGGGAACGCTCCTCTTCTAGCGTCTGAACCTTATTCAAATAAACGGGCACATACTGAACGCGTGCTCCTTCACTGAGACCTAACGATTGCAATCCAGCCTTTAATCCAGCTACTTTATCTTTTCTATCCTCATTGGCAATCACAATTCCTATCGTGTAAAGATCGACGTCCTGTTTTTGCTGACTACTGGACCAATCGAGCAGAGTTCCTGCCACTAACAAGATGAGAAAGAGGATTTTCCTTTGTTTCTTCATAGGTATCACATCCATCTCTCATCATAGCGGCAAATGATTGCAGAAAATGTGAATAATTAACAAACCTTGGTCAATGAATACGGATTGATCTAAATAATATGTTTTTCATATTAATCATGATCATTTTATATATTATTCATATTTAATGATACTTGTTATAATCTGTTTAAATTTGGAAGGAGGAAGGACTTCATGGAATATCGGAGACTTGGCAAAAGCGGCTTGTCCGTGAGCGAAATTGCATTGGGAAACTGGATCACTCACGGTGCTCAAGTAGATGACACCACAGCACAAGCCTGCGTACATGCTGCATTGGATGCTGGAATCACCACGTTCGATACTGCTGATGTGTATTCGGAAACGAGAGCGGAAGCGATTTTGGGTGAGTCTTTAAAGGGGATTCGTCGTGAAAGTATTGAGTTGTGCACGAAGGTTTTTCATCCGACCGGTACCGGAAAAAACGATCGGGGTCTCTCCCGTAAACACATCATGGAAGCCTGCCACGCTTCCCTTCGCAGATTGCAAACAGATTACATTGACGTCTATTATGCACACCGTTTTGATCCAACTACATCGCTGGAAGAAACATTTTTGGCCTTTTCCGATTTGGTTCGGCAGGGAAAGGTTCTCTATGTAGGGGTAAGTGAATGGACGGCAGAGCAAATAAAGCTGGGAGCTGCTTTGGCAAAGGAATATCGGGTTCCTCTCGTAGCCAGTCAACCTCAGTATTCCATGCTGTGGCGTGTGATTGAAGCCGAGGTCATACCAGCGTGCGAGCGTGAAGGAATCGGACAAATTGTCTGGTCACCACTGGCGCAAGGCATTCTTTCCGGAAAATATACACCCGACAAGCCAATACCCGAGGGCTCCCGAGCAGCTTCGACCGCCGGATCTCCCTTTTTCGATAAACTGGTCGGACAATGGTTGCAAAAAGAAGTTCTTCAGGTAATAGAGCGAATCAAGCCGATCGCACAAGAAGCTGGTTTGACGCTTCCGCAGCTTGCCGTTGCATGGGTTCTTCAAAACCAGCATGTATCCTCCGCTATTATTGGTGCCTCGAACCCCGAACAGATCAAAGAAAACGTCAAAGCTGCAGGAGTCAAGCTAGATACGCAGGTCATGCAGCAAATCAATCACCTATTAGCTGGCGTCGCAGAGTTTGACCCTAAGAAAACGGGCTAAGATGTCGTTTCTTCCATCACATCCAGAAAATTTGCCAGAACAGGCTCGCTTCTATCTGTTTTCCAAGCGGCATAGAGTGGGACTTGCGGCGGCTCTTCGATAAAAGTTCGGAATACGACATCACTGCGTTGGAAAACAGCTACCGAAGAGGGAACAATGGAGATACCTATACCAGCAGCTACCAGATTCACAATCGTATACATTTGAACAGCTTCCTGCACGACGCGAGGTAAAAATCCATGTTGCCTGCAAAAATTTAAAATGAGGTCATGAAAAGAAGTCCCCATCCGATGCGGAAACAAAATAAAGGGCTCGTCCGCTAATGCCTGTACAGAAAGAGCTGGCTGTATGGCAAGGGGATGATTCTTGGGCAGTACGGCGACAAGTGTTTCGTTGGTAAACAAGCGAGAAGTGATATGGATGGACGGTTCTGCCACCCGCAGGAAGCCAACATCAATTTTACCGTCCTGTAAAGCTTTCCGTTGTTCGGCAGATGTCATTTCTAATAGAGACAGCTCCACCTCGGGAAAACGCTCACGAAATCCCTTTATGACATTAACCAACATACCGCCCACTGCCGAATCTACAAATGCAATGGACAAATGTCCAATTTTCCCTTGACTTGCCTTTTTTGTTCTCGTAACGGCTCGTTCCAACTGGGAAACAATTCTTCTGGATTCATCCAAAAAAATCGCACCTGCTGCCGTAAGACGAACCTGTCTCTTGGTCCGCTCCAACAGCTTCACACCAAGTTCTTCCTCGAGGCTTTGAATTTGTTGAGTCAACGGTGGTTGCGTCATATTCAGTTTACTCGCAGCGCGATTGAAATGCAGTTCCTCTGCTACTGCAATAAAGTAGTGTAGTTTTTTCAAGTCCACGATTACGCTATTCCCTCTTTCCTAAAGCGTTATGAAAAAAGCGACAGCAACGCGCTGCCGCTTTTTCCTATTCAGCGATTACGGAGTGCTGTTCGGTGTATCCCCAGGGATCCGCGGCACATCCGGCTTGCCTTCCGAGTTGTTGTACAAATACGTCGGTACATCGCCAATAATCAAGGAATGAGTGATCGGGATTTTCGTCGTGACCGTCTGCTTCTCAGTCGCAAAAGGGATAACGATGCGCAGATCGACCTCCACGAAAATATATACCGTCGCCAGCACCATATTGATGCCTGCTTCCTTCAGCTCTGTCTCCAGCTTGGTCTTGACCGAGCCGATGGGAACGAAAGTCACTGGCAAATTCGGCCCCATTGATGCCAAAAAGGAGTTCCCGGTAGCCAAACCAAGCGGGATCGTACGGTCTACTTTTTCTTGCTCGAACTCTTGGAGCTTGTTCTGGACTCTCGCTGTTGTTTCGCCCACGATTCTCGCATATTCCTTGAAGTTGAACTGATACGCCTGAATCTGCCCCTCGTTGTTCTTCTCAATTTTGACAATCTGATTGAAGTCGACGCCTTGTTGCGAAATCCGCTTGGTTACGGCATCTGTTATCGCTTCTTTCGCCAATTGCTCGGCTTTTTGCGTAGCCAGAATCAAGAGAGTAGGCTCCAATCGATTTTGCAAAAACACGAGTGTCTGTATCGTCAAAACAAAAAAGATAACCAACGCGATCAAAAACGCTTTCGTACGTGAAAGCGGGTTTCTCCAACGCCGACGGGGTCGAAATACGGCCAATCCCGACACCTCCCAACTGGTACATCCTATGGTTAGAAGGTGGAAAAAAGACTACGTGTATCGAGAGGCACTTTTCTATTTTTTAGGAGAAAAAACGAGATACAAGCCAAATCCGATCAGTCCTGCGACAAACATCAATTGGGCAAAGACCAGCATCCCAAATAAAGTGAAGGCACCCGCCAAGAACGGAGCCATGAGAAAACCAGCGAAGAACCCGCTTCGACTCAAGAACCCCTGCACCCCCATCACCTTGCCGCGCAGCTCGTTTTGGGCTTGTTGCAAAAGTGTGCTCTCATAAACTTGTGCTGCGCCGGAAAATAGACCCGCGAAAATCAAGAGCAAAAGTACAAATACAGCATGGTTTGCCGCGAATGCCCCTACAATCCCCACGGAAAAAACAGCATAAGCGACGAGCATCCCGTTCACCAGCTTCACCCGCAATCGAGCTGCCACATAGGAGCCAATCAAGCCTCCGACACTCATCGCCGTCCACATTAATCCGTGCAGAGTAGCGTCATTACCACGCAATTGATCCGCTAAAAAAGGTAACCCGTAATTATACGCAGACGTACTCAACGATACGAGAAAAGCTAACAGGCTAATTGTCAGAAGCACGGGTGTATCCCGCAAGTAACGAAGAGTGACACGAAAGCTGCTCGCAGCTTTTGATGTAGCTAGCGCATTGTCCCCCTTCTCCTCCCAACGAAGTCTCGTCAGAATCCATGCGGAGAAAAGAAAGCTGGCGGCATCCAAAACGATCACAATTGTAAAACCATAGTGATCTGTCAGCCATCCTCCCAGCAGGAAGCCCATGATGCCTACCAATGACTCCAGCCTGACCTTTAATCCATTGACGTGAACCAGTTGCTCACTCCCAAATATTTGTGGCAAGGATGCCTGAAAGCTAATATGAAACAGCGTATACAGCATTCCATTGAGAAAAGCCGCTGCGATTAATACATACGGCGTCGGATAAAAAGCGATGGCCAAAATAGCAAGACCGGCCCCCAAGTCGCTTGCGATCATGGTGCGTCTTCTGTCCATTCGATCAGCCAATATACCTGCCAAGGGGCTAAACAGCATCCCCCCTAGTTGCCTTGCAACGAAAAAAGCGGTCATCCAATACGCACTATGTTCAAATGTAAAAATCAACGCGCTACACGCAATCAAATTCATCCGTGATCCCAAGGATGACAACGCATTGACATACAAATACCATTTCTTATTCATCTACATCCAAACCTCCCGATCATGACAGGGGGTTTGAATCAACGCCCCCCTCTAGTGGGTGCGTACACTGATTATGGCAGTTGACATGCGCATGCCTCCTCTTGAATGAAAATCAGAAAAAGCTTATGTTTCTCGAACCATTCTGAAGGGGGACGCTTCCCCAAATCGTCCTGTACGGCATTTGTTGCCGTACTTCCATAATAGGTGGTGAGTCAGCTGATTGTCGATAGCACAAAAAAGGACGCTTTTTCTTGAAAAGCGCCCCAATCTCAAGTAATCCTGTTGATTTACATTGTAATAATAATGGTAAATAATTCCCTTTTGGACGAGCTCAGTCTATCACTACTCTTGAAATTTGATCATATGGTGTAGGGAGTATGATTTTCGTTTGGGAGGTTATTTATGAATCTGGAACGTCTGGAACATGCATTTGGCTCCCTCGTTTCGCCTACTCCTGCCCAGCTTAGACACGCTCTCATTTCCCTGTCTCCCTGCATGGAACAACTCGGTCCATACATCCCGGAGCCGCTAAATTTGCCTTACGGACGCAAAGTATTATTCTCCACGCCACATGTAGAGGTTGTCTTGATCCATCTGCCAGCAGATCAGGAATCCATTCCGCATAATCACGGTGACTCTTTTGGATGGGAATTAGTAGTCTCAGGCACGTTAACAAATATGATTTATGTCCAAACGAATATTGAAAATGAAGTTCAACGAGCACAAACCACTCATGTCAGCACGGGTGAATACTATTTTGTAGAACCTGGGGAAATTCACGCCATTCGCAACAATGGACAAAGTCCAGTTGTTTCCGTAAATGTTTACAGTCCTCCATTGCGTAATTGCCGCCAATATTGCCCCTTTGAACCGACAACGTAATACTGTTTTTTTTACAGGTTTTCTGTTATTTCCGACAGCTCATCCGCAGAGCTGGCTACCTGTGCAACCGCTTGGTTCATATCTTCCATGACTTTGAAGAAGTTTTCCAGCTCCCGCTGAATCCGTGAGCTCTGTTCTTTACTGTCTGAGACAGCGCTCATGATTCCTTCAAAAAAGGCATTCGTCTCGTTTACTACCGCAGTGCTCGATTGGACCAGCGCTTGAATTTCAACCACGACAGACGAGAGGACCACTGTCTGTTGGTTCGTCTTTTCGATCAGCTCACGCACACCGAAAACCGACTTTTTGGTCTGTTCTGCCAGCTTGCGTACCTCATCGGCTACGACGGCAAATCCACGTCCCTGTTCGCCAGCACGTGCTGCTTCAATCGCAGCATTTAACGCCAAGAGATTTGTCTGCTCAGCAATTGCCGTCACGACCTCTACAATCCCTTGGATTTTTTCTGCGTTTGCCTCCATCGCGTTCATTTCTTCCGAGATTTGCTTGACACTGCTCTGAATCAAACACATTTGTTCCTGTTGCTTTTCCAGCTTTTCTTTGCCTTCACGGGACAGGTCTTGTGCTTTCGTGGAAAAGCCCGTGCCATTTTCAGCAAAACGAAGAACTTCTCTCGACTGTTCAGTCAATTGCACAACAGACGCGCTGTTTTCTTCTGAGACCGCTGCCAGCTCATGCGCAGAATTGGTCAGGAGGATTCGCAGCTCGTCCTTTTTGTCTTGTTCCACTTGCCGCGCCTTTTCATGCTCGTTTTCATATTCCTCCAGCACAATTTGCTGTTCGATGCTGAGAATCTTCGTGACTGCCTTGAGGGCTTGTACGAATTCGTCCTTGTCCGCGATGTTTTTTTGCAAGAGATCAATCAAGGAAACCATCATGTTTTGGAATGCACTCAAGTACCATTTTGGTTCCAAGCCAATTCGCATATGAATAACCGCAATTCTACTGCGCTGTTCAATGTAAGCGCTGTCGATGCGTCCGCTAAACATTTCGCAGATATGGCGGTTCAACGTTAATTTCAACCGTTCAATCGTGCTATTTTGGTTTACAATCTTCATTAAAATCGGTTCTTTTTCAATACTGGCATAAAAGTAGTCGACAATAGCGTCAATATTTTGAATGATAAGTGGCTGAAGTGCTTTCACAATGGTCAGTTCTTCTTCGGTCAGATTGATCATTGCTAGTTGCTTTGCGAGGGTGCTTTTCCCTACAATATGCACTTCCCCCTTTTCCTTCACCCCCTGAAAAAAAGATTCACTTTTTCCTTTCCCTTTCAACCCAAAAAGGGTGGAAAACGGACATGTGCTCATAGCCTGAACTCCTTTTATCCGAGTACATATATCTCTGGAATATCCTTTCAATTATATACCCCTTTACAAACGGGTGTAAACCGCCCACCTTGTCCATGGGCGGTTGTATGAGCCTAGCTACGCCTACATTTCCGCTTTCCTCACAACTACCCGTTGCAGCTTCCAGCTTGTCTTGTCCCATTTCCAGTACGACTCCACATACGCGATCGTATCGGCGTTGGCAACACCACTGACTCTCTGTTCCCCTTTTAATTCACAGATGCCATCGCGGTTCTCATCGATGGGCTTGAGTACGCTGAACGTGTTAGGGAGGACCTCTACTGGAGAAACCAGCTTCCCATTCTTGTATACACCATTTTCTTCATAGATTTTTTTGCGATCAGACAAATCGAGAACGACAGTCTCCCCCGTCTCCTTAATCGTCAATGGCACTTTGTATTGATCCTGATAGGAGCCCGAAATCGTCAAGGGCTGCGGAACTGGCAGAATCGCCGGCTTGTTGTCCTTGTCTGCGAACAAATAAAACTCAGACGTCCCTGCACTACCTCCAGTCGGTGCCTGAAGTAAAATTTGTTGCACACCCCCTCCGGTAAAATCACAGAAGAACATCTCCGGCTGATAAGCGCCATAAGGTGTTGTAAAAAAGGTTGTTTTTTTCGCAACGGGGTCTTGAACCATAATTTTCAAGTGTTCGAAGTAAGGACTGTCTGCCGCAAATCTCTTTCCTAGCAACGTAACGAGATCCGGTCGACCATCGCCTGTCACATCTTGCCGTTTGATCTGGATTTCCTCGAACACAGTCGGAGGCGGCTGTACCTCTCTCACCTCCAGGGCAAAAGCGGCTTGTCCCCACCCAGCGCCTGTCAACATCCATAAGATACAGCCGATCATACCTACCCTCTTGCTAGTCCTCATGTCGATACATCCACCTTTTCATCTGTTCAGGTTATCTGTAGTATGCAAAAAATGGCTTTGGTCAAACCGTCCTAAACGGTAAAATAAGAGAGAGGGATCGTAGAAAGTGAGGAACACTATGGCAATGAAACGTGCGGTATTATTTGGAGCGACTGGACTCGTCGGTCGTGCATTGCTACAGCTTCTCTTGGAAGATGACGCATATGGAAAAGTCATCGCTGTCGTCCGCAACGAGCTCCCTTTCACGCATCCTCGCTTGCAGACAGTCGTCATTGACTTTCGTCAGTTGGGAGATTGCCGACCGTTTTTAGAAGGAGCAGACATCTATTGCTGCTTGGGAACAACCATGAAAAAGGCTGGAAGTCGCGAAGCGTTTCGCAAAGTGGATTATCAGTACCCGCTCGAAATTGCTCGTATGGTAAAAGAAGAAGGAGCCAGCCAGTTTCTCATCATCACAGCAATCGGCGCAAATAGCCGATCCGTCTTTTTCTATAATCGTGTAAAAGGTGAGCTGGAGGAAGCACTGCGCGAATTGGCACTTCCGAGTCTGCATTTGTTCCACCCTTCGCTTTTACTAGGTGCGCGACAGGAACACCGTCGCTCGGAAGAGCTCGGTGCGAAGCTATCACACTCACTCTCGTTTCTCTGGATCGGGCCGTTACGCGCCTATCAGCCTGTCACAGCAACAGATGTCGCAGGAGCCATGCATCACACCGCTTCTCTTGGACTGGCAGGTGCGCATGAATACGAATCAAGAGAATTACCACAGCTAGCCGCAGCGGGAAAAAGGACAAGGTGACGTTCATACGTATAGAATGAAGACTTTCATCGAGGAGGCGAACTTGCATGACGACTCCCAAGCAACAGCGTGCATCACAGGCTCCGCCTAGCCGCCGAGCACTTCGTTCTGCTTATGAATTGATTCTCACACAGATCTGGCCCCGTCTGCCCTCCGAAACCGAATCCACTTGCAGGAGAATCAATCATGAAGATCAGACTCGTACAAAACGGAATCATCACTGAGATAGAAGACATCGAAGAGGCTGCTACTCCACCTGTGAACGGGTTTTACTGGATTCATGCCGCTCCATTCGATTTGGATATTTTACAGCCGCTGTTCGGACTGCATCATCTGGCTGTCGAGGACTGCATCGACGAGGAAGAACAGCGGCCCAAGCTGCAAAATTACGATGATCATTACTTTATGGTCATCAATGGCATTACCTTCCACAATCATGATATCTTCTTGCGCGAGATCAATATTTTTTTGGGCAGCAGCACCATTATCACCGTAACGAAGCAGGAGGCCCCCGAATTCACTACCATGCTGTCGATCATCCGGGAAAAAGAAGTCAATCGCCCCGATGCGTTTCTGTACTACTTGGTAGATCAAATTGTCGATCGTTATTTTGATGTGACCGAAAAAATTGAGGACCTGCTTGAAGATCTAGAAGAACAAATTTTGATGCACACGAAAAAATCCCATCTGGATCAAATTATCGGGCTGCGCAGTGAAATCTTGTACGCCCGTAAAATGCTCGTTCCCCAGCGGGATTTGATTGACGCCCTACATAAAAAAGAACTCCCGCTGATTCAACCTTATCTGCGGAAGTACTTTGGCGATATTGTAGAGGATGCCAGCAAAATTGTAGAGAGCTTTGAAGCTTTTCGCGAGCTCATCGGAAACTTGCGCGAAGCGTATCAAGCGGCGCTTGCCGGCAGAGCCAACGATATTATGCGTGTTTTTACC
The DNA here is from genome assembly GCF_042885155.1 of Brevibacillus sp. NPDC058079. NCBI lineage: Bacteria > Bacillati > Bacillota > Bacilli > Caryophanales > Paenibacillaceae > Brevibacillus > Brevibacillus sp. NPDC058079. The sequence continues at coordinate 240,977 of NZ_JBHVSO010000004.1, forward strand.
GCCCTGACGACGATTTTTATGCCGTTGACGATTGTGACGGGTATATACGGGATGAACTTTGATGTGATGCCCGAGCTGCGTTCACCCTACGGCTACTACATCGTGCTGGGATGTATGGCTGCCATCGGCACGACGATGTTTATCATTTTCAAAAAGAAGGACTGGCTCTGATTATACCAAATCGCCACAGGCGATGATCATGAGCGTCAGCATTTTGGACAAGTCACACTCATAGGGATGCTCGATATCCCGACCTTCTTCATCCACCAGGACTCTGACGATCGGACGGCTCGGCATTCCTTTGTTCGAATCGACGACGACACCAGACATACCATTGTTCAGGCTGACGGTCAGACCAACAGGGTAGAGTGCAATCGTATTTCGCAAAGCCTCTACATACACATGGTCAAACAGTTTACCTGAACCGGAGTAGAGCACCTCCATCGCTTCGTGAGGGAGCATTCCTCGACGGTATACCCGATGCGACGTCAGGGCATCGAATACATCAGCCACTGCCATCAAGCGACCAAACGGATGAATCTCTTCTTTTTTCAGGTGCCGTGGATAACCGGAGCCATCCCAGCGCTCGTGATGCTGAAAAGCGCAGTGGGCTGCAAGCAAAGGGATGTCGTCTTGCCGACGCAGCATTTCAAAACCGATCTCCGTATGTCTTTTCATGATTTCATATTCTTCTTGTGTAAGGCGGCCCGGCTTTTTCAAAATGTTGTCTGGGATATGCACTTTTCCAATATCGTGGAGCATACCACCAATACTAATCTCCAACACATCTTTTTCCGAACAGCCAGTATTTATGGCGAGAGCTGTGCTATACAAAGCAACGTTAAATGAGTGCGTGAATATGTAATTGTCGAAGGCGCAAGCATCTGCCAATAAATTCATGGCTGAATCACTACTGTTTAATTCATCCGCAACGGTTTGCATGACATCCCGCAGCTTACGTCCCAAACCCTTGTCCGAAAAAAGCTGCTGCCATTTGTCCGGGACTTGATGAACGGTTCGGAATGTATCGTGAATCATGGACATTGCTTGTCTGCGAGTATTTTCGGAAATGACTGCCTCCACAATGATATCATCCGTGCGCTTGTCTTGGATGTAGAGACTGTTCACGTTTTTGTTTTTAAGTCGAGTTATCATTCGTTGGGTTAGCTCTACTCCGGCGCCAACGAGAATCGTTCCATTCTCTGTATAGATGGAACGAGCCAGTTTATCACCCGGCTGGCATTTTTGAATGGATTTCAGTCGCATTTCCTTTCCTTCGCCTTTCCTCAGGGTATCCCTATTATAGCGTGATTCGACTTGATTCTACATGAAATTTTTTCTAGATTTTCATTTCATGTCTACCGAGGAAAGACACTGGAGACGAGTTTGTCTGGAAGAATCCTTGTTTGAAAGGGAGATGATCGTATGTCACTTATTGAAAAAGAATTAACGCTGCCTCTTTCATTATGTGATCAGGATGGCCGCTTGCTTCCCGAAGCGATTGGCTGGTCCCGTTATCCGTTGCATGACTGCCAATTTAGCGGGCATTGGCTTCGCCGGAAAAAATGGAATTTTTGGTTTATCACCGCGCCTGAATGTGCGATGTCGATTGCGATGGTCAATCTGGATTACGCTGGCATTGTCTTTGTCCATTTTATTGATCTAGCGACAGGGGAGACCGCGGACAGTGCCGTAACGGTTCCTTTTGGTGCAGGGATTCGACTGGGTGCCACCGTAGATGAGCCATGCCATTTTGCCAGTCGCAAGCTCTCTGTCTCCTTTCAGCCAGGAGCCAGCGGAACGAGCGTAGAAGCGTCTGCCATTTGTCCCGGTAATAAAACTCTCTCGCTCGCCATCGTGATTGATCCGTCATCCGAGTCCTTAAATGTCGTGATTCCGTGGAGTGCGGAGCGCTTTCAGTTCACATCGAAGCAAACGGCCCGGCCTGCGCACGGCACCATCGCCTATAACGGGAAAACCTATTTGCTCGATCGGCAGCATGCCTTTGCCAGTCTGGATTTTGGACGTGGAGTTTGGCCGTATCACACTCGTTGGAACTGGACGACCTGCTCTTTCCGTCACGCGGAGGGTGTCGCAGGCTTTAACTTTGGTAGAGGCTGGACGGACGGAACGGGTATGACAGAAAATGGCTTGATGATCGATGGTGTCCTCTACAAGCTGAGTGAACAAATTCGTTTTTCCTACGATCCTGACAACCGGATGCTCCCTTGGACACTTGCGAGTGAAGAATCTTCTGCGGTACGCCTCACCTTTACGCCGCTCTTTGCTCGAACCGAGCACAAAAATTTTGCATTGGTGCGAACGACTCTGCATCAAGTAATCGGCCGTTATGACGGGACGCTCTCAACACCTGATGGAAAAACGATTGCGGTGCAAAGCAAGATCGGAATCTGCGAAGAACAATCAGCCCGTTGGTAAACAAGGCCCGAGAAAACTAAAAAACCTTTGTCATGGGACAAAGGTTTTTTCTATAGGCAAACCATTTGTTGTTTACAGCATTTTCACGACAGCATCCCGACCAATCATGCCAGCAGTAATCCCCTTCTCCTCCGCTGTCGTCGTCACAGACTCCAGCGGCGCATCCAGCAATTCCTGTATGGTCTTGACCCCAACCGCACGACCTGCAAGAATTTCCCTAGCTGCTAACCTCTCGTTTAAGAGCCCCACATCCAGTGCTCCACACATGATGTAGCCATGATCGGTCGTTACAGCCAATAGCGTCGTCTTGGGCAAACGAACGGTGACAGCAATTGCCGTCCCCTCGGGAAAGTGGATTGGCACTACCTCGACCATCAAGATTCCTCCTTTTTCTCTCCTGTCTGTTAGCGTTACCATCCTATGACGCTCAGAAGAAAAATGTGAGGTCTCCATAAGGTAGTTCAAAAAGTTATCCTTTGATCACGATGTAGTCCTGCAAGATTGTTCGACATCGAAAATGGTGCTGAAAAGCTAACTTTTTGAACTTGATCTTATTTTAATGCATGACGCTTGTCGGAAAGTGCTCATCCTCCATCGCGACTTTTCGTTTCATGACTTCAATCATATACGTCGCGAGCATGTGAAACAGCTCTTCCTCGTCCATTTCTTCGACCAAGTCAAGCAAATCATCCCGAGACTGCTCTGCGAGAATACCGACGACAACCGCTGTAATATCCTCTTCATCGCCATTAAAATGTCCTCTGTACAGCTCGTATACTTCATCAATGAAGCGCATCACTCGTCTCCTCCCGTTTTTCGATAGCATTCCCGAAAAACAGGTCTCTACGATTGGTTTTTTGACGTAGACGATATCTTTTCCCAACGTGGACGAAACGCATTTTGCAGCATCTGTTGGTCCTTTAATGTGTTGGCGAGCACTTCACGCAGCATCTCGGGCAAGAAAAACGTAACCTCACTGCCGAGCAGCAAATCGGGAAACATGCGATTGTACATAAACATGTCGATCGTCCCGACTCGATACAGACGCTCACGATCAAGTGGTTGCCCGTTGACTTCAATCTGGATAATTTGCGGTTGGTCATCTTCACTGTAGCGGATGTGCAATCCGTCCACACACATCCAGCCTTCTATTTTGCCGCGAAAACCGTACCCTCGCAGCTCTCGATGAACCATTTCCGGTTGAATGGCTTGCTCCAGAACAGTGGTGAGCTGCGCGCCTGTAATCGTAACCGCGCAGGCATTGATCGGATGGGGCATACTGTGTAACAAATCGGCAAAAGACAAGCTGCCCCGCGGCAAATCAGCAAGCAACAGCCCTCCATTGGCCATGCCAATCTCAGCACCCGTCCATTTGCGAATACTTGCTGCAATGAAGGAACCATAGGCTGTCTCCTCCGTCCAGCCGATGTGCATGTCTTGCTCTAGTTGAACAATCGGCTGAAACAAACGATTCTCTGCCCATACTTTTTCACTCTCGATGAACTGGCTCAATGATTCATCTGCCTGATACGGTTCCGTGTGAAAAAGCTCTGCGCGCACGTCTTTGATGCCATTATGAGTCCTATCCCAGACGAGCTCTACATGACCGACATACTCGCCAAATCGCCCCGCTTGTGTGATCAAGGTGCCTTCCAGGCGTTCTCCATGAGGCAGCGTCCGGTGAGAGTGTCCGCCCAAAATGATATCCAGCCCATCGACTTCCATTGCCAGCACACAATCTGTTTGATAGCCGAGATGCGAAAGCAAAATGACAACATCCACTGACGAGCGCAGCGCCGCAATCTGCTCACGCAAAATCGGGATCGGTTCCTTGATCTCCCATCCCATACTTTGATAGGAGGGGCCAAAGGGAATCGTCATTCCTAATATCGCCAGCCGCAGCTCGCCTACGGTATGAATGACGTATGGGACAGCCCAAGACGGGACAGAATTTGTTGTCGGTTCAAACAGATTGCCCGTAATGATCGTGAAGCGCGCATCTGTGTACAGTTCATTCAGCTTGTCTTTTGGGAGTGTGATGCCTTCGTTGTTTCCGATTGTCGCGTATTGAATCCCGCTTCTGTTCATGATCTCGACGTTTGTTTTCCCAAAACTCGCTTCTGATCGGATATCCATTCGATCCATATGGTCCCCAATATCGACCGTCAGCACATGCTCTCCCCTGCTCTCCCACTCTTCTCGGTGCATGCTCAGGCAGGTTGCAATTCGCGGCATCGTATCAAAATGGCTGTGCAAATCATTCGTGTGCAAAATATGTAAGGTACAGGTGTCAGCCACGACTTTCCCCTCCCTCTCGTCTCATTATCCAAAAATCGCTTCTCCGATCATTTGTATGGCAATTCCCAATATCAGAACACGCAAGAACAGCACGATGGTGCGACCCTTCATTTTACTGGCAATAATCGCTCCGACCTTTCCGCCTGCCCAAGCTCCTGGCGCGAGCATCGCTGCATACAGCCAATGTACGTTGTCGTGGAAGATATTCGTGATTGACCCAACCACCGCTGATAAAAAGATGACTAGCATGGACGTAGCCGTGGCAATGTGTGGCGGAAAGCGAAACAGAATCATCATGGCTGGAACCATCAGGATTCCGCCACCCACGCCAAATAGCGACGAGGTAATCCCTACAAAGAAGGCAATCGTAATTACGGACCATTTGCTATACCCGTACACATATTCATTTCCTTCGTTGTCGATGAAGTGGCGTTGGACTTCCCACTCGATGCTGCGTGGCTTGATTTTGTCTTTGACCATCAATACGACGAACATGCAGAGCTGAAACAAGCCAAACAGCAACGAAAATCCCTCTACTGCTAGTAATGTATTAAGATACACGCCCACAATAGCACCTGGTGCACTCCCGATAAAAAAGAGCAGGGCACTCTGCTTATCTACTTTGTTTTGCTTGAGATAAGAAAGAGAGGAAGAAAGGGCGGTTACCGCGATCACGATCAGCGAAGTCGCCGCTGCTACTTGCGGGTTCATCGATCCAGGCATGTACCAGTTCGCAAAATACAGCAGAGCGGGCACGAAAAAAATCCCACCACCCAGACCCGCGATACTGCCAATGACGCCAGCCACGACTCCGATGATGACAAACAAGATGGCAATTGCTATAAGCATGAACTCCCCTTCTTTCTTGCTACGTGGAGAACAGGTCCATCTGACGAGGATTCAGACCAGTAGGTGCAAGGCCAAGCATCTCCGAAAACTGCTTCGCATTTGCTGCTGCATCTCCTCCAGAGTTATTGTTGAACAAAATGCAGACTTCATCCGCTTCCCGTTCGAGCAGTCTGATGTGTTCAACCCACTCTGCAAGCTCTGTCTCACTGTATCGATATAAATAACGGACATCCCGCCAATTTTGTCCCTCTCCGGGATCTCTCCAGCCCGCTTTGTTTCGCCCATGAAAGCGGACCAACGCCAAGGATGGCTTCGTCACGGCAGGAACAATCGGGACCGAGCCTTTTCCGACTTGTGGTTCATCACATACGACATGTGTCGCTTCGATCTTGTGTAAGAAATCCAGCGTTCGCTCCGAATACCGTGATTCAAACCAGCTTTGATGGCGAAACTCCACCGCAAACGGATATGCCTGCATGGCTTGGCGACAAGCGGTGACATACTGGACATGCTCTCGGGTACAATCGAACCACGGCGGAAACTGAAACAGCAACGCTTTGAGCTTGTCAGCCTCCACGACCGGCTGAATACTCTCTTCGAACTGACGAAACAACTCCCGTCTGCTTCCCGAACCGTCCCCCCGTTGATGCCCTGTCATCCCTTGATGAGGCTTGACGATAAAACCAAATCGTTCGGGTGTATCCTTCACCCACGATTCGTAATTTCGCTGTGGTAAAATAGCGTAAAAAGAACTATCCACCTCTACAATTGGAAAGTGGCTGGCATATACGGACAGCTTGTCTCGATTGCGTACACCTTGTACGTACAATTCGTGCTGATCGCCCCAGCCGCAAACTCCCACTTGTATCGTAGTCATCGAATACTAACCTCCAAATCATGGCCGAATAGAGAAGAAGGATGGAAGCCGAATGAAAAATCATGCTTGGATGGGTGAACCCTTTGCGATTAAGGATAACAAAATATTCCTGACGAAAAAAGTAGCGAAACGCCTCCTGGCCGAAGCACAAGAGGCGTTTCCTTATGAGTATTCTGCTTTGCTCGCAGGTCGTGGAGCAACAATTACGGCCTATGTGCCGATGCCCGTCTCACCCGACAAGCACGTGTTCGCTTGGGATGGGCAAACGTTTCTTCAAGCCTTGCAGCACATCCGCAAGCACAATCTTCAATGGTTGGGTGTCTTGCATACACACCCTCATACGCCGCCAATCCCTTCTGGACACGACATAGTTGGCTGGCATTATCCCACGCTCAGCTATTGGATTGTGGGACTCGCATCCGCACAACCAGAATGGTGCGTCTATCAATGGGTACAGGATGGAAATAAAGGCTCATTTGAAGTACGCGACTACACACTGACAGAAGCGGCTTGTGACGATGAGGAAACCACTGGTTCTTCGGCTCCAAAAAACTCTTGATACAAAGCAATCACAGCACGCTCTGCCTCTTCGGCTTTTACCCCGAACATCATGCTTACTTCCGATGACCCCTGATTGATCATTTCTAAATTGATTTTCGCAGTAGCCAACGCAGCAGTGGCTCTCGCTGTTGTCCCCACAGACTGACGCATACCCTCCCCGACAATCATGACGAGTGCAAGACTATGCTGAACAGCGACATCATCAGCGAACAGCTCTTGGCGGATGCGTTCCACAATCCGCTGCTCCTTCTCTTCCGTGAGATCACGCTCTCGCAGAATGACAGAAATGTTATCAATTCCAGATGGAGTATGCTCGTACGAAAGCTCTTCCTCTTCCAGAATTTGCAGCAGCTTGCGGCCAAAACCAATTTCGCGATTCATCAAATACTTGCTGACGTAAATGCTGCAAAAGCCGCCGTCGCTTGCAATACCCGACACTCTGTTTGTAGCAGATCCTCTCTCGGCCACAATCATCGTACCAGGCGCAGACGGATTGTTCGTATTCTTGATGCATACGGGTATATCTGCTTGATACGCGGGAATCAACGCTTCCTCATGGAACACACTAAAACCGGAATAGGACAGCTCCCTCATTTCTCGGTACGTAATCTCTGTCACCTTTTTGGGATCGGCAATCAGATTCGGATTGACCACATACACAGAATCGACATCGGTAAAATTCTCGTAGACCTCTGCCTGAACCGCCGCAGCCAAAATCGATCCCGTAATATCCGAGCCACCGCGCGAAAAAGTAACCAGATCACCAGCACGCGAATAGCCGAAGAAACCAGGGAAAATGACAATTCCCTCCCGTTCTCGCAATGTCGCCAATTTGGCATACGCTTCAGGGAGGATATGAGCATTACTTGCTTCATCCGTAACCAGCATTCCTGCATCCTTTGGATTGATGTAGGTTGCCACCTCGCCCAAGCTCTGCAAATAACGAGCGACAACTTTGGCGCAAGTATCCTCTCCCGCAGCTTTGACCGCATCCATGTATCTTTCCTTGGACAAGCTCGCCTTGTTTACGAGAACCTCCCCGAGCTCCGCTTCAATCGCTTGACCAATCTCGGCAGAAAGCCCGAGACCTGCCACAATTTCCTGATAGCGCAAGAATATTGCTTGTTTCGCTTCTTCTATAGGCTCCCCAGCTAAAAATCGCTCAGCATATGTGATCAACAAATCAGTAACTTTCGTGTCTTCCTTGTGCCGTTTCCCAGGTGCCGATACAACAATGAATCGTCTGTCCCGATCCGCCAAAACAATTTGGCATACTTTTTTTATTTGCTCGGCATTCGCCAGTGATGTTCCCCCAAATTTTGCTACCTTCATGATCGATTCCTCCATCTAACTCTCACGTCTTCTGCTTTTACTAGCTTAATTTATCCGCACAAAAAGAACAAGTGTCTTTTCCGCAGGGACACACAGGAATAATCATCAAGATTTGTCGCATAGTAACGGGGAGTACATCATCATGTACAGCTACCTAGCAGGAAAGTCTCTGGTAACGAGGTGAACGAATGAAAAAGCACATCCTCTTTTTCCCACTTTTGCTTGCTGTCATTCTTGCTCCTTCTTTCAGCGAGACAGCCAATGCCATCCGGGAAAAAAATCGTGAGTATTACGAAACAAGAGGAGATATCGTTTGGGAAGTGCCGACAGAGAGCAAGGTGATTGCCCTTACCTTTGACGATGGTCCTGATCAGGTATACACTCCTCAGATCGCAGCGCTGCTGAAGCAATATCAAGCGAAATCTACCTTTTTTGTCGTAGGCAATCGTGTGAGCCAGTACCCGGGAATCGTCAAATCTCTCGTGAATGATCAACATGAGATTGCCAATCACACTTTCAGTCATCCAGATATTCGAAAGCTGTCAGGGAATCGACTGTTAGAAGAGGTCCAAAAAACGCAGGAGACGATTTATTCGGCAACAGGGATTCGTCCCACCCTCTTTCGTCCTCCGGGAGGATATTATGACGAGAAAGTCGTCGATACAGCGAAGCAAGCCGGTTTTCTCGTGGTCATGTGGTCGTGGCATCAAGACACACGTGATTGGAGCGATCCCGGTGTAAAAAAAATCGTCAACAAGGTTTTGAACAACGCTCGTAATGGAGACATCGTGCTATTTCACGATTACGGAGGCAATCGCAGACAGACTGTACAAGCTCTCGAGCAAATATTGCCTGAACTGAAAAATAGAGGGTATAAATTCGTAACGGTTAGCGAATTGTTGAGAGGATATGGACGTGCGAAGCAGGTAGACTATCCTTGATTTTCTTCCCATGAAAAAGTGCCCCTCGTATAAAGGGGCACTTCTCCTCTGATCGATTTGATTATTTGTTTTCGTTTTCCAAAATAGAATCCGTCTCTACCTGAACTTTTACGGGTACAGGCTGTTGCTGTGTAGGTACGACGGTACCACCCTTTTGCATAAAGTCCGAGATCATCTTATTCATATCCAAACCGGACACGTCTTTCAACATCTCAGGCAGCTGGGCCATCAGCTTCGTAACATTCCCGCTCAGACGGTTAACGCCATCTCCCTGACCGCCTCCTGCATCCACGATCGTTACCTTGTCGATTGCCTTCATTGGCTCGGCAACTTTCTCAGCCAGCTCAGGGAGCATTTTCGCAATAATATCGAGCACAGCCGCATGACCGAATTTTTCAAATGCTTCAGCCAGCTTCTCTTTCCCTTCTGCCTCGGCTTCGAGCTTGAGGCGTGTGACTTCTGCCTCAGCGCTACCACGAGCTTTTTCGGCTTCGGCAATCGCCAAACCTTCCAGACGCTTCTGCTCGGCATTTGCTTTTGCTTCCGCTTCAATGCGGTACTTGATCGCGTCTGCTTCTCTCAGCTTCTTCGCTTTTTCTGCTTCTGCCGCCTGTTCCACAGAGTAGCGGTCGGCGTCGGCCTTTTTCTTCACTTCCGCATCATATTGCTTTTCGCGGCGAAGAATTTCTTTTTCCTCCAGCTCGATTTCCTTCTGCTTGCGGACAAGATCGACCTTCATCTCTTCTTCTGTAACCTGCTGCTTGGCGACAGCTTCTTGCAGTTTGTAGGCTTGGTCTGCGCTCGCCTTCGCTTTGTCCTGCTCTTGCTTAAACGCCGCTACCTTCAGTTCTTTTTCCTTTTCTGCTTCGGCAATATTCGTTTCCTTCAGCAGCTCTGCCTTGCGTGCCTCTTCCTCTGCCTGCGCCTGCTTGATCCGCGCTTCTTTGTCCGCATCAGCCTGCGAGATAGTCGCATCGCGCTTCACTGCAGCGATTTGCGGGATTCCAAGGGCAGCTAGATAGCCGTTTTTGTCCCGGACATCCTTGATCGTGAAGCTGACAACGGACAACCCCATTTTCTTCAAATCCTTTGTCGCTACCGCTTGCACCTCTTGTGCGAATCGCTCACGGTTCTTGTAAATTTCCTCTACCGTCATACTGCCGAGGATTGCCCGCAAATAGCCTTCGAGTACTTCCTGTGCTTCTCCGCGCAGTGCCTCGTCACTCTTGCCCATAAATTGCTCGGATGCGGTCGCGATATCTTCAATTGAACCGCCTACCTTGATGATCGCTACGCCATCTGCCATGACAGGAACACCCTGCTCGGTATATACCTCAGGAGTCGATACGTCCAACTTGTGAGACAGAAGACTCAGAAAGTTTGCTTGTTGAAAAATAGGGAGGATAAATGCGCCGCCTCCGCGGACGATCTTCATTTTGCGTCCAGATTCGTCACTGAGTACGTTTTTCGAGCCAAGATAGCTACCCGTTACGATCATGGCTTCATCTGCACCTACTGTTTTGTAACGGGCCCAAAAGGCAATGCCCAAAACGAGAAAGACTGCGACAACAATACCTACTATCGTCAAAATGCCGGGATCTAACATCATTTCTCATCTCCTTCGCCAGATTCAGTGTAAAAGGGGATCACATACAAGACATGGTCACGCACCTCGACCACGACGACACGGGTTCCTTGCGGGATAATCCCTCCCTCAAGACTCGCCGCCATATGGTAAGTGGTTCCACTAATCATTGGCAGCAGCACTTCTCCCAGTCCTTCTGCAGGGATCGTCGTCCCGACTTCCCCAAGCTTTCCTCCTAGTTGACTCATGGAATAGCTCGTGGAATTTTCCGCATGGCTCATCGGCTTTACCCACAGGAAGTACGAGACAAGAGCCAAAGCGATGCCAATAACAGCAGCTAGCATCAACACGACAAGCGCACCAAGCGAAGTGTAACGAGATAGCAAATACCCCGCTCCGCCAAAGGCAGTCATGCCGCTGACCAACAAAATGGGCTGTGCAAAAGGCAGATGCAGATGTCCCAGCCAATCCGAGAGCGTATCGCCAAACAACAGCGAGATGACCGTGTAGATTAGACCAAGTACAAGGCAGACCATGTAGACGGTTTCAAGTACGCCCACGACTGTCCCCCCTTTCTAAAATTGCCTCTATAGTGCATACGAGTGAGATGGGAATTAGTTTCATAAATAAGGAAATAATCCCTTTTCTTATCGCTTTTTCTGCTGAAGGACTCTTTGGATGCGGCGAATTCCTTCCTCGATATTCGCCGGGCACTCCCACGAATAGGTCAGTCGCAGCCAGCCCGCTTCCGCTCCATAGACTCTGCCAGGAGTAAATACGACACCTTCCCTAATCGCATCATCCAGCAATTCCTTTTCGTCCCTGGGAGCAAGCAACCGACACCAAATATGATAGCTGCCACCCGGCTCATTCCATACGGCGTAATCGGAGAGATGATTGTGCATAGCGCGTACCATCGTTTGTTGCTGCTCCAATAAGTAACGAGACATTCGCTCCTGCTGATTGTTCCAGCTCTCTCGTTCAACAAATTGCCGGGCGAATTGCTGGGAGACGCTGCTCGTTCCAAAGTCCATCTGCTGCTTGGCATCGGCTAGTCTTTCTACGACTGATCTTGGTCCTACCAGCCAGCCAATCCGCAAGCCTGGCGCAATCGTTTTCGAAAGGCTCCCGACATACAGAACAGCACCTGTCTTGTCGATGGCTTTGATCGGCTTGGGAGGTCTAGGGCTTCCCGCCAGTGTCAATGCACCGTAAGTGTCGTCCTCCACAAGTGGCAAGCGTAGCTCCTGACAAATATCGAGCAACTGGGCTCGTCGTGCCTCGCTTAAAATCGTCCCGGTTGGATTATGATAGGTCGGGTTCGCGAAAACCATGCGAATGCGATGCTCCCGCTGCAAAGCGTAGACAGCCTCGGGTACAATACCATCCTCATCCAACGGCAAGCGAAATAAGCGCAGGCCAGCTGAACTGAATAAGGGAAGAGAATACGAATAAGAGGGTCCCTCCATTGCGATTGCATCTCCAGGATTCAAGAGACATAGTGTAATGAGATGCAGTGCCTGCTGCGCTCCTGACGTCACCAAAATTTCGTCTGGAGAAGCGTGAATGCCGTAGTTTTCGTGCAAATGCACAGCTAGTGCCTCACGCAGACGTGGCTCCCCCTTTGGATGCGCGTAACCCAGCTCAAGCTTGATCTCGTTCTCTTCCCCCGGCGTCGTTGGGATCAATGACGGGATCATCGTCGTTGCCAATTCTGCCTTTGCCAGATTAATGATCGAGGAATCGAAGCACGCATCCTGAATTCGTTTCGCGAGTGGATAGGCTGGCAAGAAGGCACCGCCATTCGTGTAGGTATACCAGTTTGGCATCTGTTTGACACCCCACAGATCACGACTGACCCACGTACCGCTCCCTTGCCACGATTGTAAAATACCTTTTGCGCGCAATTCTTCATACGCTGCCGATACGGTCCCACGATTGACGCCAAAGCGCCGTGCCAACACTCTTTCCGGCGGCAGAGATGTACCTGGGGGCAGCACTCCTAGCACAATTTGTCTTTCCAGCTCTTTGGCGATTTGCATATAGATCGGAACTCCCGCGTCTTTGTCCCGCTTCCATTCCATCCTGATCCGTCCTCCATACTTGCTGTTTTCCTCACTTTCGACAAATTGGCTTACTGTTCCTGCTACCAATTGGCTCTACCTTTCATGATCGTTCGCCTCTAAGATGGAACAACAGAAACTTTTCGTCGATAAAGGATGGGATTCGGATGAGCGCACAGCTACCTATCGAGAAGCAGAACGTACAAAAAAAGCAGTCATTCACTCTCGAGCAGCTACATACAGAGAAAATGGGCTTGCTGTATGGCTTCATCGGGGTGCTTAGCTTCAGCTTGACCTTGCCTGTAACGAAGGTGGTTGTTACCGTGCTCTCTCCCCTCTCGGCAGGGTTGGGACGAGCGTTGATCGCAGCAGTACTGGCTGCTTTGGTGCTCCTAATCAAACGCGTACCGTTTCCTACCTGGCACGAGACCAAGAAACTGTTGCTCGTATCTGCTGGCGTAGTAGCGGGCTTCCCGTTTTTCTCGTCGTGGGCCATTGAGAGAGTTCCTGCTACCCACGGCGCAGTCATCATTGCACTATTGCCATTGGCTACAGCAGGCGCAGCGATATTTTTTTCAGGAGAGCGCCCCACCCGTAAGTATTGGATTTCTAGTGCGATCGCTTGTGTAACGATTATCGCCTACGCGATCAGTTCTGGCTTTGGTGCCCTCCAATGGGCGGATCTCGCCTTGCTCGGAGCGGTCATCAGTGCGGCGATCGGATACGCAGTTGGCGGTGAGCTCTCCAAGACGATGGGTGGTTGGCAGGTCATCAGTTGGTCATTGATCTTTGCCTTTCCTTTTCTCGTCGTTCCGCTGGCGGGTCCTCTGCTCACTGAATTAAAACAAGCCACTTGGCCTGTCTGGATCGGTTTTGGCTATATTAGCGTAATCAGTATGTTTCTCGGTTTTTTCGCCTGGTATCACGGCCTAGCTATCGGCGGCGTCTCCAAGGTCAGTCAAATTCAATACCTTCAACCCTTTTTATCGATCATCGCCGCTTGGCTGCTCCTGTCCGAGCCATTGACACTTGGTGCTGTTCTCTCAGCTGTCATTGTCGTGTTGGCTGTCGCAAAAGGAAGAACAGCTTCCGTTCAGCAAAAAGCGTAAGTAAAAAACACCGCTCCTCTTCACTAGGAAAAGGGCGGTGTCTCTTTTTTTATTCTGCTTGGCTCAGCATATTTCCCAAGTACATCGGTTGATAAGTGGGATCGGATAAGACTTGCTTGACTTGATCCGGGCGTGTTTTGTGGTCGTTCGGCAGTTGTTTCCACTCTTCTAGCGTGACCCAGCCAGCCCATTCGATTTCTTCATCGACGATACCACCTGGCGTAGGAGTTGTTTCTTCACCGACGAGCTTCGCCAGAACTCCCACTCCGACTGTATGCTTGCCGTTTCCTTCCTGATCGATCCGATCGTCTATCCAGATCAATCGCTCCATTTCCACGAGGAGTCCGGTCTCTTCCATCACTTCTCTTCTCGCCGCATCTGGAATCGCTTCTAAATATTCTACGATTCCCCCTGGCAGGTTGTAAAAGATGCCTCGTTGTGTCTGCTCACGGATGAGGAGGACTTTCCCTTCGTGTTCCACTACTACGGTGACTCTCAAGCGAATCGCTGACATTTCGCTCGCTCCCTTCTCAGATGGCAGGCGTACGCGTAACATTCAGGGAATCGACACCGGAGTGCGCTAACCATTCCTGTAATGCCATAAGTCCATATTGTTCCAAAAACTTTGCTTCAGAATCCGCGATTGCATGAAGCATCATGAACCTGATTACGTCCTTGCCGTTTGTATAATATTCAAGTCCAGCCTCTTCATAATAGGCTGGGGTCAGTACCATATGATTCAAAACCGATTTTTCCACGATTGTATCCCCGAGCGAAAAGATACTCCCAGACTCCATACGAGTAGTTTGACTCTCCCATTGACGAATTACCTGGGCCGCTACTCTTGCCAAATGCGTAATCATTCTCTGCTCAAACTGATAGGAATAGACGAGGTACTCCGTTGCCACCATCTTGTGCAACTCAAGCGTGGCATACGTCCACCATCCTCGCTTGCGCGTAGCCGGATAGACGGCAATCAGGATATCCGCATACTCGGATTGATACAGCTCGCCTTGACTCCCAAAAAAGCGGTGGCAATGATCCATTAATTGCTTTACCACTATCATATGTGCAACCCCGCTCCAAAAAGTATGAAAACCTCTACGGCTGCCTGCTCATAGGAGAGCAATTGCATCTTTGTGAAATGGTTGTGCTCGCCCGAAAAAAGCATGCCAGGATTCGTAGGCATACTTCGTTGATGTTGGACAGCGTTATCTTGTATATACGAACATTTTATCATTGTGTGGAGCGAATGTACATGTTTCAACACGCACAAAAAAGCCCATACGATTCGATTATTGTTACCTTTTTCCATCCCCTCTCTGTAATTTCTGTTTGATTTACCATTGTGCTTCTACCTGAAGATGAATATGATACTGGAGCGCCGGAGGTGTTCTATACGATCCTATCGTATCCGCTTGTACTACTTGCCTCAGCGATGGGCAGCAGTTGGTACTACTATCACAAGTTGAAATTCAAAACGAGTTACGCACTCAACGCCATTCCGTTACTTTGGGTCATTCCGATGGCGGTATTTATGATCTTATTATGGGAATTTAGTTTGTCCTCGTAAAAACAGCCCTCCGGCGAATTATTGCCAGAGGGCTGATGCGTTTCTCCTAAAAAAGCAGGAGCACAAAAAAATACGTGTCTGAACGAATCAGACACGTATTTTCACGTTACAAAAACGATTATCCGATAGAGCCTTCCATCTCGAACTTAATGAGACGATTCATCTCAACCGCATACTCCATCGGCAATTCTTTTGTGAATGGCTCGATGAAGCCCATTACGATCATTTCAGTTGCTTCTGCTTCAGACAGACCACGGCTCATCAGGTAGAAGAGTTGATCCTCAGATACCTTGGATACAGTCGCTTCGTGCTCAAGCGTGATGCTGTCGTTCATGATCTCGTTGTACGGGATCGTGTCGGACGTGGACAGTTTATCCAGAATCAGCGTATCGCACTTGATGTTGGACTTGGAGCCTTCCGACTTGCGTCCAAACTGCGACAGACCACGGTAGGTTACTTTTCCGCCATCACGGGAAATCGACTTAGAAATGATCGTCGATGTGCAATCTGGCGCCAGGTGAATCATTTTCGCACCTGCGTCTTGGTGTTGTCCTTTTCCTGCTACTGCAATGGAAAGAACGGTACCTTTCGCGCGAGGTCCTTTCATGATAACAGCTGGGTATTTCATCGTCAGCTTGGAACCGATGTTACCATCGATCCATTCCATGTTCGCATCCGCGTATGCAACCGCACGTTTAGTAACGAGGTTGTATACGTTGTTGGACCAGTTTTGGATCGTGGTGTAACGGCAACGAGCGCGTTCTTTTACAATGATTTCTACGACAGCGGAGTGCAAGGAATCCGTGCTGTAGATTGGAGCTGTACAGCCCTCTACATAGTGAACGAAGGAATCTTCATCGGCGATGATCAGCGTACGCTCGAATTGACCCATGTTCTCCGAGTTAATACGGAAGTAGGCTTGCAGTGGAGTTTCTACTTTTACGCCTTTTGGTACGTAAATGAAGGAACCACCGGACCATACTGCCGAGTTCAATGCAGAAAACTTGTTGTCTGCTGGAGGAATCACTGTCGCGAAGTATTCCTTCACTATTTCTGGGTGCAGTTTTACTGCGGAATCCATGTCGCAGAAGAGAACGCCCAGTTTTTCCAGGTCTTCCTGCATGTTGTGGTATACAACCTCAGATTCATACTGAGCAGATACACCTGCGAGGAACTTTTGCTCTGCTTCTGGAATACCCAGCTTGTCAAAGGTTGCCTTGATTTCTTCTGGCACCTCATCCCAGCTACGGCCTTGCTTTTCAGAAGGCTTTACGTAGTAGGTGATGCTGTCAAAATCGAGGTCATCCAGATCGCCGCCCCATTTTGGCATCGGCATGCTGTTGAAGATGTCCAGCGATTTCAAGCGGAATTCCAGCATCCATGCTGGCTCATCCTTGATCTTCGAAATTTCTTCGACGATCTCGCGTGTCAAACCCTTTTTGGTACGGAATACTGAAACGTCTTTATCGTGGAAACCGTACTGATACTCCTGTATTTCTGGGCCTTTAACAGCCATCGTTGCTCACTCCTTCGTGTTCATGTCCCTTACCCATCATTATTCTTGCTCCGCCTGTTTGACACCTTGCTCCAATGCTTTCCAAGCCAATGTCGCGCACTTGATTCGCGCTGGGAACTTGGCTACGCCAGACAAGGCTTCGATATCACCAAGATCAATCGAGTCATCGATTTCTTTGCCTTGCATCATATCGGAGAATTTTTGCGACAGCTCCAGTGCTTCTGCTACTGGCTTGCCTTTGACAGCATCTGTCATCATGGATGCAGACGACATGCTGATCGAACAGCCTTCGCCAAGGAACTTCGCGTCCACCACTTTGCCGTCCTCCACTTTCAAGGAGAGCGAGATGCTGTCGCCACAGGTCGGGTTATTCAAATTCACAATGAGTCCGTCGGATTCTTCCAGCTTGCCGCGGTTGCGCGGTTTCTGGTAGTGATCCATAATGACGCGGCGGTATAAATCATCAAGAGAAGACATTGCCGAAATACTCCTTCGTCTTCTTCAAGCCCGCGATCAGCACATCTACTTCTTCTTCTGTGTTGTACAGGTAGAAGCTTGCCCGAGCGGTAGCCGTCACATTCAGCCAACGCATCAGCGGTTGTGCGCAGTGATGACCGGCACGAACTGCGATTCCGTAACTGTCCAGCACCGTCGCCAGGTCATGCGGATGTACTGTATCCAGGTTGAATGTAATTAAACAGCTGCGGTCCTGCTGTGGGCCGTAAATCTTCAATCCTTCGATCTCGCGCATTTGTTCCATCGCGTATTTGACGAGATGTTTTTCATGGCGCTCGATATTGTCCATTCCGATCTCTTCCAAAAAGTCAATCGCTGCTCCCAATCCGATAGCTCCTGCGATGATCGGAGTTCCTCCTTCAAATTTCCAAGGAAGCTCCTTCCACGTGGAATCGTACATATCCACATAATCGATCATTTCTCCGCCGAACTCCATCGGCTCCACACGCTCCAGCACCTCACGCTTGCCGTACAGAACACCTATACCTGTCGGGCCTGCCATTTTGTGCGCTGAAAACGTATAAAAATCGCAATCCAAATCCTGGACGTCGATTTTCTTGTGTGGAGCACCCTGCGCTCCATCAACAAACAAAAGTGCGCCATGCTGATGAGCGATTTGGGCAATTTCCTTGATTGGGGTAGTATCCCCCAATACGTTGGAAACATGGTGAATCGCAACGAGTTTGGTATTGTCCGTAATTGTTTCCTTGACCGCTTCCAGAGTAACGGTACCGTCCTCTGCCAGCGGAATGAACTTGAAAGTCGCTCCGGTCGCCTTGGCTGCCTGCTGCCATGGAATGAAATTGGCGTGATGCTCCACCAAAGTGGTCACGATTTCATCTCCAGGCCCCAGGTACTTGCGAGCATAGCCATAAGCTACCGTATTACAAGCAGATGTCGTACCACGTGTAAAGACGATTTCTGCGGCTTCACGGGCGTTGATGAAGGCGCGAACTTTTTCACGCGCGCCCTCGTACCCATCTGTCGCTATGTTACCCAAGGTGTGCACGCCACGGTGCACATTGGAGTTATACTCCCTGTAGTATTTATCCATCGCCTCGATAACCTGAATCGGCTTTTGAGAGGTTGCACCATTATCCAAATAAACGAGCGGATGTCCGTTTACTTCTTGGTGTAGGATGGGAAAATATTTCCGAAGCTCCTTGGCGTTCATTAGCCTAACTTCCTTTCAAGCGCCTGACGGAGTCTGTTTTTCACTTCTTCTACTGGAATCTCAGCGACAACTGGCTCCAGGAAGCCGAGAATGATCAGACGTTCTGCGCCTTGACGGGAAATACCACGAGACATCAAGTAGAAGATAGACTCTTCACTAAAACGTCCTACCGAAGCTGCGTGACCCGCTTTAACGTCATCCTCGTCGATCAACAGGATCGGGTTGGCATCACCGCGAGATTTATCGCTCAGCATCAGGATGTTTTCCGCCTGTACGCCGTTTGCCTTTTCAGCGCCTTTTTCGATTTTCGTGATACCGTTTAGGATACTCACTGCTTCATCCGTCATAACAGCCTTGCTCACCATGTCAGACTCCGTGTGCGTGCCGATATGTTGAACTTGGGAAGTGAGGTTTTGACGTTGGGAACCAGTACCTACAGAAATGGATTTGGTCTCTGCGATCGAAGCAGTTCCCTTGAGGATGGTGGTGTTGTTGGCAACGGTATTGCCATCGTTCATCTCACCCAAAATCCATTCCATTTTTCCATCGCGATCAACGGTTGCACGACGGAAGCTGTAGTCGTGAACGTCTACAGACAGCGAACGTACAGAAGCTACTTGCACAGATGCGCCCGCGCCTACATATACTTCAACAACGCTGTTCGCAACCATGCTTTTGCCTTCGCCAGATACATATGTATCCACGTAGGTTACTTTGCTGTTCGCTTCTGCCACGATCAAAACATGTGGAGCCAACAGAGCATTGTCGCCTGCGATTTCATACACAGCTTGCAGGGGAACATCTACTTCCACGTTTTTCGGAACGTAGAGGAATACGCCACCATTTACTACTGCAGTATGCAGCGCAGTCAGCTTGTGCTCATCAAGTGCGATAACGTTCAGCAAATATTTTTGCACGAGATCGCCATGTGATTGCAGAGCATCAGCAAAAGTCGTGAAAATCACGCCTTGTGCCTTCAACTCATCGGATACTGCTTGAAAAACGGTAGAAGCATTTTTTTGTACCAACAGGTTTTTCACGCTGTCGACATCGATTTGTGCTTTTACCAAATCACTGAGTTCATTCGCCGCTGCCACCTTCGCAGTGGTTTGGAACGGATCGAAATCAACGGTATTCCATTTATCAATCTTCGTTTTCTCCAAGGCAGGGAGCGCCAGCTCTCCCGCCGCCTTCAGTCCAGCGAGGCGCTT
This sequence comes from Brevibacillus sp. NPDC058079, assembly GCF_042885155.1. NCBI lineage: Bacteria > Bacillati > Bacillota > Bacilli > Caryophanales > Paenibacillaceae > Brevibacillus > Brevibacillus sp. NPDC058079. The sequence continues at coordinate 261,021 of NZ_JBHVSO010000004.1, forward strand.
TTCCAGGAACCAGGCAGGCTCCTGATTAGCTTTGGAGTACTGGGTGATCGCCTCGGAATCGAAGCGTAGCTGTACATCCACACTCATTTCACTGCTGCCTCCTTCATCCTACACGTTGGCGTTTACGGTTTCGTCCTCGATGCCGAGTTCTTCCTTGATCCAGTCGTAGCCTTCTGCCTCCAGGCGTTCAGCCAGCTCAGGACCACCGGACTTCACGATACGACCTTGCATCATGACGTGTACGAAGTCAGGCTTTACATAGTTCAGCAAACGCTGGTAGTGCGTAATAATCAAGAATCCGCGGTCTGCGGAGCGCATTTCGTTTACACCAGCTGCAACGATTTTCAATGCGTCGATGTCCAAACCGGAGTCGATTTCATCCAAAATACAGATAGCTGGCTCCAAGAGCATCATTTGCAAAATCTCGTTACGCTTTTTCTCACCACCGGAGAAACCTTCGTTCAGGTAACGGTGGGAGAAAGACTCATCCATTTCCAGCGTGTTCATCTTTTTGTCCATCTCACGGATGAATTTCATCAGGGAGATTTCGTTTCCTTCGCCACGGCGCGCGTTGATCGCAGAACGCAGGAAGTCAGAGTTGGTTACACCGCTGATTTCGGACGGGTATTGCATCGCCAGGAACAGACCTGCACGTGCGCGCTCGTCTACTGCCATTTCCAACAAGTCTTCGTCATTGATCAGCACTTCGCCATCGGTTACCTCATATTTTGGGTGACCCATCAATGTGGATGCCAATGTCGATTTACCGGTACCATTTGGTCCCATGATCGCGTGCACTTCGCCGCCCTTGATCTCCAAATTCAGGCCTTTGAGGATCTCTTTGTCCTCGATCTTGGCGCGAAGGTTTTTTATTTGCAAATGCGGTACTGCTGTCATCTGAATTCCCTCCATACACGTCAAAAGTGAGTTGGTAAATTCTCAATCCATTCTCAATAACTATCTTATAATAAGAATAATTATAAATCAAGGAATGAAACATATCTGTATTTTTTATATCATTATATTTAGAAAGTCCGTTTTTGCGCATGAATCCTTCCTAAATATTGTTGCCTCCGCAGCATTTTTCCCTTTGGAACTTTGGGACATACGTTTTCCGCCTAAACTTTAGGTACTTTTTGTAAAAAACACCACTAGATACCTAGAAAGGGATGGAGCATTTTGGAAAAGAGTAACAAGAAACTCGCAATTGGACTCGCTATGGTCTACTACTCGTAGGTGGCACCACAGTCTTCGCAAAAACGGGCACAGAGAAAATAACTGCTCGTTTCTCCAACATTAAATTGATAGTCAATGACCAGGTCGTCAAAACGAAAGCAGAACCATTCATATATAATGGAAACGTTTATGCACCTGTAGCGACTGTTGCCAATGCACTCGGCATTAAGCAGGAATGGGACAATAAAACTTGCTGTCCGTTTTTCAGGCACTGGCGGGAGCACCGGTGGCAGTAGCATTCCAGAAGCAATTGTCCAGCAGGCAAAAGACACCTTGCCTCTTCCTTGTGACCCTCCCGATGTAAAAGGCAGCTTGTACTATTGCTCACCAGTGAAAGAGGTCGTTTCCAAAGGTTATGTCAATCTGACAGGAATGAGTAATCAGGAGTTTCTCGTTATGTATCCTATCACACTATTGAAGGGCTCCCTTGGGAAGCTTACCTGACTCTTTTCCGTCAGTCAAATGGAAAAGGTGTCCCAATCAATACCTCGAAAGTATTCGATGGCAGCAAGTAACGGATGAGCTAAAAACCGACGGTCACAGGCTGACGGTTTTTTCTGTTTTCACGAAGAAAAAACGGATAGACCTAATCGTCTACCCGTTTCTTTCCTGTTCGATTACTTTACTTTAGGACCCGCATTCGCAATATCTGCTGCATTCGGGAATTTCTTCTCGAAGTTCTCAATGAAGCGTGCAGCCAGATCAGCCGCTTGCTTGTCATAATCTTCCTTGTTTACCCATGTATTGCGTGGTTGCAGAACTTCAGCAGGAACATTCGGGCAAGAAGTCGGTACTTGTACCCCGAAAATCTCGTCAGATGCATAGTCTACTTTTTCCAGCTCACCGTTCAATGCTGCTGTTACCATCGCACGTGTGTAGGACAGCTTCATACGTTGCCCAACACCTACCGGGCCACCAGTCCAACCAGTGTTCACCAGGTATACTTGAACCTTGCGCTCGTCAATCTTCTTACCGAGCATTTCTGCATATACTACTGGATGCAGCGGCAAGAATGGAGATCCGAAGCAAGTAGAAAACTCTGTTTGCGGAGCGGTTACGCCACGCTCTGTACCTGCCATTTTGCTGGTGTAGCCAGACAGGAAGTGATACATGGCTTGCTCTTTATTCAGTTTGGAAATTGGAGGCAATACACCGAATGAATCGGCTGTCAAAAAGACGATGACATTTGGTTGCACGCCTACGCCTGGAATCACAGCACCCGGAATTGCTTCCACTGGGTACGCAGCGCGTGTATTCTCTGTATACTTGGTGCTATCGTAGTCTGCTACACGAGTCGCTTCGTTTACGTCTACATTTTCAAGTACGGTACCAAACTGGATTGCTTTCCAGATTTGCGGTTCGCCTTCTTCAGACAGCTTGACGCATTTTGCATAGCAGCCGCCTTCGATATTGAACACGCCATTGTCAGACCAGCCGTGCTCATCGTCACCGATCAAGAAACGGTCCGGGTCAGCAGACAGCGTTGTTTTTCCTGTACCGGACAATCCGAAGAACAGGGCAACGTCTCCGTCTTTACCTACGTTCGCAGAGCAGTGCATCGGGAGTACGTTGCGCTCTGGAAGCAGCATGTTCATTACGCTGAAGATCGACTTTTTCATTTCGCCAGCATACTCAGTGCCACCGATCAACACTGTTTTTTGCTCAAAGCTCAATACGATGAAAGTCTCGGAGTTCGTGCCGTGTACCGCAGGATTGGCCTTGAAATTAGGCGCATAGATAACCGTGAATTCTGATTCGTGCGCAGCCAGTTCTTCTTCGGACGGACGGATGAACAACTGACGTGCAAACAGGTTATGCCAAGCGAATTCGTTCACTACGCGGATCGGCAGACGATAGGTTGTATCTGCACCCGCAAAGCCATCGAAGACAAACAGTTCATCTTTTGATTGTAAGTATTGGAGCACGTCTTGTTGAAGTGCTTGGAATTTTTCAGTGCTGATTGGTTGGTTAACCGGACCCCAGTTGATTTTATCGTGTACGGAAGCTTCGTCCACCACAAATTTGTCCTTTGGCGAACGGCCGGTAAACTTCCCTGTTAGCGCATTGAGCGCCCCCTTATCGGTCAAAATCCCTTCGCCACGCTTCACTGCCATCTCAACAAGATTAGCTACAGGCAAGTTATGATACACTTTTGTAGCTCCAAGAATGTCAGTAAGCTTTTGAACCGTATTGGTTTCCATGTGTGAACGATCTCCTTCCCAAAATGTGTACCATTTATTGTGACTTTCTAATTGTCGCTCGATTTGTAATTAGTATATCACATTTAGCTAAATAAGCTACATAATTTTATAATCTCTTATGGAGAATGTGTGAATAACCCTCCTCATGCGTATTATTCCCCAACAGCAGTATTTTGTCCACAAACCAATCAGTCTATCGACTAGTCGGGAAGTACACAGAGACATTTTCCTCACAAAAAGAGCAACACCAAGAGTTTACTCTCTTAGTGTTGCTCTCACAAGGCATAAAGATTTACGTATTTTCAAACGTTTTTACGACTGTTTGACACAAAATCGCCACACCTTTTTCCAATGCAGAGCGTTCAAAATGCATCAGCGGATGATGCAGCCCTGGTACCAAATCACATCCAAGAGCCAGCATCGTCGCCTTGATATGAGGGCGCTCCACCGTATAGTAATGGAAATCCTCCGCTCCCGGACTGACAGGCGCCGCTCTCAAATTCTCTTGACCGAGCACATCTACGATCGCCTGCTCCATAAATGCCTTCGCTTGATCATCGACCTCTGCCGCTACCATGCGCGACCCGGCCTCTACCTCTATACGTGCCTGAAATGACATCGCGACTCCGTCAATCATTTGACGAACACGATTCACCAGGTCATCCATCGCCTGATTCGTCTGTGCTCGCAGATCGAGGGCAAAACGCGCCTTGTCCGGAATAATGTTGTAGCTCTCTCCCCCGGCTTGCAGCATGGTCATTTTGACGGTGGCCGGTACCATTGGATTGATATGTACTTGACCGAGACCTGAAATAATCGCCCCCGCTACTTCAATCGCATTGATCCCGAGATGCGGTCTCGCTCCGTGCGCAGCGACTCCTGTTATTTCCCCGTAGAGAAACATGGCTGCTCCGTTGTAAATAGCGGGTCCCGCCGTTCCATGTGCCATCTCCTGAATCGGTCTTAAGTGAACACCGTACAAATAATCGATGTCATCGACGACACCCTTCTCCACCAGCTTCAACGCTCCCGTTCCTTTTTCTTCTGCTGGTTGGAACAAGATTTTTAACGTTCCCGGCGGTTGATATCCAGCGGCGACCAATGCTTCTACCGTTTCCACAATCAATGTCATATGGGCGTCATGACCACAGGAATGATTCGCGCGCCATTCACCGTTGACTTCTTGCCAGAGTGCATCGATATCTGTGCGCAAGCCAACAACTGGCTTCCCTTCGCCCCATTCCGCTACTAAACCTGTACAATCGTCAAAGGTCGTAACACGCAGTCCCAAGGCACGCATGCGCTCCGCCAAATAACGAGTTGTTTCTACTTCCTTCCAGCTAATCTCCGGATTCTCATGCAGATGACGGAATGTTTCGGCAATAGAATCTTTACGTGCGGCAACCGTCTGTTGCAACGACATAACAGTAGACATCAAAGCGCCTCCTCCAAAACCGTTTCTTCCTATTATATCACACTGCCCAATAGACAGTTCACCGACAGGTCAGTCGCAAAATGGCATCGAGCTTCAATTGGTCGCGCAATGGCCCTGCTATTTGCACCTTTTCTTTGGCTAGAACATAGACGAGCTCATCGCCGCCAAACAGCATGTGCATTTGTTTCTCCGCTCCCTTGATGATCAGATCGGCAGGCTGCTCTTTTGTCCATACATCCCAGGATGCAACGCCTTTTGCTATCGTCAATTGCCACTGTGAAGGTGAATCATCCACTACAATTCCGATCCTGCGCTCCCATCCTGCTGTTATGAATCGCAAGTGTGCTTTTCCTTGTAATCGCTCGCCCAGTTCAAAAAGCAGTCTGCCCATTCCGATCATCTACACGCCACCCCTCTCTTCCCATTTGGGTTCGTGGCCTGTCAGGTCGAATCCTTTGGCGAGGAATGAGAGTCACTGTCGGCTGTTGTCAGGGGAGCCATCTTTTTCTCGACATTGTTAGAAAGGTCTTTAGAGAAGATTTTTGAGTCAACATAGTGGAGGAGAAGAAAAAGCACAGTTCTCTTCGACTCTGACACGCCCGCAAGGGGGATTCACTGGTCGTCTCCACTTAAAAAAGGGGACCGTCGAGCCAAAGCCACCCTACGGGCGGAAGTTTCTCAAGGAAGAAGTGTTCGACAAGCGTGGTCCCCTTTTTGAAGTTCCGACTGGGGAGACATTGTCAAGGTCTGCGAGCCCTGTGCTTTTTCTTCTCACCAGCTTTGCTGGTTCATCGGTACCTTTTAAAACGTAATGAAGATCATCTACAACCTTTATTCCGCACGACAATAGTGAGATGGCAAAAAACAAAAAAGCATCCGCTTTACGCAGATGCTTTTCGCAAACACTACTCATCGAACTCGTCTTTATCGAGTCGCACCTCAAGGTGGTGACCATCGGGTGTCTCAAAATACAAATTATAGCTAGTAGGCTGTGTAATTGGGCCACGATAGCAAATATTCTCTGCCTCCAGCTTATCGACCAGATAGTCCAGCTCAGCTCGGCTTTGCACAGAGAAGGCGAGATGATCGACCTGCCCTACGCCGCCTTTCCCAGCTTCCCCGCCATGAGGATGAAGACCGATCCGTGTGTATGTGCCAATTTGAAAGTAGACAGGTGCTCCTTCCGTCATATTCTCTTCCGGGATAGGGACTTCCAAAATGTCCTTAAAAAAACGAGCTACCTTCACAACATCGCTACAATTCAATGCGATGTGGTGAACGGCTTTCAAATGAAACATTCACACTGCCTCCCACGTCAACTCAGGTCATGCGCTCTTGTGCGACATTAGCTTTTCTTTTATTGTACTGCTTCAATCGCTCGCTTAACCGTCTTAAACGAATCATCAATGCTTCCCGCCAATCGTCATCCTGTAACTCCTTGGCGACCCCGAGCAGATCAAGTGAAATATCGATCTGCTGCTTTAATACTTCGGCGAAGCTGGCCGCTTCATCCGTCATGGTACAATTCTCAAACAACTCGGATGTATTGTCAACACTCACAAAGTCAGCAAAATCCACTTCTGGAGCCTGATCTCCCTGAGCATATTCTACTAAAATTTCGTATTCTCCCTCAATACCGGGATGAACCTCAATTCTGTCACATACAGGACAAAACATGATCGGGACATTGTGTACAACCGTTTTATAATGACGGACTGAGCCTACGGAACCTACCATTCCAGCACCACAACAAAAACTCATATAGTCTCCCTCCCTATTCGCCAAATGAAACGTCCATGTCCGTTTTTTGGTCGAAACTTTGTCTGTATCCGCATTGTAGCCTATATGCCCACTAACACTCCACCCGCAAATGCTACCAATAAATGAATCGAAGTAAGATTTGGTTTATCCATTTTACTCGATTTGCTTAGATTCCTGCAACATTTTCTGACTAGTGTGAATATTTCCCTTCATTTGCCTAAATCCATCATACAAGATAGTCTTAATCTATCCGATAATAAGGAATAATAATCATTTTAGCAAAAATTCAAAAGGAGAGCGGTTCCATGTTTCGTTTCAAAAGTCTTCGTGCTCGAACCCTGACCATTACCCTTCCCGTCATTATCTTGACTCTTTTGCTCGTCGTGGGCATCGGTTTCTGGTTCTCTGTCGACCAACTGGATCGGGAAATTGAGGACAAAATGAATTATCAACTAGATATGGTCGGCAGTAATGTGGAAAAGCAACTGGAATCCCATAGCAAGGTAACGCTGAGTATGGCTCGCTTTATTGAATTGGGTCCTGTTACAAATTCGCTAGAGCAGTTAAATTCCCTGCTGTCCAAAACTGTTCTCATTAATGATACGACGGTTGGAATGGGAATTTTCATGGAACCTTACGCTTTTGACCCGAACAAGAAACTCGTTGCTACTTACGGGGCAAAGACCGACGGCAAGGTGAACATTACAGATGAGTACAGCAGCGACTCCTATAACTATCCAAATCAAGACTGGTACAAAGTCGGTATCTCGACCAAGAAGGAAACGGATTATTCCGAGCCGTACTTTGACGAGGTTTCCAAGGTCTCCATGGTGACGGTAGTCGCTCCTTTTTACACGCCGGATAAAAAGCTTCTGGGTGTAGCCACAGACGATATTACACTCACTGACGTGGAAAAGCTCGTCTCCAGTACAAAAGTAGGCGAAACAGGTTGGGCCTTTTTGGTGGATCAAAAAGGGAGATACCTCGCTCATCCTCAATCAGACAAGCTGATGAATCATTCCGTTCAATCTGACGAAAATGCTTCCTTGGCAGCAATAGGTCCTTCTCTTCTAGAAGAGAAATCAGGAATGAAGACGTTTAATGATGACAACGGCATCAATCGTGTTTATTTTCAAGAGTTGGGAGATACAAACTGGACAATCGCTCTCGTGATGCCAGAAAAAGAAATTGCCGATCCGCTCTATGAATTGTTCTTTGAGCTTTGTATGGTGAGTCTGATCGGTCTGCTGATCATGGTTGCTGTCATTTATTACTTCAGCAAATACGTAACCAAACAAATCGAGCGCGCCAACCAGCTGTCCCATGCCCTCTCCAATGGCGATTTTACCGCTTCTATGGATATTCAGACAGCAGATGAGATGGGGGTTATGGCAAATCGCTTCAACTCCATGACGTCAACCTTGCGCGAAACGCTGGGTCAAGTCAGCTTCAACGCTCAACAGGTTGCTGCTACGTCTGAGCAATTGATGGCAAGTGCGGAACAGACGAGCAAAGCAACCGAGCAGATTGCTCAATCCGTTCAAGAAATTGCCTACGGTACTGAGCAGCAAGTGGATGCGACCGTTCAAGGCTATGAGGTCATCAACGAGATTGCTGTACACATCGAAGCGATGGAAAAAGGCATTGAGGATGTAAATCACTCTACACAAGAAGCAAACCGCCAAGCCACAGATGGCAATCAGATGGCAGCCAAAACGGTCGAGCACATGGATGTGATCCATAGCCAGATGACCAAGACTTCTACCATTGTCAATACACTAGGCGAACGCTCCCAAGAGATTGGAGAAATGATCTCACTCATCACGACGATCGCCAATCAAACCAACCTGCTCGCTCTGAACGCCGCTATCGAAGCAGCTCGCGCCGGAGAACAAGGACGAGGCTTTGCCGTTGTAGCGGACGAGGTGCGCAAGCTGGCAGAACAGTCCAGCTCTGCCGCCGAGCAGGTCAGTCACATTGTCACCGTGATTCAGCAGGACACAGGCTCAGCGATTGCGGCAATGAATCATGGCTCTTCTATTTTGGGAGAAGGCATGACTCTCGTTCGCTCAACAGGAAATGCATTTGAGCAAATTACTGGCTCCACGTCGGGGTTGCTCGTCCGCATGAATGAAGTGACTACAGAAATGAGCAAGATCAGTCAGCAAATGCAGACGATTGTATCCGCCATTACGCATATTACACAAATCGCAGAACAATCAGCCGGCAACTCTCAAACGGTTGCGGCAGCAGCGGAAGAACAAACCGCTTCGATGGAGGAAATCTCTTCGGCTGCAACGATGCTGGCGAAAATGGCAGAAGAGCTTAATGATGCAGTACGAACATTCAAGTTGGAGTAGTTCGTCCATAAATAAAGAAAAGCCGGAGCATAAAAGCCCCGGCTTTTTTTGTTTCCTATTCTTTTACCATCGCTTCGTATTTGTCTGCATCCATCAGCTTGTCCAGCTCAGCTGTATCAGACAATTCGACGACGATCATCCATGCTTGCTCGTATGGCGAAGAGTTAACCAGTTCAGGAGCGTCTTCCAGTTCGCCATTTACTTCTACTACTTTACCAGTTACAGGAGCGTACAGTTCAGAAACGGTTTTTACCGATTCCACGCTGCCAAACGGCTCATCCTGTTGGATTGTCGCGCCTACCTCAGGCAACTCGACAAACACGATGTCACCCAGCTCTGATTGAGCAAAAGAAGTGATTCCGATGTACGCCTTGTTTCCTTCTACTCGCACCCACTCATGCTCTTCACTGTAACGTAGATTTTTCGGGAATTCCATCGTTTACATATCCTCCTATCGGGTACAATCCATTACACATACATAATTAGACGAACATTCTAGGATTCCTCTTCGATCCCCAAAATTCTGAACAAGCGTTTTTTTACCAGTTGGAGACCCTTCTCTCCTGCCTGAAAGTGACGTAACTGGAGAGCCTCGTCAAACAAGTAAAAAGCGGGGACGTATTCATTCTGGAATGCATCGACTGTCTTTCTATCATTATCGATTGCAATAGGGTGTGTCAAATGTTGTTCTGCAATCGCCTTCTTGATCATCTCGATGTCTGTATCTTTTTCCGAATGAGGCATATGAATTCCTATGACCTTCAAACCGTTAGCAGCGTATTGATCTCGCCATTCGTTTATGCTTGGCATCGATTCCTTGCACATGTAGCAACTGACGGACCAGATATGTACCAATACAGGACTTCCAACCAAATCGGCTTTGGTTACTTGCCCGTTGATCCACTCCGTAATCCCAGAAAAGTCAGGCATTTCTTCGCGCAAACGCATGAAAGCTCATCCCCTCTTTTTTGACTTCAACTGCTACACACTTGTTTTCGTGCGAAGAATCCCAGATTGATCGATGGCAGCCACAGCCTCTAACAAGATCTCTGGAGGTTGGACGAGAGCAATTCGTACATACCCTTCTCCTTCTTCACCGAAGGCACTTCCCGGAACAACCACGACCCCGGCTTTCTCCAGTAAAGCGAAGGCAAACTCTCGTGACGTCCAGCCGTTCGGTACAGCTGCCCAGACGAACATGGTCGCCTTTGGAGATGGAATGCTCCATCCTGCCTTTGCCAATGCCCCCAGTAGCACATCACGCCGTTCTTGGTAAACGGGCGCGACTGTGTTTTTCCTCCCCGACTCCCGATCCCTTCGCAAAGCCTCAATGGCCATTTGCTGTACAGGCAAAAAGACACCGTAATCAATATTGGATTTTACAATTGCAAGCGGCTTGATGATGTCTGCATTCCCTACAACGTAAGCGATCCGGCAACCTGCCATGTTGAAGCTCTTGGAAAACGAATTAAATTCAATTCCCACTTCCTTCGCTCCTGGCACTTGCAAGAAGCTCGGCGCTTGGTAGCCGTCAAACACCATCTCCGAATAAGCCAAATCATGAACCACGATAATATCAAAACGCTTGGCAAAAGCCACAACCTCTTCAAAAAAGGCAAGGGTAGCAACCGCGGAAACCGGATTATTCGGATAGTTCAGAATCATGAACGTTGCACGAGCCGCTATCTCCTCTGGAATGTCTGACAGCTTTGGCAAAAATTCATTTTCTGCCCGCAGTGGCATCCGGTAAGGTACCGCTCCCGCCAAATGAACGCTTCCTTCGTAGATCGGATACCCAGGATCAGGTACGAGAACGACATCTCCAGGATCGGTCCATGCCAAAGCAAAGTGAGCCAAACCATCCTGGGACCCCATCAAGGAATGAACCTCCCCATCTGGCGCTAGCTCCACCCCAAAACGATATTGATACCAGCGGGCGACCTCTTCTCGGAAGGTCGCCGTTCCATCGCTCAACGGATAGCGAAAAGCAGTTGGTTGCTGGATGGCATGGATTAACGTTTGCAGTAGCTTCTCGTCAGGCTGCTGATCAGGACTGCCAATGCTCAAGTCGTATACCGTTCTTGTTTTGGCAACTTCCCTTTTGCGAGCCTCCATCTCTGAAAAAATATCGGCGGAAAGATGGTTCAGTCTTTTGGAAGGTTGGCGCATCATGCCTTCCCTCCCCAAGCCTTCTCCAGCTCTTCTTCTTTGAAACCAAGGGTTACGGTTTGATCGCTTGCGATAAGAGGCCGTTTGATCAGCTTGCCATTGGAAGCCAACAGCTCCAGCATTTCATCCTCTGACATCGTAGGAAGCTTGTCCTTCAAGCCCAGCTCGCGGTAATGGACACCGCTCACATTGAAAAACTTGCGTAAATCGAGTCCGCTTGTCTGCCATATTTGGCGCAGCTCCTCTTTGGACGGTGGTGCATCCACAATCGGAATTTCTTCGAAGCCAATATTTTGATCCGTGAGCCATTTTTTCGCTTTGCGGCATGTATCACATTTGTTGTATAGGTAGGCTTTCATCGTCATGATCATTTCCTCGCTTTTTCGTTTCTGACAAAAACGACAGCCGTCCCTCTCTTCTGGCTGTCGTCATACGTTTGCTTCTCCTGTGGAATCCGTTATTCGGTGCGCTCGCTCTTTGTATGATCTTCTTCATTCGTCTGGTCAGGATTTACCTGCCACATTTGCGAAAGCGGCGAGAAGGGCACCCCCAGTTGCTTGGCATTCTGGTCTTCCACAGCCTCAGCCAGTGTCCCGGTTAAAGGCATGGTGTACTCAATGTGCTCATCCATCTGCCCATCCTCCTTCACTTTTCCTAGTGTGAGGAGTTTGCACGTCATTATGCAGATGGTTTTGCCTTGATCTCAACTTGATAGCCAGCGTGCTTTCTCGTCTGGAATACACCATTTTCAAAAATCAAATACTGTGCTTTCACACCGATCAATCGCCCGCCGAGCTGTTCTTCTTTATCGAGCGTCTTGGAATTAATTTTATCCAACGACTCCAAGATCGGATAAGCAATATCTACCCATTCGTCCTCGCGATATTGGAATGCTTTAAACTGTTCAGGAAAATGACCGTACACTTCGTCACGCATGGCGAGCAAGTCGATTTCCTTCACATCTCCCTTGAGCATTTTCCGCCAGTTGGTCTTGTCTGGCAAAAACTGACTCAAGTGGAATTCAAGCTCCCCAGCCATCCGACGAGTGGGAAGCTCCGCTATCGGAATCGCGCGAATTGCGCCTTGATCCACCCAGCGTCTCAATTCATTATGCTTGCGAGTCAATCCTACCTTTATATCACTCGATACTGCCAGATAGACAAAATGAGGAATCATGCAATATCTCTCGCCAAAGCTCTCGTCCCGGCAAGTCCCCAAGTCAAAATGACATTCATGCGGCTTGACGATGCACAAGTCATTTTCTGGCAGTTTGGTAAAACAGGGATAGCAATACCCGCTGTTAAACGTCTTGTTTGTTTTGCGGCCACAGGCAATGCAATTTTTTTCGCCTAAAAACGAAATCGTCAATTCACTGCCCAGCCATTCATTAAGCGGAAGGCGATCTTCACCGATATTCAAATAGTAGTCTACCGGCTTGTCCCCTCCATGGTACTCGTGTGTTAGTCCTTGCAAAATACCGCGGAGTTCCACCAAACTCTCTCCTCTCCTATGTACGGTTCTTCCATTTTAACATAACCGCCACCCACTCTGACCGCTGTTTTCTTTTGGTAGCATGTTTTCCCTAGCAGGAGGTGAACCTAATCACATCCCAGAAGAAGGAGGCGATTGTTCATGCGCAAATGCATACGGTACGCCTTGCTTTTCGCCTGCCTTCTTGGCTACGGCACCCTACCTGCTTTTGCTCAGCAAACACTGCCTTCGTATGAGCCGATCCACAGAATCGACACAGAGAAAAAGGTCGTCGCTCTCACTTTTGATGATGGGCCGGATGCTATCTATACGCCCAAAATTCTTGAAGTGCTGCATCAGTACAACGTTCGCGCTACGTTTTTTGTCCTTGGCTCCCAAGTGGACAAGCATCCAAAGGTCATGCAGTGGATTTACAAGGCTGGACATGAAATCGGCAACCACGGCTACCACCATTTTGATCTGAACAAGCTGACCGAGCATGAAGTGTACGAAGAAATCAAGCATGCAGAACGCTCCATTTTGAAGACGACCGGCATTTTGGCGCAATACTACCGTCCACCCTACGGCATCCTGACACATGACGTCATGAATGCGGTTCAATCCAGTGGCTACGACATCATTCACTGGTCGATTGATCCTCGTGATTGGTCTTTGGCACGTACGGCTAACGTCATTGCCAAAAGCGTCAAGAGCAATGTCTCCTCCGGGGATATCATCCTGTTTCATGATGGGGGTCTAAACCAACGGCAAACAGTCGCTGCACTCCGGGAGCTCATCACGGATTTGCGTTCGCAGGGCTATCGATTTGTCACGGTCAGTCAATTGTTGGATGCAGCAAAATAATACGGCACCAATGCCTCGTTTTCCTGAAGCGAAACGAAGCAACTGGTGCCCTTCTTTTTTACGCCAATACCTTGCCCAAGAACGAACGCAAGCGATCGTTAACGTTATTGCCAAAAACCTCACTGGGATGACCTTCTGCCATGATGATACCTTGATCCATAAAAATGATTCGGTCGCCCACTTCCTTAGCAAAATTCATTTCGTGCGTCACGATCACCATTGTCATGCCTTCTTTGGCTAAATTTTTGATGACGGCAAGCACCTCTCCTACCAGCTCCGGGTCTAGGGCAGAAGTCGGTTCATCAAACAGCATAACCTTTGGATTCATGGCGAGTGCTCTTGCAATTGCCACTCGCTGCATCTGCCCCCCAGACAGCCGCTCGGGATACACATCGGCCTTATCCTGAAGCCCTACCTTCTGCAAGAGAGCCAAGCCTTGCTTGCGGGCTTCTTCCTGGGACATTTTCTTCACTTTTACAGGAGCCAGCATGACGTTTTCCAGCACCGTTTTATGCGGAAAGAGATTAAAGCGCTGAAAGACCATCCCAACCTCTTCTCTGACTTTATTCATATCGGTCTTGGGGTCTGACAAATTATGTCCATTGATGACAATCTTTCCGCTGCTCATTTCCTCCAACTGATTCAAGCAACGTAAAAACGTGCTCTTGCCCGAGCCAGACGGACCAATGACGCAGACTACTTCCTTTTCTGCTACCTGAGTCGTAATGCCCTTCAACACTTTCAGATCGCCGTAGTTCTTCGTCAAATCCGACACCTGTATAATCATTTGTCTGTCCCCCTATTGCGATAAAACAAGCTTGTCGTTCTTGTTATTTCATTTTACCGTAATAGTCAAAAAATTGCATGAATTTACTGTTCAGCCTTTGGTTGCCAGCCTCGCAGACGATCACGTCAATCCCATTTTTTCCAGTGCTCGTCCCATGCGTAACTCTGCCCTCGACGGCTCATGCTAAGTGTGAGGTGGTTTTCATGCATCGAAAAAAATGGGTCGCTCTCGTAATTGTACTGGTCGTTTTTCTATTAGGGCTTTTGGTGGAGGGTATTTACGGGACTTATACAGATCTCGTCGACCATCCTGGGTTTGCTTGGGAAGAAAATGTAGTATCGGGCTATGGCGACAGCAAAATTGTGCAGCTATTTGTGAACGGCGTTATTTCGGGGCAACAAAATAGCGCTGGGGTGCCTTCGATGACGGAGCTATTGACTGAACAGCTACGCCGAATTGAAGAGGATGAACTGGTGAAAGCCGTGGTCCTTCGTATTGATAGTCCAGGTGGAGAGGTCGTCGCTACGGATGAATTACACAGACGCTTGCTACGGCTCAAGCAAGTTCGCAATCTTCCCATTGTCGTCAGCATGGGTTCCACAGCAGCCTCAGGCGGCTATTACTTGGCCACAACAGGCGATGCGATTTTTGCCAATCCCAACACACTGACTGGCAGTCTCGGCGTGATTTTCAACCTGTTTAACTATAGTGAAGCTGCGAACAAACTGGGTGTACATCAATACGCGATCAAAAGCGGGCGCTTCAAGGACATCGGCAGTCCATCCCGGCCACTAACGGACCCAGAACGGCACATTTTCCAAACACTCGTCAACGAAAGCTACAACAATTTCGTCGACGTCATCGTTAAAGGCCGCAACCTCTCCCGTCAACGCGTGCTGGAAATCGCTGACGGCCGTGTCTATTCCGGTGAGCAAGCAAAACGCCTGGGTCTCATCGATGAATTCGGTGATTTGGAGGAAGCGACTCGCTACGCCCTCTCTTTGTCTGGAGAAAAAGAAGCCATGGTCATACGCTATGCAGACCAGCTCTCCATCAGCAAGCTGTTATTCAGTATGAAGCAATACTGGTCGAATCCTGATCCGCTTGGTCTCAATCGAATATGGGACCGCCAAAGTTCCCCTCGTCTACTGTATCAGTTCATGCCTTAGCCTGTTAAAAAGAAAAAGGAGTGGCTTCTTATGAACCAGCTTCCCGACGATGAAAAAGCACATGATCCTGTATCCCATGAGCCCTATTCAGAAGCCCATCCACAGCATTCGTATGCAGGCTTTTGGATTCGTGTCGTAGCATCGCTCCTTGATTCGATGTTCTTGATCGGGATTAGCTACCTCGTTTTCAATCCGTTGCGGCGTGTTTTTTCCGTTCCTTACGCCTCTTTTCACTTCATCGATTTGGTAGAGGTGTTGTTTGATCTCCTCTATATGATCTTGCTGACCTGGTGGACCGGACAAACCTTGGGAAAGCTGATCACAGGCATCCGTGTCATCAGTGCCAGACAGGCGCGAGGCAATCTGACAGGCGGACAAGTATTATTACGAGAAGTCATCGGTAAATTCGTTGCTTCACTCATTTTCGGACTGGGCTATCTATGGGTTGCATGGCACCCACGTAAGCAAGGCTGGCATGATCTGATCGCCAAAACGTATGTCATCCGGGATCGTCGACCATAACCTCCGCTCTATTGCGGGGGTTTTATTTTTGCATCCTTGGTCCCTATTTTTGTAGCCGCTTCCTGCCGATACCATTACCAACAAGGCAGATCCTATCCCAACCGAGGAGGAAGATACATGCGTAAACAGAAAGTAACCAGCATCCTCGCCCTGAGCCTTTCGCTGGCTCTGCTCGGCCACGTTGCCCCTGTCCTTCCTGTTTCAGCTGCATCTGCTGTCCCTCAAGCAGCAGCCGTTAAAACGAATGACGTCTATAACCTTCAGCTAGGAATGAGCACAGCACAGGTAGAACAAACATTAGGCAAGCCTGCCCGGATCGATCCTAGTCATACGGGCGTGGAATGGTGGATTTACAACCAAGATTTGAACAACTACATTCAAGTCGGCCTGCAAAACGGCAAAGTCGTGACGTTGTTTACCAATGGAGCCAAGCTGAATCTGAATGGCATCACGATTGGATCTACTACAAAAGACCTACAAAATAGCTGGGGTGCACCGCAAAACACGCTGACGATCATCCCAAGTCTGCGTATCCAAAAAAATACCCTTACTCATCCGACCTATATCCAAAACAATCAGGCGATCACCTTCTCTATCGATCAACTGGGTGGAAATAAGGTCGCAGGGGTGCGCATCTCTACTCCTGAGCATTTTGCCACCATTGCGATTGGCTTGATGTATCCCATTTCCTATTCGAAATTACCGGAACTGCCGAAACTGACAGACGCACAGATGAAGCAGTCAGCGCTCGCATACGAGAAACAAAATTTGGACTTGCTCAACGTGGCAAGGCAACGTGCCAAGCTGCCTGTTATCACTTGGGATGAGCAAGTTGCAGCAGTAGCCAGAGCACACAGCCAAGACATGGGCCAGAATAACTTTTTCAACCATACCTCCCCATCTACGGGAAGTCCGTTTGATCGTTTGAAGCAAGCCGGCATTCGTTACAGCTCAGCTGGTGAAAATATTGCCTACGGACAGCTAGACGGGATCGAAGCCCACATGAGCTGGATGAACTCCGCAGGCCATCGTCAAAACTTGCTCAGTCCAAAATTCAAGCAACTCGGTGTCGGTATCGTTATGAAAGACGGCCGACCGTATTTCACGCAAAATTTTGTTACTCGCTAATACTACACCAGCAAAAAGACACGCCGTCGTCAGTGGCGTGTCTTTTTTTGTGAACACAAGGGCAAAGCTATGGCTGCGAAGTTGCATTTGTAGTGGCAGGTGCAGGTGTAGACGGTGTCGGAGCCTGGCCGTCATCTGAGAAAAACGGGATGATTACCAAACTGAGCACGAAAAATAAGATCCAGGCAATGCCTCTTCTGAAAATGCATGGTGTCAGCATCGGGTAACCCCTTCCAATCATGCTGTTCTACTTACTATTCATACGCTTCCCTCCTTGATGCCCGTTTATGCTTTTTTGGGCAAAAAAAATAAAAGCTTCGCCAAAAGCTTGGCGAAGCTTATCCATCATTGTTTTTACCCCTGTTTTTGCAATGGCATCGAATACGTCTGTTCTTGGGTTGCTTTTTGTTTGAAAAACAGACAAGCTGCCGCGAAAACAATGAGCAGCGATCCCATCAGCCAAAAGATCGTCCACGGCTCCCACACGTCCATCAGCAGGCCATTCACATTCGGAGCCAAAATACTGGCGACACCAAAATTGACACCCGCGATAATTCCTGCGGTAGGAACCATCGATGCTGGTAAAATATCTGCCGAAAAAGCCAATCCCAGCGAGTAAAAGGAACCGACTGCCGCTCCTGCAATGGCCAACAACAGCATCATCAGCCATACGTTTTCACCTGCAAACGGGAACAGGAAGAAGGCCAATCCCCCTACAAGGGCACACACGAGCATGACCTGCTTGCGTCCTATACGGTCACTCAATGCCCCCAGCGGCATCTGCAAGATAATACTTCCCACGACAAACGACGGAAGGATCAAGGAAACCCATTCAACGGACAAGCCGGTACGCAAGGCATAAACGGGAAAACTGCCGTTGAGTGACGTCTCCATGAATCCGAACAAAAACGAAGGAATCAGCGCCAGCCAAGCAAGTCGCAAAACAAATGCATACTTGTTTTGCTTCTTTTCCGTTTGCTCGATCTGTGCAGGGAACTCATTTTTGATTCGGGATAATAATAAGAAGGCAATCAGATACAGAACGAGCAAGCCGCCAAAAGGTACCCAAATCCCCAAATGCAGCACGCTTAAGCCTAATGGACCAATACTAAAGCCCACGCCATATGCCAGACCGTAAATGGAAAGATCGCGCCCACGATTCTCGGGAGCTGCGATCTTAGTCACCCACATTTGGCTGGCGTAATGTAAACCGCTATCGCCCACACCCATCAGTAAACGTAATACGAACCAGACCGCCAAATGGCTAAACATCGGGATGAGCGCTGTTGCAATCGTCACCACCAGCAATCCCCATAATATTGTGGATCGGTATCCAATGCGCCGCAGTGGGATTTCCAAAAATGGATTGACCATGACCATCCCAATATACAAGGCAGCGGCGTTGAGTCCGTTCATCACGGATGAAACACCTTGTTTTTCCAATAAAACCGTCAGCATCGGGATCGTCAAGCCTTGGCTTAACCCCGCAATACCGACAACCAAAATCAACACCCAAAAGGTGTAACGTGACTGTGACATGGTGTTGTTTCTCCTTCCTAGCTCCCTACTAAGCACTCTCTACGGAAGCACTCCCCTGTTGAAGCTGATACATTTTTTGATAAAGACCATTTTGCGCCATGAGTTCATCATGTGTACCTCGCTCCATGATTTCTCCACGGGACAAAACAAGAATTTGGTCGGCGTGCTGAATCGTCGACAATCGATGTGCAATGATGAATGTCGTCCTACCTTTTGATAGTACATGCAACGCTTCCTGAATGGCTAGCTCTGTTTCACTGTCAATGCTTGCCGTTGCTTCGTCCAAGATCAGCATCGCAGGATCAGCAGCCAATGCCCGAGCAAAAGAGATCAGTTGGCGTTGGCCTGCGGATAGCGTCATGCCTCGCTCGACGACTGGTTCGTCATACCCACCCGGCAGCTTGGAAATGAATTCATCAGCACGTACAGCTTTTGCAGCCCGCTTCACTTCTTCATCCGTAATCGTATCATTGTACATACGAATATTAAATCCAATACTGCCCGTAAACAAGAATGGGTCCTGCAAAACGAGTCCGACATGACTGCGCAATGAATGCGTTTCAATCTGTCTCATATCTTGCCCGTCGATCAAAATGCTCCCTTTCGTCACCGGATAGAACCCGAGCAGCAAATTCATCAAAGAGCTTTTTCCCGATCCGGTGTGTCCTACCAACGCAATCGTCTGACCAGGCTGCGCCGAAAAGGAGACGTTTTTCAAGACATAATCGTCACCTTGATAAGCAAAAGATACGTTATCAAAAACAACCTCTCCACGCGGGCGTTCGATTTGTGCACCCGTTTCTTTCTTCTCCGTGGTCTCATCCATAATTTCGAAGACGCGCCCCGCCGAAATGGTCGCCTGCTGCATTTGTGACAACCGATTCATGATCATGTTGATCGGTTCGAAAAAACGCCCCATGTAATCGACAAAAGCAAAAAGCGCACCGAAGGAAATCGCGCTGTGGAAGGAAGTCGAGCCGTAATACCAGACGATCAGGGTCAAGGAAACTTTCCAGATCAAATCTACCGCTGGACGCAAAAGCAAGGATTCCAGATTGATCTCTTTCATCCGCACCTTGAAGTAGACCCCGTTTACATCAGCAAACTCCTTTTGTACGCCCTTCTCCCGACGAAATGCTTGCACGATCGTCATGTTCTGGATCATTTCATTGATCGTTGTGTTCATATCACCGAGCTTCGCGCGAATCACCGCATAGTAGCGAGAGCTGTACTTTTGATACACGTAGACTAACAGTACGAGCACTGGCACCGTCAAAAAGCAAAAGAGGGCGAGCTCAGGCTGCAAGATGTAAAGCGCGATCAAGATTCCAATCAAATAAAGAGCGTTCTGTACAAATGTGGCGAGTACACTTACATACAGCTCACGGATGGCTTCTGTATCATTGCTCACACGGGAGACGAGCGCACCTACTGGCGTTTTGTCAAAAAAGGCAACCGGGAGCTTTTGCAAATGGATAAACAGCTTCATCCGCATTTGCTGAATGATGCGCTGAGCGATCTTTTGCAGCCACAAAATCTGGACGTAGTTGAAACCAGCTGAGAGCAAGATCAGTGCTCCATAACCTACAGACAGCCAGACAATGGGCAGGACATCTCCTTGATACATCGCCTTGACTTCCTCTGCGGTCAGTCGAATGCCTGTGGAGGTCGTCTTTTGACCTGATTGATCCTTGGTTGTTACCTCGAAGCGTTCCCTGCCGTTTTCTGGCGCAATCGGGGTAAATTGCTTCTCTGTGTTTGGATTCACCTTGCCGGAAACCAAGTAATAGGTCGTGCCTTCTGTCAGCACGGTTACTTCTTTTTGATTGATACTGTCCAAAGCAAGACCCGTCTTTGCTGCAACATCTTCACGAATATAGTTCGTACCGTTCAGTGCGGCGACTTGCCCCGCTGCTTGTGGTGGCACTTCGTCTAGTTGATACCAAGGCTTCTGGATCGCCAGGATGTGATTATCAATCATGACCTTGGCTAAAAAAGGACCTGCCAACTCTGCACTCGTTCCCAGCAAGAGCAGGAACAGCGCGCCTAGTATTTGCTTTTGAAATGGCCTGGCGTACTCGGTTAAACGCCCCCATACATTTTCTTTGCTCATGAAACGTTTTCCCCCTCTCTCAACCAGCCACATCCTGTTCCATTTGCTGACGGCGGTACTGCTCTGCATACCAGCCGTTGTGCTGCATCAGCTCGTCATGTGTCCCCCGCTCGACGATCTGCCCCTCATCCAGCACAAGAATCAGTTGTGCGTGCTGGACGGCAGACAGACGATGAGCGGTAATAATCGTCGTTTTATCCGCGCGCTCCTGTCTCAGATGACGAAGAATGCTCTCCTCAGTCCGCGCGTCCACAGCCGATAAAGAATCGTCGAGAATCAGGATACCCGCATCCATCAAAAGAGCGCGCGCAATGGAAACCCGCTGTTTTTGCCCCCCGGAAAGGGTGACCCCCTTCTCTCCAACCATGGTTTGCAATCCATCTCTGAATTGCGCCAGATCTCTCTTCATCTCCGCAAGCTCCAACGCATGTATCACGTCCTCGGTCGTCGCTTGTGGTTTCCCGAATGTAACATTTTCTGCAATCGTCCGTGAGAACAGCAAATGCTCCTGAGGCACATAGCCGATTTTTTCCCGTAGCGTATCGAAAGCGAGCCCTTCGATCGGGATGCCCCCGATAAACAGAGCTTGTTCCTCCATCTGATATTGATGCAATAAGGCACGGCACAACGTCGACTTGCCGCTTCCTGTCCGTCCAACAATCCCAAGCGTCTCTCCTTCGCCCAAACGAAACGAGATATCAATGAGTGCCGGCTTGTCAGTGCCCGGATACGTAAAGGAAAAATGGCGTGCTTCTACGGTATTGGCGATTTGGCTCGTGACCGGATTCGCTGCCTCCGTCACATCTGGCTGCTCCACCATTAGCTCTGTAAAACGCTTGTGGGAAGCACCACCGCGTTGCAATACATTGACCAGCCAACCAAAGGCGAACATCGGCCAAATTAAAAGTCCCAAGTATAAATTGAACGCAACTAAATTCCCTAAGGAGATAGCGCTAGTGAACACCAAATACGTCCCATAGCCCAGCCCGATCAAAAAGCTGAAGCCAATAATAATCGCGATTGTCGGCTCGAACAGGGCGTCGATCCGCGAAACGCTCACATTTCTCTCCAACGTTTTTTCACTGACTCGGCGATATGCCTCAATATCGGCCTTTTCCTGAACAAATGCTCTCAATACCCGAACGCCTGACACAGATTGTTGGACATGATCATTCATCTCTCCGAAGGCTTCCTGCGCCAAGTAAAAACGCTCATGCAGCAACTTTCCATAGTACGCCGTTGACCATGCCAAAAACGGCATCGGGATCAGTGCAGCCAGCGTCAGCTTCCAATCAATCGCAGTCACCATGACGCCCAGCGTTAACAAGGTCATGAACAGCGCATCGACAAGCGTAAGCACCCCTGTACTAGCGGTTTGTTCAATGGCAGGAATGTCGTTGGTAGCGACGGCCATCAAATCCCCACTGCGCTTGCGATGAAAAAACGACGGGGTCATTCTCGTCAAATGGGCAAACAGTCGCTCGCGTAACGTCCTCTCCAGTATCAAGGCTCCCCCATTTAACAAGTACCGCCAGAGAAACCGCAATCCATACAAGCTAACACCCAATACGAGCAAGATGACCACTGTTTGCGTCAAGTCAGCGTCCGTCAGGGAACTGTTACGAATCGAATCCACCGTGTCCCCGATTAATTTCGGCGGCCAAAGCATGAGGACATCGATGATAAACAGCACAGAGATTCCAATGACGTACCGTTTCCAATAAGCACGGAAAAACCAAGATAATTGCCGAAGTGTCTGCATGTAAATCACCTCTATTTTTTAAACCTAACAGCACGACTAAAAAAGGGCTTGCGAATCACACGCAGCCCTCTTGATCTGTCTTCACCATCGTAATTTACAGAATTTTCATTGTCAATCGAAGCATACAGTTCAATCTACTATTTTTTATCGGTTTTCCAGTCAAGCCATTCCTCTTTTAGCAAGCTGTAAGTGGCATGATCCACGTAATGATCGTAAAGGAATTCATTCCGGCGTAGTATCCCCTCCAGTTGAAACCCTAATCGTTCCGGAATCGATCTGCTCTTGTAGTTTTCCGTAGCAGCCTGAATCGTTACTTTTTCCAAATCCCATGACCCGAAGATCAATACGTCCAAGTAGGTCGCCACTGCTTCCGTCATTAAGCCCTTACCCTGAAATTGCGCACCCAGCCAATAGCCAATGGACGTCTTTTTGTTGATCCAATCCACCGTATGCACGCCAACTGTACCAGCCAGACGTCCTTGGTACCAAATGCCGTAGTTGATGCCGCGATTATCGTTGTACTGATGAATCGTCGCTTGGATGAATTGGCGCGAATCCTCTACCTTCTTCGTATAATTCAGCCACGGCAGCCATTCCATAAGATTCTCCCGGTTCGAATTCGTAAGCAAAAATAACTCCTCAGCATCGGCTAATTCTAATTGTTTCAAGTACGTATCTTCATTGATTGCTATCCGTTGAATCGTTTGCATACGAATCTCCCCTTTTCTTGGATATTTTACTGGAAAACGCCAAAATGAGCAAAAAGCGTCCGCCAGCAACAACAGGGCGAACGCTTATGCATCATTCTTTTATTTTTTGCTATTGCCGATCTCTTCCGGCTTGAAAATACCTGTCTCCGTGACGATTGCTGTAATGTACTTCGCAGGCGTTACATCGAACGCAGGATTGTACACCTTGATATCGTCTGGAGCTACCTGTTTGCCCAAACCATGGGTAATTTCCTCGGCTGGACGCTCTTCAATCGGAATATCTGCGCCTGTCGGTGTCTCCAGATCAACAGAGGACAAGGGGGCTGCCACGTAAAAAGGAATGCCGTGAGCTTTTGCCAATACCGCTACCCCATACGTACCGATTTTGTTGGCGACATCGCCATTCGCTGCTACGCGGTCTGTACCCACGATGACAGCCTCTACTTTGCCTTGGGACATAACCATCGCCGCCATGTTGTCGCAGATGAGCGTCACATCAATTCCAGCTTGCTGCAATTCGAATGCAGTAAGACGAGCGCCTTGCAGGACAGGACGGGTTTCGTCTGCGTACACCTTCAGATTCCAACCGCGTTCCTTTGCCAAATAAAATGGAGCGGTAGCCGTACCGTACGCTGCTGTAGCCAATGCCCCTGGATTACAGTGCGTGAGAATTCCCATACCGTCATGCAACAGAGTGAGCAAATGCTCTCCGATGGTCCGGCATACTTCAGCATCTTCCTTTTGAATCGTCAGTGCTTCATCGAGCACTGCTGCCTTCCATTCGGCAATCGAAGCTCCGCTTTCTGTTTCAACACGAGCTTTGATTCGATCCAACGCCCAGAACAGATTCACGGCTGTCGGACGGGAAGAGCCCAGATAGTCTGCCTGCTGGTTCAGTTCCTGCCAAAACTCGTCGTAGTTACTCGCTTCACTGCCACGAATGCCCAGGTAGAGCCCGTAAGCTGCTGCCATGCCAATCGCCGGTGCGCCACGCACTTCCAAGCGACGAATGGAACCCCATACTTGCTCGGAGGTAGTCAAGTTCAAATAGATTGTTTCTACTGGCAAACGCGTCTGGTCAAGCAAGACCAGTGCGTCATTCTCCCACTTAACAGGTGCCAATTGGGTGCTGGTTGTCATACTGTCGTTGCCTCCTGATAGTAACGTTCGGTCACAGTGCGTACGATGTCCGTGATATCTGTCGATTCGTCTATGCCGCCGCGACCGAGAATCAGCGCTTCTCCAATCGAGAGGGCCAGACGCTCTGCTTCTGCGCGAGTCTGGTCATCTTCAATGGCATTCAGGTCCGCTACGCCTGCCAAGCCGATGACACGGCGCAAGATTTTGCATCCGGCATAGCCTGCTGTATCCTGAATCAAGCGCTTCACGTAGCTTTGCCACAGCCCTTCGACATGGGCGCTGCGCTCTTTGGCGTGCTTGTGCCAGAGCTGAACGAATTGCGAAACGAATTCATTCCAGACATCCTCGACCGTTTCCAGTAAGTATTCGCGGTACGCTTCCCGTTCTCCTTGATCTTTTTGCAAACCGTGTTGTCCTGCGTAGTTGAGCAATAGATTGGCAATGACTGCCCCTATGTCAAAACCGATTGGGCCGTAGTAAGCGAACTCTGGATCGATTGCTTTCAGGCTGTTTTCCGTGATAAAAATACTTCCGGTATGCAGGTCACCATGTAGCAGCGCTTCTGAGCGAGTAAGGAAATCGTATTTCAGCTTGGCGATTTCCAGCTTCAGCGGCCTGTTGTTCCAAATCGCCTCGACTTCCCGGCGAATCAACGGGTTGAAGTCGTTGGTAGGCGCATTTTCATACGGATCGGTAAAGACGAGGTCTTCTGTGATTTTGCATAATTCTGGATTTATGAATGTTCCGACTAGCGCTTTTTTATCGTACGGATGAGCACCCAGATCGGATGTGAAGAACAATGTTTGCGCGAGAAAACGACCAATTTGCTTCGCGAATAGCGGGTACCGCTTTCCTTCGATCAGACCTTTGCGCATGATGATATGGTCCCCGACGTTTTCCATGACAGTCAACGCAAGCTCCCCGTCGAAATGATACACCTGCGGCACCAGGTCCGGAACGTATTTGTGCTGAATGCGGAGTGCCTCGCTCTCGATGCGAGCCCGATCAATCGTAAGCGGCCAAGATTCTCCCACGACGCGGGCAAAAGGCAGCGCTTGCTTGACAATGACACTCTTACCGGATGCTGGCTCCTGAATGTCAAAAACCAGATTGAGGTTGCCATCCCCGATTTCGCGGCTGATCAGCTCTGCTCCTTCGCTAAAAAGACCCGGTATTCCTTTTACGTACTCCACTGCTTCCTGTTCAGTCAATGCGCGATATGCCATGATTCCAAAACTCCCCTCTACGTATTTTTTCTCTATCTCTATTTGTTTTGTTTGAGTACCTGGAGCAATAAAAAGACCTCTTTTCCCGAAGAAAAGAGGTCGTGTCGTCACGTGTAAGAACCGTGTTGATGTCCCCCTTATCTTCCAGACTACTTTTGTTTCTGCAGGAATTAGCACCGTGCATGTCGCCTGTCAATCAGTCGCTTTCTCGCGTCTGAATGGCGTCATGTCGGTTGCCGGGTATCATCGGGCCAGTCCCTCCACCTTCTCTGGATAAGGTATCCAAAACGTATTCGGTTTTTGATTTAGTTTGAATCATACAACCAACGCTTCCACGATGTCAACACCCTTTTGTGCAAAAATTCGCACCTTGCTTTTAGTAGCTGTATTGTGTTCCCGATGATGCTGGTCGCTCCCAATTCCACCAGTCTACCTTGCCTAGAAACGCTGCTGTTATTGACTTTTCGGCCTTGAGCTTCAGTAGTTCTTTCGTAGGTCCGGTCAAGACGGCACCGTAGATTCGCACTCCGTTTTGTTGCATGTAGTTGTATCGTTCTGCTATCTGAGGGTCGCTACCAAATACCAAGGCTTTGCCAATATCGCGAGTCAGACCTTCTTGCTCAGATAAGTACTTCATTTCGTTCAGATAGGTCGCCATTCTTCTTGCCCCTTCCCCATTTACCCGGATGGGCGCACCTCCGTAATCGAGTTCTCTCTGAGCAAATCCCCATACGTCCCCGGCACCAAGCAACAGATAGGGTACATCACTCTCTGCTTGCTTGAGCTCCACCCCTGTATCTACCGCAAACCAAACTGTATCTTGTCCTGAAGAGGTAACATGGCGGGAAATCAGTGCATAATACTCCTCGTACGTCAGAAAGTGGTCAAAAGATATTGCAAGCTGCGAAACGGTTCCCTCAGGCAGCTTCTCCATTGTCGTCCAGGCAGGTGAAGTGAGAGACATGGTATCCTCCGTTTCTCCCTCTGTCGGATAACGGAAAAACAGCTTTTGCTCCCTGACCCCGTTCGTCCATTGCGGCTTCGCATTCACGTTCCTTAGCACATTCGTACTCTCAAAACGGCCCGCGTTCTTTTCTTCTCCCCCAACCCGCTCGCGTAGTTCCATGCTGATGTTTCCGTACAGCAATCCGACCTGTGAACCACTACTCCCCACGCTCACACCTGGCTGGGTGAAATTGACCATCGACTTCGCAACGCGGAACAGATCTTCATGCATCAGTGACCCAACCCAGCCATTCAGAATCAGCAATACAACTCCAGCCAAAAAGGGTAGCACTATAGTGAATCCAGCGGTGGACAACCGATTTTTCCATTTCCCCCGGCGAACAATGGCGCGCTGTTTTTCGGCCGACAGCGTTTCAGGCTGTTTTGTTTTCGAGTTGTCCTCTCCCATTTCTTCCCCCAGTAAAAGCCTCTCCAACCGCTGTGCGTATTCCTCGTCAGCGGCTATTTCCTCTTCGAATCGTTTTACCTCTTCCCCCGACATATCGCCACGCAAATAAGCCAGCAGCTTTTGTTCGCGATTGTTGCCATCTTGCTCCCTCATTACCTTTCCTCCCTCCACAACTGCCGCATCTTTTGTCGCCCCCGAAACAAGGAACGCTTGACGTCTGCCAGCTCGATCCCGAGTACCTCTGCCATTTCCGCGTAGGAAAACTGCATGGTAGACAACAAAATGACCTGTCTCTGCTTTTCCGGAAGTTGCTCCAAATAGTCATAGGCCACTTCCCACAGCTCCTTGTTCACGACATGCTCTGCCGGATCAACCGCCGAATGATCACGTCGCTCTGGCAGGGCTTCCACATATGCAAACCGTTGTTTCGTCTTCTTGCGATAGCCGTCCACGAAAGCGTGATAGGCCACCTTGAATAGCCAAGGCCGTACTTTTTCCCCACGGTAGTCGTCCAAGGAAGAGAAGGCGCGACAAAAGGTTTCCTGTGTCAAATCCTCTGCCAGCCTCTCATCTCGTGTCAGCCGGAAAAGATAGCGGTAAATATCGTTTACATGCAGCTGGTACACATCCTCCAGACCTACTTTCCCAAGCCGTTCACACCCCTTCATCCCTTACCACGAAGGAATTGTCAAAAAGTTTCACCTTCATCTCATTTTTCTGATAACCTGCTGCACATTCTCTACAAAAACAAAGATTGACTCCTGAGAATGAACGTCATATCATGGGGGAAACGAATAACTCTTATCGCGAGCTGGCTGAGGGACTGGCCCTATGATGCCCGGCAACCGGCGCTATACCATGAATCGTACGCGGATGATGCGTACCTTGGATAGCGAAACGGTGCTAATTCCAACGGATAAGAGTCGAGATAGAGCATCTTTGGCTCGTTTCGGCTACTGACCCGAGAGATGAGAGGAGACGAGACGCTTTCATAAGTCGACAACCGCCTCCCCGCTCAATGGGGAGGCTTTTTTTAATCATTCAAGGAGGATGAGACGTACCATGAGTGAACAACGTATCCTCGTCACCTACCTCACACAAGCAAAAGACTTGAACAAGAAAGCGCAAGCCATTGCTGTCGGCATGACTGTCGGTTCCTGGACGGACCTGCCGCTTGCCAAGCAAGCTGAGCTAGCGCCGTATCTCGGTGAAGCCGTGAGCGCGACACCACTTGAAACACTGGAAAACGGAGAAACACGCGGTTTGATTACCGTCAGCTATCCGACCCGCAATTTTACAGCAGACATTCCATCCTTGTTGACCGGAATATTCGGCAAACTGTCGATGGATGGCAAAATCAAGCTCATCGACATCGTTTTCCCCGACTCATTCCTTCAGGCTTTTCCTGGACCGAAGTTCGGCATCGATGGTCTGCGCGAACGTTTAGGGGCACATAACCGTCCGCTCTTGATGAGCATTTTCAAATCGTGCCTAGGCCTTCCTTTCGACGACCTGAAAACGCAATTCCGGGCACAAGCCTTGGGCGGAGTCGATCTGGTGAAAGATGACGAAATCTTCTTTGCAGATGAGCGCGCTCCTTTTATCGAACGGATCAAAGCGTTCAAGCAGATCGCTCAGGAGACAGAAGCCGAAACAGGCAAGCCTGTCCTTTATGCAGCCAACCTGACTGGACCTGTGCATGAGCTGAACGAAAAAGCGAAACGTGCGGTAGATGCAGGTGCTGACTGCCTCTTGTTCAATGTACTGGCCTTTGGATTCGATGCCCTGCACCGTTTGGCAGCCGATCCTGATGTACACGTACCGATCATGGCGCATCCAGCATTGGCAGGCGCTTACTATCCATCACCTGACTACGGTATCGCCACCCCGCTTCTGCTCGGAACGTTGATGCGTGTAGCTGGGGCAGATTTGGTGCTCTTCCCATCTCCATATGGCAATGTCGCCTTGGACAAAACAGAAGCGTTGCAGCTCGCCAAGCATTTGACTGACCCACTGAATGGTGTACGCCGTTCCTTCCCAGTTCCGTCTGCCGGCATTCACCCAGGGTTGGTTCCACAGCTGTATAAAGACTTCGGTCTGGATCAAATCGTCAATGCAGGAGGCGGAATCCACGGTCATCCCGGTGGAGCAACCGCAGGAGCGAAAGCATTCGTTGCCGCAATTCATGCAGTCACCGCAGGCCGAACATTGGAAGAAGCTGCCGCGGAATCACAAGAGCTGGCGATCGCCTTGGAAAAGTGGGGTGGCGCACGATGAGCAAGAAGCTCGTCCTGTTCTGCGATTTCGACGGAACGATTACCGAAAAAGACAACATTGTAGCGATTGTCCGCAAGTTTGCTCCCCCTGAGTGGGAAGCCTTGACGGAGCAAATCCTTTCGCAAAAAATAAGCGTTCAAGAAGGGGTTGGCAAGCTGTTTCAACTCTTGCCCTCCTCCTTGCGCCAGGACATTATTGATTTTATTGTCCAAGAAGCGACGATTCGCCCGGGATTTGCTGAATTCGTGAGCTATTGCCGCGAAGAAGGCATCGAGCTGTTGATCACGAGTGGCGGCATCGACTTTTTCCTGGAGCCTATCCTGGCACCTTTTGATCTCTCCGATGTGCCTATTTACTGCAATGGCAGTGATTTCAGCGGGGAGCGGATCACCATTACGTGGCCAAACGCTTGCGATGAACAGTGCACGAACGGCTGCGGCATGTGCAAGACGACGATTATCCGTCGTTACGATCCAGAGAACCATTTCCGTATCGTCATCGGCGACTCTATCACTGATTTGGCTGGAGCCAAAATCGCTGACTATGTGATTGCCCGTCACTTCCTCGCTGACAAGGCGGAAGAGCTGCAATTGCCGCATAGTAAGTTTGCCACATTCCACGATGTGATTCGCATTTTACAGCACGTCCAACAGGAGGTCGTCTAATTCATGACTGCAACACTCGAACAACGTCTGGATGCCTTTCGCCGTCTGGATGACGCCAAGCTGACATTTGCCCGCCGGGACTGGTTTCCCGGCACCAGTGGCAATCTCTCCATAAAAATACAAAACGATCCTTTGCAATTTGCCGTAACGGCAAGCGGCAAAGACAAAACCAAGCTGTCTCCCGAAGATTATCTGGTCGTGGATCAAGACTCACGTCCAGTGGATGAAACTGCTCTCAAGCCGTCCGCGGAAACGCTTATCCACGCCGTCGTCTACAAAACGTTCCCGAAGGCTGGGGCTTGCTTCCACGTGCATACCGTATGGAATAACCTCATTTCCGAGCTGTACTTTGGACAACGCGCTTTCTCCATTCAAGGACAAGAGCTGATCAAGGGACTCGGAATCTGGGAAGAAAACGCGCGCATTACTGTTCCGATTGTTGAGAACTTTGCCGATATTCCGACCTTGGCTACCGAAATTGAAAAAGTGATCACACCAGAAGTTCCCGGTGTACTCATCCGTAACCACGGTATCTACACGTGGGGCGGCAATGACTTCGAGGCCAAGCGCCACCTGGAAGCTTTTGAATTCCTATTCGAGTATCACGCCCGCTGGCTGCAATTGCGCCAAGCAGTCGTGTCCACTACAACCACCAATTAAGGAGGAATAAACGATGGCACAAATTCGTTTTCACGACAACAATGAGTACATCTCAGCACCCGAGGAAGTTGTCTCCTTCCTGGACACCCAAGAGATCATTTACGAAAAATGGGGCTTGGATCGCCTTGATCCAAAGCACCGTGATAACTACAGCCCGACAGACGAGGAAAAACAAGAGATTCTCGACACCTTCAAGCCAGAAATCGATGCGATCAGCCAACGTCGCGGTTACTTGACAGCGGACATTATCGTCCTCTCTGACAAAACGCCTAACCTCGACGAGCTGTTGGTGAAATTCAAGGGCGAGCATCACCACACCGACGATGAGTGCCGCTTCTGCGTCGATGGTCACGGCATTTTCGCCATCAAAGGCAAAGATGACCGCTACTTCGACGTCGAGCTGGAGCCAGGCGATCTGATCTCCGTACCACCGAACTACCGCCACTACTTCACCCTGATGGACGACCGCAAAATCAAGGCGATTCGCCTGTTCGTCACTCCTGCAGGCTGGGAAGCGATCTATTAATAACGAACCCCTTGGCATTTACTGATTGCCAGGGGGTTTTGTCTTTCACCCTTCACTTTATGACGCCATTTCCCTTAATCGATACGTCAGGCTTGATTTCAACTGTGGCATTGGAAAAGGCTTTCGTCCAATCATCCTCTACCTTTTTGTATTCCTTATATTCATAGGCACGCGCATAGAGACCAAACCCAAATGGGTCTACACCGCTTTCCTGGCATTTCTTGACTAACTTCATGTAATCCTTCTGTAACTCGTCACTGATCATTCGCTCCATCTTTTTGTAGTCCTTTTTCATGTCGTACGGAAACATTCGCTCCGATACGGACACTCGCAATTTGAAATGAACGTCAAAATGAAATCGACCGTTCTGATAGGTTGTTTTTACTTTTTTTTTGACGCCCTTGATAAAAAAACTGATCCTGTCTTTCACAATTTGATTGTGCTCGTTCGGCTCTTTAATCGGGATGGTGACGGACAGTTCCCCTTGTTTTTCATGGAGAAACATTTGCAAAAGAATCGTATCCCGCGGTTCTATCGAGCCTGCGTACGTTCCATTTTCTTTTAACAAAGCCGTCCCCATTACCTTGACCGCCTTCTTTTCTTTCTTCAACTCAGTCAGGGTAGGCGTCATCCCTTTTTCATACATTTGCCGATGGAGCTCCTGCGCCCTCGTTTTTACCGTCAGATTTCTGTTATTGGCTGTGTCAATCAGCGTTGTTACATGAATGGACAGACGAGGCTTGTCCTTTGGTTTATAATCAAACAACTCATTCAATCGACCATCAAGCACAGCCATGCGGGCGTTGACACTGAACTTTGCATCCCGAAAAACGACATCCAGCAACCGAAACCAGTCCGGGTGAGCCAGCAGCTTTTTCCCCATTACAAGCACCTGAATCTTGCCTGGTTGGGTCAAGCCTGTCACTCGCTCATCAAAGCCCATTCTTGCCTCTCTAATTGTAGATGACCGGATACCGTATTGCTCAGATTTTTCCTTTGCCTCCCGATTGAACACGGGGCTTGAGATAAAATAGAGAAGCTCGTTTTTTTCGTTCAAATCGATTCCGAGCATCAGCGTTAAAGTGGTATCCTCCAAATTGATCTGGTCCTTGCATCCCGCCAACATGATTACCAGGAAGCTACATAACAGAATCTGAAATGCCCTCATGCTTTTTTCACCCCTTCTGCTCGTTTCGAAAGCCTGATCGGCCCCCAAGCTAGTAAAGGAAGCACATAAGCAAAGCACAAGCCTGCATAGCTCCAAATTTCTGCCGATTTCTTCAGATCGATAAAGGATGGCGTATAAAACCATAGCGCCACTGGAACCAGAAGAAGGAACAGACGCAAATGCTTGCGATGATCCTTCATGCCGAATAACTGACTGGATGAAAAGACACAAAAATAAGTGTACGGCAAAGCAGTGGTTGACAATATAAACAAATAACTAGAGAGAAAAAGAATATCGACACGTTCCAAAAAGCGGAACTCAATGGCTTTCCATAAATTGAGCGTAGGCCATGTATACTCCGTGATTTCATCGGGGCTAAAGTAAGCAAAGCAAACGACAGCGACAGACAGATACACGAGCAATGTCAATGTATTCGCAACGACAATGCCGATAGTCGCATATTGCTTTTTTTGAAGAAAAGGGTAGGCAAAATAACCAAACTCAAAACCAAGAAACGAGAGTACCGTGGATTTGCTCGCTTCCCATATCGGGTGCCAGCCCTCCTTGATTACTGGCAGCAAGTTTAACCAATGAACCTCTCGGTAAGCTGTCGTGAGAACAAAAGGTATCCAAAGTGTAAGATAGAACACGAGCTCGGCGTACCTTCCAATCGCGCGAACCCCTCCCTGGAGAACAAGATAGGTCGGCAGAGCAAAAAGGAATACGACGACATAGGCCGGTGTCTGAGACAGGAGCCACACATTAATGATTCCCGTGGCATTTATCATCAAAACGAACGCCGCTATCCCGCAATAAATGGACATCAAAGCAATAGCGACACGACCGAGCCACTTGCCCAGGATCAATGGAAATATATCGATAATTGTCTTCTCCGGGTACTGCTTCATCATGTTCGTGATGACGAGACTGACTAGCGTTGCCGCAAGCCATCCAATCAAAAGCGATATCCATCCATCGGTGCTCGCCTTCTCCGCCAATTCTCTGGGAATCGTCAATACTCCGATCCCCACTTGTGCCCCATGAATGAGGAGAATGTACTGGAGGATGCTCAATTGGTTGTACGTATACTTTTTCATCACCCGTCCTCCCTTGGCCGATTATCCCCTTGTCTTTGCTCCTCAATCGTGTGGGCTGACAGGGGACGATCTTTCATTTTCCATAGTGGCAGGCGGACAAACAAATCTTTCCAATCTCCAAAACGCACAGGGGCCAGAGGGCTTCCATAAGGAACGCCTAATGATTCCAGCGTAACCAAATGGCCGATCAGTGCCATTAAGCCAACAATAATTCCAACGAACCCAAACATGGCAGCAAGTATCATCATCAAAAAACGAATAAGCCTGACTGCCGAAGCCATATCGTAGTTCGGGATAATAAAGGATGAGATCGCTGTAAATGCAACGACGATCACCATAATGTTGCTTACAATCCCCGCTTGTACGACCGCTTGACCGATCACGATACCCCCTACGATACCGACGGTCTGTCCGATAGGCGCTGGCAAGCGAATCCCCGATTCCCTGAGCATTTCCAGTGTGAGCTCCATAATGAATGCCTCTAACAAGGGAGGGAATGGAACCTTTTCGCGGGACTCTCCGACTGA
Organism: Brevibacillus sp. NPDC058079; assembly: GCF_042885155.1. Taxonomy (NCBI): domain Bacteria; kingdom Bacillati; phylum Bacillota; class Bacilli; order Caryophanales; family Paenibacillaceae; genus Brevibacillus; species Brevibacillus sp. NPDC058079. The sequence goes on from NZ_JBHVSO010000004.1 coordinate 294,947, forward strand.
CAAAATCAAATCGAGTGGGATCACCTCATAATTGAAAGAAATCACCGCAATATAAATCGCGGGTAAAAAAGTAGCAATCAAGAATGCCAAGTACCGAAGCAAGCGGATGAACGTAGCAACTGGCCAGCGCGTACCGTAATCGTCAACGTTTTGAAAAAAGGAAACGAAAGTAGCCGGACCGATTAATACGCTTGGAGAGCGATCGACAACGACGACAATCTTCCCTTGCAAGATGTGAGAGGCGACTGTATCTGGCCGTTCTGAAGTCAAAAACTGAGGAAACAGAGAGTAAGGATTATCCTCGATATACTCCTCCAGTTCAGACGCATTGAGAATCGAGTCAACCTTGATGCTCTTGAGCCGATCTTCCAGCTCCTGTAATATTTCCGGATTCGCCACATCAGCCAAATAGATGATCGAAAGCTTTGAAAGGCCTCTTTCTCCTAACCACATTTCTTTTATTTTCATTTCACGGTTGGGAATATAGCGGCGAATGAGGGCAATGTTATGCGTGTCCGTTTCGACAAACCCTTGGTGTCCGCCCTTCAGCGCAGCCTCCAACTGCGGGTCTTCTATCGCCCGCTGCGGCCATCCATTCGTTTCGATCACAAGCACTTCTTTTCGACCCTCGATAAATAAAAGACTGCTCCCAAGCAAAATCTCGGTTTCTACTTTCCGAAAGTCGTAGGCAACTGATACCTTTCCGACAGATAACAGGTCAAAAACACTCGATTTCTCACCCGCTGGATGTGACAAAAGTGGACGAAGCACATTGTTGTTAATCGAGTTTTTGTCAACCAAGCCATTCAAGTAGACGAGTGTAACCATGCCCTCTATATGCTGGCACGCAAACGTTCGAATGACCAAATCGGGTGTCAGCGTGAAAATCGCATTTAGCTCCGCAAGGTTATCACTTAATCGTTCACTGATCTCCCGAACACGGATAGGCTCACTCGAGTGGCTCATCCTGTCTTTGACAGATGTCTTTTTTCTTCTCAGCCACCCTCTCATCGCCATCTCCTACAGCTCCCGCCCTTTTACGAAGTATGTTCCATTAGCGTTCGTGAGAGCTTCCCAAAATATGCATGCGACTTGGCACATTCTGCCGCTGAATCGAATAAATCCCAACGCCCTGCAAATACTGTTGGGAGTACGAGATTACTTTGGCGGGGAAATCATGAAAAACGGATTATCTTTTACACAAATCGTCGTCATGCTGCTTTTAACCAACGGATTGATGAACCATGTCATCGTCATTCCGATGATGCTAGATTCGGCCAAAAGAGACTCCTGGATCTCAGTTTTGTTAGCTGGGCTGCTTTACTTGTTGTGGACTGGTTTACTCTATACGGTCTATAAAAAAACAGAGAATGAGCATCTGTTCCAGTGGATGAAAAAGACTTACGGCTTCCCTCTGTATTTCGTTTTGGCGCTACTGACATGTGTCTACTGCTTCGCAATCGCTACCATGACGATGACCGATACAATTACCTGGATCAATTTATCGTTTGCTCCAGAAACACCACTGGAGGTACATACGATTTTGTTTGCAGTCCTGTGTCTCGTAAATGCCATGTTTGGAATCCGCTCTATCGCTATTACCTCATCTGTTCTTTTGCCATTCGTCGTGCTTTTAGGATTTTTCGTCATGTCTACCAACTTTCCAAACAAGGATTACAGTCTTCTCCTCCCCATCATGGAAAATGGGATGCCCCCTGTTTTAAAGGGAATGATGTATGCGGGCACAGGCTTTGTCGAGCTGCTCCTCTTTTTATTTTTGAAACATCACCTTCAATCCAAAGTGCCGTACTATCAACTATTCATTTTGGCGTTTGTCATGATTGGCCTGACATTCGGCCCAACCTTAGGAGCAATCGTAGAATTCGGACCTGATAAAGCCGGAAAATTGCGCTATCCTGCCTATGAAGAATGGCGACTCGCCAATATTGGCCTGTATATCGAGCATCTCGATTTCCTGAGCATATACCAATGGTTTAGCGGTGCCTTTACGCGAATTTCTCTCTCGCTTTTGCTCATTGTAGAGATTCTGATGATTCCTTATGGGAAGAAACGGATTTGGTGGTTGATCGGGCTCTTTTTCTTCTCATCTGCCCTCTCCCTCTATCCGATAAGTGCGATTCAATATTACAGCCTTTTATCGAAACAGATTATGCCTAGTCTTTTGGTATTGGCCCTGTCTCTTTCCGTCGTTTTTGCTCTCTTGACAGCCTTCGCCCCTAGGAGGAAACAACATGAAGAATCGTAGGTTTGCCAAGGTCAAAGGGTATACGCCAGCATCAGCCGTTAAAGAATTGCCCTCGATTTCTGTACAGGCGTTTCAAGATTTGTTTGAAAGCTGCAATGACGTATGCATCGATACACACACGCTTGTCCCAGGACGCTCTCCCACTCGCGTGCATTTTATCTACGCCGACTGCATTTGCGATTTAAATCACATCAGTGAGTACTTGATGCCACAGCTCATTCAGCTTTTTGTCAACGAAGACATTCTCGATGCAGAAGAGTTATTTGAGAAACGGCTCTTTTTCATGAATGAGCTGACGCAGCCGACGAATGTTGATTGGATATGCAGGCACGTTTTTTCCGGAAATTTGTTGCTAGTGTTTGAAGACATTCAAGCAGTCTATTATGTGGAGACTGGCAATCCTCCTAGGCGCGAGCCCGAGGAAACGAATACGGATGCATCAATTAGCGGCCCCCGAGATGGCTTTACAGAAGAAATTAATACGAATCTGGGACTCATCCGTAAACGGCTGCGGACGTATCAATTAAAATTCGTCCCGTATATCATCGGCAGCCACACGCATACGCGTGTTGGTTTGTTATATTTGCAGGACCAAATCGACCCGCAGTTGTTGAAGGAAATTCAAGACAGAATGAACTCTCTTGATAGCAAAGGCATCATTAGTGGTATGCAAATAGAAGAAAGATTATCTCGATCGCCCTTTACTCTTTTGCCAGAGTTTCAATACACGGGAAGACCCGATTATGTGGTAAATGCCCTGTTAAAGGGACGATTTGCCGTTTTGGTTGATGGCTCTCCCATTGCGCTCATTGGTCCCGTTAACTTTTTCATGCTGCTAAACGCTGCTGAAGATACCAGCTCCTCTGTTTTTTCCGTCGTATTTGTTCGGATTCTGCGACTCGCCTGTGTCATCATGGCCCTTTTTTTACCCGGCTTTTGGGTCGGACTCATTACGTATCATCAAGAACAGCTTCCCTATACACTCATTGCCACCATCGTCAAATCGAGACAAGGTGTTCCATTGCCAGCTGCCTTGGAGGTTTTGCTCATGGTGCTCTTGTTTGATCTATTCAAGGAGGCTGGTTTGCGCCTTCCTCTGTCCATCGGTCAAACGCTGTCTGTTGTAGGTGGCCTCATCGTCGGACAGGCAGCGATATCGGCTGGTTTGACCTCCACAGGCAGTCTTGTCATTGTCGCACTTTCCGTAATGGCTACCTTTACGTTATCCAATCAGCATATCGTCTCGTCGGTCACACTGTTTCGGTTCGGGATATTGCTCTTATGCTCACTTCTCGGGATGTTTGGCTTCATGATGTCGCTACTGGCAATGGTTCTGTTCTTTTCCAACATGCGCTCCTTTGGCGTTTACTATCTGTCGCCGCTTGCGCCGACCTCTTGGCATGACTTGTATAAAACGCTGTTCCGCACACCATGGCGCAAAGTGGAGAAAGGCCCTGAATTCCTGCATAATCCTGAAAAAAGGAAGGGCTCCTGACATGGCTCGCATCCGCGCAATGGCTGTCATCATCCTCCTCCCACTCCTGCTAAGCGGCTGCTGGAATGCGCGTGAAATTGAGAATCTGCTCTATGTCAATGCGCTTGGGGTCGATTATGTGGACAATAAATTCGAGGTATACGCCCAAATATTGAGCTTCTCTACCATCGCCAAACAAGAAGCGGGAGGAGAACGATCTGCGAGCGGGGTAGCCATTGCAAAAGGAAGCGGCGATTCTTTTGTGAGCGCCCTCTTTAGTCTGTATCCCGCGAATCAGGAGCAAATGACTTGGAGTCATATTCGCTCACTTGTTCTCAGTGAACAAGTACTGAAACGCCCGCTTCTCGATCAAGTCATCGATGAGCTTGATCGGTTTTACGAATTTCGTTACACGATCTGGACGTATGCGACCAAAGATCCACTAATGGATATTCTTACGCCTAAGCAAGTCTTCAACCAGCCTGTCATTTACTCGCAATTGTCCAATCCACAGGATCTTCACAAGCAAAACTCGGTGATTTACCCGATGAAGCTGTTTCAATTTGTCAGCAAAAGAGATGAGCCCAACAAGGTCGTCTATTTGCCAATGCTCTCCATTAACAGAAAGACCTGGTCGGAGGACAACAAACCCTTACCCCAGCTAAAAACAACGGGTGCCTGCATGCTGCAAAACAAGGAGGTCAAGGGATGCTGGCCGCGCTCTGAGCTGCTCGGATTGCGCTGGTTAGACGAACACACCAATCGATCGTTACTGACCGTAAAAAAGGGCAAGCAACCTCTGGCAAATCTCGTCCTGCTAAAACCCAAAGTAAAGATGCAGCCACTGTTGCGAGACAATCAAGTCACGTTTCAGATTGATGTGGAGATGCTGGCTTTCATGCCACAATACCAGCACATAAGCCCCGTTCGGGAAATCGAGAAAGAAGCTGCGAAAAAAATCGAAGAGGAGATTCGGGGGCTGTACGAAAAAGGTCGGAAGCAGCAGATGGACACGCTACAGCTCGGTCACACCCTTTATCGCAAATATCCACAAGAATGGAAACGAATGCAGCAAAATGGAGCACTACCGCTTCAGCCATCTTCTCTGGGGGCGGTGAATGTCAAAGTGACGATTCACGATGGCGGGATATCAAAGGTGAAGCAAGTGCGTTAAATGGGAAAGGAGCAAAGCATTGAGCTTTGCTCCTTTTTTCGTCTTTTATTATGAACTACACCAAATATGCTCCCGCTTCGATCACACGATCCGCAATTGAACGTTTGAGTGCCACCGTGTTGATCGGCGTGCGGCGGGTCAGCTTTTTCAGGATCGAGAGGCGCAGACGAAGCTCGTCGCCCTCTTCCATTGTCGCCAATGCTTCCTTCGCCCAGCCTTCGATACGATCGAATGCCTCATGCACATACACAGCGGTCATTTCCAGCTTTTGCTGCTCGGCTTCGAGGCCATTTGCCGCCATTGCTTTCTCTGTCCGCTTCACGATGCTGTCCATTGCATACAGCTCGATCAGCATGTCAGCCGCGAATGCCAAGAGTTCCTGTTCTTTGGACATCGCTTGTTGGTATTTCATCAACGCAGAACCAGCCACCATCAAAATGATTTTGCGTGTGATGTTGATCAGATGCTTCTCCATAGCCAATGGTGCATCTTCAATCTCTTCTGGATAATAGCTCATCAGATCTGCTTGCAGACTGCTTGCTGCTTGCATGAGCGGCAGTTCGCCTTTCATCGCCTTTTTCACGAGCGTATCTGGGATGAGCATGCGGTTGATTTCGTTCGTTCCCTCGAAAATACGGTTAATCCGAGAGTCACGGTACATGTTCTCGATCTCATACTCGGACATAAAGCCGTATCCACCGTGGATTTGCACGCCTTCGTCCACGCAGTAATCTAAAACCTCAGTGGCAAATACTTTATTGATCGAGCATTCGATTGCATAATCAGCAATCGCCTTCGCAACCTCCGCGCCATCATCCGCTTTTTCACCCAAGCGAGTCAGCGCTGTATCGAACAGACCCACCGTCCGATAGACGGAGCTTTCAGCCGCATACGTTTTCACTGCCATGTTCGCCAGTTTGTTTTTGATTAAGGTAAAGTTGGCAATTGGCGTTTTGAACTGCTTACGCTCTTTTGCGTAGTTTGTCGCGAGTTCCACCGCTTTTTTCGCGGAGCCGACTGCGCCCACCGCGAGCTTGTAACGACCAACGTTCAAGATGTTGAACGCGATCACGTGACCTTTTCCAGGCTCACCGAGTAGATTGTCTACCGGCACAGGTACATCTTGCAAAATAACCGTGCGTGTTGAGGAGCATTTGATCCCCATCTTCTTCTCTTCCGGTCCAAACGAAACACCTGGGAATGTGCGCTCGACGATAAAGGCTGTAAATTTCTCGCCATCAATTTTCGCGTATACGATAAACACATCAGCAAAGCCAGCGTTTGTGATCCATTGCTTCTCTCCGTTGAGAATATAGTGCGTGCCATCTGCGGAGAGAGTCGCTGTCGTTTTCGCACCCAGCGCATCTGAGCCAGAGCCTGGCTCTGTCAGGCAGTAGGCAGCGATTCGTTTTCCAGACGCCAGATCAGGCAGGTAACGCTGTTTTTGTTCCTCGTTTCCAAAGTACACGATCGGCAGTGACCCGATACCGACATGGGCGCCGTAGCTGAGCGCAAAGCCGCGAGCCAGCGAGAACTTCTCTGTTACGAGTGCAGTGCTGACTTTATCCAGCCCCAGTCCCTCGTATTTCTCCGGAACATCTCCAGCCAACAGACCGAGCTCCCCTGCTTCCTTCAACAGACGAACCGAAATATCAAATTGGTGGTTTTCAAGCTCTTCCAGATGAGGACGAACTTCATTGTTGACGAAATCCTCCGTCGTCTTGGCAATCATCTTTTGCTCGTCGGTGTATTCTTCTGGCACGAATACATCATCAGCTGAACCTGCATCGATCAAAAAGCTTCCACCGCGGATCAAATCTTTTGTTTCTGCCATTACTATCCCTCTCCCTTATTTTAAAATTAGATCATCTCAAAAACGCCAGCTGCTCCCATTCCACCACCGATACACATCGTAACGACTCCATATTTTCCGCCTCTGCGCTTCATTTCGTTCAAAAGCTGGACGGTCAGCTTGGCACCACTGCAACCGAGCGGATGCCCTAATGCGATTGCCCCACCATTTACATTGACCTTTTCAGGATCGAGTCCCAGCTCGCGAATGACGGCAATCGATTGAGAAGCGAACGCTTCGTTTAACTCAAACAGATCGACATCCTCCAAGCTGATTCCCGCTAGCTTCAATGCTTTTGGAATCGCGACAACCGGACCAATCCCCATGACATCAGGGTCTACGCCGCCAACCGTAAAGGAACGGAACTTGGCAATCGGCTCGACACCCAGCTCGGCTGCTTTTTCGGCAGACATCACGAGAACTGCCGCCGCGCCGTCGCTCGTTTGCGAGGAGTTTCCTGCTGTTACGCTACCTTGCACATGAAAGACCGGCCTAAGCTTGGCGAGTGCCTCCATCGTCGTGTCCGAGCGCGCTCCTTCATCCTTGTCGAAAACACGTTCCTGGACGTGAACCTTGCCAGCTTCATCTACAAAATGCTGCTTGACTGTCAATGGTACGATTTCATCCTGGAATTTCCCTGAAGCAATCGCAGCCGTTGCACGCTGATGGCTTTGCAGAGCAAAAGCATCCTGATCCTCACGAGAAATGTTGTACCTCTTCGCTACTTCTTCTGCCGTATGACCCATGCTCATGTACGCTTCTGGCTTCGTTTCTACCAAAGTCGGATTGAGTGCGATTTTGTGACCGAGCATTGGCACCAGACTCATGCTCTCTACCCCGCCAGCGACAACTACATCGGAGCTACCGACCATGATCTGCTGAGCAGCGTAAGCAATCGTCTGCAAACCGGAGGAGCAAAAGCGATTGATCGTGATTCCCGATACATTTGTCGGCAATCCGGCACGCAGTCCGATCAGGCGAGCCATATTCATGCCTTGCTCAGCTTCCGGTACAGCCGTCCCCATGATAATATCCTCGATATCAGCCGGATCGAGCTGTGGCACGCGGCGCAACAGGTCGCTTACAACTGTGGCTCCCATATCGACTGGGTGAAAATCCTTGAGACTTCCTTTTTTCGATTTACCGATAGCGGTACGGGCGCCCGCGACAATAACTGCTTCTCTCATCATTATCCCTCCCTCTCCCTAGTTACGCAAAGGCTTGTTTTTGGTCAGCATGTGCTGCATCCGTTGCTGGCTTTTCGGTGTCTTGATCAGTTCGAGGAACGCTTGCTTTTCCAGCTCCAGAATGTAGCTTTCTGTCACTTCTGTACCCGCAGGCACGTTACCACCAGACATGACATAGGCAACTTTGCTTGCAATCAGCTCATCATGCTCGGAAATATATCCGCTTTTCTTCATGGCATAAATATTTTGGCGCAGGTTCGCATAACCCGTTTCTCCAATGACGCGAATTTTGCGTGGCGCTGGCGGCGTGTAGCCCTCTTTATCCATCGCAAGCACCAGCTGCTTCGCATCGTATAGCAGATGATCAGCATTCACGCTGATGCGGTCAGTCGGTCGCAAGTACCCCAGATTGATGGCTTCCTGACCACTCGTTGATACCTTTGCCATGGCAATGGCTTCAAACGCCTTCGCAACGAATGGGAACGGATCAACTGGCATGCTGCCTCCCTCTGGAACGTTTTCCATTGCTCGGAACAGCATCTCCTTCGTTCCTCCGCCACCTGGCAGAAGCCCTACTCCCACCTCTACCAGTCCAAGGTACGTCTCTGCCGATACCTGTACACGATCCGCAAGATAGACCACCTCGACACCGCCGCCCAGCGTCATGCCGAACGGTGCTGCGACGACTGGACGATGCATATAGCGCAGTGCCCGTGCTGTTTTGTGGAAATTCGTGACGAGCATGTCGAGCTCCAGCCAATTCTCATCCTGTGCTTCCATCAACGCCATTGCGAGATTCATCCCGACGCAGAAGTTTTTACCTTGATTACCGATAACCAGACCGGCGAAGTTCTTTTGCACTTCCTCTGCCGCCTGACTTGCCATGTTCAAGACATCCATCCCAAGTGCATTGTGCGGGGAGGTGAATTCCAGACATGCGACTCCATCGCCCAAATCGATCAAGGCAGCACCCGCATTTTTCTTGATCAGCTTGCCTTGCTCCTTAAGTGCTGCCAAGTTGATGTTTTCCTTGCTCTCTTCGACGTCTTTGTAGATGCCTCCGATGGAAAACACGCTGCGCTTCCCTTGCTCTTTTTGGTAGAAGGAGGTTTTCCCACTCGCGAGCAGCTCCTCGACGAGTGCCGGAATCTTCTCGTTTTCCTCACGCATTTTTGCCACTGACTTTTCGAGACCGATGGCATCCCATGTTTCGAACGGCCCCATCTCCCAGCCGAAGCCCCACTTCATGGCCTGGTCAACAGAGACGATATCTTCTGCGATCTCATGAGCCTTTTCAGCAGAGTACAGCAGTACCTTTTTGAAAACACTCCAGACAAACTCACTGCCCTTGTCCTTGCCGTATACGAGCGCTCTCAACTTCTCAGGCAATGTCTTGGCTGTTTTGGCTGTTTCGAGGGAAGCGAACTTCGGCCTCACACTTGGTCGGTATTCCAGCGTGTCAACCGACAGTGCCATAATCTCTTTGCCTTTCTCCGTCTTCACCTGCTTGAAAAAGCCTTGACCAGCCTTTTGGCCGATCCATCTTTTCTCCACCATTTGCAGAACGAACTCCGGCACTTCAAAAACCGAGCGCTCCTGCTCATCCGTGCTTTTGTTCCTGACGTTACCCGCCACATGCACGTACGTATCAAGTCCGACGACATCGAGTGTGCGGAACGTAGCGCTCTTCGGACGGCCGATGACTGGTCCTGTCAACGCATCTACCTCATCTACCCCAAGCCCCAGTCGCACCATTTCGTGGATCGAAACCTGCAATCCATATGTACCGATGCGATTAGCGATGAAGTTAGGCGTATCCTTGCAAACAACCATTCCTTTTCCGAGCACATGCTCACCAAAATGCTTCATGAAAGAGATGACTTGCGGGTCTGTATCTAGACCTGGGATCAGCTCCAACAGTTTCAAGTAGCGCGGTGGGTTAAAAAAGTGTGTGCCGAGGAAATGCTTGCGGAAGTCATCAGAGCGTCCCTCTGCCATTTCGTTGATAGAAACACCGGACGTATTGGAAGACACGATTGTCCCTGGCTTGCGATGCGCTTCTACCATAGCGAAGACGCTTTTCTTCACCTCGATGTTCTCGACAACTACCTCAATAATCCAATCAACCTCGCACAAGCAAGAGAGATGGTCTTCGAAGTTACCAACTGTAATCAGGTCGATGTTCTTTTTATCGTAGAGCGGCGCCGGCTTCTCCTTCAAAAGTCGGTCACGGCCCGCTTGTGCTATCCGGTTTTTCACCACGCTATCAGACAAAATAAGTCCTTTGTTACTCTCTTCTGCTGTCAATTCACGCGGCACGATGTCCAGTAAATAAGTGGGAATACCGACGTTGGCTAAATGTGCTGCGATCCCAGCGCCCATGACGCCTGAACCGAGAACTGCCGCCTTGCGAATTTTGCGTTCCATCTCCAAATCCTCCTTTTTAAAAACCTAGTCATGGCTTATTCATGGTCAAAAGAATGGCCTCACAACAGTGAATACCTAATATTCAGACTAGCAGAGCATTTTTAAAACTTCTACTTTCTCCATAGATATTCCTGTGTACATCAGCACATGTCTCCCGTTGAATGAATGCTCATTCAGTATGTGGGTTAAAAAATGACATCCCACGTTTTGGCTGTGTTACATGCCCGGAGATGCTACGCTCCCACCAACTGAATCACCGTTCAGTTTTTATTGTAATCGAAAATTCTGTCAGTTGCAATCGTCACTTCACGAAAGAAAAGAAAAGGGGCATCCAGTTGTCCAGTGCCCCTTTTTCTGTCCTATTTTTGTGAGTAAATTAGCGTGGTGATCTTGCGTCCGTAAGCGTTGGACGCGTCTCCTTCCAATCGGTATTCAATCTGGAAGTCACCGTTTTTCGGATCTAAATAATGAGCAATCACCCAGAGGGCTTTCGAATTGTTTTCGTCTGCCTTGACCGATACTTTTACTGGTCCGTTGTACGTGGGCACTTGTTCCAGCTTTGCCATGCTTTTGAGTGCATCATCTGTAAAGAGCACAGACAGCTGCTTCTGATTTTTGGTTTCGTACGCCAAATTCGCTGCTCGTAAATACACCTGCGCGATGTGCTGCTGATTCGCAGGTGAACCACGGAACTGCGAAGCTGCATCCATCCGGTAATAATCAATCAGTCGATCCATCACAACGACATATTCTGCACGCGTCAGGATCTTATTCGGAGAAAAGGTCTTGTCCGTCAGAAACAGATTGAATTCCCGGATCGCCAGTGGGTACGGTGAATATGTATCCCGATAGAATCGGTCGCGCTTCCATTCGTAATGGCTGTTAAAGAAAGAGACTGTATCTTGTGGTTTAATGTTGGCTGTGCGGAATTTTTGTGGTGCCAGCATATGAAACAGCATCAAGCTGGCCTCTTCTCTCGTCAATGGCCACTGCATCCCGGCACTGGACATCCACCAGTCCGGATTTTCCTTCTCTTGCTTTTTCATCAGGTGCCCGGTTTCAGCCAAATATAGATAGTACAGCATCCGGTCTCCTGGATCAAACTTGCCCAGATCGTCCGTTTCGATTTTCATCATGGTCTTTAGATTGCTCAGCAGTTGATCTACTTCCCCCCGGAGTAGATAGCGGTGATCCAGGTTTGGCTTGCGTTTTGGCTTTTCAATCGGTCCATATACCGTCTCAAATACGCGATTCAACATAGCCAAAGCTTCGCCTCGAGTAACTGGCTTGTTTGGGTAAAAAGGCTGATATCCCTTCCTCTTTACGATGCCCAAATCCGCCATTTCGTTGATTTGCTCACGCGCCCAATGTCCCTGTATGTCCGTATACATACCAGGTGCAGCCGCATTCGCACTCCCTGAAAAAACGCTTTGCACCACTAGCAGTGCCAAGAGAAAAACGATAGCAAAACGCTTTACCATGACTTACGATAACTCCTCTCTTACCATGATCATTTCCTTACTCCCTTTTTTTGGAATTCGTCCCCAATAGCATCCATTCCTGCCATATTGGTCTATTTTCCTGGGTCTGATCTCTCCCTTTCTTGTATCGGGATGAAAACGGGACTTTGTTATACTTTTTCAAAACAAATGAAAAAGAGCCGCACTTTGTAGTAGCGGCCCAATTATATCCTTTTTCTCTATACGCTGACTATCCTTCAATCTGCTCTAACCATCCTGGTCCCTTGGTCAGAAGCAACCGATATAAGAAAATGTTGATGAGAGTGAACAGGACAATAATCCCAAGAGTGGTCCCTAACATGGATGTCCCAAGCGAAAAACTGGCGAGGACGACTAGGCCTCCTGCCATAAGGCCTATTACCAGCGGGAAAAGAAAAAGAGCCGTCGGTTATCCCAACGGCCCTCATGATTAGTTTTGTGGTACAAAGCTGCCATCACGCAGCATAGTCAACTCGCCCATGATGAATGCTAAATCTTCGTTTCCGTCCAACTTGCCACTTTCTTCCAAAGCTTCCAAACGACGCAGAAGCATGTTGGCAAAATCTTGAATCTGTACTGGATGTGCCTCCATATCTGCCTCATCCAAAATTTCAAAACCAGTCAAGGCTTCCAAGTGGGTCACGATACGGAAACCGCCGATTTCCCCTAGGAACTCTTGCTTGTTCATTTTTGATTTCTCCAATTTTTGCAGCATGGACAAAATATCATTCGCTACCACGCTTGGAAAAGCAACCTGATAAAAGTTGCGATTTTTCGCTTCCTCGGTTTTGATTATCAAAACATCAATACCGTCCAGTTTTTTTGCTTTTTTGCCAAACCCAAACATATATTCCACCTCAATCGTTCGATCTGTCCAACTCTCTCCATGATAGACATAATCCGAGAGTCAGACAACCCCTATCCATATATTAACTGGGCTATTTGTCTTTTTTGACACACACGCTAACGTAAAACGACTGCTCCCAAGTGAGGTGCGCCATGAAAGTGAATTGGAAAAACTGGATGTTTATTCTCGCTCTCTCTTTGCTCGTCACAGGATGCGTGACGCAAGTAAAGCTGGAGCAGGCAAAAACCAAGGCCAAAACGCAGAGTAAGCCTCCCCAGCAGTCTGCCATCCAAAAGCTTGGCGATAACAAAATGGATGTCGTCCTCTTTTTGAAGCAAGCCGAGCATCAGCTAGAAAATGTATATTATGCTGCTGCGGACAATGCGAAGGGCAAAACTGTGTTTGAGGATGGTCTCGTCTTTCGTGAATTGCCTAAGCGCTTCGACAGTAAAGACAAGATAACGGGTTACTTCGTTCGTTTTTGGAGCCGTCCACTGGCAGAAGCCATGTACGATAACATGACAACCAAGCTGGTGAAGGAAAAAGTGTACGTAGCAATCCCCCGTGTCGACTATCCGACTTTGATCTCGGTACGAAACACGAATGTCCAAAAAAACAATGGAGAACTCAGTGTGACCGTGGAAGATGTAACCGATTCCTCCTTTGCTTCTGACCGCACACTGCGCTACCGACTCGTGCGTGATCAAAAAACCAAACGGTTCGAAATCAAATCACGGATGGGCACTTATGGGAATGAACAATTTCAATAAGCCTCTTGACATTTCTTGCGGACCAAGCGAATAATAGTGAATTAATAAGCACATAGTGAGCGGCAATGACGGGGAATAGTAAAACCGCCCTTCAGGTCCAGAGAGCGAAATCCACCGGCTGAGAGGTTTCGTCCTTGAATCGGTTTGAACCCACCCCAGAGCATCCAGGGAAGACCTGGACAGGTTTCTTTCACCTGTTATCAAAGAAAGAGAGCCGGGCGTTTCTTGGCTGAAGTATGCCTTCAGTCCAAAACGTCAAATAAGGTGGTACCGCGTGAGGTTATCAAGCCCTTTCGTCCTTATCAAAGAGACGAGAGGGCTTTTTTGTATGCAAGAAGGGGGTTTTTCGCATGAAAAAGGGGAAGTTGCGTTTGGTAGTAAAGGTGGGGAGCAGTTCGATTGCAGCAGCTACAGGCGGTGTTGATCCGGCGAAAATGTCGCTGCTCGTCTCTGCTATCAGCCAATTGCGCGAAGCGGGTCATCAGGTTGTCTTAGTCTCCTCGGGAGCTGTCGCCAGCGGCTATCAAAGTCTCGGCTACCAGCAGCGACCGCGATCCTTGGCAGCCAAGCAAGCAGCGGCTGCCATCGGGCAAAGCTTGTTGATGCAAACCTATACGCAAATGTTCGGCGCCCATAACTTCAGCGTGGCGCAAATCTTGCTGACACGCGGTGACTTTTCACACAAGGAACGGTATCAGCACGCATTCTCCACGTTGTCACTGCTATTGGATAAAAATATTTTGCCAATCATCAACGAAAACGACACGGTATCCGTAGCGGAATTGACCTTCGGAGACAATGATATGCTTGGCGCACTCGTCGCTGGTCTCATTCATGCCGATTTGTACACAATCCTGACTGATACGAATGGCTTGTACGATAAAGACCCTCGTTATCATGCTGATGCCAAACACATGGGCTGGCTCGAATGTGTGACGGACCAAATCGAGGCACTTGCAGGCGGAGCTTCCCAACTGGGAACAGGTGGTATGCGCTCCAAGCTGATCGCAGCAAAAACCGCCCAATCATTAGGAATCCCGAGCTTTATCGGAAAATTGACGAATACCACTGATTTGGTGGATGTCCTTACTGGCAACGGGAATGGCACCTACGTCAACTATCATCCAGAAGCGCCTGCAACAAACGGCGTTCCTACACGCAAGCAATGGATTGCGCTTCACTCCCCTACCCGCGGAAAAATCACGGTTGATAGCGGTGCAGCGGAAGCGATTTTGGAAAACAGCAAAAGCTTGCTCTTGGCAGGTGTCCGCGATGTATCCGGCATGTTCGAGCAAGGTGAGGTTATCGAGGTTTACTGTGAGGGTATGTTGATCGGTCGCGGTATCAGCAGATTCACTGCCACACAGTTAAGTGATTTTCTTTCCCCTGATAACGTAACGCGACACAGCGGTACCGTTATACACCGAGATGAATGGACACCTGTCAGATAAACGAATCCATGTAGATAGAAAGATAGGAGTTGGAGAAACCATGGAAAGCTTGAAAGAAAAAGTGCATACACAAATAAGCCTGGCCAAACAGGCTTCTCGAAAAATGGCAATACTCTCACGCAAAGAAAAAGACGAGGTGCTCATCGCAATCGGCAACCAGCTGCTGGCTGATGAAGCCGTCATTCTCTCAGAAAACGCCAAGGACATCGCTCTCGCGGAAGCAGACGGTCAGCCTACCTCCTATCTGGATCGTCTCCTGTTGACGCCGGAGCGAATTGCACAGCTCGTGGATAGCCTGGCGCAGCTGGTATCTCTCGATGATCCGGTCGGGGAACGGATCGACTCGTGGACACGGCCAAACGGACTTTTCATCGAACAAATCCGCGTCCCTCTCGGTGTTATTGGAATGGTGTACGAAGCAAGACCGAACGTCACCGTTGACGCTGCAGCTATCGCCATCAAAACGGGCAATGCGATCGTCTTGCGCGGCAGCCACAGCGCTGTTCACAGCAATCTCGCGTTGGTGACTAGCATTCGTCAAGCGCTCACTGCGACCGGACTTGACGCAGAAGCGGTGCAGTATTTGCCTTTTGCCGAACATGCCTCTGTCGATTACTTGTGCACCGCCAATGGTCTCGTCGATGTCATCATCCCTCGAGGTGGTGCAGGACTGATCCAGCGGGTTCTGCAAATCGCAAGCGTTCCTGTACTCGAAACAGGCGTTGGCAATTGCCACATTTATGTGGATGAAGCGGCTCAGTATGACATGGCTGAAAGCATCGTGATCAATGCCAAAACTAGTCGGCCAGCCGTATGCAATGCTGCCGAAACACTCCTCGTGCACCGCAGTTGGCCACAGGAAAATCAACGAGCCTTGCTCCAAAAGCTACTAGCGAAGGGCGTTGAGCTCCGTGCTTGTGAGCGTACGATAGAGCTGCATTCCGACCTCGCCGATCAATTGCACCATGCAACGGCACAAGACTGGGATACAGAATACTCTGCGCTGATTCTGGCGGTGCGCACTGTCGATAGCCTGAGCGAGGCCATTGAACATATTACAGCGCATACTTCCGGCCATTCCGAGGCAATCGTAACGGAAGATGAAATCGCAGCCCGTCAGTTTTTGACTTCGATCGATGCCACAGCGGTTTATCATAACGCCTCTACCCGCTTTACAGATGGTGGAGAATTCGGCTTCGGTGCCGAGATCGGCATCAGTACGCAAAAGCTTCACGCTCGTGGGCCAATGGGCTTGCCCGCGCTCACTTCTTACAAGTATGTCGTACGCGGAAACGGCCAAATCCGATAGTCCAAAAGGAGGGAATCACCATGAGTAACCAAGCAACAGCGATTACAGAAGGGCGGATCGGTTTTCTCGGTGCAGGCTCGATCGTGGAGGCCATGCTTTCCGGTATTGTAAAGAAAGGCTTACTCCCTTCTGAGCGTATTTCCGTTACCAACCGCAACAATATGGAGCGTCTGGAGCAGTTGGCAAATGACTACGGGATAACTGCTACCCAAGACAAATTTGAGGTAGTCCGCTCTTCCGATATTTTAATTTTGGCCATCAAGCCTAAGGATACTGCAGAGGCTTTGCATGATTTGCGTGGGGTCGTTCGTTCCGACCAATTGATCATTTCAGTGGTCGCTGGCGTCTCTACCAGCTTGATCGGAGAGTGGCTCGGTGCAGAGTGTCCGATCATCCGCACGATGCCCAATACTTCGTCTGCCGTTGGTTTGTCTGCTACAGGACTGTGCGCGAATCCTTTTGTTCAGGAAGAGCACCGCGAGCTGGCTACCAAACTTTTCGAAGCAATTGGCACTGTATATGAAGTCGCCGAGGAAGAGTTGGACATCATTACTGGATTGTCTGGAAGCGGCCCTGCTTATATTTACTATTTGGTAGAAGCTATGATGGGGGCAGGTGCCACAGCGGGGCTAGATCGTGAAATGGCACGCCAATTAACGCTGCAAACCGTGATCGGCGCGGCACATATGCTGCTCGATACTCGCGAAGAACCTTCAATTCTCCGCCAAAAAGTAACGAGTCCGGGTGGAACGACTCAGGCAGGACTCGAAGTATTGGAAGCCTATCAATTCCAGGAGGCTGTCACTGCAGCCATTCTGCGTGCTGCGGAAAGATCGCGGGAGATGGGGGCACAATACCAGTAAAGTCGTTTTGTCCCTCCTCCTTGTCATGTATAATAAAAAAGATCAAGCATAGTCGAGAAAAATGACGAAGGAGGTCCCATGGAAATTTACGCCTTGTACGGCACCAGTGGAACAGGAAAAAGCACCAGTGCATTAGAACTTGCTCACCGAATGAACATCGACGCCATTATTGATGATGGTATCCTGATTTACCAGGGACGCAAGGTGGCCGGAACCTCTGCCAAATATGAGAAGACAAAAATTCAGGCGGTAAAACGAGCTATTTTTCATTATAAGGAGCACGCTGAAGAAGTACGGCAAAGTCTTGGCGATATTCAACCAAGCCGACTACTCGTGTTAGGAACTTCGCAGCGGATGATTGGTCGTATCGTCGAAGCCTTGCATTTGCCTTTTCAGGTGGACTTCATCCCGATTGAATCCATCAAGCCTCCGCAGGAAATCGAGGCTGCCCGCTACGTGCGGGAAACAATGGGCAAGCACACGATACCGATTCCGCGTGTGGAGGTAGAAAAAGATTTCCTCCAGCGACTCATCTCTTCTGCCCAACAAATTTTCAGCTCGAAAAAAGAAGTCATTGGGGAAACAACCGTGGTTCATCCTCCGTTTTCAGGTGGACGCATCATGATTCATCCTCAGGTGTTGCGAAAAATCGTGGAAGCGGCCTGCGACCAGTTTGATGAGGTCCATCATGTGGTCAAGATCGTCTCCAGCTTTGAGGATTTGCCTCGGTTTCAGGTTTCGATTGCTCTTCAACTGCCTTTCATGACAAATATTCCAGCACTTATCTATGCCCTTCAATCTACGTTGTACAAAGAAGCTCAATATTGTCTCAATATCGCTCCCGCCAGCATCGACATCGTCGTTTCTTCGCTGGAGCTAACCTGATCCGGTCCTTTGCGACCGGATTTTTTTGGCTGCAATCCTCACGGGTTACATCCTGACTTGTTGCTCATCCTATACATGATTCCATCTGAAAGGAGCAACCCGATGCCATCCCTCCTGTCTTCCAAGCCCTTTACACAAGCTCCGATTCCCGAACCGCCCAAGGTCATTACGACAAAGGACTTGAGCTATCTCAAGGATGCTTTGTCATGGGAACTGATCGCTTTCAAAAAGCTGCATGCTTTCGCACAGCAAGCCACTGACCCCCAGGTCAAGCAATGTCTGGAACAGCAAGGACAAATGCATCAGCGACACTACCAAAAACTGCTGAGTCACCTGCAAAACAACAACACCGCAGTGATGGCGACCATTCCGCAGACACAGACACAGTCCCAGCAACAGCAACCACAACATCAAATGCAATAAAGGAGGAATCGGGATGCCAAACCAAAACCAGATCGCCAATCCGCAATCCGGGCAGCTGCCACAAGTAAAAGGCCCGCAAATGAACGATCGTGACTACCTCAACGACTGTCTGGCTACGTGCAAGTATTTGACGGATAACTTTAACATCGCCGTTCGTGAAGCCAGCCACCAGCAGCTTTATGATGACATGGTACAAATTTTGAATGAAACCCATCAGTCAGCACGCGAGGCTTTCAATCTCATGTTCCAAAAAGGATGGTATAAGCTGGAGGCTGCCGAACAGCAACAACTGCAGCAAGCATATCAGCAGTTTAGCGGGTACTCCACACAGTTCCCTTATCATTGAAATAGCAGAAGACACCTGACCCAAGCAGGTGTCTTCTTTCCATTACCCCTTGCCACGCAGGAGCTGCGATAAGACAAATAGCGCCTTTTCCATGTCAGCTTCCTCCGCGTACACGTAGGACAAGCGAAGATGATGACTATCCGTCTGATCATAAACAAAGCCGGGATTTAACAGGACCCCTTTTGCCAATGCTTCCGTAAAAAGCTTGCGCATCGAAACAGCCTGATGCAGACGCAGCCAAATATAAAAACCGCCATGTGGAATACGCCAATCTGCCAGATCGTCAAACCAACGAGTAAGCCATTCGCACATCCTGTCCCTTCTGTGTCGCAATGAAGCTCTCAGCTGATCCAAATGCCGGGAATATCTCTCGCTTGTGAGCCATTCTGTCGCCACCCATTGGGAAATAGCACTCGCTCCGTAATCTGTCTGCATTTTCACATCCGCGAGGCGTTCAATGACAGGCTCAGGCCCTACAATCCAGCCAATCCGCAGCCCCGGACTGAGTGTTTTGGACAAGCTGCCCAAATACAAGACCAGCCCGCTCTGATCCCTCGCCTTCAACGGCAATGGCCCCGGTTCGTCTAACCACAATTCTCCATAAACATCGTCTTCCAACACAGGCAGTCTCTCCCGCTCACATGCCGCCAGCACTTGCTCCCTTCTATTCTCTGATAGGCTAATCCCCGTCGGATTGTGGTAAGCCGAAATCGTATAGAGTAGTGCCGCGTTATGCGCCTGTTTTTGTCTCGTTAGCCCTTGGGGAGAGATTCCTTCTGCATCCATCGGTACACCAACCAGACGCATTCCCGATGATTGAAACAAAGGTAGTGAGAATAAATACGAAGGCTGTTCGAGCAAGATGGCAGATCCACGGTGAAGGATACCAATCGATATCAACTGCAAGGCTTGAAGGGCCCCTGAAACGACCAAAATAGACGCCGGAGAAGCTTCAATCCCCCTGATCCGCAAATGATTGCTGATCGCCTGACGCAAAGGCAATAGCCCTTTTGGCTCCGAATATCCGAGATGAGTCATTTTGCCCTGCAAGCTAGCCATGACCTCTTCCATTTCCGCAGCAGGAATCAAGCTAGGCGACAGCTCACCTGTCCCCAAACGAATGTACCTCGAGTCTGGCTCATAACGATTGATATCCTGAATCGTCGGCGAATTGGGGATATGCGTCCCTGCCTGAACGTAGCCCAGCCAATTGGGTGGGGGTGTGGTCGTTAGCAAGGACCAGGTGTTGTTGCTAACAACGGAGCCACTGCCTACTGTTGCTTCAATGAAGCCATCCGCTTTTAGCTCTTCCAACGCCGTCACCACCGTGCTGCGGTTTACATCAAAGGCTTGTGCTAACGCTCTTTGTGTTGGCAATTTACTATTGATCGGCCACTCACCGCCTGCAATTTTCCCCTTGATATAAGCCACGATCTGCGCGTAGATCGGTATGTCAGATGATTTGTCAGGCTTCCAGTCTATCGTCAGCACAGGTACATTCCTCCTCGTCTTATCATTGTACAAATTGGTTGGTTTGCATGTAAACCAATTGGCTGGAGACAACAGATTCACAACCGTGAATAATGACAGTAATGCAAATAGCCTTTGCATCCAGAGAGAAACGGGGAGGAAATGATCATGCTGGAAGCGATTTTGCACGGCTTTGTACTTGCTTTTGGACTTATTTTACCACTCGGCGCACAAAATGTTTTCGTTTTTAATCAGGGGGCCCTACAACCTACATTACTTCGCGCCATGCCCGTCGTACTGACTGCGGCACTCTGCGATACCCTGCTCATTTTATTGGCAGTATTGGGAGTCTCTTTGGTTGTATTGACAGTCACATGGCTAAAAACGGTTCTGTATGTCGTCGGCTTCTTCTTTTTGGTGTACATGGGATATTTAACGTGGCGTAGCCGTCCCAATACGGAGAATGGAGAGAAAGAACGCTTTTCGGCCAAAAAGCAAATCATGTTTGCTGCCTCTGTCTCTTTGTTGAACCCGCATGCGATTCTCGATACGATCGGCGTGATCGGCACCAGCTCACTCAGCTATACCGGAACAGAGAAATGGGGCTTTACGATTGCCTGCATCCTCGTATCCTGCCTCTGGTTTTTCGGCCTTTCCGTAGCTGGTCGTACGGCAGGACGATTGGATCGTTCTGGAAAATTGCAGCGTGGCCTGAATATGTTTTCAGCTGTGATTATGTGGGGAGTGGCCGTCTATATGGCAGCCCAATTACTCACGACGTAAAGAGTTAGTGAAAAAGTGCATAATCCCCACCTCCTCCACTCAAAATACTCCTATTCGGGTTTTCGAAGTGGAGGTTTGTTTTATGCTTTTTACCAAATCGGACGCACTCTTGGATGACTTGTATGAGATTGCGAAAAATGTGCATCAAACAGCGATCTATTTTAATGAATACAAGATAACTTCATTGGAGACTGTCAAAACCTTTTCTACAGAGATGAAGGAATACGAAACAAAAGGCGACAAGCTCATCCATGAAATCATCGTACAAATCAACAAGACATTTATTACCGCCATCGAGCGAGAGGACGTCCTGGACCTTGCCGTCAAGCTGGATGATGTGCTGGACGGATTGGAGTTTTGCGCTTCGAGGCTCTATATGTACGACATCATGGAAGCAGATGAAACGATGGTGCGTTTTGGGCAACTCATCGAAGAAGCTACCAAGCAAATTCTTCTCGCCATCGAGCTGCTTCAAAAGCAAAAGCTGTCTGATATGAAGGAGTACATCATCCGCATTAACGATTTGGAAAGCGATGGGGATGAATTGGTGCGGGAGAGCATCCGGCAATTGTTCAAGACCTCGAGCGATCCGATTCACATTATGCAGCTCAAAGAGATTTACGAAGTGCTCGAAGATGTCATGGATCATTGCGAGGATGTCGCCGATGCGATGGAATCCGTGATCATGGGCAACTCTTAAACCAAGGAGACCTACTTTCATGCAGACGAGCCTTCCTCTTGTTATTGCGGTTATTATCCTGGCTGTTTCCTTTGACTTTATCAACGGATTTCATGATACAGCCAATGCCATTGCAACCACCGTATCCACCAAAGCTCTCCCGCCTAAAATTGCCATTGCTCTGGCAGCTATCATGAACTTTATCGGTGCCCTGACATTTACCGGGGTCGCCAAAACGATCGGTGGAGATATCGCCGATCCAGCCAAGCTGGAATTCGGTGTACTTGTGGTCATGGCTGCTCTTTTGTCTGCGATCCTTTGGAATTTGATTACGTGGTGGTACGGTATCCCCAGCAGCTCGTCTCACGCTCTCATCGGCTCACTCGTAGGGGCAGTCCTCGCTTCCGCCGGGAGCGCGCAAATCAACTGGGCTGGTTTTTTAAAAATCTTTCAAGCGCTGATTGTATCACCGGTTATCGCGCTGGTTGCCGCTTACCTCATGATGAATTTGGTTTATTTCATTTTTAGTCGGATCATGATTCCCCCTACCAAGGTCAATCGGGGTTTTCGCCTCTTTCAGATTTTCACGGCGGCCCTGCAATCCTTTACACATGGAACCAATGACGCACAAAAAGCGATGGGTATTATCGTGTTTGCTCTCGTAGCCGCTGACCTGCATGCAGATACGAGCACGATTCCTTTCTGGGTGCAGTTCATTTGTGCGCTCGCGATGGGCTTGGGAACCTCTGTCGGAGGCT
The DNA here is from genome assembly GCF_042885155.1 of Brevibacillus sp. NPDC058079. Classification (NCBI taxonomy): domain Bacteria; kingdom Bacillati; phylum Bacillota; class Bacilli; order Caryophanales; family Paenibacillaceae; genus Brevibacillus; species Brevibacillus sp. NPDC058079. The sequence goes on from NZ_JBHVSO010000004.1 coordinate 317,410, forward strand.
GGAAAATCATCAAGACGGTCGGGGGCAAAATTACCAAGATTGAACCAATCAATGGAGCCACGGCCGACCTCACCTCGTCCTCGATCATTTTTACCTTTACGCAGCTAGGATTGCCTGTCAGCTCTACCCATGTCATCTCTTCCGGGATCATGGGGGTCGGCGCAGCCAAACGGCTGAAGAGCGTCAATTGGGGCGTCGCCAAACGCATCGTGATCACGTGGTTTATTACGCTGCCGATCTCTGCCTTGCTCGCTGCGGCTACGTATTTGTTGCTACATATATTTATCTAACAGCAAAAGGGACGAGTAACAGGCTCGCCCCTTTTTTCTTTTATTTTAATTGAAAGCCTAAGTAAGACTCTCCGTTCTGTAAAAGCTGCTTTGCATGGCTTACTTTTTTACAAGCTTTTTCATACCCTCTTCAACAAATTGGTCATCTCGCAACTTGTCCTGCACACTTGTCTTCCACTTTTCTTTTGTCAACAGCGACGCCAAATCCTCACCGAACAGACCTTGCATGACAACTCGTGTGGCAACAATCGTAGTATCTGAAAAACGGTATTCGATTGTTTGCAAATTGTCTACCAACGCAAAGGCTGACACGGAGTTATACAGCATCGCTTGCTTGAACAATTTCGCCTCGACATCAGTCGTCATGTCCTCGTAATGAATCTCAATCGTAAACTTCTCCGGACGGAGCTGAAAGGTGCGCTTGAGATGGCTCAACGGCAGATGATTGAACATGACCAGATTCGAAGTAGCGCCCATGTACTTGTTTTTGTATGGCAAAATGGATTCCAAATCGTGAGTCAGTGGGCTTTGCTGAGCTAATTGATATTGCTCGGATTGCGCTTCGTTCTCCGGGATAATGACGATCTGAATGACCATGAACAGGACAACCCCGATGAGAACCAAGGCAAGTATGATTTTATTTCGCAATGACGTCACCTTCCCCTGCATCGTATTTCAAAATAAGCCGCGGAATGGCATGGAGCCACAATGGTATAAGGATTGAGAGAAAAGGCAGCGCATAGGATACGACAACGTTAGCGAATTGATACGGTCCAGTAAGATTCACTGGCGTTGAAAACCATAGATTGCTGCCAAAATAGAGCGCAGTCGTAAAAACGAGTGTCCCGACAATATAAAGCGCCCACAGCATCCAGCCTGTTTTTCGTAGCAAAAAGGCAAACCGCACATTCATGCTGGTCAAATGATGTGAGGAAGCCGGTCGGTTGATCCCTAGCAAGATCAAATAAACGATACCGATAAGGATGCAAATCGCAAACAGACTATAGTTCAAAAAGATCCCCATGCCCCAAATTCGCAGAGGCATTGTCACAATCCAGGCAATAAGTACGTACAACAATCCGAGCTGCAACAACTCTTGTACAAGTAGAAATATGTATACCTGGCGGCGTTCTCCGACAATCGAATCAATCGAAGGGAGATTGGCTTTTGCTTTTTTCACCGCTTCATCCAGTGATAGCCCATCTGCAACCAAGTCGGCGACCTTTGCCTCCAGATTGCTCAATACTTCCCATTTGAGCTCCTCGATTTGCTTACTTCCTCTATATTTTTGAAACAATTGATCGACATAGTGCTGTAAACTCTCCATCACACTTCCTCCCGCCTTTCGATGAGCTGGTCAATCAATTCTTTGGCAACTTTCCAAGATGCCAGCGCTTTTTCGTACGCCTCTCTCCCTGCTTCTGTCACCTGATAATATTTGCGTCTGCCCCCCTGGCTCTCATCTCCCCAGTACGAAGCGATCAGCTTGTGTGACTCTAATCTTTTCAGACTGGTATACAAGGAAGGCTCTTTCAGTTCGTAACGCCCGCCGCTGTTTTTGAAAATGGCTTTGATAATTTCGTATCCATAGTTATCGCCTTCACACAGGACACGGAGAATAATCGTATCGATATGACCGCGGATAATGTCACTGCTGATACTGCTGTCACTCATCTCGTTCACCTCGCAGCTATAGCATAACACATATTACTATGTATAACGAAGTAATATGTGTCGAATTGCTTTTTCACTGAATAAAAAAAGACCCCTCAAATAAAGTTGAGGTGGTCTTAAGCGGATCGACATCGGCTCATCGGGATTAGTAGGCTAGCCCTACACGAGACATTCCTCATGTAAGAGATCTAGTTATTGACCTCATCCGAATAGGAAAAAGGTGTTTATCCCCCTCACTCCGGGGACAGGATAATAGTAACTTCCCCATGCTATTGTCCTCGAAGGAGTTGAAAAGCAAAATGTCTCGTCACTGGTATCGGCAGCTTCGTTATCCAATCATCGCTCTGGCTGTGACATTAACGCTACTTTGGACACATCATCACCATCGCCTGCCCGCTTCGTACGCTGTCGCGACGCGGACACATACCGTTACGATTTCTAGCGCTGGCTTTTTGCCCAATCAATTGACTGCACATGAAGGAGAGCGAGTCTCGTTGATGATCGTCAACACCGATACGCGCCCTCACAATCTATCCATTCGTGATTTGAACCTTGCATCCACAGAATTGAAGCCGACCCAATCGACACTTTTACAGTTTTCAGCAGCCAAACGCGGCCGGTTTCATTTCGTATCAGACGCACCTGGTTATCCGGAGACAGGATTCCAAGGCATGCTCGTCATTGACTAGCCTGTACTTCTTCGTCTGGTGAGATTTGCTTCCACCGTCCGAATTTTATCATGAGCAGAGGAATGATCCCGATCGCGGTGATGATTCCAAAAAACAAATAAATGGCTAGCACCGAAAACGAATCTTTGATCCACCCTGCTACCAAATTACAAAACATCGCACCAAGCCCGCCTCCTACTGAAAAGAAGATGGCCAACGCCGTCACCTGAAGGGATGCGGGCGTATTTTCGCGCACAAATTGGGCTGCTGTCGCCAAATAAAAACCTACTGAAATCCCCTGCACAAAGAACATAGCAATTACGGCAGTGGTACTCGGAGCTGAACTATACCAGAACCAGCGCATCGCGCAAAAAATCGCAGATAGCAAGAGCGTCAACTCCAGTCCCCACCTGCGGACAATATAACCCGCCAGCTTCATAAAAGGAGCCTCGCTGCCTGCAAACAACAAGAAGGCAAGACCGATTCCGGCAATGGTTCCTCCGATATCCTGATAAAACAGGGAAAACCAAATATTATTGGCGTTTACAGAGCCCATCATGCAAAACGATGAAATCAAAAACAGTGCAAATCGTGGAATACGCGCCAAATCCCTGATCCCCGCAAGCATACTGACACGAAACCGCGAAGCCTCTGTCACTTCTTCCGGAACCTTCTGAAGAAACAGAATGGCAAGCAGAAACGCCAAACAAAACGAGTAAAAAAGAACATGTGGCCCCCACTGCTCGACGAGAAGACCTGTGATGAATGCCGCTAATGCAAAGCCGATGGCTCCCCACAAGCGAATGTCGCCGAACTGCATGCCATGTCCCTTGGCATAACCAAGAGCCAAGCTATCTGAGATGGGAACGACGGCACTTTGAAAAAACGACAGCAGTATGTAGAGCAAAAATACGTAAACAAAGGTGGAAACACCCGTAAAGAGAAGTCCCACCAAGCCCGTGATGATCAATGTCAGAATCAGCACAGTTTTTCGAATTTGATAGCGATCACAGATCATACCCCACATCGGCTGTGCCACAATGGAAACAATCGGCGCGACTGCACTGATGAGACCGATTTGGGTCCCAGTTAGATGAATGGATTCGTAGTATTGCGTAATGAGCGGGGCAAAAGCACCAAACCCGTAGTAAATAAAAAGATAAAGGGCGCAAAGACTTACGTATCTGCCTTTTGCGCCCCCCAGCCCTAAACCGGAAAGTGATTCTGGCATATAACTCTCCTATTTTGAGGTTAATTAACCGTGTAAGAAAACATAACGCAGAGCATGCCTACATTATTTATTTTACCGTTGGCAATATTTTCGCCATGTTGACGGTCCGTTTTTTCTCCCATGTAGCCGGGTTGAACTCATCGAACTGCTCCAGGAAGGAGATGACTTCCTTCGTCAATGGAGTCGGCGTCGAAGCACCAGAAGTAACCGCCACATTCTTCTTTCCACGCAACCATTCAATGTCCAGTTCAGACAAATCAGCGATTCGATACGATGGAACATTCGCGATTTCTTCCGAGACCTGTGCCAAACGATTGGAGTTGTTGCTGCGCGGATCGCCTACGACGAGGCACAAATCTGCCTCTCCTACTTGCCCCGCTACAGCTTCCTGACGAACCTGCGTAGCGAGACATATTTCATTATGCACTTCCACGCCTGGAAAACGCTGAAGAATGGCGTCCATCAGATGTTTGACGTCCCATTGGCTCATTGTCGTCTGGTTCGTTACGATCAGCTTGTCTGTCGGCAGATCGAGCGCGTCCAGCTCTTCCAGCTTTTGAACCAGATGGACGTGATCCGGCGCGATCCCCATAGCGCCCTCTGGCTCTGGATGTCCTTTTTTGCCGATGTAGAGCACATGGTAGCCTTCTGCTACTTTTTCACGGATCAAATCATGTGTCTTCGTTACATCCGGGCAAGTCGCGTCGACGACGGTCAAGCCTTTATCGCGCGCTTTCTTGCGCACCTCAGGAGACACGCCATGGGCAGTGAAGATTACCGTTCCTTCATGGATCTGATCCAAGAGAGCCAGTCGATCCTCTCCATCCAATGTTTTTATCCCTTGTTTTTCAAACGCCTCCACGACGTGAGCATTGTGTACGATCATGCCCAAGATATGAATCGGGCGGGGCAAGTCAAAGTTTTGCGCTGTTCGCAGTGCCAAGACCATGGCATCCACTACACCGTAACAATATCCACGGGGGGAAATCTTGATGACTTCCATCTTTACCCCTCCTACTTTTTATAATGCGTGAGCGAAAGACATTTCACCCCGTATTATACCTTATTTGTCTCCTGCACGCTTCTGTTCGTAAACCTTCAGATTATTGTAGACAACTTTTAAAAGTGGCGTGGACAAGCCTTTTTGTTCCGCTCTCTCCAAGAGATAACCTTGAAGATGATCCGCTTCCACCGGAAGGCCTTTTTCCATATCACGCAGCATCGAAGATTTCGTTTGAGGACGCTGATTCTGGAAAGTCTCCATCTGCTTGTCGACGATATCCGGCTTGATTGGTGCCTCCAAAGCGTTCATGACAGATGTGATTTCCTCAGCGAGCTGACGTGTCAACTCTACGCCCCAAGCCGATTCTCGGATAGGTCCGACAGCGGAATTCATCAGCGTGGTAATACCGGAAAACGTCGCAATAAACAAGTATTTGTGCCAGGCTTCCCGTTGAATATTTGCGCTTGCACGCATCGTTCCATTGATCTTGGAAAAGGCTTGCTCGATTCGCTCTACACGCTCGCTTTTGCCGCCTTCCCACTCACCGAAAACCGTATCATGAATAGGACTTGTCTGCACGACATCTCCGTCAGCATTCAGCGTCGTCTCAATGAAACAAAGACCCCCAAGAACACGATCCCGGCCAAAACGATCCCACAGCAGCTCCATATGCGCAATTCCATTCAATAGCGGAATGACGACCGTGTCCTCGCCTACGTACGGAGCGATGGCATCGACGCTATCTTTCAGCGTGTAAGCTTTGTTGGACAAAAGCACAACATCAAAAGGTCCTGCTTCCTCCCCTGCTTGAATCAGTTGTGGCTGTTCCAAAAGCAAATCCCCATGAACGCTCTGAATGCGCAAGCCTCGCTCCTGCAGCTGTTTGTATCTACGTTCGCGCACAAGAAATGTTACATCTACCCCCGATTCAACCAGCCTGCCACCAAAATAACCGCCAATGCCCCCCGCTCCCAGTACGAGAACCTTCATCTATATCGCCTCCGCGTTTATAAGTCTTGGTTTGTCTACATTTTATTAGAAAGTAACCATTTTCTAAACCCCACAATACAATGTTAGAAAACCTCACAACTAACGTCAGAAAACTTCTTGACGAACAATACGAATTGTCGATATAATTCGGAATATAGAAATCAAGAAAAAGCCGAACGTTGATAATGAATTCATAAATTTAATTCGTGAATGGAGTGAATCATATTGGATATGAAAACAGTCTTGTCCACAATTGACGCAGAAAAAGTGGAATATGTAGATTTTCGCATCGTTGACCTGCTCGGCCGCCAACACCATGTCACAGTTCCTGCCTACGCGGTAGATGAGGGAACATTCCGCAATGGCGTTGCATTTGACGGCTCCAGTCTAATCGGCTACAAGTCCATTGAAGAAAGCGACATGGTAGCGATGCCCGATCCAGCAACGGCCTTCATCGATCCATTCGTAGAAGCCAAAACCATGAATATCATCTGCAACATCGTCAATCCAGACAACACCGTCTACACACGCGATCCTCGTGGCATTGCACTCAAGGCCGAAGCCTATCTGCAACAATCCGGCCTCGCTACCGCTGCTTATTTTGGTCCAGAATCCGAGTTTTTCCTCTTTGACAACGTACGCTATGCCTCTGGTCCGTCCGGCTCCTTCTTCCACATCGATTCAGAAGAAGCTTTCTGGAACACAGGAAAAGAAGGACAAAACCTCGGCTACAAAGTACGTAACAAGGGAGGATACTTCCCTGTTCAACCAACCGACTCCCAAATGGATATCCGCAATGAAATGTGCACGTTGATGACGAAATGCGGCATGTATGTGGAGCGCCATCACCATGAGGTGGCGACAGCCGGTCAAGGTGAGATTAATTTCCGCTTCGATACACTGACTCGTACAGCAGACAATTTATTGCTTTTCAAATACATCGTGCGCAACGTAGCTGCCAAACACGGCAAAACTGCTACCTTCATGCCAAAACCAATCGTTGGAGACAATGGATCTGGGATGCACGTTCACCAAAGCTTGTTTAACGGCGATACCCCGTTGTTCTATGAGCAAGGCGGTTACGCAAACCTAAGTGAGACTGCACTACACTACATTGGCGGTATTTTGCACCACGCCCCTGCACTGATCGCCTTGACGAACCCAAGCACCAACTCGTTCAAGCGTCTGGTTCCCGGCTACGAAGCACCCGTGAATTTGGTCTTCTCCAAAGGAAATCGTTCTGCTGCCGTTCGAATTCCGATTGCTGCCGTTACGCCAAAAGCGTCCCGCATTGAGTTCCGCACCCCGGACTCTACCGCTAACCCGTACTTGGCTTTTGCTGCTATGCTGATGGCTGGCCTCGATGGTATCAAGCGCAAGCTCGACCCGCGTGAACTGGGCTTTGGCCCAATGGATAAAAACATCTACGACTTGTCCGATGCGGAAAAACACGAAATCAAGAGCGCTCCCGCCTCTCTCGCAGAAGCACTTGTCGCACTTGAACAAGACCATGACTTCTTGCTCGCGGGAGATGTCTTCACAAAAGAAGTAATTGAAGGCTGGATTGCACAAAAACGCGGTGAGATTGAGCAAGTTGAGCGGACTGTGAATCCGAAAGAGTATGAACTGTATTACGACCTATAAGCAAAGAAACAGCCCTTCTCTGATGAGGAGGGCTGTTTCTTTGCGTTCGAATAAAAGGCGACTCCCCATCACAAATTAAAATCGTATTGCGAAAAACAGATGATGGGATGCGCATTGATTATGTTGATTCAAAAGATAACCCGCTCTCTCATACAAGGTTCTGCCATTCTTCTTCTGACCATAAGCATGTCAGCCGCTATCGGTCAGAAAATGGCTTACGCCGATCACTCGTTACCAATCATAAGTGATCAAGGTATTTATTCAATTGAGGTCTATCCGAGAAAACATCAGCTAATCATACGGAAGCATGGGAAAGTATTGAAAACCTATGTGGTTGCAGTTGGCAATCCCTCTACACCTACACCTGTTGGAGAATATAAAATCATAGACAAAGGAAAAGATTGGGGACCCTCATTTGGTCCGAGATGGCTGGGGTTAAACGTCCCATGGGGAATATATGGCATACACGGCACAAACAAGCCTCATTCAATTGGCCAGCATTTGAGCCACGGTTGTATTCGTATGAGAAACAATGACGTCATCGAATTATTCAAGATGACTCCACTCGGAACAAAAGTAACGATTTATGGGCATATATTGGGGGACCCAAGCCATGATCCTAGAAATTTAGCGGAAGGCGATGTTGGTGGTGATGTACAGCTCATCCAATCTCGATTGAAGAGCGCTGGTTATTATCACGGGGTATGCGATGGCAAGTTTCGATCCTCGACAACTTTAGCTCTAAAGAAATTTCAACGGGATCGAAAATTAAAGCCAATCGGTGTCGTATCAAGCAAGGTTTATGAAGAGTTGGGATTAGTGGAATAAATCCTAGCAAGGTTCGTGATTCCACTACATAAACCTTCTAAACATACTTCCAATCCCATTCGTTCCTTGGAAAGTTTTAAATACCTCGTTCGCAACGCGTACACCATTGAGGATTGTGCCTATATCAAGATTTAGATTAGAAAGCCGTGGTGGTCGAGACTCTTTTTTCGTCCGACGGCTCGTTTTTGTCCACTCTTGATAATACTGCCCAAGGGATTCAGGATTCTTCTGTAGCTTTCTGATCGAGACCTTATTTGATTTCAGCCAATCTGCAAATTCAGGGCTAAAGCCATTCATTTGTCTTGCCACTTTTCACTCTCACCTCGTTTCATAAATGAATAATGCAAAGGGATTGTATGTCTCCCTTTGCATTACTCTTTTGCTTAAACCCATTTCCTAATCACAATCACATCCGACAATGACAAGCAAAACAAACAGAACTAGGATCAGAGCAAAGTCATCAAAGCCATTAAAGAAACCCATTCTGCCTCCTCCTTTCCTTAGACACACTACTGTATGCGCATCGCGGGTGTTTTGCCTGTACCATGACCTATAAAGGTAGAAAGGGCGCAAGCATTTGCCTGTGCCTTACCTGATATGGATAAGCGAAGCAAGAATGGACTGATTTATTCGTACATAAAAAAAGAGCCCAAGAACTCTTCTTATTAGAGTCTGGGCTCAGTCTATTACTGATTTAATTTACTTTACGACCACTTTACCTCTACGGAATCAATAATCGCTTGCTTTAAGAAGGAGGTGTTATTATTGTTACGGTTCCATTGGAATTTGATTGTTTGGTCACCAGTACCAAGTGCCACAACTTGATCTACAAACCATGTGGTGGCGTTTGCAGGGAGTGTAAGTTTAAGAGAGCCATTGACGAACACCTGCAAGTCGCATAATGGAGTTGTGTTTTTGGAAGAGTCACACCTTGCATTGAACTTTAATTGTGCAGTAGTTGCAGCCGCTGGGACGGAAACGGTAAATTGGGTCGAAGAAGAGGCTCCTACAGCTGGTACTGTACTGATAAAAGCGTAAGTCGATTGATATCCTCGAGTTACTCGTGTCCAATCTCCAGAGAAATTAAAGTTCATGTTTGTATCTTCAAAGTCTTCCAGGATAGTTGTTGGTGTTACTCCACCGCCACCACTTGACAAGGTTGTACCATATACCGAAGTACTAGTTGTAGTTCCGTAACTGTTAATCCCGATGACAAAATAGCTGTAGGTCGTATTTGCAGAAAGACCGGCGTCTTGATAACTGGTTTGAGTAGTTCCTGGTACGATACGAACACCATTACGATAGATATCATAGCTCGTTGCCCCTGTTGCAAAATAATTCAAGGTTAAGCTAGACGTTGTTGGAGAACTTACTGTCAAGTTAGGAGTTCCAGGAGCAGATCCTGAAGAAGCTTGTGTAATGTTCAATGTAATTGGACCGTATTTACCTGCTCCATGGTTATAACCGTACACTTTCAAGTACACCACTTGACCAGCGGAAAGCGCATATGTGATTTTTGGTTGCGAGCTTCCTGCACCGTCATCATCTTGAGCCAAGATGTTTTGGGAACTATCAAGAAGTTGCATGTAAGAATCAAACGATGCTGATGTTGTGAAATTGTAACTTCCTGTGTTTGGTGCAGTGTATCTGAAATATAGATCTTTTGTATCCTGCAAGGTTCCGTTCGCATTCGTTCCGGAAACCACAATAGGGTTGGTGAAAGTATCTCCTGGAGTTCCCCCGCCACTTCCACTAGTAGTGAAGTTAACAGAAATGCTGTCGATAAATACCGCATTTAAACCAGCTGAATAGGATTCATACTTATCCCACCGAAGTTCCACGAGATACTTTCCACCTGGCAATAAGGTAAGTGTATCCGTTTCATAGTTGGATTCAATATTGCTAGTGTGGGTTAAAGGCATTCCGTTCACGGTCACCACCATGACATCAGTCCATCTACAATCACTCCTATGGGTAATACTAATCTGAGGATTCACTGCATTCCCTGGCACTTGGAAAGTGAACCGGCTAATACCCGTGCCTGTATTGGAATATGCGGGAGTTCTTAAAACTGTCCGGCCACTATCCGTTCCGATTACAAAATCACCCGTAAGATTAAAATTAAAGTTTGAATCAGAGAAATCTTCCGTTGTAGATGCTGATAGTACCGGATATGACAGCGTGTTTGATGGTAGAAGTGATGCCTGAAGGCCAATCAGACCAACACCGTACTCATTTTTTGTACCGAAAGGAGTAGCCCCTTCATATAATTTATCCCTCAGTTGCTGTGCAGTGTGGTGCGGATATGCCTGTTTTAGCAACGCCATTACACCCGTAGCAAATGGAGTTGCACACGACGTTCCGCCATAGGAGTAGTTATAACCACCAGACTTACTAGTCGTCTCCAGATTTGTAAAGCTTGCGATATCCAAATAGGGTCCAGTACCTGAATATGATTCTCGCATTATATAAGGAGCTCGCGAGCTTATATCGACTGCTCCAACAGCGACGACCTTATCGTAATGTCCAGGGTATCTTACTGTGTCCTTGGTAACATCCCCCTTTTCATCAGCATAGTTACCTGCAGGGGCTAAGACGGGAATACCTTTCTCCTCTAGTACATCACAGGCAGCTTGCAGAGAAGCACCTCCAAAGCTCAATTGCACATTACAAAGTACAACGTCGACATCCAGAGTCGCAGCATGTTGGAGTGCTTCGGTTGTATTAGAAATATTTGTATAAGCATCTTGAGTGTCTCCTTGTTTTTGGTAGTAACAATTAATAACGTGAATGTCCGAGTCATAAGCAATACCTTTTACATAAGAGCCATTATTGCGAGCTGCAATTACTCCAGCACTACAAGTTCCATGACCATGCATATCTGGACTAACATCTGTTGCATCAGTAGAATCGGTTACCACATTCCATGTACTAAGAGGCGTCGGTAGATCCGGGTGAGGAGTTACTCCACTGTCAATAATTGCCACCTTTACTCCAGCACCAGTGTAGCCAGCATTCCAAAAGTTAAATGCTTGAGCCGTTGCATGTGCCCATGTTTCTACTTCAGTGCTAGATGGGCTTTCTGCCTCGGTGTCTTGGTCAATACTCTCAACAAGTTTGTGTGCTAGCAGTTGTTCAACCTGTTCATCATCAATATGAATCACAGCGAAACGATCAAAGGCTGGTGTACGGAATTTTTTTAGTACTTTACCACCAAATTGCTTAACGATTTTATCTTGCTCTTTCTCACTAACCCCGTCGATAAAGTTAACGATATAACGCTGGGGAATCTTTTTAGAACACTCTCTGTTTCGCAGTTCTTTTTTACTCATACTATCTCTCCTTCGGTCTGTTAATCGAAAATTTCGATTAGAATGCAAACAGAAAAGCCACCCGGCGTCCCGAGTGGCTTAGTTCCTATTTGCTTGTCTCCATTTTATCAGAGGATCATGTTCGCTTGCTGAATCATACAGTAGTGTAAACTTTTGTAATGAAATGTTACTTACATTTTTATTGAAGATGAAATAGCCCTCCCTATTGCAATCCGATTTGCGATTTTACTTGCAGAATCCCGCCTCGGAAAGAGAAATTCGCATTTGCTCCAATCGTCCCTTCTCCCTCATACATGTAGACGATCGTGTGTCCTTCCTCTCCTGCTTTACCAACCTCAGCGAGCAGTTCGCCTTCCCCGCCCACTATTTTTTTTACTTCCTCAAAGCTCATCCCATTTTCAATCTGTTCAAATTCACTCTTCGTGATCTTTGCTTTCTCTGTCGCCGCAGGAGCAGTCGCTTCTGCGGCAGGTGTTGCTGAGGTAGCTGGCGCGGTTGCCTCAGGTACTGGAGCCGTACCAGTTGGTGTTGCTAGCGCAGGTGCTGCCTTATCCGTTGATTGCCCGGAGCTACATCCAGCCAACATGATGGCAAAAGCCACTATGAAAAATGCCATTTTTTTCAAGGGAATACCTCCTTTATTGAAGTGAATCTCCCCTACCATAATCCAAAGTATGACTGTCAACAAGAATAATAGCCTGACAATTTTCGACAAAGACGAATGGTACACCTAAGACTTTTCGGGCATAAGAATGCAAAAAGAGCCTAGTTCAAGGCTCCCTTTGCGTGGTAATTACTCTTTTACATAAAGCTGATACATCTCGGTTTCTTCATCAGTTGCTTTTGCGATTCGAAAAGCTTCTTCCACGCTTTTCTTGTTTTGAATTACCTCGTAGAAAAAGCGCAGTGCGAACATCAGCGCAGAATTTCCGTCCGGGTAATCCTCTGGCCCGATATACGTCTGGCAACCACTGTCCAGAAAGGCCTTCGCTAATTCGGGATCACCAAGCGAGCATCCGTTACCTAACACGATTTTTCCATCCAGCTTGGCAAAACGTCTAACCTCGTCAGGACCAAAATCACCCTTTGGTTCTCCTTCCTCGTAAACGTCCTCACCCAGCTCTGGCATGATGAGGCTTCCCTCATCGCCATGGAAATTCAGAATAATCATGTCAGTATTTGGGTATAGGTCGCTGCTATTCAATACATCGATCAAATCGCTTGGTCGACCAATCCAGTACGTAAAGACTCGAGCTCCAAAATACTCAAGTGTATTTCGAATTGCTTGACTATCCAGGTCCGTATCCGGACCGACTACTAAGGCAACATTCATTTCAGGTTTACTCATCGTGATATTCCTCCATTTTGTTGTAATTGGTTCTTATTTGTGAGTAGACAAAACCATTTACATGGAGGGGGTCGGGCCAACTGGTGAATGGCAAGACGTTACTTCTTGTTCATCAAGTAGGAAAACTCCTCTTCAATTGGAATATTTTATAAATTTTCAGTAGTATATCATCCAAAACTTGGCATGTAAAGTTGCTCTGACATCCAACATATCTATTCTTCCCCGATTGTGTGTGCGAATGACCGTGATCTCGTTTTGCAGCGATTACGCAAACCCTTTTTGGATTTTGGACTTCATGTCACGATACAGCTCTCCGTATGTAATCGCATGCTCGATATGTGAATAGGAAAGTACGGAATCGCCATCCTTGCTCTCGCAGCATGCAAAGAACAAGCTTTCCATCAGATTGTGATTTTCGATGGAATTGGTAATATGGACGCAATCCTCAATCGAATCATGAGCGTCATGCTTGTAAAAAAGAAATGTCCCTTCTTTGAACGCCCCTTTTTTGTTGGCGTCTTTCCAAATGAGCATGCCCAAGGTAATAAAGTACCCTTCCTGGAAACGGATGACGCCTGTAATGACAGAATTAATCGTGGTCGGAATGATCGCAATCGAGTCATTGAGCTGATTGACGTATTCATACAACACTTTATTGGATTCTCGAAGATCAGCGATTGGTACATGAAGAAGCTGCTTGTCTCTTAATTTTTCTACGAGCTGCTGAACGCATAGCGTCTTATTCAAAGTTGAAATCACAACCTCATCACTTCTCCCATTGTAAGTAAGTGCCTTCTTTACGTTATTCGTGATGAATGGACATATCCCTACAAAATTCGCACAAATCTTCTTACCTTTTCTGCGAGAATCAAATTTTACCATATTTTATTTTTTTCACTGTTCCGCGGTCAAGATTGGCTCTACCGTGACCGTGAATATTACTCAGACCATTCCATGTAAAAAGCCCTTCACGCCTTTATGTGGCGAGAAGGGCTTTTTGGCGCAAATTTACGCCTTGCCTTTTAAATAATCATCTTTTAGCTTCTTTTCCTTCTCGTCTGTAGTCATCTCTTTCTCCAATACTTGATACATCAGTTCATCCTTTACATGACGGGAGATTCCTTTTTCCTGATGATTCGGGACCGATGTGCTCGTGACAGAGTCTTGTTCCATACTGTGTACCTCCATGGCTTTTTGGGGTTAGCTTACCCGAAAGCGCCCACTCCATTCACCACACCCGCTGAACACTGAGCATTTTTCGCAGTTCGTCGACCGAGCGTGGAATATCACCGCCAAGTTCCCGCTTCCACTGTTCAGGCAGTGCCTCCCACACATCAACGAGCAACGGCATACCCAGATGAAGACTCTCTAGCATGGTTCTATTTTCCAATGCCTCCTGCGGATCTCCCGCGAACACAAGCCTGCCTTTATCCATGATGCAGATCCACTCTGCCCATTCAAACGCAATATCCATATCGTGTGTCGCCATCAAAACAGTCGTTCCTTGCTGGTGAATGGCATCGAGCTCCCGCAGCAAATTTTTTGTCTGATAGCGATCCAGATATGCAGTAGGCTCGTCCAACAGCAAAAGCTCGGGCTCCATGACCATGACCCCCGCGAGTGCCAGACGTCGTTTTTGTCCCAGGCTCAAATGATGAATCGGAGCTTCTGCCAGCTCCCTCAACCCGAATGCATCCAGCACCTTTTCTACCTTTGCCCGGATTACGTCCACAGACAGCTTCTGATTGCATAAACCGTAGGATATATCTTCCGCAACCGTGCTTGCAATCAGCTGATGCTCGGGATCTTGAAAGACCAAGCCTACCTTTTGCGTCATCTCTTGCAGTGCGGCTCGTTTATAGACAAGCGGTTTCCCCTTCCACAGCACCTGTCCCTGCTGTGGCTCGATGATCCCGTTTCCATGCAAGAACAAGGTCGACTTCCCACAGCCATTTCGTCCCAAAAGGACACATTTTTTCCCCTCTGGAATCCATAAGGACAACCCTGACAGGACGGGTTCCCGCCCTCCCGGATACGTGTACTGCAAATCGATGAACTCCAACAACCGTGATGTCATAACCACCAACCTCCTGTCCACCACTCAAGCAGTACCAGCAGCATACAGCCTGCGATTGACTCCCACTCATAGCGGCGCGAGCGAGCATGGGTATGGAACGCGAGCACCTGCATGCTCTCCCCGAAGCCTCTAGCCGCCATTCCTTTGTGCAAAGCTTCGTATTTGCGCATCGCTCTGACAAACAATTGCGCAACGAGAACCCCTGCATCTCGAAGCGTCGCGCGGAAACCGCGATGACCTCCCCGAGAACGTTGGGCAATCCAGAGCTGGTGAGAAATCGTTACCAACACAAAAATAAAGCGATACATGATCATTAATAAGTCAGTCACAAGGACAGGCATACGAAGTCGGCGAAGCACCTGCAAGATTTCAGCAAACGGCACGGTAAACAAAATGAAAGCAAAGCAAGATAAGCTCGCCATGGTACGCCAAAATAAAATCCAAACTTTACTAAATGATGACGTAGGCACATAGAGCACATACGAACCCAACTCCCATGCTGCCGCGACCTGGACGTGTACTTCTCCTGCTCTCGCCCCTTCTACCAATAGGGCAGGGAGCCCCGCCACGAAAAACGAGAGCGACACGATCATAAAGGCACAATAGATACGGACAGGAATACGGGCATACACCACTACCCATACCGTCATCCAAACAACGACGGCCATCTGCATCCATACATGTCCCACCAAGACGAGTAGTAACAATGCACTCGCCAGCAATAACTTATGAGCTGGCGGCAGACGTTTTAGCCTGCTTTGATAAGAAAGTGAATCAAGCTGCAGACCGTTCATTTTTTCCGCTTATCCAACCGACCTTTGTACAAGCCTACAGCGTAGCCAACCACTCCCGCTCCCAACGCCGCCTGCACCGCAAACAATAGACTCTCCGTCTCTCCCCCTGGTGGTTCTATCAGCGGTTGAAACCACGGTTCGTAATTCGGAGCAATTTCCTTAATCGCTTCCTCCGCTACGCCGTCTGCGCCGCCAAATTCCGAATCCTGCACCAGCAACAGCGGGACAATCGCCAATACGATTACCCCCAAGAGTAAAAGCCAGTTCCATCCTTTTTTCACAGCGATTCCTCCCGTTTGAGCAAACGAAGCTGTGTAAGCTCTTTTGCGTTGTAAGATAACAACCAGTTCCAAACAAGGACAGTCAACAGACCTTCACTGATTGCGAGCGGTACTTGCGTGAATGCAAAAATTCCTGCAAATTTGGCAAACGAGGCCAACACTCCGCCAGATTCAGCTGGAAATGCGAGTGCCAGTTGAATCGAAGTCACCAAATAGGTAGTGAGGTCAGCCAAAGCAGCCGCCGCAAAAACAGCCAGACGTTGGCTTCCGTTGACCTTCATGATCATCCGATAGATTCCGTATGCCACCAGTGGTCCTACTACAGCCATGGATACAGCATTTGCCCCTAGCGTAGTCAAACCTCCATGTGCCAAAAGCAAAGCTTGAAACAAGAGCACCATGCTCCCTAACACAGACATCGCAAAAGGCCCAAACATAATGGCGCCAAGCCCCGTTCCAGTCGGATGAGAGCTGCTGCCTGTAACCGAAGGTATTTTCAGTGCAGATAAAACAAACGCAAACGCTCCAGCAACGCCAATAAGGAGCTTCATTTCAGGATGTTCTTTTACAATCTTGTTAATCGAGCGAATTCCAAGCATAAAAAATGGCAAGAAGACAGCCCACCAAAATAGGGCCCAGGACAATGGCAAATACCCTTCCATGATGTGCATCGCATGTCCTGTCTCTGGTTCATTGAGCAAAAAATACAGGACAAAGCCCGCGATCATCAGACAAGTCGATACGAGACGAGATCGATTCATGTTCATTCCTCCTTCACTGACTTTCGTTCTTTCCTACAAATAAAAAAATCCCATCCATCAATGGACGAGATGTGCACACAAAACAACAGACTAACTATACAGCCTCATTGCCTCGTATTCACCGCTCCTTTCCGCGAAGGTTCTGTGGTGTGGCTACTAGGTAGGTCTCCTGGCTTCCAGATCCATGCGCTCTTTGTCCTTCCCCATACGAAAATGAGTGGTTTCCTTCTCAAAGAGAGCTCCTTGGTTACAGTGGCGGGACCGCTCGGGACTTTCACCCGATTCCCTGTTACCCTTTATGCGTCACATAAAGGCACCTAACGCCGACAATATGCAATTGACAGACAATTCATGTTTGTCCCACATCATTATACCGGATCACTACATAAATCGGAAGAATATAAGCAAAAACGCATAAGCCGATGCCCCACTACAAACGGAGCCATCGACCTATGCGTGCTTGTTCTATCTATTCTTTTGCGTCTACGCCAATTACTTCACTAATATGTTTAAAACCATCGCGCTGCATGAGCTTGAGCAGTTTTTTGTTAATTTGCTTGGCAATACCTGGGCCTTGATAAATCATCCCCGTATACACCTGAACGAGACTGGCTCCTGCTCGGATTTTCGCGTAGGCGTCTTCGCCGTTATAAATGCCTCCGACACCAATGATTGGTACCTTGTCTCCTACTTCTTGATAAATCTCCTTCACCCAAGCAGTGGAAAGCTCCGTAAGAGGTCTTCCGCTCAAGCCACCAGCTTCCTCGGCAAATCGATGTCCGGAAACCGCCTCGCGTGACAGTGTCGTATTGGTAGCGATAATTCCGGAAATGCCTTCTTCAACAGCAGCGTGAACAACATCGCGCATGTGCTCATCCGACATGTCTGGTGCTACTTTCAGCAATATCGGTTTTTTCTTGATGGCACGCGCTTCCATTTCGGTCGCCTTTTCCCTTACTGCACGCACCAAATGACGCAAGCTCTCTGTTTCCTGCAAGTCACGCAGATTCGGGGTATTCGGAGAGCTGATGTTAATGACGAAATAGTGACCGTATGCATAGAGCATGTCCATACATTTGCTATAGTCGATGGCCGCCTCTTCATTCGGCGTTACTTTGTTTTTCCCAATGTTAATCCCAATCGGAACATCTGAGTATGCGTAACCGACCAAATGCTGGGAAGCCAAATACGCACCGTGATTGTTGAAGCCCATCCGGTTAATGACAGCTTGATGTTCCGGCAATCGGAACAAACGCGGCTTCGGATTGCCTGGCTGCCCCTGCGGCGTCAACGTCCCGATTTCCACAAACCCAAAACCAAGAGCACCCAACGCATGATAGACTTCTGCATTTTTATCAAAACCGGCTGCAAGTCCGACTGGATTCGGAAACGTCATTCCCCACAGCTTATTCTCCAACCGCTGGTCTTTTACCTGATAGATCATCTTCAGGATGCTTTTGCCTGGAGCAGAATCCTCCACTAGCCTTAAGGCACCAATTGTCTTTTCATGAATCTCTTCCGCATCTTGCTGGAATAGATATTTTCTTATGAGCTGATACATCGGCTGCACTCCTTACTCCGTTTCTACCTTTTTACCTCATAGTAGAATACCATACTTTTTCGGGAGGATGTAACCTTTATACCTGATACATATTTCCAAGCAAGCAGGCAAATCCTAACAACACCACCACGCACAGGGGGATAAGTCTTTCATGAAAGTGGACGGAAAAATCGGGATTGGTCAAGCCATTATGGTGATGATGCTGACGATCGGCATTACGAACCACGTAACCGTCATCCCCCTCGTACTTAGTAAAGCAGGCAGAGATGCTTGGTTGAGCGTGTTGCTTTCAGGTATCCCCTTTTCCTTCTGGGCGTATCTGCTGTTTGTAATTAATCGAAGTTTGGTTCAACAGTCTTTGTATGAGTGGATTTCACAACGATCAGGAAAAATCGTCAGCAATTTCTTGCTCGTTCCAATCATGATTTGCCTGTACCTAATGGCGCTAACGAATCTGATCGATACGCAAACTTGGACAACCGTAAACTACTTGCCTCGAACACCCGAGTGGGTGACCGCTTTAGCCTTGATGGGGCTATGTGTACTCGCTTCTATTGGAGGTATGACCTCCGTTGGAATCACAGCAGGCATCTTGCTCCCCATAGTCGTGTTGCTCGGATTTTTCGTTGCTTTTGGCAATATTCCCAAAAAGGATTATAGTCTTTTGCTCCCGCTTTTCCAGAACGGTTTTCGTCCGCTGTTACATGGGATGCTTTACGTTGGCGGCGGTTTCACCGAGATGTTTCTGCTCCTGTTGCTCCAGCATCACGTACGAAAGCCGTTTCGACTCATACACTTTTTTGTCATGCTCGGTATCACGTTGCTGTTGACACTCAGCCCACTGACAGGGGCAATTGCAGAATTTGGACCTGTGGAGTCCGCTCGTCAACGTTTTCCTGCATTTGAACAATGGCGGCTACTCACGATCGGAAAAGACATCGAGAACATGGAGTTTTTCTCGATTTTTCAGTGGCTTTCTGGTGCTTTTATTCGAATAACGCTTTGCCTGATTCTTTTAGGAGATTTGATCACGATACGAACCCGAAAGCAACGCAAATTCATGATGCTGTTTTTCGGTGGAAGCATGATCGCCTTCACCAGCCTCCCTTACAGCGACATGCAATTCGTAGCCTTCTTATCGCGTGTATACTACCCACTTTACTTCGTCATCATGGTTGTTGTCTCACTCGCGCTCATCCTGATATCCCTGCGCAAACCATCCAGACAGGAGGGGGCCCCTTATGACCCTTGAAGAGGAACTGCGGGAAAAATTCGCGCATTGTGCGGACGTCGTTTTTTTGCGCATGGTCACATCTGAGGATCAGCCTGTATTGATGCTTTATTGCGAAGGACTTGCAGACGTTCGTCAATTACAAGATACGGCCTTGCCGCAATTGGAGCGATTCCTAGCTATTGGTGATTTGCGTTCGCTTCCTCTTTTCCCACTCTTCACGAACCCAGAGTTGTGGGTTGAGCGACTGTTTGCAGGAGATTTACTGATTTTTATTGGAGACTCTCCTCCGTTTGCCTGGGACATCTCCAATCGTCCAGAGCGCAATCCTGAAGAATCCAATACAGAGATTTCGATCAAAGGTCCTCGGGACGGCTTCGTCGAGGATCTCTCCACGAACGTTGCTCTCATTCGCAAGCGCATGCGAACGATTACTCTGGCCTATGAGCCTTTTATTCTCGGAACGCGCTCGCGCACAAGAATCGGTATGATGTATATCACAGATGGGGTATCTGAAGATCTGGTAGAGATGATGCGTGAGAGACTACACAAATGTACCTCAAAAAAAATTGTGAACAGCGCCATTCTGGAAAAGATACTGAGTGACAACACTCACTCCCTATTTCCATTGGTTGATTATACTGGACGCCCTGACTATGTCATTTATATGCTGCTGCAAGGTAAGGTCGTCGTATTGGTAGACGGCTCACCCTTGGCACTCGTGGCACCTGTAACCTTACTCGAACTAATCAAATCTCCTGAAGACGATCAGTACCCTGTTACCTATGTATGGCTGGAACGCATGCTGCGCCTGGGTGGATTTTGGATCGCAATCTTTCTGCCCGGCTTCTGGATTGCACTATCCGCCTTTAATGTAGAGCAATTTCCTTTTCAATTACTCGCAACCGTTACGCAGGGAAGAAAAGGGTTGCCCTTTTCCGCGCCAATGGAGCTATTTCTCATCTTGTTCATTTTTGAGTTTCTGCGTGAGGCAGGCGCCCGTCTGCCCAAAAACGTCGGGCAAACACTGGCACTGGTCGGTGCACTGATTATAGGAGATGCTTCCATTCGTGCAGGCCTGACTTCGCCTTCGATGTTGTTTATCGGCTCCCTTACCGTCGTCGCCTCCTTCACACTGGTCAACCAGTCATTAAGCGGCGCGGTAACAGTGGCGCGTTTCGCTGTTTTCTTCCTTTCTGCGATCATCGGCATGTACGGCTTTATCCTCGGGATGATTGCCATCGTGTACTACTTGTCCACCTTGACCTCCTTTGGCAGATCGTATATTTTGATGGGTTCATCCAACTCCTTGTCCACACTGTTCAATGTCTTGTTCAAATCCATGACCAGTTTTTTTCGGACAAGAACAGCTAAGGGTGGCGATAACAAATGAAGTGCATGCGGATTGCGTCGGCTATGCTGTTGTTGGCAACCACTCTTCTTAGCGGATGTTGGGATCAGAAAGCCATTCAGGACCTTCGCTACTTATCTGCGATGGGCATTGATTACATCAACAATGAGTATGTTTTTTACGCCCAATCCACCGATCTGTCTACCGTCGCCAAGCAGGAATCATCAACTACCCTTCAAGCTCCACCTGCCACCATTTCGATCGGAAAAGGGAAAACGCTTCAGTCTGCCTTCGATAACCTGCAAAAAAACGCACAGGTACCTGTGTTTCTAGGCTTTGTATCCTCCATCGTATTTCATGAGCGCCTCTTGAAAAAGGGCGTTATCACCTCCCATGATATTATGAATCGATACGGTCTGATTCGTTACACCAAGTGGGTATTCGGAACGCGGGAGCCGATTGAAAAAGTGTTAAGCTCCCATTCTTTGGTCGGATTTTCTCCATTGGACTCTCTCTTGCATCAGCCAAAGGATGTTTACGAGCAGCGTTCGTTTATCGAACCGATCCAATTTTATCGGTTTATCTCGAACTTTTGGGAGCCGTCAAACACCGTATTATTGCCAAACATCACACTTTACAAGCGTTCCTGGAAAGAAAATAACCGTTTTATTTCTCGTCTCTCCATCGATGGCATCCACGCCATTCATCGTGGAAATTGGCAGGGTTACTTCCCCAATCGTGATTTAATGGGAATTCGGTGGATGAATAGTGACACGGAATTTGCTGGCCTCATTGTCCGACAAAACAACACTCCCAAAGCGACAATGCGCATTGAGCATGTTGAATTGGACATCACTCCGATTACCACTGGAGAGCATCCTCGTTATCAGGTCAATGTCCGACTAAAGGGGTTCGTTCGTGAAATGATGAGTGCGGTTACGCCTGCTTTCGTACGAAAAAACTCCGAAGAACAGGTAGCCGAGCAAATTCGCGGGACGTTTCTAAAAGGAGTCAAAGCAGGGGTCGATCTGTATAGCTTGGAGGAACGTTTGTTTAAAAAAGACTACCAGGTTTGGCGAAAATACGAAATACGCAAGCGCAATAAGCTCACACCTGATTCCCTGACCCAAATCCAGGTGCAAGTGCACTTAAGTGATTCCGGAAAAATGAAGATGGGTTCGGTCAAATACCCTGACCCGCTTGGGCCGAATGAATGAATAAAAAAACTGCTTGCCGCAAACTCGGACAAGCAGTTTCTTCTTTTATTTACGTTGAAGCTAGTTTTTCACCAGCAAAACTTCCTCGATAGAAGCATACGGCAGGCTATGCGCATCAGCTACAGCCTTGTAAGCTACTTTGCCGTCGATGACGTTTACGCCTTTTGCCAATGCTTTGTTGTCGCGAATTGCTTGTGCGTAGCCTTTGTTCGCCAATTGTACCGCGTAAGGAACGGTTACGTTGGTCAGGGCCAATGTAGATGTACGAGCGACTGCACCAGGCATGTTGGCTACCGCATAGTGAATCACACCGTGCTTTTCATAGGTTGGTTTGTCATGCGTAGTGATACGGTCAACAGTTTCAATCGATCCGCCTTGGTCAATCGCAACGTCTACGATCACAGAACCAGGTGACATGTCTTTTACCATATCTTCTGTTACCAGACGTGGAGCACGAGCACCCGGAATGAGTACAGCGCCTACCAGCAAATCTGCTTTTTTCACAGCGCTTGCGATGTTGAAGGAATTGGACATCAGCGTCTGAACGCGGCCTTGGAACAGGTCATCCAGTTGGCGCAGACGGTCTGCGTTTACATCGATGATCGTTACATTTGCACCCAGTCCAAGCGCCATTTTCGCTGCGTTTGTCCCTACGATTCCGCCGCCGATTACGACTACCTCGCCTTTTGGTACGCCTGGTACGCCACCGAGCAGAACGCCTTTTCCACCGTATTGCTTTTCCAAGAATTGCGCGCCGATTTGAACGGACATGCGGCCCGCTACTTCAGACATCGGCATCAACAGTGGCAGAGCGCCATTGTCGAGCTGGATGGTTTCGTAAGCGATTGCAATCACTTTTTTATCGATCAATTCACGAGTCAATTCAGGCTCTGGTGCGAGATGCAAATACGTGAACAGAATCAGACCCTCGCGGAAATATCCGTATTCAGCAGGGAGTGGTTCTTTTACTTTCATTACCATGTCAGACGCCCATGCTTCTGCTGCTGTTTCTACGATCTCAGCGCCTACTGCCTTGTAATCTTCATTCGTAAAACCACTGCCTTGCCCTGCACTTGTTTCTACACGAACGGAATGGCCGTTTTGTACCAGAGCAGCTACACCTGCTGGGGTAATGGCTACGCGGTTCTCATTATTTTTAATTTCTTTTGGAATTCCAACGATCATGATAAGTATGTCCTCCTTGGAAACGCCAATTTCTTTGCGGTTACTATTATTGTACAGCGTATCCTCGGGCATACTCCTTGGAGATTCCTTTAATTTTAGCGTCTTTTCATTTGTGAAAATTCACAAACAAACTACTGTTCCCCATCTAATTTGGCTATTTTCAACTCTAAATATAAGGCAGCCCGCTGGTTCATATTGTCGAGATCGACACGCATGATCTCCTCAATTCGTCTCAGTCGATAGCTCAACGTATTAATGTGGATATGCAGGCGCTCTGCTGTCTTGTTGACCTTGCCGGCGGCATCCAAAAAAGTCTCCAATGTTGTCAAGAGCGTGGTCTGGTTGTCGCGATCGTACTGTCTGAGCTTTTCCAGCCGTTCATTCTGATAGCCCTGCTCCTCTTCCCACTGCTTCAGTTGTAGTAGATACCGGTAAATCCCAAGCTCGTGGTACCCGTGAATCCCCTCATTTTCCTGCGGAAACAGCTTCTTGATCTTGAGCGCATGCAGCGCTTCCCTGTAGCTTTTCACAATATCCGTGTAAGACTTGTAGTCTCTCCCGTACCCGGCAATCACCTGGCGTCCTTCCGTGACATGTGCTTCGAGCTTGCCAAGCGAGTCGGAAAGGAACTGTTCCACCTTGCGAATAAGCACGTCACTCTTGTCTTTTTTCGCATCGGACAGACCGATCAATAAGATAATTTGCGAGCCATCGACAACCCAGAGCAGCTTGTCACGCATTAATAACGGATACAAGTACTGGTCCAGACGCGCTCCTGCCGCTTCAATAATACAAATGAGATAAGAGGTTGGAAGCTGCATCTGCAAGGTGTCC
The DNA here is from genome assembly GCF_042885155.1 of Brevibacillus sp. NPDC058079. Lineage (NCBI taxonomy): Bacteria > Bacillati > Bacillota > Bacilli > Caryophanales > Paenibacillaceae > Brevibacillus > Brevibacillus sp. NPDC058079. The sequence continues at coordinate 341,710 of NZ_JBHVSO010000004.1, forward strand.
GCTTTTTGGCGAATGACAGCCTCACTGCTGTGATTCCCCAGCAACAGCTCCCATAGAAATTCCTTGCGTCGCTGCTCCTCCGCCTTGCGTTTTCCCTGCCGTTGGATGAGACGCGAGACAGCTACGCGTGCTGCCTGACGAAGAATTTCATCATCTTCCCGGGTAATCGGTCGATTCACCTCTTGTGCCCAAATGTAACCGAGCACGTCGCTCCCTCTGCGAATGGCAATCGCCACACGCTTCCCCAAGCCGATTTCGTCCTTGGCCGGGATGTGTACGGGGTCGTCTTGCGTTAACAGCTCCTGGAATACGCCGTCCTTCCAGAGGCGCGTCAGTACTTTTTCCGGTACCCGTCGCCCCATGATGGTAGACCAGCGCGCTTCATCAGTGCTTTCTCCGTGTGAGCTGTAAGCAATCAGTTTATGATCGGCATCTTCAACCGTTATCGGATTTTGCAAAAGTTCTCCAATGACATCAGCTAATTCGTCGATATCAGCATGCTGATACTGTTGAAAATAGTTAGGCTCTACGGGCACACTTTCACCTCTTTACCGCTCTTTTCTACGCGTTCCTCTATTATAGTAGAAAACATGACTTCGCTAAACGCTCTCGGTCAATTAATAAGTAGCGGTCGGAATCATGTCGCTGTCATGCGAATTGACACAAAGGAATCGGGTGACCTCGCCTGTACGGTTCACCCAGTTGTGCGGTACGGATGAATCCATGTGAATGCTGTCGCCAGGGAACAAATCATGCTCCTCTTCCCCCAGCAAAAGAGTCAACACACCCTCGAGGACGTAAATAAACTCTTGACCCTTATGCACAAAAGGCGTGCCTTTTTCTCCATGCGGTGAAAGCGTGACGAGAATCGGTACCAGCGACGGATTCTCCAAATCACCGGACAGGTCCTCATACACAAAAGGCGCATGAAAAAGCCCAGATCGCTCTTTGCTCGCCCTGCGTACCTGCCCATTCCCTCCACTCGACTCACCCGAAAAGAAATAGCCTGGGCTCACTCCCAAGGCTTCCGAAATTTTTTTCAATGACTCCAGCGTGATGGAAGACTTCCCACGCTCTACTTGGGACAAAAAGCTGATCGACAGCTGTGTTTTTTCTGCAATTTGTTTGAGTGTCTTCTTTTTGCCGACACGAAGCGATTTGATTAATACACCAATGGTAGGTTCCATTTGCATACCTCGCCGTAAAAAGGATAGGTCTATCATAATCAATTTTTACTATTGCTACAAATTATATTGCATTTTATAATCTTTATTATTATCAGATTTGTAATCGCTTTATTTTTAAAAATTGAAGTGTTACTTCACTCATAAATTGAAGTGACACTTCAATATCTACCGACAAAGGAGGATTACCCGATGGCATTACAAACACAAGCGGGCGTTTCCAAAAAGGTTCAAAACAAAGCGTTGGTCGCGAGCCTGATTGGCAGCTCCATTGAGTGGTTTGACTTTTTCCTGTATGGAACCATGGCATCGCTCGTATTCAACAAGCTATTTTTTCCTTCTTCTGATCCAACTGTAGGCTTACTGCTCTCTTATCTCTCATTTGGTCTTCCTTTTTTCATCCGGCCATTGGGTGGCGTGATCTTCAGTCATATCGGGGACAAAATCGGTCGTAAAAAGACGCTGGTCTTGACGTTGTCGCTGATGGGAGGCGCTACCGTCTTGATCGGTTTGCTGCCTGATTACAATGCCATTGGCATCTGGGCTCCGATTCTTCTCGTCCTGATGCGTTTGATTCAAGGCTTGGGGATCGGCGGTGAATGGGGTGGTGCATTGCTTCTCGCCGTAGAGTACTCCGGCAAAGGCAGACGCGGCTTTTTTGGAAGTATCCCGCAAATGGGTGTAACGATCGGTATGCTGCTCGGTACGTTGGCTATTTCATTGATGAGTGCGCTTCCCGATGATCAATTCATGTCTTGGGGCTGGCGAATTCCGTTTTTGTTGAGTGCAGCACTTGTCTTTTTAGGACTCTGGATTCGCAATGGCATCGATGAAACGCCAGCTTTTCAAGAAGCAAAAAAGACGGGGAACATTGCGAAAGTTCCCATCGTAGATACATTTCGCTATCACTGGAAAGCTGTTCTGATTGCCGTCGGAGCCAAAGTGGTAGAAACGGCGCCGTTCTATATTTTCTCGACGTTTATTATTGCCTACGCGACGAACTACTTGGGCTACGACCGAATAACGGTACTCAATGCCGTGACGATCGCCACATTAGTGACAACCATCGCAATTCCGTACATGGGCATGCTGTCCGATAAGGTAGGCAGAAAGCCATTGTATATCGTGGGAACTATAGCGATGATGCTGTTTGCATTCCCTTACTTTTATATGCTGTCATTGAAATCAGCCCTTTGGCTTACCGTCGCTACAGTCATCGGACTCGGGATTCTCTGGGCTCCGGTCACAGCTGTATTGGGTACGATGTTCTCCGAGATTTTCAGTACGAATGTACGCTATACTGGGGTAACGGTTGGCTACCAGCTCGGTGCTGCTTTAGCGGGCGGTACTGCTCCGCTGATCGCTACTGCCTTGTTAAGCTCATTCAACTCGTGGGTGCCAATCGCTTTGTACATTGTCATTTCCGGGGTTATTTCTCTCCTTGCGATTTCTGCTACGAAGGAAACAAAGGATTTGGATTTGGACGAATCCTGATGGAAAGGAAGAATGAGATGCTAGTATTAAGCCGTGAAAACATTGAACAAATCTATACGATGAAAGATTGCTTGGAAGATGTGGAACACGTCTTCCGTGAGCATATGCTAGGAAACGTCACCACCCCTGTTCGAACTGCTATTGACCATCCGAAATACGGAGCAACCAGTCTATACATGCCGTCCTATTTGGAAACGGACGAATACGTAGCGGTAAAAATCATCAGTATTTTCCCGGAGAATCACAAGCACGATATCAAAGCACTCCAAAGCGTGATCGTGTTGACCGAAGCAAAAACGGGACAGCATGTGGCGATGATGGACGCGAGCCTGTTGACGATTATGCGCACAGGTGCAAGCAGTGGCGTTGCAACCAAATACTTGGCAAAAGAAAATGCGAAAAGCTGTGCTGTGTTGGGATGCGGGGCACAATCCATCGGACAGATTCAAGCCGTCATGGAAGTCCGTCCGCTGACAAACATTTATCTCTATAACCGCACACGGGGGAAAGCGGACGAAATGAAACAAACACTACTCTCGCTCTACCCGGAGTGGCAAGGCGAAATCGCGGTTATGGATGATGCCAATGAAGCGGTTGCGAATGCCGAAATCGTGATTTGCAGCACCAAGGCTACCAGTCCGTTGTTTGATGGAACACGCTTGCGTCCTGGTACGCATATCAATGCCATCGGTGCTTTTCTTCCCCATATGCAGGAGGTCGACTTGACTACTGTACAAAACAGCAAAGTCGTGGTCGATACACTCGAGGGAGCCCAGCACGAAGCCGGCGATTTGCTCATTCCGATTGAACGCGGCGAATGGAGCTTTGAACAATTGCACGCTGAGCTGGGAGACATTCTGATTGGGAAAAAGCCTGGCCGAGAAAACGATGAAGAAATCACGCTGTACAAATCCGTGGGTATTGCCTATTTGGACACAGCCGTTGCCAAAACGGTCTATGAACGTGCGAAAGCAAACGGCATTGGAACAGAAATCAGCTTGTAAATCTTGGCTTATAAAAAACAGCCGCCTTCCCACCCGGGCTTTGGCGGCTGTTTGCTTTTTCCTGTTTACAAAAGTCGTGCGATTGCATCGAGTATCTGCTCTTTTTGAAAAGGCTTCACGACGAAATCACTCGCTCCTGTTTTCATCGCTTCCAGCACCTTCTGCCGGTGCCCGACTGCCGAGCAGATCAAAATTTTGGCATCACGGTCAAATTCCAAGATGTGATGCATGGCTTCAATCCCGTGCATGTGCGGCATAGTAATATCCATGGTGACAATATCCGGCTTGAGCTCCTTGTACTTTTCAATTGCCTCCAAACCATTGCTCGCTTCTCCACAAACTTCATGTTGTTCGCCTAGCATATCCGTCAGCACCCTTCTCGTGAAGGCTGCGTCATCTACTATCAGCAATCGGGCCATGCAGTCTTATCCCCTCGCATCTCGCTTGCTATTCTACTTCCTACTTTTGCAGAAATCGCAAGCCTTGTCCACGAGAGAAAATGACTTCTTTTGTCGAATGTGGCGAACTCCGATCGGTTTTATGAAATAAAGCCGATTCGCTCGCTGCTCTCTTTCGAATCGCTGTCACTGGCGGGTTCAGCTGTCCCGCTCGACGCCAGAGGACTATCTGGTTTCGGGTGTGGAGTGGTCTCTCCAATCTCCGGTCGATCGACCTGTGTTACCTCATCAGGAATATGAATCTGGGGGATTTCCACCATATCGTTTTCCATCGCGTGTACGCCTCCCTTCTGTTCCCGCTTGGCAGGATGTTCTCCATACGCTTAGCCTGTCCGTATCCCTTTTTTCCATGCACAACCTTCACAGAACCGATATAATAGACATGACGTGTATTTATATTTTTAAGTGGATTATGCTTTTTTTCTATGGAGGAATCCCGCATGCCAAAGCTGCTGCCATTTCCCGTCTTATTTACCGGTTTGGTAGTCGGGCTGCTTCTGCTCATTACCAGTCAGTTCGTTACAAGCATGAAGCATCTCGATAAAGTCATAAATAAAAGCAGCCATTCTTCTGACAAAGTGCGTGTCGCCCTGTTACTGGAGGGCCCCACTTATGATCAAGGCTGGAACAGCAGTGCACTGGAGAGTATGACAGAACTGCAAAAAAGATTTAACTTTTCACTCGAAATCGCTAATAATATAAAACCGGAGCAGATCACGAAGGTGGCTGAGAAATATGCAGCCAACGACTATGATCTCATACTCGGTCATGGCCTCATCTTCTCTGATCCTTTTACAGACGTGGCACTTCGATATCCGAAATCACATTTTGTTTCCTTTAACGGAGAGGCTCCGCATCCGAATCAGACGACGATTCGTTACGATATGAAGCCTGCTGGCAAGCTCGTCGGCATACTTGCGGCGAAGATGTCGAAATCGGATAAAGTTGGATACATCTTGGTAGACAAGCCCACAGAGCTCCTGCAATTAGAAGGCTTTATCGAGGGTGTGAAAAAGGCATCGCCCAACACGTCTATTGTCGTGGGAAAAGTTCCTGATTTCTTCAATGATATTGAGGGAGCCATTCGCACGACTCGCGACATGATATCTCAAGGTGTGGATGTCATTTACACCACAGGCGACAGCTTCAATCTTGAAGTGATTACAGAAGCGCAGCGCGCAGGAGTATTCACCATCGGATACATTGCCGATCAGCGCTACATCGCTCCAGACTACGTGCTGGTCTCCATGATGCAGGATGTTCGTCAATGCTACCGCATCATCATGGAACAGTTTATTCAAGGGGAACTCCCCAATGGAAAAGTTATGTACGGACTTGCCGAAGGAGTCAACCATCTCAGTCAATTCGGTCACATGGTGCCAGCAAATGTACGTGAAGATTTAGAACGGGAATTGCAAAATCTCATTCCTTCCCGTGGCTCGTATGGAGGTTAATCAGCATGCCCCTTTTCAGCAATCTCGGATTTCAGAAAAAAATCATGCTCAGCTATCTCGTAATGATGCTTCTCATCGGTTGCGTAACGACCCTGTTCAGCTATCAAATGACAAAGGTCACCTCTGATGAAGTGTATTTGACGCAAAACCTCTTACCTCAAACGAGCGCCTTACTGGAAGTCAAAAACCAGATTTACACCAAGACATATGCGTTGAACATGTATACATTGACACGCAACGAGTCTTACCTGGATCAGTACTATACAAATCTGATCGATACCGCTCGTTTTTCCTCGCTTCCCAAAACCGAGGCGAACAGTGGCTTGTTTACCATTATTGAATCGATATCAAAACTGGACTTTATTTTTTTGAACAAAATAAATCCGTTGCTGCAAGCAGGGAATGTTCCCGCCGTCAGCTATGTCCTTTCCAATGAAGTACAGCCCTTGCTTGATCGATTGGAACGAGATCTCTCTTTCTCACTCAATCAGCTGGAGTATCAGACGAACAAAGAGTTTCAGAATTCGAATGAGAGCATCAAAGTCTCGTTGATTCTGACGTATTCGGTTTCTGTAGCCTCTATCTTGTTTGGGCTGTTCTGTACGTTTTACTTCCGAAATGAGCTGCTGCGCCCGATCCAGTCTCTGATGCAGCAAGCGCGTGAAGTATCGAAAGGAACATTCGGCCAACAAATCGTTTATACCCATCAAGATGAATTCCTTGAGTTGGCGCAAGAGTTCAATAAAATGTCGAGCAGCATCGCCAATCTATTCGCACAAGATGAAAGGCAACGGCAAATTTTAACCGAAGAAAAAAACATCCGGGAGCAAATCTTAAACTCTCTGCCTGTTGGCATTATTACTCATTCGCATGCGACAGTCGGTCTTCATGTAAACCAGTTGGCACAGCATTTGGTCAAGCTCGACGATCACGGTTACCCCGTGTCCAAGGTTTCCTTTGAAGCACCCACACGCAATGAGCCGACTCCCTGGTTCGTCAATCGCAAAATGACCTTGTACAAAAAAGACGACACACCATTCATTGCCCTTGTCTCCTACATCCCATTGCACAATCATCACCACGATCAGGAAACCGGGTGGATGGTCGCCTTCTTGGACATTACGGAGCAAGAGCAAATTCAAGAGTACTTGAATCAATCCGAGAAGCTGGCCATGGTCGGTCAGCTGGCAGCGGGAGCCGCTCATGAAATTCGCAATCCGCTAACGGTCATCTACGGCTTTATTCAGCTATTGGAACAGCGTTTATCGAATCAAGAGCGCGATTTGTACTACTTGCCCTTGATCTTGCAGGAAATTGAACGGGTCAACCGCATTGTGACGGAGTTGTTGATGCTATCCAAACCGTCCAAGCCCGATTATCGCGAGGTTCCGTTAGCCGGTGTCGTTCATTCGATTCTTCCCTTGATGAATGCCGAGGCTATGCTGCACGGGATTCAAATCGTAGACCGCTGTGATCCGAGCATTCGCATTCACGTCGATGTCGAGCAATTAAAGCAAATCCTGTTAAATTTAATGAAAAACAGCATTGAAGCCATGAAAGACGGCGGCGTTCTCTCCATTGAAAGCCGCCTGGACGAACAGGCTGTCCATATTCATGTCAGAGACACGGGAGAAGGCATTTCCCAAGAGTATCTGGTGCGTATATTCGATCCGTTCTTCTCCTTAAAAGAGGATGGAACAGGTCTGGGGCTGCCGATTTCCCGACGAATGGTTGAAAACCACGGTGGGGAGCTGCACGTGAACAGTAAGCTGGGGAAAGGAACGGAAATCATCATCACGCTACCGCTTACACCAAAAGAAGATTAGGCTTGCGCATCCAGCCAAGCGAACATCTTGCGTGTATACATCTCTATATCTTCTCCGACAAACAGATGGCTGGCCCCTTGCGCCAGCCATTTTTCATACGGTTTGCCTGCTCGCGTCAACGCATCTGCCAATTTATGAGCATGCTCCACTCCCACATTCTCATCTTCCGTTCCATGTATGATCAGCACAGGGCAAGAAATCTCGTCCATCCGATACAAAGGCGTCCGATCGCGGTAGGCATCCTCCTGCTTTCGCGGGTGACCGATGATTCTGCGCAGCATCCTTCTCAGATCAACCCGCTCCTCATAGGTCAAAAACATGTCGCTGACACCGCTCCATACGACGCAAGACAACACGCCCTTGCACTCAATTGCGGCAAACAAGGCCATGATGCCACCGCGTGAAAAGCCGTAGACGCTGATTCTCCCCTTATCCACCTTCTCTAGGTTGCCGAGCAATTCAAATGCAGCAAACACATCATGCCTGTCTGCCCCTCCGAATTCATCCCGGCCCTCTCCGCCTTCGTTGCCACGGTAATGAGGAGCGAGGACCACGTAGCCAAAGGCGGCCATTTGACTGATTCGCTCGGGTCTGACACGTCCCACTCCTTTTATCCCGCCTCGGCAATACAGGAGAGCCGGCAAACATGCTCCCTCCTGAAAATAGGCCTCTGGTACAGCCAAGGCAGCTTTTACCAGCAAGCCTTGACTGTAGTAGCTGACGGTATAGAGTCGCACTCCCGGATGGACTGTCTCCTCGGGTGTACATGCGACAAATGGTGAAGTATCTAGCTGCATCCTGCTCACGATTCCTCTCTCTGTGATCTCGTAATCGTATCCACAAGCGTAACCATCGAAGGTGATAGCCATTTCTTTTTATGATAAACAAGCTGAATGGAAAAAGGCGGCTTATCTGACTGAAACGGGACGGCTGTGAGCACCCCATCTGCTAGCTCTCTCTTGACCGCCATGAGCGGCAGCAAAGCTACACCCAAGCCACAGCGTACACACTGCTTGATCGCTTCCGGATTGCTGAACTGGCAGGCGATTCGCTGACTCATCCCAGCCTCTCCAAAGGCCTCCAGCAGCATGCCCCGATACGTACAGCCTTCTTCGGTCAATACAAGTGGCTCGCCGCTCAAATCATGGACAGTGAGTGCCGTTGCTGCTGTGAATCGATGTGCGGGTGGCATGACGATCACCAATTCTTCCTCACGAATAACGTGGGTGACTAACTCAGGGTCTGTACAAGGGCGATCGAAAATGATCCCGAAATCGAGATAACCATCTCTGATCTGTTGCACAATTTCTGCTTCCCCAGCCGTCCGCAATACTAAATCAACCTGAGGGTATTGCTGACAAAAAGCCTGCAAATACGGCGGCAGAAAGAACGCCGCCAATGTATCGATCGTTCCAATGGCAATCGGACCTGTCATCTGTTGCTTAATCACTTCTTTAGATTCCCCATACAGACGAATCAATTCCCGTGCATACGGCAGCAAGGCTTCACCTGCTTGCGTCAGTCGCAGCTTACGTCCGTATCTTTCAAATAGCGGGGCTCCATACGACTGCTCCAGCTTTTGCATTTGTGCCGTTACCGTCGGTTGAGCATAGCCCAGTTCTTCTGCTGCCCGTGTAAAGCTCCCATATCGAGCTACTTCGCGAAAAGTATGTAAATAGACCAGCTCCATCCCGCTTCCTCCCATAGAAATCAGTAATGATCCTCATTGAATAGTATAGATAACTGTGATGAATGCTTCAATGCTATGCTCTGTACATAACCATCATACGTACCGAGGAGGATTTTGATATGTCCCTTGTTTTACAAACACCCGCCGCGTCATATGAAGTAGCCCTCACTCATTTTCTCAACAAGCTTTCTCTCGAGACAGATGTCGCTGATGTATGGAATGACATCCAAAACCGAGTGGAAGGCTTCTACATCCTGGATGCTCGCAGCGAGAAAGCGTATCGGGATGGTCACGTTCCCGGGGCTCTGAATCTCCCCCATTCCCTAATTTCGCTGAAACGACGGCTGCTCTGGACCCGACCAAGCTCATGGTCGTCTACTGCTGGGGCCCCAACTGCAACGGTGCTGCGAAGGCGTGCGCGAAACTGGCCGCTCTTGGCTTTCGAGTAAAAGAAATGCTCGGCGGGTTTGAATACTGGCTAAAAGAAGGAAATCCACTGGAACACTAGACGCAAAAAAGGACGGGAATCATCCCCGTCCTTTTCACGTTATCGCAAGGCTTAGTAGCCGCGTTTTGCGTTCTTTTTGTTGATTGTCGCAAGGTTCTCTTCGCTGTGCTTCATCCATTTTTTCATCTTATCTTCGAAAGAAGCTCCGCTTTCTCGTTTTGCATTCCCTCCGCGGTCGCCTCCACGATATCCACCACCACGGCGTTCTTCACGTTCCGGACGCTCAGGCGCTGGGAGTGCTGCGCGAACCGAAAGCGAGATTTTACCTGCATCATCAATGGAGAGTACTTTTACCTTTACTTGTGCCCCCACGGTAAAGTGATCATTGATATCCTTAACAAAACCGTTTGCTACTTGGGAAATGTGGACCAGCCCCTGCTCGGTTTCGCTGACTGCTACGAACATCCCAAACGGTTTAATCGCTGTCACTTTTCCTTCGATGATGCTTCCCACTTGTACTGCCATTCAGTTTGCACTCCTTTTATTTTTTCAGAAAAATGGTGAGAACCTCAAACCAGAAGCCTCATTCTCTTAGTATAGCAGAGAAATTCCAATACTGAAAAGCCTATTCTTTCTAGGCACCTACTCCAAGCTAGTTATGCCCCAGTTCGAATGCATCCATTGCCATTACAAGTTCTTCATTTGTCGGGATTACCATGACTTTTACCGGAGAGTATTTCGTGCTGATAAATGTCTCACCTTTGCTGGTGCGGTTTACCTCACGATCCAGGTTTACCCCGGCAAACTCCAGACCAGAGCACACCAAATCACGCACGGCAGCACTATTCTCTCCGACACCTGCCGTAAAGATAATGCCGTCGACTCCATTCAGTCGAGCAAGGTACAGTCCCACATGTTTATGCAGAATAGTGGTAAATAATTCCAGCGCAAGCTTACTGCGGAGATGTCCATCTTCTGCTTTTTTCATAACGTCGCGCAAATCGTTGGATACACCCGATACGCCCATGAGACCGCTATTGTTATTCAGAATCTTAATAGCGCCAGCCGTGTCGGTCTTTTCAATTTCCTCAATATACGGGATGATACCTGGGTCAATGTTTCCGCTTCGCGTACCCATGGACAAACCAGCCAACGGCGTCATCCCCATCGACGTATCATACGATTCACCATTTCGGATCGCCGTGATACTTACCCCGCTTCCGATGTGGCAGCTGATCAGACGAAGCTGCTCTTTCGGGCGACCCATCATTTCTGCTGCACGGCCCATGACATAGCGGTGAGACGTTCCATGGAAACCGTATTTGCGAATACCGTATTGCTCGTAGTATTCATAAGGCAGTGCGTACAAATAAGAAGATGGTGGCATGGTTTGGTGGAACGCTGTATCAAAAACAGCTACGTGAATCAAATCAGGAAACAGACTTTGAGCAACTTCAATCCCGGTCAGGTTAATGGGGTTATGAAGCGGGGCGAAACGGGACAGGTTACGAATTTCGTCTTTTACTTGGTCATTGACAATAACGGACTGCTTAAATGCTTCCCCGCCGTGGACAACACGATGGGAAACGATATCTATCGAATATTGTTTGAGGGATTCAAACACTCCCCGAATAGCATCTTCATATTGGTCACGCTGGATTTGCTCCAAATAATCATGCGCAATCAATGTTTTGGAAGGCATTTCATACAGCTTGTACTTCACCGAAGAACTTCCGCAGTTCAGTACAAGGACATTCTTTTTTTCTACCACGATCTACTCCACTCTCCAATCATTCAATCGCAGCCTTCTCTCCTCATAGGATGGATAGGCTCCCTACATTTTATAACGATATGCTCTTCGTGAATACAGGTAATTGAGAGCAATTATCAACAACATCGTGACAGATCCAGATGCATCGAGCAAAACATCCTGCACCATTCCAGTTCGATCCGGTGTAAACGTCTGGTGCCATTCATCCAAAACTGCCGTCATCACACTGCAAAAAGCGCTCCAGGGCAGTGCTTGCCCAAACGAGAGATGATGCGAAAATACGCGATACCAGCTATAAGCCAAGAGGGCAAAAACTGTAAAGTGTGTTCCTTTCCGTATCAAGAACTCGATAAAACCAGCCGCTCCCTTTTCTTCCAGGCTCACATCCTTGCCTCCGTAAGGAATCGATATGTCGCCTATACGGTCCTGTAAGCTCTGTTCATCCACGAGCTTGTCTATCGTCCCTCGCATGTCTTGCTTAGCGTATGGCTGCGAAGAAGAAATGAACAACCCGAGTAGAATGGCAATCAAAAGCAAGTAATCCCATACTTTTCGATATCGACGCACGTGTTTGCTACCCCCTGCTTTCGATTCTCTTTCCTATCTTACCATGACGCATACCTGGTTAGTCGGTTACAGCTACGTGAACGATTGAAAAAGAAAAACGCCAACCTATTTTAGCGGTTGGCGTCATGTGTAGAAGAAGAAAGAGGCAGGAAGTCCTCTTGTACAGGCACATACCCCCGAGAATCGTGGTTCGAGTCTTCGGCTTGCCCTGTTTTTTGTGAGCGGGTTTGTTCCCGTTTTCTTTCTTTGAAATCGCGGCGACGTACTTGGTTGTTTTCCCACCAAATCCGCAAATGACGAGCGAGGATCGGCAAGGACATCTCAGAATGGGCAGCCTGTCTTTGCACAGCTGCAAGTTGCATACCAGGAAGAAGTGCCATTGTGGCAAAAGCCCCCATTAGAATGCCAAACAACAATACGCTGGCAAAGGACGCAAACGAATCATTCCCATTACCCAAGCCCCCAGCTAGCGGAAGGCTGGCTAAAGCGATCGCCAAATATATCCCCGCTTGATTGACCATGGTGCGTTTGGCCCCAAGCTTGATACCGACCCAAACCCGCTCCTGTTCGGCTTGGGCCTTGTACAGCTCATCCATCGCAAGAAGTGCCTGCAAAACGATGACGGCAATGGCAGCAACCATACCGTAGAAGCTCATAACGTTCATGGGTCGATCCAACCACAGCAATCCCAGCGCAAAGCCTCCAGACAAGACTGGCAAGAGAACGAGGGCAAACAATCCATCGCGTGTTCTGCGTTGCAAAAGCAAGCTCATGATAAGTACGAGGGCAACCAGACTGCCAATCGTCAAGAAGCGGCTGCTCCAATCAACCTTGTTGAGCTTTTTCTCCTCCAATTTCTTCAGCTCATCGTCGTTATATACCGTGTAGCCTTCAGGTATCGTCACCTTTTCTTGCATGGAATAAGGAATGATGTAAGACCACAGCTCAATTCGACTAGGGTCTGAGACGGCACTGCTTACCTTGAAGACATACAGTCCGTCTTCCCGTTGATAAATGGGCGGTTCGCTGCCGATCGACCAATCTACCAGCTCAGATAATCGCACCGTACCTTGTGAGGTTCGAATCAAAATATTTTTCACTTGATCCGGATAGTCCATCCACCCGTCAGCGAATCGGACGTGGATAGGTACCTGACGCTCATTCCAATAGACACTGCCAGCTGTTTTTTCTCCCAAATAGCTCTCCAGTTGTCTCTTGATCTCCTCTTGCGTAATCCGGTAGCGTGCCAGCATCTCTTGTTTCGGACGAATGTCGATAAAGGTCCCCTCTGCACCTGGACCGATTCGTTCATCTGTTACCAGTTCTCGCCCCTCTTTATCCTTCGCACTCTGTTTTTCCATGAATGCCAATACTTCATTAGCAATGTTCTGCGTCGTTTGCAAGGATGGCCCCATGATCGTCAAGACGAGACGAGTTGCCTTGTCTTTATTAATGACCAGCGCAAACGGATCTGTCTGAGGAATATCTCGCAGCTCTTTGTCCAGTACTTTTTCCAGCTCCGAGACCGATTGCGTCCAGTCGTATTTGTCCACGAGCTTTAGTTGAAAGCTTAGATTTTCTTCGGAGGCAATCGTATAGACATCTCGGACTTCGTCAATGGCGAGCAAGCGCTCCTCAGCTATTTGTGCTGCCCGCATAGCCTCATCGATGCTGCTTCCCTGCACCATTGGCAAAGAAAGCGACTTGTCGCCATAATCAAGCTTGGCGTACGGATCTACAAGAATAAACGACTTGAGCAAAAAGACAAAGACAAGCGAGGCAACCAGTGTGATTCCATAAGGCAAATACCCTTGTTCCACCAGTCGTTCCCAGCGATCTTGAAAATAACTTGTCACTTTATTGGAAGGCCGTGGTGTATCCTCCTCTACTCGTTCGGAAGCTTCCAGCCACGTTCCTGTCAGTACTGGCGTGATAAATCCATAGATAAGAAGAAGAGCAAACGCCCCCAGCAAAAGAACTGGCCAAGCATCGTACAAGACAACCTTGTCTTCTGCCTTGAGGAAATCAGTGAAAACGACACCTGTCCAACAGGCTGCCACTACGACAACCGTGAGCAAAAACGGCTTCATCAACCCCCACGCCACTTGCAAACAACGAACAACCGAGTACGCGGGCAATCGAGAAAACTGATGAAATAACGCATTGCCTGCTCCTGTGAACAATAGCGAAAACAATACGAGTGGTCCAAGCGTGGAGAGCGTCAATGGGATGCCCCAAAGCCACATGCCTCCAAGAACACTGCCGACCGCTAGAACGTTTGCCAAAAGCGCGAGTACAGCCCCTGACAATTGTTTTCGGGTCAGGTACAAAAAGAGCGAACAAATGACAGCGGTTAGAACAGCCAGTGCCCCAAGCTGTCTCAATGCAGCGGTGATTGTCTGCGCGTCGTCACGAAACAAATCGAGGCGGTACTTGCCTCCTGAAGCCTGATTCAACTCGCCAACCGCTTCCTTTACTTGCTTGCTGATCACAGGCAATTGCCCGACATCTGCTGCGTACACATTGATTCCTAATGCAGGCGAGCCTCGATACATCCCGATTTGTTCGCCTTTGCTCCCGCGTCGATCACGAATGTCAGCCAACGTATTTAGTGGCACGTATCCTTTATCGGTGGAGATCAAGTGCTTACCCAGATCTTGCAGCCCTTCCGATTTACTCGTCCATTGAATAATGGTTCGATCCTTATCAGCTCCAACAGAGCCTACCTCTTTTCCAACCACATCTGTCGGCAGTTGCGACAGAACATCAGCAGGTGTGAGCCCGTAAGCGAGTAGCATGGACGGTCGGAAAATAATATCTACCTGCTCTTTCAAGGCTTGCTTGTCCATTTCGATGCGAGCAATTCCTGGCAAATTGATCAGTTTGTCGTAGACGGTATTTTGGGCAACGTCTGACAAGGTCTGCAAGTCCGTGCCGTACAGGACATAAAAGCCAATTTTGCTATCTGCCAGATTGCTTTGACTGACGCTCCACTCCTGCACTGGCAGCTGCTTCGTGATTTCTCCCAGCTTCTTTTCCAACCGTTCCTTGTAATCCGAACCGATTTGTTCCGATGTTTTTACAGTAATAACCGCCGACCCCGTCCGAGATTCGGAACCAATCGTGAGCACACTGCCCAATGAACGTACCGATTCCTCTACTTTTCTCGCGACAGATTCGTCTACTTCCGCAGAGGAGAGTTTGGGTGCTGAGAGACTGATTGTATATTCAGGCACAGACCGATCCGGAAACGTCTTGATATCAAGCCCGAACCAAGCTCCTACCGCAAGTAGACAGCAAATGACCGCCAGGATGCGGGCAAAGGAGGGGATAATCGATAAAAATGTCTTGTTATTCATCCGCCACCTTCACCGCCTCACCATCCACTACATACGACAAGCCTGCAGCAACAATCTGGTCACCAGGCACGAGGCCTTCCACTACCTCATAGAAGGTTCCTTGCAATGCCCCCACTTTGACAAACGTCTTTTCCACTGAATGTTCATTGATTTTCATGACGTAATATTCTTCATCAGAGACACCGATGCTGCTAACAGGAACGAGCGCAACATTTGACGCTGGCAGCGGATACTGACAAGTGACAGTCATGCCACCCTTCCACGCTACATTCTTGCCGTCTACGGTCACCTCGACTGGATAAGACCCCAAGCTGGTATCCATAACAGGTGAGACAAACGTCACTTTTCCTTCTACTTCACTGCCGTCCGGAGCTTTTACCTTTACCACTTTACCTGCCTGCCAATGGGCGACTTGCTCTCTTTCTACGTGCAACTTAACAAGCCAAGAGCTCGTATCGACCATCCGAATGACTTCTGTCCCAGGGCCAGCTTGCTCTGATGCTGTCTTGGAGATCGCAGCTACCACACCTGTAAACGGAGCTTTGATCACCGCATCAGCCGCTTCCTGCTTCGCGCGGCTCAATTGAACATTGGCCTGCTGGATACTTGCATTCGCTTCTTCGATATCCAGTGGATCGGCGCCCTTCAGCAGGTTGTTGTACGCAACTTGCTCCTCTTCCAGACTCAACTCGGCCTGTCGAAGTACTGAGGTCAGCTTGTCTTTTTCATCTTTCGAGATGGCTCCATTCGCATACAGAATCTCCGCTTTGGAGAGCTCGTCGCGAGCTTTTTGCATCTGTTCTCTCGCTTTTTCTACCTGTAGCTTCTTGGTCTGCACCTCATGACTCTCCGGTCCCTTGGCGGCCTTTTCCCGCTTGATCGCAGCACTTGCTACTTGTCCTTGGGCTGCGTGAATTCCTTGCTGCAAGGCCGTTCCATCTAATGTCGCCAACGTCTGCCCTGCCTTGACAGCGGCACCTTTTTCAACGAGAATGCCTGAAATTTTGCCTGAGGCGCCAAACGATAATGCCAGCTCCTGACGCGGTGCCACTACACCTGCTACTTCCATCAGTCGCTCATCCTTGCCATTCTCCACCGTATACGCACTTACCGTTTTCACCTTGATGACAGTTTCTTCTTTCGTTCGTTTCAGACTTGAAACATCCTCATTTAGCTTTTCGCACCCTACGAGCAACAGGACCACAACCGTGAGACTTATCCATTTATTCGTATTTTTCATTCCTGCAACCCCACATTTCCCCCTGAATCTTCCTATACTGACAAAGAAACGACGAATATTGACAAAATATATTTTACAGAAAAAAATGGTATAGTTGTACTACTTTTCTGTCATTTTACATTATTTTTTCTAATCCAAATGTCTCGTCACTTGTTTGTAACTCGTATCTAGTATGATAGAAGGGCAGGGAAACGGGGCATCTGCACCGACCCTATTGTTAGCGCTTACACAAATCCTTTATTTTTTCATGGTGGGAGTGATCGTCATGGCCAAAATTTACACTTCTTACACGGACATCGTGGCTGATATTCACGATGGAGCCACTTTATTAGTGGGCGGCTTCGGACTGGTAGGAATTCCAGAGAATCTGATTATCGCCCTGCGGGACAAAGCAGTGAAAAACTTGACAGTCGTCTCAAATAACTGTGGGGTAGATGATTGGGGACTCGGTCTCCTTTTACGCGAAAAGCAAATCAAAAAAATGGTCTCCTCTTATGTGGGAGAAAATAAGGAATTTGAACGTCAATTTCTGTCGGGTGAGCTCGAAGTCGAGTTGACGCCACAAGGGACGCTGGCGGAGAGAATTCGTGCAGGCGGAGCTGGTATTCCGGCATTTTATACCCCAGCTGGAGTCGGCACACCTATCGCTGAAGGACGGGAAACGCGTGATTTCGCAGGGAAAGAATACCTGCTTGAGTATGGCATCACGGGTGATTTCGCACTGATCAAAGCGTGGAAGGCTGACAAGATGGGCAATCTCGTCTTCCGCAAAACAGCCCAAAACTTCAATCCGATGATGGCAACAGCCGGAAAAATCACCATCGTCGAAGTGGAAGAAATCGTAGAGACAGGTGAACTGGACCCTGAGCATATTCACACACCAAGTGTCTATGTGCAACGTGTGATACAGGCACCTTCGTTCGAAAAACGCATCGAACGACGCACTATCCGCTCGTAAGTAGCAAAAGCGAGAACCGGATTACATTCAAGGGAGGAAAACACAGATGTCGCTTACACGTGAGCAAATCGCCACTCGTGCCGCCGGGGAAATAGAAGATGGCTTTTACGTAAACTTGGGGATTGGAATGCCCACGCTCGTCGCCAACTACATCCCGGAAGGAAAAACGGTTGTTCTGCAATCGGAAAACGGCTTGCTTGGAATTGGCCCTTACCCGACAGAGGAAAACCTCGATCCTGATCTAATCAACGCCGGAAAAGAAACCGTTACGGCTATTCCAGGTGCGGCCTACTTCTCCAGTGCTGAATCGTTTGCGATGATTCGCGGCGGCCATATCGACCTCGCTATTTTGGGCGCGATGGAGGTTTCTGCTGCGGGTGATCTCGCAAACTGGATGATTCCTGGCAAAATGGTCAAGGGCATGGGTGGTGCCATGGATCTCGTCCACGGCGCGAAAAAAATCGTCGTCATCATGGATCATGTCAACAAGCATGGTGAGACAAAAATCTTGAATGAATGTGCTCTGCCACTTACCGGCAAGAAGGTTGTCAACCGTATCATTACAGACAGAGCTGTCATGGACGTCACACCAGATGGGCTCGTCCTCGTCGAAGTAGCAGAAGGCTATACAGCGGAAGATATCCAAGCCTGCACACAACCTACGCTAGTTATCTCTCCAGAACTGAAAACAATTGGGCTGTAACCTATTTTTCAGGTACAGAACCCCCCGTTAGTAAATAGCCGACTTCATCGCAGCTGCGTGAAGTCGCTTTTTCTTTCTTTTTTTGCTTGGTGTGGGCACACTTGCGCGGTCGCCTCCTTCTCACCTTTTCGTATATAATATGGATGATCCATCAAATTTCCCAGTATCTGAGAGGAAGAGATTCCATGTCAGGAACAGTCGGTTGCTTACTCATCCATGGATTTGCCGGAGACATCAACGACATACTCCCACTCGCCAAAAAGCTTCGCGAAGCTGGCTATCAGGTGGAATGCCCTACCTTGGAGGGACATGGGACTACTCGTCGACACATGGCAAAAAGCACCCGCCACGACTGGCTCCGCTCGGCAGAAGAAGGCTACAAGCGACTGTCCATGCGCGCTGACATCATCGTGGTTATCGGATTTTCCATGGGGGGACTGCTCGCCTTTCACTTGACGACGAAATACCCCGTCGCCCTGCTGATTACCATCAACACCCCTTATAAATATTGGGATGTCAAAGAGGCGATGCACTATTTGCGTGAGGATTTCTCTACCCACTCCAAACGCTACATACATGGCATCGGCAGAATCCCTATTAGCAGTATGCTGCAATTTCGCAGGCTATTGGCAGAAACGAAGCCGCTTTTGTCTCAAATTAAGACCCCTTACTTCCTGCTGCAAGCAAGGCGAGATGACACTGTACACGCCGTGAGCGCACAAATACTCGCAACCAGCGTAGACGAATCGGCCTCCCCGCAAATCACCTGGTACGAGCATTCGAACCATATGCTGCTGCACGGTCCGGACAAGGAGGCAGCCATTGCTTACGTCATGACAACTATTAAGAAGCGCTTTCCATCTTGATCAGCTTTGGTCGGCCCAACCATACAAGTCCGACCAGAAGCAAGATGATCGCTATTCCGGTGTACATTGGACCCAAACCAACCTGTTCACCCAGCCAGAAGGCTAAGAGCGGCCCCAGCGCTGCGCCCAGGTCACTTACAACTGAGTATTGTGTCATTACTGCTTGGCTGTTCGCCTGTTTTGCAGATTCATCTGCCGCAAGGGTATCCATCACGGTCGTAATAATCGTTGCGGTCAGCTGGATGCCGAATAAAATCGCAAACCATAGAACAAGCGAAGACGCTGCCTGCAACGCGGCAAACAGAACGGAGGCGACTAGCAATGTCCCGATGAATAGATTCGTCCGGCCATGCCTGTCCGACAATTTGCCTACCAATGGGGCCGCCCACGGCTCCCACCCCCAGCGAATGCCTTGGATCACACTTGCAATCACCGCTGCCCCCAGCACGACTCCGCCAATCATGATAAGCGGTTCGCGTACTTCGATCACTCTGCTTAACGTGGAGGTAAACACCCCCTGGTACACCATCGTGACGAGCAATGCCGTCGTCAGCGTCAACAGTACCTGCGCCTGACTCCACAAGCGTTTTCCTGTATCCATCTGCTTCACGTCTGCCGGATGCTGACTGGTAAAGGAAGGACGTATATAGCGAAAAACAAGAATGAATGCAAACAAGGTAGGTACCGCAAGTGCGATGGAGGCAACAGAAAGCCCGTACCAAGAGGCCAGCAGCGCTCCAACCAGCATGCCGCCAAGACTGCCCAATCGATACAGTCCGTTGTACAAGCCCATGAGCTGCCCACGATTATGCCCTTCGGAAACGTTCACGATTAAGGAAAACGCACCTAGTCTTAAAAATGTCCAAGCGACTCCCCACAAGCATCGCATCACAAGCCACAACCAAAAACCTTCCAAGCTGTACGAAAGTGTCGTCAGAAAAGCCAGCACCACTGCCACAATCAAACCCGTGCGTCCGCCCGAGCGCTCATACCATTTTCCAACAAGGGGGCCGAGTGGTACACGGATGAAACGGTTCACCGCAAGCAATACCCCCACTTCCCACAGCGAAGTTAATCCCGCCTCCTTCCAGAAAAGAGGAAGCACCACATACAGCATCGAATCTCCTATCATACATAATGCTGTCACCAGTGCGACTGCCACGACTTGTGTCTTTCCGCTGACTTCTCTCATCTCCTGATCCTTCTCTCTACCCTTTTTCTGTCTTTCTGAGGTATACCTTACGCGCAATCACTCATCATATCTAATACATCTTTATCTATCACTCATAAACAAAAGTTATGAATCGAGGCACATGATGAACTTACATGCACTCCGCATTTTCGTAGAAGTAGCGTCACGACGCAGTGTCACCGAAGCAGCAATCGCACTCTCGATCAGCCAGCCTGCTGTAAGTGCTCAAATCCGCAAGCTCGAAAATGAATCGGGAATCACTTTGCTCATCCCGGATGGCCGTGGAATTTCTCTTACCTATGAGGGGCGCTTTCTTTTTGAAAAAGCACGCCGCATTTACGACTGGGAACGCGAAATCGAATCACAGCTAACAGAAATCAAGCAAGGGAAGAAGGGACGGCTACGGATTGCTTCTACCTATCTCCCCTCCCATTATCTCGTGCCACAGTGGCTCGCTCAGTACAAGCGCGATTATGAAGGAGTCGATGTGGAAATTCGCACCCGTAATTCCATGCAGTCCATTGAACTGCTTCTTAGCTGTGAGGTCGATGTGGCCGTCATTCTCAAGGAATCGTGGGATGAGCTGCCTATCAAGCGGTATCATTTGATGGATGTACCCTATTGGTTTATTTTGCCTGCCCAGCATCCGCTTGCAGGAAAAGAGATTCGTATGGAGCAACTCGTGGAGGAACCATTTTTGTTGCGGGAGCAAGGCAGTTCTACCCGCGATTGGCTTTTTTCCCTCTGTCGCGAACATGGTGTGAAACGTCCACAGGTCGGTATTCAGTATCACGGTCTGGTCGAATCTATCCACTCCATTCGCGCGGGATATGGGACGATGTTGGCTCCTGCTCTAGCCGTTAGGGAAATGGTAGAACAGGGTGAGGTCGGTCGTGTAACCGTTTCAGGGGTAGAGATCAAGCGTCCCTTGTATGTCTGCACGCGTGACGATGAGACAGACCAGCGGCCTGTTGTTGCTCAGTTTCTGGAGTTGATCAAGCGTGAGAGATCTTCGTGAGTGCAGCCTTCTTCCAGAAAACACGCAAAAAAGAGGCTTTTCCTCAAAAGGAATAGCCTCTTCTTATACGCAATGCTTATGGAAACACAATCGTCTTGTTGCCGTATACCAGCACCCGATCCTCCAGATGCCAACGAACCGCACGTGCAAGCACCGTACGCTCCACCTGACGTCCCAGCTGCTTCAATGCCTCGACGTCTTCCTGATGCGATACACGTTGAACGTCTTGCTCGATGATTGGACCTGCGTCCAGCTCTTCCGTGACGTAATGCGCTGTCGCTCCGATCAGCTTCACGCCGCGACGATACGCCTGCTCGTAAGGCTTCGCTCCCACAAAGGCAGGGAGGAAGGAATGGTGGATATTGATAATCCGCATCGCGTAGTCCTCCAAAAAGCGAGGGGACAAAATCTGCATATAGCGAGCCAGAACGATCAGATCAACACCCTCCGCCGCTGCAATCTGCTCTTCTTCTGCCTGCGGCTTGTTATCCTTCGTGACTGGAATGCAACGATACGGAATACCGAAGGACTCGACAGTCTCCTGCATGTCAGGATGGTTGCTGACAACAACCGCGATATCCGCGAACAGCTCCCCGGACTTCCAACGCCATAACAACTCTAATAGACAGTGATCTTCTTTGGAAACAAACAACGCGACCTTCTTGCGCTTGTTTGCTTCGACCAAGGACCATTCCATGCCAAAGCTCTCGGCTACAGGGCTGAATGCTTCCTTGATCTCTTCACAGCGCTCGTCCAGATTAATGAGATCGAATTCAATGCGCATGAAGAACCGGCCTGTTTCCGGATCGGTCGTGTACTGGTCAGATTGAACAATGTTGGCTCCTTGTTGGAACAAGAAGTTCGACACCGCCGCGACGATACCCGCGCGGTCCGGGCAAGAAATCAGCATGCGCGCACGATCTTTGTTTTTCTCTCGATACGCGAGCCATTCTCTCTCTGATAACAATTGCATGGTTTACTCTCCTCCATAATAAAAAACAGCAAAAAGTTGTTTGCAATTATACCATTCCCTGAAGGGATTTCTATACCCAAATGGAGAGAAAAATGTTCACTTATCGATAAAAATTTTTAGATAGAGTGATTTCCAATCCCGTTTAGCAAAATATCTACGGTCAAGGCGATTTGCTCGTCATCGCTGAATTGCGTAAATTCATCGGTATCCAAAACTTGCCGGAACAAAACGAGCCCGATCATCGAGGACAGGATCGCCCGAAAGACAGCCTGTGTCGGGAGCGGACGCAATTCGCCTACCTCTACCTTTGCCTCGATCAGCTTATTTGCCATCTCCTTCACACCCGTAAAAACCGTAGCGATCAGTGCTTCTCTGATTTCGTCATGGAAAAAGGCTTCTTGCAACAAAATGCGAATATGCTTTTCATTCGCCAGCACCAGGTCGATCCGGTTTCGGTACAGCTCTGTCACGATTTGGGAGAATGTTTTTTTATTCTGCTCTTTGAAGATCTCACGGACATCCTTCAAGATAAACGGCGCCGCGAATTTGACCAATACAGGTGCTACGACAGCGAGTAAAATATCCTTTTTCGATTTGTAGTGGCGAAAAATCGTTCCCTCTGCCACTCCTGCTTCTTTGGCAATTTCAGAGGTTGAGCTGGCATGAAAGCCTTTTTCGGCGAATAGCTTCACTGATGCACGCAAAATATTGCGCTGCTTCTCCGTCATCTCACTCTCGTCTTTCAACTCTTCTACATATTGCAACAGGCCTTCTACAAATGTTGGCGGCTTGTTCATCCTTCTATTACGCTCCTCTTATTCGATCTTCTTGCGGAATCGCAGGATAGCGACGGTCAGGATCAAGAGACAAAAACTGCTCATTCCGACGACATCCTTCCAGAGCGCATCCATGTCCACGCCCTTTAAGAAAATTCCTCGCAAGATTTCCAGAAAATAGGTCAACGGGACGAGCCCGCCTAACCATTGTATCACGAGCGGCATCGAATCGCGCGGGAACATAAAGCCGGAAAGAAGCACGCTAGGCAGGATAAAGGCGAATGCCATTTGCATCGCTTGCAGCTGGGTCTTTGCCACCGTAGAAATGAAAATGCCCAAGAGAAGCGTCGTCACCAAAAACAAGACAGACAAAGTCACCAGAAGCGAAATACTACCTTTGACAGGGACCCCAAACCAATACGTTCCAACCAAAAGCACCAGACAAAACGAAAAGAGACCTACGCCTACATATGGGGTAATTTTGCCGAGCATCAGCTCCAATGGGCGTATCGGAGTCACGATTAACTGCTCCATTGTTCCTCGCTCCTTCTCACGTACGAGGGAAAACGCCGTCAGAATCATCGTGACGTTTTGCATAATCAAGCCAATCAAACCGGGAATATTGAAGACAATACTCTCCATATTGGGGTTAAACAGCACGCGTGTATCCAAGCCGAGTGGCTGTTCCAGTTCCCCCAAGCCTTGTTTTTGCAGTTTTATTTCCTGCAACGTGATCGCTTGATGTTGGACGATCAACTGGGCTTGAGAAGTGGCAGTCCGGGCGATATTCGGATCAGAACCATTAATGAGCATTTGCACGTCTACCGGCTCGTTGCGATCACGCTTTCGGGTGTAGTCTGGCCCGATAATGAGCGCGACATTTACGGAGCCATCGTCTAACATGGCTTCGATCTCCTCGTAGCCACTTACATGGGCTGCCACCTCGAATACACGCGTATTGACGAACTGATCCACCAGCTCTCGGCTGGCAGCAGAAGGGCTTTGATTCCAGACTGCCATCTGGATGTCATTCACGTCTGTATTGACAGCATATCCGAACAAAAACAACAGCATCAGCGGCATGACCAATGCAATCGCCAGACTTGGACGATCCCGCTTGATTTGGATGACTTCCTTCTTCACGACAGACCAGTAACGCTCCCAGACAAAATGCCTCATCGGACTCCCTCCTCCGCCGCCTGTCTGGCTTCCTCCTGCCTAACCAGATCGATGAAGACATCCTCCAGATGGCCTACTCCCATACGATCGATCAACTCTTGTGGAGTGCCTTCCGCAAGCAGATTGCCGAAAAAGATAAAGCCGATCCAATCGCATGTCTGCGCCTCATCCATGTAGTGTGTGGTCACCAGCACGGTGATCCCCTGTCTCGCCAGCTCATGAATAACGTCCCAAAAAATCCGGCGGGAAACAGGATCGACTCCTGCTGTCGGTTCGTCCAAAATCAACAGCTCCGGCTTGTGCAAAAGAGCGCAGGAGAGGGCGAGGCGTTGCTTCCATCCCCCTGACAGCGATCCCGCAAGCTGCTTTTCCCTGCCTGTCAGGCCTGCCATCTCAATCAGTTCCGCTTTCCGCTCCTTGCGTTCTGCTGCACCTAATCGATAAACCCCGGCATAAAAATCTAGATTCTCTTCCACTGTCAAATCTTCATACAGGCTGAACTTTTGCGACATATATCCGATCCGTTGCTTAATTTCCTCGCTCTGTGTCATGACATCGAAGCCAAGAACCGTCCCCTTTCCCGTCGTCGGGGTCAACAAACCACAAAGCATCCGGATTGTGGTCGATTTCCCTGAGCCATTCGGGCCCAAAAAACCGTAAATCGAACCTCGCGGAACTGTCAGAGTCAAGCTGTTCACAGCTACTCGATCACCGAAACGCTTCGTCAACTGCTCGCATTGGATGGCGGCGTTCATTGACCTCCCTCCTCGTCTGTCAGCAGCACATCAGCAGGCATACCTGGTTTAATTTTGTCGAGTCCATCTGTGATGTGTATCGTAACAGCGAACACAAGCTTGGTGCGTTCATCCGGCGTCTGTACATTTTTCGGCGTGAACTCTGCTTTTTCCGAGATGCGACTGATCGTTCCCGTAAACGTCTCTTCAGGATAGGCATCCACCTTGATGCCAACCTCTTGCCCTTTTTTCACCCGATTCAATTGTGCTTCCGGGATGTACACGACAAGCTTAAGCTGATCTGGCTTCATCATCGTAAACAAGGTGGCGCCTGTTTTGGCTACTTCCCCCTGTTCGATAGAGGAGCGCAAGAGAGTACCATCGTCTGTTGCCGTAATCTGGGCCTTTTCCACCTGCAATAAGGCTTGATCCAGTTTCGCTTTCACCTGCTGCTGGGTGGCGAGCAGTGCCCGAATCGCGTAATCGGTACTTCCTTCCTTCACCTGATCGAGATCCGCCTGCGCTCCGGCTTGCGCGGCTTGGGCTGTACCGATTTGGGCCGCAGCAGCAGCGATGTCTCCTTGTGCAGAACGGTACTGTGCCTGTGTCTGAGCTACTTGTGCCGCCCATTGATCTGCCTGCGTTTTTGCCTGGTTCACTGCTTCTTTTTGCGCATCGTGGTCTTTGGCAGAGATCGCTCCTTTTTCGAAGAGCTCTGATGATTCCTCGAGTCTTTTTTGTTGATACAAAAGGGTCTGCTGCGCCCCCTGCCATTGCGATTCTGCCTGTGTCATCTGCTCAGCAGCACGTGCTTTTCCTGCTTCCGCCTGATTTTTTCTCGCTTGTGCCAGTTGGATATTCGCATTGGCCTGCTGGACGTTGGCAATGCTTCTTTGGATCGTCGTGTCGCGTGAACCAGCTCTCGCCTCTTCCAGCCTGGCTGTCGCTTGGTCCAGTGCTGCCTGCGCTTCTGCCACAGTAATTTGGTAGCTTCGTTTATCGATTTGGGCCAGCACTTGTCCTTTTTTTACTGCACTTCCCTCTTCTATCGTAACGTTTGTAACCAATCCGCCTACTTCAGCTACGATCGGCAGCTCGATGGCCTCGATTGTGCCGGACAGAGACGGATGATTTTCGGATGTCCAATTGCAGCCCGACAATGCCAGTAACAGTCCCCCGATACAAATGGAGCGAACAACTGGTTTCATAAACGCTTCCCCCTAGCTACATAATCGAGTGAGTAATCACTTTCTTTTATGATGAAAAAACAAGCCACAGAATCAGGCTCGAGAAGACCTTTTTAGATTAGCGAGTGATTACTCACTTTTACTCGTGAGTATATGCTCCTCTTTTACGAAATGCAATTCCTTTTTCTAAAAAGCGCAATTGAAAAGAAATCCTATCTGATTATTCATGCTATGATGAATACAAGCTAGACCACGTCCTTTGGCATCGGGTATCAGATACCATCGGGATGGAAAGGATTAGGAGCATCGGGTTTTTAACTACTATTTAGGGAGTGAAAAATGTCTATGATGATTAGCAAAGTCGGTCAAATCATGCTGTATGTCAATAACCAGGATCAAGCAGTGAACTTTTGGACCGAAAAACTAGGGTTCCGTGTTGTTTCAGAAGAGAAGAACGGTGAAATGAGATGGATTGAAATTGCTCCCGCTCAAGGCGCTGAAACAAGCATCGTTCTACACAATAAGGAATTTGTTGCGAAAATGTCGCCCGGAATGAATCTTGGCACTCCTTCGCTCCTGCTCTTTTCGGAAAATATCGAGGAATTGCGTAACGACCTCATGAATAAAAATGTGAAGGTTGGAGACATTGTTACGATGCCTTCGGGCCGCGTCTTTAACTTCGCAGACGATGAAGAAAATTACTTTGCTGTGTTGGAGAAAAAGTAAATAGAAGGAGGCGGCTGACAGGAATTGTCGGCCGCCTTTTGTTTCACGCTTTTGTTTCATGCTTTTGTTTCATGCCTCTTTAATCGAACTTTAATTTGGACAGTGCGTCTTTCAACGCTGAGTTGATTCCTTCGTCCTGCTCCTTGTCTTGCCCCTTCAAATACTTGGATACTTCTTTCTTCGAAACCTTGCTGCCCTTTTCCTTGTCGCGACGCTCCTGGAAGGTCTTCAGTTTTTCCTTGTGCCCACACGCGCAGACAAAGGTTTGTCCTTCCCCTTCTCCGCGCAGCTCCAATCTTTTGTGGCATTTTGGACATCTGGCATTGGTCTGCTTGGCAATGCTTTTGCGATAGCCGCATTCCCGATCCTGGCACACCTGCATTTTGCCGCGCTTTCCATTTACCTCCAGCAAAAACTTATTGCACTCCGGGCACCTGCTTCTGGTCAGGTTGTCGTGCCGGAAAGTCTGATCGCTGTTCTTGATCTGTTGGACGACTTCTTTTGCGTACGATTTCATCTCTTCGATAAACGCTCGCTTGTTCAAGCTGCCCTTGGCGATGGCACCGAGCTTTTGCTCCCATTGAGCGGTCAAGGTCGGCGACTGCATTTCATCTGGGACGAGCTCTAGCAATTGCTTGGCTTTTGCGGTCACAAAAATATGCTTGCCGCGCTTCTCTAGCAAAAAGCTGTTGAACAGCTTCTCGATCACATCCGCGCGGGTTGCTACCGTACCTAGTCCGCCTGTTTCCCCAATCGTTTTGATCAAATCCTTGCTCTCGTTCGCCATGTATTTCGCCGGGTTTTCCATCGCTGTCAGCAGACTCGCTTCCGTAAATGGCTCTGGCGGCTTCGTCTCGCCCTTGGTCTGGGATACTGACTGGATGTGCAGACGATCTCCTTTTGCAAGTGTAGGCAGGATTTGTTCCTTTACGCCGTCCTTCGCGTCGTCTTCTTCTACATCGTGGTCATACGCCTCTCTCCAGCCTTGGGCGAGCACGGTTTTTCCTTTTGCCAGGAACGTTTCATTCCCGATTTTCGCCTGGATGGTCGTTTGCTCGTATTCAAAGGCAGGCAACAGAACGGCCAGGAAGCGCTTCACGATGAGGTCAAAAATCTTGCGTTCCTTATCGCTCAAATCACCGAGAAAAACAGCTTGCTCCGTCGGGATGATCGCATGGTGGTCCGATACTTTGCTGTCATCTACGAACGATTTGTTCGTTTTGATCGGCACACGCAGGATTCTGGCCGCGAGGGGCGCATATGGCTTCATTTGGACAGCCTTGATACGATCCGGCAGCGTCTCGACGATATCAGCAGAGAGATAGCGAGAGTCCGTTCGTGGATACGTCACTGCCTTGTGATGCTCATACAACCCTTGCATGATGGACAGCGTCTGCTTTGGTGAGTAGCCAAACATCCGGTTGGCATCCCTTTGCAGCTCCGTCAAATCGTACAGCTGTGGAGCATACGTCTTTTTGTGCGCACGAGTAATCTCGATGACTTCTGCGTTTTTCTCCTGTTTGAGAGCGCCTATTAGCTGATCCGCTTTCTCCTTGGAAAACGTTTTGAAATCCTTCGTTTGCTGATCTTGCCATTGGAGCTGAATCGGACCTTGGGCCACCGCAGACAGCCCGTAAAATGGCTTGGGTGTAAAGCGACGAATCTCCTCTTCTCGCGTTGCTACAATGGCGAGTGTTGGCGTCTGGACACGACCGCATGAGAGCTGGGCGTTATGCTTGCACGTCAAAGCGCGGGTGGCATTGATTCCTACGAGCCAGTCAGCTTCTGCACGAGCGGCGGCGGAGGCAAACAAGTTTTCGTAGTTTTTGCCGTCCTTCAGATTGCGGAAGCCTTCACGGATCGCCTTATCTGTCACCGAGGAAATCCACAGACGCTTGATTGGTTTATTCACGTGAACCAGCTCGAGAATCCACCGGGCAACGAGCTCTCCTTCACGCCCTGCATCCGTCGCAATGACGATCTGCCCGACATCGTTGCGTCTCAATTGTTGTTTGACTACCTGGAATTGCCTGTTGCTTTCCTTGATCACGACCAAGCGCAATGGGGACGGCATAATCGGCAAATCCTCGATTCGCCACGAGCTAAATTGCTGCCCGTACGCTTCAGGATCAGCGAGAGTGACCAAATGCCCCAGTGCCCACGTTACAATATATTTATCTCCTTCAAAAAAGCCATTTCCTTTTTTGTGACACTGCAATACTTTGGCAATGTCGCGTCCAACCGAAGGCTTTTCTGCCAGTACAACTGTTTTACTCATGTACGACATCCTTTCAAACCAATTCAACTATCTGTATCCATTGTAAACAAAAAAGCAGGAAGAAGGGGCTTAGAAATATTTCGAGAAAAAAAGTTTTAGACTCTTAGGGTGATGAAACGCTAACGGGCAAGCTCACGCGATGTGTTGGAAAAAACTTCAAAGCGCTCCTTGACCATTACGTAACGTAACAGTTTATAGTGAAGTTACCGGTGAAACGCTAGCGATCAAGAAAGGGGCTGATCATGAAACGAAATTGGAAAGTCGGAGAACTTGCGAAAATAGCGGGAATTACGATACGAACTTTACGTTTTTACGATCAGATAGGCTTGTTTTCGCCATCCGACTATTCGCCATCCGGATACAGACTCTACACCGAAAAGGACATTTCACGCCTACAGCAAATTTTGTCCTTAAAGGAGTTGGGTCTATCGCTGGAGCAGATTAAAGCCGTTATGGCCGGAGACCAACTCAGCCTGTCAGACATTGTTACCATTCAAATAGACAGCCTGAAAGAAAGTATCCGCATGCAGCAGAAACTCTTGCATGAGCTTGAGAATGTATCGAGTCGGATGCAAAGGAACGAACCGTTTACCGTTGAGCATTTCATGAACATCATACGGACGATGAGAATGAAGCATGAGAAATTTTTCGCCGAGAGAAAATCGAGTATGGATCGCCACCTCGACCGACTTGGTGAATATTTAGATGAGCATCCGGAAGAACCATGACAAGGAGGTTTCAACTGTGAGTGAAAGATCAGCCAAACATTCCACATTTGTCATCGAAAGGAACTATAAGCATTCCCCTGCCCATGTATTCGCTGCATGGGCGGGTCAAGCAGCCAAAGCTAGTTGGTTTCCTAAAGCCGACGAGTTCGACTTCCGCGTCGGCGGCCGCGAATTCAATCGCGGTGGTCCGCCTGGGGGACCCGTTTACACATTCGATGCCTGCTATCAGGAAATCGTTCAGAATAGGCGAATTGTATACTCATACACGCTGGACATGGAGGACAAGCGGATGTCTGTCTCCGTGACGACGGTGGAATTCGATTCCGTAGACGGCGGTACGCGCTTGATCTATACCGAGCAGGGCGTTTTTCTGGATGGTCTCGATACGCCTGAACAGCGTGAGCACGGAACAAAGGTGATGTTGGATCGGCTCGGAGAGGTTCTGGACGCCCAATGAAAGCTGTTGCGTTTGAATCGAGTAAACGAGCCGGTTTGAACGAATGGATTGGACTTGCCGTGCTTTCATTGCCTGCACTGCTCGTTACGATAGACTTGTCCGTCATGATTCTCGCACTTCCTCACATAAGCCTCTCTATCGGCGCTGACAGTACAGAACAGCTCTGGATCATGGACATATACGGCTTCATGCTCTCGGGGTTTCTGATCACGATGGGCTCGCTCGGAGATCGACTCGGCCGCCGAAAGCTGCTGATGTTCGGCGCAGCGGCATTCGGTTCGGCTTCGGTGTTGGCCGCTTACTCCAGCACCTCTGGCATGCTGATTGCAGCACGGGCGCTGCTCGGCATAGCCGGGGCGACGGTATCGCCTTCGTCCCTGGCTTTAATCAGCAATATGTTCCGTGATCATAAGCAGCGCTCCCTCGCCATAGGCATATGGTTCATGTGCTCGATGGGAGGCATGGCGCTTGGCCCAGTAGTCGGCGGGATGATGCTGGAGCATTTTTCATGGGGTTCGATTTTTCTACTCGGCGTTCCAGTCATGGCGCTGCTGTTGTTGACTGCATCCCATCTTCTGCCTGAATATCGGGATCCCGCACCTGGTCATTTGGATATGACTAGCGTCATGCTGTCGATGTGCACCATTCTACCGGCAATATACGGCCTAAAGGAAATCGCTAAGCAAGGTCTACAGATCTTGCCGCTCATTGCCATCGCGGCAGGAGTTGTTTGTGGGACGTTATTCGTAAGACGGCAGCAACGGTTGGACAGTCCGCTAATGGATTTGCGCCTATTCGCAAACCCCTCCTTCAGCACAGCACTGGGCGGCTTGTTCGGGATCACTTTGACAGGCGCTTCCATGCTCTTCATCGCACAGCATCTTCAATTCGTGGAAGGACTATCGCCGCTTGCGGCAGCGATGTGCATGCTTCCGGGAGTGGTTGCGTCGATGGCAGGCATGTTGTTGTCGCCGATCATCGCTCGGCGGGTTCGACCGTCACTCCTTATCGGGGCAGGCCTTGCCGTCTCGGCGACTGGTTGTATTCTACTGTCCCAGGTAGGCGCGGGAACCGGACTCTCTACCCTGATCGTCGGTTATATCTTTTTTAATGTGGGAGTAGCCCCGTTTGCGAGCTTATCCAGCGATCTAATTATCGGCTCGGCCCCACCTGCGAAAGCGGGTTCGGCAGCGTCCTTGCTGCAAACGAGCGGTGAATTCGCATTCGCACTTGGTATCGCTGTATTAGGCAGCATCGGAACATACGTGTACCGCACTCAAATTGCCAGCTTCATCCCGAGAGATGTTACGATGTTAACAGCCGGAGCCTCCCGCGAAAGTCTGGCTGGGGCAGTCTCGGCAGCTAAAGCATTACCCGAACCAATTGGTTCAACACTTCTTCATGGCGCCCAGATAGCATTTACAGACGGCATGCATGCTGTTGTGGCCGTTAGCGGCGGGCTCATGATCGCTATCGCCATACTCACCGTGATCAAGCTTCGGCATATCCCCCCCATCGGGCAGAAAACGCCAGGTGAGATGTAATGATCCGCGGCAGTCTAGGACTTTATTTTCTTGTCCTAGGCTACCGTTGTCTCTTTTATCAGGATCTGTCTCCTACCTGCTCCCCACGACAAATCTGCGCTATGGCTCCCGGCTGGTCAAAGTTTAACACGTGTAGCAGTAATTGGTGGTCTCTGGCCAAAATCATTGCGGCCTGATCCATGACACGCAAATCCCTTCTGACTACCTTTCAAACCTAGTCAAACATCCCTGTAACGATTGTAAACAAAAAAGCCGTAGGGAGGGGAAATTGGATTCAGTAATGAATGAAAAAAGGCCGTCTCTGGAATAGAAACAACCCTTCTATCTTTACATTTCACCCTTGAATTTCACTCTTCACTGATTTCTTCTACTCAAACTCTGTTGAAATGTCACCTAATTCTAGATCAATTGGTTCTGGTAGAGTTGGTTCTGGATTCTCAGGAATGGACCCTCCATTAGATGGGGTGCCTGTTGAAAACGCGGAAAAATATTTATAGCTTTCATTCCCTGATGTATCCTTAACTGCTCCTTGGACTACCGCTAAGTAGTACTCTGCATTATTTTTTAAAGGTGCATTCGGTTGGATCGTTACAGTATCATTATTGACGATAAAAGTTGCAGGAACCTCCGCAGCATTTTCATCCATTAATAGGAATTCGTTTGTTCCACTTTTCACTTTGCGATCATACTGAATTGTAATCACCGCATTTACATCCACTTTTGTTTCCTCTTCATACGGCTTTACATCGATTACTATAGGCGCTTCGTTGTTGCTGGTCACAAACTGAGATAAATACTTATCGATCGATTTAGTAGAATCAGTGGTACTTACAATTGCTCCTTTGTCGATCTCGATCGCATATTTCGTATTTGATTCCAAAGTCTTGTCAGGACGAATATAGATTGTGTTATTTTTAATCTCCAATTTTCCGCTGACTGGTGATTTTCCTTCAACCTTATAGAGAGATACTACCGTTGACGGATCATTGTCAAAAGCAATTGGCATCGAGAATGTTAGCGCAGGTTGAATGTTTGTAGGAACATCTGTCTGCGCAATAATAGGATTAGAAACTGTTACGAACACATCCCCAGGTTTTGGATAACTGATTAGGTTGTCGGAAATATACGTGCTATCGAGTTGGTATTCACTTTTAAATTGCGCGTCAATTCCCTCTAGCTGCTCATCATCAAGGAACTGCTTCGGTACACCAAGCTCTTCTTGTTCCGATTTAGCTGATACGTTGTTGCTGTTTAGCGTTAGACTGAACATGAGTGTTACTGCGAGTAAGGCTTGAAATATACTCTTCATACTTCTCCTCCTAAATGGTTTGTTTGTTCATAAAAATCGTATTTTATTTTTTAGGCGTAACATACAGTTTTTTACACGAAATAAAAACATGGTTATTTTGGACTAGGATCTCTTTCATCCATCGTGACCTTCCTAAATTAGAAAACTCGGAGCAAGCTCTGGGCCTCCGTCTCCACTCCAAAAGCGGTACGTCGACAAAAAAAAGAACGAAAGCAACAACCGCCTTCGTTCTTTCATATGCTTATGCAAAAAAATTCGGAAAGTCAAAGTCATCCCGTTTGCCCGCCAAAATATTTCGTAATAAAAGATCAGCGGTCTCGGAGGCAAACTGGTGATCCTCGCTCGTGATAACGCCTTTTTTCAATGCCTCATCGAGCTCATCCTGATCGAGCAGGTATACTTCTCCTGTCGGCAGTACCACGATGTCGAGGTACAAATCGTCATACCAGATATGCCCGTTCTCATCCTTGCCATGTCCCCTGCAAATATCGATATACCATTGCACGGTATTCCCTAACTCATCCATCATTTTCGTAACGGCATAAGCTTGACCATGGGGAAAATATTGCATGTACACATATCCTTTATCGCCCACACACAGAGTTTTGTCCCCGACAGGCATGTAGGCAGGCTCACTGACTTCGTCCAGTGACAGGCGGACAGTGTACCCAGAGAAAGATAAAGATTCTACCCATTTTTGCTGGTAGCCCAATCGCTTTACACGTCTCCAACCAGGTCGATCTGCTCGTTTTCGCTTCATAGCCTGCTCTCCCTCGTCGTTTTGGTTGCTTTTACTCTACCATGAATTGGATTTCTTTGTCAGATAGCAAACAAAGACATGCTCACGAAGAACATGCCTAAACGGATTAACCTGCCATTTATGTTTGGGAGGAGTCGTCTTTTGTTGCCAATCGACTGTGTCTGCGCCCATATAGGAAATAGACGGTCGCTCCGACCGACAGCCAACCGAGAAAACCGAACTTGGTCAGCGTAGGCAGGTTGAAAACGAGATATCCGCAAAAGAGAACCGAGAGCAAGGGAACAAGCGGAACAAATGGGACGCGAAAAGCCCGCGGTAATTGGGGATGAGTGCGGCGCAATACTACTAGCCCAATCGAGACCAAAATAAAAGCAAACAGCGTTCCGATGTTGGTGAGCTGGGCCAAGCTAGAGAGGGGCAATAATCCACCGAAGGTTGCTACCAATGCTGCCACGACGAGCGTGCTCTTTTGTGGAACCTGTGTGCGGGGATGTACGTGCGAGAAGAGCCCGGGGAGCAAGCCATCTCGACTCATTGCAAAAAACAACCGTGCCTGTCCATACATCATGACTAACAAAACTGTCGTGATCCCGACGATAGCTCCCAACGAAATGAAACCTGCTACCCAGTTCTGATTGACATAGGTGAGCGCAAACGCGACCGGATTTTTGACATTTAACAATTTGTACGGAACAATCCCTGTCAATGTCAGTGAGACTGCAATATACAAAATCGTGCAGACGAGTAAGGACGAGATGATCCCGATTGGCATGTCGCGCTGGGGATTGCGCACTTCTTCGGCCGCACTGGACACCGCATCAAATCCGATAAAAGCAAAAAACACCGTTGCGGCACCAGTCGCCACACCCGCAAAACCAAACGGCATGAATGGACTCCAGTTTTCCGGTTTGACATACATGACTCCAACGACGAGGAACAGGACAACTACCGCTATTTTTATCAACACCATGATGGTATTCAAGCTGGCTGACTCTCTCGTTCCCTTCATCAACAAAGCTGTAATGATGACAATGATGAGGACCGCAGGTAGATCGATGATCGTTCCTTTTGATGCATCAAACGCACTCGTGAGCGCATGCGGCAAGTAGATGTTAAACCCGGCTAACAATCCCTGAGCATACCCCGACCATCCGCTTGCCACCGCAGCACAAGCCACTCCGTATTCGAGAATCAAGTCCCACCCGATCATCCACGCAACAAATTCGCCAAATGCCGCATAGCTGTATGTATAAGCACTTCCCGACACCGGAACAGTCGAAGCAAATTCCGCATAGCAGAGCGCGGCAAACACACAGGCCAGTGCCGAAATAACAAAAGACAAAACAAGTGCCGGTCCAGCGTGCAAGGCTGCGGCAACGCCCGTTAACACAAAAATCCCTGTTCCCATGATCGCGCCGATGCCCAGCATCGTCAGGTCAAAAGCACCTAAAGACTTTTTGAGAGAGCTCTCGTTTTTATCCACCTGCTCCAGCATTTGCGCAATTGACTTTTTCCTCAGCAATTGATTTTTCCATGACATCATGTGCGACCTCCCAAGCGGGTCATTCACTTCTAACCGTGATTGAAAACAGTTGGAGTATGATCCGTTTGGAGGAAAATTATGCATGTGTGCAGCTTGGATCGGATTTTGTCAGGGCTACCTGCGTGTTAATCCGCGCCCAATGACATTGGCAGAAACAGGAGTAATCCCGAGCTCTCTTGCCCAAACAGACAACTGCCCCATGTGATGAATCTCGTGAGCGATGACATGGCGAAGCAGCTCCCCCTTCGTGTACACTTCATCATCCCAGGCGACCTTTACTGATTCGTTCTCCATCTCCGCTGACCAATTCTCGATGAAATCACGCAATTCTATGCGCCATGCATCTGATAGTTCTTTTACCTTTTCCAGAGACTTGTAATCTTCATACGATACCTGAATATCCGGCTTCCCCTGTACACCTCGAAGCCAGCTATACTCGACGTCAGCAATGTGAAACAAGGTATACAAAATCGTGCCAGCCCCACCGGTACGCTCGCGCAGCAATTCTTCCGGTGTAAGCTGCTTACACCATTCCATCCACTCGTCCCGTACCTGCCAGTTATACTGGAAAAACATCTTCATTGCGTTCACCCTTTGTTTGATGATTATGTAGATTAGGAAAATTTTAACTCATTATAGCACATACGTTCCCATTCCGTACAACCATTAGTGGTTGTCTTCTAAGCGTAGTGGTCGGGTGAAGCCCTGCCACATGTTTTCCAGTCGCCTGTATCCTCTCTTTGTTCGGGCAGTCTCCTTCCAAACATGTGACAGTACTTTCGTATGGCTTTGATCCTCTTCCGTCTTTTAGATCATCTTGGAGGGGCAATTCAGAGTTGCTTCCATGAATCTGCTCTTGAGCCTTTTAGCCAAAGCCGCGTAGGAAGAAGCGCATTTCCAGTCCAAGCGCCTCTAGAGCCCAACCGAGCGTAGGAAAAAATGGCAGGGAATTTCAGCTTCACTTATGGACTACCTCCTCGAAACTTCTACGTTTGAAGCGCTCCCGCCATTTATTCCGGAGCGGACAGTGAATCCCTCCTTGCGGGGCGTAGGCCGAAGCGAAGACTGGAAATGCGCTTCTTCCCCCACCACAGCAGCTCTAATAAACAAAAAGACCGCCAGAGCTATTAACCCTGACGGTCCAACATACTAATCTATGCTTTCATCCGAAAACGAAAGAGAGAATCCACCTGAGAGTAAATAAAGATAACTAGACACGTTCCCTTTTGGCTTGATGATCTGTTTGATCGCCCGGACGTATAGCCTGATCTGGCCTTCGTATCTTCTCTTCATCTCTTCGATGGCTACAGCAGTTGCCTCTTTTGCCATCCAATCTGTCTTGAAATCGATCAGGACGAGGCTTCCATCCTGCTCCTCCAACAGGCAATCAATGACTCCTTGGACGACAACCTGTTCGTCGCTCTCTTCACCTAACTCCGCTTCTACTTCATAAGCAGGAAGCACGAGGGTAAATGGCAGTTCACGATGCACGACCGCCGCCGTCTTCATTCGCTGCCCCAAAGGATCAGCGAAGAATCGGGCGATCTGGGGAACATCTACTGCCTGTACCTGCTCGTCAGTCAAAAAGCGGTGAGCGGCGAGTGCTGTCACCTGCTCCCGAATATCTGCTTCATCCAGCAGACGCTTCAAATCGAGATGCTGGAACACTAAGTGCGTGATTGTCCCTTTTTCAGCTGCTGTCAGTCGATTGGATTTTTGCTCAGACAAAAACTTTGGCTTTTCCGTAATCGACGGCAGTGTGAGTGGCTGTCCGTCTTTGCTAACTTTGGCATGTCGCTTTAGTTCGCTGACACTCCATTTCGCAGCTACGCGTGGCGCAATTGGATGTGGGTCCTGCCACCCTAATCTCTTGTCGATAATCTCTCGCAAAGTGTCATCAGACGGTCGTTCCTCGATCGCCTCTCGTCTGGTCATGCGCTCCCACAGTGACACCTCGTCGTTAATTGACTCTCCTTGGGCACGGAGCTCATCGGCCTGATAGAAGTGAAACGACCAAACCGAATCATCCGGCACACTTCTGACTCTTACGACTTCACCTGAGCCTTGTTGCTCTGGATATGCCCGCAGCAATCCTGCACCAGGATGTCGCAGCATCGCACGCCCTACCCAGTCCAGGTATCCCTTTGCCTGAATCAAGTCTTCGTCACTAAGCCGCTCGCTGTCATCCTGTCTGCCCCAGTCCATCGCACTTTTTGCGAGATCCTTGGATGAACCGACAAGAATGAGCTTCTCGCGTGCACGCGTCAAAGCCACATAAAGCACACGCATTTCCTCTGCCAGCATATCCCGGCGCAGCTTTTGCCGGATGCCTAGCGCAGCCAGACTCGGATAGCGCAGCTGCATGGAGGGCTCAACAGCCATCGGGCCAAAGCCCAGATCTTTATGCAGCAAAAACTGGCTTTTCAAATCCATCGTATTAAACTGCTTGCCCATACCCGCCACAAAAACAACCGGGAACTCCAGCCCCTTACTTTTGTGGATCGTCATGATGCGTACGACATCCTCATTTTCTCCGATGGTTCGTGCTTCGCCCATATCATTGCCTGCTTCTTGCAGACGGTCGACAAAGCGCAAAAAGCGGAACAAACCACGATAGGAGCCAGCTTCGTATTGTCTCGCACGATCATAGAGCGCACGCAAGTTGGCCTGTCGCTGCTGACCGTTTTCCAAAGCCGCCACATAATCGAGATAGCCCGTCTCCCGGTACAGCATCGTCAGCAGCTCCGCTAAAGCACCTCTGCGAGCCTCAGTCCGCCATAGTTCCAATCGGACAAAAAACTGTCGCAGCCTTTTCTCCCACGGCTCTTGGGCCGGGCGTTCCTCAGCATATTGGAGTACGGCTTGGTGAAACGGCCCTGTCGTGTAATGAATGCGGATTTGAGCAAGTTGCTCCTCCCGCAAACCGACGATAGGAGACCGCAATACAGCTGCTAATGGAATATCTTGGAGCGGGTTATCAATGACACGCAGCAAGGAGAGCATCGTTTCTACCTCAGTCGCCGCGAAATAACCCGCAGTCTGCTCCGCATACACAGGAATTCCTGCAGCGTGCAGCTCCTCTTGCATCGTCTGCCCCCAGCCGGAGGTCGCACGAAGTAAAATAACGATATCTCGATAGGCCAGCGGGCGCATTCCTCCAGCCTTTTTATCGAAAACGAGCAGTGGTTCTTCTCCCTCGCCTGGCTCCATCCAGCGGCGAATACGGCTGGCGATTAAACGTGATTCCAGCTGTGCTACACTCGCTTCCTCTGCGGACTCTCCCTCGGGAATACCTGCTTCGCCCTCATCTGTCGCCTCTGCAACTACCGCCTGACCTTCTTCCGCTATCGCTGTATTCCGGTCGATCAGATGCATCTCTGCCTGCAAACGGTTCGGCTGTGCTTCAGGATAAGACGCACGGTTGATCAGCTCCGCCGATGGATCATAACCAATCTCACCTACCTCGTGAGACATGATCTGACGAAACAAAAAGTTAACGGCATCTACGACTTCCCTTCTACTGCGGAAGTTCGCCGCCAGATCGATACGCCGACCGATGCACGCTTCGTCAGCATCACCATCTTTTTGATAGGTCACATATTTTTCGAGAAACAGCTTCGGTTCTGCCAAGCGGAACCGATAAATACTCTGCTTCACATCCCCCACCATGAAGCGATTCGGTGGCTGACCATTCGCTCCGTCTCGGGAAACCATTTGCAAGATTGTCTCCTGCACGAGGTTGATATCCTGATATTCGTCTACCAGCACTTCAGCGAACTGTTCACGCAATTGAGTGGAGATAGAAGAAGGAACAGTCTCCCCGTGCTCATTCGTTTCGGTTAGAACGCGCAATGCAAGATGCTCCAAGTCGCCAAAGTCGACCAAGCCACGCGAGCGCTTCTCCAATTGAAATGCATCCGAAAATGCTGTCACCAGCCTGGCCAATGTCTGCATGTGAGGAGCAATCCGCTGCAAATCAGCTACGTACTGCTCGGCTCTCGTAGAAAAGTATTGCTCGATTTGCTCTGCCAGTTCCTTTTTCACGCTGTTTCGCAGGTCCTGCACCTGCTCCTTCACAAGCGGATCTGTGCCTTTCACTGGAGGCAGCTTGGCAAATACAACACCTCGAACCGCTTCGACGGTCGCTTCCCAGCCATCTCTGCAAGCCGCTCCAGCACGGTGCAGGGCAGCTGCTTCCGCCTCAAGCAAAGGCAAATAGCCAGCAGGCCCTTCCGGGGAGCCTGCCAATAGAACTGACCTGCGCATCTTAGCCGTCATTCCACCGAGTGCCAGCTCCACAGAACGCAGCACGCTTCTGGTCCACTCCAGCCCGTCCAGACCGTTTTTATCATGAACCACAAACTTACCAGCCGCTTCCCCGAGCCATTGTTCTGGTGCTGGATGACTGCGCGAAAACTCATAGAGCCGGAGTAGTAGTATGGTAAGGGCATGATCGTCCTGACCATCCAGCATCACATCAGCTAATGCATGAAAATCCACGTCATTCTCATACCAGCTCTCCAGCTGTTCCTCCAAGACATCCTGCCGCAAAAGCTCCCCTTCCATCTGATCGGCAATGCGAAAATCAGGATCGAGTTCAATCAGATAGTAATACTGGCGCAAAATTCCCAAGCAAAACGAGTGAAGTGTCGTAATCGTCGCCCGCTGGAGCAGTGCCAGTTGTCGACGCAGGTGGGAAGAGTGCGGGTCATCTTTCAATGCCTTTCGCAAGGCATCGCCAATCCGGTGACGCATCTCAGCGGCTGCCGCATTGGTAAAGGTCACCACCAACAGCTGATCGACTCCAACCGGGTCCTTCTCGTCCATGATACGTCGGATAATCCGCTCAACCAGGACTGAGGTTTTCCCAGAGCCTGCCGCCGCTGCCACCAGGAGATTATTCCCGCGCTGGATAATCGCTTGCCATTGCTCGTCCGTCCATTGCTCAGGCTTGGCCTGCAATTGCTGATCCGCCATCGGTCATTCCTCCTTCTCCTGCCATCTGCTGCTCTGCCAGCATGCTCCATATTTGCTTGTTGTTCCACTTGGCAAGCTGTCGGTGCTCATTCCCGCCTGCATCTCCATCGAACTTGCATACTGGCTTGTACGAACAGTAATCGCAAGCGGTCATCGTCCCATTTGTGTACGGTTCGATCTGGATTTCCCCGTTGGTCATGCGCGTACTGATTTGCTTCACGGTATCGCGAACATAGGAGGTCAAGGCTTGGAACTGCTCGGTTGTTGCCACAGATGATCGCGACGAAAGCGTTCCGTCCTTTTTGATTTCAAATGGCACCAGCTCTGACGCACCTTGCTCTACATAGCCATCCATCATTCGTGCCAGCTCTGGGTCTGCGAGCATCAAGCCTTTCATACGCAAGCGCTTTGCCCGCTCCTTTGCCGCTTCGTCAGCCGTTAGCAAGCGTTTTGCCGTCACAAAAGGATCGGCTACCTGATAGTAGAAAACGCCTCCCATTTCGGCCTTTTTCCCCAGCCATTCCTCGGCATTTGCCACGACGACATCCAGATAGACGAGCAGTTGCAAGTTCAGGCCATTCCAAACATCGGAGAGAGACAGCTGCTTGGGACTGGACTTGTAGTCAATCACACGCAAATACGGGACCTCACTATCCAGTGATTGGTCAACGCGGTCAATCCGTCCGATTAGCTGAAGCTCCACGCCATTTTCAAGCGTTAAAGCCAATCCCGGCAAATCTGAATTCGGCCCAAACGAAACCTCC
Organism: Brevibacillus sp. NPDC058079; assembly: GCF_042885155.1. Classification (NCBI taxonomy): domain Bacteria; kingdom Bacillati; phylum Bacillota; class Bacilli; order Caryophanales; family Paenibacillaceae; genus Brevibacillus; species Brevibacillus sp. NPDC058079. The sequence continues at coordinate 382,877 of NZ_JBHVSO010000004.1, forward strand.
AGCCCTACTGGTGCAAAACGGCTGCGCTTCGCATGCTCCCCAAGGACATAAATCGCGCGGCCGACTGCTCGCTTCAGCTTGCCGGACAAATAACGATACCGGGCTGTCCGCGTCAAAATGCTGCTGCGAGTCGCTGGAACCAGTTCTTCTACAACCACGTTTGCAAGCTGCATGCTATTGTCTTCCGTCAGCTTGCTCCACTCCAGATTGTCTTCGTTCATTTTTTCAACGGCTCGCTTGAGTGAAGCGTGGAACAGCTCCCCCACATCGAAACGCTCCAGCTTGTACATCGTTCTCTCCGCCAATCTGAGACCGTGGGAAGAGAAATGCGAGAACGGACATGACTGGAACCGCTCCAGACGTGACACGCTCATTTTTAGTTGTTTGCCATACAAGGTCGTGCTTGTTTCCAAGTCCAGCTCCTGCGGCCGATTAAAGTAGCGCAAGCCGGACAACAGCCACTGCTCCCGTTTGACATCGGGAGAAGCGCGAATATACCAGTCGTATACCTCCCACCAGAAGTCTGGCAGCTCACCCGTTTTCTTCATAGATCGCAATAGCGTCAAAAGATGGCGGAACACACGCCTCGGATGTCCGAGCAGGAATGCATCTATCTCGTGCTGCCCCGTCGGTTCGTTGTAAAACACCTGATGCGGGATATCCGGCAGCACTTCCCGGATGCGGGTAAACACGGAGGAGGGCAGCAGTGCCTTGCCCTCTTCATCCGCTAAAGCACAGCTCAGGATCAGCCTCTCCGATGGTCTCGTCATCGCCTGGTACAGCAGGTAAGGCTCTGCCATCAGCCGTTGCTTCGCACTCGGTGCCAGAGACATGCCCATTTCAGCCAGGCGCTCACGTTCCGCCTCATCCAGAATCCCTTCTTCTTTTGGACGCAACGGAATAATGCCCTCGTTTACGCCAAGCAAAAACAGAGCTTTGACATCCGGTTGACGGGAGCGCTCCATGGCCCCGATCAGCACCTGATCCAGTGCCGGGGGAACGAGTCCCAATTCAATCGTCTCCAGACCGCTGTCGAGCACACGGGCAAATGTCGCCAGGTCCATGCTCTCGTCGCCCATGACCTCCACGACCTGATCCATCAGCTCGATCAATCCCGTCCATACTTGTCCGTGCACCTGTGCCGCATCGAGATCACCGTCATTTTCTGCCTTTCGCTGCCAATGCTCCAGCTTGTTAGGCACATCCAGCGCGATCAGAAGGTTGTACAGGGCAAGGGTCATTTCCTGTACGTTTTTGCCCGTTGCTTGCTTCATCTCTTTTTCAAAGGACAGGAGCGGCGCTGCGTATTTGCGTCTCAACTCATCGATTTTCGCGTCTTCCTCAGCACCAGCTTGCCCACGGAAATGCCACGCGGACTCTTCTGCCCATTGATAGCCAAAGACACCATGAGCCAGCACGTAGTTTTCGAGTCGGTCGATTTCCTTCCGGGCTGTATGCTCATCGGTAATATCCAGCAGGAGCAGGTCTGTTTTCAAGCAGCGGAATACAGCGTCGTATCGCCACCTTGTAACAATGACCTCCAATGCCGAGCGCACCAGCTCTACCAAGGGATGGTGCATGACGGAGCGCTTCTGGTCCAAGAAGTGCGGGATGCCGTATTCGGTAAACACAGCCGAAATCTCATCAGCGTACGTCCCAATTTCCCGAAGCAAAATCGCCATGTCCTTCCAGCGATACCCTTCTTCTCTCGACAGAGTCAGGAGCTTCAGCGCCACAGCCTCTACCTCCGCCCGCCTGTTCACTGCTGAGAGCATCGTCACTTCGTCCGCACGTCCGGGCTGATCCGGGAGCAGCGGGTCTCCCCATTGGAAATATACTTGTTCGACTTGACGCAGCCATGGACTGCTCTTGAATCGCTGCGCCTCGGTCAATAAAAGCGGCTTGGCGATTGATACACCCGATTCACGCGCCATCAGTGTCAAGGCTTGATACGTTCGTAGCGTAGGGTGGAACAACCCCAGTTCATCCACAGAGGCGTCACGTTCATTCGGGTCAAGTGTCAGCGCAATCGTCACCTGCTTGGCGTGCTGCATCAACTGCTCGATCAAGCGCAGCTCTTGATTCGTAAACCCGGTAAAGCCATCGATAAATATTTCAGCCTGCTTGATGTACAGGGAATCACGCACCATCGTGGCCACTCGGTTCAGGATGTCGTCCGCATCACAATACCCCTCTGACAAGTAAGCCTCGTACGCATTCATAATCAAGCGAAGGTCATGTATTTTTTGATTGAGATTGGCTCCTCCCCACTCCAGATTCTCGGAATGGGAGAAGGATACCCCGTACGATTTGCACTCGCTAATCAAGCGACCGAGCTGAGAAGCAAACCCAGGCTGTGTCGCCGAGCGCCCGAATACGTTCAGCTCTTCTTTGTGCCGCTCCAAAAGCATACGCAAAACCATATGCTTACCCAGATCGTCAACAGGCACGGTAGTCAGATCGCCCAGCTCCTGCATGAGCCTGTGAGCCAATCGACCGAAGCTGAGCACTTGTGTCCCCATCACACCGCCTAGCTCTGGCAGTGTAGCAAGCGCATACTCTTCCTGAAAGCTGGCCTGTTCCGGCACGAGCAGAATCATAGGCGAACCCAACGGCTTTTCCCGCAGCCGGGCTTGCATCTGCCGATGAATCGATTCTGTCTTCCCCGTTCCTGCCCGTCCCAGTATAAATTGGACTGCCATGATTTTTCCCCTTCCCTACTCCATTTCCAGATGCAGCATGCTTCCTTTTCCCATCGGTTCTGCAGGTGTCACGACCAGACGACGCGGCATGCGCACACGTATTTCCGGGACGTGGCTAATGACCCCGATGGTGAAATCGTCCATGCGCAGTCGCTCAAGCGCATCCATAACGACTTCTAAAAGCTCCGGATCGAGTGTCCCAAAGCCTTCGTCCAAGAAGAAAAACTCCAGGCGCCCGCCACGCATTTGAATCTCCATCGACAGGGCAAGAGCCAGCGACAAGGAGGTCAGGAATGTTTCCCCACCAGACAATGTGCTTACTGGACGGCGCATTCCTCCAGCTCCCTCATCCCGCAAAACAAATTCGCCCTCGTCCCCGATTTCCAGCCCGTAACGGTTGGCGGTCATCCGTTTTAGGTGATAGGAAGCGTCTCTTGCGATTGTTACCAGTTTTTCCTCCGCAATGAACTGGACAAACGCCTTGGCTTCGAACAACTTTTTCAACTCTTCCAAGCGGCTCTGCTCATCCTGCTGCTGTACCATCTCTTTATGAAGCTCTTGCCATTTGTCATGATTTTTTTCCATGCGATCCACGTGCTCTTTAGCGACAGCGACTTGCTTTTGCGCCTCCTGGAAGGCTTGCTCCCATTGATCCCACGCCTCTTTTGCAGTGGTGAGCTCTTCCTGCGTAAACGAACGGCCTGCTACTGCTTGCTTCAGCCTTTCTTCCTCGTAACGAAGCTGCCCTGCGATTCGCGTGTAAGCCTCGACTTGTTCCTGTGCCTTTGGCAATTGCTCGCGCTCTGCGTACCGCTCCCGTACATACTCAACAGTACCGAGACCTGTTTCCTGCAAGCCCTTGTACAAGGTCTCGTGAGCTTCCGTGCGTTGCCGTGTGAGGATGGCTAGTGTCTCCGAATACTTGACCAGATTGTTTTGCACCGTTTCCCGCGCTTCGGCTGTTTCTTTGCGCTTTGTCTCTGCCAGCGTGACTGCCTGACGCAAACCGAGGAGAGAATCCTCTACCCGCATCAAACACTCCTGCGCAGTAAGTCCTCCTGTGCGCTCCAGCCATTGGGCATGCTTTTGTTCCCACATGCGCTTTCTATCTTCAAGCTTTTCCTTCAGAGCCGCTTCCCGTGATTTGCCCTCTACCTTACGCGACTTGGCGGCTTCTACCTGCATCGTCAGCTTTCCACGCAGTGTTTCTTTCTCTGATCGTACCTGCTGCAGTTCTGCCAAACGGCGATCTGATTTTCCGATTTCCTCGTACCGCTGTTCGATTTCCTCGATGGGAAGCTCATTACGCTTCTCGTCCAGCTCTTCTCTGGAGTGCTTTTCTTGCGTGAAAGCAGCGTCCATACGCGCTTTATTCTCATCGATTGCCTTCTGTGCCTGCTCGAGCAACAGCGTGCTCCGCTCCATCAAGCGTTTCTTTTCCGCTTCTTCCTCACGCAAGACCTCCAACTGCTGCTGCAATTGCTCACGCTCTGCTTTAAGTCGCTCTCTTTCCGCTTGCTTGGCGATCAGTTCTTTTTCCTCGCGCTGATAGACAGCGAGAAGCTCTTCAAAAGAATCCACGATCCAAGGCTGTTCGTAGCCGCGACACTCTGCCTTTATCGCTTCCAAGCGCGCTTCCAGCTGTTCCTGTTCAGCCTTTACGCTTGCTAGGCGCTCATCAAAAGCAGCAATCGCTCCCTTTGCTGCCAACCAGGCTTCCTTGGTCTTACCTGCTTCTTGTTCAGCCGCACGCAAAGCCTCTTCTGACGCTTTGATTCGGGCACGCAGGGCATCCCCCTCCGTTCCCGCATCAGTCGCTTTTGTATCGTTCTGGTGGCCGTGTGGGTGGTGTTCGGAACCACATACCGGACACTCCTTGCCTTCCTCTAAACGTTCGCGCAAAAATCGCGCCATGTTTTCCTGCTGCCAGCGTTCCCATTCTTGGCGCAGCTCATCTCGTTGGGCCAGCTGACTCCTCACAAGTGCTTCGCTTGCCTCTACTGCCCGAGTCAGCTCTTGATTGCGCTCATCCAATTGCTTGCGCTCCTGGACGATGTGTTGAGACTTCTCCTGCCAGGATGAGAAAGCCTGCAATACTTCCCGCCACTGGCGACCTACCTGCTTCATGTCTGCCAGTACATTTCTTGCTTTCTCCCATTCTGCTTCGCTCATCAAAGCCGAGTCAGCTGGTGCTGCCAGCTCTTCTCTTTTTTGTGCCAAGCGGTTCGCACACGCTTCCCAGCTGCGCTTGTGCTCATCGGCAGTATGGGTTGCCTCCTGAATGTGCTCCTGTACTGCGAGTTGTTCTTTTTCCAGCTCACGTACCTTGGCATGGTCCCGCTCCCACTGCTGCTTCGCTTCTCTGGCTGCTGCTATTTGTGCACGCCATTCAGGAGAGATGGTGACCTGCTTCATCTGTTCTTGCAGATCCGCCCACGCAAGCTCCCAGTTTTTTAAGTCGGCTTCATCCTTTTCCAGCTGTTGTTCTGTGTTAGTCAAGGCGACTGACACTTCATTCCACTCTCGCTCCAGACCTGTCCACTCTTCCCGGATCGCCTTTAGCTCCTCTTCCCACTCCTGCGCCTGTACCAGCCTACCCTTTTGCTGAATCAGTAACGGCTCCTGTTCAGCCAACTCGGCATGGACCTTCTGATACGCTTGCTCTGCCTCATCTACGGCCAAACGAGCACTCTCCTGCTGTTCGCGGCTGCGTTCCAATGCCGCACCAGTCGCATGCCATTCCTGATCCAAACGCTCATATTGCTGGACTAATGGCCACAGTCGAATACTCGACTCCCATTCACGAATCTTCGCGGTTAGGGATGCCATTTCCGCTTCATTTGCTTCCTGCTGCTGTAGTTGCGCCTGGACTTGCATTAGCTCCTGATGCCACTGGTTAAGCTGTTCCAGCTCTTTAAGCTTCCCGGCCAGCTCCTGTTTTTGCTGGGTGAATTCCTGCTCTTTTTGCGCAGCTTCCTCCCACGTTTGTCTCGCCAGCTCCAAGGCTTCTGGACCTGCGTCACCCAGAGCTGCACTCGCCAGTTGCAAACGATGCATCTGTTCCTTGACCTGCTCCAACGCGTGTCGTACGCGCTCACTCAGCTTTTCCCCATAAATATGTAGGCGGAACATCCGTTGCAGCATCTCATTGCGCTCACTGCCCTTCAGCGTCAAGAAGCGGGAAAATTGACCCTGTGGCAAAACGACCGCCCGGGTAAAGTCCTGCAAAGTGAGACCAATCAGTGCCTCAATCGCGGCTGTCGCGGACGTGGCTTTGGACTCCAATACGACATCCGGCTCTCCGGTCAAGGCTCCCGACTGAATCAGCCTCACTTCCGGCTGTCGCTTGTTCCCCTTTTTATCCAGACCAAATTCTCGTTCCACTGTATATTGCTTGCGCTCTTCGCCAGTCCCCAGCTCAAAGGTAAAGGAAACGAAAACGCGCTGCTCCAGCTGGTTTAGCACTTCTTTCGGGTGGTTACCCCCGCCCAGCCGGACGACCTGCCCGTACAACGCTAGGGTGATCGCGTCCAAGATCGTCGATTTCCCGCTTCCAGTCGGGCCGAATATCCCAAACAATCCCGCCTGACATAGCATTTCGAAATCGACCTCTTGCATTTCTCGATAGCTGTGCATCCCTGCCAGCTTCAATCGTATCGGTCTCACTCTTCTTCCCCCTCTCCTCCGGTTTCTGCCAATAGACGCTGGAACAAGGCCACCAGCTGCTCATCCGGCTCTGCTCCCCGTCTCCGTTCATAGAAGCGCTTGAACAATTGATCGGACGTCAGCTCTGTCAGCTCGACCCGCTGTTCCTCTTCCTCCTCACGCTCTTCCCTCACAACAACACGCTGTATTTTCAAGAAATCATCCGAAAGCTTGCGGACACGCTGAAATTCTGCTGGGTCGATCACGCCAGATACGTGCAGCTCCAAGTCAATCCACGCCCCTGCATCGCGTCCCTCTGCCAACCAGCGCTCGACTTGCTCGATTCCCTCCGTTGCTTTCCACCGTGCCAATGGCCGTGCGCTCGTCAAATAAATGATCTCCTCACGCACTTCTTGCCCTGGCTCCACCTCGACCAGTACGACTGCCTTGCTCTGACCTGCTTCAGAAAAGCTGTACGAAATCGGCGAGCCACTGTAACGCACCAACGGCTTGTCACTGAGCTTTTGCAGTCGATGGAGATGGCCGAGTGCCACATAATCAGCGTTCTTCGGAAAAGCCTGCGGCGATACAGTCAACGCTCCCCCAATTTGAATCGGTCGCTCGGAATCCGTTTCCTTACCGCCCATGACAAACAAGTGACTCGTGACCAGGTTAACCGTATCCTCGCGAAAATGAACAGACAGATCAGCAAGCAATTGTGCAATGCGCTCGGAAAAAGCAAGCTGCATCTGCTCCAGGGTAAAGCTTTCGCTTAATAGCTCCTTTAATCGCGATTCAGAAGGATAAGGCAAGGCCAAAATTACTGCATTCGCAGCGCAGCCGGGAATCTTCATTTCCAGCCAAGAAGGGCCTCCCTGCACAATTTGCACGCGATCAGAAGATGACTCCTGTGTCAGTAATGGTGCTTCCTTCGGCAAGCCCAACAAAACGATCCCGTGCTTTGTGGCAAGCGGCGCTGCTGCTCGCACCCGCTCAGGCTGGTCATGGTTCCCCGCGATCACGACAACACCACGCCTGCCTTCCGAAGACAAGCGCTCCAATGCATCATAAAAAAGCTCTTCCGCCCAAGCAGGCGGATTGACCGAATCATACACATCCCCAGCAATGAGTACCAAATCTACTTCCCGCTCATCAGCTATGTGACAAAGCTCGTCCACAAATGCTGCTTGCTCAATCCGGCGGTCCCGCCCTTCCAGCTGCCGCCCGAAATGCCAGTCGGCTGTATGTAATATCCGCATAACTCCTATCACTCTCCACGATCATGTGTTTGCTTTTCATTGTAACAAAAGACAGCGCTGTTCGCGGTTGAAATTTACTCCACTTCCCCGTAACTTTTGCTCCTGACCGCTCGTCTTCCAACTGAACAGATCGTCATCCCCGATTTCATCCCGGAAAGGAGCTCGTTACCGTTGCGTACTTCCCGCCTGCTAATTAGCTTAACAGCTGTACTTGCCGCCCCTTATCTCGTCCAAGCCACCCCTGCGCCCCTTGCGTCCAAGGAGCCTACCACATCACAAGTGATGGAATGGATTAACAAGCAAGCCAAAGCTCCAATTGTTACCGACAACTTTGATTTTCAACTCGTCAATCTCGATGATGACCCGGTACCAGAAATTGTCGCCAAGCATAACGGTAGCGTACATATCGGTAACTTTTACATTTTGGATCAAAGGCCAGATCGTGCGTATGCCCTCATCGCGGAAGAGGAATGGAATCCACCGCGCCTGCAATTGGACCACTGGGACTATACACGTGAAGTGAATTCCCCCGCGATTGATAAGAACGCGGAAGATGAACCGCGTCTACTCGCAGGAAAACGGGTTTTTGAAACAGTCCAGCATACTGGCGGATCAGGCGTATCGGTCTACGAGGCGAATCTGTGGTATTTGGACAAAGGTCGTCTGGTCAAAGCATGGGAAGGACTGCTGCGGGAAACCGTTTCCGTGCCGGGTGGTCAACTTTTTCGAACTGTCGGCAGTTATCAAATCGTACATGATGACGAAGCAAAACCACTGCTCTACCACTGGCAAACGAAGCAGGAGCTAAACCCGGATACAGGTGAACTACTGCTGGGCAAGCCTGAGACTACTTTGCAAATGTATCGTTGGGAAAATGGTGTTTTTATTCCTTTGAATGCAGAAAAACCGCCAGGGCAATAGCCTGACGGTTCGTAATTCGCTGTCCTCTATCCGTTGGGGTCGGGACGAAGACTTGCCACATGTTCTCCAGTCGCCTTTTTCCTCTCTGCGTTCGGGCGGAATTTCAGCTTCACTTATGAGATCCTTCCTCGAAACTTCAACGTTTGAAGCGCTCCTGCCATTCATTTCGGAGCGGACAGTGAATTCCCCCTTGCAGGGCGTAGGCCGAAGCGTAGACTGGAAATGCACTTCTTCCCCCACCACAGCTCCATGATAAAAAAGCCGCCCTCCCACGAATCAGGAGCGCAGCTTTCCTCTTACCTTCTCAGCTTTTCATTTGTCGGTGACTTCAACGTCTGCAAGCACATGTAGCAGATGATCCCGAACAAAATCGTGATAATCATGGAGTGAGTCAGCGTAGCGTACAGGTGAAGCTTGAAAATAATGACGAAGCCGCCGCTGAACACCTGCGCGATGCAAAGAATAAAGCTCAGGATACTTGCACCGTACAAGTCACGCCGTTTTTCCTTGAAATGACGTATGCAGTAAATCATTGTCCCCAACAACAAGAATCCCAACACCAACGCAGCGATTCTGTGGGCAAAATGAATACCGGTCTGTCCGTATAACTCTGGGATGACCTGTCCCTGACACAGCGGCCAGTCACTGCACGCCATACTTGAACCTGTATGTCTGACATACGCTCCGAGATAAACGACAGCGTACGTATAAATAGCGACGAACCACATCCAGTTGCGGAAGCCTTTTGAGACGGTCGTTTTCACCAAGCTTTGCGTTTTTTCTCGCTGATAAACGAACACACTCAACAAGAATACGCCTGAATAAGCAAGCAAAGAGAATCCGAAATGCAGAGCCAAAACAGATGAGGACTGTGGCCAAATAACGGCAGAAGCGCCGAGAATGGACTCCACTACGATGAAAAACAAACCAAAAATAGCGAGATTGCGAACTTCTTGGTTGCCTTTGTAATAGCGCCAGCAAAGTACAGAGAAAATCGCGACAACAATACCGGCAACACCTGTAATCAGGCGATGAGAATATTCAATAATGGATGCCAACGTATATTCTGGAACCCATTTACCGTTGCACAGCGGCCAGTCATTTCCACAGCCGAGTGCTGAATCTGTTTTTGTAACAAGCGAACCGGCTACCATCACGATAAACATGATCAAGGTAGCGAGAAAAGCTAACGGCTTTAGCCATTTTTCCATAGTAATTCACCCTGTTTCTTGTGAGGATCAAACAACACCTCGTTCTATGTCCTCTCTTACGATAATGAAACATCCCCTGCTAAGCAAGGGATGTTCCGTGAACATTTAGTGAGTGTTTCGTGTCAATAATAGTTGACCATGGTACTAATGACGATCGCTGCACAAAATACGGTCAAATAAAGGATGGAAAAGCCAAACAGTTTACGTGCCCAAGCAAGATCATCCTTGGTTTTGAACCCTTGTAAAAGCAGAACCATATACACAATCCCCATCACGCCCATGACGAGCAAATACACATAGCCTAGGCTAGCATGGACAAACAGCAGCAAAGAAGCTGGGAACAATACCGAACCCCACAGCACCATTTGTCGCTTCGTCTCGGCAAAGCCTTTTACTACCGGTAGCATCGGCAGATTACCTGCACGGTATTCTTCTGTTTTCAGCATGGCCAACGCCAAAAAATGGGGAGGCTGCCACAAAAACAAGACCAGGAACAACAGCCAAGCCGTCATGTCCATGGTGCCTGTTACCGCTACCCACCCAATCACCGGAGGAGCTGCACCTGAAATACCGCCAATCACCGTATTGAGAGTCGTCACTCGCTTCAGCGGCGTGTAAATCAGCACGTAAAAAATGTGACCGATCAATCCCCAAACCGCCGCCAAGGGATTCGCATATACAGCCAAAACGGTAACCCCTGCCAACAGCAGGCCAATCCCTAAGAGGATTGCGTTACGTGCAGAAATTCTTCCGGTCGCTACCGCACGATTTTGCGTCCGCTTCATTTTTTTGTCCAGATCACGGTCGTAGAAATTATTTAAAGCAGCACCCGACATAATGACCAAAGCGGTTCCCAGCATGGTGAATAGAGCCAGTTTCCAGTTCGGATAACCGTAGGACGCTAACCATAAAGCAGCAAAAGTGGTCATCAAGTTTGACAGGGTAATGCCAGGCTTCGTTAGTTGTACGTAATCCCCAAAGGTAGCTGGCCCTACCGGCTGTGTCTGCAAAGAAGCATCGGCATCAAGCGATTCCTGCACGGTCATTTGCTGGTCCACGTTTTGTACCTCCTGTTTCCTTCTATCTGAACATCCGAATCTTGTCTGGATAAACTAACTACATTGTATCCAATGCCCAAAAAACTACGAAAACGATTACTTACCAAAAATTACATCCAGCACGCCAGACGTCTCGCCACCTGGATAAACCCAGTACAGCAACAAATAAACCGCAGCTCCTGTAATCGAAGTGACAAACCACACAATGGACGTCCAAGGACCGATTTTACGATGTGAAGCATAGTTTTTCTTGTAAGCGTATCTGAGTGTAATCAGGCCCATCACACCACCGACTGTTGCCAGGATGATGTGGAAGAACAAGAACGTCTGATAGATTGGCTTGATGCTGTCTGGTCCGCCAAAATGCGTGTTTCCGATAAACACCGTTCTGGAGACATACGTGATAAAGAAGATCGTGGCACAGATCGCAGCCCATTTCATAATCTTCATATGCTTTTCTACTTGTTTTTTCGCAATGGCGTACCAGCCAATCGCAACGAGAATTCCGCTAATGACGATAAAAGCCGTACTTACCGTAGGCAATATGAGCCCCATTTTTTCACCTCATTCTACAAACGTTTCTGCTGTTCGCGCGTATTTAAAAAGTCGGCTTTTCAGCACCGAATGATTGATCCATCGGCATGTCGTCCTGCTTCTCTGCCTTGTACCAATGGTAGAAGACATAGGCCAGCACACAGCCGTAAACAAGCTCCTGTACCAGCTTCATAATGATTCCGCCAAGACGCTGGTCGTTAAACGCGTCGAGACTCTCGAATAGCTGTGGAGCAGCTATATAAGTAGCGTACAGCGGTTCCGAGGCAAAAATAATCAGCGCACAGGCTGGCGTAATCAAGACACCGTTTGCAAAAACGTACGACAGCTTTTTCAATCCGGCCAGTTGTCGCTTGTTATCAGACAACGGACTCACAATTGGCCACCACATCGCAAATGCGGCAATCACGAGAATGACATGATAAAACGTCATCCACTCATGGTTGATCGCGACGGCATCAAAAATAAACGGAACATGGTAAAACGAAAACAGTGAGTTGAACAACAGCGCTGCCACTAACGGATGTGTCAAAGAGTTTAGGATGAACTTCAGTGCTTTCGGACGGAAAATCTTGGCCAAAAGCCATTCAGGCATTGCCAGGAGCATAAGCGGTGGCAGGGCAAAGTACAAGATCGATTGTTGGAGCATGTGCAAACTAAACATGTAATGATGGCCGTAATAACTGATAGGGCTTCCTTGTGCGGCGTAAAACAACACGATTGCCAACACAAAAAGTAATCTTTGCTTGCCAGTCGCCGGTGTAGCGTTTTCAAAACGTTTATGCATAGGACCTGTTACGAGAAAGTAGACAGTAGTCACAAGCAACGACAAAAGCATCACATCCGGACTCCATAAATCCGAAAAGGTTGCTGATCCGGTAGCCGGTGACATCTCGTGCATTTGATGTTCATTTCCCATTTTTATATCCTCCCTTCCAAATGCAAAATCTTGGACGATACCACTCTCGCTGGGCGTCGTCATATGTACGTTTTGTGTCAATATGAAATACCAATTTTTATCTATTAAATGTTGCCCTTGATCCAATCTCCATTATACCGTTGATTCCCTTTTTCTTTGTAGATAAAAATGAACAAAGTGTTGAACAATACAATTCACAAAATTTACACAAAAAAACTCCTTATGAGTGGAGTCAACATAGTGGAGGAGAAGAAAAAGCACAGTTCTCTTCGACTCTGACACGCCCGCAAGGGGGCATCACTGGCCGTCTCCACTTCAAAAAGGGGACCGTCGAGCCAAAGCCACCCTACGGGCGGAAGATTCTCAGGGAAGAAGTGTTCGACAAGCGGGTCCCCTTTTTGAAGTTCCGACTGGGTAGACGTTGTCAAGGTCTACGAGCCCTGTGCTTTTTCTTCTCACCAGCTTTATTGGTTCATCGTTACCTTGTAAAACCTTTCCTATATGAAAATAAAAAAGAGTCCAGATCTTGTCTGAACTCTTTTTCCTTTCTAATATTAAAGTCCAAAGGAAACGAACTTCGTCTCCAGGTACTCATCCATTCCGTAGCGACCACCCTCACGGCCGATTCCGCTTTCCTTGAATCCGCCAAACGGCGCTTGCGTCTGCGTAGGAGAACCATCATTGATTCCAACGATTCCGTATTCGAGAAGCTCAGCCATACGGAAGCAACGCTGATTATCGCGGGTGTACACATAAGCAGCCAAGCCGTAACGTGTGTCGTTTGCCATCTGTACGACATCCGCTTCCTCTGTAAAACGCACGAGTGGAACGACAGGACCGAACGTTTCCTCAAAGGAGATTTTCATATCCGATGTAACGCCAGCAAGCAAGGTCGGTTCGCAATAGAAGCCCTTCGCATAATCACCTTCAACCAAACGATTTCCACCGTATACCACTTGCCCGCCTTTGTCCTTGGCGTCCTCGATATGCTCGAGCACCTTGTTCAAGGCACGCTCGTTCACCAGTGGACCGATCTCTGTCTCTTTCTGGCGTCCATCGCCTACCTTCGCACGCTTCAGACGCTCTACCAGCTTTTCTGTGAACGCATCTGCGACATCCTCGTGGACGTACAGACGATTCGTGCAAATGCACATTTGACCGGAGTTGCGGAACTTGCTCTCAAATAGACCTTTTACGGCTGCATCCAGATCTGCATCCGGGAATACGATGAACGGTGCGTGACCGCCAAGCTCCATGCTGACGCGCTTCACTTGCTTTGCTGCGCCCTCCATCAGCAGCTTGCCTACACGAGTGGAGCCTGTAAATCCGATTTTGGAGAGCTTCGGATTGTCGATGAACTCCTTCCCAATCGATTCTGGATTTCCAATGACAAGGTTTACGACGCCTTTTGGAAATCCAGCCTGCTCAATCAGCTCAAACATGCGAATCGCAGACAGCGGCGTGCTTTCTGCTGGCTTTAATACCACCGTGCAGCCCGCAGCCAAAGCCGGAGCGATCTTACGTGCAACCATGTTCACTGGGAAGTTCCACGGGGTAATCGCCCCTACCACTCCTACTGGCTGACGCAGCACCATGATGCGCTTGTTCGCAACCGAGGATGGGATCGTTTCTCCGTTGACACGCTTTGCTTCTTCTGCGTACCAGACAAAGTTATCAGCGGCACCCAGCACTTCGCCTTTTGCCTCGCCCAAAGGCTTGCCCATTTCAGCAGAAATGATGCCCGCCAGTTCATCCCGATTGTTTTTCACCAGCTCGGACAAGTTGTACAAATATTTGGCGCGCTCGCGAGCAGTCAGTCGAGACCAGCTTGCAAATGCCTGATGAGCAGCGTCGATGGCCTTGTTGGCATCACGCCCATCGCCGAAGGTTACTGTTCCAACTGTTTCACCTGTAGCAGGATTCGTAATCTGAATGGACTCGCCACTCTCGGCAGTCACCCATTCTCCATTAATAAACATTTGCTTGTACTCTCCCATGACATTCGCTCCTCTCAATCTCTCTCAATAGATTGGTTTTAGGGCCTCAAACGGATTTTTGCAGTGCCGGCAATACAAAATACTTCGACAAGCAGCAGGGCCAAACAAATTTTCAATTTGTGTATACGGGGAATCACAGTAGGGACATGCCACTTCCCATGTATCTCCCGGTTTGAAGTCAAGCGGTGGCGGCGCGATGCCAAAGCTTTTCAGCTTATCGCGAGCATCCAAGGCGATACGATCAGATGTCCAGGCTGGATCATAGACGAACGCTACCTGAACCTGATTGATTCCTTCTGCCTCCACCAGCTTTTCTGTGATGTTCTTCTTCATGATCTCGAGTGCCGGACAGCCGACAAAGGTAGGGAGCACCTCGACATGTACGACGTCTGCCTCGACGCGCACTTTGTGAATCATCCCCATCTCCACCATGCTGATCACCGGAATTTCGGGATCCGTTACTTGCTGCAGCAGTTCCCAGCATGTCGCTTCAAGCCCTTCATGCAGTTGCAGTTCTTCTTGCGCCATGAGAGAATCACTCCTTTTTACCAGCCTGCAGCCGGATCAATGCGATACACTTCAGACAAGGTAGCCAAAGCTTGCACCAGATCAGCAGTATGTTCACCGTGACGGCCGCGTTCTTGTGGCACTCCTGGCTCACCCGGCCAGTTGAGTCCTGCTTTTTCGAAAATGTCTTTGGTCAGTGTCAGCCATTTTTGTTTCAGTTGCTCTTCTTCTGCAATTAGGCCAAATTGAACGATATCGCCCTGGTTTTGTCCTAGATGAGGCAGCTCCCCGGCATCCTTCCAAACTTTTGCAATGGCTGCCTCCAGCTTCTGACGCGCATCAGCCGTACTGTTCGCCAATTGCTTCAACCAAACTTGCCAGTGCATCAGATGATAGCGATGCTCTGTCATCATTTTGCGACTGACCAGCGCGAGTGGTGCGTATGACGACTGCGTAAGAGCCTCCAAGCGAACCTGCTTGTATAAGCCGTACACATAGCTGCGAACAATCGCATAAGCCCAATCATAATGAGGATGATCGTTGTAATCGCCGTCACCGTTTTTACGCTCTACCAAGATCGCATTGGAAAACGCCTTCGCCTCACGCAGCTGTGCGAGATCGTCTGCTTTGCCTACCCCTAATTGCTCAAGCATTTCATAAAACATCACGGCATGGCCCATCATGTCCTGAGACATCGATGAAAAAGCCACGTCTTCTTCAATATGCGGAGCAAGCCCAAGCCATTCCGATCCGCGATATGCCAATATAAAATCGTCATCAGCAAGCTGGAACAACAGGTCGGTCAAGGCTTTTGCAAATGACGGGTTTTGTTTTGCTGCTTCCACTGTTTCTACATGTAAACGGTCGCCCATGATTGTATCCCTCCTGCTTAACTGCCGTTGCCTGCATGCTTCTGTTTTTCTTCGTACTGCTCGCGATGGTTACGCCATCTCGACTGCAAGTCGCCATATCCTCTGGTCTCCCGATAGCTCTTGTTGTCGAGTCTTTCTAGGAAAGGACGCTCCTCTGGCGGCAGTCCAAAAATGTCGTCGCGCTTGACTACCCACAAATTAAAACAAGGCTCGCGGCGCAGGAAGTTCTCCCTCGCCATGCTCAATGCGACTTCTTTATTGGGTGCCAACAAACTGAACTGTTGGACGAACGGAGCATTTACGCTTTTTTGGCTGAATACTTCGTATATGAAAAAGTTCTCGTTGCTCATCCACATTCACCTACCCTACTTGTCGGCCGTACGACATAATTGCGTCGCGCACCCATTTGGTTTCCTCATAAGACATTACCCGAAGATTCAGACGGTGAGCGGAGCGAGGTCCGTTTCCCTTGACGATTTGCTTGAACTCTTCCCAGTCAGGCTGTTGGTAGACCCATTTGTCTTCAGCATCGTCGAAGTGAATCGTATCGTCTGGAACTGTGAAGCCAAGGTGGAAAATACGCGGCAAATACTTTTTCAGGAATACTTGGCGCAATTCTTCATTGGTCTGTGTACGAATCTTGTAGCGCATGTTGGCTTCCTGATTGCTCGTAATGTTGCCGTTTTCCGGCGGTCCGAAAAACATCAAGAGGGCAGGCCACCAACGATGAATGGCATCTTGCAGCATTTGCCGCTGTTCATCGGTGCCTTCTGCCAACTCCAAGACGATGCTCTCCCCGTGTTGGGCGTGGAACTTTTCCTCCGCACAGATCCGATGCAGAGCGCGGGCATACGGTGCATAAGATGTATCGAGGGACATCGATTGCGTAATGATAGCCGCTCCGTCAACCAGCCAACCAATCACACCAGCATCAGCCCAGGTAGGCGCTTCCATGTGGAATACATTGTGAAATTTCAGTCTTTTTGTAAACAAATCATTCATGATATCCTCGCGCGTCTTGCCCAATGGCTCAAGCAGGTCTTCTGCGACACGAAGCAGCAATTGACCATGCCCCATCTCGTCCTGGACCTTTGCCATAATTGCCAGCTTTCTGCGCAGTGTTGGCGCCTTTGGTACCCATTCTTTTTCCGGCAAGGCACCCATGATCTCACTGATGCCATGCATCGAAATCAGCTTGATCAACTGGTTGCGATAGTCGTCTGGCATCCAATCGTCTGCCTCTATTTTTTCCCCGCGATCGATTCTCGCTAAAAACGCTTCCAACTTTTCGTTTTCAGTCAGATCGGCATGTTCGAGCCTCATTTGCATGGAGAACGCCCTCCTTTTATCAGATATGCATTATGTTAAAATTATAATACGTTTTTATAACGCAATAATAACATATCGTCATACGTTTTTGCAATACGCTTACATAGGGACTCTCCTATTCTCCACGCCCAGTTATTTCTGCTGCCTTTTTCAATTGCTCGGTCATATGCCGCAGCTCTTGCATGACTGCATCCAGCTCCTGTATTCGCGTTGACTGCTGTACGCTGTGATTCATCGTCTTCTCCATTTCGCCCGTTACCGTCCCGACGAGTGCATTCATTTCATCTAACAGACTAAAAATACCCTTCGCTGAAGTAGCGGTTGTCTGGGAAAGCTGACGGATTTCCTCTGCGACCACGGAAAAGCCGCGACCAGCAGAACCTGCACGTGCCGCTTCGAGGACGGCATTCAATCCGAGTACATTGGAGCGCGTTGAGATATTGCGGATCAATTCGTTGATCTGGGTCGTTTCTGCAATTTTCAGTCCTAATTGACCCGCTGCATCACTCAGTGTGTGGCTAGCTTGTGCCAAATGGTCCGCGTCCTTTGCCAGACTTTCTGTGTGCTGAGCAATATTTTCCAGCGCGTCAGTCAAGTTTTGAGCCAAGCCGTGCAAGCGATCCTCTTGATCAGTCGTCACGCCTGTCGCCAAGCAACCGACTACTTGTCCATTTTCGACAAGCGGATAACCAACTGCGATATAAGGAATGCCGTAGAGCTCTTGGGAAATCTTCTTCACGACCCGCTTTCTCTCTTTTACAGCCGTCGCATTAATACTCCCCGGGCGCAATTCGTCTCCTACTCGAATTCCCAAGTTCAAGCCCTGTGCCGGATAATAGGCGAGAAACTTCTCTTTGTCAGTGACTCCTACCATACATTCGGACAAAAATGCCTTTTGTAAAATCGGTGCGACCATTAAGACACTATTCAGCAATTGAGACATGCATGATCCTCCTACCCTTCTGATGAAAACAACGATTCCCCCCGCATTCTTCTTCAGTACGCGGAGGGAACGAACTTCTTTCACTTATTTAACGAGCTGGAATTTTCCATCCTTCACTTCAACCATGATCATACTATCTTCCGTCAGACCGTTATGATCATCAGCCGTGAACTTGAATTCTCCGGTTACCCCTACGTATTTCACCTTTTCCAATACTTCGCCCAGTTTGGATGTGTCGCCGCCTGCTTGCTTCAAGCCTTCCACGAGCAAATTCAAGCCGTCGTATCCGTATCCCGCGAAGCCGTCTGGCTGTGTATTGTAGGCAGCTTGATAGCCATCCACGAATTTTTTGATGATCGCAGATTGCGGATCGTCTGCCGCTACTTGTTCAGGAATGAGCAGTTTTCCAGCTACCATCAGGACACCCTCGCCTGCGTCTCCAATCAGTTCGAGGAATTTGCTGTTCGCAGAGCCATGGCTGCTAATGATCGGAATAGTGAGGTTCAGTTGCTTGGCTTCCTTCACAATCGTAGCGGGTCCAGGGTTCGTACCTGCCACAATCAGCGCCTGCGCATCAGTCCCTTTGATCTTGGTCAATTGGGAGCTCATGGACGGATCTTTTGTGCCGTATTTTTCTTCCGCTATAATCGTGATTCCGTATTCAGGCGCATATTTTTGCAATTGCGTCGTCCAGCCACTTCCGTATGGATTGCTGTCATTGAGCGTAGCAATTTTTGTAATGCCTTTTTCCTTCAAATATTTAAAAATTCGCTTCGTTCCGTGCACATCCGTGTGCGGTGTTTTGTAGATGCCTGCACGAACCGGATTGGTGATTTGGTTTGCCGCTGCCATCGAGATCAGCGGGAGCTTTTCTGCTGCGGCATATTCAGCCATCCCGAGAGACGGACCGCTGCCTGAGGAGCCTAGTACAGCTACGACTTTTTCTTTCGAAGCGAGCTTTTTGATTGCTTTTACTGCTTCCGTATTATCAGACTTGTCGTCTTCAAAAATGACTTCCACCGGTCGGCCATCCACACCGCCTGCACCGTTGATTTCTTTTACCAACAGCTCTACCGCCTGCTTCTCCGGTACGCCGAGCGGACTGTTCGGACCAGTCAGAGAGAAAATAGCGCCGACCTTGATCGGGTCCTTACTAGCGCCACCAGTGCCTGACTCTGCTGCTGGCGTAGCGCCGCCTCCACAGGCGCTCAAGAATACGAGCGAAGCGACTGCTGCTGGAAATAGCCATTTTTTGAATGTTTGTTTTTTCATGGGTGTTCCCCCTCATGTATGTGGTTTATCTTTGTCAAACAGCTTCATGTGAGCTTCCCAAATAAGCAGATTGTACACGCGGGTCATTGCTAATCTCGTCTGCGTTCCCTTCCAGCATGACGGTGCCCGTACTGAGTACGTATGCCCGGTCGGAAATAGCGAGCGCTGCGCGAGCATTTTGCTCGACCAACAGCACCGTGGTGCCCCACTCCGAGCGAATCTCCTGCACAATCGTCAGGATTTCTTTGGCAATCAGTGGAGCCAATCCTAGAGAAGGCTCGTCCAACAAGAGAAGCTGCGGTCGAGACAAGAGCGCTCTGCCAATGGCGAGCATCTGCTGTTGCCCCCCAGAAAGCGTTCCCCCGAGCTGCCATTTCCGCTCTGCCAAAATGGGAAAACGTTCATACACCGTCTCCATTTCTTTGGCAATTTCCTTTTTGCTCGTCTTGGGCATCCGATGCGAAGCACCCAGCCACAAATTATCCTCCACGGTCAGCGTCGAAAAAATTTGTCTGCGCTCTGGTACATGCGCCATGCCCCGGGGTACCACCAGCTCCGCAGGGACACGCGTAATATCCGCGTCACGAAACCAAATCTTCCCTTCCTTGTCGCCGTGCAAACCGCAGATACAGTTCAAAAGCGTCGTTTTGCCTGCCCCATTTGCGCCTAACAGGGAGACGATCTCCCCTTCGTTCACTTGTAGAGTAATACCGTGCAGCACTTCTACCGGACCGTAGCGAGCCGTGATGTTGTCTACTGTAAGGACTGTCTTCCCCATCATGTTCCACCTCTTTCGCGCTTCATTCTGCACCCAGATACGCCGCAATCACTCGTGGGTTCTCCTGAATCTCACGCGGGGTTCCTTCTGCGATTTTTGATCCTTGATCCAATACAACGATACGGTCCGCAATCGTCATGATCATGTCCATGTCATGCTCCACTAGCAAAATAGCCGTTCCGTTGTCTCGAATCTCGCAAAACATGCGGCTCATCTCCGCCGTCTCGGTATGATTCAGACCCGCAGCAGGCTCGTCCAACAAGAGCAGCCGCGGCTTGGCTACCATCGCACGGGCAATCTCCATCAGCCGCAGCTTCCCGTATGGCAAGCTCCCAGCCAGCGAGGACGCTACCTCTGCCAGCCCAACATTCTCTATCCACGTCTGTGCCTGCTCCTGCATCAGCTTCTCTTCCTTGCGGGACTTTGCCAGATTCATGCCGCAGGAAAAGAGACTCGCGCTTGTCTTGGTATGCATGCCGACCATCACGTTTTCCAAGACGGTCATATCGTCAAACGTTTGGAGGTTTTGAAAGGTTCGCGTGATGCCCATTCCGGCATATTCGTAGCCTTGCACACGCGTCAGCGGCTGGCTGCTAAAGCGAATCTCTCCTTCCGAAGGCGGGATCACACCCGACACCATGTTGAGCACGGTGCTTTTCCCAGCGCCATTCGGACCGATCAGCGCGAGAATCTCACCTTCCCGCACCTGAAAATCTACTTGATTCACTGCCCGTACACCGCCAAAATCACGAGAGAGCTTTTGCACATCCAAAAGTGTTGTCATGTTGCAGCCTTCCTTTCCACCTGCTGCTTTCGCTGTGCTTCGTCAGCCATGGCCTTCGCCTTTCTCGCCTGCCCTTTTTCGAAAGCAGCCCGGATGCGCGGAACCAATCCTTCTGGCATGAACATAATGAACAGCACGAGAATCGCACCGAATACAATCGTGTCCACATCCCCCTGCAAGCCCGGCACCACTTCACTCATGAGGACCAGCCCTTCACTGATAAAGCCAATCAGGATCGCCCCGATCAAAGCGCCCCAGATGCTTGTCATCCCGCCGATGACGACCATCGTGAGAAACTTGATCGACTCGTGCAATCCGAACGGCTGTGGATCGAGAATTCCCATGTAATGCGCGTACAAGCCGCCGGAAATACCAGCGAACATGCCACTTACTACAAAAGCATTCAGCTTGAACTTGCGGACATCAATTCCCATCGAGGTCGCGGCAATCTCACTTTTGTGAATCGCCCGAAACGCTCTGCCGACACGTGAATTCAAGAGATTAAGTGAGAAGAGCAGCACACAGGTGACGACTCCCCAAATCAGAAAGTACATGGATAACTCGCTTCCACCGAAGAAAGTCATCTGCGGAATGCTGATCATCCCGTTTGCTCCCCCGGTGACCGACTCCCATTCCGTAATCCCGATCTGGACGATGTAGCCAAATGCTAGTGTCGCCATCGCGAGGTAGTAGCCTTGCAGTCCCGCTATCGCCCGCCCGAGGATAAAGGCGAATAACCCTGGAACAATCGCAGCAGCTATGAGGCCGATAAATGGCGGCAGCCCGTACTTCGTCGTCAATACTGCCGACGTATAGGCGCCTATCCCCCAAAACGCTGCTTGTCCCAGCGAAATTTGTCCCGCCAGTCCCATCACGAGGCAGAGCCCGATGGTTACGATTGCTTGAAGACCGATAATAATTCCGACAGAACGATAGTATTCATCTGGCATAACAAATGGGAAAAGAATCATCAAAAACAGGTAGATTCCTATGCTTTTACCCCACTTATCGATGATCTGCTTCATCATAGCCCTCCTTTTCCAACGCTGCGTTCTCCAAAGATGCCAGATGGCTTAATTAACAGCATGCCGATCAACACTAGAAAGGCGATTGCGTCCTTCATACCGGAACTGATGTAGCCAGCCCCCAGCGATTCGACGATACCGAGTAAAAATGCCGCTACAGCTGCACCCAATGGATTTCCCAGTCCGCCAAGAATAGCCGCGGAAAAGCCTTTGATCCCGAGAAGCACGCCAATATCGTAGGACGTTACGGAAAGAGGTGCGATCACGATTCCTGCAATCGCTCCAGTCGCTCCACTGATAGCGAAGGCCAGCATACTCATCTTTGTCGGGCTAATCCCCATCAGGCGAGCTGCCATCGGGTTGACCGAACAGGCGTTAATTTTTTTACCGAGAATCGTCTTGTCCATCAAGTACCAAAGTAGAAAAAGAATGATAAGAACAGCAGCCAAAATCCAGATACTTTGTTGTGCGATCATCACGCCGCCGATCGAGATCGGCTCATTGCTCGTAATCGGTTCGAGTGCAAACGCATCTTTTCCCCAAATAAAGCTGGCAATGCCTCGAATAAGTGTCGAAATACCTATCGTCAAAATAATCAAACTAATTGGATTAGCTTTTTTTACGTAAGCGATTACATATTTCTGCATCAAAACTCCGATCAAAGTGACCATGAGGATCGCGAGCAATGCCGCCAACCCATACGGAAGATTCATACCTATCAAGGCGACTGTAACCATTCCGCCCAGCATCAAAAATTCACCCTGCGCCAGATTAATCACCTTGCTTACGTTGTAAATCGTGATGAAACCAACCGCTACGATCGCGTAAATCCCGCCACTGACGAGGCCGTTTGCAACGTACTGCAGCAATTCCGTCATATTCGTGCTGTACCCCCTTTGATTCGCGTCCACCAAATTACACCCAAGTAAAACGCTTACATTTTAAATAATGGAAAAACGATTGATTGAAAAAGACCCTAGACGTGCTAGGGCCTTTCCTTCGCAGCTTTCGCCTATGCGGATGGCGCAGCTTCATACACGGTCTCGAAGAATCGTACTGCCCCTGGATTCAATAACTGGTAGTAATTTTGGAACAACTGATCCGCCTCTTTGCCCAACCACAGCTCTGGCAACAATTCCTGCGGCAAATCAGGATCGATGAACAAGAACTTGCGGTATTGGTGGACGAGCTTTGTCTTTTCCACGAAGCAATGGCTGTCTGGAACTTCTTCCCCATTGCTAAGTTTGGCAGAAAGCTGCTCGTATTCTTCTCGGTAGGCATCGATGAAGGCCTTGTATTTTTCATTGATTTCATCGATATCCCAGCATTTCTGTACGAGCTGTTTCGGATTGCTCCAGCCCATATGCTCTGATGTAAAAATCTCGACATACTCCGTAATCTCGTGTGCTTCCGTCAGGTCCTTTACGCGATCACTGAGGTTATTCGGGCTGATCCATGTGCTGGTCGTCAGCATCCCGAAGCCCATCCAGCCCAGCTCCTTGCGCAGTTGATCACGCAGCGCTCGACGCTCCTCTGGGATGTTGTAGCTGGCAATGCACCACTTGCCGTCCCACACATCTGTCTCGACCTTATAAATACGTGCCGCTGCCTCTTCCAGCCGCTTTTTGCCGCGCTCGGATACCGAGTAGAAGCTGCGGTTCCCTACTTTTCGCGATTCCAGCCAGCCTTGGCGAAGCATCCGGGAGATTGCTGCACGAACAGCTGGCTCCGACAGTCCGAATTCCCCCATCAGCTTGGTCAGACTACCAATCCAGATTTCGCTTCCATAATGGCGGACGTATTCACCGTAAATTGTAAAAAGCATGGATTGTGGCTTCACGTTTCTTCTACCCCCAAATCGATTCATACCTATTAGCTGTGTGAAATTGTACCATATTCTGTAGGAAGTGCGTGAATCGATCGAGAGTATATGACGATAAAATCGTATAACGTAATTTAAACGTAATTATAGTAAAACATTTTAAAAGAGTCAATTTATTCTGTCAAATTTGTTATTTCCCATTTACTTCCTGATTGATCTCTGCTTGCAAGACCTCAAATCGACGCTTGATCTCGTCCTTTTTGAAGATGGCCTGGACGAACGTCCCGAGTCCTACACGATTACGCGTAGTGTCCGCCGTAACCTCGCACACTACGCGTTTTTCGGTAACCTGCACACAGGTAGCTCGGAACGTGACCTCCTGACCAATCACTGCTGGGCCGACATGCTTGATATCTACAGCAAATCCCGAGCCCTCTTCATCGGCTTCCAGGTACGGTAAAATAACGCGTCTTCCCGCCCACTCCATGTAATAAATCATGCTGACGGTCGACATCACGGGATGCACGACTTCGCCTTCAAAAACAGGCAGCATGTCCTTTGTCACTGTCACAGTAAACTCTTCCGTCGTACCCGGCTGCAGTCTATCTATCAAAAGTACCTGCCTCCCTATCTACCCAAGCTACACACGCTCGATAATCGTCGCAATGCCCTGTCCAACTCCAATGCACATCGCTGCCAACCCGTAACGGGCATTACGACGCTCCATTTCATACAGAAGAGTAGTAAGGATGCGTGCTCCGCTACACCCGAGCGGATGGCCCAAAGCAATCGCTCCGCCATTTACGTTGACGAGATCAGGGTTGACCCCCAGCTCGCGTACGCTCGCTACTGCCTGCGCCGCAAAAGCTTCGTTGAATTCGAACAGATCAATCTGCGTAAGTGACAAGCCCGCTTGCTTCAGCACTTTACGTGTAGCAGGTACAGGTCCAATTCCCATCACGGAAGGATCTACACCAGCCACTGCGGATGCAACGATTCTTGCACGAGGCTTCAAGCCGGCTGCAAGAGCCGCTTCCTGTTCCATAATGAGCAGAGCGCAGGCTCCATCGTTTAGACCACTGGAGTTGCCTGCTGTGACGCTGCCATCTGCTTGGAATGCTGGTTTCAGCTTTTGCAGCTGTTCGATAGTCGTCTCCGGACGTGGATGCTCATCGTGTTCAAACAGCGTGACCTCACCTTTGCGCCCTTTCAGCTCTACGGGAACGATCTCGGCATCCCACTTTCCTTTTGCCAAGGCATGTGCATAATTTTGCTGACTGCGCAAAGCAAACTCATCCTGCGCTTCGCGGCTAATGCCGTATTGCTCCGCTACCTTCTCTGCTGTTTCACCCAAGCTGATCGGTGGATACATTTCTTTCATTTTTTCGTTAACCAATCGCCAGCCCAACGTCGTATCGACCAACTGCTGATTGCCGCGCTGAAAAGCCGTGCCAGGCTTCATCATCACCAGCGGAGAACGCGTCATGCTCTCTGTACCGCCCGCGATATAGAAGTGACCTGCTCCGGCTTTGATTGCATTCGCGCTTTGATTCACAGCCTCCAGACCTGAGCCGCACAGGCGATTCACAGTCACTCCCGGCACCTCGACAGGTAGTCCCGCCAACAGAAGTGACATACGCGCGACATTGCGGTTGTCCTCCCCAGCCTGATTGGCACAGCCCATGATAACATCATCTATCGTCTTCGGATCGATGGAGTTGCGTTCCAACAGCTTTTGAATCACCAATGCGCCCAGGTCATCCGGGCGCACTTCCTTCAACGCACCACCAATACGGCCGATTGGCGTGCGCACAGCATCTATGATGACTGGTGTACTCATTCTTCCACTCCTTCCCTGCACGAGGGCTTTTTTCTATAGCGCTTCTACTAACGTGGCCAATCCTTGGCCGCCGCCTATGCACAACGAAACGATTCCATATTTCTTTTGGCGACGTCTCAGCTCGAAAAGAATCGTACCTGCCAGGCGGGCACCGCTCATTCCGAGTGGATGACCCAACGCGATTGCTCCACCGTTTACATTGGTTTTCAAAGGATCCAGTCCCAGCTCGCGCATGCAGGCGAGTGACTGAGAAGCAAAAGCTTCATTTAACTCAAACAGGTCGATTTGATCTACGGTCATGCTCGTTTCTGCGAGCAGCTTGCGAATCGCAGCGACCGGACCAATGCCCATAATGCGCGGATCAACACCAGCACTGACGAAATGAACAATGCGCCCCAAAGGAGCGACGCCTGTCTTTTGCAGCATTTCTTCATTCATCAAGAGCAAAGCCGCTGCGCCATCGTTGATACCGGAGGAGTTGCCTGCTGTGACGCTACCATCTTTTCGGAAGGCAGGTCGCAACTTGGACAATGACCCCACACTGGAATCTCTTCTTGGGAATTCATCCGTTTCAAACAGCGTTTCTTCCCCTTTTTTCCCTTTTAACGTGATTGGAATGATCTCTTCGCGAAACAGACCTGCATCTATCGCGTTAATAGCCCGAGACTGACTCTCTGCTGCAAAACGATCCTGATCCTCGCGACTGATGCCGAATTGCTCCGCAACGTTTTCCGCTGTATCTCCCATGGTCAAATCTCCATAAAGCGAAACAGGAGCAGAACGTGGTCCGCCAAAAGACTCGATCAATGTCTGTCCGCCACGTTGATACGGCTGCTCGAATTTTTCCATGATGTACGGTGAACGAGTCAAATTCTCTACACCGCCAGCCAGCATGACCTGACTATGTCCCGCTTGGATGGACTGCGCAGCCAAATTGACTGCCTCTAGCCCGGATGCACACACCCGATTCACAGTCAGTCCAGGTACGGTGTCAGGAAGCCCTGCTTTCAACAAACCAACGCGTGCAATGTTAATAAACGGTCCGGCCGATATGACGTTACCCATGATGACCCCATCAACAATCTCACCGGATTGTCCTGCCTTCGCAAGCGCTCCATTCAAGACAATGGCTGTCAGGTCGTCGATGGGGGTGTTCTTCAGACTTCCGCCCATCTTGCCGATTGGTGTACGTACTGCTGCTGCTACGTACACCTCCTTGTTAGTCAAGCTCATGCCTCTACACCCACTTTTTCTTCGTACGTGTAAAAGCCTTGCCCACTGCGTACGCCGACACGCCCTGCCAGCACCAGCTTTCGTAATAGCGGCGCTGTGCGATAACGCTCCTCGGCCAGATCGCGCTGCAAACCTCTCGATATCGCAAAAATTTCATCCAACCCGATGCGATCTGCCCATTCGAGAGGGCCGTATGGATAGTTGGTTCCTTTTTTCATCGCGATATCGATATCGGTAGCGGTTGCTGCTTTTTCCATCAGAGTAAAGGTAGCCTCGTTGATAATGAGTGTTAAAATGCGCGGGAACACGAGACCTACCTCGTCATTTACAGTTTCCGTCGCTTTTCCGAGCGATTGAAAGAAAACGTCCGTTGCTTGAATCGTATCCAGCTCCGTTTGCAGGGCAGGGGCAATCTCGATCAGCTCCCGTTCAACCAAGGGTACGAGCGTTCCAAATCCGCAAACGCGTTCAGGATGCTGTGTCCAGGACGCTACTTCTGTAGCTGTAATCGCGAGCGAAGTCGTGATGATCGGTACGTTTGGTGGCAATAGGTCATCCAGCTCGCGTACCTGCCTCTTTTTCGCCTGCATATCGACGCTATTCACTTCCACTGCCAATTCAACCAGCTCAGGTTCCGCCATCGCTTCTGCAAGCGTAAGCACCTGGTAGCCTCTTTCTACCATCAGATGATTCAACTCTGCGTACAGCGGGCTTGTGCCCACGAGCAATACAGCCTTATTTGTTGTAGTCATAGAAGCCTTCCCCCGTCTTTCTGCCCAGGCTGCCGGATTGAACCATTTGTTGCTGAATCCGGCTAGGCTTAAATCGTCCTTCATGGAAGAAGTCGGTATAGACCGATTTGGTGGTGGCAAAATTGATGTCGATGCCAATCATGTCTTGCAGCTCAAACGGTCCCATTTTGAATCCGCCAGCCAGCTTCATGATGCGGTCAATCTGCTCCACACCTGCCACATGATCACCTAAGATACGCAATGCTTCATTATAGTAAGGCCGCGCGATTCGATTGACGATAAAGCCAGGGGTGTCCGTCACCAGAACAGGCACCTTGCCCAACTCTTGCGCAAATCGATACGCCACCTCCACATTTTCCTCGCTTGATTTTTTCCCGCGAATAACCTCAACCAAGGGCATGACGGGTGCCGGATTGAAAAAATGAAATCCGAGAATGCGCTCGGGATGCGAAAGTCCTCCTGCAATCTCCGTAATCGAAATGGAAGAAGTATTCGTTAGTAAAAGGGCATCCTCTCTGCAAATCCCAGAAAGCTGGCTGAAAATGCTTTTTTTCAAATCGAGACGCTCTGGCACCGCTTCGATGACGATATCGCAGTCTGCCAACTGCTCTATTTCCGATACGAGATGGACTAGCTCTAAGGTCTCTGTCATTTCTTGTTCACTGATTTTGTTTTTCTCCACGTCTTTTGTCAGGATCGATTCCAAATAGACAAGCGCTTTGTCCAGCACCGCCTGATTTGCATCCAGCAGCATGACCTGATGTCCTTTGCGAGCACAGACGAGAGCGATCCCCGCTCCCATTGTTCCCGCCCCGATGACGCCTACTGTTTTTATACTCACTTGGGCTTGCCTCCCTTCGCCTCTAACGGCCTGTAAAACGAGGCGCACGTTTTTCCATGAAAGCGGTGACCCCTTCCTTATGATCCGCTGTGCTGCCAGCCGCCTCTTGTGCAAAAGCTTCATATTCTAAGGTCTCTTCCAACCCCATCTCAAGCCCTTTGTACATCGTGCGCTTGATCAAACCAATTCCCTTCGTCGGCAGTGACGCCAGCTTGCGCGCATACACCAACGCATCCTCCATGAAGCTCTCCGCAGGGTACACTTGATTGACCAATCCAAATCGCAGCGCTTCCTCAGCGGATACCTTTTCCCCCGTCATCGCCAGCTCCAACGCCTTGCCGATCCCGACGATGCGCGGCAAGAAGTAGCAACCTCCTGAATCGGGAACGAGCCCGATGTTAACAAAAGCATTGACGAAGGATGCCTTTTCCGATGCCAGGCGAATATCGCATGCCAGCGCAACACTCATACCTGCACCTGCTGCTACACCGTTTACCGCTGCGATGATCGGCTTCTCTGTTTTTTGAAACTGGAGGATCATTGGATTATAACGATCCCGCAAGAAACCACCGTAATCCACATCTCCTCCCCCAGAAACGTCACTGAGATCCTGCCCCGCATTGAACGCCCGCCCTGCTCCGGTAAGAACGATGCAACGCACATCCGCATCCTTCTGCGCTTGCTTCAACGCATCGGTGATTTCCTTGTTCATGACGGCTGTAAACGCATTGAATTTGTCCGGACGGTTCAAGGTCACTACTGCTACGCCTTCTGACACTTCATAAAGAATCGATTCGTACATGGCCGCCTCCTAATTTCCCGTAAAACGGGGTTTGCGCTTCTCCAGAAAAGCTTGCATGCCTTCTTTTCGATCTTCGCTTGCCAAAAGAAGATAAAAGCTGTTTCGCTCGTAATCCATTCCCTCTTGAAGGGGGAGATCACCAGCTTTGTACACGGCTTTTTTGATGACCTGTACCGCGAGCGGCGGCTGCTGGGCGATTTGCTTCGCCAGCTTGAGCGCTTCCTGATAGTACGCCTCCACTGGAACTACCCGATTGACCAGTCCGTATTTCAACGCTTCTTTGGCCGAAATCGGTTCACCTGTGAGCAGCATCTCTAGTGCTTTTCGCTCACCTACCACACGCGTCAGACGCTGTGTACCACCAGCCCCAGGCATGACTCCCAGCTTGATTTCCGGTTGACCAATGACGGCTGTCTCCGAAGCGATCACAATATCGCAGTTCATCATTAATTCACAGCCACCACCGAGCACAAAGCCACTGACGGCACCAATAATCGGCTTGGAGATGAGTGAGATGCGATCCCAAACCGCGAACTGATTGCGCTTCATGATGTCGATGGCTGATGCTTCCGCCATTTCATTAATGTCGGCACCCGCTGCGAACGCCCTCGCGTTGCCAGTCAGGATGATCACCCGAATCCCCGGGTCACGGTCCATTTGCTCCAGCTGGTCAACCAATTCGTCGACGAGCTGCAAATTCAGTGCGTTTAGAATCTTCGGTCGATTCAACGTAATGATACCGACACCATCTTCACTGGCTACGCTAATATATTCATAGGCCATGAACTGTCACACCCTTTTTTACAGGAGCTGGTTTAAATAGCTGCCTGTGATTTGTTCCTGTTATCCACGACACGAATCGCTTTCCCTTCGCTGCGCGTCAAGGAATTCGGCGGTTGCACCCGCAGCACCACGGACACGCCCAACGTATTTTTGATGTCATGGCAAATTTCTTTCACCAATGGCGAGAGAGCAGAGCTGTCATTTCCACTGATCTCATTTGCATATGCTGTTGTCAGCTCGCAGTGCACCTCAAAACGGTCGAGGGCACCATCGCGTTCAATGACGACCTGATAGTGTGGAGCCAATTGGTTGAACGTAAGCAGAACGGACTCAATCTCTGTCGGGAACACATTGACCCCGCGAATAATAAGCATGTCATCTACACGCCCTTTGATGCGCGACATCCGCATGGTTGTCCGTCCGCACTTACAGGGCTCAGAATTGAGGGAAGCGATATCACCCGTGCGATAGCGCACAACCGGGAATGCTTCTTTCGTCAGCGACGTGAATACGAGCTCACCTTCTTGTCCGTATGGGAGCACTTCTCCTGTATTCGGATCGATAATTTCTGCGTAGAAATGGTCTTCTGCGATATGCAGACCATCCTGCACCTCATGACATTCAATGGAAACACCTGGCCCCATCACTTCGCTCAGCCCGTAAATGTCTACGGCTTTAATGTCGAGCTCATGCTCCAGCTGTACGCGCATTTCTTCCGACCACGGTTCTGCACCAAAAATCCCGTATTTGACACTCGTCTCTCGTGGATCGATTCCTTGCTTTTTCATCTCTTCGACGATGTTGAGGACATAGGATGGCGTTGCTGCAATACCACGTGGCTTGAAGTCCTCGATCAACGTAATTTGACGGGAGGTATTACCACCGGATACTGGCACTGCGACTGCGCCCATGTGCTCGATGCCGTTGTGCAGACCCAAACCACCTGTAAAAAGACCGTAGCCATACGCGTTATGGAATATGTCTCCCGGCTCTCCGCCCGCACAGCAAATGGCGCGCGCCACGATCTCCGCCCAATTCTCCAGGTCTTTTTTGGTGTAGCCGACAACAGTCGGTTTTCCTTTTGTCCCGGATGAACCGTGAATGCGTGCTACTTCCTTCATTTCGACTGCAAACAGATTGAACGGGTAATTTTCTCGCAAATCTGTCTTTTTCATAAATGGAAGCTTCTTTATATCTTCCATCGATTGAATATCTTCTGGTTTTACACCAGCCTCATTGAATGCTTTTGTGTGGAAAGGGACGCGCTCGTATACGCGTTTGACCGTTTCTTTCAAGCGTGCCTGTTGCAGTTCCGTCATTTTCTCTCTTGGTAGCGTTTCCATTTCTGTATTAAAGATCATGTCGCTTCCCTCATTCCCTTGCTTTATGACTCGGTAGGAGTACTTGTTTGAAAATATTACTCGCCCTTAAAAACTGGTTTTCGCTTTTCGCGGAAGGCTTCCAATGCTTCCAGACGATCTGTCGTGGGAATAATCACTTCATAGCACATGGTTTCGATATCTAGACCTGTCTGCAAATCAACACTGCTTCCGCGATCAATGGCTGATTTTGCCTGATAAACCGCCAGCGGAGCATTTGCCAAAATCTCGTTCGCCAACCCCATTGCCAGCTCACGCAGCTCCTCTGTATCTTTTGCAACAGCATTTACGAAACCGATTTGATACGCTTCCTGTGCATGGATGCGTCGGGCAGTCAGGATCAGCTCTTTTGCCTTGGAAGGTCCGATCAAGCGAGACAACCGCTGCGTACCACCCGCCCCAGGAATGATGCCCAAGCTCACCTCTGTCAGACCCATTTTGGCATCTGCAACTGCATAGCGGAAATCACAGGCCAGCGCCAGCTCAAAACCCCCGCCAAAAGCAAATCCGTTAATCATGGCAATCGTCGGCTGCGGAAGCCTCTCCAACGCAGTAAATACATCGCGGATTTTGCGGACATTGCGGCGTACCTGTTGTTCCGTCAGTGTACGGCGTTCCTTCAAATCTGCCCCTGCACTAAATGCTCGCCCTTCTGCCTTCACGATGACCACGCGAATCTCCTTTGCATCCAGACGCACCTGCTCAATCAAGCTTCCCAGACGCTCCAATGTATCGTAGTTCAGCGCATTCAGCTCATCTGGACGATTCAGCGTAATCAGTCCTATATGTCCTTCACGTTCAAAGCGAACGCTCTCTTCCATCATCAACGTCCTCCTTGTGCAGGCGGGTTAACCCGCGCATACGTGCCGGTAGCAAAAGCCACAAGCTTGCCATCACAAGTCACGCGTGCTTCCATCACGATCAAGCTTTTTCCTTGTTTCAATACATGGGATTGTGCCTCGAGTACCTCACCGCGAGCAGGATGCAGGTATTGAATCTTGCTCTCCACCGTCACACATTGCTGTACACCATCCACATGAGGTGCTGCCCCATGCCCCATTGCCACATCGGCTAATGTCGCCGTAACGCCTCCGTGTACGACACCTTCGATGCTATTAAACAGCTCGGGGCGAATTTTCAGTGCTACCTTACAGCCCTGTTCATCTCGGTGCACAACTTCTATGCCCAGGTAGTGGTTGAATCGATTACGGATCTCCACTGACATCTTTGCCCCCTTTCTCGTATCGTCTTGAAACAGTGAAAGGAGCCTAAGCACGTGGCTTTTGGCATCCTTTCTCCGTTTTATTTTCGCTGTCAGTTATTCATTTTCGTCGATTTCGACGAAGTAATCACTTTTCCGATAAGCTAATGCATCCAGTGTCGCTACCAAGCCATGCTCCGTTTCTACGCGGATGCGATACCAGGCTGTGCGATTGTTTTTCTTCTCTTCTGTCGCTGTTGCCACCAAGCGATTCCCTTTCATGGCAGCAGCCAAAAATCCGATATTCATCGACAGTGCCACAGACGTTTTGCCATAGGAATTACAGGCCGCTGCAAAAACAAAGTCTGCCAGGGAGAAGATGATTGCGCCATGAGCAGTGCCATGCGCATTCAGCATATGCTCGGCAACTGTGACTTCCGCAGTCGCCGTTCCTTCTCCCAGCTCAATCAGCTTGATGCCCAAAAATTGTGCAAATGGATCTTGCTTTAGCTTTTCACAAATCTCATCGTAATGCTTCTGATGGAGCGCTTGTTCGTCTATCAATCTTTTCGTGGTCATGATTAAACTACTTCTGCAAAATGCATGGACACAATTGGTCCAGCGAAGCCACGGAGGTCTTTTCCTGCTGCGCGACCTTCTGGGGATGACAACGCTTCCATCAAAGCTTCTTTTGATTCAAAGTACATTTCTGCCATCAGATGCAGGTCGGATTCTCCCATTGGTGTTCCGTAGATTTTGCTTACTTCCATTTTGATTAAGCCAGGCATTTTTTCTGCCAATGGGCCATGTACCTCGAAATAATGCTTATCAAAAGCATCGATATCTTCGGGCTTGCGATAAATTGCTACCAATTTCACCATCATGATCCCTGCTTTCCTTAGATTATAGTTGCAGTTTGTGACGACTAATTCATATAACGTTATTTTAACGCATGTTAATATTTTTATTATATAAAGCCTTTGTGACAGGTGCAAGTATTTTTCAAAAAGCAATAAAACTCTGACGAATTGTTTTCCCTCCTTCTCTTCATGTTTATGACTGGGAAAAGGCTGACAGAATATGCTTCGATGGGGTGAATTCCATCAATTCCATCTTTTGTGGTCGGGGGAAGCCCTGCCACATGTTTTCCAGTCGCCTGTATCCTCACTTTGTTCGGGCGGTCTCCTTCCAAACATGTGACAGGACTTTCGAACAGCTGTGGTTGCATTTGATATTTTAAAGCATTGGTTGAGGATTTCAGTGAAGCAGCGTAGGGAAGAAGCGAATTTCCAGTCCAAGCGCCTCTGGAGCCCGACCTAGCTCCGGAAAAAATGGCGGGGAATTTCAGCTTCACTTATGAAAAACATCCTCGAAACTTCTACGTTTGAAGCGCTCCCGCCATTTTTTCCGGAGCGGACAGTGAATCTCCCCTTGCGGGGCGTAGGCCGAAGCGTAGACTGGAAATTCGCTTCTTCCCCTCCCACACAGCCACTCATAAAATCAAACACAAAAAAAGAGGACAGACCCAATGTCTGTCCTCTTCTATTCGCTCCACTTCCTAGATCCAAACCCAGAAAATAAAGACGAAAATCGCCAACAGGATTACGAATAACCCTGCAAAAATACTGATACGTGCAAACTCATGACCTTTTTGATCCATGTGCATCCAAACATACAGTTGGAAGAACGCTTGAACGAAGGCCAAAGCAACGATGAATGGTACGGTAAAACCTGATGGAATTGCTTCATACGCCACTGCAATGAATGCCAGTGCAGTCAATACGAGAGATCCGATGAAAGCAACTAGGTGTCTTTTCGGACCCTCGTGTTTGACTTTCGGCTTGCGTACCTCTTCATTATGAGCTTGTGCTCCCATAGATTATCCCACCTTTCCACCGATCATACCCATGAGATATACCACGGTAAAGATGAATACCCATACAACGTCGATAAAGTGCCAGTACAGACATGCCAGGTAGAACTTCGGTGCAGTTACTACCGTCAGGCCCTTTTTCGTCGCAGATACTTGCAAAAGAATGATCCAGCTAATCCCGAACGCTACGTGAGCTCCGTGGAATCCAACCAATGTGTAGAAGGCAGACGAGAATGCACTCGTTGACATTTTCAGTCCTTCATTCACATAGTGTACAAACTCGTAAATCTCCAAAGCAAGGAAGCCGAGACCGAGCAATACAGTGATGGTCAGCCAAAGCTGAATCTTCTTCAGGTCTTTCTTGTGCAGAGCCAGTGTTGCCATAACACTTGTCATCGAGCTGGTAAGCAAGAGAAGTGTTGCCACGGCAACGAGATTCATGTCAAACAACGATTGGGATGTTGGTCCGCCATTTGCCTGATCACGAAGAGCGATAAATGTTGCAAACAAGGAACCGAAGAGAACTGTCTCCCCACCGAGGAAGAGCCAGAAGCCAAGAACCTTATTCTTGCCTTCAAGGGTGGCTTTTTCCGGTTCGTCAGGCAATACTGCATGCGCGTGATGGTTAGCCATTAAGCCTTAACCCCTTTCTCTTCGAGTTCATCTTCATGAATGTGATACCCTGGATCGTCTTTCACAGAACGGGTAAACATGCAGCCCAGTGTTAAGAGCAATCCAATGACTACGACCACATAGTTGTGGTAGATAAAGCCATAGCCTGCCACGAACAATCCGAGTGACATCAGGAATGGCAAGAACGATGGCGATGGCATGTGAATGTCGCCAATAGGCTCCGCAGGCGTCATGCCTTTGTTACCAGCCATTTTCTCCACCCACAACGCATCCAAACCGCGAACGAGAGGCGTTTGAACGAAGTTGTACTCCGGCGGCGGCGAAGGAATCGCCCATTCGAGTGAACGTCCATCCCACGGATCTGCAGGAGCGCGTTTGGAGCTTTTCGCTGCAACGACTACGTTGATCAAGAATAGGATGGTACCGATCGTCATACCAAATGCACCAATCGTACTGATAAAGTTCCCCATATCCAGGTTCTGATCTTTGAGGTATGTAAAGACGCGACGCGGCATCCCCATCAGACCCAAGAAGTGTTGCGGGAAGAAGGTAAGGTGGAAACCAATGAAGAACGTCCAGAAGTTCCATTTACCGATTGTTTCGTTCAGCATTTTACCAAACATTTTCGGCCACCAGTAGTAAAGACCTGCGAAGAGACCGAATACGAGACCCCCTACGATAACGTAGTGGAAGTGAGCTACTACGAAATAACTGTCATGGTATTGGTAGTCAGCCGGCGGAACCGCAAGCATAACCCCTGTCATACCACCGATTGTAAATGTTGGGATAAATCCTACTGCAAACAGGTTTGCGGTAGGGAAGCGGATTTGGCCGCCCCACATAGTCAACAGCCAGTTAAAGATTTTGATACCTGTAGGAACAGCAATCAACATGGTTGCAAGTCCAAACAGCGTGTTGGCAATTGCGCCCAAACCTGTTGTGAACATGTGGTGAGCCCACACCATGAAGCCCAAGAAACCGATCAGCGCAGTTGCAAATACCATGGAGCTGTAACCAAACAGACGCTTTCTTGAGAATGTAGAAACCACTTCAGAAATGATACCGAATGCTGGGAGAATCAAAATGTATACTTCGGGGTGACCGAAGATCCAGAACAAGTGCTCCCAGATAACAACGTTACCACCTGCGTCAGGGTTGAAAAAGTTTCCGCCGAACAAACGGTCAAACATCAACAGAACCAAACCAACCGTAATCGCAGGGAATGCGAAGAGGATCAAACCGGATGTAATAAAGGACGACCAGGTAAACATTGGCATACGCATGAATGTCATACCTGGAGCACGCATGTTGATGATGGTAACCAAGAAGTTAATACCACCAATCAGCGTTCCTAGACCGGCAATTTGCAAACCGAGTACGTAGAAGTCTACGCCGATTCCACTGTATTGATTCAAAGCCAAAGTTGTATACGATGTCCAACCAGCATCAGGTGCGCCACCCAAGAACCAGCTTGTGTTCAGTAGCACTCCCCCGAAGAAGAATAGCCAGAATCCGAGTGCGTTAACAAACGGGAATGCTACGTCGCGTGCACCGATTTGAAGGGGAACAATCGCGTTCATCAAAGCAAAAATGATCGGCATAACCGCTAAGAAAATCATCGTAGTGCCGTGCATTGTAATTAATTCGTTAAACGTTTTGGCACCAACTAATTCAATCTCTGGGTACATCAACTGCAAACGAATCAGCAGGGCTTCCAAACCACCGGCCAAGAAGAAAATTCCACCAGCAATCAAATACAGGATCGCAATCTTCTTATGGTCCACTGTCGTAAGATAATCCCACAGCCCCGAGCGATTTGGTGCATGAGAAGCATGTGCAGACACGGGTTTACCTCCTTTTTAAGCGTCACTGCCTATGACGATTGTCAATGCAATAAGTTTTATGAGGTTTTACTTTACTTTTTCTCGCTTACGCTCAATGTCTCCATGTACTCTACAAGCGCTTTCACTTGGTTGTCATCGAGGTTGAGGTTAGGCATTTTGTTGCCCGGCTTTATTTTTTGCGGATCTTTCAGCCAATCTGCAATGTTTTCAGGCGTATGTGCTTTGATACCTGCTACACGTTCGCGATCTGCAAAGTTAGTCAGGTTTGGACCCATCTTACCGCCTTTACCTGCCACAGCGTGACATCCCAAACAGCTCTTATCGAAGATTTGTTGACCTTCTGCAGCCAGTGGAGAAGTTGCAGCTACAGGTTCTTTTGCCTGAACGCCCTTCATGTTAGCTACCCAAGTGTCAAAATCTGCTTGTTCCTTCACTTCTACCTTGAAGTCCATCAAGGCATGGGACGCTCCACAGAGCTCCGCACACTTACCGTAGTAGGTGCCTGTTTTGTCTGCTTGCAGCCACATTTTGTTTTCTTGCCCTGGGTTCGTATCGATTTTACCGCCCAATGCAGGAATCCAGAATGCGTGCTTAACATCAGACGCTGATAATACGAATTGAACCTTTTTGCCAACTGGCAATACCAAGTCTTGAGCAGTCGCTACTCCAAGATCAGGATACTCGAATTCCCACCAGAATTGGTGAGCGGTAACCTTTACTTGAACTGCTTCCTCTTTTGGATACTCCTTGTGCAGTGCGAAACCGGTAGTAACAGTTGGAATCGCCATGATGATGAGGAGCAAGAATGGAATTACCGTCCAAAGAATTTCAAGTGCATGATTTCCTTCGACCTGCTTAGGAATGCCTTGCTGTCCGGGACGCTTACGATAACGGATAAGGACGTACGTAAAGATCGCCATAACGACAATGAAGACGCCGATCATGATAGCGGAGGACAGCTTCATCAGGTCAAACTGCATCGCAGCTACCGGACCAGAGGGCTTGAGCGCTGAGAGCTCATCTTTGCCGCACCCGGTTAACACTAGCGCCAGCAGAGCAAACAGGGAAAACTGACGCCAATACTGTTGCCAACCCTTCATACCAATGAACCCCTCTTTCTTCGTGTTGGTAACGTTCTAGCCACGCCTACAACTAGAAGTTTTCGAACTTTTCTATCTGCATTAAGAAATCGCATTCAATACTTTCCACAACTATAATGCCCAAACAGGAAAAGTATTAGCAGCTATTCCAAAAACAAACAGGAAAGTAAGGGGCAGTGTTGCACACTTCTACCCAAGCGTGGTAACCATTTAAGTATACATAAATTTTCCTTAATACAAAGGCTATTTGTTATGATTTTGTTAACAAATTTATGAACAAATTTGTGAACTTTGCAGCTAAATTATACCATATTACCCAATTCAAAGGAGAATTCCATGCAAAAAAGACCAATTGCACTAGTCACTGGTGCCTCAAGTGGCTTTGGTAAGCACGCATCAGTCGCTTTAGTCAAGGCTGGTTTTCAGGTAATTGCTGCTATGCGTGATCTAGCAAAAAGAGACCCTCTTGACAAATTAGCAAGCTTGCACATAGATCCTAATCATCTGGAAGTCATTTCTCTTGATGTTACGCTTCCGGAACAAATTCAGGATGCGATCTCCTCCATCATTGCAAAGCATGGGCGCATTGATCTGTTGGTGAACAATGCCGGATATGCGTTGGGTGGCTTTGCTGAGGAAGTCTCTTCTGAGGAATGGCGCAAGCAGTTTGATGTAAATGTGTTCGGACTGATCGACGTCACTCGGGCAGTCTTGCCTCATATGCGCCAGCAACAATCTGGACGAATTATTAACGTAAGCAGCATCAGTGGGCGATTTGGATTTCCCGGTCTCTCGCCGTATGCTGCATCCAAGCATGCAGTTGAAGGCTTCAGTGAATCGCTTCGTCTTGAAATGCTACCCTTTCACGTTCAAGTCGTCCTTGTTGAGCCCGGCTCCTTTCGTACAGCAATCTGGGAGAAAGGAATGCAAGACCAACCGCTTGATGAAGCCTCTCCTTACGCCACCCAAATTAAACAACTGATGCGTCACGTAGAAGCGATCATAGAAAAGGCACCTGCACCCGACGAAGTCATCTCGACGATTGTCCATGCGGCCACCACTCCCAAGCCGCGATTCCGCTACCCGGTTGGCCGAGGCGTGGCATTCACGATCACCGCAAAAAATTGGCTTCCGTGGTCATGGATTGAGCGAATCGTGACAAAGCGATCGTGATGTTTTGTTTTATGCATAAAAGAACACACCCCTGTAAGGAGTGTGTTTGTACATTAAACACTATACACTTTCCGTTCGTCCTGTGCGTATCAACCAAACATGTTGGATATATTCCGCTACGCCAAAAAATATCGCAACAAAACCGGCCCCGATTGCAGCGATTTGAGCCGTCGGCAAAAACACAATGCTTCCATAAACGATCAAAAAGCCGATAATCAAGTCAAACATGGTCGTCAGCCAAAGACTCCCTGATGTAAGAATCGCCCTATCCAAAAAATATCCGGCGACTGCCAAGACAAATCCGACTCCGACAGACTGATATAGATTTGCGAAATTCACTTCTGGAAAGAGAGCATCTGCCAAAACGACCAACACCGGACTAACGAGCAGCTTCATCAAAAGACCGTCCACGTCTATTTACTCTCCTTTACTGGGGGTGTACTCAGTATGCCCCTCGTTTACTTCAGCCATGTCATGACTCCGTCGTATACCGGCTTGTAAACCATTTCCATCCAATAAACAGGATTGGGGACAACCCCTTTTTCGGCTCCTGCGTACAAGCCAACACTGATGATAAGCAACCCGAGAAAGACAGCGATCTCTTTGCGCTGCTGCTTCCGCATCAATC
The DNA here is from genome assembly GCF_042885155.1 of Brevibacillus sp. NPDC058079. NCBI lineage: Bacteria > Bacillati > Bacillota > Bacilli > Caryophanales > Paenibacillaceae > Brevibacillus > Brevibacillus sp. NPDC058079. Next base: position 422,555 of record NZ_JBHVSO010000004.1, read on the forward strand.
GGGGCAGCTCGTATGCACAAACGATTATGGATACAACGATGACAGCAAATGTCGACATGCAGACTCCCCCTGATCCTGTTACAAAATCACTTTTCATCAAAGGCATTATTGATGGTTCCTAAACGTTTGATTTTCACATCAGCTATGACATGTACAGGTAGCTTGGTAAATTCCTTTTCCCATTTGCTCGCTATCTTCTTCCATACCTTCGGGTATTTTCGATGGATCGCTTCTCCGAATCCATAGATGTCTACGCCATTTTTCTTGGCATTGGCAATTGCTTTTGTCGCCAATGCTTCCATTGATTTTTCCGACTCTTTTTCCAACTCCTTGATCGTATTCTTCTCTGTCAGATCTAGCTTGCATTGCACTTCCCCAATGTCATTTTCCAAACCGATGTGAACGATGATTTCAGGCGCACCATTTTTCATAGTAGCCTCGATTTTGGCGTCGGCGTGCATGACTTCCATCGTCAAGAGTCCTCCCCCCTTGCAAGGCATGCTTCCAACCGTGCTTTTTACTTTGCCCGTAATGTAACTATACGCTTTGCTGTCCGCTTCACTCAGCCAGGTGATCAGCTTATCCCCCCGGAAAGTAGCCAATGTCGTGTATTGAAGCAGGACAGGTGTATCTATTTCTTCCACATTTTTTCGTTCGTCTCCCTCACTTCCTGGCCCAGCCGTGCGGATACCTGTCAATACAGCTTGCTTTCCCTTGCTGGTAAAGTCGGTAATCAATTGATCCATCGTAACTGCTGCGGTAGGCGCCCATACTTTGGAAGATGTCTCCAAAGAAGCAAACATTTCTGTGGAAGGAATTTGTTCAAGCGGTGTGATCACTTTCAAGATATTGCGGGCCGTTGTTCCTCTAGCTACTGCGATATAAAAATCAGTTCGAAACTCATGGTCGCGTGAGACAAAATCAGTGATTGGAGAGATCCCTTCCCTGGCCACCTCCTCGCCAAATATGAGCATCCTGGTGTGCGCCATATATATTTTACGCGGAGATACCGTAGTCATTTTACGCACAGCCTCAAAGATGGTCGGAGCGTTCATGGTAAAGAGCGTAACGGGCGCCCGTCCAGGCTTCCCTTTGTTGGCCGCCACCTCTGCCGGGTCTACAACTTGAACGGAAACTTGATAGCCTCCTTGCACTTTATCAATACCGATCCCGACAGCAATCGCCAAATCGTTTAGTTCTTTTCGATCCCAACAACCAGCTAGGATAATAACGAGCACGATGCAGAGAAGAACTTTTATCCCTTTCACTGGTGCCCACTCCTTTACATGCTGTGAAAAGCCGCTTACTTCTGGGGTGGTAATGGCTTTATCCCTTTAGATTGGCGACGCAAATTGTTTTTGGTAATCGATTCAGGCCGTTTGTCCAAGGCCCAGCGAGGCAAGCGAAGGATCGTGTCTCTTTGCTCTTTCAAGGAAAACGGGGCAAACGATTCCATATACGGTACGCCAAATGAGCGCAGACTGCATAAATGCAGCACTAACGCAAGCATCCCTACAATAACCCCGTATATGCCAAAAGAAGCAGCCAGAACCATCAGAGGAAAACGAAGAATCCTCACGGTAATCGACATGTTGCTCGCTGGGAAAATAAAGCTCGATATTGCGGTAATCGAGACCACAATAACCATCGCGGCCGAAACAATCCCCGCTTCCACCGCTGCTTGTCCGATGACCAATGTTCCCACGATGGAAATGGCTTGACCTACTGCACGCGGCATGCGGATTCCAGCCTCTCGCAATATCTCAAAAGCCACTTCCATCATGATCGCCTCAATAAAGGCTGGAAAGGGCACTCCTTCTCGCTGTGCCGCCAAGCTAATTAGCAACTGTGTCGGGAGCATCTCTTGATGGAAGGTCGTAATGGCGATATAGAGGGAGGGAGCAAGCAACGCGATTAAAAAGCAGGCAAACCGCAGCATGCGAATCAACGTACTAAAATCAAAGCGCTGATAGTAGTCTTCTGCTGAATGAAAAAACTCAACAAAAAGAGAGGGCACGGTCAAAACAAAGGGAGTCCCATCTACAAGAATCGCTACGCGTCCCTCTAATAGATTCGCGGCCACTACATCCGGGCGCTCCGAGTTAGCGATGGTGGGGAAAGGCGTGTAAGCTTCGTCCTGGATCAACTCCTCAATCATTCCGCTTTCCATAATGCCATCGATGCTGATTCGATCCAGTCTATTGCGTACTTCTTCTACAACCCCCTCTTCTACAATCCCTTTCATATACACAACAGCGACTTCTGTCTTGGTTTCCTCACCAATTCTGTTGAATTCAATCCATAGCTTTTCACTGGAAATCCGTCTCCGTAGCAATGTAATATTCGTACGGAGTGTCTCCGTGAAGCTCTCTCTCGGTCCACGAATGACTGTTTGCGATGACGGCTCAGTGACTCCTCTATCCTTCCACTCCTGCAAACCAATATGAATTCCTTGCGAGCAGCCATCTATGAGAATGATGACACAGCCGGACAGCAACGCTGTAAACAAGGTGGGAAAGTCGAATAAATCCCCCATATCCCCAACGGTCAGGACCGATTCTTTTAAAAAGGGAACGAACTCCTCCTCGCGTATCCCTTCCCATTCCTTCAAACGCGCCTTGTATAAGAGACTATCGATTAATACGGCTTGTACCATATACGAATCAACCATGCCATCCGCATACAAGACAGCTGCCCGAACGGGTTCTAGGCTATTTAGGACTACCTCTCGAATCACAATGTCATTGCTGTATCCGAGCGATTCTTTAATATAGTGAACGTTGTCGTCTAAGCTGCAACCAATCTGAGCCATTCGGATTGCTCCTCACATCGGCAATTATGAACACAGTTTCTCCGATTGCTCCCATTACTAAACAAAACGCTCCTGTCCGTTTTCACAGAAAAAGACCTCGCACTCATTTAAGAGGACAAGGTCTTTTGGTATATGTTCTACACTATGGAGCAGGTGTTTGTGCATCACCTGGTACTGGTGCATCGTCAAAGGACGGGTCGTGCCATTCTACTTTATGTTTTTCCTGAAGCGTATTTAACCAGGTACCGTAGTTCTGACTACGATTTTGGTCAGTCAGCATCAACTTGATCTGATCTTTGACTTTATCAAACTCAGGTGCTGGTGACCCCAGCTGTTCTTTATTTGTATCGTAGTAGGTTTTGATTTGCTCCTCGGTAACCGGGAATGCTTTATCCAACAACTTATCCCGTGTCATGAGCACGCTCAACTTATCCCGAAGCTGGGCCTCGGTCATTCCCATACTCTTCAAGTAGTTTTGGAATGCCTCAGGTGAACCTACCTGTTGTTTCATCGAATCAATCTCTTTATCCATATCTTCTTGCGTCACCGCGGCGTTTTGCGCCTTGGCTTCCTGCTTGATTAACGCTTCCGCAACAAGTTCATGTATCATTGTTTTTCCGTACATTTTCTTCATTTCACCGTAAAGCTGATTTTGTGTAATGGAGGTATCGCCAGCCGTTACCAATACAGGGTCATTGCCTTTTGCCCATGATTGATAAAACCCTAAAACAGCTAACCCCGTTAATAATATGGCAACCGAAAGCATGGAAAGATCAAACTTCTTCACTTGGATATCCTCTCTTTCTATAATCTGCCCTCCAAGTATAGAAAGAAGTTACGGTAGAAAAATGGAAAGCGTATTACACAACTTTTCCACATTCTAAACATATTATGCGCTACATAAAAAATCGGGTAAAAAAAGAGGAGAGAACGGAGGCGATGACAGGACCTAAAACTGCCCAAACCTGTAAAAAGCGTTCTTGTTTCCGGTCTTTTTCTACTTCCATAAACTGAGCGAGTGCTTCCTTATCCCGATTATCGTTAGCCAGTAATTGCAGGATAATATCTTTGTCTTTTTCCGTCTTCTCTGCTTTCGTTTCTAACTCAGTCTGTAGCTTGTTCAAAACTTGCAGTACATCATAACGCACATCCTCCATGCGTCCCAATTGATGTTCAATTCGTTCCAACCACTTCGTGACTACTATCATTTGTCCCTCAAGCTGATCGATTCGTTCTTCGAATTTATCTAATTTCAAATAGATGCGTTGTATATGCTGATCTATATTTTTCTGATTTTCATATGGTCCCGCTGTCATAGATTCCACCTCCCCCGTCCGTCCTTTATACTACTTATTTATGTAGCGGAGAGGAGCATTGCTTGTACGGTTATCCCTCTTTGTTCAGTCTCGTGTAAAAAAAGGCGGCAAACAAATGTATTTCCAAATCCTGAATTCAGCTAAAATAGATGGAAGACTATCTAGCATTTCTTTCAAATAAACGGGGACAAGACCGTTTATTCATAAAGGAGGATACCATGACAACCTTGTTGGAGGTAAAAGGGGTAACGGGCGGGTACTCTTACAACCACGCTGTAATCAAAGACGTCTCCTTTCACATACGCGAAAAAGAGATTGTAGCGCTAATCGGGCTGAATGGCGCAGGCAAAAGCACCACAATCAAGCATATTTTAGGTCTCTTGGAACCAATCGCAGGTGAAATCAGCATTGCGGGGAAAACCTTTCAATCAGACCCCGAAAACTATCGTTTGTCTTACGGGTATATCCCCGAGTCTCCCATTTATTACGAAGAGCTTACGCTGTGGGAGCACATCGAGTTAATGGCGATGAGCCATGGGCTGGACCAGGAAGTTTTTTATGAACGAGCACGTCCTCTCTTAAAAGAATTTCGCATGGAAGAAATGAAAGACCGATTTCCCCAGCAGTTTTCCAAAGGCATGAGACAAAAGCTCATGATCATGATGGCGTTGCTCGTACAACCGCCTCTGTACATCGTGGATGAACCGATCCTGGGTCTGGACCCTCTGGGGATTCGTTCTCTTCTCACGTGGTTGAACCGTTGCAAGGAGCAAGGGGCAGGCATTCTGATGTCCACACATATTTTGGCCACTGCCGAAAAGCATTGTGACCGATTCATCATTTTGCACAAAGGCGAGATTAGAGCCCAAGGAACGCTAGAGGAGCTTCGGCGTATTACAGGGCTCCCAGATAGCTCCTTGGACGACATATACTTGCATATCGTAGAGGATGACGGCCAGTGAAAATAGACGTAGATCAATTATTTCGCAAACGGTTCCATGCCTTTTCAGTAGAATTTATTCGATATGCCCAGTACATGGCCAATGGCGGCCTGATGTTCGTCGCGATCTTTTTAATGGGGTTGCTCGCCTTCTACTACCGCAGCATCATCGCCATGATCCCGCCTTGGTTCCCTTTGCCGTATGCCATGGCTCTCGTGATTGCTATTGTCGTTGTGAGAAGCCCCCTGCGCACGTTTTTGCTGGAAGCGGATTTGCTTTTTTTGACTCCGCACGAAGTAAGGCTGGATCGCTATTTCCGGAAGGCGCTCGTCTACAATTTTGCTATTCAGAGCATGGTGGTGTTTATCATCCTACTCCTGCTCATGCCTATGTATACAGAGGTCGTAGGTGCACAAGGCGTGCAGCTGTGGGTTTATTGGTGCATTCCCCTGCTCTTGAAGGGCTGGAATATTTACAGCAGTTGGACGTTCTTGCGTTTGCCTGATCAGAAGAAGATTGGATTCTATACACTCGCTCGATTTGTCTTTTCGTACATCCTCCTCGCTTGGGTATTGAGTGAAGGACAATTCTTACGCGTGGGTATTCTCCCATTTGGTGCTCTGATCTGCGCTGCGCTCTTGATCTGGCTCCATTCGCAAATGTTGACCTATAAGAAAAAACATTCCATACAATGGTATCGCCTGCTGGTCATCGAAAGTGGCTTGCGTCACCGCTTTTATCAGTTCGTGAACAACTTCAGGGATGTCCCTGCCATGCAGCACCAGGTGAAGTCACGCTCATGGCTCATTACCCTGACGAAGCTGCTGCCTTACCGTCAATCAACAGCAGGACGTCATTTGTTTACCAAAAAATTTATTCGCTCTGGTGACTTTGCGGGCATTTATTTGAGACTCATCCTGCTGTCAGGCTTCGTCGTTCTCATATTGCCCGGTCCGTATGCAAAAGTCATTGCTGGCCTGCTCTTTCTCTTCATGACAGCCAGCCAAATCGGCAGCATCTGGCGCCACCAGCAAAAGCGCAGTGGTTATTCGATCTTTCCGATTCGGGATAGTCATATGAGACAGGCTTTCAGCTGGCTGCGTATGGTTCTGTTGGGTTTGCACGGTGTAGTGCTTGTGCTCATTGGGCTATTGTAGTTAAAGAATGCTTTTTATCAAAAGCCGCTTCGTCCCTCCACTACAGCCACACAAAAAAACAGCTCTTCTCGGCATCATCCTGCCAGTAGAAGCGCTGTTTTTTCATTTATAGATAAAGCAATTTGTCTACAGTCGGAACGTATCCACCTTGCTGCGCAGCTCCTGAATGCTGTCTGTCACCTGCTCGGTTTCAGACACGAACTGATCAACGTTTCCACTCACCTCATGCATCGTAGCAGATACTTCTTCGGTAGCCGCTGCTGTTTGTTCCGAGATGGCAGTAACCGTCAACACAGATTCATTCACCTTGTTCTGACCTTGCTTCATCGTCTCTACACTTGCCATGACATTCGAAAGCGACGTCTTCAACGTATGCGTCATGTCAGACAGAGCCGTAATGCCTTGTGTAACGGAATCCAAACGCTCTGTACCCGCATTGTAACGATCCAGCGTCGCATTTGTCTTTTCCGTAGCTTGTCTTACCTGATCTTGAATGTCTTTGATGCTCTCCTGAATGACGTGGGTTGCCGCACCCGTCTGTTCAGCCAGCTTGCGAACTTCTCCCGCTACCACAGCGAAGCCTCTGCCCGCTTCTCCAGCACGCGCACTCTCGATGGCTGCATTCAACGCCAACAGATTGGTTTGTCCGGCGATTTGCTGAATCGTTTCAATCACGTCGTTAATTCGGCTCGACTTTTCTTCGAGAATCGCCATTGTATTTTGCACTTCATGAAATTGCTTGTTCGTCTCTGTTCCATCTGCCAAAAACTCTTGCAATACTTTGTAGCTGCTCTCTCCGATATCGGACACCTGATTGGATACTGCATCCATCTCGTCAATCGCCGTATTCAATTCAGACAGCTCGCTCAAGAATTCTTGAACCGTTTGCACCGTCATCTCCATCGCAGTTGCTGTCTGCTCATTCCCCTGCGCAATCTCTTGGCTGGTAACCACGATATTTTTGTTTTGCTCGCGGACAGAGTTGGCACCTTCCCGAATGGAATTCGCCATGCTGTCGATATGCTCGGTTGTTTCTTTTACTCCGCCAATGATTTGACGCAGCTGTGTCGTCATCTCACCAAAAGCAACGACAATTCGGCCAATCTCATCTTTTTTGTTGGAAACAGAAATCTCTGTAGACGTGAGATCACCAGAAGCAATGCGCATAGACGCCTCTTGTACAACTTGCAGTGGACGCAACATCTTCTTGATCAAGAAGAATACAGCAACCAAAGCAATAATCGTTACGACAATCATAGCGATAATGATACGTGGCATGGTTTCATCCAAAACCTGATCATTAATCAGCTCCACTTTGTCTGCCGCAGTATCCACACCAAGCACCGCAATCACTTGACCAGATGGATCTTCAATCGGCGCGAATGCACTTAGGTAGTCCCCAAACACAGGGTCTTTGACGATTGGTGTACTGTTCGATCCGCCTTCTAGAGCAGGAGCAATATCAGCCATGCCAGTAGAGGTCGTCTCTTGACCGATTGTAGATGCTCCCTCTGCTCCTTTCGCCGTTCCATCCACCATAATCTTTACCTTTTCACCGTCTGTATGAAGAATATAAATATAAAGGGCACCTGTTTTTTCAGTGTACTCAAGCAACGTATTTCGGATAGTCCAATAGTCATCGGTTTCTTGTGGCTGAGATATAAATTTCGCTATCTTCTCTGAGTCAAGCCCTTGGGAGATATGCAATGCTGTGTTGATGCTTGAGCGCGAGAGTGTCTTTTCAACAGTAGTTACGCTGTTTTCGTAAATCATGATAATATTGATTGCCATCATGACGGCAATGATCACCGCTACAAGAGCAACGACCCGTGTTGCCAAGCTCTTACTCATCCTGTTTCACTTCTCCTTCGCCGGTTACGATATGTGTACTGCGAACCACCCACCTGGGAGCGGACGCATTGTTGCGGGAGGGTTTGCCTTTTCGTAAAAGGATCAGCATTGCTGTTCTCACACGGTGTTACTCGATAAAAAAAGCACCCAAAAAGGGTGCTTTTCCTAAACACTCCCTACCAGTCTTATCGACAATCGGTAGTGATTTAATTAGGACTTTTGTTGGGCAATCATGAGAAATCGATGGGTAGGAATATCGATATACCCAACCGCTCCGATTTTCTGGTGCAGATCGAGCAAGGCATCGGCGTACTTTTCTACAGTAAAGTCGCGAATCTGCCATTCGATAGCCTTCAAGTAGTAAACAATGGCACCTATGTCATAGAAACGCGAAAAGCTCATTTCCTCTCTTTGCTCCACAATCGTAAGGCCGGCTTCCTCCAGTTCGTTCACTGCATAGGCCAGATTCCAGTGTAGGTAATCTGGCGGAATCGGAGCGCCCAGCAATCGATTCAGGTCGAGATTGTCTTGACCGCCTACTTGCTGGGTAACAAATGTGCCCCCTGGTTTCAACAGGCGCATCATTTCAGACGGCAAATAAGCTTCATGTCGATTGATAATCAAGTCGAGTGACTGATCTCCAAAAGGCAATATTTCTTCCCCGTCTACCGGAAACACACGAACACCTAAGGGCTCCAGATTGGCTTTTGCCACCGCTACATTCGGCGCATAGCCTTCTGTCGCATACGTCTCCACGGGGAACGGCGCAAGCGTAGAAAACAATTCTCCACCACCTGTTCCCATTTCCAGCATAGAGCGAATCCCAAGCATGTTCTTTTTCACGATATTGACGTAGTTCCAGCCAAGTGGTGCATCCTGCATCCTGCCTGTCGTAGTCAATCTGGCAAAATCCCACCCAGCGAATGGTGCCTCCACTTCCTCTTGAAAGCTTTTGATCCAATCCTTATTTTCCATCTCTGCTTCTCCTCTCGTGTATACCAGTCTGTTCGCCTTCAAACCAGACGAGGCAGGAGGAGCTCGAGCGCGTTGTTATGTTTGTACAAAATCAAAGGACATGAGAAAAAGTCCCCTTCCCAATATTCTGATAAGCCGAAAAATAATACCAAAATTGTAACGTATATCCTGTATATAGATCAAGTGCACTTCTCCGACTTAAGGCGGAGTGAAAATACTGCCTCGGTACGTTTGGTACTCAGCCGTTTCTCTATATCATTAGTATCGAACTAGTAAACAGGAGGAACTGATCATGGCTGATTTTGAAGTGCTTGCCGGGATTCATCAAGGATTGTTTCTGGTCCTTCTCATCGTCATGCTGGTCCCGACAATCATGGCAAACCAGCTCGTTTTCCGTCCAACGAAACGGGCTTTCATAAGCAGTGCTCGCATCACTTTATGTTTTTCATGGTCGGCCCTTTTTGTATTTGCGGGGCATTTGGTGATGACGTGGGTTTTGTTTGAATCCTTTGGTTGGCTTTACATAAAGGATACGTTGCTTGGCTTTTTACCTTTTATTTTTGTTCCATCGCTCTTTTGCCTTCTCTCTACTTTTCCACGATTGTGGGAGTTGACCGGGAAAGGCGGCAGAGAGTCAAGGCAGTCACAAGTAGATACGGACTATACCCGCATTTTGTTACAAGAGAAAAATGTTAGGTCTGCAAAAGCAAACTCGCCGGATCTAGACGACGCATTAGATGCAGAGTGGCGAGGAGACGCATCTTGCCCCGAATTGCTCGTTCCGCTGCAAGCAAGCGTCTTGGGCTGTCTGATTGCACTCTTCCTTCAAGTCTTTTTTCCGGCTGTTACGCTGGAACCGTCCATTTTGTTTCTCGCTTGGGGCGTATTATTAGCCGGGGTTTCCCTGCTCTGGATTCGGCAATCGTGGAAGCATCAATACCACTCCACTGCGGAGAATTGGGTAAAACCACGCCGCCTGCACCACTTTATCCGTTTTGCCGCGTTTTTCCTGATGACTGCTTTACTTGCGACGATCTGGGGAAATCAAGCGATGATAGCGAGTCGTCTTCCCGATCATTCACCTTTGGGAGGTCAGAATCAGGACGATCACGCTCTTCCCGATTTCGTTTTCCCTGTAAAGGCAAGTGCCCATTCGATGCCTTCCACAGGGAAACGTAGAAGTGTCGATGGACCAACAGAACTAAAACAAGAACCCCCTGATAGAACGTTTTCGCTGAACGCACAGAAAACAACTATCCGTCAAGCATCAGGAAAAACCGTAGAAGCATGGACCTTGAATGGACAATATCCCGGACCTGAGCTGCGTATGAAGCAAGGTGAGCTCGTCGAAATCATCCTTCTGAACAAGGATATTTCCGAAGGGTTAGACATCCACTGGCACGGCATGCAGACTCCCGCTAGCTATGATCTCATTGCAAAAGGAGAAAAATCTGTTTATCGTTTTCGCGCAGAACAAACAGGAACGTATTGGTATCATTCTCATCAGCAAATTCCTGAGCAAGTAGTGAACGGGCTGTTCGGCGCCCTTGTGATCGAGCCAGCCGAGGCTACGACTACAGGCGTACCTATTCGCGACATCGCCATGATTCATCACAAGGACGAAAAGGCAGGCGCAACGTTAAACGGCTCACATACACGAAAAATCGAAACGATTGCTCCTGGCACAACGGTTCGCCTTCGCTTTATAAACGCCGAAAATGCTCCTGTCACCTATTTGCTACAAGGAACTCCTTTTCAGGTAGTAGCGATTGACGGAACCGAGGTAAACGAACCGAATTTGATTGCCAATCAAGCCTTGCATCCGGGGGCAGGCGGTCGATTCGACATTCAGTTTACGATGCCTAATCGTCCTGTGCTATTTGCTCCCGCTGCAAACCAGCATGACAAAGGGCTGCTCTTAAGTCCAGACGAGTCCGAAGATGCTGTGCCCTTTTTAGATGCAGAGCTTTCTGTCTTTGACCCTGCACGTTATGGCAGTCCGATTGCGCTTCCTTTTGATCTCTCTTCCCATTTTGATCGGGAATATCAACTGCTCATTGATGGTCAGTACGGATTTTATGACGGTCAATTCGAGCGTTTGTCGACCGTAAATGGCGACTTGCTTCCTGAGACACGGATGATGATGGAAGAGGGTGATCTCATAAAGCTGACTTTCGTCAACCGCAGCTTCCAGGATCAATCGATGTATCTGCACGGTCATCACATGCTCATCTTGAGTCGGGACGGCAAAAAGGTTACAGGAAGTCCATGGTGGACGGACACCCTCCAGGTAGCGCCAGGTGAAACCTATGAAGTTGCTTTCCGCGCGAATAATCCTGGTGCATCAATGGAAGAGAGCCTAACTAAAGGTGAAACTGCTTTTGGTATAGCAATCCCGCTCGTGTATGAAGAGCATCTCTAAAAAGAAAACAGCAGTCCGTAGCGATTTTCGCCAGGTTGCTGTTTTCTTTTTATCTGTTACTGAGACTTTTTCCGGTTCTTCGCCGCCAATAGTCTGTTTAGTGTTTCGTCAGGCTGCGCCTGTGTTTGCTTCTCCTGCTTCTCTTTTGCCTGCTCGTTCTTGACTGCTGCTGGCTTCACCCGATTTCCAGCCGCCCCTACCGAATGAATAAGGGGAGCCGATACGACTTTCTGGTCATCTGTCCGCTCTTCGCGTGTCCGTCTTGTCGCAGAGCGCTTCTCGCCGAGGCGAGACAATACAGCCTGTTGTTCAGAATCAGCAGACGTGGACTTGCGCAATCTCCATAAACTAGATAGCCTTGCCCACCATTGATCTGGTAACTGCAGACGGCGAACGGCGATATCGATCGGCAGCAGCAAAGCCGCCAACATCAGCAACCACTCACTGATTGACTGTGTGTCCCATTTATCAGGAAGCGTGCCGCCAAAAGCCTCTTCCGGTTTGGTGATCTGATTCCCTCCACCGGCACTTAGCCACTCTTGAAGTTCTTTCTCTCCATCGGCATGTATTCCGTATTCCGGTGAATAGGAGACGGTCAATCCTGTCGTTTGGCTCGCCATGACTCGACCTTGATTTTTTTGTGAGATCTGAATCATGTAAGTGCCCGGATCGGCCGTCTCGAATGCACCCTCCATGACGCCTGGCGCAACCGGCTTAAGCTTGATGACCTCTCGCTTCATCTCTTGATTGAGAACGACTGCCTCCATCTCTTGGGGCATGCTTCCACCAGCTGGCATCGTAACCCTCACATTGCCTTTTGCGCCGTTCACGCTCGTGGTCGTCTTCCAAGCGCCTTCTGTAATTTGTGGGAAAGACCATGCCACGATTTCGTTCCACAGACGGCTGTTTCCTCCCCAAGCCACCCAGTCCGGTGACCACTTCCCTTCCAGGTCACTCGTCCAGGCGACAGAACGCCCCAGACCGTACTGCCAGCGGGTGAGAATCGGATCATCGTCAGCACTCATCAAGGATGATTCTGCTGTTTGCTTTGGTGTCGTTGCTATATATGCACGCACCGGAGGCAATGTCTGCTTCAGCGTAGGCCAAGCTCCCACCCCTGTATAGCCTGGTACTTGGGGCTTCTCCACAATAAACGTGCGACTGGCTAATGCTGTTTCTTTACTGAAGATTTTCGGGATGGATTCGGCATCGTTGGCAAAGTAATATCTGCCTTTTCCTAACTCGGCAATCATCTCCAGCAGCGATCTGTCCGAATCATCACCCAGCGCCACTGTTGAAACGGTAATATTTTCAGCCGTCATTTGTTGTAGCAGGCCCTCGTAATCGTCGTCGAGCGCAGACTGCCCATCTGTGAGCAAGATAACGTGCTTACGCTGCGTGTTCATCGCCTTTACACGTTCGTAGCCCAGCTGTAAGGCAGGGAAAATATCGGTCCCGCCATCGGCTTGGATTCTGCTGATCTGCTGTTGGATTTCATCCAGCTTCGTGACAGACTGTGGAGCTACGACATCCCATGGCGCATCGTCAAATGCGATCACTCCGATGTAATCCTGTGCATTCATCATGGTTGTCGCTCGAATCGCGGCTTCCCTAGCCAATGCCATCTTATCCGCACCTCTGGCATCGGAGCTCATACTACCCGACTTGTCGATGACCAGCTGAAGTCCGAGCGAAGGGAGCTGTTCCTTCCCTTTTAAATCCATGTGAACAGGTAATGCCTCTTCGATTGGTGTCTGGAACCAGCCACCCATACCAAAGCTATCTTTACCGCCTGTCATGATCAAACCAATGCCCAAATCACGTACAGCGGTCCTCATGCGTTCCATATCCGCATCAGTCATGCTGGTAGCGGGCACATCTGCCAGTACGATGGAGGCAAATTGCTTGTAGCCCTCAAGCTCCTTTGGCAGCAGTGCGAGATCGCGCAGCTCCACCTTGATATTGCCCGCTTCCAGCGCTTGAATGAGGTTGCTAGCGGCACCTGGATGCCCTTCGGCTACGAGTACGACTGGTGCCCCGGCTACCTGTGTATAGGCTGTAGCCTGATTGTTCGCCGCTACAGTATCTTGTCGCGGCTCGATTTCCACACGATAGCGATGGAAACCTTGCTGCATCGCTTTTTGCGAAAAAACGAAGCGGTTGTTGCCCTTGCCGATCTGTACTGTTTGCTGGCCCGCCTCGCGATTGCCTTCATACAGGCGTAGGGTTGCCTCGGTCGCTATCGTACTCTCCACATCAACGGTAATGCCGTATTCCTCTCCCGCATACAGTCTTTGCGGTACCTGTACAGATGTAAGAACGACTTCATCCCCGTGTGGTTGCTGTAAGGAAACAGCCTCTACAGCGATTCCTCGCTCCCTCGCCAGTCTCGTCTGCCGTGCCGCATCTCCGTTTGTTTCCAAACCATCTGTCAGCAAGACGACTTTTCCTCTGGCATTGGTAGGGATCATGGCAGACGCCAATCGGATTCCTTCTGCCAAATTGGTTGCATTCCGGTTGACATCCACGCCCAGGGGCTGTACCTCTTGGCGTATCGTCAACGGTTGATCGACCGCTGCCTCTGCACCTACTGCAATGACAGCATACTTATCTGCTGCTTGCTTTTGCCCGATCGCCTCGCGCAAAAAAGAGAGAACACGCGGATCGTCCTTCATGGAAGCGGATCGATCTACAACAAACACAATCGTTTTCGCCTGAACAGGTGTCAACAGCTGTGTCCCTGCCAACGCCAAAACGAGAAGGAGGAACAAGAGCGAGCGAATGGTTGCAATTGTCGCCTTTCTGCCGATTGGCATCTGCTGTTGATGTCGCCACCAGCTGATGATGACGTACGCAACGGGAAGCAATAGCAACAGGAATAGCGGCTGTATAAAGTTAATACCCACGCTGATACACCCTCCATTCCACCAATAACACCAAGAGAGCAAATGCCGCCAACCAATAGGTCAACTCCTTCGTCCCCAGTGCTCCTGTTGTGTCTGTCGCTGTTGCTTCCTCACTCTCCTTTTGTTCTTCGGCATTCTTCCGGGCAACGCTCACAGACTTTGGTGTAATATTCGATTCTTCCTCATTCATTTGGACAGTAAAATACGTACTTTTGTTCCCTGTATCTCCCCCTTCGTCAAGACGATACAATCCGGTCAGCTCCGGTAGCTGCATCGTTTTCGACGTGGCATTCTCCGTAAGAGACTGCTGGTGTCCATTCGGATACGTCAAGGTACGTGTCGTCGCTCCTGGTGAGAGTGGGATGGTCAAGACTTCTCCCGGATGTGCCGTGGGGATTGGGGCTGTTTGACCAGGTGACAGCCAGTTGACGACATTTTGCATGAAAATCGGAAATGCAGGACGCAGCGGAAAGTCCGATGCATGCAAATCAAATCCGATGATGACCATTCGTCGACCGTCTATGATTCCGGCTCTGACCAGATCGACATCGCCTGCACGTACCAATGGCTTCATACCTGGAATCTCGTCCAATCCGTATCCTTTGGCGACGTGCACATCCCGCCAATCTACGTGCTTGAGCAGCGGGTCATCCGGGGAAACTGACCTTGGCTGTTGATCCAGTTCTTTTTCTCCAGCAAGCGGCAACCACTCTGTTTTCTTGTTCGGAGCAATCAACAAAATGTTTCCTTTTGGCAGCTGGTCTGGCACGACTCCGTCAAAAACCCACAGATCACGCGCAGCCTCCGCAGCATCTGGTGACTGCTGAATTGTTTCCACCTCAAGACTTCCGACTGTCTGCAATACTTGATGGAGGAAACGGTTTCCCTCTGGCGAATACAACGCTGCTTTTCCTTTCCCTGTAGCGAATGGAACACTCCACATGACATTATCCTGAGAAAGGCCGTCCTGCTCCGGTTCGATAACTGCACGATAAACGCTAGACACCGCCAGCTTCTGAAACGAAAATGTCTGAGAGCTACCTGCTCCAATCGCAAAAGAATCCGTATCCAGCAGCTTGTCTTGCTCATCAAAAACAGTGACTTTTCCTTTCGCAGGCATACTACCGTGATTGTCCACCCGCAGCAGTCCCTCTACCCCTTTTGCCGTAGGCTGAGTCACAAAAACACCGATTGCGGTATTCTCGCGGGTGCTCCCCATCTGCATGAACTGAAAGCCCCCGGAAAAAGCAGGGACTGAGCCTCCATCCAGCTTGCGTTCCCCGCTTCCATCCCCCATCCAAACCACTCCACTGCCTGGCTCATTCTCTGCAATAGCTCCCGCTAATGACAAGGCTGCGATTTGATCGGATGTCCCAGAAAACGGCGCAAGCTTTTCGATGGCTTGCAAGAGCGGCTCTTTGTCAGCACTTTTGGAAACCAAAACATTCGGCTCACGCCCTGCCTCGATGAGGGTCATCGTCTGGCTGCTTCCCAGCTTCTCTACGAGTGCTTTTGCCTGTGAAACGGCTCGTTGCAGTCGCGTCTCGTTCCCTTCCTTCGCCATCATGCTCCCTGATGTATCCACGACCAAAATCGTATGGTCGGATGTGATTCCCTCAGTGGGCACGGCCGGTCGTATCAAAGCCAGCACGAGCAAGCAGGCTGCGAGCAATTGCAGTAGCAACAACAGGTTGCGCCGCAGCCTTTCCCACGGTTTCACTGCTTCCCAGTTTTGCATCGTGCGCTGCCACAGGAGTGTACTTGGTATGACACGATCCTCTACTTTTCGCTTGAGCAGGTAGAGGACGATGATGGCCGGGATAATCAGCGCAAACCACAAGTTGCCCAAACCCATCCACTGCATGTTGTCTCTCTCCTCTCTAGCGAATCAAGCCGGCCTGACGAAAGACATGGAAGACAATCGATTCCAGCGATTGTTCCGCCTCTACAGACACGAAGGCAATCCCTCTTCCATAAGCAAACGCGGACAGTTCTTGTTGATAATCTCGCAAGCTCTTGTGGTACTCTTCCATCAAAAGGCTGGTCAAGGATACTTCTTTTGCCTGGCCGGTCTCTGAATCGATCAACCGCAGCTCTCCCGCATACGTGGGCGCAAGTTCTTCTTTGGAAAGCACCTGAACCAGCGTGACCTCTTGTCTGGCCGCCTGCAAATACGCGATGCCTTCCGTATAGCCTGACTCGAACAAAAAGTCCGACAGCACAATGGATGTGCTAGCTTTGCCGCTGACAGCACCGGGCTGGCGCATTGCCGTTTGAATATCACCTGTTCCCCCTTCTTGCAGGGATGATAAGAAGCTGAGCAAGCGATGCGCCTGGTTCTTTCCTTGCAGTCCGGTAAGTGCTGCCGTAATGCGGCTGTCAAATGCATAGACCGACACATGATCTAGATGGCACAGGGACAAATAGCCAAGGGCCGCGGCAATCTCGACAGCTCGAGCCATTTTGTTTGGTTGTCCGTAGCTCATCGAACGACTGCAATCGATATACAAGTTCACATGAAGCTCTGTTTCATCCAAGTACTTTTTCAAAAACAGCTTGCCTGAACGGGCATACGCATTCCAATCGAGCTGCCGCAAATCATCGCCGGGAACATACGCCCGATAGTCTGCGAACTCCATGGAGCTGCCCAGCTGTCTCGCCCTTCGCTTTCCTGCCTGGCTGCCGCTGACCGCTTTGCGACTAGCCATCTGCATTCGCTCCAGCCTGGCGAGCCATGACGGATCAAGCAGATGTTGATTCATACCTTCTGCGTCCCCAGTTCGTTCAAAATATCCATAATGACGCGGTCTGGTCGGATGCCGTTCGCCTCTCCTTCAAAATTGAGGAAAATGCGGTGGCGCAACGCTGGCAGAGCAACTGCTGTCACGTCCTCGTACGCCAGATTGTATCGGCCAGCCAATAACGCACGTACCTTTGCCAAGGAGACAATCGACTGCACGCCACGCGGACCTGCGCCGTTGCGCACATATTTGTTCACCGAAGCAATCGCCTGTTCCCCCGGATGCGTCGCTAAAAGCAGCTTCACGGCGTAATCCAGTACCGCATCGGCAACTAGCACTTCACGCGCTGCCTGCTGAATCTCAGCAATTTGCTCGGCTGAAGCCACTTTTTCCACGGTGATCACCTGGCTCGTGGTTGTTTGCCGCACGATCATTTTCAGTTCTTCTTCTGTCGGATACGGCACGTCGATCTTCAATAAAAAGCGGTCCATTTGCGCTTCTGGCAACGGATATGTCCCTTCTTGCTCTAGCGGGTTCTGTGTCGCGAGAACGAAGAACGGCTTTGGCAGCGGACGAGTCACTCCCCCGGCTGAAACTGTTCGCTCCTGCATGGCCTCCAACAGGGCACTTTGCGTCTTTGGCGTCGCCCGGTTGATCTCGTCAGCCAGCACGACATGAGCGAAGATCGGACCATGTTGGAATTGGAAAGACTGCTGTCCCTTCTCGTCGACCAACAGGATGTTCGTTCCAGTAATGTCTGTCGGCATCAGGTCCGGTGTGAACTGAATCCGCTGAAACGACAGCTCGAAGGCTTGGGACAGTGTCCGAACAAGCAGCGTTTTGCCCAATCCGGGTACGCCTTCCAAAAGCGCATGTCCACCTGCAAACACGGCCCACAGAAGTTGCTCGACCACCTCTTTTTGTCCTACCAATACCTTTCCAATTTCCTGCCTGACAAGCTCTACTCGCTGCAAGCAATCTTCTAGCGTTTGCTGCGCCATCGCCGTGTCTCCTTCCTGTTGTTGAATGATCTAAGGCTCTATTTTGCTGAAATAATCCTTCACGATCTCTTGATAATCGCCGGGAATACTGCCTTTTTCCATACTCTCGCGGGCAAATTGCTCATACTGGCCGTACACTTCCTCATACGGCAGCGTTCCACCTGAGGAAACTTGTGTGTTTCCGCTTTGCTGCGACTGCGAAGGTCCAGACCCAAGTTGACCTCCGACTGTATCAACAGGTCCGTTATCTCCACCTATGCGATCTGTCGGGACGGTAACGAGCTCGTGTTTGCCTTTTCCCAACCCGGCCCCGCCACCTTGACCGCTTCCTTGACCGCCAGAGCCGTTGCCGTTGCCGTTTCCGTTGCCATTCCCTTGCCCCGAGCCATTATTTCCATTCCCAGGCTGGTTTGCCGGGTTCGCCCCTTGATTTGGGTTGGTACCTGTTCCCGGTGTTGCCGCAGTTGGCTGATTCCCGGGTGTCCCCGATGCTGGAGTCGCCTGTCCTGTTGCTGCCGTACCTGCCCCAGCTCCACTCGCTCCAGCATTTCCTGCTTGTGCGCCTGCACTAGCAAGCGTCATTTGCGACTGATTGAGCGAAGCAGCGGCATGTATAGCTGCGAGCATGGTTTGCTGAGATTGTTGGATGCCCGTCATGGCTTGCATCAAGCTGTTCTCGAGCGCAGTCATCGCTTGAGGCACTTGTCCTTGGGCTGTTTGCTGGGCTGCCTCCGCCAGTAGTTTGGCGATATCCTCCAGCTCCTTCGAGTCGGCAGACTCTGCCTCTTTTTTCAATTGCTCTGCTGCACTTGCGAATTCGCGGGCGATCTCTTCCCGCTCTTTTTGCGGCATGCTTTCCATGGCTTTTGCCATTTGTGCCAGGGCCTCAGTCATCGCTTGTCGATCTTTTGCTTCCATCGCGCCAGCCACGGCTTTTGTTCCTTCTTGATTACCCAAGCTGCGCTGGAGTGCTTGCAGCGCTTTTTCTTTACGCTGCTCTGTATCTCTGACCTTCTCCAATTGTTTTTCCGCAGCGCGCAGTGCATTTTGACGTTCTGCCGGGTCGTCTGCTTTCGCCAAAGCCTTTTTTGCCTGCTCCAGCATTTCCTCCAGCTGCTTTTTCTGCGCGTCGGTTAAGTCTGTATTCTTTTTCACGTCCTGCTTGATTGCCTCTACTTCTTCCTCGACCTGTGCGATTGCTTTCTTTTCCTCAGCCATCTGGGCCAGTCGCAAGTCTTGAGGATTCGGCCAAAGAAACAACACCAGGCACACCAATAGCAAGCTGCTTGTGACATACACCTTTCTTTGGACCAGCGACCAGATGCGGACGCTCTCTACGATTTGCGGCAAATTTTTTCGCAGATGCTGTAGGGCGTCTTCCCTCTGCATACCCGCTACCATCGACTGATTCTCTTGATTCTCCCATGCTGTGACGACTCGCTGAGCCAAACCATTGCCGTCTGCCACTTGCGCACATTGGAGCCAGGTAGGGCGCATCCAAAGCGCACGCACCAGACCCGTGATGACCACAAGCACTGGCAGCACAACCGCGATCCATTGGTAAAACGGAATCGGCCAGATGCGGGCAAGGAGGAGGAGCACCAGACTCGCCCCCATTCCCCACAAACCATAGACCGTTAGCTGCTGTATCCATACACGCAAGCCCAGTTGCTTTCGAATAGGCGCAAGCAGTGGCTTCAGCTCATCGCTCGATTTAGAGGTAAACATGGCTTATTGCTCCTCTTTTACTTTGCGAAATCTCGGTTTCACTGGCTGAATGAGATAGATGGCGAGTAAAAGGCAGAACAGTGTAACGATCCCGAAAAACAAGGAGTAAACCGCAAACGGGTCCACATTCCCAATCCTGATCTGCGGCCCTTCTTCAAAAATGTTTAACATCGCTAACAATGGGTTGAAATTATGCAATAGATCTGGCCAGTCCGGCATGTTCGCGGATGACATGCCACCCGACCGGCGTTGGTACCGAATGAACTCTTTGATAATTTCCGCCAGTATGCTCGATCCAATCGCATATCCAAACACCACGGCATAAGTGACGACCGTAGCGATACCTGTCCGTTTGATCAGCGTGGACATGAGCACACCAATGCTGCCGATGCCGAACATCGTAATGACGTAAAAACCAAACACCTTAATCACTTGTGCAGGTGAAATTCCTCCATACAAAAAGACGATGGCATAGAGCGGGATGGTCGCAATGACCAGGAAGGTCATGAAGCTGAGCGACGCCAGCCATTTGCCTAATATCAATCGAGTGGCGCTGACATTCGTGGTCAACAGTACGCTCAATGTCTGGCGTTCGCGCTCACCAGAAATCACACCTGAGGTTAGTCCCGGTACGACAAAGCAGATCATCCCGAGCTGAAACACAGACAGCATCATGAACAGCTCGCGAGTATCATTCGGGTTGTAGTAACTGCCGCCGTTTGTCATAAAGAAAATCAGCGTGAGCGTCATTGCGCCCAAAACGAGCAAATAGAGCAGGATGATCCACGGTGACCGATTGGTCCGCATCCGCATTTTCCATTCATTGAACAAGACAGGATTGCGAAATCGTCTCAAGTCGCTCATGAGCCCACCCCTTTCGTAATTTCCAAGAAGATTTCTTCCAAATCACCAACTGCCTCATTAAACGCGGCAACAGGATAGCCTGACACCGCAAGCTCCCGCAGCAGCTCAACCTGTTCTTCGTCATTGCCTGAAAAGCCCGCAACAACCCAGTTCCCTTCGCGTGTCACCCTGGTAATGCCGGGCATCTCACGCAAGCGCGTCATTGCTTCCTCAACCCGATCCAACAGGCGGATGCGCAATACCCGCTGTTCTTGCATTTTTGAGTAAATCTCATCGACTCGTCCAAAGGCAACCAGATTGCCTTCCTCCACAATCCCGATGACGTCGCACATCTCCGCTAGCTCAGGCAATATGTGCGAGCTAATGATAATCGTCTTGCCCATGTCCCGCAGTTCCTTCAAAATCTCCCGCAGCTCGATGCGTGCACGTGGGTCCAACCCAGAAGCTGGTTCGTCCAAAATGAGCACTTCCGGATTGTGAACCAGCGAGCGAGCCAATCCGAGTCGCTGCTTCATCCCCCGCGACAACGAGTCGACGTAGGCATCCCGCTTGTGGGTGAGATTCACCAGCTCTAATAGCTGCGGAATAATTTGTTTTCGCTCTGCTGCTGGAATATCGTAGTTCGCGCCGTAAAAATCGAGGTACTCTTCTGCTGTCAAATTGTCGTAGACACCAAAAAAGTCAGGCATGTAGCCGATCAGCTTGCGTACTTCCTTTGGATGCTTGGTCACTTCGTAGCCGCCTACGTATGCTTTCCCACTGGTCGGCTCTAATAAAGTCGCTAAAATGGACATCGTCGTCGATTTCCCTGCCCCGTTCGGACCGACGAAACCAAAAACGGTACCCTTGTCAATTTCGAGCGAAAGTCCTTTTAACGCTTCCATTTTGCCGTAGCGCTTGCGCAAATTTTGGATCTGGATCACTTCTTGCTCACCTTCCCTTCCACACTGACACTTGGAACCCCAATGTGGCGATCATCCTCAAACTGGTGGGCAAATTTGATGCGGACAATGCCGTCGCCCGAAACATAAGTAGTGGTCTTGTCGCTTGTCATTACGTTGTTCATGAATGCTTTTTCAAATGGTTCGAAAGCTTTCGTCTTCCAGTTGTAAACCTCTTTTTCAAATGTCGTATTGTCCTCTGACCAGGTGTACAAATACAAATTGCTGATGGCAAGATCCTGTCCTTCCTGATTCAGATTGATGTCAAAGGTAATATCCCCAGCAGGAAGTCTAAAGCCATCTCCGTAGTCATCTACCGGAACTGAGCTGCCCGACATCGTCACATCAAACGATCCCGTCGGATAATAAATGTGTCCGTCCTTGGATGGATTCACTTGCAGTGTCGAAGTGACCATGGCAATGCTGCTGTTCTCTGTATTTTCGTTTGGTACGACAGCCTCAACAACTTGCTCATCGGTCCAGCCCACGAGTTTTACCACTTCAGACTGACCACCACGTCTGTCCATCATGTCGAGCATTTCCACGATGAGTTGCTCACGCGTTTGTCTGTCATAGCCATTCGATTGCATATGCTGCGGCAGTGCATTCCCCGTATTCATCCGATGTTGGTTCCGCCTTGCTTGATGTTGAGAGGCAAACGGCAAGTTCACTTCGATACTGCTGCCAGCCGCCAACTGCGGAAACTCTTGTACCGTTATACCTGTCGAGATCGTCACATCTCGCAGCGAGTACTTCGTATTGTTTGTCACAGTTCCTTTCAGTGCGCCATTCTCATACGACAGGTTCGATTCTATTTTCCCTACGTCCGGTAAGGATTGCTCCGTCGTAACCTTGCGCATCGACCAGAACTCTACATCTCGGAAATCAATATGGGTCTGATCTGGCTGGATGGAAATCCACGTTTTCGGAACTTGATCGATATAATTTCTTTCAATGACAGGCTGGGTCATGCCCTCTCCCTTTAAAGTTAAACGATAGTCGTCATTACTCGGTACGAATAATGCGGTTACGCTTATCGCATTCGCCTGTCCGTTGTTTTGCAGCTCAACATAACCTACCTGGTGCAGCTTTACACCCACACCGCGCTGAATGGCACCAATCGAGAAGATTCCGATTCCCGCCACCACCGAAAGGGCAGGGACGATCACCCACATGTAGCTTTGCTTGCGGCGTCTCCGCAAAATATAGAAAAGAACTGGCCCTACAACCAGGGCATAAATTCCGAAAAATACTGCGAACCAGCCAACCTCCGGAATTTTCAATGATGGGACTCGATCAGCAGCATCCTGAAGCGGCCATGCGTTGTCGATCACGCTCCTATTTGAAGCGTTGATGAAAGAACCAAAAGCCTTTACTAATGTATCTGCCCAAAAGCGGCTGTTTCCTGCCCAGCTGGCTACTGGTTCCGCCGCCAAATCATAGGCGACGTACAATACTTTTCCGGCTCCCACGTTATGTACAGCCATCAACGGAATATTTCCTTCGCTGTACAGAACTTTCCCTGCCTTCAATGTCCCATTGCTTACAGTAAAGGGGGATGTTAATGCAATCGGATTGGTCTTATCCACCTTTAAACTAGAAAGTGTCTGTACGCTCGTCACTCCTGTCACTTCTACTGGTGACAAGTCACCCAAAACGCCTCCGGATTTCTTGTACTGTGCTCCTCCGGCTAAAATCAGCATCCCGCCAGATTTCGTCCAATCCCGAATCGCTTTGATCTGCTGTTCATTCAATGAATCCAAAGCAAAATTGTTGATGACTAGCATATTAATCATCTGGAGCTGTGTACCTGTCACTGGCATATTGTCTGCCTTCATCGTCAAGAGCTGGACAGGGTTATGAATAGAGCCTTTCGGCAGTACACCAAGGAAATTAGCTGTGTCAGGATTTTCTGCCAACACGCCGATCATCAGCGTATCTTCACTGTATGAAAGGCCTGTTATCGGCGTTTGCGCGATCATCTTATTATTTTGCATCAAGGCCACAAAAGAATTGCCATGCAGCTCTGATCCAGGAACGAGAATCGTTACCTGCTTGGTCACTCCGCTTGCAATCGAAACCGGCTGATAATTGGCAACTGCAAAGCGACTGTCTCCCTGTTCCCCAGTGGCGACAAACAGCTCCCCTTCAATATCCGCCCCTCCATTTTTCACCGTGACGACAACGGGAACCATTCCCGTTTGCCTGTACTTTCCTTCAATTCCGACTGTTACTCCTAGCTGAATGTTTCCCTCTGCCAAGGCTGTCCCCGTTAAGCCTAAAGGAACACCTGCTACCAACAGGAGGAACGCACAGAAGGCCAGGAGCCACCGCTTGCACTGCGCCGTTTTCATTCGTTCAAAACCTCCACGGACCATTCTTTTTTCTTCCTATCTTTTCATCTCATACAGTTATTGACGTTATTTCCAGACAAATAGCTACAATTTTTTTCAAAATGAAGTCGATTGGTCACCAAGTGCACGCGTGAAAAAAAGAAAAAACGTCAGGATAGTGCTCTGACGTTTTTCGTAATCCTTCTATGCCATGCCATACCCTACATCCTGAAGCCTCGTCGGCTCAAACATATCGGCAATCACCTGATGCACATGAGGCGGGTGCTCCGCCAGTCGATGACACAAGTACAAGTACCACTCTGTCCCATATGTGAGGTACAAGCGCAATGGAACCCCATTTTCTCGCAAGGCATGAGCCAGCTCAGGGCGAACCCCGTATAACAGCTCGACCTCTACATTTGGTCGGTGCAAATAGTCTCGACGGGCTAGCTCGTCTACAATCGCTTGGTCATGGGTGGCGAGTGAACATTCGCGCCCAGCTTGCACACACATGTCAGCCAGCTCCAGGTATCGTTCGTTCAACTCCACTGAACGCGCCAATGCGATTTCCTGGGGTTCCTTGAATGCGCCTTTGACCAAACGAATTTTCCCCGGAAGTCCGAGCACCCGTTTCACATCATCTAACGAGCGGTGCAAATGGGCTTGGATGGTAATGCCCACATTTTCATGTCGCTGTGCCAAGCGCTCATACATGCTGATGATCGCCTCTGTTTTCGTCGATTCCTCCATGCTGATCATCAAATATTGTCCGTTATGCCTCGCCCGCTCCGCCAACTCTTCTACGTGAGCAAAAGCCAGCTCTTGATCCAATAACAAGCCAAGATGGGACAGATCAAAGGAGATTCCGACTGGTGTATGAAGTTGGGAACACTCCGCAGTTAGCGCCAGAAATTCCCTCTGCGCTTCATGTACTACCTGCAAATCCAGCATATTTTCACCAATGTGTTCAACGGATAGACGGTAGCCCATTTTTTCCAAACGCTGGGCTATTTTCATTGCATCCGCACGCGTTTCGCCTGTCACATAACGTTTCGCAGCAGTCAAAAGCAACGGATATAGCAAGGGCGATGTTCTGACCGCTTCCTTGATTCGTTCATCACGGGCGATTGTACGCAAAATCTCTGCGGTTCTTCTCTCTTCTGGTGTCATCCTTCTCTCTCCTTTGGCAGTGGCATACCTCTTCTCTTCCATCACCCTACCATGGTACGCTTGTGTGGATTAGGTCCAGTTTCCCACTATTTCGAGAGGACCAGTTACGTAAGGAGGCTCACACGCCTTGCTCTGGATGACCATTGACCGAGAGAAACCCATTCCGTTAATCAGACAAATCTATTCTGAATTACGCACAAAGATTTTGAGTGGAGAACTGACAGCCGGCTTCAAGCTTCCTTCTACCCGCAAAGTAGCCAGTGAACTGCACCTCTCTCGCAATGTGGTGTTAGAGGCGTACGAGCAGCTATTAGCCGAGGGCTACATCGAGAGCAGACGTGGCTCTGGGTATTTTATTGCTTCGGGCATTTATTTGGAACAGCACGCCCGGGTGACAGAGACTGGGTTGTCAAAAGTGGATCAGCATTTCAACGAATCCGAGAGCAAGCTGATCGATTTTCGCTCCGGTGTTCCTGCTCTGGAGCACTTTCCTCGCAACCTCTGGGGCAAAACCGTCCAGCGCGTTTGTCAGGAAGCGCCACTGTCAGTCTTTGGCTATAATCGTCCCGAGGGACGCACGGAGCTGCGCACGATTTTGTGTCGCTATTTGTATCGAACGCGCGGCGTGCAATGCGACCCCGAGCAAATCATTATGACATCCGGGGCAACTCAGGCGCTCACCCTGATTGCCAACGTGCTTCTGCGTCCTGATAGTCAAGTAGTCATCGAGGACCCGATCACGCACGATATTCAGAGTATTTTCACCAGGACAGGCGCTCGTTTACTGCCTGTCCCGACAGATGCTCACGGGATGGATATGGAACAGCTACCGTCATTATCTGACCATCGCCCCCGCTTCGTATTTGTCACGCCTTCTCATCAGTTCCCACTCGGCGGCACCATGCCCATCCAGCGAAGACTTCAACTCATTCGTTATGCAAGAGAAGCTGACTGTTACATTGTCGAGGATGATTACGACAGCGAATTTCGCTATGAGACTGCTCCCATCAGTTCCATTCAGGGACTCGCCTCGGAGCGTGTCATCTACATCGGTTCCTTTAGCAAAATTCTTTCTCCCGGTCTGCGCCAGGGATACCTCGTCCTGCCAAAAGCATTGGTAGCTTCCTATCAGCAAGCGAAATGGCTATCCGATTTGCACGCCCCTTCGATTGATCAACTTGCCCTAGGAGTTTTTATCGAGGAGGGGCACCTAGAGAAATACGTGAATCGTGTAAAAAAGCTGTACAAAAAACGCCGACAATGCTTGATTGATGCTCTGCAACTGGCTTTTGGTGATGGTATGCGCATTTGGGGGGAGGCTGCTGGTCTGCACATCGTAGCTGCTTTTCCAACGGTTCGCTTCACACCTGAAGTCCTGGCCGCACTGGAGCAAGCCGGAGTGCGTGTCTACCCGGTCGAGGAACACGCCATTGTCAAAGGCAATCATACGGATAAAATCATTCTTGGATACGGCAATACTACCGAGGAACAGATCGAAGAAGGTGTCAAGAGGATCAGGTGTATTATTGGCGATTAAGTGTCGCCTTCCTCTATTCCCCAAAGAAAGAGCCAAATCTCGCATACGTCTCAAGATTTGGCTCTAGTCTATTACTTATCTGTTAACGAAAGCGTCCGCAGCAGCCAGGAGGGCACCAACGACAGTGATCCGGGCATCTCCTTCTATGGTCAAACTCCCAACTCCGGAAAGGTCTATGCTCGCCTCTTCCTCTACCGTGGTCCCAGTCCCTTCCACGATCCCATCCTGGTGGCCGTTCCCGATCCCTTTGCCAAGGGTAATAAGAAGAATGTCCTTCCCGCGAAGAATACGATGATTGCCATTGAGAGCTTTGATAATTCACGCACTCGCCTTCTTTCCTCTTATTTTTGCTGACTATATGTGTATATGCACGGTGGCGTTCATCCGCATAGACTACTGACATCCCTATAAATAAAAGGGTATCTACCTATCAAAAAAACCGGTATTCCTACGAACAGGAATGACCGGCTTTTGACTACCCTGATATGCCATTATGATTTCGTCCACAGCTCTCTGCGAGAAGTGGTTACAGATGTCGCACCGGCAAGAATAGCACGATCCACATCTTCTTTTGTACGAATAAATCCTCCAGCGATAACCGGAATATTGGTTCGTACAGTGATTTCTTCGATCAGGTGGGGAATGATTCCTGGCAAAACCTCGACGTAATCCGGTTTGGTTCTCGCAAGCTGAGTCAGGCTGCTATCTAATGCCATCGTATCAATGAGAAACAGTCGTTGGATGGAAATGAGCCCTTTTTTCTTGGCGGCAAGAACGGCACTGTTCCGTGTGGTGATGATTCCTTCGGGCTGTGCTTCTTGCGCAAGAAACTCCATGGCATATTCATCAGACTTCAAGCCGTCTATGAGATCAGCATGGATCAGCAGTTTTTTTCCGAACGCTCTGGCCCGTTTTCCCAGTGGCTTTACTTGCGCTACATGAGCATTCAGCAAAATAATGCGCTCGTAGCAGCTTTCCATGAGTTCATCAAATTCTTTTAATGACCGGGCTGCAGGAAGTATTTTTTGATTGATCTGGTTTGCCAATCACGAATCACCCCTATTGAAATGTTTTCGCTAGATGATATTCCTCTTCAAACGCTTTTATTTCATGTTCTTTCCTCTCATCCGACCATTGCAGCTCATGAGCGAGCTCTTCTCCCACCAATCGATACACGGGCTCCAGTGTATCCCTCTCGAAGAATAGTCTGCCACTGCGACGAATCAGAAAATCGCTCAAGGTCATGACCATTTCTTCCATTACAGCGTAGCGCAGTTCTGCTTTCAACAGTGCTTCGATCGGAGACACATTTTGAGCATTTTGTGTCAAAAGCTCCTGGCACATTGTTACGATTTGCTCACTGTTGCTTCCATATTTTCCGACCAGAACGCGGATTTGTTCCTCGGTGATTCCCCATTGGCGAAGTCGCTCTGCCTGTGCTTTCACAAATACAGGAATCTTGGCTGCGGAGTCAAATTTTCCGCCAGCGAGGACGATTTTGTCTGTCCGACAAGCTTCAAATGTTCTGCCCTCTTCTTCGGTCAACTGCTTGGCCACCACATCCACAATGCGCTCGGCCATCTTGCGGAAGCCCGTCAATTTTCCACCTGCAATCGTAATCAGCCCGCTTTTGGAATAAAAAATCTCGTCCTTGCGTGACAACTCGGATGGGGACTTGCCATCTTCATGGATCAGCGGTCTGAGTCCTGCCCAGCTGGAGTTGACATCCTGTTCCGTCAGTTTCACAGAAGGGAACATCTCGTTCGCCGCATTCAATACATACTCCATGTCTTCTCTCGTCACCGTTGGCCGCTCCAGCACACCTTTGTAATTCGTGTCAGTGGTACCGATATACGTACTGTTATTGCGTGGAATGGCAAACAACATGCGCCCATCAGATACATCGAAATAAACAGCCTGCTTCAACGGCAGTCTGTTATATGGCACGACCAGATGGACACCTTTTGTCAGGTGGAGGCGCTTGCCGTACAGGGAGTGGTCCTTTTCTCGAAGCTGATCCACCCAAGGGCCTGCTGCGTTGACGATTTTTTTGGCATGGAGGGAGTACTCCGTGCCCGTAAGCAAATCCTTCGCGCTGATCCCGATGACTTTGCCGTTTTCATAAATAAAGCCAGTGGCTTCCGTATAGTTCACGCAGAGCGCTCCATGCGAGCTTGCTGTTTTCATGACCTCAACCGTAAGCCTAGCATCATCTGTCCGATATTCAAAATAGAGCCCGCCGCCCTTGAGAATATCGCGGCGCAACAGCGGTTCTGCCTCCACGGTTTTCTGTTTGTTCAGCATGATGCGTCGTTCTTTTCTTTCGACTCCAGCCAACACATCGTAAACATACAAACCAATAGAGGTTGCCAGCTTGCCATAGGTACCATTTTTCACGATGGGCAAAATCATTTTTTCCGGGATGACGATATGTGGCGCATTGCGATACAAAATAGCTCGCTCACGGCCTACTTCCCGCACCAGCTGCACATCGCCCTGCTTCAAATAGCGCAATCCTCCATGAACGAGCTTGGTAGAGCGACTGCTGGTGCCCGCAGCGAAGTCCTGTTTTTCCACGAGTCCGACACTCAGACCTCTCGCGGCTGCGTCGAGGGCAATACCTGCTCCCGTCACCCCACCGCCAATTACCAAAAGATCGAGTTGTTTGTTTGCCATTTTATCCAGACAAGCCTGGCGTTGACTTGATGATAATGCATGTTGATCGTTCATCGTTCTTCTCATCCTCTCTAAAAGAAAAAGACAGCCAATATCCAAAAGAAGCAATGCAATGTCATTGCTCTTCTGATACTGGCTGTCTCCGTAGTCTCCACAGCATGATTAACTTATCTTTAACTTTAGACCTCTTTTACGCAAAAATCAATGCCTAATCTTGTAACCCATCGTTGCTGTAACAGCTTGCTTCCAACCTGCGTACAGCTCCTGGCGCACTTCCTCCGCCATATCTGGTGAGAAGGAGCGCTCCACAACTTTGTTATTCACAATATCTTCCTTGCTGCCCCAATACCCGACGGCAAGCCCTGCCAGGTAAGCTGCTCCCAGCGCAGTCGTTTCATTGACACGCGGACGCTCAACCTCTGTATTCAGGATATCGGACTGGAACTGCATTAAAAAGTTATTCGCCACGGCTCCACCGTCTACCGCCAGCTTTTGCAGCCGGATGCCGGAATCAGCCTCCATCGCTTCAAGCACATCCCGCGTCTGATACGCCAGAGACTCCAGCGCAGCGCGAATCAAATGATTTTCCGTTGTTCCACGGGTCAAGCCAAAGATCGCACCTCTTGCTTCCATATCCCAATACGGTGCTCCCAGTCCAACAAAGGCTGGAACCATATAAACACCATCTGTGCTGTCAACAGAGAGTGCGTGTTTTTCCGAATCCGATGATTTTTCGATCAGCTTGAGTCCGTCACGCAACCATTGAATCGCCGCACCAGCCACAAAAATACTGCCTTCCAGGGCGTACTCTACCTTGCCATCCACTCCCCAGGCAATGGTCGTCAACAATCCGTTTTTGGATGCAACTGCCTTTTCTCCGGTATTCATCAGCATGAAGCAACCTGTTCCGTATGTGTTTTTGGCCTGCCCTTCTGCAAAGCACGCCTGCCCAAACAAAGCAGCCTGCTGGTCTCCGGCAATCCCGGCAATCGGAATCTGGAATTCGAAGAGCTTCTCGTCTGTGTAACCGTACAATTCGCTGGAAGGACGGACAGCTGGCAGCATGGCTTTCGGGATTTGCAGCATGTTCAACAGCTCGTCGTCCCACTCCAAGGAATGAATATTAAACATCAACGTGCGCGAAGCATTGGAATAGTCGGTCACATGTACAAGGCCATTGGTCAGCTTCCAAATCAGCCACGTATCGATGGTTCCAAACAAGAGGTCGCCTTTCTCGGCTCTTTCCTGTGCTCCCTCCACATGATCAAGCAGCCATCTTACCTTTGTACCGGAAAAGTAAGCGTCAATCAACAATCCTGTCTTTTCACGAACGGTTTGCTCATAGCCTTGCTCTTTCAACTGGTTGCAAATATCGATGGACTGTCTGCTTTGCCATACAATCGCATTGTGGATCGGCTTACCCGTGTGCTTATCCCATACCACGGTTGTTTCACGCTGATTGGTAATCCCGATCCCTGCAATTTCTTCCGGTTTCACATGATTCTCCAGTAAAACCGCTTTCAAAACCTCCAGCTGTGATTCCCAGATTTCCTCGGCATTGTGCTCCACCCACCCCGGCTTCGGATAGATTTGCGTGAATTCCTTCTGGGCAACACCGATAATGGCACCTGATTTATCGAATAAAATAGCGCGAGAGCTCGTGGTTCCTTGATCGAGGGAAAGCATATATTTATTGTCCATGACAACTGTTCCTCCTTCACTCATATGGAATCGCCTTCATTCTTACCTTTATGTTAGGAACGCGCACTTTCGGATGCGAGTCGCTCCTTGCTGCCGATTGATTTTTTGGTTGTCATTCCGACAACGATGGCAATCACCATGAAAGCCGCTAATGCTATTACACCTGTCAGCGAATGATCTGTAAACGTCCATTTGTAAAAAAACGCTCCACTTACTGCTCCAATGATAGGTCCAACAACAGGAATCCATGCATAGCGCCAGTTGGACTTTCCTTTGCCGTGGATGGGCAAGAGAGCATGAGCGAGACGAGGTCCTAGGTCACGAGCTGGATTGATCGCATAGCCAGTAGTACCACCAAGAGACAAACCGATTGCGACAATCAGGAAGCCGACGATAAACGGATTCAGTCCTTCTGCAAATTTATTCGCTCCAATCGCCAGTAGACCGAGCACCAAGAAAAACGTACCTAAAATTTCACTGAACAGATTCGCGACTGTATTGGGAATCGCGGGACCTGTTGCAAATACGCCCAATTTGGCTCCTGCATCATTCGTCTCACGCCAATGCGGGTAATAAAAGATCCAAACGAACGTCGCTCCCATAAACGCCCCAATCAGTTGAGCCGCTACGTAGCCCGGCACATGCTCCCACGGAAATTGACCGATGCTTGCCAGTGCAATCGTAAGTGCCGGATTCAAATGCGCTCCGCTAATGCTTCCTACTGCATACGCTCCGCACGCAACTGCCAGCCCCCAGCCCAGCGTAATCACAATCCAACCGCCGTTTTGGGAATACGCCTTTTTCAAGTTCTGTCCGGCGCAAACACCTGCCCCCAAAATGATCAAGATCATCGTCCCGATCAATTCCCCTACATAAATAGACATGGCCCATCCTCCCCCTTATTGGAAAAAACGTAAACCTATTCCCGTAAAGCGCTTACAATACGCTAACTCCTTTGTGGTTTGCTTGGAGAGAAAATAAAAAAGCTAATACTCGCAAAACAAGAGCCAATGCCCTCATTTTACAAATATTAGCTGATCTCCCAATCTCCACAGCACTATTAACTTAAGACCTACTATATAGCCACTGCTCAAAATTTGTCAAGAATCCCTTTCCTTCACTTTTGCCAGTTCTCGCATCAAGCCCGGCAAAAAGAATAACGGGTACATCAACAGGTACAGGTTCGGAATCCACCATGACCAATCGTAATCTGCCTTGAACGCCCAAAAAGCGATCGCCTGCAAACCCGAGCAGGATGTCAAAACGAGCGACAGCATGGCGAGCGGCTTCCAGATGTGCCGTCCTCTGCGATAGGCGTACAGACTGGCAAAGCCCGTGATGGAAATAAAAATATCCAATGGAAAAAAGGACAGGTTCCATGCGAGCAAATTGGGGTCGTAGTAATCCTGATACAGGTATTCCACAGGGAGAAGCTCCAAAAATGTAATGAGCCAGTATACGATAAAAGCCACATCGGTGACCCAAAAGAACACTAGCATTGCCCTTACATTTTTCTCACTCATTTCGCCTCAGCTACTCCTGTATCCTTCGAAGATTGCGCGTGAGAGGAGTCTCCCAGATTCAACAGCACACAACCCACGATGATCAGTCCGACAGCAATTACCTTTTTGACAGTGAAGGCATCCTTGAAGATCACCACACCAATGACCGCGATGATCGCTGTGCCAAGACCCGACCAGATGGCATAGGCAGTCCCGACCTCCATTTCCTTGAGCGCCAGGCTCAGCGATGAGAAGCACAAAATATAAAAGATAAACATCATCACACTGGGGACAGGCTTGCTCAGGCCGTCAGACAGCTTCATCGATGTTGTTCCAGCCACCTCTAGCAAAATGGCCATTAATAGATAGACCCAACTCATTATGTTCCTCCTACTTACTTGTTTGAAGACGAAGAATCTACGATGCCGCCTAGTAAAATATCGATGACCGCATCCAACGCATCGCCAATCGTCACATGATGCTGGTTTGCTAACTGCTGATCAATCAGCTGGTTGAGCGTTCCCGTATACATCTGAATCAAGATCGGAAGCTGAATACGACGAAACACGCCCTCCTCTACCCCTTGCTCCAGAATGATCCGAACATGCTCCCACTCCTGTTGATTGAACTCGTCGATCCGCTTCCATTGCTCCGGATAGTAGCGCTTCAGCTCATACCACACGCGCAGGTCCGTTCGTGAGAAGTTGTTCGGGACCAGTGCCAGGAGCTGTCGCATCTTCTCTATCAAATCGAGGTCAGGATCTTGTAAAATCTGATCTTCCGCTTTACGCAAATCCTCGATGTTTTCTTCAATGACTTTGGTGATCAAGGCTTCTTTCGATGGAAAGCTCGCATACAACGTCTTGGTGCTAACGCCTGCGCGTCGAGCTAAATCGGACATGGTAAAACGGACGCCCTTGGTCTCAATCTCATGATAGGCGCATTGTAGGATTCGCTCCTGCATATTCTTGCCCCCCTCTCGAAAACAAGGAAAATATTCTGTTTTTCATATTTTCCAAAACGTACTTTTAGCATAACGGCGTACTCATGCCTTGTCAACAATCGCCAAACCACGCTTGGCTCAGTGCCTTGATACCGGGATCGATTTTTTCCAATGGAATGCCCGCGAAGCCGAGGAAAAACTCTTTTGGCAAGGGATTGGGTGGCACCAGCCATGTAAACGACGCGGACGAGGCTCTCACGCCTGCCTGAATCGCCAGCTTTTTCAACTCCTCTTCGCTTCGCGCGCTGTTTACCCGCAGCAGGACATGAAAACCCGCATCAGCTCCGATGACAGTCGCTCTTTCGCCAAAATGCTTTTGCACAGCCAGTAGCAGTGCATCGTGCTTTTTACGATACAGCTTGCGCATTTTGCGAACATGCTTTTCGAAATATCCTTTTTCCATAAAGGCTTCCATCGTCCTTTGATGCAGTCGGGATGAGGATGGTTCCAGCAATGTCTCGTGCAGCAGGTTGTAGTATGTATCCAGCAGAGATTCGGGCAAGACCATGTACCAAATGCCGATTGCTGGCGCCAACACCTGCGCAATGCTCCCCATATAGATAACATTCGCATGCGGGAGCAAACCCTGCATGGACGGAATCGGCCTGCCATGATAACGAAACTCTCCGTCGTAATCGTCTTCGATGATGTATCCTCCCACATTTTTGGCCCATTCGAGCAATTGCAGCCGCTTGGATATGGGCATGATCATCCCACGCGGATATTGATGAGCCGAAGAAACGGCGACCAACCCAACCCCTGACTCATATAGCTCACTGACACTAATTCCGTCCTCTGTCAGTGAGATCGGTACCACGTCGTATCCGTGCTGGCGAAACGTATTGGCAAATAGCAAATATCCCGGATTTTCTACGCCGATACGTTGGAACTGCGGCTTTACCATCAAACAGATCAGGGACAGCAAACCAAACTGGTCCGCCCCAATCACCACTTGATTTGGTGAACAAGCGACACCCCGGTACCTGTGCAAGTAGCCAGCGATTTGCTTCCTGAGTCCAGCCTCCCCTTGCGGATCCCCATAAAAAAGATTCGCCTGCTGCTCTATATGAAGCGTCTCATTGTACAAACGACGCCAAATCATGGTTGGAAATAACGAAAAATCATTGCGGGAGAGATGAAAGTCATAGTTGTACTCTCGCTCGTCACGCACCATGGGCCGCTGGATGGTTTGTGTGCTCTCACCAGCACTCGGCTTCACTTCAGGATCAGGTAATTTCTCCACATAGTACCCACTGCGCGGTTTGCTTTGGATAAAACCTTCCGCCAACAGCTGCTGGTATGCCATCTCCACGGGTGTTGTGCTTACACCCAGCAAGTCAGCCAGCTTGCGAACGGACGGCAGCTTGCTACTCACCGCCAAGCGTCCGGCGACGATTTCCTTTTTCAAATATGCATAAAGCTGTACATATTGCGGCTCGTTGTCGTTTTCCTGCCAGTTTGGGGTCAAGAGCATCTCGATTTCCCCCTCCATCTGTCCTTTTCATTTTTACAAAACTGCATATTTTCAAGTATACACTTGCTCGTTATCCTAAGAAAAAGAAGTTTTGAACGAACAGGAGGACAACGACTATGTCTATGACACAGGAGAATACACGTGCAGCGGTTCGCTTTTTGGAAGGAGAACGCGTCTTTTTGCGACCGATTGGCACAGAAGATACTGAATTACTCTACCGTTCCTTGTTCAACAAGGAAACGCGTATGCTGACTGGTACCCAAAAGCATTTCACGCGTGAGCAAATCCACCAGTACATCGAAAATAAAGGCCAGGACTCTTCCAGTATCCTCTTATTGATCTGCCTGTGTGAAAATGATCAGGTGATTGGCGACGTCCAGATCGGGGATATTGATCGGAATAATCGCAACGCCTTTATCCGAATTTCTATTGACCAAAATGCCCATCAAGGCAAAGGCTACGGGAGCGAAGCCCTCCTGCTGATGCTCGATTATGGTTTTGGCATCCTCAATCTGCACCGCATCGAACTTAACGTATTCGCCTTTAACGAACGCGCCATCCACACGTATGAAAAGCTCGGCTTCCAACGTGAAGGCGTACAGCGCCAAGCCCTTTATTACAACCATGCCTATCACGACTCTATTCTCATGTCCATGCTGGCAGATGAGTATCGGGCGAAATATGTAAAATAACAAAGAGAAAATGCACCCGGGGATTTTCAAACCCAGGTGCGTTTTTTTAATCTAGGTAAACGACTTCATAAAGGAGTATAATAGAGGAAATGGTAAGAAAAACCACTTATAAACAATAGATCAGCGCAAGAAAGAGAGAGTGACATGAAGAGAAAACTCCTATTCACTATCAGCTTGTTCATCCTCCTGAGTGTATTGACAGGGTTCCATCCTGCATCAGCCAACACCTTGCAGCAGTCATTGCAAGCAAACCTTGTCCCTGTTTCAAAAATGGAGCTTCCTGCAAAAACCATCATCGGGTTTGGAGAAGCTACACATGGCAACAAGCAATTCACTACGCTGAAGTTAGATATTTTTAAGCATTTGGTAGAAAAACAAGGTTATCGCGTATTTGCCATCGAAGGTGATTTTGGCGGGGGACAAAAGGTCAATGAATACATTTTAGGAGGCAGCGGAACTGCGCAGGATGCCGCAAAAGCCATCGGATTTACGATTTACCATACAGAAGAAATGGCCGCCCTTCTCTCTTGGATGCGCGCCTTTAATGAGCAGCGGGATGCCAAAGATCAAATTCATTTCTATGGCTTTGACATGCAACGCTATGATCATAACAAAAACGGGCTATTCTCCTATTTGAAAAAAGTTGATCCGACACTCGCATCCAAGTATGAGAAGCTGCTTACGAATCTGAATGATAAGACGGTGTATGATCAAAAGATCGCCCTCGTACAGGAAGCGCTCTCCCACATAAAAAGCTTAATGGAGCAGATGAAACAAAACCAATCCGTTTACATCGCGAAAAGCTCTGAGAAAGAGTATGAGCTGGCTACTTCCTTCGCAGAATCAATCAAGCAAAACGCTACACTGCGCGGAACAAATGTGAACTATAGCAACACCCGTGATCGCTATATGGCGGACAAAGTAATGTGGATTTTATCCTTTGAAAAGAAACAGTACGGTCGCAACAACCTGTTCATCGCCGGACATAATGGACACATTGAAAAGACCTCCACTTCCGCAGGAATGACAACCTGCATGGGGGCACATCTCGCAAAAGCATTGGGGGACCAATATTACGCAATCGGAAGTGAATTCTACGAAAGCACCTTCCTTGCGAATGACGCCACTACCAATGAGCGCAAAGCGTTTACGGTAAAAAATAGTGGCAATAATCGGCTAGCTGTTCTGTTTGCACAGACTGGCATGGCGGATGGATTCCTTGACTTTGCAAAGGCAAAACATCATGCGGATTTTTACACCTATTTGAACAAAGCTCAGCCCATCAGTGCAATCGGTGATGTTTTTAGTGGATGGTATGGAAAAATGGAGAAGCTGTATACGTTGCAGATGGTTCCAGCAAAAGCTTTTGATGCGATCATCTTCGTGCGAACGGCTACTCCTTCCGTTATGATTAAGAATTAACGGGTGAGGACATGTCTCTGGCATAAAAAAACGCAGCCGATGAATCTGGCTGCCGTTTTTTGTGAGTATGGAGCTATCATCCCTGACTAAGTTCTACGATCTGATCCTTCACCTTTCCGTTACTGAATCCCCCGTGATAACAAACCACGGCTGCAATGTCGAGGTGTACATACTTTTTTA
Organism: Brevibacillus sp. NPDC058079; assembly: GCF_042885155.1. Taxonomy (NCBI): domain Bacteria; kingdom Bacillati; phylum Bacillota; class Bacilli; order Caryophanales; family Paenibacillaceae; genus Brevibacillus; species Brevibacillus sp. NPDC058079. The sequence goes on from NZ_JBHVSO010000004.1 coordinate 459,900, forward strand.
AAGAGAGACTCCAGTGTGGTTGGGGCATGAATGCCTCCGAGAATCCCTTTTACACTGTACATCGAATCAGCTACGTTGACCATAGGGGGATAAATTATATTAGTTTAAGATACTGCTGAAAAAACCGATTAACTTTTGCGCTTTATTAGTTAATTCATTACTTTCACCTACGCTATGATTAACTTGTTGCAGTTTTTCAATAGCAGATTTTATATACTAGTTTTAGGTTTTTCAATTTCTGTTTGTTCAATTGCCGCTAATTCGACGAGACCTAATCAGATGCTCCCGAAGGTAGTATGCTTCTGATGATGCCGTCTCAATAATTGCATCAAGTAAAATCCAACAAGATTGATGCATTTCTTCTGATACTGGTGTAGGGTTATCAATCAGTAAGTATCGCTGAATACACCTTTCCAGATAAAATGGAGTATTCACTCTGCACAATAATTGAGTTCCACCTATATGGCGTTGGTGTTTTGAAAGGATATGCAAACCAGGCTCCAAAAAAACTGTAGGAAAGTGGTATAAAAGGGAAGCCATCGCTCCAAAAACATCCGGATTGATCCCAGCGTTATTTACAAATCCCAGGATTAAATCTTTACCAAGAGCGATATCTTGTTTTTCATAGTCTACTTTTTGCCATGGAACATCGGCATGCAGCATATCGCGAATTAGTTTGGTCTTTTCATCATGTCTAAAATCTCGGTCTTGTTTATGTGCTATCCTTAGAGCGATGTCTTGAACTTTATCAGATAGCTGTTTCCAAAGTCCCCAATATAGCTTCTTATTCCCCATTTTTTCAGTAAAGTATTCCACATAAAGCAATAATGAACTCATAAATTCTGGAGCGATATCGCATCCACTCCGTAATATTTCAATGAACATGGTTGGATTTTTTTCAGATATACTTAAAAAATATCCAGCGAACATTTCTGCGAATTTGCTAGGTAATTCATAGGGAAGTTCAATTTTTTCCGATTCATCATAGCGATATTTTCTCTCTGACTCTTCAGCTTCGAAAATAAGAGTGAGTATGCGAGAAAGAAGTATAACGTGACTATGGTCAGTCGATCCGTTTGGAATCATAAAACAGGAATTTAAAATACACCATGGACTATGTGAGCGGAATGAAATACTCTCCAGATCAGTTGTAACTTCTCCACGTGCTAATTGTTCACGGAAATTTTCTAACCATGCTTCATCCTGATCATCACTGTACTTCTCTTCGATATCATAACCTTCCCATGCGCGATTTCGTCTTGTCGTGAAGTTCTCTGATTCCAATCTTGCATATTTAATGACACCAATAATACACTTTTCAGCAAATACAGGGTCTCTTAACCACAAATGCCTTTTGATTCCATCAGCGGCAGCCACTTTTACAGTCTCGTCCGAATGAGTAAGAGAAATAGCAATCATTTTCTTAACAAAAAATTTCTCTTCGTCCCTCTCAGCAAAATCCATAAAAAACGGCAGTACCGATGCTGCTGCTGCCGAACCGTTATGATCCAAGCTGTCTGTTATCATGTTCTTTGTATCTGCGTATGACAATACTGCCTCGCAGATTAGTTTAAAACACCAAGCTAGATCATCTTCATTCATCTCTTTAGAATGATCTCTTATAAATATGGATGCGGCTTTTATCACAGCACCAGCATGCATTCGTGATAAATCGTTGACTTCACCTTTCACTAATATTTCAAGCAGTTCCTTAACCTCTTTTAGCGCATCACGCCAATTTGCATAATATTCACGTTCAAGCACCTCATTTTTGAGAACCTTATCTGACCATAAATACAGTTGCATAAAACGATTAGTAATTGTCTGTTCTGCTTCAAACTTTTGTTGAACTTCTTCCAAGTGTGGCTCTAATGCTCCGGAGGTGAAGATAATTCTTCCATTTTCTTCATCAGCTACTGGTTCCCAACCACGACTATCGATTCTATGAAACCTAAACTGCCATCCCTCATCACAAGAAACTTTAGAACGTAGCTCATCAATAATCCTAAGAACCTCTTCTCTGAACTCAGTAAATTGAAGGCGTGTAATCAATGTCTCTAGACTTTCTTTTCTCCAAGGTCTCAAAGCTGCGGTACGCCTTTCCTCAGCATAAAATCTTGAAAATGGATCTCTACTTACTCCGAACCAGTTCACCTCATTTCCTCCCCGCTCATTAATAGTTCGTGTTAAATCCAAACTATATAGTTCGGGCACTCGCATTAGTGGAATAGCCGCCTTTGCAAGCTTATTTGGAAATCCTGTGGCCACAGAAATTAAAACTGCCGTTGGCATTACAGAATTGCTGTTTCTCAATATATAGTTATATATCCATTCTAATGTTTCATTACCTTCGGGAATCTCTGCCCAAGCAATTAACCAGTTCTCCAATGCCATTAGGGCTGATTGCAGTAGGTAGGGAACTACAGAATGACCACGATAACCATTCCATAATCGTTGAGAGCAGTATTGTTTAACCGTTGTGCCGTCATTCAATACGATTTCAACTTGTTCTACCTCCGAGCGATAATTTTCGAGTCTAAGATCTGAATACATTTCCGGTGAATCTAAATCAGAATGTGCATATTTTTCTGCGCTAATATTCAGGAGTTGGATGATAAAATCAAGGCCTTTTCTTGGATGAAAACGAAGTAAAGATCTAAATGGCCCCCTAACCCCACTAGCTGGAAAAAAATTCACTTCCGATCCATATTCATGAAGACCAAAGTATTCTGACACGTCTTTGTGAAAATCAGTATATTTATTCATTTGCCCTTCATCAATTACCCATTTATGGAAAGCGAGCTTTATCAAGGTATCAGGAATGTGCTTACACAAAAATGCCGATTCCATGCATGTCAATGACAAAGTACACAATTCCTGCACATAAGACAATCGGCGCCTCTTGTTCTGGTTACCAAAAACATCACTGTCCAATAGCCCATTAAACTCATTTAGTATCACTGGGATAACCCGTATAATTACCCCAAGTAATTTTTTCCTTTCTCCTTCATCGCGGTATGAATCCTTAATCATACTGAGTAAATGTAGCGCCAACAGACCTGCTTCACGAGATGAATCAGGCAACTCTTCTTCGATATGTATCAAAGAAGACCACTCATTAAGTACAGCAATTACATGTGGTAGAATTTCTTCGGCAATGCAGTCTCGATTCTCAAATAGGAAAAGAATAATGGATTCCCATCCCAAGCCATATGGAGTCAGGAATAGCGTGCCTAACTCATTTGATGACTCATTCTTTATGTCAGGCAACTGTTTTATAAGTTCTTGATTTGGTGTTTTACAGGATATGCGAAGCACAAAACAGAAACGCTTCAGTAGTTCACCCTCATTCTCAAAAAGCTTGTCTTTCATTAGCATTAGAAACTCGTAAGGATTATCACCAAGAAGCACCGCTGTTATGGTTTCATCCCTCCAACAGCTTGCAATGATTTTATCATTCAAAATTGAAAGAATAAATTGGGTCACATTTTCCCCGGACCTCATTTTTTGATTTAGCCATAAACGATATGCTCTGTTCATGGCAGGTTCGTGACCAACGGCATCAAGAAAATCCTTTACACTGTTGGAATTATTTTGAAAAGTCTCTTCGATAAAACTCTCAAGTCCCCAATCTTCAAGAACGTCATGCGATAGACTGACTATACCTTTAGATGGGTCTCTACGAATTAAATTGTCCTCTTCTAGCTTTAGTAAAGCATCTGAGTCGTACATTGTTTCAGGTACACCATAAACCATCCTTTTTGCTCTTTTCACAGCGATGTCAATAAAGGCCCTTCTTCGTTTTAATGGCATTCCTTCTGCCCGAACCTGTTCCCTTGTGATTACATCTCTCCAGACCGCTATTTTAAATTCGCGTTCACTATCATCGTTTGAGAATACAGTTCCATTTTCTGCAACTCTATATGCCAAGTCTGCATAAAATGGGTTTTTTAGCAACTGATTTTTCGATAGTGGCTTTAGAAACTCAAAGCTATCACAAAGACGTTGGATATCATCATCTTTAAAATTCTCTATCACAATAGAGGAACATCTGACCCCCGCTGCGCCGAGGTAGTTGAAAGTTATCTGCTGATAAGCATAATCCCGCCCACTGGCAATGATTGTCCAACCTTGATTTTTCTGTATAAATCGAATGAGATCTGTAAATGCAGCAGTGTTCCGTAGTTCAAGCAGCTTCTCAAGCGACTCTAATAACAGATATTTCTTTGGAATCAAAGCGAAACCTACTTCAAGTTCGCCAAGCGAACTTGTAAGGCCGATTCCCGAAAACACATGGTCAAGATGCGCCTTATCCAAGTCTTCTGTGCGAAGACAATACACTGGTGTATTATCTTTCATATGCTCAGCAAACTCCCGTAGTAGGCTTGATTTCCCACAGCCACGTTCACCTGTGAGAAATACAAACTTAGCTTCTTCAGCAACTTCGATGAGATTATCGAAATACTCCGGGCGATTAATGTGTAACCCACCAATATTAGATCTAATCCCCTCAATGATGTAATCCCCATGTTCTTTGAGCTTTTTAATATCTAAATCCCATTGTGTTTTATTATTTGTAACGAATGCTCTGCTAATTTCTTCTGGCAAGGTTTCTAGAGTAATTGTTCCTGCAGTCTGGTTTGCTGTTTGTACTGCGTCTAATATACTCGACCATAGTAAAGAGGCAGACTCAGTAGAACTTTGTGCAATCAATGACTGCAAAAGTGAAATAGTAGATCCCGATTCCGTATCTAAATCATACCCAAGAAGATGAAAGCTTTTGAGAAAACTCCAAAGTTGCTCATCAGAAACATCTATCCCACCATTCGCACTGCTCAAATGTGTTTTTAAAACCTTCAATTTACTCCTTTTAGCTTCATTACTAAAGCCACTCGTCTCTACTTTTTGTATAAATTCTTTTTCATCCTCACAATGACGAGCCCATTCTAAGAGTGTACGGGTGTTGTTGATTTCAGTAGCGCTTATCGGTCCTGTTATTAATGCAAAAGCATCAGTTCCAACATTGAAAATAGAAGGATCATTAAAATCATTCCATGCCGCCTGGACAACTTCTCCAAAAACTTCATTGCCTACTGTAATGCTAATTGAATGCTTTAATTGCGCAAGTAACTTTGCCTCAGTTCTGGTTTGTGGGTCTTGTGTGAAAACAATGAAATCATCAGTATTGAAACCTGCATAACGTCCTTGAAGTTTAAGTTTCACTATTGGCCAAGCCGGTAAGCATGGAGCTATCCGTCCAGTTAGCATTAGGACAGTAAACGCAGCTTGAACACGTGTTTCAAAGTTTCCTCCCCCACCACCAGTAGAAAAAGGATTACTTTGTTCCTTTAATGTTTCGGTCACTTTAGTCTCCTCCCTTTTTAGAGTTAAGAAATAAAATGATTATTACTGTGATTTTCTCATAAAGCCTGTATATTGGAAATAATACATATCATCTTTATTTAGACGGTATTTAGAAAGCTCCCTCGGAAGAAACTATCTTAGAATGAGGAGCAATTCGTGAAGTCAAAAGAGGAAAAAGTAGTTTTATCAGACAAAACATTTTATGGTATAACCATGATGGATGACTAGATTCATTTAATTATTTTATTAGCGAGTATCCTAAATAAAACATGCCATCCCTCCGTCATTTCTGATGACTAGATAGCACTTTTCCATCACTTATAAACATCTCTACGAGAACCAACAGCTTTATAACTTTCTCTCGATGATCCACTCGAAACAACACTCTGAAAGTTCCTACTCTCAAACGAAAAAGTCCTTCATATCTTTTCATCGTCTTAATATCTCCCTCGGGAGGGACTTCCAGAAACCTTTTAATCCAGAAGCAATCCGTTCCTGTACAGCCTTTTCCTGCTTGGCAATAAACTTTACTGGTTCCTTATGGTAGATAAACTTGTAGTCTGAACTCATGCTTGGCATCCTCCCCTGACATATACTCAGGGTCGCTTTCTAGTTGACGTTTCTCTTCATCAGTTAACGGTACTTGGTCTGATTCTTCTTTATCAATATCTTCCCATGATCTTGCTTTTTTCTCCGAACGGTCAATTAAATATTGTAGAAAATCAAATTCTGTCTTTTGATCTGTTTCCTTTAACCGTTCAATCAAATTGCGAAGGTCTTCTTTTCGAACTACCATCGCTCCAAATTAAAACACTACTCTCACAGTCAAATTTCACTACTTGTGAAGTAGTATCTTACATATATCATGCCACTGTTCTCACCCTAATTTGGAAAAAAAGCGCCGGATCCCTATATCCGATGCGCTTACATTCCTTCTTAAATTTATACCCTCTATCGTAAACGTAGCTTCCCCGGCAACGAGAGTCTTGCTTTGCATTAAATAAAGACTGATATGACCAGGAGTATGCCCAGGAGTATGGATGACACGAATCCCGCCGCAAAACGGCAGTTCCTGACCGTCACTCACGGTATGGTCCACTCTGCCTTTCGGGGGATTCTCAAGGTGCCCGTCTTTTAAAAGCGGTATCTCCCCTTGAATATACGGTTTATCCAGTTTGTGCGCATACACGCGAACATGATCCCCGCACTCCTGCAAAATCTCAGGAAGACTGCCGATATGATCCACATCCTGATGCGTCAAAATCACAGCTTTTAGCTTGTTGAACGATACGCCTACCTTTTCCATCGCCACGCGTAAATCATCCATTTGCCCTGGGAATCCGGTGTCTATTAAAACAGCCATGTCTCGATCCCACAAAAGAACGGGGTGAATGATATTCCCATGAAAATCTAGATGAAGCATTTCTACTCCCTTTGAAATTTCCATCAATCAGACCTCCTTAAAATTTAATTTTTACGTAAGGTTATATTATTACGTTAGGCTCTTTTTTGTAAACATCTGTAAACCAAACTTCACTTTTATCGGCACCTTCTTATCGTAATAGTCGCTCGTCTCCCTTTCAGGGAGTATGGATTTAAAAAACTCCTTTTATATACATTGACGCGTATATACACATTGGAACGACCGGCTTGACGCGTTGGAAAAATATATAACGAGGATGAAACGCGATGAGAAGACCAACAAGTGTCTTTAAAGATCGAGAGCGTCGAGAGTTAACCATCGAGCGTATCATTAACTTGTCTCCCGAGCTTGCATGGGAAGGATGGACACAACCGCAACATATCGCTCGATGGTGGGGACCCAGACACTGGACGACAACCATCTACGAGATGGATGTAAGCCCCGGCGGAATCTGGCGTTACAGTCTGCAATCAGACGACGGTACGGGAGAAGAAGCTTTTTGCATAGCCGTCTACCAAGAGGTTTGCGAACCTTCCAGACTGGTTTACATCGATTCGTTCGTCGACAAGGATTGGAACATCGTAGAGAACAGCCAAATGCATACGACCGTTACTTTTGAGGAAGCAGCCGAGGGCACAAAGCTTCGTATTGTTACTCGTTTCGCAAGTGCCCATGAACTGGACAATGCCGAAGCAATGGGAATGATCGAGGGGTACACGGATGCCTTCGATCGACTGGAAGAATATATCGAAACGTTAGCAGGAGGTCATATGAACACGTTTATCTCAAAAGATGGAACAAAGCTTGCTTACCAAAAGCACGGGAACGGACCTGCCATCGTTTTGGTATCGTCTGCGATTTCCGATCACCGTGATGCAGCTGGACTCGCCGAGCAGCTTGCCGCTCATTTTATGACCGAAGCTGTCGGTATCCCCGCCGAATACCTCGATTTTATGAAAGCAGACCCTTCCTGGAAGTCCATGGAAAGTTTGGCTCACACCCTTGCCTATGATGGCATGATCATGGGCGAGACACAATCGGGCAAACCACTCCCAACCGATCGATGGAAAGTGAACGCCCCAACATTCATCATGACAGGGGAAAACAGCGGGCCGTTTTTCGATGACGCAGCCAAAGCACTCGCCGAACTGTTGCCTCTGGCTAAACATCAAACGCTAGCAGGGCAAGATCATTCATCAGTCGTGATGGCTCCAGACATCCTGGCAAAATCAATTATTAGTAGATGTGAATGAACACCATAGACCGTTTGCTCGGAAAACGCAGTAAAAGCCCCCTTTTTCGTCAGGGGGCTTTTTGCAGTTTCAGGGGGATTTGTTCTTGATGCTCTCCCTGATCATCTGTCCATTTTATATCCATCTTCAACTCAGAGAAGTAATATTCGAGCTGTTCTTTCGGCGTATCTTTTGCAGGAAAATCAGTCGAGAGAAGGTTCGGGTACTCCTTAAAAAGCAGAAACGGTTGCTTATCATTGAGCTTTTTTATAGATTCGTGGTCGAAATTACCGCTCGGATTACCGTTAACTAGATGAGCCTCGAAATGGAGCTTCGTGACGTCATTCTCCATTTTCTTCGTCAAGTAAAATGGATAAACAACATGTGTGTGTTCACTCTCAGTCGGCCTGATCTCCATGACCACGCTCCAATTGTCGCTCTCCCCCGTAAATGTATGAACCCAGTCGTCATTCGCAGAGCAACCGCCAACGCTAATGAGTAGCATCGCAAATAGAATGAAGACAATCTGTCTCATCCTACTCCCCCTCTGATCGATAGGTCTTCGATCTACAGTCCCTCATCACTCTTGCTCATCCGCCCAATCCAAAAATCCGGACAACAGGCTCTCTTCTTCCGCTTCATTTCCGCGAAGCTTTGCTTCTAACCGATCCATCCGCTTGTGATAAGCCTCTGCATCTGCCTTGGACCTATTTCGCAACAGACTCCCGCGCTTCTTCCACTGCTCATACGCTTGCCTCGTATAGTGCAAAGCCTTCTCCCAATCCTTCAATTGGTGCTCGTACAGCTTGGCAGCCTCAATATACACCTCTTCTGGGACATATCCGGTGGACTGAATGCACGACTCCCAAACGATTAGGGCTTGGTGCCAATCCTTTTGCTTTTTATACAGATGACCGATAGCGAGCTTGGCCCGGTTACTGCACGCATGCTCACTGTCTGCGACGAGACGATAGCCTGCCATAGCGGCATCCTGATCTCCAAGCGCGTCGTACCATCTGGCAATTTCGTAGCTTTCCTCGAGAGATACCGCTACACTCCCTTGCCCTACCAATAGCCGCGTCATATGAATGTACATCGTGATCAGAGACAAGACGTCCGTCTCGTTATGTCGCAGCACGCCTTCGATAACATCAGGGTCTTGGGCATGCAAAAAGTCGAAATACCGCACCGGTGCCAAATAGCCTGGCAAATCATCCTCGCGAAAAACATCCAGCTTTTCCTGCTCGATAATACCTAATCGGCACGATTCCAGCTCCGCCTTCCACAGTCTCCTCGCCCCATGCAAAAGGTCAAAATGACCAAAGGTAGGCAAAGCAGGCACTTGATCACGCACCAGTGTATGCCTCGTCCGCACCTGCGGCCAGTCAAAGGACTTTCCGTTAAAGGTCACCAGATGCGAGGACTTCTGTGCTTGCTCCAAAAACGATTGATACAAGGTCACCTCTGCATGCGGGCCCGGGAGAAAATGCTGGCGCACCACGACGTGCTCCCCCTCGAAACGACTATACCCCAAAAGAAAAATCGCATTGCCTGCCCCACCTGACAGCCCTGTCGTCTCCGTATCGAAAAACAGCAAGTCTTCTGGCTTCCTGCCCTTAGCGGACAGCGGATGCTCTCGACCAGCCCCTTCCCACATACGGATCGCCTCATGCAGCTCGGAAAAGGCGTAAGCGCCATGCTGCTGATTGATCGGATAGCGAACCTCGCGAATCATGACGTACTCGTCATCCCAGATGTAGGGCGATGCCTGCATTTCCTTCCACTTGTCGGCAAAAGGTATCTGTAGCTCGGCGCTGCTATCCGCAGGTACAGCCTCCCTCGGCTCTTTCTGGAGAATGGGCCTTTCCGCATCGACTACTGGCGCTACCGCTTTGTCCGTTTCCAGCGAGAGATGTCCCTTCATCCGTTGCAGCTTGGATTTAAGAGACATAAGTACTTCCCCCTTGAGCGATTCGGAGCAAGGTCATGGCGAGCCCCTTGCTGCCGTCATCTGTCGCTCCCACACAAGACGGACAGCCTGACTCACACGGGCAAGAGACAATCATCCGCTCTGCCTGGGTCAAAATCGTCTCCATTTCCTTATACACTTGCTCGCTCAAGCCGATGCCTCCCGGATAACGGTCGTACAGAAAAATCGTCGGCTCCTGCGAATGAACCGCCTTTCGTTGCGGTATCACGTGCAGGTCCATCGGGTCGCACATGACAAACAGCGGAGCTACGTGCTGCAACACATGAGCCAAACCGACCAAGCCACGTTCCACATCCTCTGTCCCAATCTCGCCGAGCAACGCTTCGGAAAAACCGATCCACGCTGCATTTGTATGCAGCTCCTCTTCCGGCAAATGAATCGGTCCCGAGCCGATATTTTCATGCGTTTCGAACTTGATTTTCTTAAAGATCGTCGCCATCGCATTCACAGCCACTTCGCCATAAGCCAACGTGCTCTGTGCATGACGACGGGACTGATCCTGCTCCAATACTTTGAGCGAGACGGCCAAGTTGGCGTCCGTGTAATAATCGACTTGGACTTCCCGGACATACGCCTTCTTTTCCTCGTAGTCCAGCTTCTCCACCTGGAATTGCGTCCCTTGATGCAGGTAGATGGCCTCGTCATGCAAGAGCGTCATGGAGCTGAAACGGTCCATTTCCCCGATGACACGCTCATTTCCCCGTTCACTGATGTCGATGATCACGACATTTTCCTGCGAAGCTGATCGCAGACTGATGTTGTGGGCCGGGAATGAATCGTTCATCCAGAACCACTTGCCCCGCGAGTAATGAAGCACCTGCTCCTCGGTCAAGAACTCAAGAATTTCCACGATTTCCGCCCGCCCGAAGGTATCTCCCTCACGAAACGGCAGCTCATATGCCGCACATTTGAGATGATCCACCAAAATAATCAGGTTATCGGGATTGATCCGCGCTGTCTCAGGACTGCGGTCGAAAAAGTACTCTGGATTGGCGATCACATACTGATCCAACGGGGTGGAGCTACCGACCATAACGACGACGGATTCCCCCTGCCGTCTTCCTGCCCGTCCTGCCTGCTGCCATGTGCTTGCGACCGAGCCCGGATAGCCAGTAATGACACACGCCTGAAGCTGCCCGATATCTACTCCGAGCTCCAGCGCATTGGTGCTGACCACGCCCATGATGTCGCCATTACGTAAGCCGCGTTCGATCTCTCTACGTTGGCTCGGCAAATAGCCGCCGCGATACCCTTGGATCGTTTTTGGCCCAAGCTTGCGGCGAATCAACTCCTGCAAATACGTCAGCAAAATCTCTACACGTACACGGCTTCTCGCAAACAAAATCGTCTGTATGCCATTGATCAAAAACTGCTCGGTAATGTCTCGCGCTTCCAATGTGGCACTGCGTCTAATATTGAGCTGCTTGTTGACCACAGGCGGATTGTAGAAAAGGAAATGCTTGATGCCAGACGGAGCACCATTGTTGTTGACCAGCTCTACCTCTTCTTCTGTCAGAGCTTCTGCCAATTGTTTCGGATTGGCGATGGTAGCCGATGTGCAAATAAATTGCGGGTGGCTCCCATAAAAGGCGCAAATGCGCTTCAACCGCCGAATGACATTGGCGACATGACTGCCAAAAACGCCGCGATATGTATGCAGCTCGTCAATCACGATGTATTTGAGATGCTCGAAAAAGGACACCCACTTGGTGTGATGGGGCAAAATGGCGGAGTGCAGCATGTCTGGGTTGGTGATGACGATATTTCCTGCTTTGCGTACCATCTGCCGAATATTTGCAGGCGTATCACCATCATATGTTTCGGATTTGATTGAAAGGCCCATTTCCGTAATCAGTTCGTGCAACTCCGCCTTTTGATCCTGCGCCAAAGCCTTGGTTGGGAACAAGTAAAGAGCCCGCGCTTGCGTGTCCTCCGATAACGTCTGGAGAATCGGCAAATGATAGCACATGCTTTTTCCTGAAGCCGTGGGCGTAACCGCGACGATGTGCTTGCCTTCGCGCACATGGCGAAAAGACGTTTCTTGATGCGTGTATAAGGAGGGAATGCCCCTATTCGTCAGGGCATCTCGAATTCGTCCGTCCAGTTCATCTGGAAATGGAACAGACTTTGCTTCCCGAGCAGGAATAACCCTCCAGTGCGCAATGTTATCGCGAAATCGTTCCTCTGTTTTTATGTGATCCAATATGGCTGCGATATTTTTTTTCACATTCATTTTCGTCACCTTCTTGCTTCCATTTTACGAATGGACGTTCGGCATGTAAACATGGAATAAAGATCCACTTTGATCGGTCTATGTGTAGTCGAGAGATAATTTATATTTTCTGGGAGGTAAATATAGGTAATTTCTATAAATTGTAATCGACATACTTCCTAATGACTATTTGGAGGTGATTACCTTTGATCTTAGAATTAGTAATTCTCCCTTTGATAGTTGCTTTGCTCTTGCCAATCGCATTCGGTGTAAAAAAAATTACAATGCAAAATGATAAAATAATTGAACTCCTAGAAGAATTGAAAAAGCGTTGATCAGTTTAGATAGCCTATAAGTATACAAAAAGCCATGAAAAGGAGATTCGTGGCTTTTTGTCTTTTCATTATTCTGCTTCCTCAGTTATTCGTCACCTTCTTACTTGCTCCTTTCTTACGAACATACGCTCGTCATGTAAACATGGAATAAAGATCCACTTTGAACAGATACTACTATCAACTCAAGTACGTAGAGGTATGCGCATGAAACAAGGTTCTTTGACTTTTTTTCAAGTTGTCTGTATGTTGATGCTCACCATTGGCCTAATGAACCATGTGATTGTCATCCCGATTTTATTAGATGCCGCAAAACGGGATTCATGGATATCAGTTATTTTGGCAGGTGTCCTCTTTCTTTTTTGGACCTGCCTTCTGTATTCGGCAATTGCCAAAACTCGTCAGCAGCATCTTTTTCTTTTGCTGAAAAAAGCGTACCACCCTGTCGTTTCCTATATATTGGCGGGCGTTGCCTGTGTCTATTTATTCATGATGTGTGCAATTACGATGAGAGATACCGTACCTGGATACACGTCGCTTTTTCCCCCAAGATGCCCACTTTTTTCATTGCCCTTTTGCTAGCTGGCATTTGCTTGTGCAATGCATACTTGGGCATACGCTCTATCGCAAACACAGCGGTCCTTTTCCTGCCGCTTGTCATCTTTCTCGGTTTCTTCGTCATGTCTTCCAACTACGCGCATAAAAGCTATATGTTGTTGAAACCATTCCTGGAGTTCGGGATGCTTCCTGTGTGGAAAGGCATGGTCTTTGTCGGAGCTGGTTATATTGAACTGATCATCCTTCTGTTTATGCAACAGCATATTCGCTCCAAGTATTCGTTGCTGCCCCTCTTGATTCTTGCCATCGTGTTAATAGGACTGACCTTTGGACCTGTTACGGGGGCAATTGCCGAATTCGGCACTGGCGAGTCGGAGAAGCTGAGATATCCTGCTTACGAAGAATGGCGCTTGGTTAATATTGGCCGCTACATTGAACATATGGATTTCTTAAGTATTTACCAGTGGTTTTCAGGTGCTTTTATTCGCATGTCTTTGACGATCTTTCTCATCGTAGATATCTTTCGAATGGAAAACAAAGCGAAAAAACTGTTTGTCCTCATCCTGCTTTATTCCCTATTGATTGCCATTGCCGCTCTACCCTTCAGCGATAACGCGTTTCTGGACATGTTAACCGCCCATATCCTTCCAATTATGTTTTATACGATGTTGTTCTACTCGTTCATTATCATCGTGCTCGTACATTGGTCCAGTAGAAGGAGGGGTATGATCTATGAGGAGAGTCCGAGGGAATGATGTTTTCGTCCCTAACGAACATCCACCGTCCATCCCAAACGATCAGCCTTTAACCGAACAATATTTTCGGCAATTGTTTGCCTCTTGTGCAGATGTCATCATAGATTCGGTTCGTTTCCCCTCCGCAGAAGATCAGCAGAATTCCTCTGACGTTACCATCATTTATTCGGAGGGTCTATGCGATATCAAACAGATCAACCAATATGTGATTCCGAAGCTATCCCACATGTATCAAACGACTTCCCCGCTGAGTGCTTCAGGCCTTGAGCAATACAGTGAGTTATTTTTGAAAGTGATTCTCGACGATCGCAATCCGGACCTCATTGTCAAAAAAGTATTCGGAGGGGAACTCCTCCTCTTCTTTTCTTCGTTTAACAAGCTCTATTGGATGGAGCTCTCCAACCCGCCGCAGCGCACTCCGGAAGAGCCGACTACAGAGGTCTCTGTGAAAGGACCGCGAGATGGTTTTACCGAAGAGCCGCACATCAGTATCGGTTTGATCCGGAAAAGATTAAAAACCAATAGGTTAGCTGTAGAAGAGTACAGGCTAGGTGAAGAGACACAAACAAGAGTCAATTTGCTGTTCCTCCAAAATAAGATAAACCCGGAAACATTGGATGAAATCAGAACCAAGCTTGAACAACTGCAAGTAACAGCGATTATCAGCAATACGCAGCTCGAAGATATGCTAACAGGCGCCCGCATACCGTTGTTTCCTCTGTTTGAGTATACAGGCAGGCCTGATTTTGCAGTTAACGCGCTGTTGCATGGGAAATTTCTCATTTTTGTGGAAGGCTCCCCGATCGCCACGATCGCTCCTGTGACCTTGACTTTTTTATTTAATACACCGGAAGATATCTACTCGTATTTTTGGTATAGCGCTTTTACCCGTTTAATGAGATTGTTCGGATTCCTAGTGGCCTTATTTCTTCCTGGATTCTGGATTGCCTTGATCACTTATCATCAGGATCAGCTTCCTTACACACTGGTGGCAACGCTTGTCCTATCCAGACAGGGCGTCCCCATTCCTGTCCCGTTGGAAGCAATCGTCATGCTGTTGTTGTTTGAATTATTTCGTGAAGCCGGTATACGTCTTCCCATGGCTTTTGGCCAAACTTTATCCGTGGTTGGCGGTCTGATCATCGGTCAAGCCGCCATCAGTGCAGGGTTAACAGCTCCCGGGATTCTCGTAATTGTAGCGATGTCCGTTCTCTCCACCTTTTCACTGGTCAATCAAGACCTCGTCGGTACGGTTAGCTTGCTCAGACTCATCATCTTGGTCATTTCTGGTATGGCCGGGCTGTTTGGCTTTTTCATCTCAGTGGGGATGATCGTGCTGTATCTGACCAATCTGCGATCATTTGGGGTTTATTATTTGGAGCCGCTCTCTCCCCCTATTTTTCAGGATTTGTGGAAAGTAATCTTTCGGATCCCATGGGGAAAATGGTACAAGGTCCCTCACATGCTACAGAAAAACAGATCAAGCGAGGAGAATCAACCATAGTTATGCAAAAACTTCGCTGCTTTTTCACGACGATTTTGATCTGTTCCATGTTAAGCGGTTGTTGGGGCGCCAAAGAAATTGAGCATTTGATTTACGTCAATTCCATTGGAGTTGACTATGTGAAAGGGAAATTTGTGTTTTATACGCAAATCATTAGCTTCGGTAATATTGGCAAGCAAGAAGCAGGTGGACAACGACTTCCTCAATCCATTTCCATCGGTAAGGGAGAAGGGAAAACGCTGGATGAAGCGATATTCAATCTGTACCCGACCGCACAACAGCGACTTTCCTGGAGCCATATCAAAGCTATTGTCTTTTCCGAGGCTGCCCTGAAGCAGGATGTCGTCAATCAATTATTGGATGTCGTCGACCGTTACTACGAATTCCGCTATACAATCTGGACATTTGCTACGAAAGAACCCATCGAAGATATTTTTAACGCCAAGCCTATTTTGAATATCTCTGTCCTGTATTCCCAATTGAACGACCCGCAGGATATTTACAGACAAAGCTCAGTCGTCGCTCCTATGTATCTATACAAGTTTATCTGGAAGTGGAAAGAAAGTGGGCAGACCATGCAGTTGCCCGAAATGGGGATCAACAAAGTACAGTGGACTGAAGATAAAAAAAAGCATCCCAAACTGATCATGAGCGGCGTCTGCTTTTTGCAAAACAAGAAGTTGAAACAATGCATGCCACGTGCAGACATCATGGGTCTGCGCTGGTTGGATAAAGATACGAAACGACCAGGAATTACGGTTTATCATGATGGCCACCCCATCGCAACACTTGTGATGGAAAAGATCAAACCGTCCATCACCCCCAAAGTGGAAAATGACAAAGTAACGTTTCAGCTCAAGGTAAGCACGAAGGCAAACATGCCCCAATTGGTAAAAGCCATTCCAGAAAAGAAACTACAAGAATATGCGGAGAAGAGCATTTCTGAGGAGATCATGCACACGTACCTTTTGGGACAAAAATCACAAATCGATGTTCTTCAATTGTCAGATGCTTTATATCGAGAGAATCCCAAGGCATGGCACAAGTTAACGAAAAATGGGGAGCTGTCTCTTCGTCCCGATACGATTTCCCGTCTGGACGTAGAGCTGGAGCTGTTCGGTGGAAATCTGTCCAAGATCCGGGAGCATTAAAACGAACCGAGACCAGTCTCTGATGACTGATCCCGGCTTTTTTTGTTTAGAAAAGCTGATTTAAATGACTATGCGGCGTTTCATTTCGTTGGATTCGCTGTATGTTTTCCACAAAAAATTGGTACCTTTTCTCGTGGAATTTGGTTCCGTCAGGCATGCCTGCTGTATGCGGCGTCAGCACGACATTTTTCAAAGCGCGCAGCTCACTGTCCACGCTGAGAGGCTCCACTGTGAATACATCGAGGCATGCTCCGCCAATCCCATTGTTTTTCAATGCTTCGATTAAGTCCTCTTCACAAATGATCGGCCCTCTCGCTGTATTGACGAGAAGTGCATCGTTTTTCATTTTAGCTAAAAACTGCTTGTCCACTAGATGTCTTGTGGATTCGTTCAGAAAAATGTTCAGGGTGATCACGTCAGATTTGGCAATCAGCGTGTCCAGATCAACCAATTCGGCATCATCGCTCTGCCTGTTTGGATTGGTGTCGTACGCCAGCACCTTCATCCGGAAGGCTTTTGCCAGCTCCGCTACGCGAGAGCCGATGGCGCCAAAGCCGATGGTACCGATGGTTTTTCCTGCGAGCTCGCCACCGACGTAGACGAGCTTGGTCTCATCCTCCCGATTTTTCATCGCTTGATCGAGATAAGAGATGTTTTTGTAATACCCCAGAATGAGCGCCATAATATGCTCAGCTACTGCGTCTGCATTCACGCCAGCCGCGTTGCTCACCCAAATATTTTTCTTCGTGCATGCCTCAATATTCACGTTGTCAAAGCCCGCACCCGTCTGGACAAACTTCAAGTTGTGCGCTTTGTTCAGCAACTCTTCGTTTACTTGGATATGCTCGGGAATCAACACATTTGCTTCGCTGATAAATGACTCGATCTGCTCAGGCTCCACGATTTGGATGCGCCAATCCTGCGGAAACGCTTGTGTCACGCGTTGTTTGGAATAATCGGTAAAGTATCCCGTAATCAATACATTCACTTCTGCCACAGCCCCAGTCTTTTTGTTTATGCATTGGCCCATGCTTCGTAAAAAGCACGTTTTACATTGGCGATTACCAGCATAGGCGATTCATTCTCAAAGCGCCCCACCTCAAAGGTCATGACTGGCTTTCTAGTCGGTTTAGGGCTCTTGAAAAAACCAATGTCAGTGAGCGTCGTGATGAACGTCGTCAGCTCGTTCACCCCAACCTCTGAATCCTCGACGTGAAACGGGAGGTGCTTATCCCCGAA
Source organism: Brevibacillus sp. NPDC058079 (assembly GCF_042885155.1). Classification (NCBI taxonomy): domain Bacteria; kingdom Bacillati; phylum Bacillota; class Bacilli; order Caryophanales; family Paenibacillaceae; genus Brevibacillus; species Brevibacillus sp. NPDC058079. The sequence continues at coordinate 477,660 of NZ_JBHVSO010000004.1, forward strand.
ATAGCTGGCTTGCCTGTTTTTCAAGTAACAGTTTCCGAGATGAATGTGTGTCAAATAATCTTTGGCCAGCCACAAGGATTTGTGCGGGTCTTCGCCCATAATCGGCAGATGGCTTTGATCCAGCAAGAGTCCAAAATTGTCGTACTCGCTGCGGATCACGTTTGCTACATGCACCGCCTCATGAGTAGGTCCGAGTAAATAGTTGCGGTCGACATGCCGATCCCCGATCTCCAAGGAAATGCACAGCTCGTACGTATCAGCTTTTTCTTTTGCGTACTTGCACAGCTCCGTAGTTGAAGCAATAGACGCCTGGATGTTTTTCGGCTTGTTTTCCTCACCTTGAAATTTACCCGTTACGATATGCATGATTTTTGCGTTCATTTCATAGCAGTGGTCGATCAGCATCTTGCCTGATTGGATAGACTTGTTGCGAACGACCGGGTCCAAGGAGCTGAGATCAATCTGCAATTCTCGGGCTGCATCTCCACCGTTGAAAATAACCTCGACTCCGCTGTACGCCATATACTTTGCGGCGAGCTGCCTCGTCTCTTTGTCCGCGATATAGGAGACTTCTACCGCTGTGAAGAATGGGTCTTCCAGGATCGCAAGGAGACTCGGAAGCATTTGTTCAGGCCGGCTCTGTGAAAAAGGAAACAGCTTAGGCAAGACTATGCCGATACTCGCCATCTTCTCCACAGGGTAAATCATACGATTTTACCGGACAAAATCAGCTCTGGCAGCTCTTTTACCGTGTCGAGCACATGTGTATGATAGTACTTGCCCCATACCTCGATTGGGGTCGAGCCTTGCATCACGCCGATGACTGCTTTGCAGCCAGCGTTGTAGCCTTCAAGCATATCCGCTGGCGTATCGCCGAGCTTGATGACTTGTCTGACGTTTTGCACGTTCAAATATTCCATTGCCTTGAAGATCATGAACGGAGCCGGGCGTCCTTTGCCTTCTGGTACCATATCCAGGTCTACTGCGTAATCGATCAAGCCGTCCTTCACCCATCCGAGCGACTCCATGATGACGCTGTTGATCTCTTTATGGAACCCTGTCCCAGTCGCTACCTTGATGCCATTCTCCTGGCACCATTTCAGCGTTTCGGTTGCACCCGCGATTTCGCGGCAATTTTCCTGATAAAATGCAATCATGTATTCGGTGTATCGCTCATACAGCTTAACTGCTTCCTCGTGTGTCGAGCTGTCGATATCGATTTCAAAGTTTTTGAAGTCGATCCTATTTCCTTGTGTTCTCGCAATCAAATATTGATAGAGATGAATTTTGTTCGTTCCCATGTGCGTGCTGATTTCATCTGGTGTCACGTTTAATCCGTATTCCACAGCCGCTTTATGCAGACAATCTCTCACTGCGTTATCGTCCTTTACCAACGTTCCTGCCAGATCAAATACAGCCAATGCGATACCGTTTTTCATTTTTCCATCTCTCCTGTTCGCTATGTTTTATGATTTATTGCTTCAGTGCTTTGTCGAGTTCTTTTTGTGCCTTTTCCTTCGCCACTTTGAGCGCTTCTGCGGCAGGAATGTTTTCGATCAGCACCTTGTCCTTCGCCAACTCAATTTCCGCATAAATTTTGCCGCCTGTCGGGTCTACAAAAGGAGCAATTCCGTTCGTTTTTGCTTGTTCCAAAGGTACTGAGAAGTACGGATTTTCTTTCAATTTGTTTTGGTAAATTTCTGTGTTCACGGCGCTGTCCCGAATCGGAATATAGCCTGTCTGTACGGCCCAGTACGCTGTTTTTTCTGCTTCCGAGAAGTACTTCACGAATTCCCACGCGCCCTCTTGCTGTTCTTTCGAGGATGCTTTGAACAGGTTGAACATGACGGAAATCGCGACAGGTCTAGGTGGTTGTCCATTGAAGCCTTTTTGCATGCCAGTTGCTACCTTGTTGAAATCCAGATCGCCCCCGTCACCGGAAGAGCCTGTGTAACCTGCGGATTTTCCGTTCATCACGTTGTCGATGGTTTTGTACCACCATTCCCAGCCATTGCCGCCATAGACGGTATCCATGATTTTGTCCTCATGAATGTACTTGCGAATGCTGTCCCACGCATACACCCATTCCTCCGAGTCGATCGTAACAGTCTTGCCGTCTTCGCTCACGATATCGCCGCCAGCAGAACGAGCATAGTCGATCATATGCTCCGTGTACCACATGATGGACCAGCCGTTGATTCCTTCTTTTTCTTTGATGAGCTTGGCTGCATCCGCCAATTGCTCGAAGCTCGTGAGCGCATTGTAGTCAATCTTGTATTTGTCAAAAATATCTTTGCGGTAGTACATCATTTGTGTACTGACATAAGCAGGAACACCCAGCATCGCATCGTTGTACTTCCCTTGCTCTAGCAGCAGAACATCATCCTTTTTATACTCCGGCTGAATGATTTGCTCATCCAACGGCAGCAATGCTTCGCTTTTCGCCAGCTTCATAAATTCCGGATACGCATTGATCGCCAAGGCTGGTGGCTTGCCTGCTGCCAGCGAGGCCTGGAGCGCCTGCAACGTCTCGCTGTAGTCACCTTGGACAATGGGAACGACTTCGTATTTTTCATTGCTGCTGTTGAAGTCCTGCACGATTTTTTGCATCGTCTCCCCGAGCTTGCCGCCGAGTCCGTAGTAGAACTCCAGCTTGATTTTCTCGTTCGGGCTGGATGGTGCATTTGCGTTGCTGTCAGACGCAGCATTGTTCGAACAACCGACGGCTCCGGTAAAAATAAGCGCAGAACTCAGGATGGAAAGAATGACGCTCTTGGTGTTTCGCTTCCGATTTTTCACAATGACTCCTCCCAGTAAATAGCTGTCTTGGTCTATTTGTTGACATACAGATTAGCCATGGAATGAATAATTCTTTTGCTTGCGATTGCGAGCAGGATCAGCATAGGTGCTAGTGAAATCGCACACGCTGCCATCGCCAGTGGGAAGTCCATCCCGTAGCCCGCCTGACTCATAAACAATCGCCGCAATCCAATCGTGACGAACATGTTTTCCTCGGACTTGATCAAGAGCGAGGGCCACATATAGTTGTTGTAGCTGTAAATAAAAGTGATCAACACCAGCGAAGCAATCGCGTTTTTGCAATACGGGATATACACGGTAAAAATGAGTCGTAGATGCCCCGCCCCATCCAGCTTGGCAGCATGCACCACATCCTTTGGCACCTGCGCAAATGATTGCCTCAGGAAAAAGATGGCGAAGATGCTGATGAGCTCGCTGAGAATGTAACCGATGTGCGTATCTAGCAAATTCGCTTTGGACAGCAAAATAAAGGATGGAATGTACGTTACTGCTGATGGAAGCATGTACATCGCCAAAATAAGCACGAAACAGTACCGAACCCATCTTTTCTGCGCCGTCGCGAAAACATATGCCGCAAAAATCGCGGTGAAAATTTGAAAAACGATGATGATCAGGCTGACAGAAATGCTGTTCCACAAATAAAGCAGCATCTTCGTTTCCGTAAATACGCGGATGTAATTCTCAAACTGAAAGCTGGAAGGCAGCAGGCTCCCGCTGTACACCTCGCTTTTGGGCTTGATCGAAATCAAGAACATCCAGAGAAACGGAAACACCATCAGCACGCTTAACAAAATTAACATTGCATAATTTATGCCTGTTTTTAATTTTGCCAAGGACAAAGCTCCCACCTCATTTGGTAAACAGTAGTTTGGACAAGAAGAAATTCACTGCGCTGATCAAGAGACACATGACCAAAAAAATCATCGCCAACGCTGATGCTGGTCCAGTTTCAAAATATTCAAAAGCGAGCACGTAGAAGTAGTACAAGATGGTCGAAGTCGCTCCTGAAGGTCCGCCCTGCGTCAAAATATAAATCTGATCATAGGCTTTGAGAGAATTCAGTGTAAAAAAGACGAACAGAAAAACAAGAATCGGTGAGATCGCAGGCAAGGTGATTCTGAATAATTTTCGTAATCCTCTCCCTCCATCCAAATCATTCGCTTTCTCTACTTCCGGGTCCAATTTTGCGAGAGCAGAGGAAAGTAGCAAGATCCCCAGCCCCATGTACTGCCAGATGGTGACGATAATGACGACAATCATCGCTGTCGTTTGTCCACCCAGCCACTTCACTGGCTCCATACCGAAACCTTTCAGGACATAATTGACAATCCCCGAATCGGTATCGAATATGCTGACCCATACCATGGACATGACCACAGTCGGCGTGATCCACGATGAAAATGCACTCGCGACAAAGAAATGGCGAAGCTTCTGTATTTTGTTTAACCGGATCGCTACGAATAGCCCGAAAAGAATCGGCGGAACGACTGTAAAAAAGGTAAACACCAAGGTGTTCAGCAGCACCTTCCCAAAGAAAGCGTCGCTCATCAAGTTTTGGTAGTTTTCCAGCCCTACGTAGTCGTAGTCAGGTGAAATATAGTTCCAGTCGGTAAAACTGATTTGGAACGTTTTGATCATGGGGTAGATCCAAAAAATAACTAACGGAATCAGTGTCGGCAAAAGTAACCCCAGCGACCATGCGTTATCCTTGATCGTTTTGCTGATTGGTCTGCCCATTTACTCGTACTCCTTGAAGATATCTTTGATCGGTTGCCCATCACATGGATGAGCGATTCGGAACAACTGCGCCAGTGTGGGGGCAATGTTTTCGATGTTTGCTTCTTCCATCACTTTGCTTTTCGTAAACGCATCCCCTAAGCACAAGAGAAATCCATTCATCTCATCGACATTCGCGGGATGATACCCGTGTAGGCTTTTCATCTCCTTGTATTTCGGCTGTTCGGGAAACGCGATATCTTCGCCGCATACCGTATGCTTCAAATCGAGGATACCGAATGGCCTGCACGCTGAAGGAGTGTCCTCTGCTAGCTCATAGAAGTGATGCACTTCTGGCATCTGTTCAAAAAACGCCATGATTTCTTTGTTTTGCTGATGATCTAACGAGCTATAAAATAACAACGCCCCGCTGCCGTCCCCGACGAATCTGATTTGTTTGTTTCGAAAATGCTGCTTCCACTGGCTTTTAGCCAAAATTTCATTCGGATAAAAAAACGAGTGAATGTCGCTTTGACCATGATCCGAGAAAATGATCAGGTTGAATGGTTTTTGTGTCTTTTTCAACGTTTGCTCGATTTGATCGAGATACGTAAGCAGCTCCTTTAGACACCGCATTGCCTCAGGCGAGTCTTTCCCATATTGGTGAGACAGCGCATCATAACCGATAAACCTTGCCGCGATAAAATCATAGGTTTCCGTTTTGATCGCCCGCATCGTTTCAGTCAGTGCGACATGATCGATTTCCTCTACTGAAACCTTTGACTTCAGCTTTTTTTTGCTGCCCGATTCCGTAATCAAATGATGAATATACGGATTTCCGGACGTCATGGGCCAATGAATGCAACAGCTCGTCCCTGCCTGTCTCGCCAACGAATGAAAAATCGTCTGCTTATGAAGTGCTTCGTTACAAAGAATCTCGTGGTCGCCATACAACGCCACTCTTTCCATCGTTTCCGGGCGAGCTACGATATTATCAAAGACACCATGCTTCCCCGGTTGGCTCCCAGTCATCGCCGCCGCATGTGCGGTAAATGTGACCGAGGGAAACGTCGTGATCAGTTTTTTGCAGAAGGAGTAATCATTTTCTATCCAGTGCTGCGCGTAAGGTTCAAAGCTTTGATAGCTGATGCCGTCTAGCGAGATGAGTACATTCATGGGCGGCACCTCAGATTCTTTTGCGTGAGCTTGTCAAATACATGGACATGGGCGGCATTAATCCCTACGTTCACCTTTTGACCCTTTGCATACGTCTGGGTAAAGCTTTTTTTCACGATGAAATTGCTCTCTTTATACTTCAGATGAACCAACACATCCGTTCCGATAATTTCCGTGAACAGTACCTCCATAGCGAGTGCATCGTCGCTGCTTTCGGTGAGAAAGCAATGCTCTGGTCTGACTCCCGCGACAATCTCAGGAGCTTGTTCCATCACGTCGAGCGAGAGATTGGTTTCCAGCAGCAGCCCGTCTACCTCCACATAGACCCCGCCATCTCGCTGAATCAGACTCGCTTCCATATAATTAATGGGGGGTGAGCTGATGAAATTGGCAACGAACATATCCACTGGGCAATCGATGATTTCCATCGGCGTTCCGATTTGTCGGAACTTGCCTTCCGCCATAATCGCGATTCGATCCCCTAAGGTAACCGCCTCCACCTGATCATGCGTCACGTAAATGAACGTTGAATCCAAGCGCTCGTGTAGCTTTTTGATCTCAATTCTCATTTCATTTCGCAGCTTGGCATCCAGATTGGACAACGGCTCGTCCATCAAAAAGACCTTTGGCTCCTTCACGATGGCCCGCCCGATTGCGACCCGCTGTTTTTGCCCACCAGACAATTGGCTGGGGAACCGTTTCAACAAATGATCAATTTGCAAAATATCCGCTGCTGCCTTGATGCGCTTTTCTCGCTCTGCTTTTTTGATCTTTTTTATTTTCAGGCCGTATGCCATGTTTTCGTATACGGTCATATGCGGATAAAGGGCATAATTTTGAAAAACCATCGCAACTCCCCGATCCTTTGGCTCCACTTCATTGACACAAACATCGCCAATGTACACATCGCCTTGGGTGATCTCTTCAATCCCGGCAATCATTCTGAGCAGTGTAGATTTTCCACATCCGGACGGTCCCAATAACACTAGGAACTCTTTGTCTTTGATTGCCAGACTGATATCGTCCAGGGTGTATTTATCGTTGGTATATTGCTTGGACAATGACTTCAGCATAATACTCGACATGTTGAAAACCCCTTCATCATTCAATCTTTATTGGACAATTGTTATTTTTTCTTATACACACCAACAAACTCATTTTTGTTCAAAAATGTTTGTACATTCATCGTAATCCAGCATTGTTAACTGCGTATCAAAGCCCATTGTGTTCTTTGTAAACCAACGCACACGACGAAAAAAAGCAATCAGATCAACCTTTCCTTGATCCGATTGCTTTTCTTTATGAGAGTATTTGTATGTGTTTCTTATCTTGTATGAAGAATGGAGCATCTTTTTCGTAAAAAAAGTGTAAAAGTCAGTTAAAGAAATAAGGATGCGAGATGGTGCTCCAGCACTTTCCTAATCCATTCCCCATTGACACGTTGTGGCTCGAGATAGGCATGCAGTGCCAGACCATCGATGACGGCATAGAGCTTCTCTGCTTCCATCTCTTTGTCCAGCTCTTTGCGTAATAGATTCAGTTGATCAGCAGAGTCCAACAGCTTGCGGACGGCGGCATAGATCCCGTCGTGCTGTGCATCAAAGCCTTCTTTCTTGTGTCGGAAGTATACGGTAAAAGCAAACCACACTTCCATTTCGACCATCTTTTCTTGATTCGTAGGGAGAAGCTCCAGAAAGATTTTGGTGATTTTCTCTTTTGGCGCCCATTCATCATTAGCGTGGATTTCAGCAATTCGAGCTATTGCCCTCTCTTTTACGAGTTGCATGGCATACATCAGCAGTTCATCCTGTGTTGCGAAGTAATGTCGCAAAGCACCTAATGAAAGTCCTGCTTCTTTTGCTATGCCCCTTACCGTTGCCCCCTCCATTCCTTGCTCGACAATGACACGCCACGTTGCTTCTGCTATTTGTTCTCTTCTTTTCTCGTGATCGATTATTTTTGGCATAGTTGTATTTTAACAAGATTTGCAAGGGACAAGCAACTTTAGTAATACCATTGTATTATTTTAAGTTTGATGATAAGATTCTTTTTGTTAGTACAATTGTATTATAAAAACTTCTCATACAGGAGAAGAAATTTCCGAAAAGGGGACCTATTATAGTGAATTTTGTTGCATGGATGATTGTCGCATGCGAAATCGCATTTTGGGTGGTCATTGTACTTGGCCTTTTCACAAGGTACGTGCTCAAACAAAAAAAGGCCGGGCTTTTTCTTCTCGCCCTGACGCCTGTTGTTGATGTAGTTTTGCTCGTCGTTACGAGCGTGGATTTGTATCGTGGAGCTACCGCTACAATTCCTCATGCGCTGGCTGCCGTTTATATTGGGGTATCGCTTGCGTTTGGGAAAAGCATGATTCAATGGGCGGATGAAAAATTTCAGCAATACGTCACCAAGCAAGGTACGGCGAAGCCCAAGTTATACGGTATGGAGTACGCCAAGCATTACGCCAAAAGCTGGTTTAGACATCTCTACTCCTATGTAATTGGGGCGGCTCTCTTAGCGGGAACCATCTACTTTATCGATGATGCGGAGCGAACTGCTTCTTTATGGCATATTCTCCAGCTATGGACCGTTGTTCTGGGGATTGATCTGTTGATTACAGCCAGCTATTTTCTTTTTCCAAAGAAAGATAGTCGAAACACCGTCTCCAAAAATGATTAGTGAGAGGCTTCCTACTAGCTTTCGTCTTCACTGTCATCCTCCCCAAATGCAAGTTCAATGGGAATAAATTGAATCACCAGCTGGCAAATTTGATCGTTTTCATCCAACCCAAAATAGACAGGATAGGCTCCGTCTCCAAATCCCGTCTGAATCATCGGAATCGATAAATTGGTGCCTGGTATCGTCCAGTTTATATAATCTCCAGCGCTTCTTTGGTATTGTGGATGGTCTTTGTAACTTTGCGCAAAAACACTAGCAAAATATTCATCATAAATATTGCCCTCTGGATTCTCTTTTTTCCAGCTATCATAAAATTCCAGATAAGCATCCCTCGTTTTGACATCTACCACAGTAGCAAGGCCTGCATCCACATTAAACCCAAAATATTCGCCTTCCCCAAGATTTTCGAGATCCTCGTTTCCAATGAGGGCTTCCGTAAATTTTTGGGGAGTTTTATCTGTAAACTCCACCTTAACCGCTGCATACCTGTAGTGGTCTTCTTCAACGGTTACCACACAAACGGTTAAAGAGAAGGTTCCTGTAGGCACTTTTCGAAAATACGGGGCACTATTTTTCTCCAGATACACAAGTGGATCACGAACGATGATGTCTCCAGTGGGAATCGTGATTTCTCCCAAAGAAAGCAAGTTGATTGGTTTCCCACTGATCTCCGTTGATGTGAAATAGGTGTGTAAATCAACATGGGGCTCTAACATCTGTTTTTTTTGTTCATATCGTGCTAACCATTGCTCGTTTGGAATCTTATTCATCTTTATACCCATCCTACTATTGTCAATTTGTAAATCACTCCTAAAATTATACAAAATCACCCGTAGAAACGGTAGAACAACTCGGATGTTTGCATAACGGGCAAGCCGATGCATAGGCATGGTTAGTGGATGAAATACGACAAAGCCTATGCCTGTCCAAGGATGAAGGAGGTTGCCCCGAATGAATCCGCCAGACAAAGGGAATCAAATTCCTCAGCCAATGAGGAGTGACGGGACCGGATGGGTCGATCTCGGCCCACGGAACGTCATGCGTGATCGGCAAAATCCGAATATGCTAGTTCCTCCCGTCACAGATGCGGGCTTGCTGCCTAATCTGAAATTTTCCTTCTCAGATGCCTCGATGACATTAAATCATGGCGGTTGGTCCCGTGAAGTCACCATACGCGAGCTGCCAATCGCCACTACACTTGCGGGTGTAAACATGAGCCTGACGCCAGGTGGTGTGCGCGAGTTGCACTGGCATCAGCAGGCGGAATGGGCTTACATGCTGCTGGGTCGTGCACGAATTACATCCGTTGACCAACGCGGACGGAATTTTATCGCGGATATCGGCAAAGGCGATCTGTGGTATTTCCCTCCCGGCATCCCTCACTCGATTCAGGGACTAGAGGAAGGCTGCGAGTTTTTGCTCGTTTTCGACGATGGGCATTTTTCCGATCTGAATACGCTATCGATCTCCGATTGGTTTGCTCATACGCCAACAGATGTGCTTTCTGCGAATTTTGGTGTGCCTGAACCTGCCTTTGCCGACATTCCTTGCAAGCAAGTGTACATTTATCAGGACGAGGTTCCGGATTCCATTGATGCAGATGAAGTGGAATCTCCGTACGGAACCGTCCCCCTCCCTTTTTCCCATCGCTTACTCGCCCAACGCCCCCTCATTACACCTGGAGGCAGTGTGCGCATCGTCGATTCCCGCAACTTTCCGATCTCCAAAACAATCGCGGCAGCACTCGTAGAGCTACGTCCCGGTGCCATGAGAGAGCTTCATTGGCATCCCAATAACGACGAGTGGCAATATTACATTTCAGGCCAAGCGCGGATGACTGTTTTTATCGGAAACGGAAACGCCCGAACTTTTGACTACCAAGCAGGTGATGTTGGTTACGTTCCTTTTGCGACGGGGCATTATATCCAAAATACTGGGACGGAAACGGTGTGGTTTTTGGAAATGTTCAAGAGCGACCGCTTTGTCGATGTATCGCTGAATCAATGGATGGCGCTCACCCCGCATGAACTCGTCGCTTCCAACCTGTGTGTAGGTCCTGAACTATTAGATGCCTTGCGCAAGGATAAATGGCCCGTTGTCAAATATCCTGGATATGGCTATGTCCCGTGAATGCAAGAAAAGACCAGCCCGAATGGACTGGTCTTCTTTTATCCATGAATGGAAACTTGACTGGAGGCCGCATTCGCATCCTTCAGGTTGCGGTTTTTAACTCCTAGCGATAAGACGAAACAGATAAGCAAAATCAGACACGCTAGTGCATACGGATAGTTGATATCTATATCGAATAAAAATCCAGCTACGATAGGACCTGCAATATTACCAAGACTGGTAAAGGCTGAGTTAAGGCCAGCAACATAACCCTGTTGATCCTTTGCAAGCATCGACATCTGGGTACTGATGGCCGGTCGCAAAATATCGATCGCCAGAAATACGATAAAGGTAACGGCAAAAATCATCCAAAATCCGTGAACAAAAAGCGTCAGGACAATAAACAAACCAGCAAAGAGCAGACAGACCGAAATGACCCTTTTCTCGCCAAAGCGATTCATTATCCAGCTAAAGGCAGTAAGCTGAACCACTGCGCCTGCTATTGACCCGAATGTAATGATAAACGCGATATCTTTCGGCTCAAATCCAAACTTATGGTCGACAAACAATGAAAAGACCGTTTCAAAATTAGCCAGTCCGAAAGACATGACAAACACAATGATCAAACTGAAAAAATAAGGCTCTCGATAGGAGTACATTAACTGGGAAAGGAGACTGCTTCGTTGTTTTTCACTAGAAGAAGAGTCCGATAATGATTCTTCCGTAGGTTTCGATTCCTTAAGGATTAACAACGTGATGCATGCAGCAATCAGTCCCGCAATTCCTGCCGAATAAAAAGGTACGCGAATACCAAATTCAGCAATGTATCCTCCAATGCCTGGACCGATGATAAAACCAGTCGTAATGGCTGCCGTAATATACCCCATACCGGCCGCTCGTTCTTCATTCGTTGTAATGTCTGCTGAGTAAGCCATTACGGCTGGCATAATCAGTGCAGCGCTGATGCCACCTAGCAACCTAGAAACAAACAGCAGGACTGGAGAATTCGCTATACCGAACAGCCCTTCTGAGATAGCAAACACGACCAAGCCGATCACAATGATCTTTTTTCTTCCGAATGAATCGGCCCATCGCCCGGCAATTGGGGAAAAAAGAAGCTGCGTCAGTGAAAAGGCTGCCACTAACAGGCCGATAGTCCCCCCGGTAATTCCCAAACTCTCCATGTACTTTGGCATAATCGGTATAACAAGCCCGATCCCCGTAAAGACAAGGAAAATATTGAACATCAGAATCAATAGGGCTCCCTGATTTTTTAATAATAAAGCCATTTACTATTCCTCCAATCCATCACAAAACACTGAATATCTATTCTAGATAATCGCGTAAAAAAAGCTAGCGGGACGGTTTGACAATGCCAAATAAAAACACATCCATCGCTAACCGAAAAGTCGCCAGCGCTTCCTCTCGTTCCATTCGTCGCGAGTGTTGATTTAAACCAAACATCAGGCTGTCCAGGATAATGGCGACTCCGGTTACATTCGTCATTTCAAATTCGCCGTTATCGATCCCCTTCTGGAGCAACTGTTTATTAAAGTCGATATAACCTTGGATCATTTCGTTGATACGATCCTCCACATCCGAAGGCTTCTCCGACATGTCGAAAAATTCATCAGCAGCCTTGGTCAGCGGATGGTTCATAAAATCGGTCGCAAAATGTTCAGCCATACCATACAATTTATCGATCGAGGTCGTGTAGAGCTGTTCCTTGGCCAGCCACTTCTCTTCCCATTCTCTGTTCCAAACTTCAATCAGATGTAAAAACAGCCCTTCCTTGCTCTTGAAATGATAATAAATGTTACCGCCGCTGTATCCAGTAGCTTTCACGATATCTTCTATTGATGTGGCCTTGTAGCCTTTTTGCATGAATAAAATTCTGGACGCATCCGCAATCTTCTTCTTTGTCTGCTCCGTTTGCTGCTTCTTTTTATTCAATGATCCTTCACCAACTTCCCATCCAGCAATACTGAACTTTCATTCAGTATTATAAGCGTTACAAACATCCTTGGCAAACCTTCTTATGCGATAAGAAAGAGCTATGAAGGGCATTTTGGTTTGAGTCAACATAGTGAAGGAGAAGAAAAAGCACAGGTCCCTTCGACTCTGACACGCCAGCAGGGGGGATTCACTGGCCGTCTCCACTTCAAAAAGGGGACCGTCGAGCCAAAGCCACCCTACGGGCGGAAGGTTCTCAAGGAAGCAGTGTTCGACAAGCGGGTCCCCTTTTTGAAGTTCCGACTGGGCAGGCGTTGTCAAGGTCTACGAGCTCTGTGCTTTTTCTTCTCAGCAGCTTTATTAGTTCATTTGAGACCTTTTAAAACTTAGGATGATAATGACTTCAGTCTAAGACAGCAACAGACCGTACAAAGCCCCCGTAATCACAACCAGCCATGGCGCCAGCTTCCAATGCTCCAGCATGATAAACAAAATAGCCGCTACCGCAAAATCCAGCGGAGCAAGAATGGTACTCGTCCAAATCGGATCGTACAGGGCTGCCAGTAAAATACCGACGACTGCTGCATTCACACCTACCAGCATTCCTTGGATTTTCGAATTTCTCCTCAAGGAATTCCAAAACGGCAATGCGCCGATGACGAGTAAAAAGGCCGGTAGAAAAATGGCAATCGTAGCCACTACTGCACCGACTCCTCCTGCAATCATTGCTCCCAAATAAGCAGCAAAGGTAAACAATGGCCCCGGTACCGCTTGTGTAGCCCCGTAGCCGGTCAGAAACGACTCTTGCGTTACCCAGCCTGTCGGAATTACCTCCCTCTCCAGCAAAGGCAATACAACGTGACCTCCACCAAAAACAAGTGTGCCTGCACGGTAAAAGCTCTCAAACAGCGCTAGCAAGGAAAAGCCTGTGCTCTCTCGGAGGATCGGCAGCACTAGCAAAAGTCCGAAGAAAACGATCCAGCACGCAATGGCTAGTGCACGACTGATCGGCACACGAAATTCAGGGAGCTCCGAAACTTTTTGCTGCCGGAAGATAAGCACCCCTGCTATTCCTGCTAGAATCATGACTGTGACTTGACTCCATGCAGAATGCCACAACAGCGTGATGGTAGCAGCGCTGATCGCCATCGTCACCCGCGTTCGATCCGGGGCCAGCTTTTGTCCCATCCCCCATACGGCATGAGCAACAATCGCGACAGCTACTAATTTTAGACCGTGAATCCAAGAAGCACTGCCACTGTCCACTCCTTGTAAAGTGAACGCAAATATCAGAAGCGCCAATACCGATGGCAGAGTGAAGCCGATCCATGCAGCTACCCCTCCCCACAATCCGGCTCGCATGATTCCGATTCCGATCCCTACCTGACTGCTTGCGGGACCAGGGAGGAACTGACAAAGCGCAACCAAATCCGCGTAGCTTTGCTCATCCATCCATTTTCTTCGTCGAATGTATTCGTTGTGAAAATAACCGAGATGCGCGATGGGACCACCGAATGAGGTCAATCCCAGCTTGGTAGAAACGAGAAAAACTTCACGCACAGCTTCCCATCTGCTTATTTTGTTGTGCCCGGTTACTTCTAAGAGATTATTCTTCACTTAGCTGTACACCTCTCCGCTTTCCGCTTCATCATACAAGCTATTTTATCGCTTTTCCTACCCTATCATTGTAAAAAGATCATAAAAAAACCTCTATCGCGGCCTATTCATGGGGGAGCGACCGCGTTTTAGCGGAAAGCTTTTATGCGCTCCGAAAAGTTTAAATATAGTCGAATTTGCACTGTGAAGCACTTAAACTTTCCTACACGTTGAAGAAGGCTCCGCATCGATACGGAGCCTAAACCCTGCTATTCCATTCGAAATACCGGTCCTCTCGCCACGAACGGCAGATTGCTCCCCTTCGGCAGCATGATGGCATGACTACGAGTTACTTTGATCCGATCACATTCCCCATCGGTAATGATCAAAATCGGTCCGTCCTTTGGAAAATCGATTGCTTTCTCCAGCATGTCGATGCCCGGCTGCAGGATCGTTCCCCCGCGTCCTTTTACTTTGACGCGTCCTGCAATGTCCTCGGGAGAAAGGTAGCCCGCATCATGCGCCTGCGCATCACAAAAGACCACGCGCGCATACGGAACATCTCGCGCTTCACTGTAGCTCGCGATCGCCCCCAATGCTTTGCCGAGCAGCTTGGTATCCATCGAGCCGGATGTATCAATCACGACGCCAAACGTGCGTGCCAGCTGATCCGTTTCCCGAAAGCTCCAGGCAGGACGGGCAATGTCAGGTGTAGAGGACTGTCTGCGGCTTGCCCTTGCATACGTACGACTCTTTTCCAACGGGGGAAAATGCTCGTCAAACCAACGGGCAAGCTGAACATCCCACGGAATCGGCGGCTGCCCCAAGGCGCGAATCTCTTCTACCAAACCCGCAGGCAAAAGCCCTCGTCCTTTCTCCTGGTGGTAGATCAAGCCTTGCGACATCGCATTGCGATAAAAGTCATCCAGCGTCGTTCCCGGACCCCTATCCCAAAAACGCGGATCGTCTCCATCCAAAATATCGCCCATGCCGATTCCACGTAAGGTGTAGAGCTTGCGATACGTACGCATGTCCGTCACGATTCGATCGTAAATGGCCTCTGCCGACAGTCCCTTCAAGTCTGGATCGTACAGTCCGCCAATTTGCGGAAAACGTCCCACTCCGAGCTCCATCAGCCATTGATTAATCACGTAATCGCAGCTGACATTCCAGTAATACGGGTCGCGGCCTTGGCAGCGCTCATGGTGGCGAAGCCCTGCGTGCAATAGCTCGTGTGCCATCACAAATTTGCATTCCTCTTCATCCAAGCCCGCCGCAGGATTGATGAAGATTTCGTTGGATGTTACATCAATGGCTGCCACCGAGATTTGCAACCGTTGACAGATCTGTGAATCCTCGATAATCGTGAAATGACTCGCTAAGGAAGCCAGCAATGGATAATGATTGATGAACCAGCGCTTGGCCTTTTGTGCCTCGGACAGCTGGTTCTCTTCATTCCCGAGAGCATCGGAATAGCCGCCCGCTACGCTGACAGCACTTTGCACCGCCTGCGCCAGCCCAATCCCCAAGAGCCGCTCCCACTTCACATCTCGATTGTAGGTGTACCGGACGTATTTATCCGAGAAAAGCATATCTGCTTGTTTTTCACCGCCCGTTCCAAACAGCTTCAAATGCTCCGGCACCCCATGCTCCACGAACCAGTCATACAGTTCCTCTTCGCTCTTTCCCGATTTATCCAGCTCAAAGGCCATTTCAGCAGGAGGCTTCCCCAGCTTCATGTCTCTCAAAAAACGCGTAATATAACAATCGCATGCGATGTTCCACAAAATCGGCTGCTCTTTTTCCACAAAATGTCCGAAGCCCAAATGCAGCAGCGCATGTGCGAGAACATAAATCCATTCCCCGACTTCCCCTCTGCGCTTCGGATGCGCGTACA
The DNA here is from genome assembly GCF_042885155.1 of Brevibacillus sp. NPDC058079. Classification (NCBI taxonomy): domain Bacteria; kingdom Bacillati; phylum Bacillota; class Bacilli; order Caryophanales; family Paenibacillaceae; genus Brevibacillus; species Brevibacillus sp. NPDC058079. Next base: position 493,609 of record NZ_JBHVSO010000004.1, read on the forward strand.
AGCTACCTTCCCGGGTCACGACTACCCAACCGTTATCCGGACAAATACTTCGCTCGGAACGAGTAAAGTGCGCTCGCGAGGACAGCGGACCAAACATCGGGTGATGACTCAAAAAATGGACGGCCTGCTCGTAGTTTTGCGTCGCCGGGTCGTTTTGAACTCCTCTGGCCATTGGCTATTTTCCCTTCCTGTCCATGGCTAGACGCGGTAAATCACGAATTACCTCTACAACGAACCAGTCTGGCAATCCGTCGCCATCCTCGTGCCGCGCCACTACCATCTGCGCCATTTCCAGAGAGATGGATGCGAGCTCCTTCAAGAGAGCTTTCGCTCGGTGTGCAAACCGTTTATGCTGCTCCCCCACGGAGGCTTTATCCGCTGGCAATTCTTTTTTGATCTGCGAACGGAATGAATCGGCCAGAAAATACAGTACGTCCCGATCCTCTGGAGCCGTCGGAAAAGAAGCATCTCCCTCCAAAATACGGTTGAGCTGGTATTTGCCTTGAATGTTTTTGTGAAAAGCTCGAAATTGAGCAGCATGCTGGGGCGTCAAGCATCCGAAGGCCAGTACCCCCACCATCTCTGTCGTCAAGTTCTCACCGAATTCTTTAAGGGCATCAGAGAGCATGTGCCAGGAACGCGGAGTAGAAAACGGTTCCTCGCTCTTCGGTGGCTGCGACCACAAATAGTCCGGGCGCACCTCCAAAAATTGCAGCACGTAAGAATGGATGCCGTTGCTGTACGCCCAATTCATCCATTGTTCATACGAGACTAGCAATTGCACGTGGAACATCCGGTTGATCAGAGCAGACGACATCGGTTTGACAATCGCGCTATCCTGCGCGCGGTTTCCTGCCCCAATCACAATGGACCCTTCTGGCAGATGGTAATCCCCAATTCTCCGCTCATGAATCAGACTGTAAAACGCCTTTTGCACTTCTTGCGAGCATGCATTCAATTCGTCAAGAAACAAGCAGTACGGTTCTTCTCGCGCAATTTGCGCAGGTGGGCAAAATCTACTTTTCCCGTCTACGATCTGTGGGACACCAATAATATCCTCAGGTGCCAGCTGACTACCCAATAACGATACGCAAGGCAGGCCCACCTGCTCGGCAAACGCCTCGACGAGAGACGACTTGCCGATTCCTGGTGCGCCCCAAATAAAGACTGGACGAGCTACTGCAACGTTTAGCAGCACATCCATCAGTTGATTTTGCGTTACTTGAATTCCTAGATTCATTTCATAACCTCTCTTGTTTGATTGATTTTTGCAGCAATCTACCTCTTTCCATGATTGATTTCCATTGACTAGAGCGACCGTCACACCACAAATATTTCCTAATATTACAAGAAGATTGAATAAGGAGCAAGAAAGAATGGCATCACATGGTAAACCGTACCTGAATAAAAACAACGAAACCGACCAATCCCCTTATGCACAGTATCGGAATAGGATGAGAAGACATGAAAAAAGGAGGACGTTTCATTTGTCACAAGCAAATATCCCTAACATTACCCCGCTCATTACCATCACACAAAGCCAAGTCGCAAACTTGCTACTGGCATCTATCGCATTGGAAGAGCTAGGGTTAAGCCATATCATTAATGCAGAGGCGGAAAAGTTTCAATATGTCCTTGGTACGCTTCCAGGATTAACAGGTCCCACTGCAACCATTAGTGATTTGCTGAACGTTAATGCTAGTGTAGTAAATACGCTCAGAGAGATAACAAAGAAAGAGATTCTGCTGTACAACAAGCTGAATTCCGTATTAACAGCATCGTTTATCGCTAGTCTCACAGGACCAACGGGAGCCACTGGAGCGACTGGTCTACCAGGAGCCACCGGACTAGATGGAGGGGGAACAGGAACAACAGGGGCCACCGGTGTTACAGGTGTTACAGGTGTTACTGGAGCCATCGGGGTAACGGGGGCAACAGGTACTGTTTCCAGTGTTTTCGGTAACTTCTGGCTATCCTCGGCTATCGATATTTCGCCAAATACGATCGTCCCACTTAATGTGTCGAATGCAGACAATTCACTTGGCTTTTTACTCGCTGGCGGGCAAGTGACCGTACCTGCAAGCGGCATCTATCTCATCAGCTATCGTGTTACTACTGCACAAGCGAGTGAAGCGTCTTTCATTATCAGAAGGAATGGCGCCAATATTACGGGCTCTGCCGGAACTTCAAGCAGTGCGGATAGTGCAGAGGATGGAAATGCATTCGGCATGGTTACCTCTTTCACCCGATTAGTAGCAGGAGACATCGTAGACATATTCCGTACGGGAGGTATCGCAGACCAGTTTTTGCAAAGCTTCGCAGACGGAACGACGACGGTTACCGGCTTCCTCACTTTAGTGAAGATCGCCGACTAATCCAAACATAAATCATTACGCCACTCGGAGCCGCAGCTACGACTCGATCCTGGCTGTCGTTGCGAGTGAAGCCCTTGCTGCGGACAAGCCTACTTCTCCTCCTTATGTAACATTCCTTTTTTTACCACGTCACATAGGCAAAGGGGGAATCATTAAAGATGAGAAAAATCGTGAAAGCCAGTGGCATCACCCTATTGGTCGCATCCTTGATCGGATGCAGCTCGAGCGAGCAGTTCGCATCAAGAAGCGAAAGTGGAAACAAACCAGCAGCATCTGTTGCGCAAAGTCAAAACAATCAGGTAGCCTCCAGTCCAAGTCCTCCCAGCCAACTAGCTGATTACGCGCTGAAAAAATCGGTCGATCCCCTCCCCAATGACATGTACTTCAAAGATTACGGCACCAACCAATTTGTTTCTACGGCGAAGGACCGCCTGTCTACTTTTGCCGCTGATGTGGACACCGCCTCTTACACCATGATGCGCAATTTTATAAAAGACGGGAATCTCCCGCCAGCAGAAGCTGTTCGGGTGGAGGAATTCATCAACTTTTTCCCCACTTCGTATCCCGCGCCAACCAATCAAACATTTGCGATTCAGGCTGATAGTGGCCCCTCTCCCTTTCAAAAAAATCTTCAAGTAGTGCGAATCGGGATCAAAGGAAAGGAATTACACGCCCAAGAGCGGAAGCCCGCTAATCTCGTCTTTGTCATTGACGTATCTGGCTCGATGAATCAGGAAAATCGTTTAGAGCTGGTGAAAAAGAGCTTACATGTTCTTGTCGATCAACTCCAACCTACAGATTCAGTAGGGATCGTCGTCTATGGATCAGAGGGACGCGTTCTTTTGCCTCCAACCTCTGCCGAAGACAAACAGGCGATTTTATCAGCCATCGATGAGCTGCAACCCGAAGGATCCACTAATGCGGAAGAAGGTCTGGTCCTCGGTTATGAAATGGCGGCCCGTTCCTTCAAGCCTACTGCCATTAACAGGGTGATTTTATGCTCCGACGGGGTAGCCAATGTCGGAGAAACAGGGGCCGAGGGCATTTTGCGTTCGATCGAGGACTATGCGCGAATAGACATTTACTTGAGCACTTTTGGCTTTGGGATGGGAAATTATAATGATGTCCTGATGGAGCAGCTGGCGAACAAAGGAGAAGGCAACTACGCCTACATTGATACGTTTTCCGAGGCGCGCCGCATTTTTACGGAATCATTGACAGGCATCCTCCAAACGATCGCTCGTGACGTAAAAATTCAGGTAGAATTCGATCCTAAGAAGGTAGACTCGTATCGCTTGATCGGTTATGAGAACCGCGATGTCCGCGACAAAGATTTTCGCAACGACAAGACAGATGCGGGCGAGATCGGCGCTGGACATAGTGTGACCGCTCTTTATGAAGTGAAGCTCGCTTCCCCTGCCCATGCAGATCTCGGGACGGTTCGCGTGCGCTATCATCATGCCTCTTCCCAAAAAGTTGAGGAACTCTCCGAGCCCGTGAAGGTGCAAAATACCTTGTCTCCTGATGTGACGTTCCTTGCTGCTGTAGCAGAGTACGGGGAAATATTGCGAGAGAGTCCGTATGCCGAAAGAAGCTCCCTTGGCGATGTACTCAAACTGGCGGAAGCCACAGCCACTGGAGAGGAACAGCTCGAATTTGTCCGCTTGGTAAAAGATAGCATGGCGATCAGCAGGAACTAATGCTTGTTCCTAGGCTCTGGTGTCGCGCCTGTATCTCATCCAAATATAAACCATCATTCCAATCGCCGAACTGATTAGCAAAAATGTGATGCCGTAATGACGTATATAAACGACAACCTTGAGCCACTCTTTCTCAAGCGCCCGTCCCAACAGTAAAAAAGTGACACTCCAAAGAAATGCGCCGGCGTAAGCAAATAAAGCGAATCGTCGAAACCCCATTGTAGAGACTCCTGCCAAATAGGCGGTAATATGACGGACGCCAGGCAAAAAATAGCCGATCAATAACAGGTATGGACCGTACTTGGCAAACATCTTTTGGGTTGACTCTATTTTTTTCGGCGAAATATGCAAGTACGGTCCAACCTTCATCAGCAACGGCAGCCCCCACTTCCACGCGATGGCATAGCTGATCGTAATCCCTACTGCCGCTCCCAAAAAGGCGCTCAGCACTGTAAACGGCATATGCAAAACACCACGGGAAACCGCATAGCCAGCGTATGTCATCAGTACCTCATCGGGTATGGGGAGCCCTACAACACCAAGTGTGAGCGAAAAAAAGATGCCGACATATCCATATTTCATCAAAAAAAGGTCCAAATGCTGCTCCACGGCTACCTCCAATAATGTTGTCCTACTTCATTGTATTCTCTCCCTATTCTTTGGCATTCTGGCTTTTTTACAAAAAACCAGGTCAGAGCATATGGTATCCTAAAAAAAGATCTTATTTCCTTTTTCAGGTGACGTCATGAACTATATAGAGCAAATAACATATGCCCTCTCTTTTATTGAGAAGCAGTTAACGGAAAAAGTCACACTCGATGAAGTGGCATCAGCCGCCGGATATTCCAAGTACCATTTTCAACGGTTGTTTTTTCACGTGACAGGAGACACTGTCGGCCAATACATTTCGAAGAGACGCTTGACCGAGGCTGCCAAAGCACTGTTGCTAGAGCAAAAGAGCGTGACGGAGGTCGCCTTTACATACGGCTTTGATTCTCACGAAGCCTTTACTCGCGCCTTTACCAAACGCTTTGGCCTGCCTCCTTCTGCACTTAGGCGATCTGGAAAAATGCCGCGGTACACAATGCTGGAGCGTCTCGAGCTATCATATTTAGAAAATATTCAGCTGCAATCGATTGAACCCGTCTATGTCCCTGCCCACGACGAACTGAACCTGGTAGGCTACTCCTCCACTACCCGTTCGACAGCAGATATTGTCCATTGCTGGAACCAATTGGGGCAGAAAATCGAGGTGCAGAAGAACCAGAAGCGTTATGGGGTCATTCGCTACCCGGATGCTTTCGGGCTTTCGTTGAGCTTTGCCTATTTTGCTGGTATACACACTACGGAGCAGGTTGGCACAGACGGATTGGAATCACTCACGCTGCCTGCATCTGGTTATCTTGTTTTCCCTCACAAAGGATCGGTGCAAAATCTCAAACTGACGTATCAATACATATACGGGAGCTGGATGACACATGCATCCGCATCCGACCAGCTTTATGCCCGATACGATTTTGAATACTACGATCACCGCTTTCTCGGAAATGACCATCCTGATTCGCTTTGCTTCATTTATATACCCGTTCTAGCCCGAGAATAGTCGATAGCGGTTCGCATTTTCGATCAAGTTTTCCTCGTTTTCCTGTCGTACGCTAGACGTGTGAAAAGGAGTGAATCGAATGAAAGAACTGACCTATTTGACAGCAACGGAGATGGGCACTTGGATTCGCGAGCGGAAAATAAGCGCCGAGGAAGCTACCCGGCATATTTTTAAACGAATCGACTCCCTCAATGGCAAAGTGAATGCCATCGTCGCGTATGATGAAAAAGCTGCAATCGAAACCGCCAAACAAGCAGATAAAGAAATAGGGGAAGGCAACTATCGTGGCCCTCTTCACGGGGTACCAATCACAATCAAAGATTCTTTTGCCACAGCAGGACTCGCCACGACTTCTGGTTTCCCACCTCTAAAAGGGTACATTCCACAACACGACGCAGCAGTCGTTAGCAGACTGAAGCAGGCAGGAGCCATCATCCTGGGCAAAACGAATGTCCCTCCTCTTCTGATGGACATGCAAACAGACAATGATATTTACGGCAGGACGAATAATCCGTGGAATCTGGAGAGAACAACAGGCGGAAGCAGCGGAGGATCGGCAGCCGCAGTTGCTGCCGGGCTTTCCTATTTGGATATTGGCAGTGACATTGGCGGATCGTTGCGTGTTCCGGCTCATTTCTGTGGCGTATTTAGCTTGAAGCCGACAGAAGGAGCCGTTCCGGCAAGAGGACACATGCCCGGCTTTGAAGGAATGTCTGATTTTACATCGTCTCGTCACTTGGCCTGCTATGGTCCTTTGGCCCGATCGATCGAGGATTTGGAAGTGGCGTTTTCCATCATTAGTGGTGGAAACGGCAACGCTGGCCTGCCTCATGGACCACAAGTCTTGCCACCGACCATCCAGGAACAGCCCCTACGCATTCGCTGGATGGAGGAACTGCCCGGCTACCCGACGAGTCGAGCCATTCGCGATCAGTTGCGTCGCTTTGTCAAAATGCTGGAGCAACAAGGCATGCGCGTAGAACAAGTGACGGCACCACCTTTAGATGTACGCAAAACTTGGGAAACATGGGGAAAAATCATCGACGCGGAGTTAAACTCAACGACACCTCCACTCATTCGTGGTTTTGCTCATCTCCTAACGATGCCGATTTACCGCCAGCTTCCCACGGCTACCATGCTCATCCCGCTGACGTTCAAAAATTACATGCGTGTCTTAACCATTCGGGAGCAGCTCATTCGCGGCTTTGAGCAATTCATGGCAGACTGTGACTTGTTCTTGTGTCCGGTTAGCTGCACGACAGCTTTCCCACATTTGGCAAAATCGAAAATGTGGGGCTACAAGCCGCTTTACAACAAACCGCTGTACGTAGACGAGAACCCGCAAAACTACTGGGCCGCTACGACTTTTTATACGAATCTGTTTAATGTTACCGGAAGTCCGGTCGTAACGATGCCGATTGGTTTTGATGTGCAAGGTCTTCCTATTGGCATACAGTGTGTGGGCAAGCGATGGCGTGATAGGGAATTGCTACAGGGAGCGTCGAAATTGTATGCGACCTGCCCAGAGTGGCGGGCGCCTGAAATTTCTGTGGAGCCGCATTGAGAATAAAATATTCCAGCCCAACTTGCATAAAGCCCCTTTCCTATGAAGAAAACTACCAGTGCGAACCCCATTTCTGGTAGTTAGGAGGGGCTTTATGCTTCTATTATTGAAAAAGCGCCTGACACTGATCGTTTCTATGCTTTGTATGACGCTGCACCTGTCCGGCCTGTCCTTTGCAAAAGAGACAACAAACGTTCCATCTATCCAACAGTCACATCTCTCCCAAACGAAGTCGTTTCTTCCATCGCAGGAGAGGCTTGCCTACTCGCTCGGCATTCAAGCATACATCTATGGCTATCCATTAGTGATGTCCGCCAAAACGATGGAAGCCATGGTCAAAAATCGGGCGCCAATCAACCAGTTTTTTTATGCGGACACACTCGCTTCCCCAGCTTATCGGGATATCGTGACGCCGAACTCCGATACATTGTATATGAGCGCATGGCTGGATTTGTCAGAGACGCCCGTCCGCTTGACTGTCCCCGCTAATCCGCAAAACCGCTACTATACCGTGCAAATGCTGGATGCGTACACAAATACGTTTCGCAATGTCTCCAATCGTTCCACCAAACAGCAGGCCGGGCAATACATCATTGCAAGCCCACAATGGAAAGGGCCTACCCCTGCCCATATATCTGTGATCTACGCCCCTACGAATACCGTTTGGCTCATTGGACGTGTCGAGGTAAAGGGTGAAGCTGATTTGCCGCAGGCTGTCTCGTTTGAAAAACAAATCGCGATTGCCCCTGTCCACCCAAAATTGCAAACGGCACATGTTCCCGAAGCGCTTCCCCCTGATGTGTTGTCATCCCTTTCCTTTTTTCAAGTCATGACGAAATGGATCCAGAGCAATCCCCCGCCCGAATGTGATCGCGTCCTGCTCGATCAATTCGCTCAAGCCGGGATCGATGTCCAAAAAGGCTTTGATCCTTCCGGGCTCGGTCCAGCCAAACTTGCGGGCCTACAGCATGCCTTACAGGATGCCCCGTCCATCGTACAAAATGGCTTTCCCAGCTACGCCACCTTCCGTAATGGATGGGGCTCCTTTTCCCCCATCGGCACATATGGAAATCAGTTTCTCGCCCGTTCCTTTATCGCCTATTCCGGTATTGGAGCCAATGTACCGAGAGAGGAAGCCTATTATCGTGCATTGACAGATGGATTAGGAAAACCACTGACGGGAGCCAAAAGCTATACGCTGCATTTTACAAAGGAACAGCTTCCCAGGACGTCTGCATTCTGGTCGATCAACGTCTATGACAACCAACTGTTTTTAGCCAAAACAGCGGCCGATCGCGCATCGGTTCGCAGCAATACAGGAACGCTAGCGTACAATCCAGATGGCTCCCTCGATCTGTATTTGCAACAGCAACCGCCCAAAGGCAAAGAAGGCAACTGGCTCCCGCTCCCTGAAGGCGAGTTCAATCTCGTTTTGCGGGTATTTGCACCGGAGCCTGCAACGCTGGACAAACAGCACGCTTGGCCCGCTGTCACGGAAAGCAACCCAATACCGTAACACAGCAAAAAGGCACCGCCCCATCGTGAGCGGTGCCTTCTGTATTGAGTCTGTTACTTCTTCAAATCTTCAATGGAGTTGATCTCCATATAGGCTGGAACAGCCAAGCCCAGCTTGGTTCCTTGCAGGTTCGGACCGAGATCCTCTACGTCTTTACCCAGCTTTTCCATGTAGTCTGCGTGCGTCGTTGGCAGCCATGCTGCTACCATTCCGTCCACATCACCGTTTGATACACCTACCCACATTGGGCCGGCTTCTACTTGGCTAAGCTCCACCTTGTATTTCAGCTTTTGCTCCAGAACCGTCTTCACCACATTCGTGCTGGCGATTTCAGAATCCCACGCGACGTAGGCGAGCGTCAATTTTTTGCCTTCTGCAGGCTGGATGCCTTCTACCCACTTGTTGACGGTAGCCTCATTGTTTTTCACCCATTCGGCTGCTGCCTCTTCCGGCTTTTTGCCGCCCTCGATATCGAGCATCACTTTTTCCATGTCCGCAGGTGTCCACGAAAACTTATCGAGGAACGCATACGCACTTGGGTGCTCCTCCTTCAGTCCTTTGCGCACGATGGTATGAATTTGTTCATCCTTCCCGAAAGTGCCTTTCGGATCTTCGAGGTATTTCATCTCAAACTTGGAGAACATCCAGTGAGGTGTCCAGCCTGTCACGATAATCGGCTTTTTGTCTTTGTAGGCTTGTGTCAGAGCTGCCGTCATCGCTGCACTGGAGCCCTCCACCAGTTCCCAATCTTTCAGATCGTAGTCTTTCATGGCTTTTTCCGTCGCTTTCATCAGACCAGCGCCAGGATCGATTCCGATAATTTTATGATCCACTTGTGCCCCAACGCTATTCGGTGCAGACGTACCGGTATTGCCCTCGGCAGGCTGATTTCCCTGCGGTGTTCCCGCATTTGAACATCCTGCCATCACCATACTGAGTCCGAGTGCGACTGCCAGCCCTTTCAAGGTGCCTTTTTTCATTTTCATGAAAACCCCTCCTACGCGTTTTTTCTCTTTCCAACACTTTGCGTGAGACGATCCAGCAGAATCGCCAAAATAACGATAGCCAGACCCGCCTCAAAACCTTCACCGATCTTGATCTGTGTTACGGCACGATACACGTCCGCCCCCAAGCCCTTTGCTCCAATCATGGAGGCAATCACGACCATGGACAGCGCGAGCATAATGCTCTGGTTAATCCCGGCCATCATTGTCGTCTTGGCAATCGGTAGCTGTACCTTCGTCAGCTTTTGCCAGTAGGTAGAACCGAACGCTTCAGAAGCCTCGATCAGATCGGCAGGAACTTGACGAATTCCCAGGTTGGTCAGACGGATCGTCGGTGGCATCGCAAAAATGACAGAAGCGATAACCCCCGGTACTTTACCGAGCCCAAAGAAAAAGATGGCAGGAATCAAGTACACAAACGCCGGCATCGTCTGCATGAAATCAAGCAGCGGTGTGACGACCTTTTGCACGGAATCATTCTTCGCGCACCAGATACCAACGGGAATCCCGATAATCACCGAGATCAACCCTGCCGTCAATACCAGCGCAAGTGTTTCCATTGAATGCTCCCAATAACCCAGATTCTGAATCAGAAGAAGTCCAATGAAGGTAAAAAGAGCAATTGCCACTTTGCCAGCGCGATACGCCAGCAGCGTAAACAAAATGATCAGGACCCAAAACGGGATTCCTGTTAGAATCCACGAAAACAAGTCAACGGTTCCACCGATTACAGCTGATATAAAGTCGAACAAGAAGCCCAAATGCTCTTCCAGTCCATCTACAATCGTTTCTATCCAACTGTCGAGCGGCAGCTTCGGAAAAAGTTGGTTTTGACTCATGATGGATTCACCTGCCCCTCTTCAATCGTTGGCTCTGGAACTTGTTGATTTACTTTTCCTGCCAATCCACCCAAGACGGCTCCTTTTACAATCACGCCCAACAGACGATTTTGTTCTCCTGTAACCGCCACGGGAATATCTGAAAACGCGACAAGGTCAAACATCTCATTGAGAAGCGTCTGTGGTCCGACAGTTGGTACCTCAGTTCGCAGCACAGATTCCAGCGACTGTCCTGCTTCCTTGGCTCCGTTTACTGCGTCTGCCGTCAGCACACCCAGCAATGTTTTTCGTTTATCCACCACGTACAAACTGGAGACACCGCGCTCACGCATCATTTGCAGTGCGACGCGAGGCCCTCTGTCCAGTGTGATCGTCTCTGCCCGCTTCATGACTTTTTCAGCGGACAACACCTTGGAACGATCCACATCCTCTACGAAGCGTTCTACGTATTCGTTTGCTGGATTGGTCATGATTTCTTCCGGCGAGCCGATCTGTACGATCGCTCCGTCTTTCATCAGAGCGATTCGATCCCCGATCTTCAATGCTTCGTCCAGATCATGCGTAATGAAAATAATGGTCTTCTGCATGGTGCTCTGCAGTTCCAATAGCTCATCCTGCATGTCCTTTCGAATCAACGGGTCCAAGGCACTGAATGCCTCATCCATCAACAGCACATCGGGTTCATTCGCGAGTGCACGGGCGAGGCCCACACGCTGCTGCATCCCGCCACTCAGCTGATCCGGGTAGCTTGCTTCCCAACCGCCGAGTCCGACGAGTGTGAGTGACTTTCTCGCTTTTGCCTCACGCTCGGCCTTTGGCATCCCTTGAATCTCCAGGCCGTACTCCGCATTTTCAAGTACTGTCCTGTGAGGGAACAAGGCGAACTTTTGAAATACCATTCCCAGCTTCTTTCTTCTTACATCCTGTAACTGCTCGGTGTTCATACTGACGATATCCGTACCGTCAATCAGGATTTTGCCTTCTGTTGGTTCAATCAACCGGTTCAACAATCGAACCAAGGTCGACTTCCCGCTTCCCGAAAGCCCCATGATGACGAATATCTCGCCTGCATGCACCTCAAAACTCGCTTGATTCACCCCAAGGGTAAGACCCGTTTCCTTCAAGATTTCTTGCTTGGTCTTCCCCTGCTTCACCTGGGACAATGCGCGTTGGGGTTGGCGTCCAAAGATTTTGGTCAAATTCTCTACTTTGATCTTGGGCATATGGTCACCTCCAACTTTTACGCCCGGCATCCGGACTGTTCTTTACCCTTACAATTGTAACCAGCCAATTTTTTTACCTCAAACTGGATGAGGCAGGATAATCGGGCATTTTCAGCGTTCAGAAAAAACTTTACGTACTTTACTTCCTGTATTCTCAGTTTATCACGTATATACTGTACGATATCTCCATTTACTTTTTGCTTTTGGAGACGTACAATTCTAGTCAGGTTACTATGACTAGAGGAGCTGCTTTTTTCAAAATGGATACCAATCAAGAAAAAATCCTCGAAAAAGCTCAGGAACGCGTGATTGAAACGCTAGCTCGCAACATGGATCTGTATGGAATTACCATGTCAACGGGACTGCTGTATGGCACATTGCTCTTTCAGGACAAGTCAATGACACTCGATGAGATGGGCGAAGCACTGGGCATGAGCAAAACCAGCATGAGCACTGGCGTCCGCACATTGATGGACTTAAATATGGTAGAAAAGATATGGAAAAAAGGGACACGGAAGGATCATTACGAGGTCAACCTGGATTGGTACCAGAACTTCATCGACCTCTTTTCCGTGAAGTGGCGACACGCCTGTGAACATAATGTACACGCCTTGAAAAAGTCGCTCCTTGAGCTTCGCGCTCTCCAGAAATCCGAGGAGCTTACGGAAGAAGTTAAGGAACAGGTTGACCTTAGTATCAAGCGCATTGAAAATGGGTTGGAATATTATCTGTGGCTATCCCGTTTGATCGACTCCTTCGAATCACATGATATCTTTCAGTTTGTACCGAAAAAGGAAAATGAATCATAAGAAGTTCGCAATCGAAAAAGACTCGTTCCTAACAATAGGAATGAGTCTTTTTTGTGGTACAATTATCCAGAGCGGATTCACGCTCTTCTATGATGAAAGGAGGGGTCAGTTATGAAAAAGGACATGAATCAACGTTCTTATAAAGCTGTGCGTGTACCAGACAACCAAAAAGGGGAACACCAATACTAACCCCCTTTCACCTAGGAGGAAATGGATTGATTCGAAAAACAGCTCTACTGATTATTGATGCGCAAGTAGGTATCATCGAAGGGCAATTTGGTCCTGTTTTTCAGCCAGCTACACTTGTCCAAACATTGAAAAAAGTAAGAGAAGATGCCTATAGCAAGGATATTCCTGTGCTATACGTTCAGGATGATGATGTCGGAGAAGTCGGTTCAGACGACAATGCGATCCACCCTGAGATCGCCCCTCTGCCATCAGAAACGGTGATTCGAAAACTAGCGACAGACTCGTTTCACGGAACAGATCTGCACGAAAAACTACAAGCACTCGGGATTAACCACCTTGTCATCATGGGGTGCAAAACCGAGTATTGTATCGACAGCGCCTGCCGCAAAGCGACGACACTCGGCTATGATGTGACGCTCGTCAAAGACGGGCACTCTACATCGGACAATCAGGTACTGTCAGCAGAACAAATCATCGCCCATCACAATACATGCTTGCATGGATTGGGGAATATTGAACCATTTATTTTGGTACGGGAATCAACAGAGGATGTCTTCGCCCCTACCCATGATACTTACCGCTAACGTTTTGCTGAACTTCTCGAAACCGTCTCTTCAGGCGGTTTCTTGTTTTGTCCTGCTTACGATTGGGCCTTGCTATATATGGAAGAAACGAAACTGCCTATCGAAGGAGAAACCATGTCTACTACTATAGCTGTACCAAGATTGGGCGTAGGAGCTGTCATCCTAAACGACAAGAATGAGCTTTTGCTGGTTTTACGAAACAGAGATCCAGAGAAGAATACGTGGAGCATTCCCGGGGGAAAAGTTGATCCCTATGAACAACTGGAGACGAGTGTCATCCGTGAGATCAAAGAAGAAGTCAATCTCGATGTCGAGGTAAAGGCCCTGCTATGCACCGCAGAAACCATCCGCCCAGAAAGTGCCGAGCATTGGGTTTCGGTCATTTACGAAGTCACGATCCTGAGTGGAGAAGCACGTAATTTAGAGGAAGGCGGGGCGATTGGAGACATGCGCTGGTTTTCGCTCGATGCACTTCCGTCGAATCTGGCTTTCTTCGCCGTACCAGCTATCGAGCATTTGCAGAACCGGAACCGTTCATGAAAGGTAAAACGGACAGTGCCCATGTGGCCTGTCCGTTTTTTGAAGAAGATTACTCCCCTTTTTGGATAATCTCTTGCACTCTCCCCACTTGCCCATCTGTCAAACGAACCTTGATTCCATGCGGATGTGTACTGGAGTTCGTCAGGATATCCTTGACGATCCCACGGATGCGCTTGCCAGTGCGTTGGTCCTGTTTCAATACAATCTCGACTTCAAGACTGCTACGATATCTTTTCGGTTTTTTCCGTTCATTTTTCCCTTCTCCTTTTTTCGTTCTATGTCCCACCTGTGATATAATCGACAAACAAATCCATCTCACCGGAGGAATCCATGCTTACTTTTGAAGAAAAACTAGCGATTATTGAATCTTTTCCACAACTGACTCGGAATGACGTCTCCATGAAACGGGTTAATTTTCATTATGAGGAAAGCCTTCATGATAAAAAGACAGTGGTCTATCATCTGCATCCGAACGGCAACGGCTTTGTGTTTGCCGCGTTTTTGAAGGGCTACCAAAAAGACGACAAGGGCTATGTCAACATCCGTGATTTCTCGGCGGACGAGCTGCGCAAGGTAGTCGAAGCTTCAATCCAATCCCTCTCTGTGAAACGTGAACCAGCTCCGAAAGCTACTAATGAAGCTGAACAATTGGAGCAAACATGGGTCGACAAGCAAAACCGCACGCTCTTGCTGCAACAGGAAGACGCGCTGTGGAACGTATACCACGGGATGAACCTGGAAGCTTCCTTTGAATCGTACGTGGAAGCGGAGCAGTATCTGATTGAAGAAGGATTTTCCCTGCAACAATAAGCCCTTCCTTCTCCCTGCTACATGTACCATACCAAATTGTAGATGTTTTGATCAAACTGGCGCAAGCGACCGACTGCTTGCGCCATCCCAACACAGGGGGACGGTACGACATGATCAAGTACAGAGATACGCTTCTTACGAATATCCACAAACAGATTGAGACGTGGTACGACCAGGAGGTTCCCGTCTCTCATGATGATCTGTATCGCTTTCTCCATTCGTTAAAGGGGACAGCGGGGACGATTGGATTGACCGACTTGTCTGATCTGTCTCAGCTTCTCTTGGAACAAATGGACGACATGCCTGCCAAGAACTGGCCAACGAGTGAATGGCGAGCGTTTTTGCAAGAGCTGATCACCTTATGCTGCGAGAAGCGACCAGAACGGGAAGTTTTTATCGAGAACCCCACTCTTCACCGGGAATCCCCTTGTGAGCAACAGCCTTTGGTCCTCATCCTGGATGATGACGTCACCCTGCTTATGTATCTAAAAGAATATTTAGAAAAACGCAACTGGTCTGTCATCGCAACGGTCTATCCTCACAAGGCTCTCGACTATTTTCACGACATGAACCCTGACTGCTTCATTCTGGATTTGAACATCCCGGAAACGGACGGCTTCCAAGTGATGCAGACGATCAGTGAAAAAATAAAGAAGCAATACGTGCCTACCACCATCATCAGCATCGATTGCGAACGGGAGACGCGTCTGAGTGCCTATCGTTTGGGGGCAGATGACGTCATGTGCAAACCGCTTGATATGGAAGAGCTGATTGTACGCCTCGATCGCCAGCTTCGCCGGAAGCGCTGGATGAATAGCATCTTGTTTTTGGACGAGCTCACGGGTGTCAACAATCGCAATTCTTTTGTTGATACGTACCAACGGCTTCTTTCTGATGCCCAACGAACCAACACCCCCTTCTCACTGGCATTTTTAGATATCGATTTTTTCAAAGGGGTCAATGATACATACGGTCATCTGATTGGCGACGAGGTGCTGACTCGTTTTGCTACTTTCATCGGGCAGAGCGCGGAAAAACATGATGTATTATTCCGGTACGGCGGAGAGGAATTTATCCTGCTGATGCCGCGTACGACTGTACAGACAGGAAAGATGCGCCTGGAGCAGATGCTCTCTTCTTTTTGTTCTCTTACGTTCGATGCTTCTGAAGGAACGTTTTCTTTGAGCTTTTCCGGCGGAATCGTACAAGTAGATGATCCTCATAAACCGCATACGTATTGGGTAGAAGCTGCGGACACTGCTTTGTATGCGGCCAAAAATGCAGGGCGGCGCCGGATTGAAACCGCCCATATCACAGAGACGCATGACTCCCCTAAGGTAAAGCTGAAAGTCGCCATTATTGATGACGATCCGATGATTCGCGTGATGCTTGCCGATTCCATCCAAACCAGTTTTGACGGTTGGATGCACGTCGACATCCAAACATACGAAGAAGGAGCCGCTTTCTTTGACTCCACCTGGCATCAGGGACAAGAGCCTTATCTCGTCATTTTAGATGGGATGATGCCACAGATGGATGGCCTCGAGGTTCTCCAGAAAATCCGGAATTTGCCGAATGCCAAGAAATATACGGTGATTATGCTAACAGGTCGTACTGAAGAGCAAGACATTGTCCGTGCCCTTCAGCTCGGTGCTGACGACTATATGACCAAGCCATTCCGTACACGCGAACTGGAGGCTCGCATCAAGCGACTGGTTAAGCGAATGTTGTAAGGAGGTAGTGAGATGGCAACGATTATGCTGGCCGAAGACGAAGCCGTGTTGCGCATGCTGATTGGCGACACGCTCGAAGACGAGGGACATGAGCTCGATATCGCTTGCGATGGAGAGGAAGCCCTGCAAAAAATCGGTCAAAATGAGTATGACTTGATTATTTTAGATTATATGATGCCAAAGCTGACAGGCTTTGAAGTATTGCAGCAGCTCAAACAGATGGACGATAAAAAGGCAGTCAAGGTCCTGATCCTCTCGGCAAAAAGTCAACATGCCGAACAGGAGAAAATGCGTGCAGCTGGTGCTGATGACTTCATGCCGAAGCCCTTTAGCCCGATGGATCTTATCCGGAAAGTGGAGGAAATGCTCACATGACCGGGCTCTGGGCGATTATCAGAAAAAGCATCACGCGTCGCTTCATGGCAATGATGCTTCTCTTTCTGTCACTGTTGATTGCGGGCGCTGGCATCGTTCAAGATTTGAATCACAGCGCACTCACCGAATATCAGACAGCATTACAAACTACCACGCAAAAACAAAATTTAGTCAGAGAAATCTCTGAGCATACGAGCCAGATCTTTTTTAGGGCCAGGGGTTATTACGCTTTTTTGAACCCATATGAGTACAATGAGCTATTTCTAGAGAAAGAGAAGCTGGAACAAGCTCTGGAAGCATTCAAAAAACTGCCGCTCAATCAAGAGGAACAAGTGCTTGTCGCTTCCATCGAGTCTTTCTTCACGAACTTTTTCACCAATGTGTTTCCGACAGCTTCGAATTATGCAAAGACCGGAGACTATGAATCCCTGCGAAAATTCTCGTCCAGTGGCTTGAATCAGACAGTGAACAACCTGCTTCAATATGCTGTGCGTTACGAGGATGAGCATGAACAGGTGTTGTACAAGAAAAATCAAACACTGTTCCAAGAGCTATCACAGCAAAGTACCTGGTTTCTCGTGTACGCGCTGATGGTACTCGTGATCATGGTGGTAGTCACCATTCAAACCACACGGGATATCGGTAGGCCGTTGGTTCGTCTATCCAAAGATGCCGAGCAATTTGCCAATGGCGGTACACCTCTTTTGCAGGATTTGAACAGGGTTGACGAAATCGGCAGGCTCTCCCGCTCCCTCGACTATTTGATCAGGCAAATTCAAGCCAAAGAAGAAGTTCTCATGGCTCAAAACGAAGAACTGCAAGCCCAGCAGGATGAACTGATGATGCAGCAAGAAGAGCTGCAAGAAGCGTTAGGTAAGATGGAGGAAAATGAACGGTATTTGGAAAAGAAAAACCGTTTCATCCTCTCTCTCGCGAATACATTGGATAAAAGCAAGCTACTGTCCAGTATCATTCGCAATATTACCGAGGTCATGGATGCCGATAAAGGTGTCATCTTCATGCTGAACGCTGACAGGGATGCAGCTAGCTTTGGCGTTTCCCAGAACGTGCTGGAGCAACTGCGAAAAGGATTGGACGACGGTCCGTTCTTGCGAATCAAGGAAACGAGCCAGCCATATGTCCTGATCCGTGAAAGTACAGACGCTGAGCGCGGCTACACGGATGAAATCTCACGTGCTTCCGAGCTCTACCTTCCCGTATTGGATGCACATCAAACCATTGTGGCATGTATCATCCTCTCCCGTATCGATCGCAAATTCACGGATCAGGAGCTACAAGTCATCATCGGGCTCGCCAAGCAGATCTCCTTGGCGCTCGATAAGCTCGCGATGTTTGAAGAGACGGAGCGACAGCGCAAAATGACGCAGGATATGCTCGATTCTGTACAAGAAGGCATTCAGCTCATTGATCTGAATGGAGAAACACTGCAGGTGAACCGGAATTTTTGTGAGCTCTTGTGTTACGACCATCAGCTCGCTTCGCAAGGATTTGACTTGGAACAGTTCCTTTCCCATCTACAGAGTCGAACCTCAGAGACTGATCGGCTGATTCAGTATGTCAGAGCTGTCGTTTTAGACGAAGGTGCCGTTCCTTCAGGCGGTATTGTGTTTCAGATGACCGGACCGCAAGTACGCTATATTCAGCTCTATGCAGAGCCACTGTACCGGAACCAAGAGAAATGGAGTACCTTGCTCGTTTACCGTGACTTCACCAAGGAATACGAGATCGACCAAATGAAATCGGAATTCGTCAGTACGGTCAGCCATGAGCTGCGTACCCCTCTCGCCAGTGTGCTTGGCTTTGCGGAGCTGCTGTTAACGAAAGAACTCAAGCCCGAACGTCAACAGCGGTATATAGCGACCATTTATCAAGAAGCTAACCGCCTGACTGCGCTAATCAACGATTTCTTGGATTTGCAACGCATGGAATCCGGCAGACAGACGTACGAGCTAGAGAGCGTTGCGATTGATCAAGTGATCCGGGATATTTTCGGACTTCATCGAGTCCAGTCCCCTCTCCATCGATTTGAACTCGATTTGCAAACGGAGCAAACGGTTGTTTATGGAGACCAAGCCAAGTTGCGACAAGTATTTGTGAATCTGATCAGTAATGCCGTCAAATACTCCCCGCATGGTGGTCATGTCCGGGTGAGTTGTCGACAAGATGGCAATCGCTTGCTCGTGGAGGTCCAGGATGAAGGGCTAGGCATTCCTTCCGAAGCCATCCCTCACCTGTTTACCAAATTTTATCGCGTAGATAATTCGGATCGCCGCGAGATCGGCGGTACAGGATTGGGTCTCGCCATTGTTCAGGAGATCGTCCATATGCACCATGGAGAAGTTGCCGTTACGTCCGAATCGGGCAAGGGTAGTACATTTACGGTTACTCTTCCACTGACTGAGCATGCTTTGTCCCCTGGCCATCCAGCAGGAAGTGAGGAGGCAGTTTCTCCAACTGGTCAATGCATAGGAAACGTTGTGATCATCGAGGACGATTTGAACTTAACCGAGCTGTTGCGTGATGAGTTGACGAGCTCTGGATTCCATGTCAATTCCTTCTCTACGGCGACTGAAGCAGTAGCAGCAATCGAGGAGCTTCGACCGGATGCTGTCGTACTTGACCTTATCTTGAAGGACGGCGAGAGTGGTTGGAAGGTCATTGAGGAAATACGGAAAAACCCGGATTTACGGACTATTCCGATCGTGATCTCCAGTGCTTTTGAGGAAAAGAAAAAAGCATTTGATTTGGGAGCAACTGGCTATCTGATCAAGCCTTATCATCCAGATACCTTATCTAAAGCGATTTTGCTGGCCATCACGAATCAAGAAACAACGGGACAAATCTTCATTCCCGATGAACAGTAAGGATATTAATGGACAGAAGAGGTTGCAGCTATGCAAGTGCGGCCTCTTTTTTTACCTTCTACCAAAGAAAATCTTGGTATATTCATGCGCTTTCCATCACACATTAATAGAGGTTACTTTGTGCACTTTTGCCCTGCAAAGGAGGAGTTCATGTGTATTTCTCAAAAAAAGCAGTCGTTCCAATCGAAGAAGAGGAAACAGATGTATGGACGTGCAGTAATGAGGGCTGTACGTGCTGGATGAGAGATAACTTTTCCTTTGATAAGAGCCCGAGCTGCCCCTTTTGCCATGCCCGTATGGTAAAAGACACGCGCATGCTACCGGTCCTAACCAATCACAGCAGCAAGCGGAACTCTTGAGCCCTTCTTTTCTTTTTTCTTGCGGGGATTCTTCCTCTTCTCTACAATAAATTCATGACGTACGAATGTTAGAGGAGTATGCCCATGAACCGAAAAGAGATGGAAGATCAAGTGATTCAAGCCTATCAGCGTGACGAGGGTATGATGATTCTCGTTTTTGCCCAATGGTGTGTGAATCACGGTCTAGATGCACGCGAATTATACCGCCGCGCTTATCCCGCTCAAGGGGAAAATACGTTACTCGCTCAAATGCTGGACAATACCGTTCCCAAAGAAGAAGCAGAGGATATTCCTGATGCGACTCTCCTCGGTGTATTGTCGCTGTTTGGCAATGACGATTTGGCGTTTGTGGTCAGTGAGACCATCGATGAAATGAAAAAGAATCCGAAATAATGTATGAAAGCCATACTCGTGCGAAAGCTACGCGCGCGGGTGTGGCTTTCTTTCTATTTTCCCTTTCCAGAACTCCCCTCTCCTGTCCAAATATGATTCAAAGAAAACTTTATTATCATAAAAACCATTCACAGTTAATTGTTTGAGCGACAACGTCAGCCGACAAACGATGAAATGGAGAATATCGAAATGTATACAGATTCAAAAATCTTGAAATCTCTGTTTTACATCCAGCTCTTCTCAAGTTTTCTCGTTGTAGTCGGTCATTTCACGGCTTCTGCACTTTCTTTTACAGATCCGTTTTGGATCGTGGCCCTCAATCAGATCAGTCGCTACGGCACTGTCCTGTTGACGATCGCCACTGGTTATTTGACTGCTTATTCTTTTGAAGCCAAGAGCCCTACTGCTCGCGAGTTTTTTTCAGGGAAGCTTCTGTATATTTTTGTCCCCTATTTAGTATCTGGTGTCCTGTACCATTACTTGTTGAAAAAAGGGATGCCTCAAACTGCCCAGGACTTTACGAACATTGTTTTAGGCCAAACGGGTGACCATCTGTACTTTGTGTTTATGATTTGCCAGTATTACGTTTTTGCCTACCTGTTTCGCCGTGTGATCACCAAGCGCAACATTGTGTATGTCATTTGGATTCTGCTCGGTATTCAGTACGTGTACATCAACTACATCCATCAGGGCTGGTTCGGGCTTACCACGCGTCATATGCTCCCGAGCTGGATTTTTACCCTGTACATGGGGCACGTGTTGTATTGGTACCGTGAATCGATTCTATCCTTTTTGCGAAACAACCGCTCCATCCTGACGCTGATGACGGGTGTTTCCACTGCGGCTGCGCTGTTTTTTGTTGTCTCAAACAAGCTGTATGTGGCTGTGCATTTAACTTTTGTCTTCGCCACGCTTCTGTCGTTTCTTGTGCTCATGGTCTTCTTTCTGGAACGCGTCGACCGTTTGCACATCAAGTTTCGAAAAGGGCTGACGTATTTTATTTTCTTGTTCCACTCTGCTTTTTTGATCATGTTCAAAGATTATCTGTTTGCGAAATACGGTGAGGTCGCTTGGCTGTTTGAAAACACATGGTACTCGCTGCTGTATTTGCTCCTGATTATCGGGTGCAGTTGTCTGTTAGCGCTCATGCTGGTCTGGCTGGTAAACAGACTGGAGCGTATCTCCAAAACCATACGACAAACACGCAGGCCACTTCACGCTAGCAAATAAACAGCTTTTTCACAAAAAAATGACCTATTCATGGTGCACGTCTGTTAAAGAGCGTGCCTTCATGGATAGGTCTTTTTTTGTGGCATTAGATATGATGACTCATCGACATCGAGCCACTTGTACATGTGTCGCAAGGCTTGAACTGCATGGAAAATTTCGTCTGCTGATCAGTAGACTCGCACGTAATCGTTCCTCCATGCCGCTCAATGATTTCTTTGCAGACGTATAAGCCAATTCCAGTACCGAGCTCCTTCGTCGTGAAAAACGGTTCAAAAATAACCGAGAGCAGATCAGGTGGAATGGGCGATCCATTGTTGGAAACGGTAATTAAGGACCTGTCAGGCATTTGGGACACCTCGATGTCAATCTCCTTATCACCTGTTTTTTTATGTAACGCATCCAGCGCATTGGAAATGATGTTGATAAACACCTGCTTCATCTCATCCTTGTAGCCTTTTAGTTGAAAGGTAGGATCGATACTGCATTTGATATCCACATTCACGTCAACGATATTCGGATAGAGGAAGGACAGAATCTCATCGAACAACTCCCAAACGCTAAAAACCTCCATTTGCTTATAGACCGCGCCCTTTTTCGAGACCAGCAAAAACTGCGAAATCCGGTAATTCAATTGCCGCAGCTCATTTTCAATAATCTCTACGTAAGGGAGATTCGGATAATCTTCTTTTAACAAACGAGAGAATCCCATAATGGAAGTAAGCGGATTTCGGAATTCATGGACGAAGCTAGATGCCATTTGCCCCAGAATCGTGAGCCTGTCTTTGTGAGAACGCTCGATAAATAGCTTCTTCTCTTCCAAATCGTTGTATTTGAGATCGGTGTATTTGAAAACAGCGTGTACCAAAAAGACATCAAAGCATTCGTTTATTTTCAATAAGGCAGGCATTAAAGCGGCAGGCGTAAACGGACCTTTTTGGAGAAGATCGATAACCATTTCCCGGCCCATGCACACGTTGGAAACGAAATCACCAATGTTGGTCTCTGCCCGGTTTCGTTCATAGGCGACCTTGTAAGCCAATTCTTTAATATCCTCAAGAGTGATTTCCGAACGAAAATATTCAATAACCATACGATACAGTGCTCGCCCATTCAGATGGATCAATCCTTTGTATTGATCACTGTCCGAAACGGCAATTCCTCGCTTGAATTCTTTCACGATCGTTGCCTCGTGCTCGTCCAAATATACTGCCAAGTCATCCATCGGCATCTATCCCCACTCCGAATAATAGGCAAATCCCCTTCCAAGCTATTATACTATCATCACCGTTAATTAACTAAATATTTTTACTACTTTAATAAAAAAGAAATAGCAAGGGGAAAGGAGCTACTTGTCATCGTAGCTCCTTTTGCATACTACGTATTACTTATTTTTATAATCGTCAAGGTCGCTCCAGCCCCTGTCAGAAGGGTAGCCGTTCCCAATAATCCAAACAGTTGCAGCGTGATTGTGGCTCCCGCCGTGAGAGGGGCGATGACGGTATTATTGAACGATGAAAGTGATAAAGCTGGTGAGATGATAGTTGGAGTGTATGCCGTCCCATTTATCAAGATCCTCGAGCTAACCAGTAAGGCAGCTGTTGTATTGATGGAATACGAAATCAAGTAGTTACCTGCCGAAGGAACCGTAAATACCGTATTGGCGCCATTCACCGTAATGCCACCTGCTAACACCTGGTTGTTCGGTAGAGGGATATTCGTTCCTCCTAGGACTACGGATATGAGAGATCCTGAGGTGTTGGCCCCGAAGGCGTTGATGTTGGTGAAGACTGTACCGGTGGCTCCAGTTGATCCGGTGGGGCCGGTGGGGCCGGTGGCTCCGGTTGTCCCAGTCGCTCCTGTGGTTCCAGTGGTTCCAATGGTTCCAGTCGTTCCAGTGGCTCCAGTCGTTCCAGTGGTTCCAGTCGTTCCAGTGGCTCCAGTCGTTCCAGTGGCTCCAGTCGTTCCAGTGGCTCCAGTCGTTCCAGTGGCTCCAGTCGTTCCAGTGGCTCCAGTCGTTCCAGTGGCTCCGGTTGATCCAGTGGCTCCAGTCGTTCCAGTGGCTCCGGTTGGTCCGGTCGTTCCGGTCGTTCCGGTCGTTCCGGTCTCCCCTGTTGCTCCGGTTACTCCGGTCTCTCCGGTTGGTCCGGTTGCTCCGGTGGCTCCGGTGGCTCCAGTCGATCCAGTCTCTCCTGTTACTCCAGTTGTTCCAGTCTCTCCTGTTGTTCCGGTTGTTCCGGTTGTTCCGGTCGCCCCTGTTGCTCCAGTCGTTCCGGTTGGTCCAGTTGATCCGATTGCTCCGGTCTCTCCCGAGGCTCCAGTTGGTCCTGTGGTTCCTGTGGTTCCTGTGGTTCCTGTTGTTCCAGTTGTTCCAGTTGTTCCAGCTGTTCCAGTTGTTCCAGTTGTTCCAGTTGTTCCAGTCGTTCCGGTGGCTCCAGTCGATCCAGTCTCACCTGTTACTCCAGTTGTTCCAGTCTCTCCTGTTGATCCCGTTGTTCCGGACTCTCCGGTCGCTCCTGTTGCTCCGGTGGTTCCTGTCGTTCCGGTGGTTCCGGTTGCTCCCGTCTCTCCTGTTACTCCGGTAATTCCCGTTGCTCCTGTTGTTCCGGTTGATCCAGTTGATCCGGTGGCTCCAGTTGTTCCAGTTGATCCGGTGGCTCCTGTAACTCCGGTAGCTCCAGTCTCTCCGGTTGGTCCAGTCTCTCCCGTTGCTCCAGTTACTCCGGTCTCTCCCGTTGCTCCGGTTGTTCCGATTACTCCAGTCTCTCCCGTTATTCCGGTTGCTCCCGTTACACCAGTCTCTCCTGTTGTTCCAGTTGATCCGGTTGATCCGGTTAATCCTGTCGCTCCCGTGGTTCCGGTTGCTCCAGTGGCTCCAGCCTCTCCTGTTGTTCCGGTTGATCCAGTTGTTCCGGTCTCTCCCGTTACTCCGGTCGCTCCTGTTATTCCAGTGGCTCCCGTGGCTCCAGTTGTTCCGGTCTCTCCGGTTGATCCCGTCTCTCCGGTTAATCCGGTTAATCCGGTCTCTCCAGTCGATCCAGTTGATCCGGTTGATCCCGTTGTTCCTGTCTCTCCGGTTGCTCCAATCTCTCCCGTTGCTCCGGTCTCTCCCGTTGCTCCGGTCCCTCCCGTTGTTCCTGTCTCTCCCGTTGTTCCTGTCTCTCCAGTTGCTCCGGTCTCTCCAGTTGCTCCAGTCGATCCAGTTCCGGTTGTTCCTGTTGTTCCTGTTGTCCCCGTCTCTCCAGTTGCTCCCGTTGTTCCGGTCTCTCCAGTTTCTCCGGTGGCTCCGGTCTCTCCGGTGGCTCCGGTCTCTCCGGTGGCTCCAGTCTCTCCGGTGGCTCCGGTTTCTCCGGTGGCTCCAGTCTCTCCGGTGGCTCCGGTCTCTCCGGTGGCTCCGGTCTCTCCGGTGGCTCCGGTCTCTCCGGTGGCTCCGGTCTCTCCGGTCTCTCCCGCGGTTCCTGTGGCTCCAGTGGTTCCGGTTGTTCCAGTCGTTCCAGTTGCTCCAGTGGTTCCTGTCTCTCCAGTTGTTCCTGTTGTTCCTGTTGTTCCTGTTGTTCCAGTCGCTCCTGCGGCTCCGGGTGCTCCAGTCGCACCCGTTGTTCCAGCCGCTCCCGTTGCTCCTCTCGCCCCAACCGCTCCCGTTACTCCTCTCGCCCCAGTCGCTCCCGTTGGCCCCGTTGGCCCCGTAATCCACCCTACCGGGTATTTAGAAGCATCCAGCACAGCCTCTAGCTTATTTTGCAAAAGTATGTCTTGCTTTGTCGCTGCTTCGAGCATGTCCCGCGCACTCTTGTTTAACGCGAGCAAATCCGAAATGGTGGCCCCTGGTCCAGATAGCCCGGGAATTGTCCCGAGTGCATACTGAATTTTTTCAGCTTCCGCATTTAAAATATGACTAAGCCCCAACTCTTCAATGGCTAAAGAAGACAACATTAAATTGAGCGCTTCGTCACGCCCTATATGAATGGTCGGAGTGATATTCGGTATATTTGGAAATGACATGATTCTCCTCCTCTTTGAAAAGGATGTTTCCCCTCCCTTATGAGTTGTTACACAAGAAACAGTGGACAAAAAGAATATCACTTATAGACAACCATGAGAAAATAGAAGGAGAAAGGAAACCATTGCTCATTCATTAGAGGAATCAATACGAGGAGTAATCGTTATCGAAGTGCTTTACCAAACCGTAAACGGGGTCTTAATTTTCATCCATTCTCTTCCTCCAAAAAAGAAGCCATCCCCCTTACTCTAAAAAGGGATTCCAACAAACTGTCATGCAGCTCTTACCAGTAACGGATGGAGAATCTCCTTCTTTAATCAACGAGGATCGATTCTATTTTTGTAGAGAAGACCCGTGCAAATAACAACTTCCCCAATACAATACAGACAACCAAGAAGGAGTATAGCCATCTACTGTTCTACCGAATCCAGTTGCTCCAGTCCTGCAAAATAAGCTTCGTTGTACGTTACGCTTGGATGTGTCGGGTAATACAACTTTGCCATATCGTGGTGAATTTTAGCCTTTCGTTGATCCCCAATACGATCGTAGCAATAGCACAGCTGTATATGAGGTAGCCACGTCCATGCCGATTCATCTACCTTCCCCATGGAACCTTGTGGCCGCTCCAATAACGTCGCTTGCCGGTACCAGTAAATGGCCTTCAGGAAATCTTGCTTCTCCACAAAAAAAGCCCCCATCCTGCAGCAAATCTCCGCACGCGGAAGGTCAATCGCAAGTGTCCTGGTCAAAGATTGAATCTGTTTTTCAGGTTGTTTCAAGTGAGCGTAACACTCTGACTGCTTCTGACACGCCCATATTTGATCCTCGATCCAGCCCAAGCCTCCTTCCAAAAACAACTGATACTGCTCAACCGCCTCTTCGTACCTCGCATGATCGAACAATTCATTTGCAAAATAAAATTGATCACGCGGATCAAAAACCTCACCTTTTTCCTTGCGCTCTACATAAATTTGCAAATTGCGGTCTGTGTACGGCTTATTTTTTTGGTGAGTAATGGCGATTTCACTGTGCAGAGTTTCCCCCGCGACAGCCAAATACTCATGGACCACCCCATGCCAAACAAAGTTACACTTCCGTCTGACGAGGCGATTTCTTCGCAAATAGTGCACGGGCTTCCCTCGCTCATCTACCAGTAAATGGTACGGCATCGAGACACTGTCGTAATCAAAATTGTCCAAGGCCTTCAGTGCTGCAAATCGTTCCCGATCCACTTCCAAAAGCACATCATCCGCATCCAGCCAAAAAATGTACGTCATCTTGGCTTGCGCAAAAGCAAAGTTACGAGCTGTCGAAAAATCGTCCTCCCAGGTAAAATCAAACAATTCTGCACCATAGGTCAATGCAATTTCTTTGGTCCGATCTATCGACCCTGTGTCGACAATGATGATTTCATCCACCAAATCGTAGACCGTCGACAAGCATCGACCGAGTGATTCTTCCTCATCCCGAACGATCATGCACAAGCTAACCGTAAACATGCAGATCGCCCCCTCCCCAGAAAATCATTTTCTCAACATCCTATTTCCTTCCATCACCCTTTATGTATCCGTACTTTCATAACCATCTCCTCGCACGAATATGGTGTAACAATATGTTCTGACAACACCGAAAAGAAGGTGATCATCCAAATGGGCCCGCCTCTCCTTTCACTATGCATGATCGTCAAAGACGAAGCAGACCAGATCGAAGCATGTCTGTCCAGCGTGCATATGGTGGTAGACGAGATCATTGTTGTCGATACAGGATCAACCGATGGTACACAGGATATTTGTCGAAAATTCGGGGCGAAAGTTCTGGAGATTCCTTGGGAAAACAGCTTTGCGAAAGCGAGAAACGCCGGATTGCAGGTTGCCAAGGGAGAGTGGATTTTATGGCTGGATGCGGATGAAATCGTACAGGAAGAAAAACCAGAGGTGCTTCGTCAGGCTGTAAGTGCGAGCAAAGGCGACGCCTTTTTTATGAAAATGATCCATTACACAGGTTCTAAAAAGGAGCAGGCTTCACGCCACTCCGCCTACCGATCAGGGCAAATCCGCTTATTTCGCAACAAAAAAGGATTCCGATTTGCGAGAGACATTCACGAAGTGCTTCAATGGCCAGCCTCCGCTTCGAGGGATCTTGCCGTCCCGTTGCTACCTGTACATATTCACCATCTCGGATATATGGACGATGCCGTTCAACGAAAACAAAAAGCTTTGCGCAACTTGAGGTTCTTACGTCACGAAAGAAAGCAATCCAGACGAGACCCGTGGTCCGATTACCATCTCGCAAACGAATTTTTTCGCGCCAAACAATTAGAGCATGCCTTTACACTGGTGAATCAAGCAATGAAAGGCTTTTTGACAACCAAACAACCTCCCCCGTCTATTTGCTACAAGCTGAAATTCGATATTCTTTTCCAGCATGGCAGTATGCGCGGAGCATGGCCGGGGATTGCACGAGCTATTCAAATCTACCCCAATTACGTAGACCTTCATTTTTATAAAGGCGTTTTCCTGATGGAGCATGGTCTGTATGCCGAGGCGGTAAAAGCTTTCGAGTATTGCTTGGAGATCGGGGACAATCAGTGGGAGCATTTTAGTGAGCAAGGAATGGGGAGCTTTTACGCTTTTCACTTTTTGGGACGATGCATGGAGCGCATGGGCAAGACACATGAATCCCTTGTCTACGATTACACTGCGAGCTCCCTGCATGCTTCGTACTTCGCACAAAAGCGAGAGGTGGTGCAATGAGCGTGAAAACGAGGGTGCTAATCGGAAGTCCAGTTTGTCAGAAACCTGATGTTCTCCGGATGTTTTTGTTTTCGTTAGAAAAGCTGTCGAGCTCAAACTTGACGATGCATTATTTGTTCGTAGATGACAATCACGATCCGCTTTCGAGCAAAATCCTTCAAAACTTTGCAGACAAACACATGGGACAGGTCGACATTATTCCTGCTGCCGGAAGCCTCCATCCTTACACATGCGATGACACGACCCATTACTGGAGCGACGTACTCGTATGGAAGGTCGCTGGATTCAAGGACGAAATGATCGCCCGCGCCAAACACTACGATTACGATGCCCTCTTCCTCATCGATTCGGATTTGCTTCTCCAGCCAGCTACTTTGGAAGTTTTACTCGCCTCTGACAAAGAGATCATATCTGAAATCTTCTGGACGAGCTGGACACCAGATACCGTCCCCGTCCCTCAGGTATGGCTCAAAGATGAATACACCCAATTCGAATGCGCACGCCATGAACAAATTTCTTTAGAAGAACAATACCTGCGGAAGTACGCTTTCTACGGTCAACTCCGTGTCCCCGGCGTATATGAAGTAGGTGGTTTAGGGGCTTGCACCCTCATCCGCAGAAAAGCGCTGCAAGCTGGCGTCAGCTTTAAGCAAATTTTGAACCTGAGCTTTTGGGGCGAGGACCGTCATTTCTGCATTCGGGCGCAGGCTTTGGGTTTGTCCCTTTTTGTGGATACACACCATCCCGCTTTTCATCTCTATCGGGAGAGTGACTTTGCGGAAGCGCGAACCTGGATGAAGCAAATCTACGGCTCCGCTCCTTTACGCGTCAAAACCACTCGCTCTCCTGTCGTCAACAATACGATCCCCCTTGGAAACTGACTACTTTGATGCGCCTAACCACAATCCTTTTTTTCAAGTAGGAGTAATATTCCTAATTAAGTAATTGATTATTTTCGATGCTACATCCCACCGTTTTATCATGGGATGTAGCATTTTTATCACATTATCCTTCATGCTTTGAGCAGTACGAACACTAGGCACAAGTGTGTTTGCTTTTTTTAAATACACTAGTTGAAATCGTTCAGATAAGCGGGTACTCTTATTTTGCAAGTAATTAGAAAATAATGAATAGAAACAGTAAATCGGTTTGTTGAAACAAAAGGAATGGTGGTGAGCAATTGCAATCTTTAACCGTTAATATCCGGATCTTTCCTGATCAGCCACACATTCTATATCAATTAGGAAAAGAGTATGTTCGGGTAGTCAACAACCTAACTAAACAAGCAGAACAGCTTGGAGCATTTCCGAAAATGACCACAAAAGATGTAGAATCCGCCCTACCATCTGCCGTCTGTAATCAAGCCATACGTGACGCCAAAAGCGTGTACCGAAAAATTAAGAAATTGGGTACTCGTCCTATCCTTAAAAAGCCTACATATTTTGTAAACAACCAAAACTATTCCATAACCGATAATATTGTTGCTTTTCCAATCACGGTAGACGGAAGGACGAAGAAGACAAAGATTCAAGTAACTACAACTAGACGTGATATGCAATTGTTAAAGAAAGGCAAGTTGGGATTAATGCGGATTGTTGAAAAATCGGGGAAATGGTACGCTCAGATTTCCTTAATAGTACAAACAAACGAATTAATTCAAGAAAATATTATGGGTATTGATTTTGGATTAAAAGTTCCTGCTGTAGTTGTTACTTCTACAGGAAAAACCCGTTTTTTGGGGAATGGCAGACAAAACAAATACATACGCAGAAAATACCAACATCGTAGACGTAGATTGGGCAAACTTAAAAAGTTGTCAGCTATTCGCAAATTAGGCAACAAGGAACAAAGATGGATGAAAGATCAAGACCATAAGATCAGTCGTCAAATCGTGAATATAGCTATACAAGAAGGCGTATCCGTAATAAAAATTGAGCGACTGGAGAACATTCGTAAGACGGCAAGAACAAGCCGTAAAAACACAAAGAATCTGCACAGTTGGACCTTCTATCAACTTCAACAATTCATTTCCTACAAAGCAAACCTTGTCGGCATAAAAGTTGTGGAGGTTAATCCTGCGTATACTTCTCAATCCTGTCCTGCCTGTGGAGAAAAAAATAAAGTACGCGATAGGAGATACAACTGTTTATGTGGATTTCATTCACATCGTGATCGGGTTGGAGCAATCAATATCATGCATCAACCTGTGGCAGATGGTAACAGTCTGCCAGCCTAAGATGCTATACGCACTGTCTTAGGATGGGCTGATGAGACAGCCCCGAACTTGGGGGAGCTACGGATAGTAGAAATACCCTTCCGATTACCACCCAAGAATCCCACTATTACTCTAGGAGTGGGATTCTCAAAAAGGAACGTAACGAAATCTGTGAGTAAAGATGTTGACAGAGGTTCGCTATGGGGAATCTCCGTTTTTTCGGCCTGTACAGCGATACGGGCGAACCGTTCTCTTTTTCGATACAAACGTCCGCCGCCACAACGCTAACGGCAAAAACATCTATCGCTTCGCTATCTATAAATGCGAAAAAAATCATACGTGGAACGAAAAGCTGGCCATCTACCAAGCCTTTACAGATCATCGGGAGGTGCCAGATACGGAGTTTGGTGAAGAAATTGGGCAACTCCCTATTCTCCCCTTGCTTGAATACCAGGAAAAGGGCGTTCAGGAAGTGCGGATTGAG
Organism: Brevibacillus sp. NPDC058079; assembly: GCF_042885155.1. Classification (NCBI taxonomy): domain Bacteria; kingdom Bacillati; phylum Bacillota; class Bacilli; order Caryophanales; family Paenibacillaceae; genus Brevibacillus; species Brevibacillus sp. NPDC058079. The sequence continues at coordinate 524,789 of NZ_JBHVSO010000004.1, forward strand.
AGTGCAGAAGCCCGCTTTCGCCTCGACAAGCTGTTGTCTAAACAGATAGAAGGCTGGAGTCGCAGCCAGATTGTCCGCAAGATCAAGGACGGGCAGATTCGACTGAATGAGCAGGGGACGAAGCCAAGCGCTGTCTTGAGTGCAGCGGATATCATTCAGATTAGGATTGAGTAAAAGTATGTATAGGAAAAGTCGCAGACAGGATCTGCGGCTTTTCTTTTATTTCTTTAATACGACAGCTTTTCTCGGCTCGTCCCACTCCACTTGCAAACCAAGTAAGGCAGCCAGCTCTCTTGTTTTCGCAAAAGTAGTTCCTTGGTCGTTTACATAGGGGACTTCCTGTCCGTTCACGGTCACTTTTTGCGTGGAAGGCTCCCATTCCACTGCTCCACCCACTGCCTCCGCAATCATTCGGATGGGTACATAGGATATATCATCGATTAGCTTGCCTGTGGAAGTGAGTGTCAGTTCAACCGCACACTTATCCACATCAGGCTGTGGTTTTTGTGGATAAGCTGCGAGAAACCTGTGGACATCCTGTTGAAACTTTGCCCATGCGTCCTTCGCTGACATTCCCGTATATGTTTGAGCGGTCGTATTGACGACAAAAAAGGCCGGGCAGTTTTTCCCCGTAATGTCATAATGACGCCACAGGTGCTCGACTCCCAAGCCATGTCGTTTCAATATATCTGCGGTCAGTGCCACTGTCTGCTCGTACATTTTCGCAAAGCTACCATCTGCGTTGACGCACATTTCAATCCCAATCGTGCAGTTGTTCGGGTAGTTGCTCAGTCTGGTCAAGGCGGCCTGTGAATAAGTTTTCGCCCCGACATGGTAGCCCATCTCATCCTCGGGCAGACAGCGAATGATTTGTTTGTCGTCCACGATGTAGTGTGCGCTTGCTACTGTCGTTGGTTTGTTGAAGTAGTTTCGGTTGGCGGCGGCATTTGCACCGCTGCGTTCGTTAGCCGTCCAGTGGATGACGACACCTTTTGGGACGATTTTCTTTTTGGGGCGGGAATTTACGTTGGTCAGAAGCATCTCGGTGATTTTCATAGTTTACTAGGACTCCTTTCGTTTGGCTCGCTCAGCCTTTGCCTTGATTTCGGCGCTGACTAATTTCTCGACGGATTTGGGCATCGGCCAGCCTGCGCGGTGGGCATTGGCGGTCAGGCTTGTCCATGTGTGGTAGATGAGGCCGAAGGTGACACCGTAGAACAAGAAGCCTGGGGTGCCCATGACGCGGTCTAGGAGATTAGCTACGGCTGGTAGGGCCATGAGGAATAAGGTGCGTGGGATTCGGGACAGGCCGTAGTCGGAGGAGTAGGATTGGTCCTTTTTGGCGGCGGAGATGCCTGTGATCCAGTCGAGGACGATCATGAAGAAGAGGACGATGAGGATGTCTTGGCGGTTCGTGCCGTATAGATAGTGAAAGGCGGGTGACACGATGGCACCTGCTGTTGTCGCCCAGGCGTTTGCTGGGGTTGCGATGGTGTCTAGGCTGTGTAGGGGTTTCATAGATTCGTACCTCCTCGCCCCTTTTGGGGACAAAAATAGCCCCGCTAGGTACGGGGCTGACTCCAATTCTCTGTGTATGAAATAGTAGTAGCCTAAAAATCTTGATTGGTAATTTGCTTGAATTCCTTTGGCGAGATTTCTCCAAAAGGATTGGATGTTGTTTTTACGGCAAGCCGCAGCTTTTCTACTGTGACCCACTTCATGCTAAATGCCAACTCCCAAAATGCCATCACTTAGCACCTCCTTTTAATTGGATGAGCTCAAGCTTAACTTGGGCTAGCTGTTCGCCCATTGTTTGGATTACCGCATCCTTTTGGATGTTGCTAATTTTGAGCGAGGAGAGCTCCTGTCCCATTGTCATAACTGGGTCGGTTTGTTGCTGTTCTCTAATCACTAAGATAGCCTCTTTATTTTGCATCTTCATTAATCGAACGCACCCCCATAACCATTTACAAGTACACGTTCCTTAGCTGTTCCTTTGTTGATGGTCACCCATAGATTAATAGCCCATTCGGGAGCTGTTTTGTTCTTATTGGTGAACAAATAGCCTCGATTTCCCTTTACTGCCCCTGTGCAATCTTCCCATGTAGGTGCATCATCCAAATAGTTGTTGCAGACTTTCACACTTTCAATGGCCGAGCCTTCTGGCAAGTATCTTTCAAGTGTCATTAATACACGTAATGGCATACCGTCCAATGTGAAGTCTGCTTTAATATCTGGATTTCCGTACTCTAGCAAAAATTCGATATGCGTCTCTGTTCGGGTGAATGTGTAAATTCGCTCGGATGAGATACCTGCGCTGTCTGTGGCAACGATCTTGATTTGATGCTGCATGTTCAAATCCAATCGAATCCAAGCGTCATGGCTAATTTCAACTGTGTATTGCTGTCCGGCTACGCCTGCAAACGACCTGATTTGCTTGCCGTTCAGATATTCGGTAAAAGTGAAAGTGTTGGCCTCTGGATCGGTGGCTGAATAGTTCACGCTTGGAATTTGCATGAACGCGCCGAGGTCTTGATCTGTTCCGCTGATGAGTGGCGGCATGTTGTACTTGACTGTGAAGTCGCGATATACAGGAGACGAATTCAACGTGTTCGTTGTGTCGGTAGCGGATGTGATCATCGTATACATTACGGATTCACTCAGTACAGAAGACACAGCTGTATTTCCGTCAAACAACTGCTTGTTTCTGTAGTTTAATGTCTTGCTGAATGCTCTAGGAGTTACCCCGTCGCTGACATATGAGTCAATTGTAGTAGTTGTTGATCCGAACGCATTTTTTACGTTAACAACAGCACCTACACTCTTAGATAGCGCCTCTCCGGTGACGATGTAATCCTGACCTTCTATCAACTGAACATTGTTAGCTGGTGATGTCAGTGTAACAACAGGAGGTTCAGCGACTTTCCACGTCCCCAAGAACGAAACCATTTGCGCGTTGTCGGAAGATCTTGTTTTTCGGAATGCAATTGGCGGTACTGTGACAGACGTTTTTAATGACGGTTCCCTAAATGGGGACAGAGAGTTTTGTGTTGGTGTTGTAACCTCTGACGTAAGTAGTTTAGCCGCTGGGAAAGTTGCGAATCCATCTGTAGAAGAAGTCGTATACATTGTCGTTCCGTTTACAATGTATACATATACCTTGTTGTCTTTGTCTACAGTCATGGCTGTGTCAGTGGCGACTCCAAGGTCGACAGTAGATGACCATAAAGCCCCGCGATTCATCGTTCGAGTGAACAGCGCTTTCATTACTCCTGTAACGTATGATCCAGCAAATACGTTGATAGCTCCATTTGTCGTATATCTAACAGTAGGGTTAAGAGTAGCCATAGCTCCATCTGGATTCCTTATTGCAGAAAACGGGCCTGACCATGTGTTATTCGTCGTGTTTCCAATGTAAGCCATCACATATGTGGAACTTCCATCTGAGTATCTATAAGCGATAGTCTCTTCTGTTCCATCTGCATTTACATCGTTTGAAGGTTGCACATGCACAAAGCTGGTGTGGTTGCTTGTTGTGAGTTGTTTTTTGTTTGCTACGACTGCTAGATGACCATTTTGTTGCAATTGTATCTCGCCACGATGTAGATTATACGATGCTGGATAACCAGCTGTCTTGGCAGAATACACATACGAAACCACGTTTTTTCCTCTGTTGAAACATATGGATGTGCTGTTAACGTCTGTCACTGTATCGAGTATGGTTGCTGATTTTGTTATGTCTCCGCCGCTCAATTGAGTCACGTCATACGCGCAAGCTACAACCGTTGTAGCATTGTGTGCATAGATGATATAAAGCATGTTATTGTTAGCTGCTATGCTCCATGTCCTAGTGAATGACCCGGTGATGCTACCAAAGTTGTTCCAGTTCTTTCCGTTGTCCTTGCTTAAGAATACTGCCGCTGTCGATCCTGATGCGTCCTTAAGCACCTGACCTAGCCATCCGTTATCAAACCTAACAATCGGGGAAGAACTCGTGTTGTAGTAACTGCTACCAGCTACCGTTGTTGGCACCGTGATAATTCCCTCTTTTTGCTTTACGGTGAATGTTGGTGACTCAACCCAAGCGGACATCGCTCCTTTGTCATCTACAGATGCAACCCTCACCTTAGAGATGTTAGTGTCAAGCATCCCTCCGCAAGCTATGTTGAACGGTGGAGGGGTGGTGATTTTAGAAAGCGTACTCCACAAACCGAGATACGGGTAATACTGACCGACTACATATCCACTGATCGTTCCATCGCTGTCTGTGCCGGGAGTAAAGTCTATCCTCATAGGCTCGCCTACATCATATGATGTTTTGTCCACCCTAACGTTCGTTGGGGGTGTTGGTGGTTCGTTGGCGTTAGGAACAAGCACAACCGCCATAGAAACTCCGTTTGTGTCAAATGTGTAGTTCGTTCTGATTTGCGCGGCTCTGACTGTGTCGGTCGTATACAAAGTCTTGGATTTGTATGTCTGCAACGCCCCTGAAACATCTAGTTTAAAGTCAGGGTTGAATGCGAATGGAGTAGTAGTCTCCTGCGCTTGCGAAATGCATGTGTTTATGTTCAATAACAGCGATCCGCTTTTAGTCGGCGTAATATCACCGGGATACATGAAGATGGTTCCGCTCGGGTAACTGATGTAACCGGGAGTCTCAACCTCTTTTACATTGCGGTAGGCGGCTAATGATCCGTACCAAACTGCTCCTGACACTGATTTAAAGGTGGCGATTCCTGCTAGTATGTCTGACGAATTGACTTTCTTATAGAAAACCCCGAATCTACCAGCATTAATCGGCATGTTGAAAACTTGAGTCCATCCTGCTGGTCGGTCAATAGATTCAGCCGAAATGTTGTTGCGTACAGTTGCGAAAAGGTAGTCGTTTTCCCTCGTTCCAGATGGTAATGGGATGTAAAATTCGTTAGTGGCTGATATTGATCTTGTGCTACCTGATGCAAAATACGCATCACTTCTTACGTCTGGCATCGTATAGGTTATTGTTAATTGCGGTCTGTACGCTGTAGTTGGGCTATCCTTAGAATAAAATGTAAAGTGCGACGATTCCGTTTCGTTTGTGTTTCTTATCATGAATCCGTAGTTCGGAATTTCTGCGTCCACGAACTTTTGTATGAGGCTCTTAAGTTCTATGTCTCTGGTAGCAATACTGTAGTCTCCAATATACGAGTACTTTGTGTTTGTGAGTGCAGGTTGTGTGTTATATGTCACCGTTTCAGCCCATGGTTCTGCAATGGCTACGATGTCATAGTTTGTCAACCCTCCGTTACTTGATGACCTCGTGAGCTTCAATACAGCGGACGAAACCACAGCTCCCCTTGGAATCAGACCGAGGTCAAACATCAAATACGCTCTATTGATTTGCGTTCCGCCAACCAATCCAAATACAAGCGTAGACGTGCTCGCGTTAGATGCGTTTGGCGCAGCGGAAGTCACTCCACCGTCATACGCTAATCCATTTGTATAGTCTAATGTAATCGTGGGCATTGCTAACCTCCTATCGCTCTGTTATTGCGATTGTGTGCCGCATGATTGTGTCTGATGGAACTGGTACATATGTGTTATTGGTGCTGGCTCTTCCGAAAATGTCCGTTCTTGCGCCCCATTCCCGTTTCTACCATCTAAACCTCCAACCGACTCTGAGCTTCGTTATAATAGCCCCGAATCACCCTGATAAAGCTGATAGTAGACAGGTCATCGTTGAAATTGTTGTGTACGAATCCGTCCGGCAATGTAGATTCGATTGTATTCACGCGCACTTTCAGGTTCGAGACATCCGCTTTCAACACTGCCAGCTCCGCGTGAGCATCTGCAATGCCCTGCTCCCAACGATTAATGTCCACCTCAGTGACCGGATCATCATGTTTCCAATCCGTTTTCGCTACATAGGACACTTACACCCCTCCTCTCGCTTCGATAACAAAGGTCAAACTTATAAACTGCGCCCCGTTCATTTCAATGTTTCCTGTTTTCTCAGCAACGACGGCTCCAGTTCTGGTCCTCAACTTTGCACTCGTGATTACTGGCACGCTAGCGACATGTTGGACAGATACTTGTAATGCAATTCCGTCTTTTATGCCAGCAACTGCATGCGAAGCAATCTCCACAGCTTGTACAGGCACTGAAACTGAGCCGTTTATCAAAATGTCGCCGCCCGACACCCTAGCCAGCAGGTCATTCCGGACGGTTTGAAGATAGCTTGGCAGGATCATTTCACGACCTCCTCGTAACGCTTGATTGGTGTCATCCCTACACGAAATTCACTGACCTTGTGGTACTCCTTAATCCCAACCACTAAGACATCTCGCAGCACGATCTTCTCCGACACAACAGGTTCAAAAGCGACTCCATTACAATGAACTGGCCTGATTCTCTCAACAGCTTGAACAGCATTCTTTGTGTCGAATCGGTCCTCAATCGGGTAGACGTACCGAATCACCTTTTTGCCGTAATCCTCAACCATCTGGACATGCTTGAATGACGAGGAACTCAAACCAATTGCACCCAGCACGCTTGGGGTAAATCCAAGATATGACCAGTGCTTTTGCTGGATATTCTTTTGCCGTTCCTCAACACTCAGCAATTGCTTTCTCCCGAAATAAATCCAATCCCAGACATCCAACCCCCAGGTAGCTGACCATGGGCTAAACTGCTGTAGGATGTCCTCGCGCTGCAAATTGAAAGCATCTACAACTGTCCCTGCACCTTCAAAGTGATATTCCGCCACTTCATTCTCGTACCATTGCGGCGGCAGCATCCGCCGATAGCGTTCTGGAATCATGTTGTCACCGCCATGGTTAGTGTCGATACAGAGTCAGCAGGCACCGTCAAATTCAATTCCGCACCGTTTAAGGTGTAGCCTGTGAAATCTATTACTCCATCCACGAAAAAGAGCGCTCCGATCTGCTGATACACGATCTGAGAACGCCCTTTTAGGTAGGTTTTGATTTGTGCAGTAATTTGGTCTTTGACCTTCTCGAATTCCGCATCTGGTCGCAAAGCAAGTTTTACAGCGATAGTCACCGGATAAACGTTCGCTGGCAGTACCTGCAAGTCGTGCAAGGCCCTTCGTTTGTCTTCCAGTTTCGTCCGTACACTCGTAGCCAGTTCCTGCCCTGCAGGATTGCCTGTCAAGTCTGTGATATACACATCAATAGATAGGTCATGTCGTGCCTTCTCTATCGCAACGGCTCCGCCTACCCCGTCAACATTTCGTGCCCACCGCTCGTAATCTTGGCGTCTGCCGTCTCCCTCTTCTGTACGAGCTCGATCAATTAAGCGCTGCCGATATGCGTCGTCTGTCTCCGCCTCATTGCGAGATAAGCCGAAGAATACGCCTGTTGCATCCAAAAACTCTCCATCCGCCCAGGGGAGAAACCGCTGGAGAAAACCGTACTCAAATAACTGCTGTTGATCGCTGATTTCCTCTGCGATTGGATAGCCGAGGTCATAAAAGATTTCTCCCTCTTCCGTCGCTGGTGGCGTCTCTCCACGCTTTTGTGCTATCAATGCCATCCGATTTGCCATCCGCTGATAGATCTGATCCGGGGTTTCCCTGAGAATCGGCATTTCTGGTTTGTCTAACGTTGCCATGTATTCACCTCCGTCCTAGTTGTCCCTCTCGTGCCCTCAATTTCTAGCGAAAAAATGATTCGGTTGTCCTCAAACCGAATGTCTACCACTTCTGCACGCTCAACCTCATTGTGGGCCTCTAGCGCCTCTTGTGCTTGCGTCTTAATCGCTGGCAATGAAATGCCCGAGCGCATCCTTCCTGTCTCATATAGGAAGTCTACACCGTACCTTTCCGAGTAAATCTCGTACCGGAAACGACGTGTATTCAGGATTTTCTTTGCTGTCTCTTCCAGGTACTCCTCATAGGTAGTCGTCCGCAAATAGCGACCATCTGGCCCTTGCTGCAATTGTTTTGTAGTCCAGTCGAATTTGTATGTCCATGGAATCGGATTATCTGATGATTGAACCAGTTGTGTTTCGTCTCCGTTCAGCTCTGGAAACATTACTCCACCACCCCAAGCAGGAGGTATTGTTCGTTGTTGCATCGTAACAGGGCTACTTTTTTGCCCACATCTTCTGGCTTTAATTGGGCACAACGCAATGCCGACAGCTCATACGGCTCCAAGGGCGTCGGGTCCTCGTCCAGCTTTACAGACAATGGCGACAGCGCCAAAAGCTTGCCGAATTCCCCTTGCGTATTCTCGATGCCGTCCTGTGCGTGCCCTCGCAGTTTTGCGATAACTGAATGCATCTCTTACGTCCTCCTTTCCAATTGGAGATCCATTGTGTATTGACCGCCTTGCCAGCGCGCTTGGCAGCTGGTGACGATCCAATCCGTGATGGTTTTATTGTCCTTTTCCATGACTTTGATGAGCCAGCCTGCACGTAACCTAGCGGCATTTTCATCCTCGTGCCTGACCGAAATGGAGCGTGTCTTGGGAATTTTGGACAACTCTGTGAGTTGCTTGGCTGCCAATCCAGCTACGTTTTTGTCTTCACCTGCGTCGATGATTTTTTGCATGCGACCGATTTGTTTGACCAAGCTATCATTAGATTTTGTTGAACTGCTTACCACTCGATCATCCCGGTAGCGTTCTACTGTCACAACGGTGTATACATCCTCGATACTTTCTCCCGTCGAACTGCTTGCGAGTAAACTAGCCTTGAACATCGGGATGATGCTGTTTTTCCCCTCGGGGAGTACCGTCAGCTTGTCACGCTGGTATTGCACGAAATAGCGGATGCCAGTCTTTTCATAAGCTTGCTCGGTCAGCGAAGTAAAGAGAGACGTGTATGATTGGGACGAGATTCTCTCCTTGACCGTAAAGCCGAATGCCGGGCAGCTAAAATGGATACCTGCCGACTTGATAATTCGTGCAAGCTCTGTCCCTGCGTCCCCGTCCAGTTTGAGTCTGGAGATTTCGTTTTTTTGCAAATACCATCCCAGTTCGTATGCCGTTGCGGATAAGTCGCCTGTCCGATCGTCGCGATCGAAGCGAACCAACGGGCCATGGAAAAGCTGCTGAGACTCTTTTAGTTCTGTCCCCGAAAAGAGCATCAAAAAACCCGCCGATTGTAGCGGCGGGCCTTCCTTGATTCTCACATCGCAATTTTGCGCGATTTGTCCCCTGGCAGAGGACCAGGACAATTCGGTAACGGCTGGGGTCAGGTCATAGCGGGTCTGTTCTTTTCCGTAAATGACTTTCATTTCATCTGCCCTCCATTACATTCTGTTTTCTCTTTCTAGCTTTTCGTTAATCTCTCTTTTCCTGTCTTCCAATCTTTTGATGTCTATCCGTGGGGCCGCTTGCTGTTTCTGTGTCTTCTTTGCTACCTTCCCGCTCGTATTCGGACGAGCTGGCTGCTGTCGTGTGATGACCGCACCCGGGGATAAAAGCTGCGTCTGATTGCTCCACGTAATGAATTCGTCTTTGACAAACAGCGGCAGCTCAATCGAGCCGTGAAAATCAACGTTTTTTCCTTGGAATTTTCCGTCACATGGCCCGATGAGCACATTCCACGCCAAATCAAGCTCGTCTATAGTCAAAAGTGCTTCCGAGCCCGTTAAGCGATCCAATCCAGCAAGCCACTGTCTGGGCCCTTGATAGCCCTGTACCTCGACATAGGGAGCCGTACTGTCCCCGGGTAAGATGAAGTCAAAGGAGATAGACTTTGGGCGTCTGGAAGAGATGCGGTTGCCGGACAATAATGTAATCGATGTCGTGCTTTCGATGTCGTTGCCATAGCCACGAAACTGGATTTCCGCAGGTGTAACCGGAAACGTCAGCCTATATTTTCCTTGTAGACCGATCATGTCGTTACCCCTCCCCTCGTCTCTAGTGCATCGAGCAGCGAGCGTTCGATGATGTCTTTGATGCGTTGGGCGACAGACGGGTCAGTAAGCATATTCAGCATGGTCGGGATATCCTGTAGTACGCCTTGAACGTGTAAAGGTATCGAAATTTGCGGAATCGTAATCGCAACAGACTGGAGTTTTTCTTGCAAATTGCTAACTGGCGATTGATTTGGAATAGGAGGTCCCGTTTGATTTGTTGGTTGAATAGTCGCAGACTCTGAAGAAGGCTTGTCCTGCCACCACGACTTGACTCCATCGTATAGGGCACCGCCCGCAAACGATCCTCCCATACCTCCAATAAACCCGCCAACAATACCGCCAATTGCAGTACCAAGCCCAGGTATCACCGAACCAATAGCTGCTCCAGTAGCCGCTCCCGCCGCTGCCCCTCCCCAGCCACCAAGAGCTTCTGCCCCCACTTTTGCTGCAGTATCCAGCTTGTTCTCTGATTCTGCAATTTCTTTAATACCCAGTAAATTTCCAAGAAGAGGTATCCTTCTGAGTCCCCCTTTGAACATGCTTTTCCAGGCGCCTTTGCTGGCAGCTTTACCAGCCTCTGCATGATTGCCGCCACTATCTGATCCAGGTTGGTTACCTGCCGGAGACGTAGCTGGGGCGCTGTTCTTGCTTTTTTCTGCTGTTTTGGCAGTTTCTCGTTGGGAACCACCAATAAGAGTATCTGGTGTGTGCCCTGCTGTAGAAGCAGTTGGAGAAGCATTTCGGCGCTTGCCGTCAGCTTTTTTTGTCCTTTCTCCTAGCGCACCCCCAGTATCCGAACTAGGCTTATTGCCTCCTTGAGAGCTACCTGAAGCACCTTTTTTCTTAGATTTATATTTAAAAGAAGGTCTCATTGTTGTCTTGCCATCACAACAGCAGCAGTCTTTGTTCCTACCTGCCCCCAAATTGCCTTTATTAGGGGCCAGCGATGAGTTCTCGTTGGAAGCAGATTTCTCTTTTTTTCTGCCGAAAAAATCCCGTGTTGTGGTCAATAGACCTTTCATAGCCGTAACAGTACTGGCAAGCATGACACCAAGCGTAGAAAGTGCTGCAAAAGCACCGCCTACATAAACCGCAGCGAGCCTTGCCTCTGGGGACCAAGTGTTAAACCAGTTAAAGAATCCCGCGGTCACATTCGAAATCGTTACAGCTACTCCAGACAAATCGCTAGCAATCTGTGTGACCGCGTCCATTGCTGCATTTTTCGCTGTGTTTTGCGCTTGCATCATCTTCATGAACTCATTCTCATTGACAGCGGCATCATAAGCCAATTGCGCCTCGGATGCATTCACCTTCGAACCAGTCGCACCTGTAGCAATTTTCTTTATTTCTTCCAAGCTGGACGATAATTGCACCCCGCCACTGCCTACTAAAGCCGTCATTATATCTTGTTGTTTAGTTGGATTTTTCGGATCATCCTTCATCAACGATGTGGACATCAGTACTTTTGCTAAGGCAATGTTCTGGGCATCTTTATCTCCTGTCTGAAGAGCTGTAATTAACCTTTTCACTTCTTCAGACTGAAACTGGCTAGCCAATGCGCCATTAGCGGTTAACTGTTTCAATGCCCCTTCACGCAGAATACTAAATGACTTTGTATCATTCAGAACCTTCCCCACAGCCTCAAAACTCGTCGCCATCTGTTCAGGGGTTTTGAGGAAATTGCCTTTTTGAGCATTTAGTTCCGCCATCGCCTCTACGAACTTGAGGTTGACATTTCCCCCACCATAAATGCTCATATGCTGAATCGCATTTGCCAGTTGCTTTGGATCTTGTATTTCAGTAGACGACCCAATTGCTGCCATCATCTTCACAGTATCCTCTGGAGCAAATTTGGTCGTAACGTTGAGCAGTGCTGCTTGCTTTGCGTATTGAGCACCATTTGCAGCATTAGCTAGCTCCCCTTTGGAAATTAGAGCCATAGCTTGGGAAAGAGTTATATAAGGATTGAGCATCGTCATTTCTTTTGCGGTAGTTTCAAATTGCCTGATTTCATCTTCTGATTTCTTATTCGCCGCGTAATATCCGCGTTCTCTTGCGACTAACTTCGCTTCGTCTGTTACAGACGCCATACTAGCTCCCAAGGCTAACCCAGTAACCAAACCTCCAAGCCCGACAAGTTCCTTTTTCACTTCGCCCAGTTTGCTCATCATGTCTTTGAACTCAATCTTCGGCTTCGCAGTCACCTTGTCCAGTTTCTGTGTTTCCTCACGCAGCTTTCGCATGTCCTGTTGCATCTGGGACATACCACCTGAGAACTCTCTCGCCATCTTTTGCATCTCTTTACTGGTTTCGCCCATGGCCTTCGTGAGCTTTTCGGTTTCCTTGACCATATTGGTCATTTCCTGACGAGCTGCTTTTAATTTCGCTTTTTCAGTTGCCATTCTTTCACCCCCTGTCTCTCCTTGCTGTCTGTCTCTCTCCACCCAGCAAAACCCGAAAAAAGCCGGGAGACCTACCCCCCAGCTCTTTCCTCGTCCTCTGCCTCAATCATCTGACAAGCAAAAATAAACAGCTTCTGCTTGTACAAATCGACTTCGTACTCGAGTAGATCCGACGGGCGGCCTCTGCCTTTTAAAAAGGCGCGGCAAATATGCCAGGCCTCGCCGTCAGATCGGATTAGTTTTTTGCTTCTTCAATGGCATCTTCTTCCGTCTGGGTTGCATTGACTTCACGGACCGCATTGAGCAGCTTGGTGTAGCCATCTGGATTGTCGCGGAAAATTTTCTCGACGAGCTCGTACTTGGTGCCGACCTTGTACGCTTTCTTCAGCTCTTCCTGATTCCAAGGGAAATCGTGCTCGGTGGCTTTCACCAGACGGGCATCGTTGTACAGGAACCAATCCGTTTTCTCGCCTTTGTCAGCCATTCGCTCGCACTCGCGCAGCTCGGACAAATTCAGTTGACGAACCTTCCATTCGTCACCGTCGATGGTTACGGTGATTTCTTTTCGCGGAGCTTGTTCATTGGCTTTGGCCAAAAATTTCTCGAGTTTGTTTTTGTTCATATTCAAGCACTCTCCTATTCAGTGTAGGTTGGCAATTCATCGAGGTAGTCCGGCTTTTCGATGGACATCCCTTTCAGGTCATATGTCGCGTGATCGTTGCCGTCTGCTTTGGCTTCCCACAGCGTAATTTCGTCTGGGTTCAGAACGATGTTGGAGATGCGGACGCGTTCGGAGTTGCCCGCCTCCTTGTCCAGTGTCTCGCCGATCAGGAATGGGAGGACTGGGGTCTTGCCTTGAGTCAATTGATCGACGCAGTAGTATTTGAGCGCAGCGTTGGTTGCGGTAATTTTCAATGTCACTTCTACATGCCAGTCGTTGACGGTCTGGATTTTTCCTTTTTGCAGGCGGTTCGTGTCGCCGTACTCTACCTTGAGAACCATTTTTCCTTCCAAGGTACCGAAGATCGGGTCTCCGTTTTCATCGTAAATTTGGCAGTTCTTCAGTTTAATATCTCGTGCAATAGCCAATTACAGCACCTCCCAGTCAATGTCAAAGTATTCGATGGCATCAAGCGGCTTCGCAGACAAGAGGAAGCCACGGCGGTCCCCGATGCCATTCTTTTGATCCGTAAACGTCCAGCCTGTATCAATCGCGCCTTGCTGCTCGCGGACGGTCATGTACGCATTGACGGCAGAGACAAACACCGCGCCGCCCAAATCGTTGTTAGCGAGCTTGCCTTTGTATTTCTTGCCGACTTGGCTGATGTCGTTGACGATCTGATCCAGCGTCATGCTGACACGGATTTTTCCGTAGTCCTCGCGCTCATGCGTGCCTAGCACCGCCAGCGTATTCACGGCGCTTTCGATGATATACACATCTCCGTCGCGGGTTGCGATCAACGTACCAGAGCCGAGTGCAGTCAAAATATCGGTGTGGCCCCAATCCTTGAGCGCTTTTTTCAACGGAACGACAACGGCCGTCAGCGATTCATGCGCAGGTGTCGCGGCGATCATACCCGCTACCCATGCGGCCCACTCCAGGCTGCCATATACTTTTCCGTTGTTGTGCTGACCAGCGATAGCACTATTGACGACAAAACGGGCATTTTGCGCCACAGAGCGCTCGATGTGCTTCGCCATGTTCTCGTCATCCGCCGCTTTGCCACCGATCACCAGCGTGCTGAGCTTTTTATTTTGCGCGCGACGATCGCTCATGAATTGTTTCGCTGCCGCTTGTACAGCCGCATCGTCAAAAGGCAGATACATCGTGTCAAAATCAGCACCGGACACAGCCATGAACAACTTAGTCGAGTCAGCTGGGGTAAGCGCTACTGTGCCACTTTTCGCTCCTGTTAGCGCTGTTTCTGGCACGATTGTAACGGCAGTCTCGCCCAGCCTTTTCACACGCACATAGTTGGATTGGCTCGTTTTCGCCGCCAGCTCATTCGCATCCGCAAACGAAAACTTCTCGGTTTGCAGCGGGCCTGTTACCTGGAGTTCCTTCTTGCCTGGCTCGGACGTTGAGGCCGTGATGACAACCTTCAGCTCGTTACCTACCAAGCCTGGATACAGAGCCTCGACTCTGATCGCATCCGCTTGCTCATAGGCTGCTTTTGTGGCTGTGCCATTCGTCATGCGGTATGCGAGAATCGTCGCGCCGCCTTCTGCTGCCAGCTCTACGGTATCGACCTTGCCAAATGTCTGGGAAAGTCGCTCCTCAAAGCTCCCCAGCTTGACAAGCTCATCTGGCGCGCCCCACTCTGCTTGGTACGGCACCAATACAACACCGCTCTTTGGTACTACACGTTCTTTTGCTTTTGCGATCAGTTCGACCGTTACACCCGGACGTTCACGTTGAATGGTCATGCTTACACCCCGCCTTTGTATTTGGTCAGTCGGCTCTTCACTTGTCCTTCTGCCAGTTCTTGATTATCTTCTTCAGAAAAAAGAGCACCTGCTACCTCGAACCGTTCGGCTCCAAGATAAGCGGCGCTCTTGATCCACTCTTGTTTGGTTTGCACAAGCTCTGGGGCCTGTGCTTGTTGTTCTTTACGTGCCACTATGATCGGACCCCCTCTACATCAAATTCGTTGATTTTGTCTGTAACTGCTCTCTGTACCGCCACGTTGTAGGTGAACTGGAACGCGATTTCCGTCCGGTCCTTTTTATCCCGCCAAATACGCAAGGTGGAGCTGTCTATCTCGATGGACAATCCAGACGGCTTGCCTTGATAGCTAAATTGCCTTTGGCGAAGAAGCTCACGCAGCGGCTCAGCTGAAAGCGGCTGGTAGACACCTGCTACCTTTGGATAGTGGAGGACGATGGCTGCTTCTGAGACCACCTGATAGGAAGTGAGGCTTCTTCCTTCTTCACGGACCCCTTGCGTCAAAAGAAACGCGATAGGCGGCTGGAATCGCTGCGCCATCCAGTCGTCCACGTTCACAACAGTAGCCAGCTCTGGATACGCTTCGTTTACCAGTTCAATGAGTACGGCTAGCTCACGATCCATCCAGCTTCCACCTCCCATACTTGCGGTATTCTCTTCTGTCTTCGTCACATGTCTCTTCCCCCCACTACTTCACTTCATTTGGCAAGGCATCCACGGCAAATGCCCGCCGAGCAGGGAGCGAGTAGCCTATAGCTTTAAACTCGCAACATCGTGTGGCGCCAATCGCCATTTTCCCTGCTCGCCGGACATTAGAGTCGTCAGCGTACATAAAAAGCCACCCGACAGCTTCATCGGATGGCTCGTATCTCTCTTACTTGTTTCGCTTGACTCAAGTATAACCGATTCGGGGAAAAAACCGGGAAAATGACCCTATGTGTCAGGTAGTGTCAACCTTTGTCAGTCTCAACATGCTTGCGAAAATGAAAAGAAGCTGTCATCTACCAGACAGCTTCTCGTCTATTGAGCCGGGCTCTGTTTTTCATTATCCAGTCTGCTGAGCCTGATCGCCATACATCGCCCATGCCATCTTCATCACGGCACTGCGCTTGATTTCATAATACCGCTGTCGGGACACACCAATCTCTTTGGCAATCAGATTGTTCTTATCGCCATCCAGCAAAGCTTCGACTACCAATCGTTCCTGCTCCCCCGGAATCGTCTCTACCGCTTGGTTGATTCGCTCGATTTTATCCTGCAAATTTTGCAGCCTTTTCCACTTTCGCTCCCTGCGCGCAACCTCCGCATGCGTCCTATCTCCGGTGGTGCCCTTTCCTTTTGGCATGCCTGCATCTAATCCGTACTGAGAGACCATTCCTTCCCCCGCCTCGCGCAAAAAACGCTGGATGCGTATGATCTCGATCTGCATGTAATTGTAGTCGCGGATTTCTTCCTCGGCTTTTTGTAGAAAATCTACGATGGGTGCTTGCTCACCCAACCGGACGAAGCCTTCTTTTCTAGCGGATACTGTCTTTTGTTGCCCTTTTGCCTTTTGATCCCGCATGTACTTATCCCACTCCGGGCAAGAATCGATTTTTCCTACGTGTTTATCATGAACCTGGCAATGTGATTTCTTTCCCCAACACGTTGCCGGACACACCTCGCATACTGCTTCCATGAAAATATTTTTGCTGATCAAGGCATTATTCCCCCTCGGTCATATATATGAAGTCCGTATGATTGCTTAACGGTTTTCGTTGACTCTTGCGCCTTTTCTTAATCTTTGAGACAAACCGATCTGTCCGATAATGACTCCGATCAATAAGACAGCTGCTCCGATTAATGCTGCTTCTATCATTTCGTACGTATCTCCTTTGCATCGTCATTTTCTTGTATAATGAAAGGGGGCAAAGAGGATACTCACCAGTTGTATTCTTTGCCCCAAGCAATTAATGGGGATTCCGATCGTCAGTCGGAGTCTCCTTTTTTTGTTCCAGTTGCTCTTTCTTTTTCTCTTTGTTTGCCTTTAATTGCAGGTTGAACAGATTATTAATCCGAATCTGCAAATCTACCTGCTTAAACGTGACGATTAAAGCAAGGAAGCACACGACAAC
Organism: Brevibacillus sp. NPDC058079; assembly: GCF_042885155.1. Taxonomy (NCBI): domain Bacteria; kingdom Bacillati; phylum Bacillota; class Bacilli; order Caryophanales; family Paenibacillaceae; genus Brevibacillus; species Brevibacillus sp. NPDC058079. The sequence goes on from NZ_JBHVSO010000004.1 coordinate 541,616, forward strand.
CGCGAGAACCTGAACGTAATCAATCGTCATCATAGCATCACTTCTCCACTGCGGATCGCTTCGAGCATCGCCGTTTTCATTTCTTGCACGCTCTCTTCGCGAGGTAGTTTGATAAAGGAAGCAAGGTACTCCATGTCGGGAAGCAGAAAGTCGAGGATCGTCAGTACAGCCCGATTATCTCCTGACTGTGCTTTTTGGAGGGTCAGGCTGAACGAGTCAGCTTCTCGGCCAATTGGCGCAAATATTTGTTTTTGCATTTACTCACTCCTTGTCTGGTCATATTCAGTTTTTTGGCTACCTGTTCTTCTGTCATTCCTTGAATAACGACTTGCTTGATAATGATCCGAGCTTTTTCTGGGAGTTGCATCAACACCTCCTGAACATACAGGTCCGACAGGTTCTCCTCGATCTCTTCCGTTCCCCGCATCTCCTCTTTGATCACCGTCTCCCTGTACAAACGCTTCTTGGCGGCGTACTGCAATCGCCACGCAATTCTCTTGAGCACTTTTCTGCAATGCTCTTTCAACTGCTCATCTGTCATATGCTTCACCTTCTGTTTTTTTCGAACATCCAACCGCAGGATAGGAACACTAGTTCTCTTTGTAGTACAAGTATCTCATACTATGGTAATAAGTTCAAGTTCTTTCCACCAGATTTTTGGAGATGATTTTTCCGGTTGATCCACTGCATAACTTTCAAAGAAGACATCAAAAAACACGATCCCAAGTGGAGATCGTGCCTGTGTAGAAGTATAAAATTTTCCTTACACAACTGATGTCCCTACTCCACAAAAGTACATAATTCTCATACTTTTTGGGTTTTATCTGCCCATCACGCAAGAAACATCTTAAATGAAAAATGACCTTTTAAAAAATAAAAAAGCAAGCCCCTCTCGCATTCACAACAGAAGAGCTAGCTTGCTTTTCTTTCTTTCGCACTCTTTTAATCCCAAATATTCGGACGTTCAACACCCATCGTGCGCATATAATCTAGCAGTTGACCGGTATGTACCGACTCATGATAGGCGATTCGCAACAACATATCTCCAAGCGTGCGGACATAGCCTACATCGGATCGATCGATGCGGACACTCTCTAAGTCGCCCTTGGACAACCCTTTGACAAAGCGGAGAAATTCTTCTCGATACGGCTTCGCAAAGGCCAAATCATCTTCTACGGTCGAAAACTCTTTGGTTTCATACGGATTGGGGATAGTAGACAGAGCGGCGCTTCCCCGTTGGATCAAAATCTGGTGATACAAAAACTCACCCTCGATGACATGGCGAATCATTTCCCCGCACGTGAACGCTTTATCGTCAGGCTTCCAGTTGAGCATTTCTTTAGGAATTGCCTTCCAAACTTTGATGCTTCTACGTCTTACTTCCTCAAAATTTAAGATTAAGAGATCATTTTCGATCATGCCATTCTCCCCTTTCCGTCAGCTCGTCCTAGATTTTTTGATAGATATCACATGTCGCTACGTGATCATTGACCATACCGACTGCTTGCATAAAGGCGTAGCAAATGGTTGAACCGACAAACGTAAAACCGCGCTTTTTCAGGTCCTTGCTCATCTTGTCGCTGATTTCGGTAGAAGCAGGCACATCCTTCATTTCCTGAAAATGATTATGGATCGGCTTCCCGCCTACAAACGACCAAATATAGCTGCTAAAGGACCCAAACTCCTCCACAATCCGCAAATACGCGTGGGCGTTCTTCACGACGCCGCGAATCTTTAGCCTGTTTCGAACGATGCCTTCGTCTGTCAGCAATTGCTCGATCTTGGCTTCATCGTATTGAACGATTTTCTCTGCCTCAAAGTTATCAAACGCTCTTCGATAATTTTCCCGCTTCTTCAAGATCGTGTACCAGCTCAGCCCGGCTTGAGCTCCTTCCAAATTCAAATATTCAAAGAGCAAACGATCTTCATAGACAGGAACTCCCCACTCGTGATCGTGATAATCCATATAGATAGGGTCCTGATTCACCCAGCCGCACCGATTCATGGCAAGAAACCTCCTCTACACAATACGAACATATATTCTTATATAAAGAATATACAATCATTGGCTATTCTGCAAGTTTTTCTTCACAAAAAAAGACCTCAACAATATGAGGTCTCCCTGCAATCAAGCTGTTAAAATAATTGGCTTCCCCTTCGTTATAACGATGGTGTGCTCGTATTGAGCTACATAACTCTTATCAGGCGTAATAAGCGCCCAACCGTCCCTGCCATCGTCCACATATTCCGTCCCCGTTGAAATAAATGTTTCAACCGCCAACACGAGACCTTCTGTGAGCAAGCGTCTATCCTTTTTGTCATAGTAATTCAAAATGTAAGCAGGCTCTTCATGCAAGCTTTTGCCGATGCCATGACCCGTAAGATTTTTGACGACTGTAAAGCCTTTTTTCCTGGCCTCTTGGTGAACAATGCGACCAATCTGGCTTAGCTTCGATCCCGCCTTCGCCGCATCCAATGCCTTATACAGCGACTCCTCGGCGCATTGGCATAAGGATTGCTTCTTAGCCTCGCCTTCCCCTACCACGATAGAAGCACCTGTATCGGCAAAATATCCATCCAGCTCTGCCGAGACATCAATATTGATGATATCCCCATTTTGCAGGACGGTATCATCAGGGATGCCATGCGCAACAATGTGATTGACACTGATGCATGTATGCCCCGGAAAATCATAGGTGATATTCGGTGCAGACCGCGCTCCGTACTTTGCCAAGATCTCTCCGCCAATCTGGTCGAGTTCTTTTGTAGTCACACCTGCTCTTACTGCCCGAATCATCGTCTCTCTTGCCTCTGCCACAATACTACCGATCCGTTTCAAGCACAGCAAATCATGTTCATTTTGAATCGACATGTGTCTCCCTCCTGTCTACAAATATAATTATTTCCCAGATTCATACTCACATTGGAACATTTTTCTTCGCCAATCGCAACCGAAGAAAAACAAAGAACCCCAGAAGCATCCTCTGCGGCTCTTATCTTACGAAGCTATGCTGGATTCCATGCATACATTCCTTGTGCTGTTGTCGACTGCTTTTGAATAAACCCGATGGAGATTCGGTTAAATTCTTCCGGCTGATCGACATTGACGACATGACCGCAGTCAGCGACTAGACTCAACTGTGCAAATTGTCTTTTTTTCACACGCATCTGGACGAACGGCAAAAACATATGGTCTTCGTCTCCCATAATGAACAAGGTAGGGATGGGAGGCTCTTTATCAAAGAGGGTTCCTAGGAATCGATTAATGCCTTTTGTTAGCTTGAACCATCTCTTGAATTCTTTTTGACAAAGCTTTTTGGCTTCGTGGATAAACAAGGAGCGCGATTCTTTATGACGCTTACTCGGCATGATCACCCATGCAAACAGTCGATACAGCCACATGTACGGGATAAAATGTTTGACCATATTCCCCAGCGTGATCAGCACCTGTGATCGAACGTTTAAGTGCGTCACAGCTCCTGCCAACACCATAGAGCGCATTCTCTCCGGGGCCTGCTCCGAAATAATCTGCACAATGATCGTCCCCAAGGAAATCCCCACAAAATGGGTGGAAGCGATTTTTAAATGATCCAAAACCTCAATGATATCTCTGCTGACATCATCAAAGGTGTATGTTTTGAACAGCTTGCCTGGGATGTTCTTAGATTTTCCGTGACCACGCATATCTACTAGAAGAACATTGAAATTCTCTTTGTATGCCTTGAGTTGTTTACACCAAATCGATGAGCTGCCCCCTGCCCCATGGACAAAAGTCACCCATTCGCAATCTTCACCACGTATGTATGTCTTATAATGGATCACTAATATCCCCCCACCAGTATTATATAGGAGGGATGTCCCAGGTGAAAGGATTACCATAATATTGAAATTTTTGTGTACATAGAGGCATATCATTTCACCCCAGTCTCTCTACCAAAAACCAAACGACATTGGAAATGAGTAAAGACTGTCCGATTCCAAAACTGAACCCTGTGAAAAATCGCAGCATGTTATTGCTTGTTCGCCACTTCCATTGTTGGGTAAAGCCATCAATCAGCATCGGCAATAATAGGAATCCAATCAAATAGTAAGAGGTTACGATATGCATCCCTGCAAAAACAGGCGCCAGCAGGTATCCAGCTAGTATTGAAACACATCTAGCACATAGCGGCATTTTCTTACCACCGATATAAAAGGAACGATCTGATCGCCGATGACAGGGAATCCACTGCGTATTGATCTTCATCCACTCCCTCAATCTGGCTTGCAATCGCAATCACAATCTGGTGCATCACAATCTGGACAATCGACTGGAAGATAGTTGCAATCTGGCGAACAATTTTTACGCTTTTTCCGGTTTGTTGAATAATAGAGAATCATGCTAATCAAAACAAGAAGGCCTAGTATAATCAAGACTCCTCCTGTTACATAATCCCCTTGATACAGAAACACGCCTCCCGCTATCCATGCGATCATGCAAAGCGTTAATCCAACAAAAAACAGATACATCCTCTCCCCTCTTTTCTTTCTACGTCAAAGAGTATCTGCAGTTTCACTGTGCACTACGATCGGGGGTGAAGTCATCGACCCGGCTGATTTGTTATGGCGTCCACATATTTATACCGCTCTGTACGTGCGTATGAAAGCCAATAAACGGGGATCGGAACAGGAGCTTTTTCCCTCCTATTTGTATCTATGTCCTCAACTTGCACATTTTCCAGTTCCACATCAAATAGGCTTAAGAAACTCTCAGCGGCTTCCCGAGCAGACACACAAGCAACTCTCGGTATGCTCTATCTAGTTGGAACTCCATCACATAGCCCGTTTCTTTGTCTATTTCCAGTTTTGTACCTTCATCCCCTATTTTTATCTTGCAAGTTCTCCACGAATCGTACGTTTTGATTTGCCCTAGCAAACCAGGAAACAAACCAAACCATCTCTCCATCGTCCCCCGAACCGCTTCTGTCGGATATGCAATCATCAATCTCCCTCCCGATCCCGAACGAAAAAACCGTCAATGCAGACACTGACGGCTTTCTCTATTTGAATACTAAATCCTAATCATCATCACCATCATCAAGATCATCGTCGTCGGTGTCATTGGTGTTCTTGTCATCACTTGAAGATGTATCCGCCGGAGCACTGCCATTTTTATCGGCTGGTGTCCGATCATCATCGTCATCATCGGTAGAGCTATTGTCGATGGTCGTAGTCGAGAGCACTTTTCCGGTAATAGCATGTATGCGTACATCTACCGTTTTGGAGTCTTTTATCGTGATCACCCGATAGACTGCCCCACTCTTTGTCTCGATTAAATCAACATCATCGATCTTGCCGCCACTTGTTCTTTCCGTCGCAATCTGTTTCGCTTGCTGTTCGGTAATTTTGGTCTGTGGCTGCGCTGGTGGTTTCGAGCTTTGATTCGGTTTCGGCTGCTGTGTTTGGGTTTGGGTTGTAGCTGGCTGTTGTTTACCTGGCGCAACCGTCCCCGTACCTACTGGCTTGGTGGCGTTGCCTGAAGCATCCTTCCCGCCGTTATTCGGTTGCGGCGCTGTACTGGCTGTCGGATTTGAACCCGGCTGCGTTGGATTCGCCGCCGTTTCGTTTGCCTTCGGCTGCGCAGTGGCTGCGACCAAGGAGAGCTCCTTCAAATCAATAATTTCGCCCGTATGTGCATTCACCATCACACTATATGTTCCGCGCTCATTGAGGAGTTGGAGATTGTAAATGCTGTTTTCTCCTACATCCGTCATGGAGATCGATTCAATCTTCCCCGGGTAGCGGGCCGTCACGATCTGTTTGACTTCCTCCGCTGACAATGACTGCAAATCCATGCTCGCGAAGATCCGTTGCATGCCAAATGCCGTAGTGACCAACAGAAAACTCGCCAGCAGCCCTATTTTCCATTTATTATTCATACGTACCTCCTGCTATTTCTTAGCCTGCCCCGGCAGAAAAACGGTCACGAGCGTCCATTTCCCTTCTTCGCTATCCAGTGCAATATCGCCTTGATGGGCATCCACGATCTGTTTGGCAATAGAAAGACCTAATCCTACGCCCCCTGTTTCGCGGCTGCGGGCTTTGTCTACACGGAAGAAACGGTCAAAAACATGCTGCAAATCTTCTTTGGGAATCCCCATTCCGTAATCCTTCACCGAGAAATAAGGCCGGTCCCCTTGAAGCCCCACCCCAACCTCGATTTCATTGGAGCTGTATTTCATCGCATTGTCGAGTAAAACGACGAGCACTTGTTTTAATTTTTGTTCATCGGCCATCACAGGAACCGACTCGTGGTTTGCGCCCAGTTGAAAGGACCTGCCATACGCATTGGTCAATTGTGTAATGGTCGTTTGGCACATCGGGATCAAGTCGATCTCTTTGACATCCAGATTCCATTCGGCGCTATTGTTTGCGAGAAGGAGCATTTGATTGGTCATATCCTTCATGCGCACGGCTTCCGAATAGATCGCCTCCACCGACTCTGCCAGAACCTCCGGCTTTTTCGACCCCCAACGCTTCAATAGCTTCGCATAGCTTTCTACTACAGTCAGCGGCGTTTTCAATTCATGGGAAGCATCTGAGACAAACTGCTGCTGCTTCTCGAAGTTTTGCTGCAATAAATCCATCATTTTGTTAAAGGTACTTCCTAACGCTTGCAATTCATCCTTGGATGTGTGCTCAAGCGGTATTTTCTTAAAAATACTACGTGCTTGAATGTCTTCCATCGTTTGTATCATCGAGTTGACTGGTCGCAAAATCAGATTGCTCAACATGCGTCCAGCAAAAAAAGCAGGAATCAGCACGAACAGCGAAGCAAACAACAGGACGTTTTGCAGCAGGCTCAAATTTTCTTGCAAGCCCGCAATACTTTCAATGACTTCTAACGTGACAATTTTCCCATTCGTCCAAATGATCGGGACCTTGACGTACGCGTATTTCGCTCCGTTGACATCGAAGACACCGTCACTCGCTTTTCTATCAAAGATGGGCTTCGGTGCCGGGATTGGCTGTGTGCTGTCTACTTCCTGCGTGACGATGGCTCGCGATTGCTGATCGATAATCCGGATCATCCCGTTCGACGGCAAATACGGCTGCAAGAGCGTAGCAGGGTCGAAACTTTCTACACCGATCTGATTGAGTCCACTCTGGATGTGCAGAACTTCTCGTTGTAGACGATCCAGCTCGCCGTCTGTTGTCACTTTGTAGAACATGAAGTAAATGAAGCTGTTTACCATGAGCAACATTAGCAAAAGTGCGACCGTAGAGAACAAATGAATTTTATTTTTGATTTTCATAATCTACCCCTTCAGCATATAACCAACGCCTCGTACTGTATGCAAAAGCGGGGTTTCATACCCTTGGTCCACCTTTTTACGCAAGTAACGGATATACACGTCAACGACATTTGTGTCTCCGAAATAATCAAATCCCCATACGTGTGTAAGAATCTGTTCACGATTCAGAACTTGGTTTTTATTCTGCATCAGATAAAGCAACAAATCGAATTCACGCGGTGTCAGCTCGATCTGACTGGAGCCTCTCGTCACTTCCCGTGATTTTTCATCCAAGCTTAAATCTGCTACCTCTACTTTGGCGCTGGCTTCCACTTTCCTCGTCATTTGGGACAAACGGAGGCAGGAACGGATGCGAGCCAGCAGTTCCTCGATTTCAAAAGGTTTCGTGATGTAGTCGTTCGCGCCTTGATCGAGTCCATTCACTTTGTCTACGACAGCATTTCTGGCCGTCAACAATATGACTGGCGTCGCGGAGTCCTTTACCCGAATCCGGCGAAGCACTTCTATGCCTGACAAGCCTGGCAGCAGTACATCGAGCAAAATCAAGTTCCATCCGCCTTGATTGTATTGTTCCAGCGCCTCAAGCCCTGTTTTGGCGATCTCGCTTTCGTATCCTTCGTATTCCAGCTCTAATTGAATCACACGAGCAATTTTCTCTTCATCTTCCACAATTAATATTCGCTCCGACATGTAATCCTCCTAAGCCTTGCATCCATTATCCAGATGAGTTTAGCAAATATTGGCTGTGGATCAAAGAGTAATCCGTACGAAAGATATAATTTTTAACTTATATCGATAACCCTACCCACTGCCAGTACGCATAATAAAAGACGACCATCAGGATCGCGTGGGCCGCACCTGCATACAAGCTCAACCGCAGCAAATCCTTAGGCAAAAAGGTCTCCTTGCCGCTTTCCTGGAACATGAGCAATGCTTTGGAGCTGACAGGGAAGGTCAGGCAGTAGTTCATGCCGACGATTCCTAAGAACAACACAGTCACTTCATTCAAATCAAGACTGCTCGCAAAGTAGAGAAGCGGTGGAACAAGAATAACGGCTCTCGTTGTATGCGATGTAATGTAAAGATGGGAGGTCAGTGTCAGCAAAGTAATAACCCCAATGATCAGCAGCGACGATTCCCCTTCCAGCTGCTCGGTGATCGTGAACAGCTTCTTCATGATCCACTCTGCCGCGCCGCTCTCCAACAATGACTTTCCGAGGGCAATGGCTGCCCCTACAAACAGAATCAGGTTCCACGAGACAGACTGTACGCCATCCTTCCATTTCATGACGCCCACATTCGGCAGTGTCAAAAGAAAGGCGCCGACAACTGTCGTGGTTGCAATCTCGATTCCGTGAAACCGCTCTGTCAGCCAGAAAATGACCATCGCCCCGATCACAGCAACCGTATATTTTTCATTGCGGGACAAGGTAAGGGAGAGCTTTTTGCTCGCAAGTGGGCGCTGCATCTCTTCTTTAGTGAGAAACAGAGCCAGAACAATCCGGCAAGTAACGATGCTGGCCACTACCCCAAACGGCAGTCCCCACAACAGCCACTCTGCAAAGCTAATCCCTTCCCCATTGAACTCCTTCAGCATATCGAGTGCGATAAAATGGGAGCCCGCTCCGATCATGGTGGAGCTCGTCGATACTAAAATAATCGTCGGAATCAGGATCGCCATGGCTTTCGTGATTTGCTTGTTCCCGATTTCTGAGGTCAGCGAGTGGAAAACAGGCAGTAGCACCGCTGCGCGTCCAGAAGTAGACGGGATAAAGAAAGCGAGAAATTGAACGACGACCGTCAAGAGCCAAAACAAGCTTTTAACATTCTTTGCGCGGCTCACGACCAGATCTGTGAGTTTGCCTGCCAAGCCAGTCACTTGAAGAGCACCGCCGAGAATGAACGAGCCAATCATTAACCAAATGACATCGGAGGCGAGCGAGTCGAACAAAATTTCCTGGTCAGCCGTTCCTGTCACGACGAGGAGTAACACGGAGCCTATCGCCACATAGGCGGAGTTCAGCGAGGTGGTCGTCCACAGGATCACGGCGACACAGAAGCAGAACAAGCTCCATTTGGCTTCAAATGTCAGGGAAGACGGCAACATAAGCAGTAGTTCAACGAACATAATCAGGACAATCGGAAGGACCCAGGCAGGTCTTTCCTTTGCAGCAGTCTGTGCAATCACGATACTTGCTCCTTCTCCATTAAACGATTTGCGAGCTGCAGGCCCACCATGATGGTTCGCATGGAGCTTTCCGAGCAATCTGTCAGCCATTTTTGCGCATGCATGAACGCTTCCTCCAACGTAGACGGCATCGGCAAAATACTCGTGTACGCATCAATTCCGTGCTCATAATTGAGTCTTGCACCTTTGCCAACAGTCCCCACCAAAGCCACCACTGGCAGGGCATGCTTTTTCGCCCGCTTCGCCACTTCCACTGGAATTTTTCCTCGTGGGGTTTGAAAATCAATGCTTCCTTCCGCCGTAAACACAAGGTCTGTCTCTTGAAGCATCCGATCCAAATCAATGTACTTCATGATAATGTCGTAGCGTGGATACAGATTCGCACCCGTCAGCACATGCAGTCCGGCACCCAAGCCACCCGATGCACCACTGCCCGGCATTTCTCTGACATCGCTACCGAAATCCCGCTCGATGATAGCCGCGAATTGTTCGAGTGCTTCTTCCAGCTCAACCACTTGCTCAGGTGTCGCTCCCTTTTGCGGGCCAAACACGCGAGCGACTCCGTTTTCCCCACACAGCTTGTTAAACCAGTTGCAAGCCACATCGATTTGCACCTGCTTGAGTCTTTTGTCCATGCCGGATACATCGATTTTCGTTACTTTTGCCAGCGAGATTCCGCCTTCAATACGGATTTCTTGACCGCTTGCATCCAAAAATTTCGCGCCAAGTGCTTGCGCCATGCCTGCCCCGCCATCGGAAGTACCGGAATCGCCGCAGCCTAGCAAAATACGATCTGCCCCCATGTCCAGCGCCGCTTTGATCAATTCACCGACGCCATGTGTCGTCGTTTTGCGCGGATCACGCAAGCTTCTTGGAACCAGTCGCAGTCCCGCTGCTGCCGCCATCTCAATCACAGCCGTTTGACCTGTCGTCTTTGATCCGAATATCCCGAAATGGGAAGGAACCTTTTCTCCTACAGGGCCAGTTACTTCTTTATCAATAATCGAGCCATTCGAAATTTTCACAATTGCTTTTGTAAAACCTTCTCCTCCATCTACCATCGGCAGTGTCTGTACTTGGGAGAGCGGGAGTACGCGCAGAATTCCTTCTTTCATGCATTCTGCTGCTTGCTCGGCATCTAAACTTTCCTTAAAGCCCGAAGGCACAACGAGTATACGCATAAAAACAACATCCCTTCTCTTTATTTGAATTTGCTTTCGCATTTGTCTCACTTGAGTAAGACCAATACTAAGCTTCAAAAAAGAGAAGGGAATAATAGGAAGATGAGAAATTGATGAGAGAAAAGTAAGAAGAACGTTACGTTTCTAAGCGTTTCGTTTTCTGCGCAGTTGATAATAGGTCACAGCCAAAGCAAGCGCCAATACCGTTCCTTTGATAATATCGTAAGCGTAGTACGGCAGATTGAGCATCGTCATGCCGTTGAGCAGCACCCCGATCAGGATGGCTCCCACAAATGTACCAAAAACGTTTGGCTTTCCTGCACCGAATACGGAGAAGCCTACGAAAGCAGCCGCTACTGCATCCATCAGCATGGAGCCACCACTACTCACCTGCCCGGTACCGATCCGCGCTGCCAAGAGCATCCCGCCCAAGCCCGCAAAAAGTGCGGAGAGCACATAAGCCAAGGTACGATAGCGATTCACAGGAATCCCCGACAGACGGGCAGCTTCCAAATTGCCGCCTGTCATGTACAGCATCCGCCCCTGTCTCGTATAGGTCAAGTACACATGCGTGATCGCGACAAGTAAAAAGGTCAGGATAACCGGAACCGGTACGGAAAGAATTTCTCCTTGGCCCAGCCAGAGGAACCATTCCTGGAATTTTCCCGGTGCCTGTGAGCCGTCCTGCATCGGCATGTTTGCGTAGATCGAGTAGCCTTGGGAATACGTCATATGAATGCCGTTGACGATGTAGAGCATTGCTAGAGTAGCCAGCAAATCAGGAATGCGGATTTTCACGACCAAGAAGGCGTTGACCAACCCTACGAGCAAGCTGAGTACAATTGGAACAACCAGTGTCGTGAAGACCCCTTGTTCGTACCAAACCATCATGGAAGCAGAAACAACTGTGGTCAATGAAACCGTCGATCCTACAGACAAATCAAAGCCTCCGACAATCAGCGAGAACGTAACGCCAATCGCGACAAATGTCACAATCGAGATGGAGCGAAGAATGTCCGTCAAGTTGTCGTACGTGAAGAAATACGGGTTGGTCAAACTGAATAACAACATGACAATAACGATAACGGCAACCGTTCCGTATTTATAAACAAAATCAAATAAGCTAAACTTTTTATCTGCCACGTTACTCACCTCCGCTTGCGTAATACATAATCAGCTCTTGTGTTGCTTCCTCGCGACTCAATTCCTTCACGATCTTGCCCTCGAACATGACGAGAATCCGGTCTGCGATCCCGATGACTTCCTGAAACTCACAGGAGAAATACAGGACACCCTTTTTCTGCTCGGCGAGATTTCCGATCAGACGGTAAATATCGCTTTTCGCTCCGATATCCACCCCTTTTGTCGGCTCGTCAAACATAAAGAGGTGAGCGTTTGTATCCAGCCATTTGCCGATAGCGACTTTTTGCTGGTTTCCGCCGCTGAGGAAACCGACCAGCTGCTTGATATCGGCTGTTTTTACCCCAAGGCGCTGCACGAGCTCTCTTGCGTTGGCCGCTTCCGCCCCTCTTTTGATAAAACCGAGCCAGGACTTCTTTTTCAATGAGGAGACAGACAGGTTGTTCTGCACGGACTCCTCTACGAAAATTCCTTCCTTGCGCCTTTCCTCCGGGACGAGTACGATCCCTGCATCGACGGCGTCTTTTGGCGAGCGCAGTTGGACACGTGTTCCATGCAATCGAATGGCACCAGCCTTTGCCTCATCTGCACCGAAGAGCAATCGGGCGAGCTCAGTCTTCCCTGCCCCGACTAGACCGACGACACCCACGATCTCTCCCTCGCGAACCTTCAAGTTGACTCCACGTACTTTGCCGCCAGCCACACCTGACGCCTCAAAAATCGTTTCGCCAATCGGCACTGCAAGCTTCGGGAACTCCTCATCGAAGCTTTTGCCCAGCATGTTCGCGATCACTTCGTCCATGTTGGTCTTCGCCGTGTCCGAAGTCACGACATGCTGTCCATCGCGCATGATGGTGATCCGATCGCAGATTTCAAAGATTTCCGGCAGGCGGTGGGAAATATAAATGATCCCGACTCCAGCTTTTTTCAACTGCGCAATGATTTGAAACAGCCGCTCGCTCTCCTTCGTGCTCAACGGCGCTGTCGGTTCATCGAAAATGACATACTTTGCTTTTTGAACGGTAGCCCGTGCAATCAAAATCAATTGCTTTTCCGACAGCGTACATTCTTCGACGAGCATCCTCACCGGAATGGAGAAGCCGAAGTTTTTTAAAATCTGCTCTGATTCGTTGTACAAGCTCTGCCAGTTGATCAGTCCCTTGGTTTTCGACTGGACGAGCTGGCCCGCCAATATGTTTTCGGCGACGCTCAAATACGGGATCAAGGCGGTGTCCACTTCCTGATAGACACATTGAATGCCCTGTGCTTTGGCGTCCAGCGGCGAATTGATCGTCACGGCCTGTCCATCGATGGTGATCGTACCGCCATCTGCCTGATACGCTCCCGTGAGAATTTTCATCAGGGTACTCTTTCCTGCACCATTGGCACCGAGGAGTGCGTGAACCTCTCCTGCGCGCACCTCAAAATCGACGGATCGCAGGGCAGGAACCCCAGAAAACTGCTTCGCCATCCCTTTCATCTGCAATGTGGACATTTTTCACACCTCCTGTTTACCTGCGTAATCCACCCTCTACCTCTATAAGGAAAAATCCCGTTGACGGATACAGATCAACGGGAAAAGCCAATTTGGTTCTTACTTGCCCCACTCTTGTACGTATTGGGACAGGTCGCCCATCGTTACTTTCTTATCCTTCGGCAGGTCTTCCTGTTTCACCAGCACTGGATTCAGCTTCACGTTGTCTGGCACTTGCTCGCCTTTGATTTTTTGGAACACGGTTTGAGCATGAATGCGTCCGATATTGGATGGATCTACTGCTGCCGTCGCTGTCCACGGAGAGTTTTCCACCTGGATCATTTGCAGATCCTCATCGCTCAAATCGATGGAGTATACTTTGATTTCCGTACGGCCTGCTTGCTGGATGGCACGCGTCGCCCCTTTGGCAAATTCATCCCAAGCCGCCCACACTGCTGTGATGTCGCCTTTGTTTGGATACTTTTTCAAGATCGCTTCCATCTGCGTTTGTGTATCGAGTGCCGTATTGTTGGTTGCAGATCCGAATGCCGCAATCTCTTTTATGTCCGGGTATTTCTTCTGGAAAGCTTCATACGTCACTTGGCGTTTTTCCATAGGAGCAAAGCCAGCTACCCAAATTTTTACGATGTTGCCTTTGCCGTTTGTATCTGCTGCTAGCTTCTCCAAGCTCAGCTCTGCCAACTTGTTGTCATCCTGCGCCACAACTGGCACACCCGGAATGTTGATGTCTGTATCAAACAGGACAACCGGGATTTTTTTATCCACGGCCTTTTGTGTGCCCTGCTGCAACGCTTCTGCCGTACCATGGTCGATCAGAATGCCATCAAACTTTTGGTTCACAGCCGCATCGAGGTTGGACGCCATTTTTGCCAGATCGGTATCTGCGTTGAATACGGTCAACTCGCCGCCGTTTTTCTCCACCTCTGTCTTCACGCCATTGATGTATTGTGCAGAGAATGTCCCAACGTTTTGACGCATGATCAATGCGATTCTCTTTGCCTTCTCTCCCGAAGCACCGCCGTTTGTGCTGCCGGTTCCCGTTGTTGCCCCGCTGCCGCATGCCGTCACAAGAACAGATGCTGCCAAAACAAGTGATGTGATCAGACCGAGTTTCTTTTTCATTGAGATGCTCCCCCTTTTTTCTTTTTAAAACAGATAACAAGATTAAAAATTTTGTTTCCCCTCAAACGGTTGGGGTAGCCTTGGCACATGTCTTCCAGTCGCCTGTATCCTCTCTACGTTCGGGCGGTCTCCTTCCAGACATGTGCCAGGGCTAACGAAAAGCTGGTGTGTAGCAGGAGCCTTTACAACGTTTTGTGAGTGATTCACCGAAGCTTCTTTTGATTTCACTTTAAAAAGGAAACAAAAGCTTCGTAGAAGAAGCGTATTTCCAGTCCAAGCGCCTCTGGAGCCCCACCCAGCGCAGGAAGAAATGGCGGGGAATTTCAGCTTCACTTATGAAATCCTTCCTGAACCTTCTACGTTTGAAGCGCTCCCGCCATTTCTTCCGGAGCGAACAGTCATCACTCACTGAGGGGCGGAGGCCGAAGCGTAGACTGGAAATGCGCTTCTTCCCCACGTTAGCTACGCAAAAAAACCTCTTTCACAGAGAAAGAGGACAAAAATCGACAAGATTCTCGCCTCTTATCTGTCAGGTATTCTACCTGTTGGAGTTAGCACCTTGGCTCGAAAGAACGTAATCTCTCGCGCTAGGTTGCCGGGCTTCATAGGGCCATTCCCTCAGCCTTCTCTTGATAAGAGTAGTTTCTATTTTCAAAACGTTTGTATAAGTATATACAGAATATAATCTGGCAATTACCTATCTGTCAACTAGGTTTACCGAAAGAATTTTCTTGATAAATATTCCAGTTTCTTCTGTAACATCAAGAGGGATTTTGTTGTGTCTTGTCGAATTATCGTAGATTGATACAAGCCTAGCAAATATTTGCGATGGGGATGCTACATGAGTCTATTAAAAGAAGTTATTCTTCAATGGTTTTTCGCCATTATCCCGTTTGTGTTTTTCAACATTTATTACCGTGACAAAATGAGGAACTACAGCCGTTCCTTTCTTGTCATCACCAGCTCAGCCTGCATGTTTCTCGCGATGACCTTCGCCCCGAGTGTCATGAATGGCATGTTTTTTGATATCCGACATGTCATCATTCTTTTCGGACTGGTTTATGGCGGAATCGAGATTGCCTTGCTCCTTCTTATTGAAGCCTTGGTTTATCGGTACTACTTAGGTGGCGAAGGAACATGGGTTGCCATGCTGATCCTTACAGTCAATTTTGTCTTGTCACTCTTTTTGTATCGACACTACAAAGCCAGTTATCGGAAAACACTGTATCTTTTTATGACGAGTGCGATTTTTTCTACGGTTGCTTTAGGGACTACTTATTACTTTTTTCCCACGTATGTAACTCAACACCTCGTTTACTACACCATAGTGATCCCTATTCAAAACTTTTTCGGCCTCTGGTTATTAATGTCGCTTTTCAGCAAATGCGTTTCGGATAAGGAGCTGTTTATCCGCCACGCGCAAAACGAAAAAATCCAGACGATGAGCCATGTTGCTGCATCGCTCGCACACGAGGTTCGCAATCCACTGACAGCTGTCAAAGGCTTCTTGAAATTAATACAGGAATGTCCGGAAAATTTGGCAAAAGTCGATCAATACATTCGCATCAGTCTCGATGAAATTCAACGGACAGAAGCCATTTTGACCGAATACCTTGCGATTTCAAAACCGCTCAAGGAACGGCATGAGATCATTAATGTGAGCGAGCATCTGCATGCCATCCGCGAAGTAATGCTCCCCTTTGCCAATATGCATAACGTGGAGCTTACGCTGCAAGACTTTGAGAGACCTGTGACCGTCAAGGCCAATCCAGACGAGTTCAAGCAAGTGTTGGTGAATTTCATCAAAAATGCCATCGAGGCGTGCTCGGATATTTCGGACGGAAAAGTCTCCCTGGACTTGCACATCGAGCGAAACAAAGCACTGTTGGTCATCAAGGATAACGGTGTCGGCATGGATGCAGGACAGATCAGCCGCCTTGGAACGATTTACTTTTCTACGAAAACAACTGGGACCGGTCTTGGATTGACGTATTCCTATCATGTCATTCATGCGATTGGCGGAACGGTCAATGTATCAAGCAAACCACGAGTAGGAACCAAGTTCACCATTATGCTCCCGTATAAGGCACAGTGACTTCATGCAGGTTTTGCAGAGGGACTGTGCCTTTTTCCATTCGATAGCTAATGATGCAACGGGGGTACTTGTGGTTCTTTTTCGTTTTTTAAGGAGAACTGCAATTCATTTTGGCGATTGATCGTTGCGAGAAAGACTTGTTCGGACGCGATCCCCTTTTTCTTCAATTCGTGCACAAGCCATTGCTCATCGCGGTTCCGGTATGATAGCACATCCGGATATAGCTTGCCTTCCACAATGACAGGCAACGACATTCCCGCAGAAGAAGTCTGGATGTTTAAATCTTGTTTCGTTACGACCTGCTGCTCTACTTTTTTGAGCACAGTCAACCGACCGTTCGCCTCGATAATAGCCAAATCAATCTCTGCCAGGTCAAAAATATCTTTTTCGCGAAGCATATGGAGGACATTATCGAGCGAGTAGCGGATTTTTTTCAAGTTTTTGACGTGAAAAGTTCCGTTGTAGAAAATGACGGTCGGTTCAAATGTAACCATTCTGCCAAACCAACGAAAGACAATCGACAACTGCGATACGACCCGTTGCAAGATGCCCAACGTCAAAACCGCTACTGCAATCGAAATATGCCGGACATCTGGCTCTGCAATGTCAGCCCCTGCCACTGATCCCAAAGTAATAATGATGATAAAGTCAAAGACAGGCAGCTCCCCAATTGAGCGCTTGCCCATGAACAAAGTGACCAACAATAATAAAGGAATAATCGTACATACGCGCCCGATGACGAGCATGCTTTCTCCGAATCCTTCCACGTTTGTCCCTCCCCTCACGCTTTACTATGCAATTTCTGGGAAGGCATTATGCAAAACAAAACACCAGGAGTCTCCCCCTGGTGTGTCTCTTTATTCGTATGGCAGCCATTCTCCCGTAATAGCATCCACATCCCCATTGCTCTTCAGTATCTCTGCCGAATAGACCAAGACTGGTTGCTCTTGAATCCTATTGTTTTCAAGCGGGAATAGATAGCGGGGACTGAGCCGTTTATGTTGGAGATAAACCTGCGCCGCCTCTTCCGCTGAAATCACCTTGGACGCATCTGGGAAGGCCTCCTGCTCATGCGGGAATGTCAACCTTGCCCCGATAATTTCTCCTGTCTGCCCGTCGAACGTGACCTTATAATACTGATCCCGTATCAACACGCCGTTTACTTCCCGGACAAAGTTCAGTTCAACCTGTCTGCCCATCGCATACACTTGCTCCTGCATCCGAACAGTCTTCACCCGTGAATCCAAATACGGCTCCAAAAACAAGATTGCTCTCTCCTGCAATTCTGCGACGGTGAGTGTCGGATCACCTTCTCGCAGCTCAGGATAAGATATCTTGAACGCTGCTGCCCGATTGTTGACCGTAGTCAGCTGCATGAATCGCTCTCCTTTTTTGGCCTGGTATTCCCGTTCGTTGTCTCCCATCATATATTCGGGCACATTACTCCCGGTAAATGTGAAGCCCTCCACCTTCTGACTGAAGAACTCCATGGCAGCCGCAGCCTCTTTTGCCGATGCAACCATTGTCTTCTTGCCTCCTGACTTGACGGCAATACTGTCGCTGAACGACTCCCCGCGCCACAAGGTCGTTTTCACTTCCTTGCCAGTACGAGCGTCGAGATACCCGGAGAAGTTTTCCGTGTAGCGAAGAACGTAGTCCACGTCCTTTTTCCCGACTCTCTGATACGTCAGTTGCATGACTTCTGCTAGTCCGCTCTCCGTTTTCTTCGGAGAAGGCCACTCAGCTATTGGAGGAAACAGCCCAATGTCCAGATTCATTCCCGTTGAATCCCCTGAATTGATATAGCGAATATGCCCGACATCGCTCATGCCGATCACATAGTTATCTCCTTCTACCTGCACGTCATTCACGTAGCGTTGCAATCGGACCGCGTCAAGCGAAACGGTATCTGCTCCCTCTTGCTCATCTACTTGTTCGATCCGATACTGTTCCAGATTTTTGCCCAGGAACGGTTCCATAAATGCCTTCGCCTGTTGCTCTGTTCTCTCCTTGGAAGGCGCTCCTTCGACTTTCTCTTGCTCTGGAATCTTTTCCAGGTCGAATCCGAGTAAGACCCCACTTTTGGTGTCCAGCTTCACTCTGGCATATATCGACACTTCTGTTCGTTCTTTGTTGCTGAACGTGCGAAAATCTATGTCGTACACCTCTCGAGGAGCTTTCGTTACGTAGACCCTCTTTTCCGCTTCCCGAAAAGGAGGATATTTCTCGTACAGCTTTTCCAGCGTTCTAATCGCCGCTTGGCTTAGCTCGCTTTCTGTTATTTCTGTCGATGAGAAGGAGCGGGGAACCAAATGCGCTTGCGATTCAAAACGAGATTGCGTGAATAACTCCGGGGCTACACCCATCATCCATACTACTGCTGCCACCGTTGCAGCGGAAACCGTCCATGTCGCCAGCTTGAGGACGATTCGTTTTGGGCGATTCGTTTTGGTGCGCGCCCGTTGCACCAGCTTTGCTTCCAGCGCTTCGACGAATTCGCTCCTCGGCTCCGCATCCTTTGACCGGGGAAGAGCCGCGAAGAATTGCTCATCATTTGGAGTATTCATTGGCCAACCCTCCTATCCAGTCGACATGCAAAACTTTTTTGAGTTCTTTTGTGGCTCGGTGAAAATCTACGCGGACCTTGGCTTCGCTTGTACCGAGGATTTCTGCCGTTTCCCGAATACTGTAGGCCTTGATGCCACGCATAATCAGTACATTCCGATGATGTGGCTTCATTTTCTGCATCGCCTGCTCAATTTCCAGCTGTTCTTCCTTGGAAGCCAGCTCCGCTTCCGGCCTTCCCAGAAGAGAAGGCAGCCCTTTTAACAAATCCATGCCAAAAAGCGTTTGCACCCGCCTCTTCCGGTAATCATCGATGGCGACATGCTTGGCAATATGCAAAATCCATGTCTTCACACTGGAACGCTCTTCATATCTGGCCAAAGCGTCCAAGACTCGGATAAACACTTCCTGCGTCAAATCCTCCGCATGCTCACGCTTCCCCGTAAAGTAGTAGAGATATTGATAGACATCGCGGTAATGCTCGCGATAGATCGCTTTAATCCGCGCTTCGTAATCGACTGTGTCCTGCACTGGATTTCCTCTCCCTGCTCCCTACTTGATAAATTGACCTGTAACCGCATCAACCTTTCCGTTTCTTTCTTTCGGCTCATAAACAAGGACAGGTGTTGCCTGGTACCGTCCGTTAAGGGAAGGAAACACGTAGCGCAGTGTAATCGGATTAGCTTTCAACAATGCTTGTACGGCTTGCTCGGGCCCTACGACATTTGAGGCATCATCATAGGATAATTTACCAGTAACTACTGGTAAACTGGCGGATACAATGTCTCCCGTATGCATGTCAACTTTTACTGAATAGCCCTGTCCCTCAACCATAATCCCTTGGTGTACAGGGAAAAATAGAAGCGTTTGCTTGCCTACTTCTCTGTTAATCATTTGTGGTACCAGCTCCGTTACCTCTGCATCTACAAACGGTTGCAGAAACGCCACTGCTTTTTCCTCGGCAGCTGCCTCTGTAATCACTTTCTGCTTTGGTGGGTTTTCAAATACATGGAAGTACGTAATCTGATCATTCATTGTCCTCACAGAGAACTTTTTGTTGCCAACCACGGCATCATACTCCTTTTCTCCTTCGAGAACTGGCGCACCTTTGGTCATTTTAAACACAATTCCTTCAGGCAATGGAATAAAAGTGGAGAGTGCGGTGGCTATCTCCTCATTTGTTTTGGCGAAGACCCGCTGGTTTCCAGGCGTTACCGTGATTGGTTTCCCGTACTTATTTTTCGTGGTCCATCCGGACTCTACCTCGGCTCCTGATCGTGCATCCAGATACCCAGAGAAATTCGGGCTGTAGACTGGGCGGAAGCCAGCGCTTATGTCTCTTGCTTTTTGCTCATACATAAGCTGCATCATGCCCTCTAAATGCGTGCCGATATCATCTGGATTCTTGATACCCGACGAAGCAGGGAATTTGCTTGCGTCCATCTGCACCCCTGTCAAAGGTCCTGCGTTTATATAACTCAGCTTGCCTGCGCCATTGATCGCCACTACGTAACCATCGTCTTTTACCGGAATCTGATTCACGACTCGGTCGAAACGCACGTTTGCCAGAGCCTCTACACCCTCGCCATCGACTGTTACCTCTTGTATCTGGTATTGCTTGATTTGGTCACCGATGAAATCTTTCAGGATAATCTGTGCTTTTTCCTTTCCCATTGCTTCCGTAGGGCGTGCAGTCGGTTTCTTCCCGGGAATGTCCAGTGCAGAGAAGGACAGTAGTGTACCGTTGTTTGCATCGATTCTGGCATCCGCATACAGTGATACCTTCGTCCGTTCCTTGTTGCTGAAAATCCGGAATTCGATGTGGTAGACATCTCGCTCCTGATTGTTTCGCTTGATCGTTTTCTCCGCTTTTTTCAATTCCGGGTAGTGTTTGCTCAGCTTGTCTACGGTTTTCTGGGCTGCTTTGCTCAATTGGACTTGCGTCGATTTCGCTGCCGCGGCTTGTACAGTTACTTGGGGTTGCGTTACCCACAATGGGCTTGAGAAGAGCAAAGCAGCAGCTCCTACTGTGATCATCAGCTTTTTGGTTGCGTATGGTTTCATTTTGAATTTCCTCCTGGCTTCCTCTTTTTTACGTTCTTAGCCCAATAGTCGGAAGCAAAAGGGAAATGTTACAAATGAACCAGGAAATAAGTGAAAAAACTCGATTTCCCGGACGTTTGGAAAGATCGAGTTTTTTCTTTATGTCATTTGATGATTAAAAAACCCACGCCCATATGAGATCGATAACCACAAGAGCTGTTACCACCATGAACATTTTCGAGAAGCTAATCTTGTCTTCTTTATCAGTATCTTTTCGATAAGGTGGTTGAAATCCCAATATATTCAAAAATCCATTTATATAGGAAAACAAAATCGTAAATAGCCCTACGAGGATTGATTCCAATAGATTAGCCCCTTTCGTAACTTCTTGTTGCACTCCCTTTATAGAAATGACATTTTTTTCTACGTACTATCTTCACGGTTGGTTTCATCGAAATAAAAAAAGGCCAGTCAAGCCTTTGACAGGCCGCCTAGCCGTTGCGAGGTTTTGTGAGCGACATCCTTTACCCGTTCAATCAAATACTGGAGTCGTTCCTCCTTCAAATCATACGTAACAATTCCAATGCTTAACGCGCCGATTACCTTTTGGGTGTAATCAATCACCGGTGCTGCGACGGACGCCGTATTTTCCGTCCGCTCCGCAAAGCTGACCGCATGACCAGCTGCTCTGATCTCCTGGAGCTTCTCCATAAAAACAGGTATCTGCTCTTCACCCACGAGCTGCACTACGGTTTGTCGTGCTTCTTCCACAGGCATGTGGGCTAGCACGACTTTATTGGCCGCACCGATATGCATCGGAATCCGCAAGCCCAACTGGTCGTAGATGCGGATATTGTGCTGACTGTCTACACGATCGACAACAATGGATTCGAGTCCGCTAGGCTGACTGAAATAAACACTTTCGTTCACTTCTCTGGCAAGCTCCTCGATCATCGGCTTGATTACTTTGCGATAATCGATTCGATCAAGCACGCGCAAACCAAACTCCATCCATTTAATCCCCAACGTATATTGCTTGGTCGCAGCATCCTGCTCTACCAGTCCATGCTTCATCAACGTGTACAACAGTCGATAAATGGTGCTGACCGGGAGCTGGCATTCCTTCGCTAAATCATTGATCGTCCACCATTTTCTATGTTCATCCGACGAAAGTGCCGTTGCAATCGCCATCGCTCGATCAAACGATTGAATCACGGTCATCCCCCCTTTTCTATCTATCTTCTCATATGAAACTATGTTAAACCATTTGCTCTAATTTTGTGAATCGCAAAAAAACTCCAGGGAGGAATCACAGATTGACAGTCAGAAATCAGAATGTGTAAACTAATGGTGAACATTTCGAAATATGAATAATATTCTGCAATGTGGAAAAAGGGAGGCAACTATGTTCCAAGGCAGCCAATCCATGGTCAAAAAGATGAAAACCGTCATCATCAAGCATCCCCATCAAGCATTTATCAGTCAAGAACATCTCGATCAATCGTGGAAAACCTTCAATTATACAGACCGCCCTGACTGGGACCGCGCTCTGCATGAATACGCCAAATTCGAATCAATTTTGCGCGAGCATGTAGAAAACGTCCTGCACTTGCCACAATCTGATAAAACCGGACTGGATTCTATTTACGCCCATGACCCCGTGAAATTTACTTCTAAAGGGGCAATCATCCTCAAATCTGGCAAGGAGCTCCGTCAGGGAGAAGCCGAAGTATACAAAGCCTTTTTAGAAGAAAACAATATCCCGATCTTGGGACAGCTCACAGGCGATGCCTTGTCAGATGGCGGCGATCTCGTCTGGCTGGATGAAAAAACGCTCGCGATCGGCCTTGGCTTCCGCACGAACGAAGCGGCTATCGCTCAAATTACGGAAATGGTCAAGGATTTCACGGATGAAATCATCGTTGTACAGCTTCCTTATGATCGCGGTCCTGCGGAATGTCTGCATCTGATGTCGATTATCAGCATGGTCGATCATGATTTGGCAGTTGTTTACTCCAAGCTGATGCCAGTATTTTTCCGCCAACTGCTCATTGACAGAGGCATTCAGTTAATCGAGGTACCGGATCATGAGTACGATAATCTCGGCAGCAATGTTCTCGCTCTCGCGCCGCGTGTGTGCATGGTCGTGTCCGGCAACCCGATTACGAAGCAACGCCTTCTCGACGCAGGTGCGACTGTGTATGAGTATGAGGGTGAGGAGATTTCTTATAAGGGAACAGGTGGGCCCACTTGCCTGACAAGCCCGGTGGAACGGATCTAGCCGTTAGATACACGCGATAGACCATCAAGACTGAACTGTACCTCCATTGTTAGATACCATGAACGATTGGCGGTGCAGTTTTTCTATGACCAAAAAGTTTCCTTAAGCAAAAACTTTGTTGCCAGGGAAAGAGTCTTATCTTAAACTAAAATCATGAAGATATCGAATACGTGCACTTTTTTTTACGTTCATTTTTGCCCTAAGCCAACAGTTTGTCCTTAATGAAAAAGGAGCGTGAACATCATGCCATCTATCAGCATTCCTTTGTCTGATGCCTTGATTGGTAGCCACATCTGTCTGGATCGTATTGACGTTCAGGGTATACTGCGCAGGCGATTGTTGGATCTCGGATTCGTCCCCGGCAACATCGTGGAAGTCATGCAAAAAAGTCCGCTAGGCGATCCTATTGCCTTTCGGGTAAATAACACGATCATCGCCTTGCGCAAAGAAGAAAGCTCCCTCATATTCGGGGAGTACGTGGGGAGTGAAGAAAAGTGACTTCCTACACGATTGCCTTGGCAGGAAACCCGAATACCGGTAAGAGTACATTATTCAACACATTGACTGGACTTCGCCAACATACGGGAAACTGGGCAGGAAAGACAGTCGTAATGGCTGAGGGAGAATTCTCTCGGGGAAATACGACTTTTCGGATCATCGATTTGCCAGGTACGTATTCCTTGTATTCCAACTCGACGGATGAAGAAGTGGCGAGAGATTACATTATCTTCGAGCAACCTGACGTCACCGTTGTGGTACTGGATGCAACTTCATTGGAACGGAATCTCAATTTGGCCTTGCAGGTGTTGGAAATGACCCCCTACGTCGTCGTATGCGTCAATTTGATCGATGAGGCGAAAAAGCTTGGCATTCGTATTGATCTAGAAAAAATCTCGCAAAGATTAGGTGTTCCCTGTGTCGCCATTTCCGCCAGAAATCATATCGGGATCGAGAATTTGCTCGATCAGGTGGAGAATGTAGCGAACGGAACAATCGTGCCCAGTCCTGTACAGATAACCTACAGTGATCAGATTGAATCCAAGCTGGCACAGTTGGAGCCGCTAATCGAGAAAACCTTGGGTAGCCGTTTTCCGACAAGATGGATCGCTCTGCGGTTGTTAGATGGAGATGAAAGTTTGTTGCGAACCTTGAGAGAGCGCATGCAAGATCCGGCTACAGCTGCAAGAAAGGAGCCTTTGACCCATGGCCGAACCGTTTGCCACTAATCCGTCTGATTCCCTTGAGGCGCTTCTTTCTGCGGCCCGGAGCTCAGTGGAAGGAAGTGCAATTCGAGACACGATTGTGAGTGACATTTATCGCACCAGTCGCAGTATTTGTAAGGAAGCGGTGACATACGAAGACAAACAAAAGCTTTCTAGTGCATATAAGCTGGATAAAATTGTGACGTCCAAAATATGGGGCTACCCCATCATGCTGGCGATTTTAGGTGCGGTATTCTGGATCACGATCGCAGGTGCCAATGTTCCATCCAGAATGCTTGCCGACATGTTCGGTGTTGTCGAGGGTTATCTAACTGCTGGCTTTCAAGCTGTACATGCACCCGATTGGCTGCACGGGATTCTGGTTCTCGGATTCTTTCGCGGTACCTCATGGGTTGTCAGCGTCATGCTGCCTCCGATGGCTATCTTTTTCCCAGTCTTTGCCCTGCTCGAGAACTTCGGATATCTGCCGCGTGTCGCGTTCAACATGGATCGTCTGTTCAAAAACGCCGGCGGACACGGAAAACAGGCATTGACCATGTCGATGGGGTTTGGCTGTAACGCAGCTGCCATCCTTTCCACCCGGATTATCGAATCTCCTCGGGAGCGAATGCTGGCGATTCTGACCAATAATTTCGTCCCTTGTAATGGTCGCTGGCCTACCTTGATCTTATTGGCGTCTCTTTTTATGGCGACCAGCACGACCAGCGGATGGCAATCTCTGATTACTGCTCTTATCGTCATGGGTATGGTACTTTTTGGAATCGTTATCACTCTTACGGTTTCCTGGACGTTATCAAAAACAGCCTTGCGCGGAGTACCGACACACTATACGCTGGAGCTGCCCCCGTACCGTCGTCCGCAGATTTGGAAAACGATCCTGATCGCAAGCAAAGATAAATCGTGGAGCGTGCTGAAAAGGGCCGTCATTGTTGCCGCCCCTGCCGGTATCATCACTTGGGTATTGGGCAATATCTTTGTCGGTGGAGATAGCATCCTCGCCCATATGGCTGCCTTTTTTGATCCGTTTGCACAAATCATTGGTCTCGATGGCTATATTCTCATGGCCTTTATTCTCGGCTTGCCCGCTAATGAAATCGTTCTGCCGATTCTTCTGATGGGGTATATGTCCTCCGGTGCCATGGTTGATGTGGAAGGGATCGACAATATCAAGGATGTCTTCTTGCAACACGGGTGGACTTGGTTGACAGCACTCAATATGATGTTGTTCTCTCTGCTTCATTACCCTTGCGGCACTACCTTGTTCAATATTTACAAGGAAACGAAAAGTGTGAAATGGACGGTGCTTTCCGCACTCATTCCGCTAGCCATTGCGATCGGAGTAACATTCTTGACTGCCCAGGTGGCAAGAGCACTCGGTTGGGTGTAAAAAACAGCAAAAAGCCTTTGCACAATACCAGACCTCCTGGTTCGTGCAAAGGCTTTTTTTAATCCGTAATAGGTATCACGCCTTTAAGGGGAAATCTCTCAAACTCAAGTCCGCTCATCTCCAGCTGATACGTATCCTGTTTGGGTACCTCGAAAGTAAGTGAAACAGTCTCCAGGTTCTCTGCGATAATAAAATCCTTGCTATACTGACCTTCTACACGCAGATTAATCTCCTCTGGTCCTTCGTTCGGGATGACGATGAAAAGCTTGCCTTTGTCGAAATACACCTTTTCGATGTTCAGCTTATTCTTTTTGCCAAATGGAATGCTTTGCGGGTATTTGGCATTCCGATCCAGCATGATGTTTTCTCTAATGGACTTATTCGCAGATACCTCGTCGAATCGAAGCTCGAGTTTTTCCGGCACGTCTTCAAAGAAGAGCGACGGCATAAACTGCATCGTATACTTGTCGCTGCCTTGAACCCTGTTAGCAGTACCATCTCGAACCTGCTCCAGATTCTCATTGATTCGGTCATCCATTGCCGGATATTCCTTTCCATTCCCATCTACCAGCTTCACATTCTCCAAGCGATACAGCTCGAATCCATCCTGCAAAGCAGCTTCCAGCTCCGCTTCCATCACAGTCGGAGAAGCTATGATCTGGTTTACTTTCAGACTCGTCAACAGGCTGTCTGTTTCTAGCACAGCCTCTACTTCTTCATCCGGTTGGATTGCTTTTTCTGCTACAGTGACGGACCTTGGCAGAGGCAGCAACAGCTCGGCTACCACTTCATCAGCTTCTTTCTTGCGCATATCTACAATTTGCACAGGCAGAACGGGCTTCGTCTGATTCATGAACTCCCGCATTTTTTTCTCGTCAATTCGGTAATTCGGTGTGATGATAAGATAATGCACACCATCGATTAATTGAAAATCTTTCGGAGCATGACCTACTTCTATCAGCTCCCCCAAATCTACACGAAGACTTCCATAGAGCATCTCGCTTCTTTTCGATTCGTCTGGAATTCGCGCAATCTCCTCCATTTTTTCACCGGAGATTAACAGCGTAAACGTAATCCGTCTGTGATCGACCATGGCATCCCTGATCTGATAAACAAAACCGTCCTTCTCCACTTTCACCTCAGGCAGAATCGGATAGCCGTTCTTCAAAGCATGCATGAAGCCTTCATCTGGTGTTATCCATTCAAAGGATTCCTGTCCTTTCTCTGCCCCCGTCAGTCCCCACAAACTACCATCAAGCGGCTGAACAATCTGAAAGAAAAAAGTCGCAGCAACTGCCGCTCCGGCTGCCCAAGAGGTTACTTGCCAACGACGGCGACGCTTCTCACTCTGAATTTTCGTAAGTACTTCCTGCTCGAATTTTTCCAAATGAAAGGGATATTTCTCACGAACGGATTGCTTTGCTGATTGGCTCCATTCTTTCCACATGCGATCGTCGCTCATCCTTTTACCTCCTTCGACATGGTCTCCTTCAATTGCTTCCTGGCTCGATGCAAACGCGTACGGACGACCTCCTGCGAAACCGCGAGAATGTCCGCCACTTCCGCAACCGACAGGTCTTCGTAATAATGCAGGAGGATAACCTGCCTGTACTTCGGTGCGAGGGATTGAATGTACGTGACGACCTCTTCCCGTTTCACCCGGTTTAAAATCTCTTCCTCTACCTGATTGTTTGCCTGCCGATCCATCAGGTCGCCCAGATGATCATCCATCGTCGGAAAAATGTTGCGGAAAGACCACGACCGAAAATGCTTTTTGCTTTCATTCATCGCGATCTTGTAGAGCCAATGCTTGATCTGCCCGTCCCCGCGGAACTGCTCGAGATGCCGATATGCTTGGATAAACACGTTTTGGGTAATATCGTCCGCCAACGCATGATTCTTTACCGTGAGACTCACCAGATGAAAAATCTTCTCCCCGTATTGCTGCATCAGCCATTTCAGTTTGGCTTCCCGTGTAACCTCCAGACTGGCTGGCATTGTTTCTGCTTCGTTCAACCCGTTCACCTCATCCGTTGATTGCTTGCTATTAGGTATGATCCGTCTCACGGCAAAAAGGTGACAGAAAATGCAAAAAGAAACCGCTGTGGTTTCCACAACGGCTACTTCGCTGTTTGTTCTTCCTTTTCCAAAAACCAATCCTTTTGGATCGCTCTACAAAACATGCTGCATCCAAATATTCGGCTCGATATATACCACTTCGTCCTTTTCCACGTCAACCTGCACGGGAACTAATGCGTCTGGAATGATGTACGATCCGGACTCCGGAAATTTCATCCCTGTCCAGCTTTCCCAATCCGTCAAGCTTCCTTTGATCAGCATGGATTCCGGCGCCACCTGCATGATCGTCGCTCCCAGTTTCCAATGCGTGCGCACCCACGGATCAAACGGAGCGTCATCGGTCGTTTTCCACTGAACATACTTATCCATGGGCGTGAGCGGGTACTTGTGCTTGAGCGATGGACGTACGGGTGCCACCAAGTGCACCAAGCCATTTTCTTTGGCGATATCCTTCATCGCCGTAACCATCTGCTTGCTGAGACCGTGTCCACGATAGTGGGGATCGATGGAGATGGAGAGTGCCGACATCGCGTTTGGCTGTTTTTCTTGGCGGTAGTCTTCAATCCCTTGCAGAAAGACATCATCCCACCCTTTTGGTAGCCCTTCCGAAGTGCCATCCCAATAAAATGGAATCGCATTTCCTACAGCGATCACCTTGTCAGCCTCGTCCGTCAGCATAAATTGATAAGGAGAGAACCAGTCATACAGATGACCGTAATATTCGTTAGCCACTTCGTCATTCAGCATGAAGGCAGACCAGCTTGCTTCGATTAGTGCATCAGCTTGATCGTTTAAATCCGATCTTTGTGCGAAAGTGTAGATGTTGTATGACATGCTTGGAATCCTCCTACGAACTCAGATGTCTAGCTTCCTGTCTAATCCCTATTCGATTTTCTTCGACATTTTCCTCTTGCGGTGTGTCACACAATCGCTCCCTCTCTCGTTATATGGTCAAACTAAACGAGGAGCTGATTGGCATGAAAGAACAAACATGTGTGATTGTCGGAGGCGGGTACGCTGGTATCCACGCACTAAAAGCCGTTCGCGATACGTGCAAAGGACGCCCGATCCGTTTCATCTTAATCGATAGAGAGCCTCATCACCTTCGCAAAGTCCTGTTGTTCAAACCAGCTGCTGCCAAAACAGATATCTCGATTCCACTAAAAAGCCTGTTTCCAGAGGGCGTCGAATTCGTCCAAGGTACAGTCACGTCGATCAAAGGGAAGGAGAAAAGCCTCTTATTCCGGAACAAAAACGGTCAAGAGCAGGCGTTGCCCTACGACATTCTCATCCTGGCAGTAGGAAGCGTCATTCGCCAACCGGAGCCAGAACAAGGCGGCATCGCTTTGACGGGCGTCGAGGCGGCCGAGGCGGTTCGGGATAAGTGGCTTGCCAACATGCGCCAAGCCCTCCATGAGAAGCAGCCCTCCGAACGTGAGCGATTGTTAACGATCGCCGTTGCGGGAGCGGGTATCAGCGGGATGGAGACCGCTGCGGAGCTGGCTTTCGCTATGCGTGAGGAAGCGAAGAACCTCGGCATCCATCCTGATGAAGTCAACGTCTATCTCATCAACGCACAAAATCGTTTGTTTACGGAAGGCCCTGCCAAAATGGGGCGCAAGCTGGAGAGTGCACTCACAGATGGCGGCGTTACCATTCTACATGGTCAAAAGGCACTTCATGAGCG
Source organism: Brevibacillus sp. NPDC058079 (assembly GCF_042885155.1). Lineage (NCBI taxonomy): Bacteria > Bacillati > Bacillota > Bacilli > Caryophanales > Paenibacillaceae > Brevibacillus > Brevibacillus sp. NPDC058079. The sequence continues at coordinate 571,397 of NZ_JBHVSO010000004.1, forward strand.
GGACGGAATGCTGACGCTAGCCAGTGGTCGCATGCTTGCTGTCGGGCTGTGCGTCTGGTCGCTCGGACTCTTGCCCAATCCCGCATTGCGCAGCATGGGCGTGCCACTGACCACACACGGACAGGTGGTCGTCGATGAATCCTATCGTGTAGCGGGAACGCCGGGGGTGTACAGTATTGGCGATTGTGCGCGCATCGTAGATCCAGCCAGCGGGCAAGCGGACACGATGACATGCAAGGAAGCCTCCGGGCAGGCGATACGTTTGGGCAAAATTGTGCTGGCTGACTTGGATGGAACCCCTGCTCCCACACACAAAAGCTACATGGACATTTACTGCGTCGGACTCGGCCCTGAACGCGGAATGGTTTGGACGAGAAAATGGGGACTCGATATCATTTTGACAGGGAAATTGGGGTGGAAGCTTCGCCAGTTCACCTGGAATGTTACCAGCATGATAAAATAGGAAAAAAATAGGGACGTACGAAGATACAAGAGGAAGTGACACAGCCATGGAGGCTCTGTACAAACAATATAAGGGGCTCATGTTCCGCCTCGCCTATCAGATGCTCGGCTCGGCCACGGATGCGGAGGATATCGTGCAGGACGTATTCGTGAAGGCCCATGATGTCTCGCTGGAACAGATGCTTGAACCGAAGGCTTACCTGTGCAAAATGACCACAAACCGCTGCCTCGATTTGTTAAAATCTGCTCGCAAAAAACGGGAGCTGTATACTGGACCATGGCTACCAGAGCCCATCTCTACCCCTGATGCAGACAGCTATGATTCTGTCATTACCAAAGACTTGCTATCCTACGCGATGCTCGTCCTGTTGGAGCGGCTGTCTCCCCCAGAACGAGCGGTATTCGTCCTGCGAGAAGCCTTTGACTTCCAATATGACGAGATTGCCGAGCTGGTTGGAAAAACCGAAGCGAATTGCCGCAAGATTGTTAGTCGGGCTAAAAAGAAAATGGGGATTGACCCAGAGGAATCTCATCTCATCCCAGAAAAAGAGCTCGGCGAAGAATGGATTGGCCGTTTTCTGTCTGCGTTGGAGCACAGAAATGTCGAGACATTGCTCACTCTGCTTGCCACAGATGCGGTATTGCTCTCCGACGGCGGCGGCAAGGTCACCGCAGCCCTGCATCCGATCTTGTCTGGCAAACGCGTGGCTTCCTTCTTACTCGGCTTGATGCGCGGCTTCTCTAAGCGTTCAGATTTCTCTGTAGAGCTCGCACCTTTAAACAACCAGACCGGGTTTGTGATCAGACTGGACGGCAGAATCGACACCGTGGTGTTTTTTCATATCGAACACGGAGTTATTCACAACCTCTACTTTGTCAGAAATCCTGATAAGCTAAGATTCATAGAATTGTAGTCATCAAAGCGAAAAGCCACCAGTAGCAGGTGGCTTTTCCTCGCTTTATTTTACCGTTACCCGAACCGTTACTTCTTTTCCGCCGTAGCTTCCTGTCAATGTCGTGTTGCCAGTAGAGACTGCTGTCACTTCGCCACCGTCTACAGTGGCTACCTCAGGATTTTCCGATACCCACTCAACCTCTTCGGAAACCAATTCTGTATACCCTCTTTCATACTCGGCATGAACTTGGAGGGTAAAGGTCTCTTCTGGAGAAAGGCGTAGTGTGGAACGATTCAGCTTTAGCTTATTCGGCGCTTTTTCATCAAAGACCAAAACTCTTGCTCGCGTGTACTTGTTGTCGTACGTGACAGTCACATAAGCTTTTCCGCTTTTTACTGCTTTGATCTCACCGTTTTTGAGCACTTCCAGTACATCAGGATCGCTCGAAGTCCAGGTGGCTTTTTCTGTGACATCCTTACTACTCTTGTCACTGAAGGAAGCGGTTAAGGTCAACTTCTGTTCCTGTTCTGGTTCCAACACAAGCGTCGGCTCGGACAATTCAATCGATCTGACAGTCAAACCAGATACACTTACCGGAATAGTGAGCTCCTCTCCTTGGTACTGGACGGTAATGACGGAATCGCCTTCTGTTTTGCCAGCAGTAATGCGTCCTTTTTTCAAAGAGATCAGATCATTGTCGATGCTGTACGTCGTTTCTTTGTCTTTCGTAATATCCTTGCGCTTTTTGCCGTCTATCACATACACCTTGAGGTACTTGGACTGTTTAGGCTTTAGCGTCAGTTCCTCTGGGGATGCTTCCAGGGTAAAGGTTACTCTTTTCTTCACGGTAATCTCAGTAGTTGCCGTCTTGTTCCCATCAAGCGTTCTTACGGTGATTGTCGTCTTCCCTGCGCTCTTCGCGGTTACGTTGCCTTCCTTGTCAACCTCTGCTACCTCAGGGTTGCTGCTGTTCCATTCGACAGCTTTGTAGGAAGCATATGCTGGCTTGATTGTGGCTTCTAACTCGACAGGTTCATCCCCGAGCGTCATCGTGAGCTCCTCTTCTTCCAGTGTTACTTCGGAAACTGGATAGTAAGACGGAGGCGTCGGTGGGGTCGGCTTATTCACGACATTCACCAGTCGTATGACAGGAGTAGCCTTGTTTCCAGCCGAATCTTTTGCGTGGTACTTCAGTGTGGACGTCCCTGTTTGGTTAGGAACGACGAAACCCTCAACTTCAGCCTGCAAGCCGCTTTCACGATCCGTGATGGTTACGCCTGGATCGGTGAACGTACTGCCTTTATAGATGGTCATCGTCGCATCGCCTTTTAAGGTAATGACTGGCGCTGTCTTGTCGATACGGACCTCTACTTTTTCCTCATCACTCTTCTTTTGCGTACCGTTGACCTGAACAGCGACAACCTCTGTGATTCCTTCGGTCGACACTGTAATTTTATCCGTGTATGTTTCCCAGGAGCCGTTTTTCAGCTTGTACTGAATCGTATTTCCTGGCTCGCCTGCCATCGTTACTTTGACATCCTGATTGGTCCAGTTGTTATGGCTAAGTGTCAGGACTGGCTTGGATGGAGCAGCCTCGACTGGCGTAATGGCGTTGGAAGGTGCAGAGGCAACTGATTCTCCTATCTCACTTGTAGCGGTGACGGTAAATGTGTACTCCGTTTCATAGCTCAACCCTGTTACTGTAATCGGGCTGTCCGTTCCAGTCTCCGTCAGGTTTCCAGGATGGGAGGTAACCTTGTAGCTCGTGATTGGTTTTCCATATGAATTTGGAGGACTGAAACTTATGATTGCACGATCATTATCCAGCACGGCCTTCACATTTTCAGGAGCTTCAGGCTTTTTCAGGTAGTATAAGCCAAATTCCATAATGTTTGGATTGAAACCATCATTCGTATCTGTAAAATTGACTCTGACATAACGACTCTTAACAGGAGCAGATAATAATCGAGATGTATCATATAACTCATTTCCTGTTACTTTCGCATTCGCATCTGGAATATCAGAAAAATGAATTCCGTCACTGCTGATTTGCAAGGAATAATCTTTGTTACGACTAATGGCTGCACTTACTTCCCATAAATTAAACTCGGTTTCTTCCCCTAAATCTACTTGGAACCATCCTGTACGATACACATCACTTATCCAAGAGCTATCAATCCCCACCTGACCATCTATAGCTTTGTCTGGTGAATAGTTTTGATAGTGCCCGCCGGATGTCACTGCTTTCCCAGAAGCCAAATTCTCTGCTCGAAAAGCAGATACAGGGTTCTCGATCCCCAACGTCAGAAGAACGAAGCAAAGCAGTGTAGCCAATCCTTTTCGAAAATAGAGAAGGCCTTCCTTTCGCATCAAATTTCGGTCTTTTTCGCTAGTCATTTTCACGCCTCCTAGTCATGTACTCGTAGTCGGCTCCTAGCGTATCAAACAATTCTCACAAAAATCTCACAAGCAAAACCTTTCTTCCTATAGGAAGTCAGTTCCTCCATAATCGCTTCGTTTCTACGAGCACTTCACCCTGAAACTCCATTTTGTAAATATCAGGCTTGGACGTCGTCAATAAAAAATCCAAATCGTACTGACTGTCAAAGTACCCCATCATCAAAGTCATAACGGCACCATGCGTTCCGATTACAACTTTCTGCCCTCTATATTGCTCTAAAATTTTTCGCAACGTACTTACCACACGATTCCGACAAATTGCGATGGACTCTCCTCCAAGTAAAGAAAAGTCTGGCTCAGTAAACATCCTCTTTACTAATGGATACAATTCGCTATCAGCCATGATTTGATTGTTTCCGATAAAAACGAGTTCTCTCAGCTCTTCTAAAACGACGATCTCTTTCCCTACGGACTGGGCTAGTTCTTCTATGGTTGCCATTGCCCTTTGATACGGACTTGAAATGAACGCATCTATCCCCTCGTCTTTCAACAATTGAGTAATGATACGGGCATCTGACCAACCTTTTTCAGTCAGTCCTCGTGTTCTTTCGTCTCCTTCGGTTTTTGGTGATTCTCCGTGCCTGACCATGTAAATATAGGTTTTCATACATACCCTCCGTGAAAACTTTTATTTTCTGCCTACATCCTTCCTGAAAATATATTAACAAACCCCCCTTCCATTTTTCACTAGAAAGGGGGGCACTCTTAGATTTTGAAGCGATGCACGATCTCTTCCATCGTCTGCGTCAAGCCGACATTTCGCTCTGAAATAGCCGCGACCTGTTGATTGTTATCCGCAATAATGCGAGATTGCTCTGTGATCGCCTCCACACTGTGGGCACTTTTCTCCATCGAGTTCGTCACTTGCTCCACGACAGAAACCACACTGCTGATTGTGGAATTCAACTCTTCAAAAGACGCATTGAATTCTTCCAGCAACGTATGGAAACGATGCGCATCCAAATTGTACTTCTCCGATGTTTCCATCATGCTATCATAGTCAGGAATGACCCGCGTTTCGATAAAGTCCAAGACGCTCGACGAATGAGTCGCCAAATTGTCTACAGATTTGCCCGTGACCTGGATAATGCGTTGAATATCAATCACGACCTCAGACGATTGCGTCGCCAGTCTGCGTATCTCATCCGCTACGACAGAAAACCCTCTACCGCTGTCTCCCGCACGTGCAGCTTCAATCGCCGCATTCAATGCCAACAGATTCGTCTGCTCAGAGATTGTGAGTATCGCCTCTGCCAACAGGTTGATTTTTTCCATCGATTCCTTCGAGTCGGTGATCGCAATTTCCGTTTGTGCCTTCACATTCATATACAGCTCTGTCGTCATTTTATCCGCAGCCAATGCATGCTCCCGCAAAGCAGTTGCCCGCGAGCTGACGTCCTGCGCGGTCGCAGCCGCTTCTTCCGTTCTCTTCGTAATCGAGTGAATGACGGTCTCCATGTCGTTCAAGGTCGCATTCATCTCTTCTGTGGCCGCCATCGTCTCCTGCATATGGGCGAGTAAGATGCCCGTAGCCTCCGCGGTTCCGCTGGACTGCTCGCTTACTTTGTTAGTAGCTTGCTTCGCGCTTTGCGCATTTTCAGCGACCGAGTGGGACACCGCTGCTAGCTTGCTCACAACCTCGCTCAATTGCTCACGCATGACAATGATCGACTGTGCTGTCAATCCAATCTCATCCTGCGTGCCCTGCTCGTTCACCGCCATTTTTTCCCGCAAATCAAATTGAGCCGTCTGCGTAATGATCTCCCTCATTTGATCAATCGGGCGGGTAATCCAGCGACTCAGCAAGAAGGATAGAAGCAACGCTCCTGCCACGGAACATACCAGCTTCCAGACAACGGACTCCAGATTGTCCGCCAGCTTCTGGTTCAGCTCCGTATTGTCATACACAATCTTGATGACACGTGATCGGCTGAGATCATTCGGATCATTGCCTAGCTTGTACGGGACGAGGCGATAAGTGAGATCTTTCTCCTCTGTTTTTTCATGAAACTCTTTGATTTCTTGAGATTGGTATGCTTCCGTAAAAATCGGCAAGTGACTCTCGATCACCCGCAAGGCTTTCCCGTCGCTCCCTGTTCTCCCCAAAGCGTAGCCATCATGAGAAAAGACCAGAATGTCTTTTACCATGCCGTATTTCTCCGTGATCGCCTGCGACACAGCCAAGAAATTAAAGGTCTGGAAAAGAGCGCTGTCCTGCAAATTCACACTGACTTCAAACAGGTACTTCTGGTCAAACGTAGGGAGATAAGCGAACTTTTTGATTTGACCTGTATTGACGGAAACCTCCATGCCATCGGCAGAAAACTCTTTTCCATCGATCCGCTTTTTCAACAGCTCTGTAAATGCCCCGGCATTGCTGAAATCAAGCCCAATATCGGTTTTGACGCTGGAATGAACGACCTTGATATTTCGGTCAATGATGAAAATATCCATCCCATACTGCTCACGCAGGGCTACATAGTCCCACTTCTCCACCCCTGGATTTTGCCGATAATTATTCGTTAACACTTGCAGTGTTTGCTGCATGCGGGTTTCCATGTCTTTCTCAAAAACGCCGTATGCCATATCCACATTCTTCACTGCATTCGTGACATGATCCTCTACCAGCTGGTACTGTACCGCTTGGTCAGAAATAATATTCGCCTTGAACTGAGCATAGTCAATAATAGACAACACAATGGCTACCAGCATCGTAAATAAAGAAATCATCAAGGTAAGCTTAGTACGAAAAGACATCCACATTCGTTTCATAAGTCTGCTCCAAGAAGTTTTATTTTTTTAACATAACTTAACATAATTTACCACATCTTAACTTGTCAATCCTTTCATGAATTTACTGTATTTTGGCAATACATACACTAGGATTTACCATTAACACCGTGCTTATAGTGTCAATGAACACCGTATGAACTTATGCCCAAAACCGCACTACACAGCCATTTGTTATGTTAAAATCGGCTCGAACAAAGATGTTCAAAACGTATGTAGGAGGACACCCACATGCAAAATCGTCAAAACGAAATTATTATTCCTGAAAATCCTGTTTCACACTTCCTGTTCACCAGCACAAAATCGGCTGCGCTCTGGTTGATCATCAGACTGTATGTCGGCTATGCATGGATTACTGCGGGATGGAAAAAAGTCCAGTCCGATGCCTGGACCGGAGATGCGGCTGGCGGCGCGATTCAAGGGTTCGTAAAAGGCTCCTTGGCAAAAGCAGCCGAAGGAAAGGACGTAACGGGGTGGTACGCCTGGTTCCTGGAAAATATGGTATTGCCAAATGCCAAGGTGTTCGGCTTCCTCGTTGCTTGGGGTGAGGTACTCGTCGGACTCGGCTTGATCCTCGGATGCCTGACAGGGATCGCAGCGTTTTTCGGCGGCTTGATGAACGTCAGCTTTCTGTTCGCAGGAACGGTCAGCACCAACCCACTCCTTTTTGTTTTTGCCACTTGGCTCGTTCTGGCTTGGAAGGTTGCAGGCTGGTATGGTCTTGATCGCTGGGCGCTTTCTTATCTCGGAACACCTTGGACGAGAAAATCGCGCGATGGTGTTTTGCCGATGAACAAGTAATCCTTTTTTCCCTCCCTAATGACAAAGCCACCTTTTGCGGGTGGCTTTTGTTGTCCCTTCAGATCGATAGTTAATGAAGTAACGGACAAATTGTATGAATTTATTCCGAAAGGTAACCGTGATTTCTGATGAATATTTATACATTATGTTGAATGACTGACTGGTTGCTGTGCATTATTCTTTTGAGGAACTATAAATTTTCTTATTTTTCAAATAATTTAACAGGAGGACAGTATGAACAAGTGGCTACTAGGCATTTCTACTGCTGTTTTGTTATTTAGTCTCTCTGTCGGCTGTAGCTCGAAGCCCGCCGACAATATCCAATCCCCTCCAGCGGAAACAACAGCTAAGCCTACTACTTCAGAGCCAATGGTCTTGCAATGGAGCATCACCGGGGAGCCATCTACGATGGATGCCGGCATTGCAACAGATTCGACCTCGATGGACATGATCAATCTCAGCTTCGAAGGACTGACCAGCGTCGACCGTCAAGGCCAGATGATCAACGCCATCGCGGAGAGCTACACGCATACTCCTGACTTCACTCATTTTACTTTTACCATTCGAAAGGACGCCAAATGGAGCAATGGCGATCCTGTTACCGCTCACGATTTTGAGTACGCCATCAAACGCAATCTCGACCCCAAAACCGCTTCCGGCTACGCGTATCAGCTCTTCTATATCAAAGGGGGCGAGGACTTTTACTCCGGAAAAGGCAAGCCAGAAGACGTCGGGGTAAAGGCAAAGGACGACTACACATTAGATTTCACCTTGCGCTCACCAACACCGTTCTTCCGCGAATTGACCTCATTCACTACCTACTACCCACTTCATAAAAAGACCATCGAGAGCAACCCCCAGTGGGCAACAGAAGCCAAAACGATTGTCGGCAATGGCCCGTTTATCATGGATACGTGGGAGCACAAATCCAAGCTCACCTTCAGCAAAAGTCCTACTTATTGGGACAGCGCCAACGTCAAGCTAGATCAGATCCATATTGTCATCATCGAGGATAACAACACCGCCCTGTCCATGTTTGAAAATGGCGATCTGGATTGGGGAGGCTACCCTTCCTTTGGCTTGTCACCGGATGCGGTTGGTCAGATCAAGGAAGAAGGCAAGCTGCTGGTCGCAGATAACCCCGGAACCAAAGCCGTCATCTTCAATACAGAGAAGCCCCCTTTTACCAACAAAAAGATTCGTCAGGCGTTTTCGTATTCTATCGACCGACAGCAATTGGTAGATAACATCCTACAGACTGGTGTTCCGCCCGCTTATGGCTGGGTTCCCGTTTCCATGGGGTTGAATCCGGACGGCTACTTTAAAGAGGATGTGGCGATGGCCAAGCAGCTTTTGGCAGAAGGCATGAAAGAACTCGGGCTGACTCAATTCCCTAAAGTCACGTACTACTACGACACCGGAGAAACGGACAAGAAGCTGGCTCAAGCACTCCAGGACGAGTGGAAGAAAACATTAGGAGTCGACATTGACATTCGCACCTCAGAATGGAAAGTGTTCAACGAGGATGTCCAAAATGGCAAATACGACTTCGGCATCTGGCTATGGGGAGCCGATTTCAACGACCCGATCAATTTCCTCGAAATGTACAAGGACTTGGGTGGCAACAACGTCGTTCGCTTCGACAACAAGGAATACCGCGATCTGCTCAATAAGAGCTACTATGAAACCGACGAGCAAAAACGCAAGCAACTGATGTTTGACGCCGAAAAAATTCTCATGGAAGAAATGCCGCTGGCACCACTGCATTTCCGCGGCAACGCTTATGTGAAAAACGACAAGGTGAAGGACTTTGTAATCTTCCCTCTCGGCGGTTCCTACTTTAAATACGCGTATATTGAAAAATAATAGAGCGCGGGCATCCTCTCTGTGCGAAACAGATAGAGAGGATGCCCGCGCTTCCATCATAAATACCGAGCAATAATCCGAACTAACTTTGCAGGGAACTCATGTAAATTTGTAATATCCAAAAATCTTTCATTCCCATAGATTTCACTTATCACATCCTTGTCTTGACCGATTGCGGCTGCAAGAAATGTAACTCCTTTTCGTTCATATTCCTGTATGGTCTGTTTCATATCTGTAACAGCGTAACTTCCGGTATAGTCATCCATTGCTTTCGGTTGTCCGTCACTTATGCTAATCAACAGTTTTGTCTTTTGGGGGGAAGCGGCTAATCGTTCCGCCATAATTCTAAGAGCCATGCCATCGCGATTATTACTTCTCGCATGAATTCTCATTAACCTAAAGCGATCATTGGCATCCGCTTTATCGAAGTCGGCATAGGCAAAGATCGACATTTGCTCCAATCTGGAAACATCCGCAGTATCGCCGTAGATCAAAATGGGGATATGACAAAGCAGACAATATTCATATACGGCGATCACTGCTCGTTTTGCTGCTTCTAATCTCCCGTAAGCTGACATAGATGCGGATTCATCAACCCTAAGACCAACCACAAGAGAAGGGGATTCCGTTGGAGGACGCTTCTTGGCAAAATACTTGTAATCCCTGTAAGCAACGCTGTCTGCTTGAAATTTGCTGCCATAGTAACGATTCCTCGCAAAGTCGGAAGATATCTCATGTTCCAGGTACGGAAGTGTCTTTCTGGCAATCTCTTGCACGATAGGCATGAGTCCCTGACAAAGCCGAACATATTCCTGTTGGTTTTCCTCATCGTAGTCTGGACGGTGAACAATGACCTTTACTTTTTTATGAATCGAATCGGAAATGACCTCTCTTGCCTCTCGATTCAGCTTTTTACGGAAATCACGTTCCTTTTGTTTCGCTTCCTCTGACATGGATTCAGGATTTGCCTGATGATATTGAGGAGAGCTATCTTCCCCCAAACCTGAACATTCCATATGAGTAGAATCTTCAGAGACACGGGAAGAGCTTTCGTCACTATCGGCAGATTTTTTCAATGCGATTCCCTTTTCCTCTCCATGGTTGTCTTTACCAAAATCAGTGTCGGCTATATCTCCCCATGTCCTGATCTCTATGGCGTCGTCAGATTTTCGTTTTTTTTTAGTTCAATCTCGGCTTCTTCCAAGCTGGCAAACAAACCATGATTTTTTAGTGCTTCTTCTAAAAGCTTTATTTCTTCCGAATCAGTTGTTATCTTGTAGATGACCTTATGATAAAGAGATTCTTTTGCGGAAGCTCCTCCGGCAATTGCATCTGCCCAGTAGAAAAAGGATCGCATTCCAGCCACGCCCTTGATCGCATTGACCCGCGCTGTTCTGTCTAAAACCATAATCATGTCCGCTAAAATCCCCAACACCTTTCCATCTTGAAAACCGGTTTTGGCTATGACACGTTCTATCATGATTTCTTTGGTCGGCAGGTCCATCTTTTCCGTATGCTGAACCCTGTCGCGCAGCGCTTCGTTTAACGGTCTGGTTCCCGCATAACTGCGGTTTGTTGTGATAACTGCGATGAAGTCTGGGTGCCTGCGTATGATCTCGGTGGGAAGATTGATGCTGCCATCCAACTCCAAGGCAGAGTTTAATGCCATTAACACCGCAGCATCACGAATAACGTTTGGTTCTTGGATTTCCAATAGATAACCCTTTTGATAGGCTCTGACGATTTCCGAAGGGTAAAATCGGTACTCAATCGCTTCACCATCGGTGTTTTCCGCTGCTGCAAGCTTCAGTAATTGCTTCATCTTTAAAGCTGCCTGTTCCTGAGTAATCCCCAGTGCATCGATTAAAATTTCAGCTATGCTTTGAAACCCATCACTTTCATATAATGCTTTCCATACCGCTTGCTCGGCAGGCTCCATTTTCTCTAAACGTTCAGAAGAAATTACCGGCAAAATAGCGCCAATAATATCCGATTTATCCATATCAGCAAAACACGTCACTTTCGTATACGGTAGCCCGAAATTAGCCGATAATGCTTTGGCTAGTTGTGTTTTCCCAGAACCAGCGTCACCTTCTACTAATATATTGGCGATTTTCATTTCTCCGCGATGCCAGTTGCGTTTGATTTCTTTACTAATACGCTGTTCTTCTTCACTGACCTTATGAGTGGAAGGCTTTTTCCAAACAAGCTTTTTTTCTGCATCCGTCAGCTGTCTTTCGGGTGACAAATCATATGTTTCATTTTCAGTCATCACATTTCTCCTCCACTCATAGTGCTGGTTTCTTCGCATCTTTGCTCTTTTTCTCAACAAGAAGAGGCAGCAGCAAAGCCGCACCGATCATAATCAAAACCCCGCTCACCACATATACCGCAACTAGGGAAAACGTCTCTTTTAAATAGCCGGATATAAACATGCCAATCACCATCATCCCCATAAAAACAGGCGTGATCGCACCAGATACTCGGCCAATAAATGCCCCTTCTGTGTTCCGTACAAGTAGCGTCTGGATTCCGCTTTGAATACAAGGGAAAAAGAAACCGCTGATCACTAATAGAACAATCATCAACCAAATCGTTGTGGTAACCCCTACTACCATCGTGCAAGCGGCAGAGACAAGCAAGCCTACCATGAGCAGCATCTGTGGCCTTACCTTTTTGGCTATCCCGATTATGATTGCTCCTCCTGCCAACATGGCTAACCCGTTGGTCATAACCAACCACTGCAAAAATTGTTTGTCCTGTCCCAAATTCTCGATGACAAGGAAGATCTGAAGCGGCTGTGTCAGACCTGACGCCAATCCGACAGCGAAGAAAGTCAGACAGAGAGTTCGTAAGGATTGATTGGACCCGATATAGCGCAGTCCGGCCTTCAATTCCTTTATGAAGCCGCCAGCATCCTCAGACTTCGGTTCCTCCGCGTCACGGGGAAGCGTCGTTAATATAAAGGAAGACCCTAGGAACAGAACCGCTGTCAGAATCAGAGAGGCTGTAATTCCAAACTGGATGAAAATAAACGTGCCAATGACCGGACCTAAAACCGTAAAGACAGCGACAAGCGTTTGGGACATAGCCATCGCGCCCTGCAGTTGTTCAGCTGGCACATGACGCTTGTACAGCTTCATGGCTGAGGGTTGAGAAAATTGAGACAGGCTGGCGGAAATAAATGTTCCGATGAGAAGTGCCATCCATCCACCATTCATGAGTGCAAGCAGCACAGCCCCGACAGACAGGGCAGACAGCAGATCGCTCCAAACCATTGTCCGCTTCGGCCGCCATCGGTCAGCAAAGGTTCCGCCAATCAGGCCGAATAGAAAAATGGGGGCGAATTCAGCAACCGAAATCAGTGATACATAAACCGGATTATTATTCGTCAATTCGCTAACGAAAAGAAGAACGGCATAATTCCGGATCCAGATCCCCAAATGCAGCAGCACGCGGGAGAGGATAATCGTTCGAACATAAACATTGGAAAACATTTCAATACCCCATATCCTTTAATAGCTTTGATAATGTGCGCAGACGTTCGCCGATCATCTCATCGTCGTTACTCAGCCCTTGGCTGAACAGCTTAATGTCTTCATGAAGACTCTCATTGTCCGTACATATCGCCACGTTCATTGCATCCCCTTGCAGGGCAACCCGGTCGATGAGTGGCTCCTGTGGGTCATAATAATGCTCATATCTGTATGCGTCGCGAAAGTGTGCCAAAGACCGACAAATCAGTATGGACATATCAAGAACACGATGGAGAGGCAGTTCCTCCGATTGTTTTGACCATTCTTCTCCCGTGTATCTCCATACCTTGGCAGATATATCGACCTTTCTTCTGGAGTTGCCCTCTGCCACTCCCAGAGAAAGTGCTTTCGCATCTGTGTTCCTGGCTAATCGGCCATCAACGCGCTCATAGTTATCGGACACCACAACAGGCTTATGGTTCAAGTTAGTAGGTATTTTCATTTTTCTTCCCCTCTTTTCGTTTGATTATTGTTCTTTCTTTTTTTCCTGGTTGTATCCGCGCTCTCCGTACGGCTGGAGCTGGTCGAGCCATTTTTGTTCCAGTTTCTTCAGCGCATCTTTTTCATCAAAGAATCCGTCTTCCTTCTTTTTCAAAACCTCCAACACTTCAAAGACGAATGCCTCTTCTCCGTACTCATTCCATTCCTGTTGAAGCTGCTTGTTTATATGCGAACCCATTTTGAGAGTAAACAGCTTTCCGTTCATCGTCTTGAGGTTGCGGGTGGCGCTGATCCAGACTTTTTGGTTTTCAGTGTTTTTGATCTGATACACCCCTGCCTGCGTTTCTGATTCTTTATACAGTTGTTTCAGTTCTTCTCGATTCATCGTTTCTCCCTCGCTTTTCACGAAATAAATAAACAAAACGTCTTTTTGTTTGTTATTTAATAAACATAATGATATATCGTCTTATCGTTGTCAAGTGCACAAAAAAACACCGGAACATGTCCGGTGCCTAATTTGTGTTGGGTTACAACGAGTACAAGGCCAATGAATCACCATCAAACAATAAAGAGAAATGTCTACGCTTATGCTAGTAGTTACCTATCAATAAAAGTCATTTGAATAATTCACAACTAATACCAAAGCGTTAATTTTTTATCGCATGTTTGTTATATAAATTCATTTTTGGATAAATATGGTATATACTCGATTTGCGGTTAAATTTCTGAATTGAGGTGCTTTTGATGAAAAAAGTCGTAGCTATTGCCACAGTTTTGTCTCTATTAACTGTCAACCCTGCCTTCGCTTCTGACAAACAAAACACCAAAGAAGAAACGCAAGAAGAGAATTTCACACCATTATCAACTGTAGAACGTGTTTTAGCTCTGGAGAAATTGGATTTCGCTGAACATATAACTCCAGATCAAATTGATAGTTTATCAGATGCTGCTATCTATGAATTAAGTAAAGAGGAGGGCGAGATTGTTAGTATTCAGGAGGTTTATAGAAACCTTGATGAAGAGGATACCGGGGAAGTTAAGCTACGAACATTAGACAAAGACGATTTTAAAATGAGTGTTGTTGCTAAAAGAATTAATGAAAAGCGTAGCAAGGATAATTTTAAGTTTGTAGCCACTGGTGAATGGCTGACAGACCCTTTTTATGAATTTACTGATGCAATTGCACTCGCTTGGTCAGATGATTTCACGTTATACGAAGATGACTGCTATATCATGAGAACATTTGGATCTGATCGTGATGACGTTGCATTAAACGATGTTGACCCAGAAAAAGGAATTGCCTATGATGTAGATATTGACTCAATGAAAAACGACTACGAAATTGTACTGACCGCAAAAGTTTATAAAAATGATGACGATGGCTCAGCAAATGTTGTTGGAGAATATGGACATGTTCAAATCCATGCGAGTGGTATTGAAATTGGCTTCTCTGGAAGTTCAACTCCTTCAGTTAACATGAACGTATCTTATGCTGCAGATATTGAAATGGCTTCTCCAGATTACGATAGCTTTGACTACTAAAATTAGGATGATCTTCTATGCTTAAAAAAATTTTGTACGGTCTTCTAGTCTACGTCATTGGTCACATTGTGGTAGTTGCTTCTGTTTCAATTTATAACAATGACACAGATCAAGAATCCTTTTTAAGAGCCATAGTAGCATCAATTCTTTACTTAGCAGCAATAATTTGTGTTACGAACAATCGTAATACATAAGAAAAGCCCTCCCCGGAATATTGAAGTGCACCCCTTAAAGTAGACATTGGAAAAACCCCTGTGGTTTACCGATGAACTTTAGGGGGTGCATTTTTTTATGGCAGCTAAAGGGCA